>NZ_RWIJ01000002.1 GCF_019805165.1 Azospirillum sp. 412522
CCATCGGCGCGGACCGCCCCGTCCTCGCCGGGCCCCCCGCGCAGGGCGTCGAGGCAGAGCGACCACAGGGCGGCATAGCGATCCGGCGCGACGGCGGCGGTGCGCAGCATCGCGTCCAGCTCGGCGGGGCCGGGCAGGGGCGCGCCGGTCGCGGCGGGATGGCCGGCGTCGGAGGGCTCCAGGATATGGGCATCGCGCAGATGCGCCCACAGCACGGCCAGATGGGTTCCATCGGCGCGCGGCGTCAGCGGGGCGGGGCGCAGGTCCCGGCCGCTCCAGCCGGCGGCCGCGCCAGCATCGGCCAGCAGCAGCCCGTCCGGCCGCCAGCCGGCGGCGGGCAGCGCGCGGGCCAGGGGGGCGGCAAGGTCGAAGGCGAGCAGAGGGCAGCCGGCCAGGCCGAGCCTGCCGGCGGCATCGGCGATCAGGCGGGCCAATCCGGCGATGTCCTGCGCCCAGCTTGTGACCGACCCGCCGGTTCCCGGAAGGTCGAACGCCGTGATCGTCCAGCCGGGCAAGGCCCGCGCCAGCCGGTCGGCACGGACGGAGGCGGCCTCGATCAGACCGGGAAGGACCAGCAGGTCCGGACCGGATCCACTGCGCCAGACGCGCATCTGGCTGTCGGCTAGGGTCACGTAATGGGGTGTCGACATCGGTTTCCTCCCGATCGGCAGGCGTCCTGCGCCGGCTCTTCGATGATGTGCGGAATTGGGGAGCAGGGGCTCAGAGCGTCTGTTCCGCTCGCGCCGGGCACTCTGTTTGCTACACTGATGGTGCCACTGTTTGACACTCAGTTCATAGAATGACATAATTTTCGCGATACCGACAAGGGCGGTACCGGTGAGCCCGCACAGCATCCTCATAGCGCCACCGGATTTCCGCCCGGCAATCCAACGAAATCGTCAGGGAGGACGGGCATGGCCTGGCCGGACGGAACGGGCGTTCCCAAACGGCGCGAGCTGCTTTTCGGCACGCGTCTCGTACCATGCTACAGCGAGCGTCCCACCACCATCGACGCCCTGTTCCGCGCCGCCGTCGCCCGGCGGCCGGACGGGGAGGCTCTGGTCGATGGCGAGCGGCGCTACAAGTATGGGCAACTGGACGGGCTGGTGACGCGCGCCGCCGCGGCCCTTCTGGCGCAGGGGGCGCGGCCGGGCGACCGCATGGCGCTGGTCCTGAGCAACCGCGCGGAGTTCCTGATCGCCCTGCTGGCGGCGGCGCGGGCCGGTATCGTGGCGGTGCCGGTCAGCGCGCGGGAACAGCGGCCGGGCATCGCCGGAATCCTGAACGACTGCGGCGCCGCCATCCTGGTCCATGACGCGTCCCTGGCCGACCGGATGCCCGACGCCGCGGAGGTGCCGTCGCTCGTCTCGCGCTTCTCCGTCGGCGGCGCGGCGGACGGCTGCCGCCCCTTCGAGGAGCTGCTGGAAACCGGTGCCTCCCTCCCCGACCCGATGGAGCCGCAGCGGGAGGAGGACACCGCCGTCATCCTCTACACCTCCGGCACCACCGGCAAGCCGAAGGGCGCGCTGCTGGCCCATGTCAACATCATCCACTCCGCCATGCATTTCGAGGAATGCTGGGACTATCGCGAGGGCGAACGGGCGGTGCTGGCGGTTCCGGCCTCGCATGTCACCGGGCTGGTCGCCGTCGTCATGGCGATGATCCGGGTCGCCGGCTGCACCGTGATGATGCCGGCCTTCGACGTCGCCGGCTTCCTGGAGCTGGCGGGCCGGGAGCGCATGACCACCACCGTGCTGGTGCCGGCCATGTACAATCTCTGCCTGCTGCGCGCCGATTTCAGCCGCTACGACCTGTCGTCCTGGCGGATCGGCGGCTTCGGCGGCGCCCCGATGCCGGAAGCGACGGTGGAGGCGATGGCGGAGCGGCTGCCCGGCCTGCATCTGCTGAACGCCTACGGCTCGACCGAATGCGCCACCATCATCAGCGTCGTCCCCATCGGCCACACCCGCGCCTGCCTGGATTCGGTCGGCCTGTGCGTGCCCTGCGGCGACCTGCGCATCGTCGACGAGGCGGGCCGCGAATGCCCGCCGGGGGTGAGCGGGGAGGTGTGGATCCGCGGTCCGATGACCATCCGCGGCTATTGGAACCGCGAGGATGCGACCCGCGACAGCTTCGTCGACGGCTATTGGCGCTCCGGCGACATCGGCGCGGTGGATGCGCAGGGCTATCTGCGGCTCTACGACCGCAAGAACGACGTCATCAACCGCGGCGGCCACAAGATCTACAGCGTCGAGGTCGAGAACCTGCTGGTCCGCCATGCGGACGTGGTGGAGGCGGCGGTGGTCGCCCATCCTGATCCGGTGCTGGGCGAGAAGATCCATGTCTTCGTCATCTCCAAGACCGGCGGACTGACCGAAGACGACGTGCGCGCCTTCTGCCGCGCCAACCTCGCCGAGTACAAGGTGCCCGACTACGTCACCCTGCTGGGCGACGCGCTGCCGCGCAACGCCAACGGCAAGGTGACCAAGCGGGTGCTGCGCGACCGGGTGTCCACCGCCTGAGCTGTGCCGGTCCACCGCCGTATGCAGCGGTGCCGCAAGGCAGCTTCCGTCATTCCCGCGAAGGAGCCTGTGAAGAAATCGAACACACATAAGAAAACCCTAATTTTGTAAGCGCGCAGGTTTCCCACTCGTCATCCCCGCGGAGGCGGGGATCCAGGCTACCCATTGATTTTGCTTGCAAAGTCTGGATTCCCGCCTTCGCGGGAATGACGGCCGAGGTAAGCACGCGATGCGATGCGACGCGATGCGCTTCAAACTTGAGGCCTCTCTCCGTGAGTACCCGATTTCTTCACAAACGCGAAGGCGGGAATCCAGCCGTCTCAAGCACTTGGATCGGCAGCCTGGATCCCCGCCTCCGCGGGGATGACTGGTTTTCCGGTGCAAGATCACAGTCGCCGGATGCGATTGCTCAGGCTCTGGGTGCCTTGTCCACCGTTTGCGCAGCCAATCATTCTTGCGCCGGACGAACGGTCGGGATATAAATCGAGCGCTCGCTCTTTTTTTGCCACCGGAACGGCGCATCGGCGCCCGTCCCGCGAGCTCCCGTCCATAGCCCGCATATAGGAGAAGCGATGAGCGTCACCATCGACCTGACCGGCAAGACGGCGCTGGTCACCGGCGCATCGAGCGGCCTCGGCCGCCATTTCGCCGGCGTGCTGGCAAAGGCGGGCGCCCGCGTCGCCCTGGCGGCGCGTCGGACCGACGCGCTGGCCGAAACCCGCGCCGCCATCGAATCCGCCGGCGGCAGCGCCGTTACCGTCGCCATGGACGTGACCGATCCCGCCTCCGTCACCGCCGCGGTGGAAGAGGCGTGGGGAGCGCTGGGCCGCGTCGACATCCTCGTCAACAATGCCGGCGTCACCGCCACGCGCCCCTTCCTCGACATGGGCGAGGAGGAGTGGGACCGGGTGGTCGACACCAACCTGACCGGCTGCGCCCGGGTGGCGCGCGCGGTGGCGCGGCGCATGCGCGACGACGGGCAGGGCGGGGCGGTCGTCAACATCGCCTCCATCCTCGGCATGCGGGTGGCGGGGCAGGTCTCGTCCTACATCGCCGCCAAGGGCGGGCTGGTGCATCTGACCAAGGCGATGGCGCTGGAGCTGGCCCGTTACGGCATCCGGGTCAACGCGCTGTGCCCCGGCTATGTCGAGACCGAACTGAACGCCGACTTCTTCGCCAGCGACGCCGGCAAGGCGCTGGTCAAGCGCATCCCGCAGCGCCGGCTCGGCCGGCTGGCCGATCTCGACGGTCCGCTGCTTCTGCTGGCGTCCGATGCCGGCGCCTACATGACCGGATCGGTGCTGGCCGTCGACGGCGGCCATCTGGTCTCGTCGCTTTAAACGATAAGGAGCGGATCCATGGACTTCACCCTTTCCCCGGAGCTGGACGACACCCGTCGCCGCGTCCGCGCCTTCGTCGAGCAGGAGATCCTTCCGGTCGAGGCCGACCGCGCCAACTGGGACGAGCACGAGAACATCGCCGAGGCGCCGCTGGAGGCCCTGCGCGCCAAGGCGAAGGCGGCCGGCCTATGGACCCTTCAGCTCCCGAAGGAGGCCGGTGGCCAGGGGCTGCCGATGGTCGGCATCGCCGCCTGCTACGAGGAGATGAACCGCTCCATCTTCGGGCCGGTCTGCTTCAACGCCGCCGCCCCCGACGACGGCAACATGCGGCTCCTGAGCATGGTCGGCACGCCGGCCCAGAAGGAACGCTGGCTCGCCCCCATCGTCGAGGGACGGGTGCGCAGCGCCTTCGCCATGACCGAACCGCATCCGGGCGGCGGATCCGACCCGTCGATGATGAAGACCAGCGCCGAGCGCAGGGGCGACCGCTGGGTGGTCACGGGGCGCAAATGGTTCATCACAGGGGCCGGGACAGCGCAGCACTTCATCCTGATGGCGCGCACGTCGGACGATCCGCGCAAGGGGCTGACCGCCTTCCTGTTCGATCGCGACCAGCCGGGCTGGCGCATCGAGCGTCGCATCCCGATCATGGGACCGGAGGAGCATGGCGGCCATTGCGAACTGGTCTTCGACGGGCTGGAGATCCCGGACGAGAATGTGCTGATGAAGGTCGGCGACGGGCTGAAGGCGACGCAGATTCGGCTGGGTCCGGCGCGGCTGACCCATTGCATGCGCTGGACCGGCCTCGCCAAGCGCTGCCTGGAGATCGCCGCCGCTTACGTCAAGGAGCGCGAAAGCTTCGGCATGCCGCTGGCCGAGCATGAGGGCGTGCAGTGGATGCTGGGCGAGACGGCGATGCAGATCGAGATCGGCCGGCTGCTGACCATGAAGGCGGCGCATGCGCTGGACAGCGGCAGCTTCGCCCGCAAGGAGGTGTCGATGGCCAAGGTCCAGGTCGCCGACACGCTGTTCAAGGCGGCCGACACGGCGATCCAGCTCTGCGGGGCGCGGGGCTATTCCAAGGACACGGTGCTGGAATGGATCTACCGCTACGCCCGGCAGGCCAAGCTGGTCGACGGCGCCTCGGAGGTCCACAAGATGGTGCTGAGCCGCAGCTATCTCGCCGAGGGCGACGATTTCTGGGGCTGGCGGTGAGCGGCGGCGGGAAGGCCGGTCTCGATCCCGACCGGAAGGCGGCGCTGGAGGCTTGGCTGGCCGGACAGGCCGGGGCGCGGTCGGTCGCCGTCATCGACGAGGGGCGGCTCAGCGGCGGCGCCATCTCGCTCAACCTCGCGGTGACGCTGGAGATCGACGGCGGGCCGCTGTCCGGCCGCCACGCTTGCGTGCTGCGCACCGGATCGTCCTCCGGCGTGTCGGCCAGCCTGGGTAAGGCGGAGGAGGCCGCGGTCCTGCGCGCCGTCTTCGCCGCCGGCGCCACCGTGCCGGAACCGCTGTTCGTCGGCGCCGACCCGGCGATGTTGGGGGCGCCCTTCTACATCATGCGGCGGGCGGCGGGGACCGCTGCCGGCTTCCGCATGGTCAAGAGCGAGGAGCCGCGGCGCGAGTTGGCCCGCGAACTCGGCCGGCAGCTTGGCCTGATCCACCGGGTGCGGCCGGGTGCAGAAGGTTTGGAGTTCCTGGCGTTGCCCGAACCGACGGCAGCCTTGCAGGCGGTCGCCGATTTCCGCCGCTGGGCCGGGCGCCATCCCGCCAGCGACCCGGTGCTGGCCTACGGCCTGCGCTGGCTGGAACGAAACGCGCCGCCGGCCGGTGACCTCGTGCTGTGCCATCGCGACTACCGAACCGGCAACTACATGGTCGAGGATGCCGTCGGGGGCGACAGGCTGACCGCGATCATCGACTGGGAGTTCGCGGGCTGGTCCGACCCGATGGAGGATCTGGGCTGGTTCTGTGCCGCCTGCTGGCGCTTCGGCCGCAACGACCGCGAGGCCGGCGGCATCGCCGACCGCGGCGATCTCTATGCCGGCTACGAGGAGACCGCCGGACGGCGGGTGGACCCGAAGGCCGTCGCCTACTGGGAAGCCGCCGCCTGCATGCGCTGGGCGGTGATCGCCATCCAGCAGGCGGACCGCCACCTCTCCGGCACCGAGCCGTCGCTGGAACTGGCGCTGACCGGCCGGATGCTGCCGGAGATCGAAATGGACCTCCTGCGCCATCTGGACGGCGTCGGGGCTTCCCTATGAACGGAGACGCGGCATGATCAACGACGATCCCGGCGCCCGCGACCTCGTCGCCATTGCGCTCCGCAGCTTCCGCGAGGCGATCCTGCCGGTGGTGCCGGCCGACCAGCGCTTCACCGCCCTGATGATCGCCAACGCGCTGGGGACCGCTGAACGGGAGCTGGCCGCCGGCGCTACGGCCGAGCCGGCCCTGGCGGCGGCCGTCGGCGGCCTGCTGGGCGAGGCGGGCGACCTTCCGGCGCTGCTGCCGCGGCTCTGCGCCGCCATCGACGCCGGCCGCTTCGACGCGCCCGACCGGCAGGCCGCCTTGCGGGCGGTGCTGAAGGAGATCACGCTGGCGCGGCTGGCGGTGAGCAATCCGAAGCGCCTCGCCGCAGAAGGGCAGGGGGTCGGTCGATGAGCCTGTTCCCGCCCCTGGAGGGGACGGCCGCCCGCCGCCGCCTCTACCTGCTGCGCCACGGCCATGTCGCCTATTACGACGCCGACGGCCAACCGCTGAACCCGAAGCTGGCCGCCCTGACGGAACGCGGGCGGGAGGAGGCGCGGGCCGCCGGCGCGCTGTTGGCCGCGGTGCCGCTGGACCGCGTGCTGTGTTCCGGACTTGCCCGCACGCGGCAGACGGCCGAACTGGCCGCCGCCCCGCATGGGCTGCCGGTGGAGGACCATCCCGCCTTCCTGGAAATCCGCGCCGGCCGGCTGTCGGGGGTGCCGAAGGAGAGCCGCGAGGCCGCCTATGTCTACGGCTTCGACGCGGCGGCGGAGGACGGGCGCTTCGCCGACGGCGACGGCTTCGCCGCCGTGCGCGACCGGGTGGTGGCCGCCGTCGAGGCGCTGGTGCGGCAACCGGGCTGGACCCATCTGGCGCTGGTCGCCCATGACGGCGTCAACCGCATGCTGCTGTCCTGGGCCTGCGGCGCCGGCCTGTCGGCCCTGTCGGCCTTCGAGCAGGATTACGGCTGCCTCAACATCATCGACGTCGACGTGGCGGATGGCCAAGTGGTCCGCCGCCTGATCCGCGCGGTGAACCTGACGCCCGGCAACCCGGCGAAGCTCGGCCTGCACCGCAGCAGCCTGGAGGAGGCCTTCGGTCCCCTGCTGGCCCTCGATTGAGGCCATGGCCCCGGCCGGGGCGAAGGAACCGTCGGCTCCGTCAGGACGGCACGGACTCCGGAACCGCGTCGTCGAACCGCGAGCCGATCGACATCGTCTGGAATTCAACATCGTCTGGGATTTGCAGGGGCGCGGCCCGTCGGCGCCGGTGGGGCAGTGGGAGACGCGCACCCGCATCAAACAGTCGAACCAGGAGTATTTCCGCATGGTCGAAGCCACCGCGGCCGGCGGTGCTTGATCAGGACGATCGCGTTTGAAAGTGGATTTCCTCCCCTCCGGGAGAGGTTCGGAGTGAGGGGGGTGCGCCCGAGTGGATTTTGGGTGGAAATCCGGGACGCGACCCCCCTCATCCCGAAAAGGCAGTTTTCATGAATCGGCGGCTCTGTGTGCGAGGAAGGACGCGCTGCCGGGACCGTCAGCGCATAACAGCTACGGACAAATCCCTGGAATGGATGCGGATCCTTTTCTCGCGCCCTGCTCAGTCCTCGTCCTGCCACCGGCGCAGATCGGTCTGGTCGTGATAGGCCATACGGTCCGGCGTGGTGATGAATTCCATCGTCGTGCCCCAGGGCATGCGGCAGTAGCAGACCTTGTTTCCAGGACCTTTCTCGGTTGCATAGGGAATGGCGCGCGGCGCGGTGAGGGGGGTGCCTCCGGCCTTCTCGAAGCGCTCGACCGATGCGTCGATGTCGTCGGTATAGAGAGCGAAGTGCGTGATGCCGAAGTCGCTCGCCCGGATCGGCTGGGCTTGCTCGGGGCCGTGCATTTCGAAAAGCTCGATATCGGGTCCGGTTCCAATCTTGACCATCGCCTGCGCACGCACGACCGTGCCGGGGAAAGCGCCGACGGCCCGCTCGAATTCGGGTCCCTGCCGCGGTGGATCCTGCGGTCCGAAGGATTGGTAGATCACCTGTCCGCCAAAGGCTTCCACCAGGAAAGATTTTGCCGCTTCGATGTCGGGCACCGTGATGCCGATATGATTGACTCCGCGAATGAGGGGTGCGGTCATGACAGTCTCCTTGATTTTGTCGATCCGTTGCGACCGCTTGCGGGCACTATTCGCCGGCAGCGTCGCGATCCGCCCGGCCCGCGACGGCGCGGGCGCGGCGTTTCAGTGGATTTTGAGGAAATCGATCAGGGCGGCCGCGACCTCATCGGGCCGCTCGTCCGCGACATAGTGGCTGCACCGCGCGATCGAGCCACCTGTCACATGACCGGCGAATTCCTTGAGCATCGGCACCATCTGCGCCCCGAACCGCTGGTCCCCACCCAGACCGAGCACCGGTATCTCGAGGGGGTGCTTCTTGTACTCGAGAGCCGCCGCATGATCGGCGGCGAGGGCGCGATACCACTCCATGCCACCGCGCGTGCGGCCGGGAAGAGCCATCGCCTTGGCGTAGATCTCGATGTCCGCCGGATCGAAGGTGCCGTGATCGTAGAACCGCTCAGCCATGAAGGCCGAAACATAGTCATATTCACGGCCATGGATCAGGCGCTCGGGGAGGTCCCGGTTCATATGGAAGCCGAAGTGCCAGAGCCTCGCGGCGGTCGCCTCCCATCCGGTCCAGCCGGGAAGCGGAACGTCGAGGACGGCCAGATGGGTAACGGCGTGCCGATAGATGGCGGCCTGCGGCAAGGCGACCATTCCGCCGATGTCATGTCCGCACACGGCGTAGCGTTCATGCCCAAGGGCAACCATCACCTCGTGCGCGTCGCGCGCCATCGTCGCCTTGTCATAGCCGTCGAGCGGGCAGTCGGAAAAGCCTGCACCGCGCAGATCCATGGCCACCACGCTGAAATGCCCGGCCAGCAGCGGCATCAGCTTGTGCCATTCCCACCATGTTTCCGGCCAGCCGTGAAGCAGAAGGACCGGCCGGCCCGAACCTCCCGTAACAGCGTTGATCTTGATGCCGTTCACCGGCACCAACTGTTGGGTAAACCCCTTCAAAGCTGCGATCATGATCGCTTTCCAGTCGATGTTGACGTTTAAACGGGGGTCGCGGCCGGCGCTCGGGGCCGATCGAAATCGGTGGCGATCGAGATGTCGCGCCAAGCGTCGATATCGCTGCGGAACGCGGCCAGCTTTCGCTCGGCGATCGCGTGCGCGATGGGGCCGAGTGGCAGATGAAGCGGGGCGTCGTCAGCGTCGACCGCCTGCAAGATCACCGTGACCGCCTTGTCGGGATCGCCCGCCTGATTGCCGTTGTTGGTCTCGCGGTAGTGCCTGCGCGAACTCGCGGCGTATTCCGGCATCTCGTTGGCCGCCATCCTGATCGAACGGCCGAGGAAATCGGTGCGGAACGGCCCAGGCTCGACGATCAGCACGCGGATGCCGAACGGCTCCAGCTCGCCGGCGAGCGCTTCGGAAATCCCTTCCACGGCGAATTTGGCGGCGTTGTAATAGCCTCCGCCGCCGCTGCCCGCGATGCCGGCGCCGGACGACATGTTGACGATCGTTCCGCCGGAACGTCGCAGGACGGGCAGGGCGGCTCTGGTGGTTTCGATCAGACCGAAGACATTCACCTCGAACATCGGCCGATAGTCTTCGGGCGTAGCTTCCTCGATCGCGCCGAACAGTCCGTAGCCGGCATTGTTCACGAGCACGTCGAACCCGCCGAAGGTCTCGACCGCCCTTGCGACCGCTGCCCTGGCTGTTGCCGCATCCGTCACGTCCAGCGGGAAGGTCATCATGCGGCCGCCGAAAGGACCGGCCATTTCTTCGATCGTCTTGACGTCGCGGGCCGTCGCGACGACCTGATCGCCGCGTTGTGCCGCAGCGAGCGCGAGTCGTTGTCCGAAGCCGCTCGAGCAGCCGGTGATGAGCCAGGTCTTCATTGTTTTCTCTCCAAGTTGCTTTCAGACGACGCCGGGCCGCCGCGTTCCGCGCCCCCTCGGGAAAATCCTCTCTGTTCAGTCCGGACGAGCTTCCCTTGGGGTTCACAGCCGGGATCACGCTTCCTTCACCCAAGCGGCGGCGGTCTCCATGGGTCTGGCGACTCCGCAGCAGGGTCCATCTCCAGACGCCGAGGGCAATCTAGGCATTTAGATTTGTTCCGTAAGTGACATAACTGTACTCTCGGCGTTCAGATTTGTGTGGGTGGCATGATGGAATGGAGTGACGTCAGAGTCTTTCTCGCCATTGCGCGATCCGGCACGCTCGGTGCCGCCGCGCGTTCTCTCCAGACAAGCCATCCGACCGTCGGCCGGCGCCTCCGCGCCCTTGAGCAGGCGATCGGCCAAACGCTCTTCCAGCGCACCGCGGACGGTCTTGTTCTGACCGAAGAGGGTCACGGGATCATCGCGCTGGCGGAGCAGATGGAAGAAAGCGCACTGGCGATGGAACGCCGGCTTGCGGGGCAGGAACGGAATCTCAAGGGCAGTCTGCGCATTTCGTCAGCGGACTGGTTCGGGGCCTATGTCCTGCCTCCCATCCTGGCGGATTTCTCGAAAGCCCACCCCAATGTCGACGTCGAGATCCTGACCGGCACGCGCCAGTTCAACCTCGCCCAGCGGGAGGCCGACGTCGCTTTTCGTATCGTCCCTTTCGACACTGCCGACATTGTTCAGCGACGGCTCTTCCGCCTCGAGTATGGCGTTTACATCGCGGAAGAGGCGCAGGAGCCGCAATATGGCGATGGGGCCGGTTTCCGGCTGATCACCCACGACACCTCCACGGGCCATTTCCCCGACATCGCGTGGCTGATCGAGAGTTTCCCCAACGCGAGACCGGTCCTGCGATCGAACAACCGCCACGTCCAGGGGCGCATGTGCAGGCAAGGCGTCGGCATCGCCGTCCTGCCCCGCGTGGTCGGCAATCAGATCCCGGGTATCCGCCGACTGGAACTGCCGGCGCCGCCACCGGCGCGGGACATCTGGATGGGATATCACCGGGACCTGCGGCGCCTTCAGCGTCTTCGTGCGTTCATCTCGACCGTATCCGACCATCTCGCGAATGCGACCGCATGACGTTCGGCCCGGAGATGGATCAAGGTCGCCCGAGAAGCCCTGGAGTCCGTGCCGCCGTCGCGCCAGTCGGCGCGGATGCCAGCGGTCATTATCAATGACCGCTGGTACAAGATCACTTTCGCCGAATGCGAACTACCGTGCCGTCACGTCTTGCCGCGCGACGACGAAGGGGGTCAGGATGTCGGCGTTCAGCTCGATGCCGAAGCCCGGACCGTCAGGCACCGTGACGGTCCCGTCGCCGTTGACGGCGGGACGGCCGCAGAGGTCCAGCAGCGGGTTGGGCCCGGCATCGAATTCGAGGAACGGGTAGCCTCCCGCGCCGGCACCGCTGCGCTGCGCGGGCAGGGTCGCGGTCAGGTGCAGGGCGGCCTGGAAATTGACGATGCCGCCCCAGACATGGGGAACGACCGGCCGGTCGTAGAGCTCCGCCAGGGCCGCCACCCGCCCGACGCCGGTCAGCCCGCCGCAGACGGCGATGTCCGGCTGCAGCACGTCCATGCAGCCGGCCTCCAGGAAGGGCCGGAAGGCGCGGGCGTCCGTGAAGGTCTCTCCGCCGGCCAGCGCGGGCGTCATCAGGCCGGACAGCATGCGGTAGCCTTGCAGGTCGCCCGGAACCGTGGGTTCCTCGACCCAGAGCAGACCGGCCTCCCGCATGTTCGAGATGGCGGCCAGCGCGGCCCGCGGCGCGTAGGACTGGTTGAAGTCCAGCATCAGCGTGCCGTCCGGTCCCATCAGCCGCCGGACGGCGTTGACGACGGCCGCGTCGTCCGCCGGGGCGAAGCCGCTGCGCAGCTTGATCGCCTTGAAGCCCGCCCGGAGATAGCCCTCCACCTCGCGTTCGAAGTCGCGGTAGGGATGACCGCCGGGCTTGAAGAAGGGACCGCTGGCATAGGCCGGCACCCGGTCGCGCCGGGCGCCACCCAGCAGCGTGCTGACCGGAATGCCGCGCAGGCGGGCCGCGAGATCGTGCAGCGCCATGTCGACGGCGGCCACCGCCCCCATCGCTCCGCCGGCGACCTCGCGCATCTCCTGCCAGAGCCGGCCGACCTGCTGGGGATCCTGCCCGAGAAGGCGCGGGGCGAGGCGCGAGGCGATGGTGGCGTGGTCGGCCGCGGGGGTGTGCCAGGCCTCGCCCCAACCGGACCGGCCGTCGCGGTCCACGATCTCGACGAACAGGGTCTCGCGGCGGTCGAAGGACACCAGCGCGTTGCCGATGACCTCGGGCAGCGGGGCGACCAGATGATAGAGGCGGACTGCGGCGATGCTCATGCCTTGCTTTCCTGTGCGTGGTCCCGAGTGGACGGGGATGCGGGAACGCCGCCGCCGCGCATCATGTCGCGCATCAGATGGCCGAGCAGCAGGATCGCGCAGGCCGTCAGCGCCATGGCGCCGGCGAGGACGAGCTGCGCGCCGGCGAAGCCGCCGGTGGCGTCCCGCACCCAACCGATGATGGTGGGGCCGAAGAAGCCGCCGGTGCTGCCGACGGAGTTGATCAGCGCGATGCCGGCCGCGGCGGCGGTGCCGGTCAGCAGGGTGGTCGGGAAGATCCAGATGTTGGGCGAGGCGCCGCCGATGCCGGCCGCCCCGATGGTCAGCCCGACCAGCCCGATCAGCGGATCGCTGCTGAGCGCGGCGAGGACGAAGCCGGCGGCGCTGACCAGGAACGGCCCGGCCGCGTGCCAGACGCGCTCGCCGGTGCGGTCGGCGTGGCGGCCGACCAGCAGCATGGCCAGCGCCATGAAGGCGGAGGGGATGGCGGCGACGAAGCCGGTCTGCACGGTGCTGAGGCCGAAGGCCTTGACGAATTGCGGCATCCAGATGGCGATGCCCGTGGTGCCCATGACGAGGCCGACCGCGATCAGGCACATCAGCAGGACGCGGGGATCGCGGACGGCCTGGGCGACGGTGAAGCGTTCCGCCTTCTCCTGGGCCGCGCGCTCGGCGGACAGCCGGGCGGAGAGCCAGCGGCGCTCGTCCTCGGCCAGGAAGCCGGCCTTCTCGGGCGAGGACGGAAGGAAGAGGGCGACGACGACGCCCATGACGATGGCGGGCAGGGCTTCCAGGATGAACATCCACTGCCAGCCGGCCAGGCCGTTCCAGCCGTTCAGATGTTCGATGATCAGGCCGGAGACGGGGGCGCCGATGACCGAGGACAGCGGCACGGCAATGTTGAAGGTGCCGAACATGCGGGCGCGGTATTCCCGCGGGAACCACAGGGTCATGTAGAAGATCATGCCCGGAAAGAAGCCGGCCTCGGCGGCGCCCAGGAGGATGCGCACCAGATAGAAGCTGCCGGGGCTCCAGACCAGGGCGGTGGCCGCCGAGAGCAGTCCCCAGGTGATCAGGATGCGGGCGATCCAGAGCCGCGCGCCGTAGCGCACGAGCAGCAGGTTGCTGGGAACCTCGCACAGCACGTAGCCGAGGAAGAAGATGCCGGCGCCGAAGCCGAAGGCGGATGCCGAGAAGCCCAGATCCTGATTCATCGTCAACGCGGCGAAGCCGATGTTCACCCGGTCGAGAAAGGCGGCGAAGTAGCAGACCATCAAAATCGGCAGGATTCGCCATCCCACCTTGGCGATGACGTCGGATCGCTCTTTCATCTTGGTTTCCTCCGAATTGCGCGGACTTCGCCACGCTTTGCCTGGATGTCCAAGAGTGTCCGTTCATTGACATTGATAATCAAATAGGATGTACTGAACATCTGATATTTGAAAAACTGATATTTGAAAGCCGATATGCGGATCACCATCGCGCAGCTGGAGGCCTTCTTCTGGACCGCGCAGCTCGGCTCGGCGCAGCGGGCGGCCGAGCACCTCAACCTCGCGCAGCCCACCCTGTCGCTGCGCCTGAAGGATCTGCGGGACGCCCTGGGAAGCGACGTGCTGGAACGGACGGGGCGCGGCCTGCGGCTGACGCCGGAAGGGCGCCTGCTGCTGCCGCGGGTCTCCGCGATCATGACCGAGCTGCGGGCCATCGGCGGCCAGGATGAATCCCGGACCATCGCCGGCCGCATCCGGGTCGGGCTGGCCGAGGGCTTCGCCGTCACCTGCCTCTCGCCGCTGCTGGCCGGGCTTCTGGAGGATCATCCGGCGCTGCAGCCGGAATGGGTGGTGTCTACCAGCACCACGCTGGAGGACGCTCTGCTGCGCGACGCGCTGGACGTGGCGGTGCTGCTCAACCCGATCGGCGACGAGCAGCTCCACCTCCAGCCGCTCGGCGCGCAGCCGACGAGCTGGGTCGTGCCGACATCCTGGGGGCTGAGCGGTCCGCTGACGCCGCGCGATCTCTGGTCGCAGCCGGTCTTCTCCAACCCGCCGCCTTCGGCCATGCACCGGCAGATCAGCGGCTGGTTCGCGACGGCCGGCCTCTTTCCCGGCCGTCTCAGCACCTGCACCAGCGTCGCGGTGATCGCGGAGCTGGTGGCCGGAGGGGTCGGCGCCGGGCTGCTGCCCATCCCGATGGCCCAGCGCTTCCTCGCGCTGGGCCAGGTCCAGCTGGTGGCGTCCGAGCCGCGGGTGGAGAACGGCCGGCTCTTCATCTGCTATCGAACCGGTGTCAACGATCCCAAGGTGGCCGCGGTCGCGCGCTCCATCGCCCAGGTGATGCGGAGGATCGATTATATCGACATCTGACCGGTGACGGTCATCCGCCAGCCTGTCGCACGGACTGTCGCACGGAAGTGACCGGTGGCCACGGCCGGTGAAGGCCGCTGATATCGACGGCGAAGGCCCCCCGGCCCGCCCGGTCGGGCTCAGACGACAAGATTCAATAGATCACGACATCCAAGGCTTTCTTGAAATTCTTCAGAAAGACAGCCACTTCTTCCGCGGCTTCCTTGTTTTCCCAAGTCGTCAAGGACTTCATGTTCTTTTCAATGTCGGGCTTGATCTCGAAATCCGTCTTGCGGTTCGCGAAAGCGTTCGCCGTTCCCAACTTATCGTGATAACCGTCCGATTTTTTGGCTTCATCGGCCAATTTTTTGAGCAGAGAAATCATTTTCGGATCATCAGCAACAGCATACAAGGCTTTGTTCTTGCTCTTGCTTTCCTGCATCAGTTCCACCCACTCCTTCCCGAGCAGCCTCGGATTGAC
This sequence comes from Azospirillum sp. 412522, assembly GCF_019805165.1. GTDB lineage: Bacteria > Pseudomonadota > Alphaproteobacteria > Azospirillales > Azospirillaceae > Azospirillum. The sequence continues at coordinate 15,292 of NZ_RWIJ01000002.1, forward strand.
TTCGTGCGATTCGTGGGTGATGCATTTGCAGAAATTATCAAGGGTTTTAAGGCCGTCCTCTTTTTCCTTTTTCGTAGCAATCGGCCGGGCTTTCAGCTTTTTGCCGATAGCCTCCGCCTGCGCCAGGACCTGCGACTGTATGGACTCGACGACCTTGTTCTGCTCCGACCACAGCTTCGTGTAGGTCTTGTACTCGACGACGAGCGCATCGACCTCTTTCGACAGAACGGCGAACTTGTTGCTGAAATTGTTTTTCACCAGATGGACGCGGTGCTTCTTGATGAGACCATCCCACTCACCCAGAAGATCCGAAAGGTTCTTTGCCATTTCCACCCTCGACGCTACATAAAAATGGGCGCCAGGGGCGAAGCACAGCATCTCTCCTGTCGCGGTAATTCCGTTATAAGGCCCCTGTGTTTTCGGTCAAACAGGCAAAGCATCCAGAATGGGGCGCCGGCAGCCCCTGATCCGGATCATTCATGAAGGGGCCATGAAGGGGCCATGAAGGGGCTGCCTCACTTCGTCTTGCCCTGACACATCATCATTCCCCGGGCTGATGCCTTGTCTGCAGACCGACCTCCCCGGTCGCGGCGGGATGCTGGTTGACCGCCAGCGGTCCGCTGAAAAGGCGGCGGACGACCGTGTAGAACACCGGGGTGAAGATCAGGCCGAAGATGGTCACGCCCAGCATCCCCATGAACACCGCGGTGCCCAGGGTCTGCCGCATCTCCGCTCCGGCTCCCTGCGCGATCATCAGCGGCACGACGCCGAGGATGAAGGCGAGGGAGGTCATCAGGATCGGCCGCAGCCGCGTGCGTGCCGCCTCCACCGCCGCCTCGAAGCGGTTCTTCCCCTCGAAGAGTTCGTTCTGGCGGGCGAATTCGACGATGAGGATGGCGTTCTTGGCGGCAAGGCCGACCAGGACGACGAAGCCGACCTGGGCCAGGATGTCGACGGCCATGCCGCGGATCATCAGGCCGGTCACCGCCGCCAGCAGGCACATCGGCACGATCAGGATGACCGACAGCGGCATGGTCCAGCTCTCATACTGGGCCGCCAGCACCAGGAAGACGAACAGCACCGACAGCCCGAAGACCATCAGGCCGCTGTTCCCGGCGGCCTTCTCCTGATAGGCCAACTCCGTCCATTCGAAGCCGAAGCCGTCGGGCAGCACCTCGGCGGCGGCCTTCTCCATGGCGGCCAGGGCATAGCCGGTGGAGAAGCCGGGCAGCGTGTTGCCCTGCAGCTCCGCCGCCGGGTAGAGGTTGTAGCGGGCGGCGCGGTAGGGGCCGGTGATGTCGGTCAACGCCGCCACCGAACCGATCGGCACCATGTCGCCGCGCTCGTTGCGCGTCTTCAGGTTGGCGAGGTCGTGCGGGTTCTGGCGGAAACGGCCGTCGGCCTGCGCGGTGACCCGGTAGGTGCGGCCCAGCAGGTTGAACTCGTTGACGAAGGCCGAGCCGACATAGATCTGCAACGCCTCGAACACCTGATCGGCGGTCACCCCCAGCATCTCCGCCCGCTGACGGTCGATATCGGCGTAGATCTTGGGCGTCTTGGTGTTGAACAGCGTGAACACGCCGACCAGCCCCGGGATCCTGTTGGCCGCGGCGGACAGCTCCGTCACCGCCGCATCGAGCGCCGGCAGGCCGCGGCCCCGCTTGTCCTCCACCATCATCTTGAAGCCGCCGGCATTGCCGATGCCGCGGACCGGCGGCGGCGGGATGGTGATGATGAAGGCGTCCTGGATCACAGCCAGCCGCTTCCTCAGATCGGCCAGGACCGCGTCGGCGGAATGGCCGTCCCTGATGCGGTCCTCGAAGGGGGCGAGGGTCACGAAGATCGCCCCGGCGTTCGGCGCGTTGGTGAAGGTGGCGCCGTCGAAGCCGGCGAAGGGGACGGCATGGATGACTCCGGGCGTCTTCAGCAGAACGTCCACCGACTTGCGCACCACCTCGTCGGTCCTGGCGAGCGAGGAGCCCGGCGGCAGCTGCACCACGGTGATCAGGTATCCCTGGTCCTGGTTGGGAATGAAGCCGGTCGGCGCCCGGTTGAACTGCCAGCCGGTCACGCCGAGCAGCAGCAGATAGACCGGCAGGACGATGAAGGGCAGCCGCACCAGCCGCCGGGTCAGTCCGGCATAGCCGTTGGACAGCCGGTCGAACCCGGCGTTGAAACCGCGGAAGAAGGCGGCGACCGGCCGCATCGGCAGCGACGGCTTGGGCGGGTTTTCCTGGTGGGGCTTGAACAGCAGGGCGCAGAGCGCCGGGCTGAGCGTCAGCGACACCAGGCAGGAGATCACCGTCGCGCTCGCGATGGTCACCGCGAACTGCCGGAAGAACTGGCCGGAAATGCCGCTGACCAGGGCGGCGGGAACGAACACCGCGGTCAGGACCAGGGCGATGGCGATCAGCGCCCCGCCGACCTCGTTCATCGTCTCGTGCGCGGCATCCTTGGGCTTCATGCCGCGGCTGATGAAGCGCTCCACATTCTCCACCACGACGATGGCGTCGTCGACCACGATGCCGATCGCCAGCACCAGGCCGAACAGCGACAGCGTGTTCAGCGAATAGCCCAGCGCCGCCAGCACGGCGAAGGTGCCGACCAGCGACACCGGAATGGCCAGGATGGGAACAATGGAGGCGCGCCAGGACTGCAGGAACAGGATGACGACGACGACGACGAGAATGACGGCCTCGTAGATCGTCTTGTAGACCTCCTCGACCGACTGGGCGATGAACTCCGTGGGATTGTAGACGACATCGTAGCGCATGCCGGCGGGGAAGCCCTTGGAGAGGTCCTCCATCGTCGTCAGGATGCGGTTGGCGGTCTCCAAAGCGTTGGAACCGGGCCGTTGAAAGACCACCAGCGGCACCGCGGACTGGCGGTCGAGATAGGCGTTCAGGTTGTAGTCCTGGGCGCCAAGCTCGACGCGGGCCACGTCGCGCAGGCGGGTGACGGCGGTGCCGTCGGTCTTCACGATGATGTTGCCGAAGTCGCGCGCATCGGTCAGGCGGCCCAGCGTTTCCACATTGAGCTGGAACGCGCCGGGGGTCGGAACCGGCGGCTGGTTGATGACGCCGCCCGACACCTGGACGTTCTGCGCCTGGATGGCGCGGACGACGTCTCCCGCGGTGAGGCCGCGGGCCGCCACCTTGTCGGGGTCGAGCCAGACGCGCATGGCATAGTCGCGGGCGCCGAACACCTGCACGTCGCCGACGCCGTCCAGGCGCGCCAGCACGTCCTTGATCTGCAGCAGCGCGTAGTTCGACATGTAGAGCTGGTCGCGCTCCCCGCCCGGGGAGTTCAGGTGGATCACCATCAGCATGTCGGGCGAATTCTTGCGCACGGTCACGCCGATGCGCCGCACCTCCTCCGGCAGCCGCGGCTCGGCGACGGCAAGGCGGTTCTGCACCAGCACCTGGGCGGTGTCGAGATCGGTGCCGAGCTTGAAGGTGATGGTCAATTGCAGACGGCCGTCGCTGGTCGCCTGCGAAGTCATGTAGAGCATGTTCTCGACGCCGTTGATCTCCTGCTCCATCGGAGCGGAGACGGTGTCGGCAACCACCTGGGCCGAGGCGCCGGGATATGTCGTGTTCACCACGATGGTCGGCGGCGCGATCTCGGGATACTGCGCGACGGGCAGGGTCAGGTAGGCGAAGACGCCGATGAGCGTGATGACGATGGACAGGACGGCCGCGAAGATCGGCCGGTTGATGAAGAAGTGCGAGATGTTCATGACGGTCGCCCCTCACCCGGCCGGCGGTTTCGGCGGTTCGGTTTTTGGCGGCTCAATTGGCCCTTCCTGCGGCGTCACCTTGGCGCCGGGCCGGGCGCGGACCAGCCCGTTGATGATGACCCGGTCGGTGTCCGCCAACCCGGACCGGACGATGCGCAGACCGTCTTCGATCGGGCCGAGCCGCACCGGCTTGGGCACCACGGTGCCGTCGTCGGATACCGTCAGCACGATCTTGCTGGCCTGGTCGCTGACCACCGCCTGGTCCGGGATCAGCGTCGCGGTATAGCGGTCGGACCCCGGCAGGCGCAGCCGCCCGAACTGACCGGGCGTCAGGACATTGTTGGGGTTGCGGAAGACGGCGCGCGCCCGGATGGTGCCGGACCCGGCATTCACCTGGTTGTCGACGAAATCGAGCGTGCCCTTCAGCGTCCAGTCGCGCTCGTCGAACAGGCGGGCTTCGACCTCGATGCCGCCGTCGCGCTGCGAGCGCAGGGTCCCTTTCTGAGCGGCACGGACATAGGCGAGGAAGTCGGCCTCGCTCATGTCGAAGGCGAAGTAGATCGGGTCGAGGGAAACGATGGTGGTCAGCGGCGTCGCCGCCCCGGCCTCGCCGCCGGCGATCAGGTTGCCGACGCTGACCTCGCGCCGGCTGATGCGGCCGGCAAGCGGCGCCAGGATGCGGGTGAAGCTGAGGTTCAGTTCGGCGGTGCGGACGGCGGCCTTGGCGACCTCGACCCCGGCGGCGTCGACGCGGACCTGCTGCTGCCGCTCGTCGTAGACACTCGCGGCGACATTGTCGCTGCGCCTCAGCTCGGCCGCACGGGCCAACTGGCGGTTCGACAGGTCCAGCTTGGCTTCGGCCTGCTGCAACTCGGCCTTCACCGAGGCGAGCGTCGCCTCGAACGGGCGCGGGTCGATGACGAACAGCAGGTCGCCGGCCTTGACCATCTGGCCGTCCCGGAAATTGACGGAATCGAGATAGCCGCTGACCCTGGCACGGATCGCCACGGAGTCCACGGCCTGGAACTGGCCGGTGAATTCGTCCCACTCCACGATGTCCTTGCGCAGCGGCCGGCTGACCGTCACCGGCGGTGCGGCAGCCCCGGCCGCCTGGGCATGGGCTGGGTATGGGCCTCTGCCGTCCGCGCCTGCCAGCCACAGGCAGGCGGTCGCGGTGATGGCCAGAAGCAGTCTGCCGATACCGGCCGCCACCGGCTTGGGCAGGTCACCATGCCAAGGCTGGCCTGAATGGCCGTGGCCACGTCGGTCAGGCGCGATGACCCGGAAACCATTCATGCCGAAGAACAACGTTCGTGCGCCCCAGGCGCCCCCGGACAGCGGCCAGCCTTGAAAGAACGGGACGGGGCCTTCCTTGCCCCGGTCGCGGCACGCAGTCTTCGTCCCATCCCCGATGGTGATGACGGTCATCATCATGAACCCTTTCCGGTTGGAGGCGTTCTGTTTGCTGGTGCTGTGCCCTCCCGCGCGGCAGCAGGCGCGCAAAAACTGCGATTCGTTTCATAACGGCGCTACTGAAACCGTTCTAGGCGATCCGTCCGCCAATTTGTCGAAAGCGTACTTCGTGTGCGGTGGAAACGTGCCAGACGTTCAAAAGTCGGACGCCTGTTCAAACCATGCCAAACATAGAGGAGCTTTTTGCCGGGCATACGCGCAAGGCAGTTGATCCGCCGGAAGCGGACGTCTCGCAAAACATTAAAATCAAACATTTGGGATCGTCCATCGGAATCTCGTGAGTCCATCTCACACGCCCGTTCGACGCGGCGTCCGGCATGCCGCCGCACCGGCGGCTTCCGCGGAGGAGGCTTGAGACTGTGCGGAGGCTGTTGGCGGACGCCTCTCGCAGCCTCACCGGAATCGCGCTTGCGACCGCTTTCCGGGCCCGTTTCGGGTTGGCTCCCTCGACATGCCGGCGACCATGGGAGCGGCGCCCGTGCGTATCACCGGCGCCGCCGGGGTTCCGGAATGATCTCCGACGAAATCCGCTGTTTCACGATGACGGCCGGTTGGTGCCCTGGTTGGTGCCATTGATCGCGTGGTAGCTGCGGATCACCTGGCTGTCGTCCATCGCTCCTTCGCCACGGCCGGAGGCGGCGAGGAACATCTGGTGGGCGGCCGCCGCGAGGGGCAGCGCCGCCCTGGCGTCGCGGCCGGCTTCCAGCACGATGCCGAGATCCTTGACGAAGATGTCGACGGCGCTGGTGATCTCGGGATCGGTGTGCAGCATGCGCGGTCCGCGGTCCTTCAGCATCCAGCTGGACGCCGCGGAGCCGCTCATGATCTCCAGCAGGATGTCGAGGCGGACGCCGACCTTGGCGGCCAGCGCGAAGGCTTCGGCCACCACGGCGATATGGACGCCGCAGAGCAGTTGGTTGACGGTCTTCACCGTCGCGCCCTGGCCAGCCTGTTCGCCGACATGAAAGACCTTGCCGCCCATCGCCGCCAGCACCGGACGGATCCTCTCCATTACGGCAGCCGGCGCCGCCGCCATGATCGACAGCGTGCCGGCAACGGCTCCGACCACTCCGCCGGACACCGGCGCATCGACGAAGCGGCGGCCCGCCGCCTCCACCCGTGCCGCCAGGGCCGCCACCGCCCCCGGCGGACAGGTCGCCATCAGGATCACCGCCGACCCTTCCGGCAGGCTTTCCAGGGCGCCGTCGGCGAACAGGGCCTGTTCGGCCTGGGCGGCGTTCACCACCATCAGCACCAGCGCGTCGGCACCGGCGGCCGCCGCCGCCGCGCTGGTCGCCGGCCGGGCTCCCCGTGCCGCCAGGGCGGCGACGCTGCCGTTGCGGACATCGAAGCCCTGCACGGCGAACCCCTTGGCCAGCAGGTTGTGCGCCATGGGCATTCCCATGGAACCGAGGCCGATGAATCCGACGGTCGTCATTGTTCCGGTATCCTTGAATGCGGAGTCTTCGAGTGCGGAGAGAGGTCGGTGCCAGCCCAGCTCAGCCGAGGAAGCCGATCGACACCCAGGGAAACGCCGCGACGACGATCAACCCGACAGCAAGCGCCGCCAGATATCCCAGGATGGGCTTCATCCCTTCGTCGGGGCTGATGCGGCTGATGGCGCAGGCGGCGTAGTAACCGACGCCGAAGGGCGGGGCGAACAGGCCGATGCCCATCGCCAGGATGACGATCATCGCATAATGAACCTCGTGCACGCCGATCTGGCGGGCGATGGGGAACAGCAGCGGGCCGAACAGCACGATGGCGGGAATGCCTTCCAGCACGCTGCCCAGGATGATGAAGGCGACGATGGACACCGCGATGAACACCGGCACGCCGCCGGGCAGCTCCCTCATCGCCGTGGCCAGGGTGTTGGAGAAGCCGGACTGGGTCAGCGCCCAGGCCATGCCGGTGGCGGCGCCGATGATCAGCAGGATGGCGCCGGACAGGGCGGCGGTCTCGACCAGCATCGGGTAGATGCGGCGCCAGTCGAACTGGCGATAGATCAGCAGCCCGGCGACCACGGCATAGACGATGCCGATGGTCGACACCTCGGTCGCGGTCGCCACGCCCTCGATCACCGCGGCTCGGATGATGAAGGGCAGGGCAATGGCGGGCAGGGCGATCAGGAACGCCTTGACGATCTCGTCCCGGCCGGCACGGCGGACATGGGACAGGTCCTCGTCGCGGTAGCGCCACCAGACCAGCGCCGCCAGCGCCACGCCGAGAACGATGCCGGGCAGCAGCCCGCCGGTGAACAGGGCGGCGATGGACACGCCGGTGACCGAGCCGATGGTGATCAGGACCAGGGAGGGCGGGATCGTCTCGGTCTGGGCGCCGGTGGCGGACAGCAGGGCGACCAGATCGCCGGGCTTGGCGCCGCGCTTCTTCATCTCGGGAAACAGCACCGGCGCCACCGCCGCCATGTCGGCCGCCTTGGAACCCGAGATGCCCGACACGAGATACATCGCGCCGATCAGCACATAGGACAGGCCGCCGCGGACATGGCCGAGCAGGCTGGCGAGGAAACCGACCATGGCGCGGGCCATGCCGGTCATCTCGATCAGCTGGCCGAGGAAGACGAACAGCGGCACCGACAGCAGGATGAGGTGGCTCATCCCCTCGTCCATGCGGCCGACCATGACGATGGCCGGGGTCGAGGTGGCGAGCGACAGGTAGCCGAAGGTGGCGAGCCCGAAGGAAAAGGCGATGGGCAGGCCGAGGAACACCATCACCCCGACGCCGACGACGAAGAAGAGCAGCAGGTTTAGGTTGCCGAGCCCGGCGAAGACCGGGCCGGCCAGCATCGCCGCGCCGATCGTCGCGGCCACCGCCAGCGCCGCCCACAGCACGTCGGTGACGCGGCCGACGCGGGCCAGCCGCAGCAGGGCGACCGTGATCATCAGGACGATGCCGACCGGCAGCGCCGAGGCGCGCCAGGAATTGGCGATGTCGAGCGCCGGGGTGGTGACCCACACCTCCTCCGACGCGAATTCATAGGCGGGTTCGGCCATCAGCAGCAGGAAGGCCAGCGCCGCCGTCATGGCCAGCACGTCGAGGAAGGCCTGGGCGCGTGGCCCCAGCATGCCGACCAGCGCCGTCATCCGCATATGTTCGCCCCGGCGCAGCGCGACGACGGAGCCGAACATGGCGAGCCAGAGGAACAGGATGGAGGCCAGTTCGTCCGACCAGATGATCGGGCTGTGGAGGAGGTAGCGCCAGATGACGCCGACCAGCAGCACGCCGACTTCGGCAAGGACGAGCAGGGCCGCGGGAAGTTCCACCAGGAACCCGATGCCCCGGTCGAGGCGGTCGAGCCAGCCGGCGGCGTGGGCCGGCTGGCCGGAGGGGTGCAGTGACGCGGTCGCCGCATTGACGGGAGTGTTCATGGAATGCCGACCCTTCGGATGGACGATCGGTGGACGGGACGGCCGGTCCGCAATCGCGGCGCCCCTGGAACCGGGTCCAGGGCGGGGATGCGGACAGGCCGTGTCTCAATCGACGGCAATCTCAGCCCAGCTTGCCGGACACCTTTTCCAGCAGTTCCCAGGCGGTCGCGCCGTACTTGTCCTTCCACTCCGCATAGAAGCTGGTCGAGGACAGCGCCTTGCGGAACGGCTCGCGGTCGACCGTGTGGAAGGTCAGCCCCTTGGCGGCCAGATCCTTCTGAAGGCTGTCGTTCAGGGCGGCGATGTCGGCGCGCTGGTCGTCGGCGGACCGGTCCAGTTCGCGACCGACGATGCCCTGGACGTCGGCCGGCAGCTTGGCGAAGGCGCGCTTGTTGCCCAGCACCCAATAGCCGTCCCAGACATGGCCGGTCAGGCTGCAGGTCTTCTGCACCTCGTACAGGCGGGCGGTGGCGATGATCGCCAGCGGGTTCTCCTGCCCCTCCACCACCACGGTCTGGAGGGCCGAATACAGCTCGTTGAAATTGATCGGGGCGGGGGCGGCGCCGATGGCCTTGAACAGCGAGGTCAGCGCCGGCGCCGGCGGCACCCGCATCTTGAAGCCCCTGATGTCGTCGGCGGTCTTGATGACGCGGGTGGAGGAGGTGACGTGGCGGAAGCCGTTGTCCCAGATCTTGCCCAGCGTCATGATCGGGGTCTTGGCGATCTCGGCGCGGATGTGCTTGCCGAGGTCGCCGTCCATCGCCTGCCAGACGGCGTTGTAGTCGTTGAAGGCGAAGCCCATGCTGGTGATGCCGGACACCGGGACGAAGGTGGCGAGGATCAGCGAGCTGAGATTGAAGATCTCGACGCCGCCGTTGCGCACCTGACCCAGCAGGTCGGTGTCGCTGCCCAGCTGGTTGGCCGGGAACAGCTTGATGTCCAGCCGGCCCGAGGTCGCCTCGCGGATGCGGTTGATCGCTTCCTGGGCCCGGATGTTGACGGGATGGGTCGGGTCCTGGCCGGTGGCGTACTTGAACTGGAACTCGGCGGCGTCCGCCGGGTATTTCAGGATGGTGACCAGCGGCATGGCGGTGGCGGCGGCCAGAACGGCGCGGCGGCTCGGGCGGAAGGTCGAGGTTTTGAGCATGGTTTCCTCTCCGGAATATATTGTGGTTGGTGGCTTCGGTCGCCGCGGGGCATGGCCGGACCATAAGGGAATGGACGGCCGTAAGGACCCTTGCCGGCATCCCTGACCGCTCCGACGCGTGACGCGGCGGTGGGATGCCGATTGCCATGCCGGTGTGCCGGTTCTTTGGAGTCCTCGACAATGCAACGGTGACGGTGGTGGGTGTCCGGCGGCGGGGCAGCTGTGCGTCCCCGCCGCCGGACGGTTCTCTTCTGCGAACCTTCCTACAGCCAACCCTTGATGCTGGCCGTCATGGCGTCGGTGGAGATGCCGTAGAGGTCGTGCAGGGTCGGCAGGGCGCCGGCCTTCAGGAACTCGTCGGGCAGGCCGATCTGGCGGAAGACCGGGGCGACGCCGGCGCGCAGCAGGGTGCCGGCCACCGCCTCGCCCAGCCCGCCGATGACGGTGTGGTTCTCCGCCGCCACCACCATGCGGCCGGTCCGGGCCGCTTCGCGCAGGATGGTCTCGGTGTCCAGCGGCTTGATGGTGGGGACGTGCAGCACGGCGACGGCGACCTTGTCGGCCTCCAGCCGCTGGGCCACCTCCAGCGCTCGCATCGTCATGATGCCGGACGAGATCACCAGTACGTCGGCGCCGTCGCGCAGCAGCCTGGCCTTGCCGAGTTCGAACTTGTAGTCGTACTCGTCCAGCACCAGCGGGACGTTGCCGCGCAGCAGCCGCATGTAGACCGGACCCTGGTGGGCGGCCATGGCGGGCACCACCTGCTCGATCTCGTGCGCGTCGCAGGGGTCGATCACCACCATGTTCGGCATGGCGCGGAACAGCGCCAGATCCTCCGCCGCCTGATGGCTCGGGCCGTAGCCGGAGGTCAGGCCCGGCAGGGCGCAGGCGATCTTGACGTTGCGGTTCTCCTCCGCGATCGTCTGGTGGACGAAGTCGTAGGCGCGGCGCGAGGCGAAGACGGCGTAGGTGGTGACGAAGGGCATCATCCCCTCATGCGCCATGCCCGACGCCGCCCCCATCAGCAGCTGCTCGGCCATGCCCATCTGATAGAAGCGGTCCGGGAAGGCCTGGGCGAAGATGTGCAGGTCGGTGTATTTGCCGAGGTCGGCGGTCATGCCGACGATCTCCGGCCGCTGCCTTGCCAGTTCGACCAGCGCATGGCCGAAGGGGGCCGGCCTGGTCCGCTGCCCCTCCGCCGCGATGGACGCGATCATGGCGGAGGTCTTCAGGCGCGGCTTGGCGGCGGTATCGGCGCCAGTCGTGGTGACGGTGCTCATGCGGTCCTCCCGGCGTCGAGCGCGTCCAGCGCCATCTGCCATTCGTGCGCGTCGACGCGGATGAAGTGGTTCTTTTCGCGGGCTTCGAGGAACGGCACGCCCTTGCCCATCTTCGTGTCGCAGACGATCATCCGCGGCTTGGGCTCCGGGTGGGACTTGGCGGCGTCGAAGGCGGCGACCACCGCGTCCATGTCGTTGCCGTCGACCCGCTGGACGAACCAGCCGAAGGCCTCCAGCTTGTCCACCAGCGGCTCGAACGCCATCACCTGGGTCGACGGGCCGTCGGCCTGCTGGTTGTTGACGTCGACCATGGCGATCAAGTTGTCGAGCTTGTAGTGGGCGGCCGACATGATGGCCTCCCACACCGAGCCCTCGTCCAGCTCGCCGTCGGAGAACAGGGTGTAGACGCGGCTGGCGGAGTTCTTGCGCTTCAGCCCCAGCCCGATGCCGACCGCGATGCCGAGGCCAAGGCCGAGCGAACCGCCGGACATCTCCATGCCCGGCGTGTAGGCGGCCATGCCCGACATCGGCAGGCGGCTGTCGTCGCTGCCGTAGGTCTCCAGCTCTTCGGCCGGGACGATGCCGGCCTCGATCAGGGCGGCGTAGAGCGCGATGGCGTAATGGCCGTTCGACAGCAGGAAGCGGTCGCGTCCCTCCCAATGCGGGTCCTCGGGCCGGTAGGTCATGGCGTGGAAGTAGGAGACCGCCAGCACGTCGGCGATGTCCAGCGCCTGCCCGATATAGCCCTGGCCCTGCACCTCGCCCATCAGCAGGGCGTTGCGGCGGATGCGGTAGGCGCGTTCGGCGAGCGGCACATTGTGCCCCAGCGGGGTGGTGTCTTGTCGTGTGTCCACGGGGAGTGTCTCCGTCCGTTCGGGATCAGTGGATCAGCATGCCGCCGTTGACGTCGAGCGTTGCGCCGGTGATGTAGGAGGACAGCTCGGACGCCAGGAACAGGCAGGACCGGGCCACGTCGTCGGCGTCGCCCAGGCGGTTCAGCGGAATGCCCTTGAGGATTTCCGTCCGCAGCTCGGGGGTCAGCTTGTCGCCGGTGATGTCGGTCTGGATCAGGCCGGGCGTGACCGAATTGACGCGGACGTTGTCCGGCCCCAGTTCGCGCGCCATCGCCTTGGCCAGACCCAGCACGCCGGCCTTGGCGGCGCTGTAATGCGGGCCGCCGAAGATGCCGCCGCCGCGCTGCGCCGACACCGACGAGATGCAGACGATGGACCCGGACTTGCGCTCGCGCATGTGGGGGACGACCGCCTGGCTCATGTAGAGCGTGCCGCGCAGGCTGACGTCGGTCACCGCCTCGTAGTTCCTGGGGCCGATGTCCATGAACTTCAGCGGCTGGGTGATGCCGGCGTTGTTGACCAGCACGTCGATGCGGCCGAATTCCTCCACCACGCGCCCGGCGGCGGCGAAGCAGGCGTCGCGGTCGGTCACGTCGCAGGCAAGGCCGCGGTGCGCCTCGCCCAGTTCGGCGGCGGCTTCGGCTGCCTGGGCGGCGTCGAGATCCAGGATGATCGCGCGTCCGCCATGCAGCGCGAAGAGCTTGGCGGTCGCCCGGCCGATGCCGCGGCGCGACGCGGCGCCGGTGATCACGCAGACCTTGTTGGACAGCAGCATGGTCGCTTCCTCTTCTCGAAGCAGCCTCCGCCGTGGCGGCGCCGGAGGTGCCGCGGCGAAGTGCCGGTTTTGCTTGGTTGTGGGAGTTTTGCGGGGTCGGCCGACGATCTGTCTGGCCGACCGTTGAGAAAATACTATGATCTTGAGATGAGCCTGACAAACGAATAAGATCGCGGTTGCATGAACTGAATTCATCTGAATGCTGCGATGCAAAGACGGGTTTCGATCAAGGCGCTCCAGGCCTTCGAGGCTGCCGCGAGGCTGCAATCCTTCGCGGCCGCAGCGCAGGACCTCGGTCTCACGCCTTCCGCGATCAGCCATCAGGTGAAGCTTCTGGAGGAGCAGCTGGGGTTCCCGCTGTTCCACCGGGTGCACCGGTCGGTGACGCTGACCGATGCCGGGCGGGCCTATGCCACGGAGATCATCGCCGCCTTCGCCCGCATCGACACCGCCACGCGCAACGCCACCACCGCCGGTGCCGGCACCACGATCCTGACCGTCCGCTCGATGCCGAGCTTCGCCACGCAATGGCTGATGCCCCGCCTGGGCCGGGTGAAGGAACTGCACCCCGCCATCGACATCCGGCTGCAGGCCTCGGTCTCACCCATCGACCTGACGACGGGGGCGGTGGACATCGACATCCGCTACAATCCCGGCCCGCCGCCGGCCGGCTGCGTGATGGCCCAGTTTCCGGAGGACACCATCGTGCCGATGTGCGTTCCGGAACTGGCCAACGGCCTGAACCCGATCCGCCGGCCTCAGGATCTCAGCCGCCATATCCTGATCCATTCGGAAATCAACATCGTCGGCTGGCGCGACTGGGCGCGCCGGCACCGAGGCGTGCAGCTGGACATGGAGCGCGGCCTGCGCTTCGACCGGTCCTTCATGGCGATCAACGCCGCGGTGAACGGGATGGGGGTCTGCCTGGACAGCCTCCTGCTCGCCCGGCGGGAGCTTGAGTCGGGCAGGCTGGTCGTCCCCTTCCCGTCCCGGCCGCTCAAGGCGCAGGGGCACGGCTTCGTGACCTTGAAATCGTCCTTCGACCTGCCGAAGGTCCGCATTTTCCGGGACTGGCTGTTCGGCGAACTGGAATCCTGCCGCCAGTGGGAGGAGCGTTACCTCGCATCCCTGCAGGGATCGGCAACGCCGCCGCGGTAAGGAATATGCGGCGGCGTCGCGAGCGGCGGCCGATACGCTTCCGAACCTGACGAATGGGAGAAAAGCGGCGGATGCCCCTGGAATAAGACACGGCCCGGTTCGGCCTCATGCCTCCAAGGTGCTGATCCGGTCGTCCGGTCCCGGTCTGCCCAGCCCGGCCAGCAGATGCTCGATGAAGCTGCGCACCTTCGGCGAGACATGGCGGGTCGCCGGATAGACGGCATGGATGGCCTCGTCCGTCACCTCCAGCCCGGACAGGACCGGGACCAGCCGGCCGGCGCGGATGTCATCCTCGACGATGAAGTCGGCCAGCCGCGCCAGCCCCAGCCCGCCCACCGCGGCATGGCGCAGCAGCCACAGGCTGTCGGTCTGGAAGCTGCCGGCCGGGCGCAGGATCTCGCGCCGGTCCCCCACCAGGAATTCCCACTCCGTCCGGCTGGAACCCGACAGCAGCGTCAGGCAATCGTGGCGGGCGAGGTCGGCCGGCGACTGCGGCACGCCGTGCCGTTCCAGATAGTCGGGACTGGCCACCACATGGCGGCGCAGCGGTCGCAGGCGGCGGGCGATCAGGCTGGAGTCGGGCAGCCGCCCGGCCCGGATCGCCAGATCGAACCCCTCGTCGATCAGGCGCTGCATGCGGTCGCTCAGGCTGGCCTCCAGCGTCACGCCGGGGTGGCGCCGCAGATAGGAGGGGAGCAGCGGCGCCACCCGCATCTGCCCGAACATCACCGGCATGGTGACGCGCAGCGTGCCGCGCGGCTCCTCGCCCATCTCTGTCAGCGACTGTTCCGCCTCGTCCAGCGCGGCCAGGATGGCGCGCGCCCGCAGGCAGAATGTGGCGCCGGCGTCGGTCAGCGCGATCCGCCGCGTCGTGCGAGCCAGCAGCCGGGTGCCCAGCCGGTTCTCCATCTGGGCGATCCGCCGGCTGATCGCCGACGCGGACAGGCCGAGCCGCTCCGCCGCCGCCGACAGGCTGCCGCTGTCCACAACCTCCACCAGCACCGTCAGGTCGTCCAGCCGGTCCATTCCTTCCCCCGCCGCTCATGCCCGTCAGTTTCGGGCATATTCGTGCATTTTGCGCAAAGATATTGTGCGTGTCCCCCTATGTTTCGCAAACCCGGCTTTTGACAGGATCGCGGTGACGGACACGCCGACAGGGAATTGCCCGATGCGTCTTCAACGCCAACTCCGCAACATCCGGGCGCAGACCGGCAAGACCCTGCCGCCGGGGGTGACGGCGATGATGGACCGGGTGATTGCCGATCTGAAGGCGCGCGGGGTCGAATTGGGGGCGCTGCGCCCCGGACTCCAGGCCCCCGACTTCGCCCTGCCGAACCAGCTCGGCCGGACGGTGTCCCTTTACGAGACGCTGGAGCGGGGACCGGTCGTCCTGCTGTTCTACCGCGGCGAATGGTGTCCCTATTGTTGCGCCCAGCTCAGGGCCATGCAGATGGCGCTGCCGCAACTGACCGCCGGCGGCGCCCGTCTGGTCGCGGTGTCGCCGGAACTGCCAGATCACAGCCTGACGCTGGCGGAGCGCAACGCGCTGGACTTCGACATTCTGTCCGACCAGGGGGCGGCCGTGGCCCGCAGCTACGGCCTCGTCTACCGCGTGCCGGACGAACTCCGCGACCGTTACCGCGACCGCGGCCTCGACTTCAATGTCCGGCAGGGACGTCCGCCCGGCGAGCCCTGGCAGCTGCCGCTCCCGGCGACCTACCTGCTGTCGCCGAGCGGCGTCGTGCGCTTCGCCGCCATCGATGCCGACTTCACCCAACGCCCGGAGCCGCAGGCGCTCATCGACCTGCTGCACGACCGCGTAGCGGCGCCCTGACCGGCGCCAACCATCCGGAAACAGAGGAACACGACCATGACCGCCAGCAAGACCGCCACCAAGACCTTGGCCCTGCTCCCGATCGCCGGAGCGCTGGCCGGCGCCCTCACCTTGATGGCCGGCCCGGCCGCCGCGCAGTCCAACATGGAGAAATGCTATGGCATCTCCAAGCCGGGCGAAAACGGCTGCGCCCATGCCAAGGGCCTGCATTCCTGTGCCGGCAACAGCAACCTGACCTATGACGGCGGTGACTGGAAGCTGGTCAAGGCCGGCAGCTGCGCGACGGAAATGGGGTCCTTGAAGCCGTTCGAAGGCGCCAACCCGCAGAAGAAGGGCTGAGCCGATGGCCGCGACGGCGCCCTCCACGCTCCCAGGACCGGTGCCGGCCGCCGTGGGCATCGGCCTGCGCGAGCCGCACCGGGAGGCCTTCGTCGCGGCCGGCTGTCCGGTCCCCTGGGTCGAGATCCATCCGGAGAATTACCTGGCTCCGGGCGGTCCGCGTCTGGCCGGCATCCTGCGGGTCCGCCGCGACCGGCCCGTCAGCTGCCATGGCGTCGGCCTGTCGCTGGGCAGCGCCGACGGTCTCGATCCCGATCATCTGATGCGGTTGCGGGCATTCTACGACCGGCTGGAACCGGGGCTGATCTCGGAGCACCTGTCCTGGAGCGTCACGGACGCGACCTATTTCAACGATCTGCTGCCGCTGCCCTATACCGAGGACAGCCTGGACCGGGTCCGCCGCAACGTCGAGCATGCGCAGGAGGTCTTCGGCCGGCGCATCCTGGTCGAAAATCCGGCCGCCTGCATCGCCTTCGCCGACAGCGCCATTCCCGAAGCGGAGTTCCTGGCGGAACTGTCCGCGCGCACCGGCTGCGGCCTGCTGCTGGACGTCAACAACCTCTACGTCTCCTCGGTCAACCTCGGCTTCGACCGGACGGCGTGGCTCGGCGCCATTCCGGCGGATGCCGTCGGCGAGCTGCATCTGGCGGGTCACGCCCGGATGACGCTCGACGGCGAGGAGTTGCTGATCGACGACCATGGCAGCGTGGTCGGCGACGCGGTGATGGCGCTCTATGCCGACGTGCTGGACCGCATCGGCCCGCAGCCGGTGCTGGTCGAATGGGACAACGACCTGCCGCCGCTCGAAATCCTGCTGGCCGAGGCGGGCAGGGCGCAAAAGCAGCTTGCGCAAAAGCAGCTTGCGCAACGGCTGCCCGACGGGCAGGCGCGACACTTCGGAATGCCGGAGGCCCATTGTGCCGGCTGACGCGAAACTGGCGGAATTGCAACGCGACTTCGCCGCCTACCTGCTGCGCGGCGATCCGGCGGTCGCCGGGGCCTTGCGGTCGGACCTGCCGGCCGGGCGGCTGGCGATCTACCGCAACACGGTGATGGGGTCGCTGGCCGCCGTTCTCGGCCATGCCCATCCCACCCTGCGCCGGGCCCTGGGCGGGCCGCGCTTCACCACGCTCGCCTGCCGCTTCGCGGCGGAGTCGCCGCCCCGCCTGCCGATGCTGTGGAGCTACGGCGCCGGTTTCGCCGGCTGGCTGGCCGACCCCGGACCGGCTGCCGGCATTCCGCCGGACAGCATTCCAGCTTGGGCGCCCGACCTCGCGCGGCTCGACTGGGCGATGCACGAGGCGCTGTTCGCCGCCGACGCCGAACCGCTCGACCTCGCTCGGCTCGCCGCGATCCCGCCGGAGCAGGCCGGATCCCTGCGGCTGGTTCCGCACCCGTCGCTGCGGCTGGTGCGGTCGGGCTGGAACATCCATGCCTTGTGGAAGGACGGCGATGCCGCCCCGGCCGCGCTGCCGGAAGCGGTGCTGGTCGGCCGCAGCCCGGGAGACGGAAACGATTGCGCCGCCGGAGGCGAGGTGCGCTGCGCCCGGCTGACCGCGGCCGACGGCGCGCTCGCCGCCCGGCTGCTGGCCGGCGCCACCCTCGACGAGGCGGCAGGGGACCAGACCGCCGCCGGGGCCGCCGCCGGGGCCGACCTCCAATCCCTGCTGGCGCTTCTGCTGCAGAACCGGCTGCTGGCCGGCTTCGCGCTGGACCGGCACTCCTCCTTCACCGGACCCGAAGGGAACGTCCCATGACGTCATCGCCCGCAAGCCCCTTGGCGCCACCTGGGGCGCACTCCGCCCGGCTCGCCCACCTGTCGGACATCCGCGACCTTGTCGCCGGATGGCTCGACCGCCATGCGGCCCCCCTGTTCGACCTCGCCGTCCGGCTGACGATGGCGCCGATCTTCTTCCGCTCCGGCTTGCAGAAGATCGGCGACTGGCAGGCGACCCTCTTCCTGTTCCAGGAGGAATACCGGGTGCCGCTGCTGCCGCCGGATGTTGCCGCGCTGCTGGCCGCCGCCGCCGAGCTGACCATGCCGGTCCTGCTGGTGCTCGGTCTGGCGACGCGGGTGGCGGCGGTGCCGTTGCTGGGGATGGCGCTGGTGATCCAGTTCGTGCTGGGGGCCGCGAACCCGGCCTTCAGCAATCCGCAGCACTATTTCTGGATGCTGCTGCTCATCGGTCTGATCGTGCGCGGCGGCGGCCGGCTGTCGGTCGACCATTGGCTCCTGTGCCTCGGCCGCCGTCGGACTGGAGACCGGTCATGACCGTCACGCATCCCACCGCATCGGACCTTGGCCCAACCGCCGGACATCTACCTCCCGGACATCGATTTCCCGGACACCGGCAGATCGCCCGGCTCGGATGGCTGCTGTCGTCCGGGCTGGTCGCCGTGCTGCTGCTGGTGCTGGCGGTCAGCGTCGTCACCGTGCAGGGCATCCGTGAGGTGGACGAGCGCTGGAACGCCTATGACCTGGGCGCCGTGGCCAAGGCCGACGCCCTGTCCGAGATGCGCGGCGCGCTGGGGTTCGGCGGGGTGATCCACCGCTTCGGCGACTATCTGCTGACCGGGGATCCGGCCCGCGCCGCCGACGTGCGGCAGAGCCTGAAATCCGCCGCCGCCAACCTGGAGGTCTACCGCTATGCCGGCGAGCCGAGCACGGCCGAGGAAAAGGCGCTCGCCACCATCGCCGCGGCGATGGCCCAGCTGGACGCCAAGCTGACGGAGGCGGAAGCCGCAGTGGCGGCGCACACCCCGCTCGACCGGCTGGCCCATACCGCCGCGTTCGACACCGCGCCGGCGGTGGCGGCCATGCGGACGCTGAACGGCGAGCTGACGCGCGCCCGCGCGGCTCTCGGCGAAGCCAACCGCCAGGGCATCGCCACCCTGAACGGCACGGTGATGACCGGCGGGGGCGTCGCGCTGGTGCTGCTGGTCGCCATCGCCGGGCTGTTCCTGTGGTTCACCCATCGCCGCATCGTCCATCCGCTGGCCCGGATCTCCGCCTATATGCAGCGTCTGGCCGGCGGCGATCTGGACGGCGCCGTGCCGTTGGTCGGCCGCCGTGACGAGATCGGCGCCATGGCCGGCACCGTCGGAGTGTTCCGCGATGGGCTGGCCCGGCTGCGCGCGGCGGGGGAGCGCGAGCGTGCCGAAGCGGATCTGGCGCGCCGCCGCCAGGAGGCGCTGGAACGCAACCTCCGCTCCTTCGAGGCGGAGATCGGCACGCTGGCTGCCGCGCTGGCCGGCCGGGCGGGCACGCTGCACCGCACCGGGCAGGATCTGGCATCCTCGTCCAGCCGGACCATCGGCAGCACGCAGGAGGTTTCGGCCGCCGCCGCCCGTACCGCCGGAACCGTCCAGGCGGTCGCCGCCGCCACGGAGGAGCTGTCGGCCTCCATCGCCGAGATCGGGCAGCGGGTGCAGGGCTCGGTCGCCATGACCACCGCGGCGGTCGAGCAGGCCGACCGGTCCTCCGCCACCGTCGCCAGCCTGGCGGAGGCGGTGCAGCGCATCGGCGACGTGGTCGGGCTGATCAACGCCATCGCCAGCCAGACCAATTTGCTGGCGCTGAACGCCACCATCGAGGCCGCCCGCGCCGGCGAGGCCGGCAAAGGTTTCGCGGTGGTGGCGCAGGAGGTCAAGAACCTCGCCAACCAGACGGCGCGGGCGACCGAGGACATCACCCGGCAGATCGCGACGATCCGCAGCGCCACCGACGGCGCGGTCGGCGCCATCCAGGGCATCGGCGGCAGCCTGGAGCAGGTCTGCCGGATGGCGCAGGAGATCGCCGACGCCGTCACCCAGCAGGACGAGGCGACCCGCGAGATCGCCCGCAACATCCAGGAGACCGCCGGGTCGGCCGGGGCGGTCAGCACCGCGATCTCCGAGGTTGCGCAGGCCGCGGAACAGGCCGGAATGGTTGCGGAAAGCATGTTCTCCGCCGCACAATCGCTCGGCAGCGAGACCGAGCGGCTTCAGGGTGCGGCGCACAGCTTCTCCCAGGCCTTGCGCGCGTGAGTTCAGAGACACCGGTGAAGAGGGAAGGGCGGCGTGACCGACATCGTCAGTGAAGATTCGGGAGCCATGCCCGACGCCGTCCCGCAGCCCGTCGCCGCAACGAGAGCCGGAAGGGGCCGCCGGACCCTGACCATCGCGCGCTCGGCTCTGCTGCTGGCGGCGGCTCTGGTCGTCTGCCTGGCGGCGATGCTGGCGGTCGGGCTGGAGCTGATGCGCGGCATGGACGCGGTGGCCGACGGCTGGCGCGACTATGATCTGCAGGCCGCCACCAAGTCCGATGCGCTGTCGGAGGTGCGCGGGCATCTCGGCCTGGGCGGCGTCATCGACCATTACCGGGAGGGAGCGCGGAACGTCGCCGGCGATCATGCCGCTCTGGACCGGGCCTTGGCTTTGTCGCGGGCCAATCTGGCGATCTACCGCGACATCGTCACCCCCAGCGAGGACGAGGCGCGGGCCATCGCCGCCATCGCCGCCTTCCTCGACGCCATCCAGGTGCAGATGGAGGATCCGGCGGCGGCCATCCCGGCCGAGGCGTTCGACGCCTGCCGCCGCGACGCGGTGAAGGGGCTGGCGGCGCTGAACAGCCATCTGAGCGCGCAGCGCGCCCGGCTGACCGCCGCCACCCTGAACGACATCGAGGCCCTCCAGCGGCTGATGACGGTCGGTGGCGTCGTCATCGCCGTGCTGGTCCTGGGGCTGGCCGGCGCCGCGGTGTGGTTCACCCGCAGCCGCATCGTCGGCCCGCTCGGCCGCCTGGTCGAGGACGCCCGCCGGCTGGCCCGCCGCGACCTCGACCGGCCATTCCAGGGCTGGGGCGGGCGGGACGGATCGGTCGCCCGGCATGGAGGGTTCCGGCACGATGAGCTGGGCCTGCTCGGGCGCAGCCTGGAGGACAGCCGGATCGCCCTGCGCGGCCTGTTCGCCGCGATCGAGGAGAAGACCCGCCGGCTGGGTGAGAGCGAGCGCCGCTATGCGATGGCCGCCGCCGCCGCCAACGACGGGCTGTGGGACTGGGACCTGGACAGCGGAGACCTCTACCTGTCGCCCCGGCTGCGCCAGATGCTCCATCTGCCGGCGGACGGCGGCGAACCCGGCCTCGCCGCCCTGCTGGCCCACATCCATCCCGAAGACCGGCATGCCGTGCTCGCCGCGATCCGGGAGGGGGAACAGGGGGCGGACGGCGCCAGCTTCGATGTGGAGTTCCGCGTGCTGCCGACGGGCCGGGAGGGGGAGGACGGCACCGGCTGGCTTCATCTGCACGGCATCGTCGCCGCAGGGCCGGACGGCCGGGTGGCGCGGCTGGCCGGCTCCGCCGCCGATGTCAGCGACCGCAAATCCTACGAGGCGCGGCTGGTCCATCAGGCCACCCACGATTTCCTGACCGGGCTGCCCAACCGTGCGTATCTGATCCGCTGGCTGCGTGAGCGGCGGGAGGACGCGCCGGAGTCCGGGCGGAGCGATCTGGCCCTGCTGTTCCTCGATCTCGACGGCTTCAAGGTCGTCAACGACAGCCTGGGCCATGCGGTCGGCGACCGCGTCCTGGTCGCGACGGCGGAACGGATCGCCGGCCTGCTGGGGCCGGGGGAGTTCGTCGCCCGGCTGGGCGGCGACGAGTTCGTCGTCGCGGTTCCCGCCGGACAGGAGGAGGCGATTGCCCGCGCCCGGGCGCTGGAGACCGCCTTCCAGCGCCCGCTCCGCGCCGGCGGCATGGATTTGCGGGTCGGGCTCAGCATCGGCCTGGCGGTCGATGACGGAACCGGCGACGATCCGGACAGCCTGCTGCGCGACGCCGACATCGCGCTCTACCGCGCCAAGGAACATGGCAAGGGGCGCACCGTTCTGTTCGACGCCTCCCTGCGCGAGGCAATCCTGATCCGCAGCCGCCTGCAACGCGACCTGACCCCGTCGCTGGAGGCCGGCGACATCTTCCTGGTCTATCAGCCGATCGTGTCGCTGCCGGATGCGCGGCTCACCGGGTTCGAGGCTCTGGTGCGCTGGCGCCACCCCGACCTCGGTCTGGTCAGCCCGGCCCAGTTCATCCCGATCGCCGAGGAAACCGGCCAGATCCTGCCGCTCGGCCGCCATGTGCTCGAACGGGCGGTGGAGCAGCTCGCCCGGTGGCGCCGGATGGCGGGAGGGGCCGCCCTGACCGTCAACGTCAACCTGTCGGCCCGCCAGATGTGGGACGAGCGCTATGTCGACGACATGCTGGACTTCCTGGCCGACGGCCGCGCCGACGGGCTGAAGGTCGAGGTGACGGAGAGCATGACCGTCAACGACCACGATCAGGCCCGCGCCATTCTGGAGCGCTTCCATGCGCTGGGCGTGGCCTTGTGCATGGATGATTTCGGCACCGGCTATTCCTCGCTGTCGCACCTCGGACGCCTGCCTTTCGACGTCGTGAAGATCGACAAGAGCTTCGTCAGCGCGCTCGGCACCGATCCCAGGCAGGAATCGCTTTTGCGCGGCATCGTCGAGCTGGCCCACCGCATCGGGCTGGAGGTCGTCGCCGAAGGGGTCGAGACCGAGGGGGAGCGGGCGGTCCTCACCCGGATCGGCTGCGACTATGCCCAGGGTTATCTGTTCGCCCGCCCGCTCTCCGTGGCCGATGCCGAAGCGATGCTGCTGGGCGCGGGGCGATCGTGATCCCCGTCCGCCCGGCCCGACAGCGCCCCCGCTCCGATGCGAGGCGGGGGCGTTGTCGACACGGGCCGGATCGGCAGGGGTCAGGCCGCCGCCGTGCGGCCGGCGCCGCGCAGTGCCGGCAGCATGTCCTCGGGCTCGGGCCGGCGGGTGTAGTCGGGATTGACCTCGGCGTAGAGGATCGTTCCGTCCTGCCCGATGACGAAGCGGGCCGGCATCGGCAGGGTCCAGCCCGCATCGCCGTTGAAAGCCGGAAGGTCGTTCTTCAGCCCCTTGTAAAGCTCGACCAGGTAATCGGGCAGCGCGAAGCGCAGGCCGAAAGCGGCGGCGACGTCGTTGCGCGGGTCCGACAGGATCGGGAAGCCGAGCGCGTTCTGACGCACCGACTTGCGGCTGTTCGGAGCGGTCTGCGGCGAGATGGCGACCAGACCGGCACCGAGCGACTGGAACGTCGGCAGGGCCGCCTGCAGCGCCTGCAGCTCCATGTTGCAGTAGGGGCACCAGACGCCGCGGTAGAAGCTGACCACCAGCGGCCCCTCCGCCAGCAGGGCGGCGGACGACACCGCCTTGCCGTCGGGGTCGCCGAGCGTGAAGGCGGGGGCCTTGTCCCCGGCCTTGAGCGCAAGGCCGGCGGCGCCCGAGGCGATCAGTTCGGCGGTGGCGCGGTGCATCGTCTCGATCACCGAACGGGGAACGCTGTAGGGCGGTCTGCCCGCTTCGAAATCGGCCTTGAAGGCGTCGAGCCTGTCCTGAAGCGACATTAGGGGGAGCGACATGGGGAAATCCTTCGTCGTGGGAAGTGGAAGGAAATGCGGATCAGCCGTTCGCGGCGGCGGAGCGGGCGACCTCGGCCGCGCTGATGCCTTCCAGCGCCAGACCGTAGCCGGCGCCCTCGTCGACGATCCGGCGCAGCTTCTGCGTCAGCGCGATGCGCGTGTAGCGGCTGGTGAGCGGCGGCAAGGCGGCCAGCCCTTCGGCAATCTCATGCGCCCGGGCGAGCAGTTGGCCGGACGGCACGATCTCGTTGACGGCGCCCCAGTCCTTGGCGGTCTGGGCGTCGAGAACCTGGTGGGTCAGGATGAAGTGACGGCCGCGCACGCTGCCGATCACCTCCGGCCAGAGCAGGTTGACGCCGTCGCCGGGGACGATGCCGAAGTCGAAATGCGGCTTGTCCTGGAAGACCGTTTCCGGCGTGGCCAGCACGATGTCCGCGAGCAGCGCATATTCGGAATGGAGCAGAACCGGCCCGTTGAGCGCGGCGATCACCGGCACCTCGATGTCGAGGATGTTCATCAGGACCTTCTTGCCTTCGCGGAAGATCTTGTCGTAGCCGCGCGGGCTGAAGAAATCGAAGCCATCGGGGCTGATGGCGTCCATGAAGGCATCACCCGATCCGGTGAGGATCACCACGCGGTTCTCCGGATCCGACCCGATGTCATGGAACAGGTCGACGAACTGCTCGTGCGTGTGGCCGTTGAAGACGAGCTTGCCGCCGTCCGTGTGCAGTCTCACTTCCAGAACGCCGCTGTCCGAGCGGGTCAGATGCGCATTGGCGAAGGCATTGCGATAGGTCTCGAAACGGGACATCAGGGGCACTCCTTGGATTGGATCGGTTCGGAACGGAGGTGTCAGGCGGCCTGGGGAACGAGAGCCTCGACGCGGGCGATCGCGTGTCGGACGGCGGGACGGGCGGCGACGGCGTCGAACCAGCGGACGAGATTGGGGCGGCCGTCGAGCGTCATGCCGGGGAACTCGCGGCGCCACAGCCAGCCGAAATGGGCGATGTCGGCGATGGTGAAGTCGTCGCCGGCGACGAAGCGGCGCTCCCCGAGCAGCGCGTCGAGCCGGTCGAGCACGCGGTTGGCCTCGGTGGTGAAACGCGCTTCGGCGAGCGGCTGCGGCTCGGTGGCGAGACGCTTGAAGAAACCCGCATTGCCGAAGGCCGGGCCCAGCGCGGAGGCATGAAAGAACAGCTGTTCGAACACCCGCGCCCGGTCCGCGCCGTCGCGCGGCAGCAGCCTGCCGGTCTTTTCGGCGAGATGGACGAGGATGGCGGCGCTTTCCGACAGCGCCAGCGCCCCGTCCACCAGCACCGGCACCTTGCCGTTGGGGTTCAGCGCCAGGAAGTCCGCGGTCTTCTGTCCGCCCTGGCGGATGTTGACGGGCTTCAGGACATAGGAGAGCCCCATCTCCTCCAGAGCGATTGGAACCTTGACGCTGTTCGGCGTCGCAAACCCGTAAAGCTCGATCATATTGCGCTTCTCCCTTGCAGCGTCGCCGCCGATGGGAGAGTTATCGCCATTCCAGCTTCCGGCCGGCAGTCCGGCCGCAGCGATAACGGTAATTCCTTTCAGGAATAACGATGGACCGATTGCAGGCGATGGCCACCTTCCTGCGGGTGGTGGAGACCGGCTCCTTCTCCGCCGCGGCCCGGCAGTTCGGGGTGGGGCAGCCGGCCATCTCCAAGACGATCGCGCAGCTGGAGGAAAGGCTGCAGGTGCGCCTGCTGCTGCGGTCGACGCATGGCTTGACGCCCACCGAAGCGGGGCTGCGCTTTTACGAGCGCTCGCGGCTCGCCATCCGGGAGGCCGATGAGGCGGAGCTGGAGGCGCGGGGCGCCGGCGCGGGCCTGTCGGGCCGGCTGCGCATCTCCGCCGCGACCACCTTCGCCCGGCTGCTGATCGTGCCGCGCCTGCCCGAATTCCTGAGCCGTCATCCGGACCTGGACATGGAGGTGATCCTGGACGACCGGGTGATCGATCTGGTGTCCGAGGGGATCGACGTCGCGCTGCGCATGGGCACGCTCTCGGACTCGACGGCGGTGGCGCGACGGATCGCGAGCGGTGGCCGCTCGGTCGTGGCGACGCCCGCCTATCTTGCCCGCGCGGGCGTGCCGCGCACCCCTGCCGACCTCGCCGATCATGACGCGGTGGTCTACAGCCAGCTCAGCAACGGCTGGTCGTTCCGGCAGGGCGGGACCGAGGCGTCGGTCGTGGTGCGCGGCCGGCTGCGGGTCAGCGCGGCGGAAGGGATCCGGGCGGCGGTGCTGGCCGATCTGGGGCTGGCGGTCGCGTCCGACTGGATGTTCGGTCCCGAGCTTGCCGACGGTTCGGTGCGGCGCGTGCTGGAGGACTGGATGTTGCCGCCGCTCGACCTGTGGGCGGTGTTTCCCACCGGCCGGCTGGCCAGCACCAAGGCCCGCGCCTTCGCGGATTTCGTCGCCGGCATTGTGAACGGCGACGGGGCGGCGGAAGCGGGCTCCGGTGGAAGCCGTGTCAAAGGGGATCATTCCCGGGAGGCATAGACGTTAGTCGCGCGGCCCGCCTACGCGTCCCCGCCCGATTGGGTCAGGGTCCGGTCTCGGGCCCAACCGACGGAACGTCCGACAGGTCCCGTCCCTGCAATCGATCCACACGGAGCTGACATGATTCTCTCTGGAAAGCGCGCACTGATCACCGGCGGCTCCAGCGGCATCGGCTTTGCCGCCGCCCGGGCGCTGGCCGAGAAGGGGGTGGCCCTCGCCATCACCGGCCGGCGTCCAGACCGGATGGCAACCGCGGTCGAGGCCTTGCGGAAGGCCGGAGCGTCGGTGAGCGGTATCGTGGCCGACGTCGCCACCGCCGAGGGGCGACGGCAAACGCTCGAACGCTCGCTCGACGCACTGGGTGGACTCGACATCCTGGTCAACAACGCCGGCGGCGTTCGCGCCGGGCGGCTGGAGCTGGTCACGGAGGAGGACATCCTCGCCATGATCGCCGTCGACCTGACCGCGCCAATCCTGCTCACGCGGGCCGCCCTGCCGGCGCTGCGCACCAGCGGCGAGGGAGTGGTGGTGAACGTATCGTCGGGCCTGGGGCTCGTCGGCGCGCCGTTCTATGCCGCCTATGCCGGCGCCAAGGCCGGGCTGGCCCGGTTCGGGGAGGCCCTGCGCCGCGAACTGAAAGGCGAGGGCGTCCATGTGCTGACCGTCTATCCCGGCGCCACCGACACCCCGATGATGGCGTCGAACAATGCCGGCCCGGAACTGGGCTTCACCCGCGAGAGCGCGGAAGCCGTCGCCGCGGCGCTCGTGGCGGGGATCGAGACCGAGGCGCTCGAGGTCGTCCGCGGCGGCGAGGCACGGGCGGCGATGATCGCGCTCAACCGGGAAGACCCCCTGGCCATCGATGCGCGGTTCCTCGGTCTCAAGACCCGCCTCGAAGAGGCGGTCAAGGAGCATGCCGCCTTGTAGACGTCAATCGGCGGCAGGCTCCGGTCGCTTTCATCGACTTGCGCCATGGCTTGGCTGATGCACCGGATGGGCCCGGGCGGAGCGGCGTGCGTCTCGCCGAAGCCGGTGTCGGGCCTCCCGTCGCCGTGCCGGCGCCTCTTCGGCGTCAGCGGGCCAGTTCGAACCGGATCGGCTGGGCGCCCTGCCACAGGGTGCGCTTGCCGAGTTCCGCGAGGTTCTCCAGACCCTCGGTGATGGTGATGAAGTGGTTGCCGGCGAGCTGCCCCATCTTGCTGGAGAACTGGACGCCGCCATAGGCCAGCAGGATCTCCGTCTCGCTGATGCCGCCCGGATAGAGGATGAACTGCCCCGGCGCCGGGTGGCTGGTGTGGTTCTCGTAGCCGAGGCCGAAATCGGTGTCGCCCAGCGGGATCCACACGCCTTCGCCGCTCCAGCGGACATGGACGATCTGGCCTTCGTAGGGCAGCAGGCTGCGGAACTTGGCGCAGGTCTTCGGCGCGGCGGCCGTCTCGAAACGGGCGCCGAAGGTGAAGGGGCCGGCGGTGATGGTCAGGGCGTCCATGCGGCGTGATCCTCGCGTTTGGTGGTCGTCAGGTGGAGGCGACTGTCTCTTCAGGTGGCGCCGACCTTCGGCCGCGCCAGGTCCGGCGTGTCGCAGCGCAGGAAGGCGCCGCGGCCGGGCTGCGCCACGCAGGCGCCGCCCTCCACCACCACCTCGCCGCGCGACAGCACTGTCTCCGGCCAGCCGGTCACCTCCAGCCCCTCGTAGGGGGTGTAGTCGACATTGTGGTGCAGCATGGCGTTGGTGATGGTCACCTTGCGGTCCGGGTCGTAGATGACGATGTCGGCGTCGGCGCCGATGGCGAGGCTGCCCTTGCGCGGGTGCAGGCCGTACATCTTGGCCGGGTTGGTCGAGGACAGCTCGACGAAGCGCTGCAGGCTGATGCGGCCCTTCTTCACCCCTTCGGAGAACAGGATCGGCAGCCGCGTCTCGATGCCCGGCACGCCGTTGGGGATCCAGTTGAAGGGGGTGTTGGCGCCGTGCAGCATCTTGCCCTTGGGGTCCTGGTAGCGGAAGGGCGCGTGGTCGGACGACACGATATGGAAGGTGCCGCCGGCCAGCGCGTCCCAGACCGCCGCCTGGTTGGCCTTGCCGCGCGGCGGCGGCGAGCAGATGCACTTGGCCCCCTCCATGCCGTGGCCGTGCAGGTCGTGCTCGGTCAGCACCATGTATTGCGGGCAGGTCTCGGCGTAGATGCGCATGCCGCGGCCCTGCGCCCAATGGATCTGCTCGATGGCCTCGCGGCCCGAGACATGGACGATCAGGATCGGCACGTCGGCCAGCTCGGCCATGGCGATGGCGCGGTGGGTCGCCTCGCGCTCCACCAGCATCGGCCGGGAATCGGCATGGTAGCGCGGCGCGGTATGGCCGGCGGCGAGCAGCTTGTCGGTCAGCCAGCCGATGAAGTCGGCATTCTCGGCATGGATCATCGCCATGGCGCCGTCGCGCCGGGCGACGCTGAGCAACTCCAGCACCTGCCGGTCGTTCAGCTTCATGTCGTCGTAGGTCATGTAGATCTTGAACGACGTGTAGCCGTCCCGGATCAGCGCCGGCAGGTCCTGGCCGAGCAGCTGCTCGGTCGGGTCGCTGACGATGAGGTGGAAGGCGTAGTCGATCACCGCCTTGCCGTCGGCCCGGCGGTGGTAGTCGGTCACGGCGTCGCGCAGCGACTGTCCCTTGAACTGGCAGGCGAAGGGGATGACCGTCGTGGTGCCGCCGCAGGCCGCCGAGCGGGTGCCGGTCTCGAAATCGTCGGCCGACTGCGAGCCGTCGCTGGTCGGCTGGTCGAGGTGGCAATGGCCGTCGACGCCGCCGGGCAGTACCAGCTTGCCGGTCGCGTCGATCTCGCGCGCGCCCGGCCCCAGCCCGGCGCCGATGGCGGCGATGCGGCCGCCGATCACGCCGAGGTCGGCGGCGAACACGTCGGAGGCGGTGGCCAGCGTGCCGTTGCGGATTACGGTATCGAACTGCGGCATGGAACTCTCCCTGGGTCCCGAAGGACGGGTCTTGCGGTTGCCGGGAACACGGAAACTGACGTTACAGGAAATAGCCGGCCGGATTGGCCTCGGCTGCGATGGCGCGGCGGGCATCGTCCTGCAAATTGCGCAGATGCGCCAGCATGGCGGCCTTGGCGGCGGCGGCGTCGCGCCGCTCGACCGCGTCCAGCACCGCCCGGTGCTCGGCGTCGATCTCGCTCTTGCGGTGGAAGGCGCTGGAGATGCGGAACAGGCGGGCGACCACCCGCATGCGCGTGATGGTCTCGGCCAGAGTCGCGTTGCCGCTGACGCGGGCGAAGAAGCTGTGGAAATGGTTGTCGTAGAGCCAGTGCTGCATGTCGTCCTCGCCGCCCTCCAGCGCGTCCAGCCCGCGCCGCAGTTCGGCAAGGTCGGCGTCGCCGACCAGCGGCACCGCGGTCTCGATGGCGTGGCATTCCAGCAGCTCGCGCATCTGCATGCATTCGAAGAATTCGCGGGCGGAGACGACGCGGACGCGGTAGCTGCGCTCGCTGGTACGCTCCAGCAGCCCTTCGCCGACCAGCCGGACCAGCGCCTCGCGCATCGGCGTGCGCGACACGTTCAGCCGCTCGGCCAGCCGCCCCTCCGGCACCTCGGCGCCTCCGGGGATCTGGCGGCTGAGGATCAGCTCGCGCAGATGCCCGAAGGCGCGGTCGCCGAGGTTGGCGGTCCGGGAGGAGGGCGGGATGTCGGGGGGAAGGCCGGATGATCGCATTTGAAACCCCACAATCCTATGAAAGGACCTTCGTCATTCCCGCGAAGGCGGGGATCCAGGAAACTTCTGTGGAAGGTTGCTGAGACGGCTGGATTCCCGCCTTCGCGGGAATGACGAGGTTCTTTGGCACAGGATCGAATTTACCAATTGCGATAGCTTTGCAAGGGAGGAGAGGGCTCACCGACAGTCGCCCCTCACTGGCCGTCGACGATCGCGATGTTGCGGTAGGCGCGGCCGAAATGGCGCTCGATGCGGCGCTGGACGATGTCCCACAGCGAGGTCATCAGCAGATAGTAAAGCGCGGCCACCGTGAATAGCTCCAGCACCATGAAGCGCTCCTGGATGAGCAGCTGGGTGCTGCGCAGCAGTTCCTCCATCGAGATGACGGAGGTCACCGAGGTCGTCTTCAGCAGCCCGTTCACGCTGTTGCCCAGCGCCGGAATGATGATGCGGACGGCCTGCGGCAGCACGATGTAGGCCATCACCTGGGCCGAGTTCAGGCCTAGCGCCCGGCCGGCGTTGCTCTGCCCGGCGGCG
This sequence comes from Azospirillum sp. 412522, assembly GCF_019805165.1. Classification (GTDB taxonomy): domain Bacteria; phylum Pseudomonadota; class Alphaproteobacteria; order Azospirillales; family Azospirillaceae; genus Azospirillum. Next base: position 45,508 of record NZ_RWIJ01000002.1, read on the forward strand.
ACGCCGAGGATGCCGCCGCGGATGATCTCGGCCAGATAGGCGGCCTCGTTGAGGATCAGGCCGATCAGAGCGGATTCCGTGACCGACAGCTTGATGCCGATCTGCGGCAGGCCGGTGTAGATGATGATGAGCTGGACCAGCAGCGGCGTGCCGCGGAACACCCAGATGTAGGCCTGCGCCAACCGCGCGATCCAGCGGTAGGGCGACAGCCGCAGCAGCGCCAGCAGGCAGCCGACCACGAGGCCGCCGGCGATGCCCGCCAGCGTCAGCCACAGGGTGGTGATCGCTCCGCTGAACAGGTACCCGTTGAACAGGTACTCGAAGAAGCCGTCCCAGTTCCAGCCGCTGGTCATTCCGTCACCCTTTCACTCTTGTCCGATGCGCGGGCGGCGGCGTGGGCAGGACCCTTCCGCCGCCGCCCGCGTTACGCGTCTCACATGCCGGGGCCGTTGACCTTGAAGGCGCCGTCGTTGGGCAGCAGGCCGTACTCGTCCATCAGCTTCTTGTAGGAGCCGTCCTTCTGCATGTCGTTGAGGACGCCGACCACGGCCTCGCTCAGCGCCTTGCTCTTCATCGCCAGGGCGACCGGGGTCGGGAACAGGCCGTGCAGGGCGCGCTCGAAATCGCCGCGCTTGGCGTATTCGGCCGCCGTCGGGTCGATGGCCACCGACGCCTCGGTCTGGCCGGCGCGCAGCGCCTGATAGGCCGTGGCGAAATTGTCGAAGGTCTTGATCTCGATGGGCTTCAGCCCCTTGGCGACCACCATCTTGTCCAGTTCGCGCAGCTTGCGCTCCTCGAAGCCGCCCAGCTCGACGCCGACCGGACGGCCCGACAGGTCCTCCGGCTTGGAGATCTTCAGCGGGTTGCCCTTGCTCACCGAGATGCTGATCGCCTGCGATTCATAGTTGATCATCGGCATCATCTTGGCCCGCTCCTCGGTCCAGAAGATGCCGGTGTTGATCAGGTCCCAGCGGCCGGCCTGGAGGCCGGGGATCATCGCCGAGAACTCGATGCGGACATATTCCGGCGTCAGGCACAGGCGCTTGGCGATCTCGTTGCCCAGCGTGATGCGCATGCCCTTCAACTGGCCGTTGCTGTCGACGAACTGCATCGGCGGCAGGGTCGGGTTGGTCGACATCACCAGCGTGCCGGGCTTGACCAGCTCGGAATCGGCGACCGCCGGCTTGCAGGCGGTTTGGGCTGCTGCCGGGAGGGCGAGCAGGGTCAGGCCGGCGGCGATCAGCAGCGTGCGAATGGTCATCGTGGTCCCCTTTTCTCGTGTTCGGGCGGAGTGATCAGGCGAGGGAATCGATCAGGCCGTAGGCCGCCAGATCGGCGCGCAGGGCCAGGGCGTCGGCCTCCGGCAGCGGCAGGCGCGGCGCGCGGGGGTCGCCGACCGGCAGTCCCATCATGCCCAACCCGGTCTTCGACGCGGCGACGTAGCGATGGCCGCCGACCCAGCGGACGATGGGCAGCATCTTCTTGTAGAGCGCCAGCGCCTGTTCCTTGTCGCCATGGTCGGCCACCAGCTCGAACAGGCGGGCGGAATCGCGCGGGATCAGGTTGGAGCAGACGGCGACCCAGCCCTGGGCGCCGAGCCAGAAGGATTCGTAGCCGAGGATGCCGGCGAACACCGTCATGCGGTCGCCGCACAGCTCGATGATGTCGCGGACCCGCGTCACCTCCAGCGTCGATTCCTTGATGTAGAGGACGTTGTCGATCTCGCTGAGCCGCGCGACGATGGGCGGGGTGAGATCGACGTTGGCGGTCGCCGGGTTGTTGTAGATCATCACCGGCAGCGAGATCGCCTCGCCAATGCGGCGGTAATGCTCGAACAGCTCGTCGGGCGTGGGAGAGCTGTAATAGGGCGGGATCACCATCACCCCGTCGGCGCCCATGCTTTCCGCTTCCTTGGCCAGCGCGACGGCGTCGCGGGTCCATTCGGCGCCGGTGCCGATCAGCACGGGCACGCGGCCCGCCGCCTCGGTCACGCAGATCTCGATGACCTGCGCCCGTTCCTCCGGGGTCATCGACAGGAACTCGCCGGTGCTGCCGAGCGGGATCAGCCCGTGGATGCCCTGCTCGATCTGCCAGTTCACCAGCTTCTTCAAGGCCGGAACGTCCACCGCGCCGCCGTCGGCGGTGAAGGGGGTGATGAGGACCGTGTAGGTGCCGCGCAATGCCGTCATGGGTTCCCCCAAGCTCCTGCCTAATTTTTGACCTTGCCTAAATACTACTCGTATACTATCTGTATACAGGAATCCAGCGCATTTTGACGCACCCTCGAAAAGCCGCTTCCCGCCGCAATCCGGACACAGCCGACCGCCCATGCGCCTCGAACATCCAAGCGTCCGCCGCAACGGCGCCCTCATCGAGATCACCTATGACGGCGAGCGGATTTCCGCGCTGGCCGGGGAGACGGTGGCGGCGGCTCTGGCGGCGCATGGCGTCGCCGCCTACCGCCACAGCCGCGACGGCGGGCGGCGCGGCCTCTATTGCGGCATGGGCGCCTGCTTCGAATGTCTGGTGACGGTGGACGGCAAGGCCAGCCAGCGCGCCTGCCTGACCAAGGTGGCCGACGGCCAGACCATCCGCTCGCAGCCGCCGGCCGGCACGCCGGAGGATCCGCTGGCCCCGCTGGTACCGTCGCCGGTGGGCGACGCGCCGGAGGAGCGGGCGGTCGATCTGCTGGTGATCGGCGCCGGTCCGGCCGGTCTGGCGGCGGCGGAAGCGGCGGCGCGGCGCGGTGCGGCGGTGGTGGTGCTGGACGAGCGACCGCAGAGCGGCGGCCAGTATTTCAAGCCGCTCGCCCCCTCGCACCGCGCCGACCGGCCGACCGACCGCCAGTTCCGCGCCGGCCTCGCCCTGCTCGACGCTGCGAAGGCGGCCGGCGCCGCCATCGTCCAGGAGGCGACGGTGTGGGGCGCCCATGCGCCCGACGAGGTCGTCGCCGTCGTCGCCGGGCGCGAGACCGTCTACCGCCCGCGCCGGCTGGTGATCGCCGGCGGCGCCTATGAGCGGCCGGCGCCCTTCGAGGGCTGGACGCTGCCCGGCGTGATGACGACCGGGGCCGGCCAGACCCTGGCGCGCGCCTACCGCGTGGCGCCCGGCCGCCGGGTGGTGGTTGCCGGCAACGGTCCGCTCAACCTGCAACTGGCCTGCGAGTTGGTGGAGGGCGGCGTTGAGGTGGCCGCCGTGCTGGAAAGCGCGCCGCGTCCGTCGCCCGCCCAGTGGCGCGAGATGCTGACCGCCCTGCGTGCCGCCCCCGGCCTGATCGGTGACGGCGCCCGCTATCTGCTGAGGCTGCGGCGCGCCGGGGTGCCGGTGCTGTGGTCGCATGGGGTGGTCGCGGCGGAAGGGGAGGGCCGGCTGGAGCGGGTGCGTTACGCCCCGCTCTGCGCCGACGGCGCTCCCCGGTCGGCCGAGGTCGTCACCGTCCCCGCCGACGCGCTGTGCCTCGGCTACGGCTTCATCCCCTCGACCGAGATCGCGCGTGCGCTCGGCTGCGCCCACCGGCTGGTCGAGGACCGCCATCTCGGCTATCTCGCCACCGAGATCGCGGTGGACGGCGCCACCAGCGTGCCGGGGGTCTTTGCCGTCGGCGACGGTGTCGATCTCGGCGGATCGAAGGTGGCGCAGGCGCGCGGACGCCTCGCCGGCATCGCCGCCGCCACCCAGCTCGGCCTGATCGACAGCGACCCGGAGGAGAGCCGGCGGGCGCTGGCCGACCTGCGGCGGGCCGAGGGGTTCCAGGCGGCGCTGTGGTCGATCTACCAAGCGCCGCCGCTGCGGCTCGACACCGTGCCCGACGAGGCGATGCTGTGCCGCTGCGAGGAGGTCACTTTCGGCCGCGTCCGGGCGGAGATCGCCGCCGGCCATGACAGCCTCGCGGCGCTGAAGCGCAACACCCGGCTCGGCATGGGGCGCTGCCAGGGCCGCTATTGCGCGGCGACCGCCGCCCTGCTGCTGGAGCAGACGACCGGCAGGAAGCGGGCGCCCGACCAGTATCTGGCGCCACGCCTGCCGGCCAAGCCGACGCCGGCCGGCGCCTTCGCCTTCGAGAAGCCGGAATGGGGCGGCCACCAGCGCGCCATCACCCCCAACCTCGCCCGCCCGCTGGAGGACGGCCCGCTGCCCGACCAGGAGGCCGAGATCCTGATCGTCGGCGGCGGCGTGGTGGGATCCTGCCTCGCCTATTACCTGACCCAGGCCGGCCGCGACGTGCTGGTGGTCGAGCGCGGCGACACCAACCTCCAGGCGTCGGGCGCCAATGCCGGCAGCCTGCATGTCCAGTTGCTGTCCTTCGACTTCGGCGCCAAGGCCGAGGCGGGCGGCGGACCGGCGGCGGCGACGCTGACGCTCGGCCCGCGCTCCATCGCGCTGTGGCGGGAGCTGGAAAAGGCTTGCGATGCGGATTTCGAGCTGGCTGTCACCGGCGGCCTGATGGTGGCGGACAGCCCGGCCGGCATGGAGTTCCTGCGCGCCAAGGCGGCGCTGGAGCGGCGCTACGGCGTCGAGAACGCCATCATCGACGCGGCCGAGCTGCGCCGGCTGGCTCCCGCCCTGTCGGACGGGCTGATCGGCGCCGAATACGCCCCGCAGGAGGGCAAGATCAACCCGCTACGCGCGACCTACGCCGTGCTGGAGCAGGCCCGCCGCCAAGGCGCCCGCTTCCTGCGCGGGGTCAACGTCATCGGCATCGCCGCGGTTCCCGCCGTGGAGGGCGGCGGCTGGCGGGTCGAGACCTCGCGCTGCCGCATCCGCGCCAGGCAGATCATCAACGCCAGCGGCCCGTGGGCGCGCGAGACCGGGCGGCTGGTCGGCATCGACGTACCGGTGCACAGCGCGCCTTTGCAGATGATCGTCACCGAGCCGGCGCCCAAGCTGGTCAGCCAGCTCGTCGCCCATGCCGACCGCCATCTCAGCCTGAAGCAGGCGGTCACCGGCGGGCTGATCATCGGCGGCGCCTGGACCGCCGTCTTCGACCCGGCGCGGCGCTTCAACACGGTGTCGCGCTCCAGCATCGAGGGCAATCTGTGGGTCGCGCGCCATGTGCTGCCGCAGATCGCCGGACTGCATGTGGTCCGCGCCTGGGCGGCGATGAACATCAACATCGACGGCGCGCCGATCCTCGGCCCGGTGCCGGGGTTGCCGGGCTTCTTCAACACGGTGACGTCCAACGGCTTCACCCTGGCGCCGGTCGTCGCCCGCATGACCGCCGACCTGCTGCTCGACGGCCGCACCGACATCGACCCGACGCCCTTCCTGATCGATCGGTTCGGCTGAGCCGTCCCTTCATCTGCCCAACGCCCTCATCCGCAAGAGACTGCCCCATGATCACCATCGAGAATGTCAGCAAGAACTACGGCACCTTCCAGGTCCTGAAGGACTGCACGACCACCGTGCGGAAGGGCGAGGTGGTGGTGGTCTGCGGGCCATCGGGATCGGGCAAATCGACGCTGATCAAGTGCGTCAACGGGCTGGAGCCCTTCCAGTCGGGCCGCATCCGGGTGGACGGCATGGACGTCGGCGCGCGGGGCACCAAGATGTCGGCGCTGCGCGCCCGCGTCGGCATGGTGTTCCAGAACTTCGAGCTGTTCCCCCATCTGACCATCATGCAGAACCTGACCCTGTCGCAGCGCAAGGTGCTGGGCCGCCAGACGGCGGAGGCCGAGGCGAAGGGCGAGGCGCTGCTGGCGCGGGTCGGGCTGGCGAGCCAAGCCCACAAGTTCCCCGGCCAGCTCTCCGGCGGCCAGCAGCAGCGCGTCGCCATCGCCCGCGCCCTGGCGATGGACCCCATCGCCATCCTGTTCGACGAGCCGACCTCGGCACTCGACCCCGAGATGATCAACGAGGTGCTCGACGTGATGGTCGAGCTGGCGAACGAGGGCATGACGATGATCTGCGTCACCCACGAGATGGGCTTCGCCCGCAAGGTCGCCGACCGGGTGATCTTCATGGACCATGGCAGCATCATCGAGGACTGCACCAAGGCCGAGTTCTTCGAGACCCAGCGGTCGGAGCGCGCCGCCCAGTTCCTCGCCAAGATTCTGCAGCACTGACTCCTGCCCGGGAGAGGCGTCGCCCCCCATCCCGCCGGTCAGGCCGATCAGAACCTTTGCAGGACAACGGTTCGTCTGCTTTGTTAGGGGAAGATCAGCGTCAGGTGGCAGGACTTGGTATGAGCATGGACATCGAAGCCTCCAAAGCCGCGACGCCGGCCGCCGCCGGGGTGAATCTGGCGAGCATGGCCTACCGCACCATCCTGGAGATGATCCTCGACCGCCGCATCCCCAGCGGCGAGGTGATCGTCGAGGACCGGCTGGCGACGGCGCTCAGCATCTCGCGCACGCCGATCCGCGAGGCGCTGGTGCGGCTGGCCAGCGAAGGGCTGATCCGCAAGGAGTTCAACCGCCCCTACCGGGTGCGCGAGGTCTCCAACCGCGAATATTTCCAGAGCATGCGCCTGCGCGAGATCCTGGAGGGGGAGGCCATCGCGGCGGCGGCCTCGCGGGTCGATCCGGCCCGGCTGCAGGCGATGAAGGCCGAGATGCTGCGGCTGCGCGACGAACCCAAGATCCGCTTCGAGGACCATTGGGCGGCCGACGAGGAGCTGCACACCCTGATCGCCGAGGCGTCCGGCAACGCGGTGCTGGCGCAGATCATCCGCGACCTGCGGGTGACGACCCGCCTGTTCGAGCTGTCCGGCCTGCCGTCGCGCATCCGTCCGGATTGCGACGAGCACCTCGACGTCATCGCCGCGCTGGAGACCGGCGATGCGGCGGAGGCCAGGGCCGCCATGGAGCGGCACATCCGCAGCCTCGCCAAGGATGTGCTGGGCGAGATCGCCAAGAGCTGAAATCGTCAGGAGCTGAAATCGTCCAGGAATTGAGCCGCCGCGCCGGAGTCAGAAGTCCGCCTGTTCCGCCTCCAGATAGGCGAGGCTGACGTATTTGCCGATGTTGCTGTCCCAGCCCTTGGTCTCTGCCGCGCGGGAGGCGACGCGCGGATCGGTCAGCACGGCGGCCTTCGCCTGCTCGACGGATTGGCCGGCCTTCACGGCGGCGGCGCAGGGCTGGTAGATGCCCTCGAACAGGGCGCGCTGCCAGTCCGGCACGCCGGGGCCGGGCACGCCGTGGGCCGGCAGCCAGATGCGGGTGTCGCTGTCGGCACGGAGCCGGTCCATGGTCTCGAAGGTGCCGAGATAGGAACCGTCGTCCATGTTGGCGATGCGGCGGTCCATCATGATGTCGCCGACGCACATGACGCCGTCCTCCACCACCGAAACCGCCAGGTCGGACGGCGTGTGGGCGGTGCCGTAATGGTGTAGGCGCAGCCGGACGTCGCCCAGCGACAGCTCGTCGCCATGGGCGGCGTCGCGGTTGGGGGCGACGATCCGCGTTCCGGCCGAGGCCTGGGCCGTCCATTTGACCATGGAGCTTTGCCAGAAGCTGCCCTGCACGCCCAGGATCGCCTCGCGGGTGCCGGGCAGGGCGTAGCGGGGCAGATCCTCGCCGAAGGCCTCGGCGAAGGCGTGGTTTCCCAGCCAGTGGTCGCCGTGATAATGCGTGTTGACGATGCCGACGACCGGCTTGGGCGTCAGCGTCCGCAGCATGCGGATCGCCATCTCGCCGATCTGCAGCGAGGCGCCGCTGTCGACGACGATCACCCCGTCGCGGCCGACGACGAAGGTGACGTTCGCCATCATCCCCTGGTTCTGCGGCGTCGGAAAGCCGTCGGGCGACTGGATGATCCAGACATGCGGGCTGATCCGGACCAGCGGCTGGTCGGGCACCGGCGGACCCTTGACGAAGGTCTCGACCCCGGCGGCGAAGGCGCGGACCGCGGCGAGGCCGGGGAAGGCGGCCAGGGCGGTGGCCGTGCCGGTCAGCAGCCGGCGGCGGGGCAGGCGAAGCATGCGGGCCTCCCTCTGGGCGTTGCTTGGATAGCGTTCGGGTTCATCGCGCCGCGACCGGCGGGACGGCGGCGATGCCGGCCTCTCCCGTCCGACCCGGCCGGTCGATGACACGGTCGGTCAGGACGGCGCCGATCCACATCGACCACAGCACCAGCCACGCCGTCGCCGTGAAGATGGAGGCGCCGGACACCCCGGCCCCGACGGCGCAGCCGCCGGCCAGCACGCTGCCGAACCCCATCAGGCAGCCGCCGAGGATGTAGCGCCGCATGGTGGAGCCGTCGTTGAATCCTTCCAGCTTCAGGTCGCGCCCGGCCAGACCGGCCAGGAAGGCGCCCAGCGCCACGCCGGGGATCAGGCCGGTGTCGAAGCTCCAGCGGGTGCCGGGCGGCGACAGCACCAGCATCAGGAAATCGGCCGAGGGCGCGGTGAAGCTCAGGGAATGGACGGTTACCGGGTCGAAGGCGGCGGCGGCGGCCCGCCAGGTGAACCACCAGGCGGTGGCGACCGCCGCGCCGACTCCGGCCGCGCCCAGCCAGGACCAGCCCGACAGGCGGTTGCGCCGGGCGATCGCCACCCCGGCCGCGAGCCAGCCCATCCCGAACAGCAGCGCCCCGCCATGGCCGATGCCGGCCAGCGCCAGCAGGTCGCGCTGCTGGCCGGAAATGACCCACCAGCCGTTGATGGTCTCGCGCAGCGGCGCCAGGACGCCGCGCATCGCCGCCTGGGCGACCACCGCGAACACCAGACCCGACAGCAGCGCCCGCAGATTGCCGGTCGCCGACAGCACCAGCATGCGGCTGGCGCAGGCCCGGGTCAGCGTCATGCCGCAGCCGAACATCAGCCCGCCGATCACCGCCCCCGACAGGCTGCCGGGGTTGTTGAGCTGGCGGACGCTGCCGGTGTCGAACAGCCCCAGCAGGATCAGCCCCTGGGTCGCGATCAGGGCGGTGGAGAAGGCGACCAGCCACACCGCCAGACGGTCGCCCAGCCGGCCATGCGCCACCTCCAGCGTCGATGCGCGCAGGCAGAAGCGCGACCGCTGCGCCACGACCCCGAACAGCAGGCCGATCAGCAGCCCGCCCAGCGCCATGAAGCGGTCCTCGCCCAGGCTTTCCATCAGGGCGTCGACGGTGAGACCCATGGCGGACTCCATGGCGGCTGCCCGCTCAGGGCTTGATGTAGGCGTAGTGCTCGCGCGCCTGCAGCTCGGTGATGCGGACGACGCCGGACGGCGTGAACTCCGCGTCCATCACGAACTGGTCCTTGTTCAGGTTGCGCCGCTTGATGGTGATCTCGCACACCTCGAACCGGACGCCGCGTCCCTTCAGGTCGGAGATCAGCGGCGCATAGTCGATGTTGTTCTTCTGGTCCTTGGCGCCTTCCATCAGCAGGTCGATGCCCTCGGCGTGGGTGACCACGCGGATCTCGGTCTTCGGCGCCACGTCCAGATGGTTGCGGATGTTGCGCAGCGCCTTCGTGCCCTGCTCGGCGGCGTTGTCGATGTGGTAGACGACCTTGTCCTGGGCCAGCGCCGGGGCGGCGCCGGCCAGGGTGAACAGCATCAGCAAGGGTGCCAGGAAACGACGAACGCTCATGGTCTGAGCCTTTCCGGTTCGGAGCTGTAGCTATGGCTAGGAAGGTGAGAGATTGTGAGTTCCGATAAGTCCTGCAGAGACGCTCGATGTTTGAGCCGCTTTGCACCGGCTCTCCATGAACTTCTCTTAGCCGTCGTTCCCGCGAATGCGGGAATCCATACGTCCCAAAGGCTTAAGCGTGAATCGGCCTGGATCCCCGCCTTCGCGGGGATGACGGCCGAGAGAAGCTCTCCAAAAAATCCGAGCCTCTAAGCGGTTCAGGCGGCGAGGCCGGGGTTGCCGTCCACACCCTTCAGGGTCGGCAGGTTGAGCTGCGGCGGCGCCACCGTCCTGCGGGCGCGCAGGTGGCGGGCGACGAGGTCCCAGACCGGCTCGCCGCCGGCCGCCTTCGCCTCCTCCGCGACCGGCGCCCAGCCGGCGACCTTGTAGCTCTTCGACGCCTCCAGCGGCTGGCCGTTCAGCGTCATGTCCTGGATGCGCCGGCCGGCCGGGGCGGCGGGGTCGCAGGCGTAGGACAGGCCGCCGACGCGGACCATGTCGCCGCCCTGCTGGTAATAGGGGTCGGGGTTGAACAGATTGTCGCAGACATCCTCCAGCACCGTCTTGATCTGCTCCCCGCTCATCGTGTTCAGCGTGACGTAGGGGTAGGTGATGGCGGTCTGGTCCAGCAAATTCTCCATGGTGATCGGCTGGCCGGGCAGCAGCGTGGTGCCCCAGCGGAAGCCGGGGGAGAAGGCGATCTCGGCATCCTTCTCCGCCATCAGCGCGTCGAGGATGAGCTGGTCGAAGCTGCCGTTGAAGTTGCCGCGCCGGTAGAGCGTGCCTTCCGTCACCGCCAGCGTCTCGCCCAGCCTGGCCTCGTAGGGGGCGCGGACGCGGGTGATCAGCGCGTCCATCTCCGGGTCGGCGGGCAGCAGGTTGGCGAAGACCGGCATCAACCGGTAGCGGAAGTCGGCGACCCGCCCGCCCGTCACCTCGAGGTCGAGCACGCCCAGGAACTTGCCGTTGGAGCCGGCGTTGGTGACCAGCGTCCGGCCGCCGGGGTTGGCGACGATGCTGGGCGCCGGCATGCCGTCATGGGTGTGGCCGCCGAGGATGGCGTCGATGCCGCGGACGCGCGAGGCCATCTTCAGGTCGACGTCCATGCCGTTGTGCGACAGCACGACCACCACCGCAGCGCCGGCCGCGCGGGCGGCGTCGACCGTCGCCTGCATCTCCTCCTCGCGGATGCCGAAGGTCCAGTCGGCCACCATGTAGCGCGGGTTGGCGATCGGCGTGTAGGGGAAGGCCTGCCCGACCACCGCGACCTTGACGCCGTTGACGTCGCGCAGGGTGTAGGGCTTGAACACGTCGTCGCCGAAATCGGCGGTCTTGATGTTCTGGGCGACGATCTCGATCTTGCCGGCGAACTCGGTCTCAGCCACCTCGCGCACGCGGTCCTGGCCGTAGGTGCACTCCCAATGCAGGGTCATGATGTCGACGCCCAGCAGCTTGGCGGCCTCCACCATGTCCTGCCCCTGCGTCCACAGCGCGGTGCCCGACCCCTGCCAGGTGTCGCCGCCGTCGAGCAGCAGGGCGCCCGGCCGGTTGGCCCGCACCCGCTTGACCAGCGTCGCCAGATGGGCGAAGCCGCCGACCTTGCCGTACAGCCCGGCGAGATTTTCGAAGTCGAGATAGGAGTAGGCGTAGGCCTCGCGGCTGCCGGCCTTGAGGTTGAAATGCTCCAGCAGCCGGCTTCCCACCAGATGCGGCACCCGGCCGGCCATGCCGCCGATGCCGAGATTGACGCTCGGCTCGCGGAAATGGATCGGCTTCAGCTGGGCGTGGCAGTCGGTGATGTGCAGCAGCGAGACGTTGCCGAAGGCCGGCGCGTCGTAGACAGCTTCCGCGGCTGCCTCGGCGCGGGCGAGGCCGGCGCCGGGCAGCAGCAGGCCGGCGGCGTTGGCGGCGGCCAGGACGGTGAGGAACTCGCGGCGGTTCATTTCACAGGCCCCGTTTTGACGTTTACCGGCGAGGCCGGGTCGAACAGCAGGGCCATCAGGTGCTTGATCTGCGTCTCCGCCAGGATGCCCATATGGCCGGCGCGCGGCATGTTGGAGCAGGCGTTGAGCGATTTTGCGTTGTAGATCTTGGCCCAGGCCGCCTTCATCGTCTCCTCGTCGCCGCCGCGCAGCGCGCCGTATTGCAGCAGGCTGGGTCCGATGGTGCCGTAGGAGATCTCCGCCGGGCTGATCTGGTGGCAGTTGTAGCAGTTGCCGCCGTTGGGCTCGCCCGGCTTGTCGGTCCAGGTGTTGCCGCGGCCGCTCTGGGCGATCTTCTCGCCTTCCTTCCAGTCGCCCAGCCATTTGCCGTCGGACGGCCATTTGACCGTCGCCATGTTGGCGGCCTCGATCCGCTGGCGCGTTTCCGCGGCGTTCGGGCTGGCGGCGGCCTCGGGGTCGGAGCAGAAGGCCTGCGTCTCGTCCTGGGTCAGGCGGTCGATCCTGGCGATGCCCTTGTCCTTGAAGCTGGCGGCCAGCATGCGGGTGAAGGCGGCATCGTCGGCGCCCGGTCCCCAGGACGGTGCGGCCTTGGTCTGGGCGAGTGCCGGGCCGGCCAGCAGCAGGGCGGCAAGGAAGGCGGCAGGCTTCATGGCGTGTTTCATGGCGGCCTCCCTCAACGCTTGATTCCGGGCGTCTTCATGGTTTCCCCACTGGCGTTGGCCGCCATGAACATCGACAGCGCGATGGTCGCGTCGGAGGTGTAGACCGGCTCGGGGAAGCGCTGCTGGCGGAAGCAGTCGTTCAGGCGCCATTGCATCGACCACATCTGGCCGGCGCTGACCCGGTAGGCCGGCCAGCTGCCCCAGCCGGCCGCCGCGCCCTTGGTTCCCGGGATGTAGGGCAGGTCCTGGAGCCGGATGCGCGTGCCTTCCTGGCCGTGGCAGGTGGCGCAGGAAAAGTCGTAGGGGCCGCCCTGATAGTAGAACATCCGCTTGCCCAGATCGTACATCGCCTGTTCCTTGGGATGCTTGGGCGTGACGGCGATGGGGTCGCCCTTGGACTGGCCGGAGACATAGGCGGCGAGCGCGATCATCTCCTCCTTCGGCGGGGCGGTGAAGGCGGCCTCGACATAGGGCTTCGGGTCCTTGCCCTGCAAAGCCTCCATGCAGGTCAGCAGGCGCGATTCCAGATCCTGGACGCGGTCGGTGTCCTGGAAATGACGCGGCAGCCGGGCATAGGCGCCCTTGACGACGCCGGGGCCGAGGCCGAGGTCGCATTGCTCCAGCGAGGCCTTCTTCGGACCGGCCGGCGTCTTCCACAGCTCCTCGCCGGTCGCCTCGTACAGCTCGGCCGGGTTGCCGTCCTGCAGGGCTTCGCGATAGGCCTCGATCCCCTCCTGCGCCGCATCCTTTTGCTGGGCGTACGCCGTGGCGGCCACCGCCGACACCGCAAGGAACGCCGCAACCCCAACGCTTACGCGATCCACCATGTTCTCCCCCCTCCCATCCTCTCGTTCCTGTCCGCTCCGGCCGGCCCGCCCCTGCCGGCTCGAGCGGCGCCGCGTCAGGTGCCGGCTTCAGGTGACGGCGGCCTCGTCGGTGCGGGTGTCGCCCCGGTTGTCGACCCAGGTGACGGAGACCTTGTCGCCGGCCTTGCCGCCCTTGACCTTGAAGGCGAGGTAGGGGTTCTTGGAAATCGACGGCCCCCATTGCGCCTGCATCACCGTCTTGCCGTCGAGCTTGGCGGTGATCTCGTTGATGAACCAGGCGGGGATGACCGTGCCGTTGGCGTCCTTGCGCTGGCCGGTCTCCATCTCGTGGCTCATCAGGATCTTGATCTCGGTGACGCCGTCCTTGGCGGAGGCGCGGATCTTCATCGGATTGCCCATGGTCCTCTCTCCTTTCCCGTCCGCTCAGCCGCCGCAGCCGCCGAGCGTCACCTTGATTTCCTTGGAGGCCGCATAGAATTTGCCGTCGGCCTTGACCAGCACCGTGACGTTGGAGGTCTGGCCCATCTTGATGCGGGCGGTGACCTCGGGGATGGTGTCGGGCGCCATGTCGAAGGCGGCGGCCAGCATGTTGGGGTTCTTCTCCACCAGGATGGCGATGCGTTCGGTGTTGGGCAGCCGGCTGACCGCCTGGACCGGAACCACCGCCCCGTTCTCCGCGATGTCGGAGGCGACGATCTGCACGTCGCCGCTGTTGGCCGGCGTGCCGGCGCCGAGCGCCTTCAGCGCGTCGTCCATCGTCTTGGCGTCGAAGGCGGTCTTGTCCCAATTGGCAAAGGCCGCCTGCGGCGCCACGAATCCCGCCGCCGCCAGCGCCCCCAGGAACGTCAGAACCTGACGCCGCTCCATCACTGCCTGTGTCATGAGAGATGCTCCTCCTCGGTCTCGTTACTTCTGCGGCGCGCCGGACAGGATCCAGGCGACCAGGGTCTTGGCGTCGTCGATGCTCAGATCGTCCTGCGGCGGCATCGGCACGGCGCCCCAGGCGCCCTCGCCGCCGGCCTTGACCTTCGACACCAGCGCATCGGCGCTGTTCTTGCCGCGGTAGCGGGCGGCGATCTCGCTGTAGCTCGGGCCGACGACGCGGGTATCGACGGCGTGGCAGGACAGGCAGCCGGACTGCTCGGCCAGCGCCAGGGCGGGGGAGGGCAGCTCCGCGGCGGCCGTATCCGGGCCGGTGCGCTGGCCGCGGACCGGCCCGATCAGGCGGTTCTGCTCGGCGATGTTGCCGTGCGCGCCGCGGGCGTGGTCGGGCAACTGCGAGGCCAGTTCGGCCTTCGGCTTGCAGCCGGTCATGCAGGCGGCGTTGGCGGTGTCGGGCTTGGCCAGCATGCCGGGGAGGTCGGGGCCGGGCCACAGGGCGTGGGCGGTGGTCATGCCGTCGCGGTTGGGCATGCGCTGCTGCACGTCGCGGATGGTCGCGTCGGTCAGGGTGAAGTCGTCCGGCACGATCTCCGCCAGGTTCAGCAGATAGGCCAGCACGGCATAGACGTCGTCGTCGCTCAGCGACTTGGGCGCGTTCCACGGCATGGCGCGGCGGATGTAGTCGTAGAGGGTGGAGACGGTGGCGACCTTCATGAAGGTCGTCCGCGCCGGGAAGTCGGTCCGCTTCAGGGCTGCGACATGGCCGGTTTTGATGTCCTCTGCGGTGGTGCCGCCGACCAGCGGGTTGAAGACGCTGTTGCTCTCACCGAAGGTGCCGTGGCAGCTGGCGCATTTCTCCTCCCAGATCTCCATGCCGCGCGACACGGTGCCCGACCCCTTGGGCAGGCCGGCGAAGTCGGGGCCGACGTCGATGTCCCACGTCTTGATCTCGGCCGGGGTCGCCGGGCGGCCGACATTGGCGAAGCCGTCCGCCAGCGCCGGCGCCGCCCAGCCGAAAAGGACGATACCGAGCAGCGCCGCTTTACAGGATCTGGACATTGTTCACGTCCCCGCTTTCGGCGACCTGCCAGGTCTGGATCGCGTTGTTGTGGTAGATCGACCGCGTGCCGCGCACCGCGCGCAGTTGGCCGTAGGCGGGCTGGACGAAGCCGGTCTCGTCGGTGGCGCGCGACTGCAGCAGCGCCGGGCGGCCGTCCCAGTTCCAGGGCAGGGTGAAGCGGGTCAGGCATTTGGACAGGACGGGCGTCTGCAGGGTCGCTTGCGTCCAGTTGATGCCGCCGTCGGTCGAGACGTCCACCCGCCTGACCGCCCCCCGGCCCGACCAGGCGAGGCCGCTGATGGTGAAGAAGCCCTTGTCCAGCAGGGTCTGGCCGCCCGACGGGCTGGTGATGACCGACTTGCATTCCTGGATGGAGCTGTATTGCCGGTGCTGGCCGTCGGGCATCAGGTCGATGTAGTGGACCGCCTCGTCCTTGGTGGCGTAGGGCCGGTCGCCGACCTCGATCCGGCGCAGCCATTTCACCCAGGAGACGCCCTGCACCCCCGGCACCACGAGGCGCAGCGGATAGCCGTTTTCCGGCCGCAGCATCTCGCCGTTCTGGCCGTAGGCCACCATCACCTCGCCGGACAGCACCAGCTCGATCGGGATGGTGCGGGTCATCGACGAACCGTCGCCGCCTTCGGCGAGGACGAATTTGGCGGCCTTCAGGTCGGCGCCGCAATCCTCCAGCAGGGTGCGCAGCGGCACGCCGGTGAACTCGCTGCACGACAGCATGCCGTGGGTGTACTGCACGGTGGGGACGGCGACGTTGCCCCATTCCATGCCGGTGTTGGCGCCGCATTCGATGAAATGCATCCGCGACACCGGCGGCAGGCGCATGATGTCGTCCATCGTATAGACTTTGGGCGTCTTCACGAAATCCGGCCGGGCGCCGTTGACCATCAGCCGGTGCCGGGTGGGGTCGATGTCCTGCCAGCCCTGGTGGTGCCGCTCGAAATGCAGGCCGGACGGGGTGATGATGCCGAACAGACCCTGCAGCGGGGCGAAGGACACGCTGGCGGCCGGCACCTGGGTCAGGCCGGGGCTTTGCCGGCGCACCAGTCCGCGCTCGTGCTTCGACGGCTGGCCGTAGGGGTTGGCCGCCACCGGCAGCCCCAGGCTGCTGCCCCAGGGGGTGGGGTTCAGGATGTTGGGGTCGCCGACGCCATCGCCGGTGGCGGCGGCAGCGGTGGCAAGGCTGCCCGGCGCCGCCGCGCTGCCGGCCGCCACCGCCGCGAGGAAGCTGGCGCGCAGGAAATCGCGCCGTCCCTTGCCGACCAGCCGGACGTCGTCGGCGGTCAGGAAATTCTCGGGCGCCCGCCGCAACCGGCCGGCGCGGATATCCGCGCCGGGGATGTCCGCGTTGGGGATGTCCGCGCCGGGGACAAGCGGATCGGTTCGGGGAGTCGCCTCTCCCGTTGGCCGCAAATTGCTCATGTCCGTCTGGATTCCTTCCGGTTCGCTGCCGGTGTCCTTGTCGCGCTTATGGTACGTGCGACGAACAATTGCCGCCACCGGGACGATTCCGGTTGGGACCAAGGGAAAACCCTTGGTTTCCGGCCATACGTGAGGCCGGGCCCCTAAGAGGCGGTTTCGGGGCACTCTCCTTCGCCGATGGCGCTGCCGGAAACCGCATCAGTGCATTTCTGGAAACCGCTTCCAAAGGATATCCGGCCGGCAGCGGCTGGGCTGGGAGGCCGCAGTTTGGCCGGATTGACCTATCAATTGGCGAGGCCGCGAGAGCGTGTTTTGGAGAATCCGGTTTATTCTAACGCTAATGCGGATCATTCGCATTAAGCCGCCGCAGATTATCGCATTGGAACGACAAATGAACCGCTCGAACACCCACAAGCTGCCGGTCAAGCTGTTGGCCAAGCTGCCGACGAGTCCGATATATCTGCTCGCGACGTTTCTCGCTTCGGGATGGGCCTGTGTCGCAGAAGCGCAAACGGCGCCAGCACAGGCAAAGCCCGCACAAACGAATGCCCAGTCGGACGCTCTGGTCCTCGACCCTGTCGAGGTGACGGCCAGAAAGACCAAGGAGGACCTGAAGAATGTCCCTGAAAGCATCACCGTCGTTCCCCCGGAAAGCTTGAGGGCGGCACCCTTCGATCCCGGCGCAGGCATTGCCCGCAATGCGCCGAACGTGCAGTGGATCAACAGATCCACTGGCTCGCAGTTCTTCTCGATTCGCGGCGTGAGTTCGCTCGGAACGCCCGTCAACTTTTCCGATGGCACGATCGCCTTCAATATCGACGGCGTGCCGAACAGCATGATGAGCGCGTCCAACATTCTCCTCGATGTCAATCGCGTCGAGGTCATGCGCGGCCCGCAGGGTACGCTCTGGGGCAGCAATGCCCTCGGCGGCGCCATCAACGTCGTTACCAATCAGCCGGACGGGACGCGCGATATCCATGCCACCGGCGAGATCGGCTCGAACGGCTATCGCATGGGCGAGATGGTTCTGGGCGGCAATATCATCGCCGATGCGCTCGATGGACGCATGGCCGTCCGTTTCGGCCACCAGGACGGCGACGTCCGCAGCTTGTACACCAACGACCTCGGCGAGCGCGATGTCGCGGCATTTCGTGGCGGGCTGCGCTTCACCGGGATCGACAATACAACGGTCACGCTTACCGGCAGCTACCTCCGGGACGAAGGTAACGCACCGTTCTATCTCCTGCGCAATGCGGCACGATTTCCAATCAGCGGAACCTTGACCGAACCGAGTTCGCTGACGACCCAAGGCGGCGCGACCTTGACGGTTGAACACGAATTCGACGCTTTCAGAGTCACCTCCGTCAGCGCCTATCAGCACAACAAGCTGGACAGCAAATCCGACAACACTGACAAGCTGCTCTACGACGCGCTTGGATTTCCAGCCTTCAGTTCCCGCGGTCAACTCGACGATCGAGAGAACATCTACAGCCAGGAGCTTCGGCTGAATTCGCTTGAAGGCGATCCGGTCCGATGGGTCGTCGGCGCCAGCGTCGCTCGCACCGAGGGGAGACGTGCGTGCATCAGCACGCAGTGCGCACCCCCGCCTTACTTCGATGCCGTTGCAATGAACACCGATCTCGACAGCACCAATCTCGGTGTGTTCGGCGACGTTTCGATCCCGCTCGCAGAGCGATGGGAGTTTTCGATCGGCGGTCGATTGACGCATGACGACATCGAACTCAAGCGCAGGAACTCGCGGGACATCGCCGCCCTGACAGGCTCGAATTCGACCTCGCAAACCTATCCGACCGGCCGGACGGCGCTGGCTTACAAGTGGTCGGACGAGGTCCAGACCTATGTCTCGCTGGCGCGCGGACACGCCACCCGGGTCTATCCCTTGTTCGGCTATCCGGTGAATGGCGTGGTGGACGATCCATATCCGGCGGCGACCGGCTGGACCTATGAGGCCGGCATAAAGACAAGCCTGTTCGACGACCGCCTCAAGCTCGATGCCGGCGTCTTTCACAACGACATCAAGAATGGCGTCCTTTCCTACCTCGATCCCGCGCTCGGAGCGTTCCGCACGACCTACCAGGATTACGAGACCACCGGCTTCGAGCTTCAGGGCCGTGCGCTCATCGCAGGCGGGCTGACCCTGACGGGCGGCCTCGGCTACACTCGCAGCAAGCTGGGAGCCAATGGCGCCAGCACCAACACCGTCGCCGGGAACGGGGTGCCCAACGCGCCGGAATGGACCGCCGCCACGGGACTGCAATACGACACCCCGGCCGGCGTGCTCGCTCTTCCGGGCCGTTGGTCCTTCGGGGTGCAGTACCAGTTCACCGGGAGCCGTCCAGCCGATGTGGACAATTCGTTCGACCTGAAGCCCTACCACATCGTCGATGCGCGGGTCGGGTGGAGCAACGATGCCAACGATCTGGAAATCTATGCCTTCGGGCGCAATCTCCTCGACCAACGTGCCGAAACGTTCGGGGCGCGCTTTATCGGCGTCGAGACCGTCGCGGCCGGACCGGGCCGCATCGTCGGACTCGGTATGACCAAGAGCTTTTGATCGTGAGCAGGTCGCGTATCGGTACGGCCAGCCGTGCCGGAGCAACCCTTCTCATCCCCTGTCATGATCGCCCCCGCCATGATCGCGAGGCGCAGGACCCGGTCGCTCCGAGAGGTAACGGGCCGGCGGTTTGCCGACCATCTTTCGGAACATGGTCACGAAACCGCTGGCGCTTTCATAGCCGAGATCCATCGCGACGGCTTGCACGGTCTGGCCGGTGCTCAGATGCCGCAAGGCGAGGACGACATGCAACTGCCGGCGCCAGCGGCCGAAACTCATGCCGACCTCCTCCGCCAGCATGCGGCTCAGGCTGCGTTCGCTGAGCGCGACCCGGGACGCCCACTCCGCGACGGAGGCACGATCCGCAGGCGCCGCGATCAACAGGTCGGTGAGCTTCTTCAGGCGCGGATCGCTGGGGATCGGGAGGCGGAGGTCTTCGACCGGAGCCACAGCCAGCTCGTCGAAGATAACGGACACGATTCTGCCGTCCGGACCATCGACGTCATAGCGTTCCGGCATCTCGTTGGCCCGCATCAGCAGGTGACGGAGCAGGTCCGATACCGTGAGCGTGCAACATTTGTCCGGCAGGCTGGGCGCGTCGGGAGGCTCGATGAAGAGGGACATGCACTCCACCACGCCCGAGCCGAAAACCGTATGGGGCAGTCCGCCGGGAATCCATACGGCGCATTGCGGCGGCACGACCCAGACCGCGTCCTCAACCTCGCAGTTGATGATCCCGCGGAGCGTGAAGACCAGTTGGGCCTTCTGATGCGCGTGCCGCGGCGACTGCTCCAGGGTCTTGAGACTGGCGACAGTATTGGTGGCGACGAGAGCGCGGGGAATCCCGTCGACATAAGAGAGCCAGTCGCTCCGGACATCCAAATACATCGGGGCACCGCTCGGCTTTGTTCCACCTTGGCCGGATCAAAACATATATTGGTCGGCTTGCGCAATGACGCCATGGGCCAAGTGAGCTATTGCTTCCGCAGTGAAAGGACATGCGGCGCGCTCATCCATCAAGGATGGCGACACGCAATGCCCGTAACGGGAAAATCCGAACAGGAGTGAGTCCATGATCGAAACGAAATCAGTCAGACTCGCGCTAGCGTGGCTGGTCCCTGCGGCGGGGGCCGCGATCTTCATCACGTTCCAGTGCTTCTCCTATATGAACGAATACTTCAGAAGCGGCGGAACGATGCCGGCCATGACGTTCGATTCCACTATGCTGTGGAGCGCGTCGATCTTTTACGGCGCCTGGGTCGTTCCGGCGTTGCTGGCTCTTGCCGGACGGCGGTCTGCCGACTGGGCCATGCTCGCTTGCGGCGGACTCCTTTTCGCAACGAGTACGCTCGGCGGCGTATTCGATGGTTTGCGCGACGGCGGCCATCTCGTTGCCTTGGAACTGCTGGCCGTCACTCTTCCGGGCGCGGTCGCGACGATCATGTCGTGGCGGCACATCCGCTCCACGTGACAGCATCCATCCCGCTCAGGAGACAAGACATGTCGTTTGACAGCACGTGCTTTCCATTGGTCTGGGTGACGTTTGAGCAAGGTCCGGAGCATGACCACGACAAGGATTTCCAAGCATTCGAGGCGAACCTGAGGCGGGGGGAGCCGTTCGTTCTGCTGACTGATTCCACGCCGGACGAGGACCATGAGCACAGCCAGGAAGGAAAGAAGCGCAATGCGCTGTGGATGAAGAAACACAAGGCCGAATTGCGCAACCTCGTGCTGGCGATGATCGTGATCGAGCCGAGCGCTGCCAAGCGTCTGGCGTTCAAGGCTTTCGGTGTGGCCTTCGCCAAGTTCTGGGGCTTTCCGATGCGGATCGCCTCGTCCCGCGAGGAGGCCATGGAGATCGCCGGGACTCTGCTTTCGGTGCGCACCGGGTCCGCGGCTGTCTGACAAATGACGCTCCCCGATCCACGTCCGAGAGTTCTGGAAACCGCCTTTGGAGGGTGATCCACGGCCCAACCGATTCCGTGTGAACCGATCGCACTCTAAGCGAACCGGTCAAGCCTGCTCCCCGGGGATCAGCGCCAGTCGCGCCAGCTCGGCGACGGATCGGGTGCCCATCTTCTCCATCACCATCTGGCGATGGCCCTCGACGGTCTTGACCGAGATCGCCAGCGCCGTCGCGATCTCCTTGTTCTGCCGGCCGTCGAGGACCAGGGCCAGCACCTCGCGTTCGCGACGGCTCAACTGGGCCAGCCGGGCCTCCACCGCGGCGCGCCCGGCGCTGCGCGCCAGCACCTCGCGGCTCTTGCGGGTGGCGGCATTGATGGCGTCGAGCAACGCCTGATCCTTGCAGGGCTTCTCGATGAAATCCTCGGCGCCGCCCTTCAGCGCGGCGACGGCCAGCGGCACGTCGCCATGGCCGGTGACCATGATCACCGGACGCTTGCACCCGCGCTCCTTCAGATGGCGCAGCAGTTCGATCCCGCTCATGCCGGGCATGCGGACGTCGAGCAGGATGCAGCCGGGCCGCAGCGGCGGGCGCAGGTGCGGGGAGGCGAGAAAGGCTTCGGCCGACGCGTAGCTCTCGCAGGCGATCCCGACCGAGGCCAGCAGATACCGGACCGAATTGCGCATCGCCTCGTCATCGTCCACCACCAGGACCAGGGGGGGCAGGACCAAGGAAGTGTCGTCGGTCATTTGCTTGTCTCCTGGACGGCCGAGGGGGCGGACGAGGGGGCGGGCGATGCGGAAACGGCTTCCCCCGGGGCGGGCGGCAGGGTGAAGCGGACGGCCAGCCCGTGCGGAATGCCGGGCACCGCCCAGATGCGGCCGCCATGCCGTTCGACGATGGTGCGGCAGATCGACAGGCCGAGGCCGAGGCCGCCCGGCTTCGTGGTGAAGAAGGGCTCGAACATCCGCTGCCTCGCTTCCTCCGTCGCGCCGAGGCCGGAATCGCGTACCTCGACCATCGCCATGCCGGCGGACAGGGCGGTCCGCACGGCGATCCCGCCGCCCCCATCGTTGCCGCTCCGGGTCGCCTCGACGGCGTTCTGGAGAAGGTTCAGCAACACCTGCTGAAGCTCGACCTTGTCGGCCTTGACCGGCGGAAGCCCGTCGCCCGGCTCCGCCGTGATGGACAGGCCGGAGTCCGGCGGCGCACCGAACAGCGACAGCGTCTCCTCGACGACGGCGTTAACCGACAGGGTGGAACGCTGGGCGTCGCGGCGGCTGACGAAGCCGCGGGTGCGCTGGATGATCGCGGCGGCCCGCTCGGCCTGCTCCGCCACCGAACGGGCGCCGGCGCGCAGCATCCCGAGGTCGGGGGCCGGCGCGTCGAGGATGCGGGTCATGCCGCCGGCGAAATTGCCGATGGCCGCCAGCGGCTGGTTCAGCTCATGGGCGATGTTGCTGGCCATCTCGCCGACGATGCCGAGGCGGGAGAGCTGGTCGCGCTCCTCGCGCAGGCGGAGCGCGATGGCTTCGGCGCGTTCGCGCTCGGCGATCTCGCGGACCAGTTCGGCAGTGCGGCGGCGGACGAGGACCTCGACCCGGGCGGCGTGGACGATCCACCACAGCACCGCCGCCGCGCCGACCACCAGCCAGTGCCAGTTCCGGCGCAGAACCTCCTCCAGCGTCGGCGGAGTCTTCGGGTAGGGGCCGATGTGCAGCTTGCGGAACAGCTCATGCACCGAGGTGTAGTCGAGCGAGGCGGTCCAGCTCGGTCCATCCGCCGCCAGCCCGTCCGCCGCCGGCATGGTCAGCAGCGCCGCGGCGACCCGGCGGGCCAGATCGCGCGGGGTGTGCGCCAGCCGGGCGAAGGGCCAGTCGGGATAGAGCCTGGACGAAACCCGGCAGGGCAGGTCCGCCGGCAGCTTCTCGCCGACCACGGCGAACTCGTCCGCCGCGACGCGGCCCCGCGCCGTCATCTCCTCCAGCAGGCAGGCGCGCAGAACGCCGGCGTCGGCGCTGCCGCCGCGCACCGCGTCCACCACGCTCTCCATCGGAAAGCCGGTCGTCGCCAGCTCCGCCAGATCGGTGAAGGGACGGACGCCGGCCTCCTCCATCTCGCGCCAGGCGATCTGGAAGCCGCCGAAGGCGTCGGTCGAGACCACCGCCAGCCGCTTGCCCTTCAGGTCGGCGAGGCCGGGAATGTCCGTCCGGTCGGCGCGGCGGATGACGGTCGAGCCGACGGCGGCGATGGGAACGTCCGGCGAGCCGGATTCCAGCGTCGCGATGCGCGTCACCGCGAAGCGCGCCTCAAGCGTGACGTAGCTGCCGGGGTTGGTGATGACGAAATCGACCTGCCGGTCGGCGACGGCCAGCACCATGCCGGCAAGGTCGAGCGGCTGCATGACGAAGCGGTGGCCGGGGATCGCGCGGTCGAGATAGGCGAAGGTCGGCTCCCAGTCGCGGGCCGCCCGCTCCGACCCGCGATAGGCGAGCACGCCGACGCGCACCGTCTCCGGCTCGGCCCTCGCCGGAGACGTGCACATCAGGACGATACATGAAACAATCAGCCATGCCCGCATAGCGGCAGCATAGCCCGATGGATCGGCGATGGGCTACGGCGTCGTGCCCTGGAGCTGTCTTCCGGGCGTGGGAGCCGCCGTGCCAGTCGGCGCGGATACCAGCGGTCATCATCAATGACCGCTGGTATTACGCGGCGCGGATTTCCTTCAGGAACGCCTCCACCTCGCGCTTCAGGACGGTCGCCTGACCGGCGAGCGCGTCGGCCGACCGCCTGACCTCCTGGGTCGCGTCGCCGGTTTCGCGCTCGGCGCGCTGGATGTCCAGGACGTTGCGCGAAACCTCCGTGGTGCCGACCGCCGCCTGCTGGGCGTTGCGGCTGATCTCGGCGGTCGCGGCGCTCTGCTGCTCGACCGACGTCGCCATCTCGGCGGTCGACTGGTCGATGTGGTCCACCTGCCCGATGATGCTGCGCATCGCCTCCACCGTGCGGCCGGACGCCGCCTTCACCGTGCCGATCTGCTGGCCGATCTGCTCGGTCATCGCGTGGGTCTGGCTCGCCAGGTTCTTGACCTCGCTGGCGACCACGGCGAAGCCCTTGCCGGCCTCGCCGGCGCGGGCCGCCTCGATGGTGGCGTTCAGCGCCAGCAGGTTGGTCTGCGACGCCACGGCATTGATCGACGCCACGATCTGGTCGACCTGCTCGATGGCGGCGGACAGCGCGTCCAGATGGATCCGTGCCTGCTCGGCCCGCTCGGCGGTCGATTTCGACCGCTGGGCGGCCTGCGCCACGCGCGACGAGAGATCGCGGATCGCCGTCGACATCTCCTCCGCGGCGGAGGCGACGGTCTGGACGTTGGCCGAGGCCTGTTCCGAGGCGGCGGCCACGACGGTGCATTCGCGTTCCACCTTCTCGACGGCGCCAGACACCTGCGCCGCCATCGCCTGGAACCCGGTGGCCGACTCGCTGACCTGATCGACGATGCGGCCGACGCTGCCCTCGAAGCGGGAAGCCAGATCGAGCATGGCGGCGCGCTTGTCGGCGGCCGACCGGGCCGCGGCGTCGCGCCCGTCCCGTTCCATCTGGTGATTGTGCAGGATGTTCGCCTTGAAGACCTCCAGGGTCCGGGCCATGCCGCCGATCTCGTCGCGCCGGCCGCGCTCCGGCACCTCCGCCTCCAGGTCGTGGTCGGCCAGCCGCAGCATCACGCCATGGACGCGCGACAGCGGCCGCGTCACGCTGCGGGCGACCGCCCAGCCCAGCAGCAGGGCGAGGGCGGACAGCCCGGCGACCACCAGACCGAAGACGGTCATCATGCCGGCGAAGGCCGACCGCAGGTCGTCGGTGTAGACGCCGGTGCCGATCACCCAGTCCCACGGCTCGAAATGGACGGAATAGGCCAGCTTCTCGTAGGTCGGTCCCTTCGGATCGCTGGGCCGCGGCCATTCGTAGCTGACGAATTCCGGCACCGGCGTCAGGGCGCCGCGCACCGCCTCGCGGATGACGTAGACGCCGTTGCGGTCGCGGATCTCGGCGCCGCTCTTGCCGATCAGGGCGGGGTTGGCGTGCATGACGTTGACGATCTGGGAGGTCCAGATCCAGAGATACTCGCCGTCGGCATAGCGCATGGCGCCGATCGCCGTCTTCGCGCGGTCCTTCGCCTCCTCCTCGCTCATCGCGCCGTCCTGCGCCAGCCTGTGGAAGCGGGCGGCGATGCTGCCGCCGCTTTCGGCGATGAAGCGGACGCTGTTCATCCTCTGCTCGACCAGCGCGCGGTTGACGAAATGGCCGCCGACCGCCGCCACCAGTCCGGCGGCGATGATCGACAGCGACGCGAGAAATCCGATCCGCCACCGTAACGGCAGTTCCGACAGGCGCATGATTTTATCTTTCCTCTTTCCGGCGCTGCTCCCGGCCCAGGTCCGGGGAGCGAGCGGACGTCACGAGCCGCCGCCCGGCCCGGCCACGATGCTGGCGACCGATTCGACGGTCCCCTGGTCCGCGGAATGGACCCGGTTCACCGCGTTGAACGCGGCGATCTGGGCGTGGCTGACATGGCTGAAATGTTCCGCCGCCCGCAGGGCGAGGGCCTGCCCGTCCGGGGTGTCGGCGACCGCGATGCGCAGGGTAACGGGCACGTCGATAATCTGTACCATACTACTCTTCTCCAAAAGGGTACAAATGGTCGCGGCCCGGCTCCCGCCGCCGCCGTCCCGGGAAAGAGGGATGGGGTAGGGGAAACCGGGCCGCAGGACTGTCGGTCAGCCCCGCTCGACGCAGAGGGCGACGCCCATGCCGCCGCCGATGCACAGGGTGGCGAGGCCCTTCCTGGCATCCCGCCGGCCCATCTCGTGCAACAGGCTGACCAGGATGCGGGCGCCCGAGGCGCCGATCGGATGGCCGAGCGCAATGGCGCCGCCATTGACGTTGACCTTTGTGGCATCCCAGCCCATGTCGGCATTCACCGCCAGGGCCTGCGCCGCGAAGGCCTCGTTCGCCTCGATCAGGTCGAGGTCGCCGACCGTCCAGCCGGCCTTCTGCAAGGCCATCTTCGAGGCCGGGATCGGGCCGGTGCCCATGACCGCCGGATCGACGCCGGCCGTCGCCCAGGAGGCGATGCGCGCCAGCGGCGCGATGCCGCGGCGGGCGGCGTTCTCCGCCGTCATCAGCACCAGCGCGGCGGCGCCGTCGTTGAGGCCCGACGCGTTGCCGGCGGTCACCGTGCCGTCCTTGGCGAAGGCCGGGCGCAGCTTGGCCAGCGCCTCGATGGTGGTGCCGTGCTTGGGATATTCGTCGGCATCGACGACGGTGTCTCCCTTGCGGCCCTTGATGGTGACCGGGACGATCTCGTCCTTGAAGCGGCCGGCCTTCTGCGCCGCCTCGGCCTTCTGCTGCGAGGCGAGGGCGAACAGGTCCTGCCGCTCGCGGGAAAGGCTCCAGGCGCGGGCGACGTTCTCGGCGGTGACGCCCATGTGGTAGCCGTTGAAGGCCTCCCACAGCCCGTCCCGGATCATACTGTCGAGCATCTCCGCGCCGCCCATCTTGGTGCCGTTGCGCAGATGCATGAGGTGGGGCGACAGGCTCATGTTCTCCTGGCCGCCGACCACCATCACCTCGGCGTCGCCGGTGCGGATCGCCTGCCAGCCGAGAGCGACGGAGCGCAGGCCGGAGCCGCAGACCTGATTGACGCCGAAGGCGGTCTTCTCGACCGGGATGCCGGCGGCGACGGCGGCCTGGCGGGCCGGATTCTGGCCCTGGCCGGCGGTCAGCACCTGGCCCAGGATGACTTCCGACACCTCGGCGGCGTCGGTGTGGGCGCGCGACAGCGCCTCGCGGATCACGGCGGCGCCAAGCTCGTGGGCGGGAACGGCGGCGAGCGCGCCGTTGAAGCTGCCGATGGCGGTGCGGGCGGCGCTGGCGATGACGATCTCGGTCATGGAGGACTCCTCCGGAACGGTATTTCTTGAAGGAAGGCCGCCGCGCCCGTCCGGCGGATCGCGGCGGCCGGTTGGTCGCGAAGGTTCAGAGATAGAGGCCGATCAGGAAGATGGGCAGCGTGATGACCAGCGCCGTCGCGCAGTAGCCCATGATGTCGCGCACCCCGAGCCCGGCGATGGCCAGCGCCGGCAGCGCCCAGAAGGGCTGGGCCATGTTCATCCACTCCTCGCCATAGGCGATGGCCATCGCCGCCTTGCCGAGATCGACGCCGAGCTGCTGGGCGGCCGGCATGATGAAGGGACCCTGGACGACCCAGTGGCCGCCGCCCGACGGGACCGCGAAGTTGATCAGGCCCGACGACAGGAATGCCAGGACCGGGAAGGTCTCCTTGTTGGCGATGTCGACGAACAGGTTGGTGATCAGCCCGCCCAGGCCGGAATGCTCCATCATGATCTGGATGCCGGCATAGAAGGGGAACTGCACCATGATGCCGGCGGTGCCGCGGGCGGCGTTGGCGACGGCGCGGGCGTAGGCCATCGGGGTGCCGTGCAGGATCAGGCCGGCCACCAGCATGATCAGGTTGACCGTGTTGATGTTGAGGTCGAAGCCCTTGGCCTGGAAGTGCAGGAACAGGTAGCCGATGCCGAGCGCGGCGACGACGAAGCCGAGGACGCGGCTCTCCTCCAGTTTTTCCGCCGGGCTGGCGTCGGGGCCGAGGACGCGCTTGGTCGAGGGCTCCGGCTTCAGCAGGGCGGGATCGACCGCCACAACCTCATGCGGCTTCGGGTGCATCATCCGGCAGATCAGCGGCAGCACGACGATCAGCGCCAGCGTGATGCCGACATTGTAGGTGGTGAAGATGGTGTCGGCGATGGGGATCAGGCCAACGGTCTTCTCCATCGGGTTGCCCTTGGTCGCGGCGACCAGCGGGACCGAGGCCGAGAAGCCGCCGTGCCACGTCATGAAGCCGATGTAGGCGGATGCGATCAGCAGCCGGTAGTCGGATTTCGGGACGCGGCGGGCGACCTCGCGGGCGAACATGGCGCCGACGACGAGGCCGAAGCCCCAGTTGACGACGTTGGTCACCGCGGCGGCGAAGCAGACCAGCATGACGCCCTGGGTCGGCGTCCTGGCGATGGAGGCCACCCGGCCCATGACGTTGCGCACCGGCTCGGAACTGGCCAGCGCGTGGCCGGTGACCAGGACCAGCGCCATCTGCATCGAGAAGGCCAGCAGGTTCCAGAAGCCGTTGCCCCACATCCGCACCAGATCGACCGGCCCGCTCGGCGTCAGCCACCAGGCGAAGCCGAAGGTCAGGACGGTCAGGATGATGGCGAAGATCAGCGGGTCGGGCAGATAGCGGCTGACCAGCCAGGTCAGGGCGCGGGAAATCGGGGTGATCGGGTTGAAGCGGGAGCTGGCGTCCGGCGCCGGCGGGGGGGCAGTGGTGACGCTCATGGCAGGTCTCCGGCACAAGGGGAGGGCGGGCCGCGCCATCCGATGGCGCGGCAATCCACCTCCCCGATGCTCGAAAGGGGACGTCAGTTGGCGGTTACGCTCGGCTCAGCCGATAGACATGCCCGGCTCAACCGATGGGCATGACCGGCACGTCGGCGGGGACGATCAGCTCGGCGCCGGTCTGGGCCAGCACGTCGGCGACGGTGACGCCGGGCGCGGTTTCCCGCAGCACCAGCCCCTTGTCGGTCGGCTCGATCACCGCGAGGTCGGTGACGATCAGATCGACCCGCCGCACCGAGGTCAGCGGCAGCTCGCAGCGCTTGACGATCTTGGGCGTGCCCTTGGCGCTGTGCTGCATGGCGACGATCACCCGCTTGGCGCCGGAGACCAGATCCATCGCGCCGCCCATGCCGGGCACCATCTTGCCGGGGACCATCCAGTTGGCGAGCCGGCCCTCCTCGTCGACCTGGAGGCCGCCGAGCACGGTGACGTCGAGATGGCCGCCGCGGATCAGCCCGAAGGACATGGCGCTGTCGAAGGACGCGGCTCCGGGGACGGCGCCGATGGGGCTGCCGCCGGCGTCGCTCAGGTCCTCGTTCTCGGCCCCCGGCTCGGGCACCGGCGCCATGCCGACGATGCCGTTCTCCGACTGGAAGAAGACGTCGACGCCGGCGGGCAGATGGGCGGCGACCATGGTGGGCAGGCCGATGCCGAGATTCACCAGGTTGCCCGCCCGCAGCTCCAGCGCGACGCGCCTGGCGATCAGGGTTTTCTCATCCATGGCGATGCTCCTTGGCGACCAGGCAGTCGACCAGCACGTTCGGGGTGACGACGCTGTCGGGCGGGATGACGCCGACCGGCACGATGTCCTCGGCCTCGACGATCACCGTTCCGGCGGCCATCGCCATCAGCGGGTTGAAGTTGCGCGCCGTCAGCGCGTATTCGAGGTTCCCCAGGTAATCGGCGCGCTTGGCGGCGATCAGGGCGAAGTCGGCCTTCAGCGCCTTCTCCAGCAGATAGACGGTGCCGTCCAGCTCGATGCGCGGCTTGCCGTCCTCGACCACGGTGCCGACGCCGGTGGGGGTCAGCACGCCGCCCAGGCCGAAGCCGCCGGCACGCACCCGTTCGGCCAGCGTGCCCTGCGGCACCAGCTCGACCATGGTCTCGCCGGCGATCATCTGGCGCTGGGTCTCGGAATTGGTGCCGATGTGGCTGGCGATCACCTTGCGCACCGCCTTCGCCGAGACCAGACGGCCGATGCCCACGGTCGGGCGGGCGGTGTCGTTGGCGATGACCGTCAGGTCGCGCTTGCCCTGGCGGAGCAGCTCCTCGATCAGGCGGGGCGGCGTGCCGACCCCCATGAAGCCCCCGATCATCAGGACCGCGCCGTCGGGAATCATGGCGACGGTCTCTTCCAGCTTTCGCACTTTACTCATTCGACGTCTCCCTTGGACGTCGGGGCGCCGCGGACCGAAGCCCTCCGGCAGCCCCGTGGGCGCGGACACGCCCGGCCCGGCGGTGAACCGGGAGGGAGCGGACCCTGCGCTCGTTCTTGGTTTCAATAGCCTCGGTTCGGGGAACCTCGGCTTCGTAGCGCTGCGACCGGAAGGGCTGCGGCATCCACGCCATCGCGGTGGATCGTCGGGGCCGGCCGGCCTATCCACACATACGCAAGGGTTATGCCAAACCGCCGTGCCGGGACCGGACGGCGTAAAGCCTTGGTTTCGCGCGACCGGTGCGGCGAAGGGGACGGCCCGATGGTCCGATGCCGGCTCCGGCGGGTGCGCAACTTTGTGCGTGCTGCGCAAAATCTTGCGCAGTGGCCTGCCTGTCAGGAGATGCCGTATTCCTGCAGCTTGTAGAGCAGCGACCGCCGGCTGATGCCAAGCTCCTGGGCCGTCCGCATCCGGTTGCCGTCGTTGCGGGCCAGCGCCTCGGCCACCACGCGGGCCTCGAAGCGGGCGACCTGTTCGCGCAAGGATCCGCTGCCGGCGGCGGCGGCCGGGACATCGGCGGTGCCGGCGGCCTCACCGGCGGTTTCCTCGCCGTCCTCCGAACGGCCGGCGATCCGGTCCGGCAGGTCCTCTGCGACGATCATCGCGCCGGTGCTCATCACCACCGCCCGTTCCATCGCGTTGGACAGTTCGCGGATGTTGCCGGGCCAGCGGTAGGCGAGAAGCCGTTCCATCGCCTGTTCGTCGATGCCGCCGACCTCGATCCGGTTCTCCGCCGCGAAGCGTTGCAGGAAATGGCTGGCCAGCAAGCGGACGTCCTCCGGCCGGTCGCGCAGCGGCACCGTCCGCAGCGTCACGACGTTGAGGCGGAAATAGAGGTCCTGCCGGAACAGCCCCTGGCGCACCATCTCCTCCAGGTTCCGGTTGGTGGCGACGATGACGCGCACGTCCGTGCGCACCAGTTCGGTGCCGCCGACCCGCTCGAACTCGCGTTCCTGGAGGACGCGCAGCAGCTTGACCTGGAGGCCGGGCGAGATGTCGCCGATCTCGTCGAGGAACAGGGTGCCGTGCCCGGCCTGCTCGAACCGGCCGCGGCGGCGGGCTTGCGCGCCGGTGAAGGCGCCCTTCTCGTGGCCGAAGAACTCGCTTTCCAGCAGCCCTTCGGGCACCGCGGCGCAGTTGACCTTGACGAAGGGGCCGGCGTTGCGCGGGCTGTTGTAGTGGATGGCCGCCGCCACCAGCTCCTTGCCGGTCCCGCTCTCGCCGGTCACCAGCACCGTCGCGTTGCTCTTGGCGACCTTGGCTATGGTCTGGAGAAGCTCGCTCATACGCGGGCTGGCGGTCAGGATGCGGTCGGTGCGGTAGCTGCTGGACAGCTCGCGGTGCAGGGCGGCGATGTCGTCGCGCATCGTCCGCATCTGCAGCGCCCGCCCGACCAGCAGCAGGATCTCGGCGATGTCGAAGGGCTTGAGGATGTAGTCGAAGGCACCGTCCTTGATCGCCTGCACCGCCGTGCCGACCTCGGCGAAGGCGGTCATCAAAATGATCGCGGTGGAACGGTCGAGCTTGCGGATCTCCGCCAGCGCCTGCAACCCGCTCATCCGCGGCATGCGGATGTCCATCAGCACCACCGCCGGCCGCTGCGCGGCGAAGGCGGCGACCGCCTCGACCCCGTCGGCGGCGGTGGTCACCGTCAGCCCTTCGCGCGTCAGCACGGCGGCCAGCATCTGGCGGATGCCCTCGTCGTCGTCCACAACCAGGGCCGCCGCGGCGGGAAGTCGGGTCGTCATGTCTCTGCCGTCGGGCTGTGGAGGAAGGGGATGCGCAGCGTCACGCTGGTGCCGGCGCCGGGCGTGCTGGCGATGGCGATGGTGCCGTGATGGGCGTCGACGATGCGGTGGGCCATCGCCAGCCCCAGCCCCGTCCCGTTCGGCTTGGTCGAAAAGAAGGGGTCGAACACCTTGTCGAGATTCTCCGGCGCGATGCCCTCGCCGTCGTCGGTGACGGCGACGACCGCCTCCCGTCCGTCCGCGGCGGCGGTGGAGAGGGTGATGACGCCGGATTCCGCCGTCGCCTGGGTGGCGTTGATGATCAGGTTGAGCACGACCTGCTTCAGCGCCTCGCCGTCGGCTTCGACCTGCGGCAGGTCGGCGGCGAGGTCGAGCGCGATCCGCGCGTTGGACTTGCGCCCGGCGAGCAGCGACACTTCGCGGATCAGCTCGTTCAGCTGCACCGGCCGGATGGTCGGCGGGCGGGGGCGGCCGAACTCCAGAAGTTCGGTGACCAGCCGGTTCAGGCTGTCGACCTGCCGCACGATCAGCGGGGCGTAGCGCTGCCATTCCTTGACGTCCTCGGACGTTTCCAGGAACTGCATGAAGCCGCGGATCGAGGTCAGCGGGTTGCGCACCTCGTGGGCGAGGCCGGCGACCAGCTCGCCCAGCGCCGCCAGCCGGTCGGCCCGCATGATCTGCGTCCGCAGCCGCCGCTGTTCGGTCAGGTCCCGGAGCACGACCACAGCGCCGATCGCGTCGCCCCGGCTGTTGCGCAGCAGGCTGCTGGAGACGGTGAGGTGGAGGGTCTGGCGGGTGCCGGGGAAGTCCAATGTCACGCCGATGTTCGGCAGCCCGGTCCTCAGCGTGTCCAGCAGCGGGCTGGCGAACCGCCCGTCCGGCTTGAACAGCGAGTCGTAGGGCCGGCCGATCACCTCGGCGGCCGTCACGCCCAGCATCGCCCCGGCTGCCGGGTTGACCGCGGTCACCCGCCCGTCCAGGTCCACCGCGATCACTCCGTCGGCGATGCTGTGCAGGATGTTCTCGGTCAGCGACCGGGCGTCCAGCAGGGCGCGCGCCATGCCGTTGACCTCCACCGCGATCTCGCCGACCTCGCCCGAGGGCGGCTTTATGGCGTGGCCGAGGTCGCTGCGCATGCGGACGAGGCCGTCGATGATCCGCTGGATGTCCCGGCCGACCCCGCGCGACAGCAGCTGCGCGAGCAGGAGGCCGAGCAGGATGCCGGCGGCGCTGACGGTGAGCACCGCCCGGTCCATCGCCGCGGCCTGTCGCTCGACGTCGTCGGACAGCTCGTTGGCCCAGATGTAGCCGATGACGCTGCCGTCGCGGAGGATCGGCAGCATCGCATTCAGGATGAAGCCGCGCACCTGCCGGCCGCTTTCCACCGCGCGCTTGCCGCTGTCGAGTACGCGCCAGCCGGGATGGTCCGGCGGGATGCTGGTGCCGACCGTGGCGCTGTAGTCCCGGCTCGGCCCATAGGTGACGATCGCGTCGAGCGCCTTGCTGTAATAGCCGATCCCGACCCCCGGATTGGCGCCGGCGACGAGGTCGGTGAAGGGAGTGAGCTTTTCCGACAGCAGCCGGATCCTGGCGTCCCGGCCGGCCGCGGCCTCCGCCGCAGGCAGGAGACCGTCGAATCCGGGTCCGAGATGGGCGTCGAGCAGGCGGGTCAGCCCGAACAGCTTCTCGGTCTTTTCCTGGACGAGCGCCTGACGCCCTTCGCGCTCCAGCAGATAGCCGGTCAGCGAGATGGGCAGGACGACCACCAGGAGGGAGACCAGCAGAAGCTTGCCGCGCAGCGTGTTCGGCAGGGTTCGGCGAAACCGGTCCAGAAGCTGCGTGGCACCCATTCCTTCCGGGTGACGGCGTGTTGCACGGGCGGGCGTTGAGGGACGAGTGGGGCGAGGGGGGAGGACCTCGCGCCGCATCGGCTTGCCAGCCATGCCGGGCAAGGTCAACGCCGCTTGTCGTCGCACAACCCGCGGGAGAGGATCCGCCGGCATGCCGTCCCGTTGCGGTCCGGCGCGAATTTCCGGCAGGCTCCGCTGTCCGGACGATCCAAAATAAGACGTTGACGGATATGTGAAATACGGGAACCTTCAAGTCCCTGACAGTCAGGACGCCAAGGTCCCGCGCTCGATGCAGTCCGCCACCCGGAACCCTTCGACGGCTCCCGCCACGCCTCCCACGCCGCCTCTGCTCAGCATCGAGAACCTGTCCGTCGCGTTCGGCGGCCACCGTGTCATCGAGGATCTGGACATCCGCGTCCATGCTGGCCGGACGCTGGGGATCGTCGGCGAGTCGGGGTCGGGCAAGTCGGTGACCTCGCTGTCGGTGATGCGGCTTGCCGACATGGCGGGCGCGCGCTTCCTTTCCGGCCGCATCCTGTTCGACGGTGGGGACGGCGGGGGGCCGCGCGACCTGGCGGCGGCCACGCAGAAGGAGATGCGGGCGATCCGCGGCAAGGAGATCGCCATGATCTTCCAGGAGCCAATGACCTCGCTGAACCCCGTCTTCACCATCGGCGACCAGATCGGCGAGACGCTGGCCCTGCACGAGGGGATGGGCAAGGCCGCGGCGGCGGCGGAAGCCCGGCGGTTGCTCGACATGGTCCGCCTGCCGGACGCCGCCCGCATCCTGAAGGGCTATCCGCACCAGCTATCGGGCGGCATGCGCCAGCGGGTGATGATCGCCATGGCGCTGGCCTGCCGGCCGAAGCTGCTGATCGCGGACGAGCCGACGACCGCGCTCGACGTGACGATCCAGGCCCAGATCCTGACCATCATGCGCGACCTCCAGGCCGAACTCGGCATGGCGATGATGTTCATCACCCACGACATGGGTGTGGTGGCCGAGATGGCCGACGAGGTCGTCGTGATGTGGAAGGGCCGCAAGATCGAGGAGGGGGCAGCCGCCGACCTGTTCGCCGCGCCGCGCCAGCCCTACACCCGCGCCCTGCTGGCCGCCGTGCCGCGGCTGGGCGCCATGGCGGGGCAGGAGCATCCCCGCCGCCTGCCGCTGCCCGCACCGGACGGCGGCGACGTCCCCGCCACTGTCGGCGAGGGCCGGGTGCAGGACACGGCCGACTACGCCGCCGCCCCGCTGCTGTCGGTCCGCGACCTGTCGGTCCGGTTCAAGTCCAGGACCGACTGGCTCGGCCGGGCGACGCATCAGGTCCATGCGGTGACGCAGGTCTCCTTCGACATCCATCCGGGCGAGACGCTGGCGCTGGTCGGCGAGTCCGGGTCCGGCAAGTCGACCATCGGCCGCACCATCCAGCAGTTGCAGGCGGCGACCTCGGGCCGCATCGCCTTCCGCGGCCGGCCTTTGTCGGAGATGGGGGCGGCGGACCGTAACCGGCTGCGGCGCGATGTCCAGTACATCTTCCAGGATCCCTTCGCCTCGCTCGACCCGCGCCGGACGGTCGGCTTCTCCATCGCCGAGCCGATCCGCACCCATGGGCTGCTCGCGGGCGAGCGCGAGATCGGCAAGCGGGTGGACGGCCTGCTGGAGCGGGTCGGCCTGACCTCCGCCCATGCCGGCCGCTACCCGCACGAATTCTCCGGCGGCCAGCGCCAGCGGATCTGCATCGCCCGCGCGCTGGCGTCCGACCCCAAGCTGATCATCGCCGACGAGGCGCTGTCGGCGCTCGACGTGTCGATCCAGGCGCAGGTCATCAACCTGTTCATGGATCTCCAGGCCGAGCGCGGGCTCGCCTACCTGTTCATCAGCCACGACATGGCGGTGGTGGAGACGATCAGCCATCGGGTGGCCGTCCTCTATCTCGGCCAGATCATGGAGATGGGGAGCCGGCGGCAGATCTTCGAAAGCCCGGCGCACGACTACACGCGCCGCCTGCTGTCCGCGGTCCCCGTCGCCGACCCGTCACGGCGCGGCCGCCGGGCGCTGCTGGACGGCGAGATCCCGAGTCCGGTCCGCGCCGTCGGCGACGATCCGGCGGTCCTGCCGCTGGAGGAACTGCGACCGGGGCATTTCGTCCGCCGGAGCGC
Source organism: Azospirillum sp. 412522 (assembly GCF_019805165.1). Lineage (GTDB taxonomy): Bacteria > Pseudomonadota > Alphaproteobacteria > Azospirillales > Azospirillaceae > Azospirillum. The sequence continues at coordinate 81,022 of NZ_RWIJ01000002.1, forward strand.
ATGACCCGGCGTCGCGTCAACGAACGACAACCAGAGATCGAGGAAGAGGCGTCATGGCATTGGGTGTGAAGGGGATCAGGACCGCGTTCATGGCGGCGCTGCTGGCCGGAGCGGCCTTCGCGGCGGCACCGGCGGCCGCCGCCGGGAAGCTGACGATCTCGTCGCCGCAGGATCCCGGAAGCTGGGACCCGATCGACACCTTCCTGGTCAACTGGGCGTCGGTCGGCACCAACATCTTCGACGGGCTGACCTACCGCGGTCCGGACCGCAAGCTGGTGCCGGGGCTGGCCGAATCCTGGACCGAGATGGACGGCGGCAAGCGCATCCGCTTCAAGCTGCGCAGCGGCGTGACCTTCCACAACGGCGAGCCGTTCAACGCCGCCGCCGTGAAGTTCACCTTCGACCGGCTGCTGGGCGAGGAAGGGGCGAAGGGGCCGCAGCGCTCCAACTACACCGCCATCGACAGCGTCGAGGTCATCGACGACACCACCGTCGATCTCAAGCTGAAGGCGCCCGACCCGGTCCTGCTGACCAAGCTGGCCGGCTATGGCGCGATGATCGTTCCGCCCAACTATATCAAGGAGAAGGGCGACGCCTTCTTCAACGTCAACCCGGTCGGCACCGGACCGTTCAAGTTCGTCTCCTACGCCCCCAAGACCGGCATCAAGCTGGAGGCCAACCCCGGCTACTGGGGCGGCGCGCCGAAGCTGTCGGAGGTCGAATACCGCTTCATCACCGAACCGGCGACCGCCGTCGCCGAGCTTCAGGCCGGCCGGGTCGACGTCGTGCTGCCGCCGACCATTCCCATCGGCATGGTCCCGGTGATCCAGGCCGACCCGAAGCTGACGCTGCTGAGCGTGCCGGGGCCGACGGTGGACGCCCTGCGCTTCAACACCAGGAGCGGCATCACCGCCGACCCGCGGGTGCGCAAGGCGCTGACCATGGCGGTGGACCGCGCGGCCATCGTCTCGTCGATCCTGGCCGGTCAGGCCTCGCAGATCGCCAGCTTCCAGGGCGAGCTGTCCTTCGGCTACGACCCCGCGCTGAAGCCGCTGCCCTTTGACCCGAAGGGAGCGCAGGCGCTGCTGGCCCAGGCCGGCGTGAAGCCGGGCGCCGCCGTGCAGATCGACATCCGCGGCAACGACGCCACGATGAACGAGGTGGCGCAGGCCGTCGCCGCCTATCTGGGCGCCGTCGGCGTGACGGCGACGATCAAGCCCTACGAGACCAACGTGCTGCTGAACGACATCATCCCGCAGGGCAAGACCGGCGCGATGTTCCAGCAGAAATGGGGCGGCTGGACCTTCGACTACGACAACACGGCCTACGCCATGTACCATTCCGGCGAGAAGTGGAACCCGTACGAGCAGGACGCCGATCTGGACAAGCTGCTGGAATCGCAGCGCGCCATCACCGACGTGGCGGAGCGCGAGCGCATCCTGAAGCAGATCGCGCATACGGTCGCCGACAAGGCGCTGGAGATGCCGCTCTACAACTCCAACGCCATCTACGGCCTCGCCAAGCGGGTGAAGAACTTCCCGCCGGCCTCGGACAACCGTCCGAAGCTGACCGAAGTGACGGTGGACTGACCGCGCATCCGGCGCCGCCGTTTCCCCCAGGGGGGACGTGGCGGCACCGGCTGCGGTTTCACTCCATTCTTGCAGGAAAGCACGCCTTGGCCGGTTTCCTTCTCAAGCGCCTGATCCAGGCGGTCTTCGTCATGGTGGTGGTGACGCTGGTCGTCTCGTTCGCGATCCGCCTGACCGGCGATCCGGCCCTGATGCTGACGCAGGGGGCGGGCAGCATCACCGAACAGGATCTCGACCGCATCCGCGAGGCGCTGGGGGTCAACCGGCCCTTCCTCGTCCAGTATGGCGGCTTCCTGGCCGGGCTGCTGCGGTTCGACTTCGGCAACAGTTTCCTCGGCGGCACGCCGGTGTCGCGGCTGATCGCCGACGCGCTGCCGGCCACGCTGCTGCTGGCGCTGGTGTCGATGGCCGTCTCCATCGCCCTGTCGATCCCGCTCGGCATCCGGGCGGCGACGGCGCGCGGCGGGATCGCCGATCAGGCGATCCGCATCCTGTCGCTGGTCGGCCTGTCGGTGCCGAACTTCTGGCTGGCGACGATGCTGGTGCTGCTGTTCGCCATCAAGCTGGGCTGGCTGCCGCCGAGCGGCCTGGAGGGCGCCTCCAACTTCATCCTGCCGGCGGCCACCATGGGCGTCATCCTGACCGCGACCAACGTGCGGCTGGTGCGCAGCGCCATGCTGGAGACCCTGCAGTCGCAGTACGTCATGGTGGCGCGCGCCAAGGGGCTGAGCGAGGGCAAGGTCCTCTACAAGCACGCGCTGCGCAACTGCGCCATCCCGCTGATCACCTATTTCGGCCTGCAGTTCGGCGGCCTCTTGGGCGGCATCGTCGTGGTCGAGCGCGTCTTCAACTGGCCGGGGCTGGGCACGCTGGCCTTCGACGCGGTGGCGGCGCGCGACTATCCGGTGCTCCAGGGCGTCATCACCGTCCTGTCGCTGCTGATCGTCGGCGTCAACCTGCTGGTCGACATCGCCTATGGGCTGGTCGATCCGCGCATCCGGACCTCGTGACCGCCATGGCCGCCGTCCTTTCCTTCCTGCGCTCCCCGCGCTTCCGCAACCTGGAATTCCTGCTCGGCGCCACGCTGACCCTGGCCGTCTGCCTCGCCGTGCTCTTCTCCGACCAGCTCTTCCCCGGCGGGGCCGACCGGATGGATTTGATGGCCCGCCTGGCCCCGCCCTTCCAGAAGGCGGGGCATCCGCTGGGCACCGACCCGCTGGGCCGCGACGTGCTGGCCCGCGTTGTGGCGGGCGGCCGGATCTCGCTGCTGGTCGGCTTCGTCTCGGTCGCCGGTGCGGTGGCGATCGGGGTGGCGATGGGTCTGGTCTCCGGCTATTACCGCGGCCTGTGCGACATGGTGGTGATGCGCTTCGCCGACGTCCAACTGGCGCTGCCCTTCATCCTGCTGGCGATCACCTTCATCGCCATCGTCGGCGGCAGCCTGACCAACACCATCCTCCTGCTGATCGTGTCGCAGTGGGTGCAGTACGCGCGCCTCGTCCGCGGCTCCGTCCTGGCCCTGCGCGAGCGGGAGTTCATCCAGTCCGCCCATGCCATCGGGGTGAAGGACTGGCGGATCATCGTCCAGCACCTGCTGCCCAACCTGATCGGCCCGGTGATCGTGCTGATGACGCTGAACGTCGCCAACAACATCCTGCTGGAAAGCAGCCTGACCTTCCTCGGGCTGGGCATCGATCCGACCATCCCGAGCTGGGGCGGCATGCTGGCCGCAGGCCGCACCTATCTCCAGGTCGCCTGGTGGGTCAGCGTCTTTCCCGGCCTCGCCATCCTTCTGACCGTGCTGGGCCTGAACCTGCTCGGCGACTGGCTGCGCGACAGCCTCGACCCCACCGGGAGAACGTCTCGATGACCGTCCTGTTCGACGCCACCTTCGAGCGGACGCTCGACCGGTTGCAGGCCCGCCTGGAGGGCATCGCCCCGACCGCCGCCCCCACCACCGCCCTGGTGGAGGCCTGGACCTTCGACGATGCGCGGAGCCGCCGGGCCTGTGAGCGGCGCCTGGCGGAGCGCGGCGTGTCCGCCCGCATCCGCAGCGCCTACAAGCCCCTGCTGCACTTCTTCCTGGAGGAGGTCGGGGAAGAGGTCCGGCGCCACGATCTGGCGGGGGTGAGCGTCGCCTATCCGGTCCATCCGCAGGCGCCGGCGAACCGCTTCCTGCTGGAGGCCTATCCGTTGGGCGCCCTGCTGGCGGGGGCGGAGGTCGCGTTCCTGCCGCGGCCGGACGGCGCGTTCCATTACGACGTGACGCTGACCTTCCGGGACGGCCGGCGCGAGGCGCATCGGGTGGCCGCCCCCAACCGCGTCCACACCGACATGGCCGGGGAGGCCAACCTGTCGCCGACCGGCTGGCTGCGCCTGGAGCCGGGCGGGGAGGGCGAGCGGCTGGAGACCGATTACGAGCGACTGTTCGAGTCCGCCATGGCGGCGGTGGCCGGCCATCCCTGGACCGGAGCCGAACCCTATTTCGAGGAGCTGAGCATCCGCGCCGGGTTTCCGGCGGAAGACGAGCCGCTGGGTTTCGCCGACGAGGCGGTGAGCCTGCGCGAGGCCCTGCACGAGGACTTCTACTTCTCCCTGCTGGAGGTGTTCCAGCGCCGGTCGGGCCGGCCGCTCGGCGACCGCGGGCTGAAGCCGGGCCAGATCGCGCCGGATATCGGGCTGAGCGACGGCGCGGTGTGGGCGCGGGTGGAGCTTCGCCCGCTGTCGCCCACCGTTATCGCAGGTTCCGAGGAGCCGCTGGACGATTCCTTTCTGGATGCTGCCACCGCGCCGATTGGCGAGGCGGCGATCCGCGCCGGGCTGGAGCGGATCGGCGGCGATCCGTTCGAGGCCGGCACGCGTAGCGGGCGCCGGGTGCTCGCCCGCCATGTGCGGGGGAGCGACGCGGCGGTGATGATCAGCGGCGGGCAGCATGCCAACGAGACGACCGGGGTGGTCGGCGCCCTGCGCGCGGCAAGCCGGCTGGCGCAGCGGCCGGGGGTGCACTTCACCGTCTCGCCGCTGGAGAATCCCGACGGCTACGCCCTGCATCACCGGCTGCGGGGCGAGAACCCGCGCCACATGCACCATGCGGCGCGCTATACGGCGCTCGGCGACGATCTGGAATACCGCAACCCGGCGGAGGCCGGCCCGTATCTGAACGAGAAAGCCATCCGCCTGGAGGCGGAACGGCGGAGCGGCGCCCGTCTCCACCTGAACCTGCACGGCTACCCCGCGCATGAATGGACCCGGCCTCTGTCCGGCTATGTGCCGCGCGGCTTCGCCATGTGGACCCTGCCCAAGGGCTTCTTCCTGGTGATGCGCCACCATGCCGGGTGGGAGGCGGCGGCGGAGCGGCTGCTCGACCGGGTGACGGCGCGGCTCGGCACCATTCCCGGGCTGGCGGAACGCAATGCCGAACAGATCGCGCTTTACGAGATCCATGCCGGCGAAACCGGGTTCCGCATCGTCAACGGCTTTCCCTGCCTGTCGTCGCTGGACGGCCGCAGCACGGTGCCGGTGACGCTGATCACCGAATACCCGGACGAGACCATCTATGGCGATGCCTTCATCCGGGGCCATACCGTGCAGATGGCGACGGTGCTGGCCGCCTACGACGCCTGGCAAAAGATCGCTGCGGGATGACCGGCCCGCCCGTCGCGGGCCGGCCGGTTCCGGACGCCTAGAGTCTGTCTGATGCTTATTGAAGCATCAGACAGACTCTAGGCTTTTGGTTTTGCGTGTGATTCACGTTTCAAGCTATACCGCTTGAAACGATCACACTCTAGCCTCAGTTCTTCAGCTTGTAGCCCGTGCGGAAGATCCACCACACCACGGCGAGGCAGATCACCAGCATCAGCGCGGTCATGGCGAGGCTGAGGGCGACCGGAACGTCGGCGGCGCCGTAGAAGCTCCAGCGGAAGCCGCTGACCAGGTAGACGACCGGGTTGAACAGGGTGACGTTCTGCCAGAACGGCGGCAGCATGCTGACCGAATAGAAGCTGCCGCCGAGAAAGGCCAGGGGCGTGACGATCAGCATCGGCACGATCTGCAGCTTTTCCCACCCGTCGGCCCAGACCCCCAGGATGAAGCCGAGCAGGCTGAAGGTCACCGAGGTCAGCACGAGGAAGGCGACCATCCAGACCGGGTGGGCGATCGAGAAATCGACGAACAGCCGGGCCGTCAGCAGGATCAGCGTGCCCAGCACGATGGACTTGGTCGCCGCAGCCCCGACATAGCCGATCACCGTCTCGAAGGCGGAGATGGGGGCCGACAGCACCTCGTAGATCGTGCCGGAATAGCGCGGCATGTAGATGCCGAAGGACGCGTTCGACACGCTCTCCGTCAGCACCGACATCATGACGAGGCCGGGGACCAGGAAGGCGCCGTAGCTGACGCCCTCCACCGCGGCGAAGCGTCCGCCGATGGCCGCCCCGAAGACGATGAAGTACAGCGAGGTGGAGATCACCGGCCCGGCGATGCTCTGGAACAGGGTGCGCCAGGTGCGCGCCATCTCGAAGATGTAGATGGCCTTGATCGCGTGGAGGTTCATGCCCGCTCCTTCACCAGGCTGACGAAGATCTCCTCCAGGGAGCTCTCCTCGGTGCGCAGGTTCGTGTAGGTGATGCCGTGATCCCCCAGCTTGCGGAGGAGGCCGGCGATGCCGGTGCGCTCCTGCTGGTTGTCGAACCGGTAAACCAGTTCCCGCCCGTCCTCCGACAGGGTCAGGGGATAGCCGGCGAGTTCGGCCGGGATGGCCTCCAGCGGGTTCTGCAGGTTCAGGGTGAGCAGCCGCTTGCCGAGCTTCTCCATCAGCGCGGCCTTCTTCTCCACCAGGACGATCCGCCCGCCGGAGATCACGCCGATGCTGTCGGCCATCTCCTCGGCCTCCTCGATGTAGTGGGTGGTCAGGATGATGGTGACGCCGCTCTCGCGCAGGCGACCGATCATCTCCCACATGCCGCGGCGAAGCTCCACGTCGACGCCGGCGGTCGGCTCGTCCAGGAACAGGATGCGGGGCTCGTGCGACAGCGCCTTGGCGATCAGCACGCGGCGCTTCATGCCGCCGGACAGCGCCATGACCTTGGTGTCCCTCTTCTCCCACAGCGACAGGTCCTTCAGGATCCTCTCGATCACCGCGGGGTTGGGGGGCTTGCCGAACAGGCCCCGGCTGAAGCTGACGGTGGCCCAGACGCTCTCGAACGCCTCGGTGGTCAGCTCCTGCGGGACGAGGCCGATCAGCGACCGCGCGGCGCGCCAGTCGCGCACGATGTCGTGGCCGTCCACCGTCACGCTGCCGGCCGTCGCGCGGACGATGCCGCAGACGATGCTGATCAGCGTCGTCTTGCCGGCGCCGTTCGGGCCGAGCAGCGCGAGAATCTCGCCGCGGGGAATATCGAGATCGACCCCCTTCAGCGCCTGGAAACCGGATGCGTAGGTCTTCTCCAACCCACGAATCTCAATGATAGGCTGCATGTCTCCCCTCGGCTTGCGGGTCCATCGGGTGGGAATGCCACCGGAGGGGGCACCATAGCGTCTGGCCGCTCCCGACGATATCCGAACAAAGGCAGGGGTGGCGAAGGCAGGGGGACCGGCGCTCAGCCTTGCATCGGCCGGCGCGGACAGGTTGTCAGCCGGCGCGGCCCGGCGTCGGTCACGAGAACGGTCTCGCTCACCGCGACGCCGCGCGCCGACGCGTACATGTGGAACACCTGACCCGGTTCCAGACGGAAGCCGGCGGCGGGGTGGAAGGACTGCGAGAAGTCGCTCGGGCGCGGCGTGCGGGCGTAGAGGCCCATGGCGTAGCCGGTCACGTTGCCGTAGTCGGCGCGCAGCCCGGCGTCCAGCACCGCCGTCCGCAACAGGGCATCGACCTCGCGTGCCGCGGCGCCCGGCCGCATGGCGGCGATCTGCCGGTCCTGAAGCGCCGCGAGGGTGCAGAAGGTTTCCGCCGCCCCGGCCGGCGGATCCCCGACGAAGACCGGCCGCATCAGCCGGGCGCCGTAGTTGCCGACCCGCGGCGTCAGCTCGACATGCAGGATGTCGCCCGGCATCAGCGTCCGGCCGAGGCCGCTGCCATGCAGGAAATCGACATGGCCCCCGCTTCCTCGTTTCTCCGTGTCATGGCCGCCCGACACCAGGATCGGTCCCGGCCCGCCGTCGTCGGCGCCGAGCCAGAGCTGCGCCGCCGCTGCTGCCGCCGCCACTTCCCGCACCGTCCGGCCGGGAGGCACATGGCCTTCCAACCCCAGCATGCACTGGTCGGCGATGGCCGCCGAGGCGGCGATGGCGTCGATCTCGTCGGCGAACTTGCAGGCGCGCAGACGGTCGCTCAGCCCCGGCAGCGGGACGAAGCGGGCATCGGGGAGCAACTCGCCAAGGCGCTGCGCGGTGGCGGCGGTGTGGCCGTAGGAGACCGGATCGACGCCGATCCGCGCGCCGGCGAGGCCGCGCGCCGCAAGGGCGGCCGCCACCGCGCCATGCGGATCCTCATGGTCGTCGAAGGTCGCCACATCGTCGAACCACACTCCGGAGCGGCAGGGGCCGGCATCGATGGAACGGAGGACGAAGCAGGGATTGCCCTCCATCGGCACGATGACGGCGCGGTAGAGCGTCTCCGATACGGTGTAGCCGCTGATCCAGGCGATCAGCTCGGCATGGTCGGCCAGGAAGGCGTCGCAGCCCCCGGCTGCCATCGCCTCGCGCAGCCGGGCCATCCGCGGCGCGAAGCGGGCGGCGATGGCCGTGGTCATTCGCGCGGCTCCACGCCGCAGATCTCAAGAATGGTCAGCATGTAGACGCGGATCATGTCGAGATAGTCCTCGATGTCGACCCGCTCGTCCGGCATGGTGTTGTAACGCCCGCCGGGGCCGCAGACGACGCCCTCCATGCCGCCGGAATGTTGCAGATGGCCGGCGTCGGTGCCGTAGAAGCCGGGCGGGGTGATGGCGCCGGTCGGCTGGTCGGTGCCGCGCACCGCGCGGTAGGCGCGGTTCACCGCCTGGACGATCCGGCTGTCCTTCGCCACCTCGAAGGTCGGCATGGTCGGGGTGCCGCCGCGGTCCTCGGAGAAGACGCTGGCCTTCAGCCCCGGGAAGCGTGCCTCCAGCGCGTCCAGCTCGCGCCGCAAATCGGCCAGCGCCCCGTCCTCGCTCTGGCCGGTGGCGTAGCGGGCGGACCCCTTGATCCGCACGAAATCGGCGACCTGGGGCGAGCGCCACTCGTGCAGCTCCTTGCCCAGCGCGCCGTGGACGACGCCGACATGGACGCGGTTGATCGTGGCGTGCTCCGGCGATTTGGCGCCGGAGAGGGCCAGGGCGTTCAGCCGCGGGATCAGGTCGCAGGCGGCGACGACGGCGTCGACCGCCTCCTCGCGCTTGGACAGGTGGCGGGTGTCGCCGACCAGCTCGATGACGAAGCTCAGCGCCGCCGCGTGCATCGTCATCGCCTGGAGGTCGGTCGGCTCGCTGTTGATGAAGCAGTCGGCGCGCAGCCCCTGGTCCATCAGCGCCAGCGTGCCGACGCCGCCCTGAAGCTCGCCCACCACATAGGTCAGGATGACGTCGCCCCGCAGCTTCACCCCGGCGTCCATCAGGGTCTTCACCGCGCAGAAATAGGCGGCGTCACCCGCCTTCATGTTCGAGCAGCCGATGCCGTAGATGAACTTGTCGTCGATCTTTCCGCCCCAGGGATCGACGGTCCAGCCCTCGGTCACCGGGTTGGTGTCGATGTGGCCGTTGAACAGCAGGCTCTTGCCGCCGCCGGTGCCGCGCCAGCGGCCGACGGCGTTGACCCGCCCGCCGGGCACCGGCGTCAGCTCCGCCTCCAGCCCCAGGGCCGACATCGAGGCGGCCATGAAGCGGGCCAGCTCGCGCTCGCCCTCGGTCTGGCTGTAGCTCTTGTGCTGGACCATGCGGGCGAGGAAGGCGAGGGCGGCATCGGTGTCGAGCCGGGCGAGAATCTCTGCGGTGTCCATGGATGAGGTTCCTAGCGGATCAGCCGACCGGAGGTCGGGGAAGCTCAGCCGACCGGGGTCGGCGAGGCGGCCATCAGGTCGCGCGTGTAGGGGTGGACATGGTCGGCGTCGACCGCGTCGATGGGCAGCAGATCGACCAGTTCGCCCCGGCGCATCACGGCGATGCGGTGGGCGATCTGGCGGATCAGGTTGATGTCATGGGTGATGAAGAGATAGGCGGCCCCGGTCTCGGCCCGCAGCGACAGCAGCAGCTCGATGATCGAGGCCTGGACCGACACGTCGAGCGGGGCGGTGATCTCGTCGCAGATGACCAGCGAGGGCTTGGCGGCGAAGGCGCGGGCGATGGCGACGCGCTGCTTCTCACCGCCCGAGAGCTGGTGCGGCCAGCGCGTGGCATAGGCGGCCGGCAGCCGCACCTGTTCCAGCAGCCTGCCGATCTCGGCGGCTAGGTTTCCGGCGGGCAGGTCGGCCGAGCCGGTGCCGAACAGCTTCAGCGGACGGGACAGGATCTCCCCCACCGTCTGGCGCGGATTCAGCGAACCGTCGGGATGCTGGAAGACGATCTGCACCGCGCGCCGGTAGGCGCCGTCCATATCACGGGCCGAGCCGATCGGGCGGCCGTCGAAGCGGATGCCGCCGGAGAAGTCGGCCAGCCCGGTCAGCGCCCGCGCGATGGAGGATTTGCCGGAGCCGGACTCGCCGACGATGCCCAGGATCTCGCCGGCCCTGATGTCGAAGCCGACCGCGTGGGTCGCCGGCGGCGGGGGCGGACGGAACAGGCGCCGCCGGGCATAGCGGACCGAGACCGCCTCGGCGGCGAGCAGGACGCGGTCGCCCGGCCGGTCGTGAACCAGCCGGTTTTCCGGGCGCGGCACCGCCGCCACCAGCTTGCGCGTCTCCTCGTGGGCGGGGCGGGCGAAGATCGAGGCGGCCGGCGCTTCCTCCACCAGCCGGCCCTTCTTCATCACCGCCACCCGGTCGGCGACGCGCGAGACCAGGGCGAGGTCGTGCGAGATGTAGAGCGCCGCCACTCCGGTCTCGGCGCGCAGCCGGGCGAAGAGGTCGAGGATGCGGGCGCCGGTGATGACGTCGAGTGCCGTGGTCGGCTCGTCGAAGACGATCAGTTCCGGCCGGCAGCCGAAGGCGGTGGCGATCAGGATGCGCTGCTTCTCGCCGCCCGAGATCTCGTGCGGATAGCGGCGCATCAGCGCGTCCGGATCGCGCAGCTCGACATGGCCCAGCAGTTCCAGGGCCAGATCCCAGGCGGCACGCCGGGTCAGGCCGCGGTTGTTGACCAGCGTCTCCGTCACCTGCCGGCCGACGGTCAGCGTCGGGTTCAGCGCGGTCGAGGGGTCCTGGAACACCATGCCGATGCGCCGGCCGCGGATGCGGGTCAGCGCGCGCGGCGGCAGGCCGCGCAGGTCGGTGTCGCCGAGCCGGATGCTGCCCGACAGCTCGCGGGCGTTCTTCGGCAGGTGCCGCATGATCGCCCAGGCGAGCGTGCTCTTGCCCGAGCCGGATTCGCCGACCAGCCCCAGCACCTCGCCGGGCGCAATGTCGAGGCTGATGTCCTGGAGGACGCGCAGCGGACGGCTGCCGGTGAGGTAGTCGAGCGTATAGTCGCGCAATGAGAGGACTGCGGTCATCGTTCGTCCCGCGGGTTCATGGCGTCGCGCAGCCCGTCGCCGAGCAGGTTGAAGGCGATGGCGGTCAGCGCGATGGCCAGCGACGGCGCGATGAGGACCCAGGGCGCCTGATGGACGTACTGGCGGGCCTCCGCCACCATCAGGCCCCATTCGGAGGCCGGCGGCTGGGCGCCGAGGCCGAGGAAGCTGAGGGTGGCGAACAGCATCACCGCGAAGGAGACGCGGATCGTCGCCTCGATCACCACCGGGGCCATCACGTTGGGCAGCATCTCGCGGAAGATGATCCAGGGCGCGCTCTCGCCGCGCACCGTGGCCGACTTGACATAGTCCTGGCCGCGGACGGTGAGGGCCACCGCGCGGGTGACGCGGGCCATGCCGGGGGCGAAGGTGACGGCGATGGCGATCATCGCGTTGCCGGCGCCGTTGCCGAGCGTGCTGACCAGCAGCAGGGCCAGCAGCAGGCCGGGCACCGCCATCACCGCGTCGATGGTGCGCATGATCGCCTCGTCCCAGCGCCCGCCGAGATAGGCCGACGCGGTGCCGACCACCGCCCCGGCGACGGTGCCGAGCAGGGTGGCGGCCAGCGCCATCGGCAGGGTGGAGCGGGCGCCGACCAGCAGGCGGCTCAGCACGTCGCGGCCGAACTGGTCGGCACCGAACCAGTTCTGGGCGCCGAGCGGGCGGAAACGGCCGAGGAAGTCCATCTTCTCCGGGTCGTGGGGCGCCAGCCAGGGGCCGAACAGGCAGGCCGCGGCCAGCACCGCCAGCAGGATCAGGCCGATGGCGCCTTGCGGCGTGCGCATCAGCCGGCGCAGCAGGTCAGTCATAGCGGATCCTCTTGTCGAGGACGGCGTAGGCGACATCGGCCAGCGTGTTGGCGACGGCGTAGGTCGCCGACATGATGAGGGCGCCGGCCTGGATCGAGGGCAGGTCGCGGGCGGTGACCGCCACCATCAGCTGCCGGCCGATGCCGGGAATGGCGAAGATCTCCTCGATGACGATGATGCCGCCCAGCAGATAGCCGACATCCAGCGCCACGATGGTGACCACTGGCAGCAGCGCGTTGCGCAGGGCATGGCGGACCAGCACCGTGCGCTCCGGCAACCCCTTCAGCCGGGCGGCGCGGATATAGTCGCTGTGCAGCACATCCAGTGTTTCCGAGCGCACCATGCGGGCGACATGCGCCACCAGGATCAGCGAGGCGGTCAGCACCGGCAGGGCCAGATGCCGAACCGCCCCACCGAAATCCTCCAGCGGCGAGACGTAGCCGGTGGCGGGCAGCCATTGCAGGCTGTCTGCCAGCAGCATGGCGAGCAGCGTCGCGGTGACGAATTCCGGGAAGGAGACCCCGAGATAGGAGATCAGTCCGGTCGCCATGTCGGCAGCCTTGCCCTGGCGCACCGCCGCCAGCATGCCCAGCGGCACGGCGATCACCAGCATGACCAGGATGGCGGCGACGGCCAGCAGCAGCGAGCGACCGAGCGCCGTCAGCATCTCCGGCCCCACCGGCTGGCCGGTGCGCATCGACAGGCCGAAATCGCCGGTCGCGGCATGGCCGACCCAGCGCAGATACTGCCACCAGATCGGGTCGCCGAGGCCGAGGCGCTCGCGGATCGCGTTCAGCGCCTCGGCGGTGGCGTTCTCGCCCAGCAGGGTGACGGCGGCGTCGGCCGGCAGGGCCTGGGTGATGCCGAAGACCAGCACCGACACGATGAAGACCGTGTAGAGGATCAGCGCCAGCCGCCGCAGGAGCCAGGAAACGCTCACGGCATCAACCCCGTTTGGGCGCGGCTGCCCCGAGCGAGACGAAGTCGAGGCGGAACACCGAACCGCGCGGGTGCAGGTCGTAGCCCTCGACATAGTCGCGCCGCGCCGCCAGCAGGTCGAAGAAGACCGGGATGACCGACGGCACCTCGTCATGCATCAGCTGCTGGGCCTTGGCGTAGAGGGCGGCGCGCTCGGCCTCGCCGGTCTTGGCCCGTGCCTCGGCGACCAGAACGTCGAAATCCTTGTTGTTCCAGCGCGTCTCGTTCCAGGCGGCGTCGGAGGTGTAGAGCAGCGAGAAGACCGCGTCGGCGGTCGCCTGCATGTTGTAGAAGCCGACGTAGAAATTGCCCTTCTTCCACACCTGATCCAAGTAGGTGGCATGCGGCATGGTCTGCACCTGGATGCGGAAGCCGGCGGGCTTGGCCATCTCGCGGATGGCGACCGCCAGTTCGGTGCGGGTGCCCGGCTTGTCCGACGCGATCATGGTCAGGTCGACGCCGTTCGGATAGCCGGCCTCGGCCAGCAGCTTCTTCGCCTGGGCGAGGTCGGCCTTGCGCAGCGGCTGCTCGCGGTAGAAGCGGTAGGCCGGGCTGATCGGCGTGTCGTTGCCGGGGGTGCCGTAGCCGCCGGCGACGAAGCCCACCATCGCCTCGCGGTCGATGGACAGCGCCAGCGCCTTGCGGACGCGCGGGTCGGAGAAGGGCTTCTGGTCGCAGCCCATGTTGACGTTCAGGAACTGGCCCGACGGCACGCGCAGCGCCTTGACGCCGGAGGCCTTCTCCAGCCGCTGGTATTCACCGGGGGCGGTGCCCAGCATCAGGTCGATGTCGCCGGAGATCAGCGCCGAGGCCTCGGCGGTGCGGTCGGGATAGACCAGCACCTCGACCCGGTCGAGATAGGGGCGCGCCGGGTCGTAATAGGCCGGGTTGCGCTCCACCACGATCTTGCGGTCGGGTTCGAAGGAGACCAGCTTGAACGGGCCGGTGCCGACCGCGCTGCGCGACAGACTGTCGAGGTCGGTCTCGATCACCTTCGCCGGGATGATGCGGGCGTTGGTGTAGGCCAGCGCCACCGGCAGGTCGGCATAGGGCGAGGTCAGGCGGAACAGCACGGTCCGCTCGTCCTTGGCCGTCACCTCCTTGATCGGGCCGACATTGGTGCGGCCCGGCGAGGCGGTCTTGGGGTCGAGGATGGCGGTGAAGGTGGCGACCACGTCCGCGGCGGTGCAGGGCGAGCCGTCATGGAAGGTCAGGCCCGGCCGCAGGACGAAGGTCCATTCGGTCAGCGTCTGGTCGGGCGACCAGGATTCGGCGAGGTCCGGTTCCACCTTCATGCCGGCGGCGAGCCGCGTCAGGCCGGAATAGAGCAGCTCGGCCACCAGATATTCCGGGTTCACGCGGGTGCGCAACGGGTGGATGACGCTGGCGGCCTGATCGACCGAGATGCGCAGCACGCCGCCGCGGCGCGCGGTGCTCTGCTGGGCGAAGGCCGGCAAAGCGCCCAGCAGGTTGAAGGCGGGCAGGGCGCCGAGGCCGGCGGCAGTTCCGGAGAGGAAGAGGCGGCGGGTCACGGAACTCATCGGTCGGACTCCTTCTGCGGGCCGCGGCCTGGGGTCGGCACGGCGTTCGGACCAGTGTTTCGGTCGGTGTTTTCGGGGATCAGGTCGGGGGCGAAGCCGGCGGCCAGATAGGCCAGCACGCTCTGCGCCAAGGCCACGATGTCGGTAACGGTGGTGTGTTCGTCGGGGGAATGGACGTTGCTCTCGGGCCGGCCGAGCCCGGTCAGCAGCACCTCCTGCATGCCGGTGCGCTGGACCCAGCCGAAGTCGGAACAGCTGGCCGCCCCCCAGGCGCGGAATTCGTCCGGGCGGTAGCCGAAGCCGGCCGACAGCGCCGCCTGCCAGCGCGGCCAGTGCGGGCCGGTCGGATCGCCGGTGGGGGCGAGGTGGCCGACCAGCTGGATGTCCACCGCAATGTCGGGGCTTCCGGCTATCGCACGGGCGACCGTGGTTTCGATCTCCGCCCGCGCCTCCTCATAATTCTCTTCCGGCGCATAGCGGCGGCAGACCAGGATCTCGAACAGCGAGGGGACCTGCCCGCCGCAGATGCCGCCATGGGCGGCGGCGACGTCGAGCCGGGCGGCCAGCGGACCGGAGGCGGTCGGCGGCGGCGGCAGGGTCGAGGTCCGTTGCGCCACCACCGGCTTGAGGTCGGTCAGCGCCTGGAGCAGCGGCAGCGCCGCCTCGATGGCGTTGACGCCGGAGCCGGAGCGGTTGCCCTCGCCGGCATGGACGGTGTGACCGTGCAGCCGGATCTGCAGGTTGAACAGGCCGAAGCAGCCCGCCCAGATGCGCGGCGCGGCACTGCCGTTGAAGTTCAGGACATGGCCCTTCAGCAGCCCCTGTTCGGCAAGGTACCGCACGCCGGGATAGAGGCCGCCCTCCTCGTCGGTGCAGAACAGCAGCATCGGGTCGTAGGCGAGCGGCAGGCCGCAGGCTTCGGCGGCGCGCAGCGCCAGCAGCACGGCGGCGATGGTGCCCTTCATGTCGGCGGCGCCCAGCCCGTAGAGCCGGTCGCCCTCGCGGGTCAGGCGGAGCGGGTCCTTGTCCCAGCCGGCGGCGGCGGGCACGGTGTCGACATGGAAATACAGTCCGAGAACCGGCTTGCCCGTCTCCCGTTCACCGATGAGATTGGTGCGCCGGCCGGACGCCGGTCCGCCGGGCACCCGCCACAGGGCGTCGGGAACGACGACCCGGCTGGAGCGGAAGCCCAGCGGGGCGATCAGCTCATCCATCAGGTCGGCGAAGGCGTCGTAGCCGGCGCCGGGAGGAAAGGACGTGTCGACAGCGATCATGCGGGCGAGATCGGCCACGGCGGGTTCCACCGAGCGCGCGATCCAGGCCATCGCCTCATCGAGCGACCCGTCGCCGGCGGCCTGACCGCTTCCGTGCCGATTGTCCATGACAGGCTCGCTGTTTTCTATATTCTATAAAGAAATGTGACCGGCGCACAAATCTTTGTCAATCGTCAAGATTCGAGCAATTTCTGGCTATTTTCGAGGCGGTAGTGAACAAAAAGACGGCAAACATGGCGGGCGACCTGCCGATCCCGCTCTACGAGCACGTCAAGCGCCGCATGGCGGAAGCCATTCTGCTGGGCGAATGGCCGCCCGGCATGGTGCTGCCGGGCGAGGTCGCGCTGGCCGCCGACTATGGGGTCGCGGTCGGAACGATGCGCCGTGCGCTGGCCGACCTGACGGCGGACGGCATGCTGATGCGCCGGCGCAAGACCGGGACGGTGGTCACCGGGCGCACGCCGCAGCACAGCCTGCGCTTCTTCTTCCAATATTACCGGATGCATGGCGGCGACGGCCGGCTGCTGTCGTCCGAGGCCGTCGTGACCGAAATAGCGCGCAGCCCGGCCGGCGCCGAAGAGGCCGCCCTGCTGGGCGAGGAGCCGGGCGAGCCGCTGATCCGCATCCTGCGGCTGCGCCGGGTGGAGGAGCGGGCGGTGATGCGCTCGCGGATCGCGATGGTGGCCCGCCGGGTGCCCGATTTCCCGCTGGAACCGTCACTGGTGCCGCAGCGGCTCTACCTCCATCTGCTCGACGTGCACGGCATCCGCATTTCCGCGGTGCGCGAGCGGGTCTCGGCCGGCCTCGCCACCGCCGAGGACCGCGCCGACCTCGGCGTCCCCGATCCGACTCCGCTTCTGGTCATCGACGAGGAGGCGTTCGACCAGAGCGGAACCCTGACCATCATCAGCCATCACCGCACGCTGACCGACGACCACCGCTATGTGAACGAAGTGCGGTGACGGGCGGGGTGGAGCTTACGGCCCGTCGGGACCTGCGCGCTCCGGCGCCGCCGTCGTGCCGCGGCGGATCAGGGTCGGCACCAGCGGCGGCAGCGGCTCCGGCTTGCCGCCCTCCAGGCAGGCGAGCAGATAATCGGCGGCGCGCCGGCCGATCTCGTGGTTGTCGACATGCATGGTGGTCAGCGGCGGATCGAGCTGGCGGCTGATGGCGATGTCGTCGAAGCCGGTGATGCTGAGATCCCGCGGCACCGACAGCCCCATCGCCCGCGCCTCCAGCAGGGCGCCGATGGCGAGGTAGTCGTTGCCGCAGATCACCGCGGTCGGCGCCGGATCGGCCGCCAGGATGGCGCGCACGCTCTGCCGGCCGAAATCGATGCTCCACTCCCCTTCGCGCAGATGTTGCGGGCGGATGCCGAGGCCGCGTTCGGCCAGCGCCTCGCGCACGCCGTCCAGGCGCGCGATGACGCGGTCGTTGCCGGCCGTCGGCTGGATGATGACCCCGATGGTTTCGTGGCCGAGGTCGAGCAGGTGGCGGGCGATGGTGTGGAAGGCCTGCCGGTTGTCGAAGCCGACGCAGGCATGCGGGCTGCCCGGCCGGTGGCTGTAGGTGACGACATAGGGGATGTGCCGCGCCTGGATGGCGGCGAACAGTTCGGGCCGGTGGGCCTCGCCGACGACGGCGAGCGCCTCCACCCCGCGGGCCAGCATCGCCTGGACGTCGTGGACCGCCTGGTCCTGGTTGTAGTTGAAGCAGCTCAGCAGCAGCGTGATGCCGCGTTCGGCGAAGGCCGCCTGCATCGCCCCGACCTGGGCGGCGAACACCTCGTTGTCGAGGGTGGGGATCACCGCGCCGACGATGGAGGTGCGGCGGCGGGCCAGCGCGCTGCCGGCGGCATGCGGCATCCAGCCCATCGCCTTGGCGGTGGCCAGCACCCGTTCGCGGATCGCCGGAGCGACCTTCTCCGGATTGTTGAAGGCCCGAGAGACGGTGGCGGTGGACACCTCGGCCGCCGCGGCGACGTCCACCGCGCGGGGCGGGCGTCCAGGCTTTGGCTTTGACATCGCCGGCATCTCCGTGGGGTGTGTGAACCTGTTGGTTGAAAGCGGTTACATACCCTTCCTGCTTGCGTCAAGTTTGCTGTTGCATCAGTCCGTGTCGCGATCTATGTAAGCGCTTACATCGGCGGTGCCGGCTACGCGCCGGCCTCTCTTCCCGCCCCGTTTTCCTTGGCAAATCGCGAAAGGCCCGCCTGCGAACGGGCCGCAACAGGAGGAATGGTATGCGCAACGGTCTTCAGGCATTTCTGGCGAGCGCCGTCACGGCGGGCATGCTGCTGTTCAGCGGCGCGGGCAACGCGGCGGAGATCGGCGCGCACACCATGAAGCTGGCGAGCGCCGGTGCCGACGGCTCGCCGCTGGCGCTGGGCATGGCGAAGTTCGCCGAGATCGTGAAGGAGAAGAGCGGCGGCAAGATCAAGGTCCAGCTCTTCACCAACGGCGTGCTGGGCGGCGACGTGCAGATGATCTCGGCGCTCCAGGGCGGCATCGTCGAGATGACGGTGCTGAACGCCGGGCTGCTGTCCAGCCTGGACGACAATTTCGTGATGGTCGACCTGCCGTTCCAGTTCGAATCGCCCAAGGTGGCCGACGCGGTGATGGACGGCCCGGTGGGCAAGACCCTGCTGGAGAAGCTGTCGCCCAAGGGGCTGGTCGGTCTCGGCTATTGGGAGCTCGGCTTCCGCCAGCTGACCAACAGCCGCCGTCCGATCGCCACCGTCGAGGACATCGCCGGCCTGAAGATCCGCGTCGTGCAGTCGCCGATCTACATCGACCTGTTCAACACGCTGGGCGCCAACGCCGTGCCGCTGCCCTTCCCGGAGGTCTATACCGCGCTGGAGACCAAGACGGTCGACGGCCAGGAGAACCCGGCCCCCAGCATCCTGACCGCCAAGCTGAACGAGGTGCAGAAGTACCTGACGCTCAGCAACCACATGTACAACCCGCAAGCCGTGCTGGTCGGCGCCAAGTTCTGGGCCAAGCTGAACGAGGACGAGCGCAAGCTGATCCAGGACGCCACGCTGGAGGCCCGCGACTATGAGCGCCGCGTCTCCCGCGAGCAGGCGAGCAAGGCGGTGGAGGAGCTGAAGGCGAAGGGCATGACCGTCACCGAGCTGGCCCCGGCGGAGATCGAGAAGTTCCGCGCCAAGATCCGCCCGGTGGTGGAGAAGTTCTCGCAGAAGGTCGATCCCGCCCTGATGGCGCAGGCCCAGGCCGAAATCGCCAAGGCGCGCGCCGCCCAGTAACCGGACGTCCGATTACCGGGAATCCTGATAAACGCAAAGGCAGGGGGAGCAGAGTCATGATTGTCGTCTTCGGATCCATCAATCTCGACATGATCTTCGCGATGGACGGTCTGCCCGGTGCCGGCCAGACCCTGCTGGCGCGGTCGCTGGATCTCCATCCCGGCGGCAAGGGGGCGAACCAGGCGGTCGCCGCCGCCCGCGACGGCGCCGCCGTGACCATGGTCGGGGCCGTGGGGCAGGACGGCCTCAGCGAGACCGCGCTGAGCGGCCTGCGCGGCGCCGGCGTCGAGCTGTCCCGCGTGGCCGTGACCAACCATGCGACCGGCACCGCCGCCGTCTGCACCGACGCGGCGGGCCGCAACCAGATCGTCGTCGCCGGCG
Organism: Azospirillum sp. 412522; assembly: GCF_019805165.1. GTDB lineage: Bacteria > Pseudomonadota > Alphaproteobacteria > Azospirillales > Azospirillaceae > Azospirillum. The sequence goes on from NZ_RWIJ01000002.1 coordinate 100,498, forward strand.
GGGCCAACCTGCGGGCGCGCGCCGATCAGGTGGAGGACGCGCTTCTCTCTCCCGGCACCACCCTGCTGGTGCAGATGGAGTCCGATCCCGGCGAGACGGCGGCGCTGATCCTGCGCGCCCGGCGGCTGGGCGCGCGGGTGGTCCTGAACCTCGCCCCGGCGGCCTCGCTGCCGCTGCCGGTGCTGAAGGCCGTCGACATCCTGGTGGTGAACGAGGACGAGGCGGCGTGGCTGGGCGCCCATCTGGGATGCGCCGGCGACGCGCCGTCGCTGTACGCCGTGCTGGGCGGCACGGTGATCCGCACCCTGGGCGGCGACGGCGTCGAATGGTCGTCGGTCGGCGGCGCCGGCCGTCAGCCGGCCCCCGCCGTCGCGGTGCGCGACACCACCGGGGCCGGCGACTGCTTCGTCGGCGTGCTGGCGGCCGAACTCGACCGCGGCAGGCCGCTCGCCGCCGCGATCCGCCGCGCCGCCGGCGCCGCCTCGCTGTCCTGCACGCGGGCCGGCGGTCAGGCCAGCCTGCCGGCGGCCGCCGAAACCGACAGGGCGCTCGGCGGACTGGCGATCGCCTGACAGCGGCCGGGCGCGCCGAACGCCGCTCGAACGTCACGCATAAGCGGTGCCGCTCCGGCGGCACGCTCCGTCCCCCTGCTTTCGCATTCCCTCCCGATTGGAAGAGTTTTTTCATGGCGCAGCGCATTGACGGCATCATTCCGGTGATGCTGACCCCCTTCACCGATGCCGGCGAGATCGATTATCCGGGTCTGGCCCGGTTGACCGAATGGTATCTCGCCAACGGCGCCGACGCCCTGTTCGCCGTCTGCCAGTCCAGCGAGATGCAGTTCCTGTCGCTGGAGGAGCGGGTCGAGCTGGCGAAGTTCGTCGTCGCCACCGTCGCCGGCCGGGTCCCGGTGGTGGTGTCGGGCCACATCAGCGACGACCTCGACGCCCAGGTGGAGGAGCTGACGGCGATGGCCGCCACCGGTGGAGACGCGCTGGTGCTGGTGACCAACCACCTCGACCCGAAGAACGAGGGGACCGAGGCGTTCCGCCGCCACCTGTCCCATCTGCTGGAGCGTCTGCCGCGCGACATCCCGCTGGGCCTCTACGAGTGCCCGGCGCCCTACCGCCGGCTGCTGAGCGACGAGGAGCTGCGGCTGTGCATCGACAGCGGCCGCTTCGTCCTGCTGAAGGACGTCAGCTGCGACCTGCCGACGGTCAAGCGCCGGCTGGAGATCGCCGAAGGCTCCGGCCTCGCCATCATCAACGCCAACGCCGCCATCGCGCGCGACGCCATGCGGGCGGGGTCGCCCGGCTTCACCGGCGTCTTCACCAACATCCACCCGGACCTCTACCGCTGGATGCGGCTGTCGGGCGACCGCCATCCCGCGCTGGCGGACGAGCTGGCGACCTTCCTGGTGGTGGCCGCGGTGTCGGAAAGCCTGGGCTATCCGGCCTTCGCCAAGATGTACCACCAGCGCCTCGGCACCTTCGGGTCGATCCGCTGCCGGGTGATCCAGTACGACGTGCGGGAGCGCTTCTGGGCGCTCGACGCGGTGCTCGACAAGGTCGTCGCCGGCACCGACTCCTTCCGCGCCAGGATCGCGGCCCTGCCGGCCGAGTGAACGGCCCGGCGGGCCTGGACAAGAAAGCACAAGGGGAGGACCGGATGGGCCGCTTCATCGACGGATATGTCTTCGTTCTGAAGGTCGCGATCGTGGCCTGTCTGGCCGGCATGCTGGTGCTGGTGTTCGGCAACGTGGTGCTGCGCTACGGCTTCAACAGCGGCATCACGGTGTCGGAGGAGCTGTCGCGGCTCCTCTTCGTCTGGATGACCTTCATGGGCGCGGTGGTGGCGCTGCACAAGCACGGCCATCTCGGTATGGACACCCTGGTCGCCCTGCTGCCCAGGACCGGGCGTCTGGTCTGCTTCTGTGCCAGCCACCTGCTGATGATCTACGCGACCGTGCTGCTGCTCGGCGGCAGCTGGGACCAGACCGTCATCAACCTGTCGGTGGTGGCGCCGGCGACCGGCCTGTCGATGGGCTTCTTCTATGGGGCCGGCGTGCTGTTCGCCGTGCTGGCGCTGATCATCCTGGCGGTCAACCTCGTCCGCGCCCTGACCGGCCGCCTCGACGACGGCGAGCTGATCATGGTGACGGAGTCGGAGGAGACGGTCGAGACCGCGCACGCTCCCTCCGGCCGGCACGCCTGATCCGTGGCCTGATCCCCAAAAGCCCGAGCGCGAAGGACCATTTCCATGACCGTCACCGTCTTCCTCGGCTCGCTGCTGGGGGCCATGGCCATCGGCACGCCGATCGCCTTCGCGCTGCTGCTGTGCGGCGTGGCGCTGATGTTCCATCTCGACCTGTTCGACGCCCAGATCGTCGCGCAGAACGTCGTCAACGGCGCCGACAGCTTTCCGCTGGTCGCCGTGCCCTTCTTCATGCTGGCCGGCGAGGTGATGAATGCCGGCGGGCTGTCGCGGCGCATCGTCGCCGTGGCGATGGCGCTGGTCGGCCATATCCGCGGCGGGCTGGGCTATGTCGCCATCCTCGCCTCCTGCATCCTGGCCAGCCTGTCCGGCTCGGCGGTGGCCGACGCCGCCGCCCTGTCGGCGTTGCTGGTGCCGATGATGGTGCGGGCCGGCCATGACAAGGCGCGGTCCTGCGGGCTGATCGCCGCCGGCGGCATCATCGCGCCGGTCATTCCCCCCAGCGTCGGCTTCATCCTGTTCGGCGTGGCGGCCAACGTGTCGATCACCAAGCTGTTCCTGGCCGGCATCGTGCCGGGCCTGATGCTGGGGCTGGGGCTGGTCGCCGCCTGGTGGCTGGTGGTCCGCCAGGAGGCCCTGACCCCGCCGCCGCGCGCGACGAAGGGGGAGATCGCTGCGGCGGTGAAGGACGGCTTCTGGGCGCTGATGCTGCCGGGGATCATCATCTTCGGCCTGAAGTTCGGCATCTTCACCCCGACCGAGGCGGCGGTGGTGGCCGCGGTCTATGCGCTGTTCGTCGCCACGGTGGTCTATCGCGAGCTGAAGCTGTCGCAGCTGTTCGACCTGTTCGCCTCGGCGGCGACCACCACGGCGGTGGTGATGTTCCTGGTCGCCGCCGCCATGGTGTCGGCCTGGATGATCACCATCGCCAACCTGCCGGCCCAGGTCGCCGACATCCTTGAACCCTTCATGGGCAATCCGACCCTGCTGATGGCCGCCATCATGGTGCTGGTGGTGATCGTCGGCACGGCGATGGACATGACGCCGACCATCCTGATCCTGACGCCGGTGCTGATGCCGGTGATCAAGCAGGCCGGCATCGACCCCGTCTATTTCGGCGTGCTGTTCATCATCAACAACGCCATCGGCCTGATCACGCCGCCGGTCGGCACCGTGCTGAACGTGGTGGCCGGCGTTTCCAGGATCAGCATGGGCAGCCTGATGCGGGGCGTCTGGCCTTTCATGGCCGCCCAACTGCTGGTGCTGGTCCTGCTGGTGCTGTTCCCGTCGCTGGTCCTGGTCCCCGCCCGCTGGTTCGCGGGCTGAGGATTTGGGGTGCCGGAGGATGCGGGGCGATGCCTCAGCACCCTCCGGTGCTTCGCACCTTGGTCCAGAAGCCGTCGGCGATCCGCTTGCCGTCGCTTTCCCTCAGGATGTCGAACCAGCGCGTGCGCCGGTCCGCCCCGGTGCCGGTGCCGGCGCCGCAGCGGCGGACGATCAGCCGGTCGCCGGGATTGATGTTGCCGTAATAGAAGATCTCGCGGTCGGCGGTGTGCCAGCCCGTCCCCGCCGATCGCTCCAGCGCCCAGTCGGCCCGGTCCATCAATGCCGGGAAGCTGGCGAAATAGAGGAAGCCGGCGCCGTTGAAGTCGGTGGCCGGGCAGGGATCGACCACGACCTGCGAATCCGGGTTGCGGCGGTCGCGGCGGAAGCCCCGGTGCTCCTCCCAATTCTCGCGCCGGAAGCGCTGGCACAGCGAGGCGAACGGCGATTCCTCGGCCGGGACGGGGACGAAGCGCGGCGCCGGATGGGGGAGAGCGCGCAGCACGCTGTGGTTATCGCCCGCCACGGTGCGTTTCAGGAAAATCGATTGCAGCGTGACGGTGGCGACGGGCGTGCCGTTGGCGTGGATGGTCTGGACGCTCAGATACTGGGTTCGCGAAATCCGGCCGATGCGGCCGGCGATGTCGAGCCGGTCATGCTCCGCCACATGGTCGAGGCGGGCGCCGCTCAGCGAGAGACCGGTGAAGGTGGCGTAGAGCGTTGTCCCCTCGCTGTCGCGGAAGTCGGGCAGGGACTGTCCGAACAGCTCCGCCAGCATCAGCCAGTGGCGGTGCCCGCATTCCTTCAAAAGCCAGCTTTCCGACAGCCCGTGCAGGGCGAGCTGCGGCATGCCGACCGTGATCGGCGGGGCGTCTGTCTTGGGCCGGGCGGGCCGGGTGAGGGCTATGGCCATGGGTCTGCTCCCCGCTTCGGTCAGGTGAGGGCGACGACGGTGACCGTCGCCGTCGGGTCGCCGGCGAAGCGCGCGGCTGTGGCGTCGATGGCGGCGATCTGGCGGGCGGCCCGCGAGCAGGGGAAGCCGAACTTGGCCGCCACGCGGTCGCTGGCGATGGTCAGGGCGGTGCGGCTGATGCGGACGAAATCGGCGAGGCCGTAGACCTTCCCCTCCTCCAGATGCTCGCGGATCACCAGGGAGGGCGAATAGCAGTCGGACAGGCTGCCGTCGGGCCAGCGAACGCGGAAGATCATTTCAGGCATGGGACAGGCTCCTCCGCAGGGTCAGGAATCGGGTGTATTCGGCGACATGGCGCGCGGCGCAGGCCTCCCAGCCGAAGCCGGCCGCCCTCGCCAAGCCGGCCGCGCGCAGGGCCTGCGCCCGTCGCGGGTCCAGCACCGCGTGCATCGTCCGGGCGATGTCGCCGCTGTCGAACGGATCGACCCATGCGGCGTCGCCGGGTTCGAGATGTTCGGTGAAGGGGGCGATGGCCGGAACGACGGCGGGAGTGCCGCAGGCCATCGCCTCCAGCACCGCCAGCCCAAATCCTTCGCGCAAGGACGGGAAGACGAGTGCGTCGGCCAGCCGGTAGAGCGCCGGCATCGCCGCGTCGGGAAGCGGCCCCGTGCGGATGACGGCTCCGCCGGGGCCGGTGGGAAGGGCGTCGGCGGCGATGCGCGCTTCGAAGGCCAGCAATTCCGGGCTGTGGTCGAGCAGGGAGGCGCCGCCGGCGACGACCAGCTGCGCGTCCGGGCGGTCGCGCCGGACCTCGCGGAAGGCGTCGAGGATCCTGACGCTGTTCTTGCGCGCCTCGACCCCGCCGACCGACAGGAAGACCGGGCCGCCGGTCAGGCCGAGACGGCCGCGCCACTCCACGTCCTCCGCTGCGGAAGCCGGGGTGAAGCGGTCGCGGTCGACACCGTTGCCGACGATGGCCGCGTCGATGCCGTATTCCCGTGCCAGGGCATCCCGCCACAGCTGGCTGACGCACAGTACCCGGTCGGCGGAGCGGATCGCCCTCAGTTGCAAGGCATCGACGGCCGGGTCGCCGAAGCCGTCGATGTGGTGGACTGTGTAGAGGTAGCCGGGAATGCGCCCCCGGTCGCGCAGATCGGCGAGCGCGTTGCCGCTGATGCCGTCCTGGGCGTGGTACAGGTCGAACCGCGCCGCGCCGGGGTGGCCGAAGAAGGCGACATAGTCGGCGATCCGCGCCTCGACCAGCGCCCGCAGCCCGGCATCGCGCGGCACCGGGCGGGCGGGCACGCCGACCGTTGCGCAGCGGGTCGTCCGGAAGAAGCCGCGCCCGGCCGGGTCGGGCGCATGCACCACGGCATGGTGGCCGAGAGCGGTCAGCGCGTCGGCCAGTTCCAGCGCATGGACGACGCCGCCGCGCGGGTTGGTGGAATGGGCGAGGATGGCGGCCGACAGCGTCATGGCCGCGCCTCTGCCGACAGGCCGGCCGTGCCGCAGCCGATCAGCGGCCGGTCGGCGAAATCCCACAGCGGCACCGAGTCCATCCCGTCGGTCAGAGTCACTTCGCTGCCCCGCCGCACCTCGCCGATGGTCGTGCAGGCGAGGCCGCGGGCGTGGAAGCGGGCGGCGACCGTGGCTTCATGCTCCGGCGCCACGCTGAGCAGGAAGCCGAAGCTGGGGAAGGACAGCAGCCAGCGGTCGAGCGGCACGTCCGGCGGTGCCGGCACCGCGGCGACGTCGATGACCGCGCCGACGCCGGAGCATTCCAGCAGCATCAGCGCCGTGCCGACGGTTCCCGCCATGCTGATGTCCTTGGCGGCGCGGCACAGCCCATCGTCCGCCAGACCCGGCAGCAGGGCGAGGTCGCCGCGCAGCCGTTCCGGCGGGGCGGCGGTGGCGGCGTCGAAGAAGGGGTTGGGCTCGTGGTAGCGGCCGCGCAGATCCACCGCCATCATCAGCCGGTCGCCGGGGCGGGCGTCGAAGCTGGTCAGCAGCGGCCCGGCCCGGCCGACGATGGAAACCGCCAACTGCGGCCGGTCGCTGCGGCTGTTGGTGTGGCCGCCGACGATGGGCACGCCGTAGGCGGCCGAGGCGGCGCGCAGCCCGTCGAGGATCGGCCGGGCCTGCTCCTCGCCGCAGCTCCACAGCGCATCGACGATGGCGAGCGGCCGCCCGCCCATCGCCGCGATGTCGCTGACATTCACCATCACCCCGCACCAGCCGGCGAACCAGGGCTCCGCCGCGACGAAGCCGTTGACGAAGCCCTCGGCCGCGACCAGCAGATGCCCGTCGCCGTCGGGAAGCGCGGCGCAGTCGTCGCCGACCGGCACCGTTCCCGCCCCCGCTCCGCCGACGCCGAGCGCGCCGACCACCGCCGCGATGTCCGCCTTGTGGGCGAAGCCGGGGCTGGCGCGCAGCCGGTCGGCCAGTTCCGACAGTGACGGAACGGCGGCACTCATGCCGCTCTCCGCGCCAGCGTCAGGAAGCCGGCCGCGCCGTCATGGATCGGCGGGTAATGGGCGAGGTCGGCTTCCATATGGTGGTGGGGCCGGCCGTGCAGCGGGACCTCCGCCACGGTGCGCCAGCGCAGCCGGCGGAACAGCAGGGCGTTCTGGCTCTGCACCAGCGCATGGAAGCGGGTGCAGCCGCGCGCCGTCGCCGTGCACACCGCCATGCGGATCAGCGACGCCCCCAGCGACCCGGCCCGCCGGTGGTCCGCCGCCACCGCCAGCCGCGAGCCGATCCATTCGCCGGGGGCCGGGCCCGGTTCCGGCTGGTGGATGCGCACGGTGCCCACCACCCGGTCCGGCATGCCGCACAGCTCGGACAGGGCGACGATGGTCAGCGCCCGGTCGTCGATGGCGTCGCGGTCGTCGCCGTCGAACAGGCCCTGCTCGACGCAGAAGACCTGCCGGCGCAGGGCCGCCGCCTGCCGCAGTTCCCAGCCTTCGGTCGCATGCTTGATGCGGTGAAGGCCGGGAACGAATGGCCTTTCTGGGAGCGGATTCGCGATGACGGAAAACAGCGGGCTGTCGGACGTCGTGGTCTCTGCCATGGGGACAGGCTCCCTGCGAGGGCGGAACGGGGTTCAGGCGGCGACCGGCTGGCGGGCGTCGATGCGGGCGCGCATCACCTCGGCCAGATAGGCCGAGTCCTCGGCCACCCCCAGGAAGCGGCCCGATCCCCAGGTGTTCAGCCAGGGCAGTCCGATGAAGTAGAGGCCGTCCACCGGCGACACGCCGCGCCGGAATTTCGGGTTGCCGCGGCCGTCGAAGGCCGGCAGCTCGATCCAGCCGTAGTTGGGGCGGAAGCCGATGGCCCAGACGATGGCGGAGATGCCCTCGGCGGCACAGTCGATGGCGTCCGGCGTGCCGTCCGGCGCCCAGACCGGGACGAAGGGCGGCTCTTCCGGCGCATCGATGCCGGCCTTGGCGATGTAGGCGTCGATGTCGCGGCGGATGGAAACGTAAACCTCGTCGGCATCGTCGAGATTCTTCGCCAGATCGTCGGCGAAGCGCACGGTCGAACCGTCCATCCCGGCCATGCTGCCATGGAGCTTGACCCCCTGGAGGGCGAAGCGGCGCAGGTCGATCTCATGACCGCCGGCGCGGCCGGACATGTAATGGTTGGTCTTCTCCTTGGCGCGGTCGCCCAGCGGGTGCTTGTCCACCGTCAGCTTGTAATAGCCCATCTCCATCAGCCATTCGGTCGCGTCCTTGCCGCGGTAGCGGCGGGGGGAGCGCGGGGCCGGGCCGACGCACAGATGCACCTGCCGGCCGGCGATATAGAGATCCTCCATGATCTGCACGCCCGACTGGCCGGAACCGACCACCAGGACGGCACCCGGCGGGAGCTGGTCCGGGTTGCGGTAATCCACGGAATGCATCTGGACGATGTCGCGCGACAGGGCGTGGGCATAGGGCGGAACGATCGGGATGTCGTAGCCGCCGGTCGCCACCACCACCTGATCGGCGGTCATCGGCCCGTCGCTGGTCTCCAGATCGAAACCACCATGCGCGCCGCGGGACAGGCGGGTGACGGCGACGCCCTCGCGGATCGGCGGCTTCACCATCTCGGCGAAACCCTCCAGGTAGGAGACGATCTCGTCCTTCACCATGTAGCCGGTGGGATCGCTGCCCTGGTAGGGGTAGTCGGGGAGGCGGCACTGCCAGTTCGGCGTGACGAGGCAGAAACTGTCCCAGCGGTCGTTGCGCCAGGAATGGCCGATCCGGTTCTTCTCCAGCACCAGATGCTCGACGCCCTGCTTTTTCAGATTGTGGCTGACCGACAGGCCGGCCTGTCCGCCGCCGACGATGATGACGGGAAAATGGGGAACGCTCGTCATGGCAAACACTCCAGGGAAAGGGGTCAGTCTTCGAAAAGCGACAGGGCGGAACAGGCGCCGCATTTGCCGCAGCCGGCCTTGCTGTCGGAGGCCCGCATGCCGGCGCGCTTCAGCAGGCCGCCGACGGCGGACAGCAGGTCGTGCATGAAGGCGGGGGGCGGGGCGGGGTGGTCCTCCAGCGGGGTGCCGGAGACCGGGACGAAGGGGACGACGAAGGGATAGACGCCCATCCCGATCAGCCGCTCCGCCATGGCGAGGATCGCCTCGCGGCTGTCGCCCAGCCCGGCCAGGATGTAGGTGGAGACCTGCCCACGGCCGAAGACCGGCACCGCCGCCTCGAAGGCCGAGTAGTAGCGCTCCAGCGGGACGCTGGCCTTGCCGGGCATGATGCGGGCGCGCACCTCCGGCGTGACCGCCTCCAGATGCATGCCGAGCGTGTCGATGCCGGCGGCGCGCAGGCGGGCGAACCAGCGGTCGTCGTCGGGCGGCTCGCACTGGCCCTGGATCGGCAGATCGACCGCCGCCTTCACCGCGGCGGCGCTTTCGCACAGGATGGCGGCGCCGCGGTCGGGGGTGGCCGGCGTCCCGGTGGTCATCACCATATGGCGCACGCCGTCGAGCAGGACGGCGGCCCGCGCCACCTCGGCGAGCTGTTCCGGCGTCTTGCGGGCGATAGTCCGCCCCGCCGCCAGCGACTGGCCGATGGAGCAGAACTGGCAGGTCTTGGTCCGGCTCTGGTAGCGGATGCAGGTCTGCAGGACCGTGGTCGCCAGCACGTCGGCGCCATGTAGCACGGCGATCTTGGAATAGGGCACGCCGTCCATGGTCTGCAGCGCGTAGAAGCGCGGCTGGCGCGGGAAGGTCACCCGTCCCATCGCCACCCCGTCGCGCCGCACCAGGCTGGCGCCGTCGGCGCCCGGCGGCTCGGCGACATAGGGGGAGGAGAAGGCGCCGGCGGTGTGGACCGGCACCATCACCGTGCGGCCGTCCACCGTCATCGCCTTGTGGTCGCTGGGACCGGCGCCGCCGCGGCGGCTGGGGGCGCCGGCCCGCGGGTCGGCCAACCGGACGCCGAAGGATTGCAGTTCGGTGATCAGCCGGCTAGCGGGCAAGCTGGAGGAGCTGGGCGTCGTCATGGTCGGCCTCGGTGTGAGGGGAGGGGATGGGCGCCGTCGCCTGGGCGGTCGTCGTCATCGGCGCTGCGGGGCGGTTGTCGAGGGTCAGCGACAGCAGCTCCGGCCGGGCGTAATGGCCGACCGAATCCATCATCCGCTTGCGCTTGGTGATCAGGGCCATGTCGAGGTCGGCGACCAGGATGCCTTCGCCCGACGTCAGCGGCGGCACGACATGGTTGCCTTCCGGCGAGACGATGGCGGTCATGCAGCCGCCGCGCAGCGCCTTCTGCAGAGCGGCGTCCGGGGTGATCGACTGGATCTGTTCGTCGGTCAGCCAGCCGGTGGCGTTCACCACGAAGCAGCCGGATTCCAGCGCGTGGTGGCGGATGGTAACCTCGATCTGGTCGGCGAAGATCTGCCCGACCAGCGAGCCGGGGAACTGGGCGACGTGGATTTCCTCGTGCTGGGCCATCAGGGCGTAGCGGGCCAGCGGGTTGTAATGCTCCCAGCAGGCCAATGCGCCGACCCGGCCGACGGCGGTGTCGACGACGGTCAGCCCGGCGCCGTCGCCCTGTCCCCAGATCATGCGCTCGTGATAGGTCGGGGTGATCTTGCGCCGCTTCAGCACCAGCCGGCCGTCGGCGTCGAACACCAGCTGGGTGTTGTACAGCGAGCCGTGGTCGCGCTCGTTCACCCCCAGCACCACCACCACGCCATGGGCGCGGGCGGCGGCGGCGACCGCCTCGGTGACCGGGCCGGGGACGACGACCGCTCGCTCGTAGAGCCGCAGATGGTCGGCGCCGGCCAGGACGGGCGGGCGCACGAAGGAGAAATAGGGATAGTAGGGGACGAAGGTCTCCGGGAAGACGACCAGCGCCGCCCCTTGCGCCGCGGCGTCGGCGACCGCCCGGCACACCCGCTCCACCGTTCCGTCCGCGCTGTCCAGGTCGGGGGCGATCTGCACCGCCGCCACCCGGACCGTTCTTTTCTCCATCATGCTCCGCCCTCCAGACTTACGCTTGCGGCGCCGTTACAGCGTCCAGGTGTTCAAAATGAATGCATTCGCTTTGCGGTGAAGCAGGACGATGTCCAGCACGTCCAGCGGATTGATCGGGCGCACGCCGGGGATCAGCGCACCCTCGCCATGGCCGTAGAGCGCCTGGAGCGCGAAGCGGCAGGCATAGACCTTGCCGCCCTCCTCCATGAACTTGACGATCTGCTTGTTCATCGCCTGATGCCCCGGGAAGGCCTCGTCGCCCAGGGTGGGGAAGCCGCGCTGCACGCCCAGCGTGACGCCGGGGCCGTAGAGCAGGACCGAGGTTTCGAACCCCTTGCGCAGCAGCCGGGTCGCCTGCAGCAGGTTGACCAGCCCGATGGAGCCTTCGAAAGCCACGGTGTGGAAGGTGACCAGCGCCTTTTCCCCCGGCTCGGCCTTGACGTCCTCGAACACCTTCTCCTCGTAGTCCACCAGGACGTCGCCGGTCTGGTTTTGCGGCTTGGTGACGGCAGGCATGGATCGCACTCCTTTATTGGTCTCGGCGTCTTCGGGATCGACGCCCCCGGCGCCGGGCTGTCCGCTCCTGGCGTGACGGCGTCCGGCTTCCAGTCATCAGCAAAGCGCATGCCAGTCACTTGTGCGGTCACTTTTTCGGCGGAACTCCTAGATTTCCATTCAATCATCGCGGAGGTCGCATATAATGACTGCGATCAAAGCGCCGGTTTCCGCCCAATGATCGGGCTGAGGATGGCGATTTTTTGATCACAGAACCCGAATGCTCACGATTTAGGCGGGTTTTCCCTCCCGTTGTGACGCTGTTCCGCGAGCCTCGGGTGAAAAGAGGTCTGAGCCGCGACATGCATCGCTGGAGGGTGAAAATGGCAGGAAACAAAGGGCTGCGGGAGTTTGTCGCGGCGTCGGAGCTGATGGTTGCCACGGATGGGGCAGGGCGCTTAGGATGCGCCGTCCCGTCCGGGGCGGGGTGCCTCCGGAACGGGCGCTGCATAGTTTGGATCCATGCGCTGGACGTGGTTTGAATGCAAACGCTACAAGGTCAGTCTCCGTCGTCCGTCGGGCGCCCGCACCCCTGGCATGCGGTGATCCACGGCAGCGATAAGCCGCGCTATGTCGCGATCGCCGACGTGATCGCCGACGACATGCGCAACGGCCGGCTGCCGCCCGGTGCCCGGCTGCCGGCCCAGCGGGTGCTGGCGGAGGCGCTGGAGGTCGATTTCACCACGGTCGCCCGCGGTTATCAGGAGGCGCAACGGCGCGGCCTGATCGAATCCCGCGTCGGGGCCGGCACCTTCGTCCGTGACGGCGCCCAGGATGGAGTTGGCGAGGGCGGACGGGAGGCGGCCGCCCTCTGCGGCCCGGCGCCGCTGCCGGCGGCCGAGACCGCCGCCCCGGCCTTTGGCCGGTCCGCCGCGCGCTGCTCCGCCGACCTGTCGATGAACCTGCCGCCGGACATCGAGGATCCGGACCTGCTGGCGCGCATGCGCGGCGGTCTGGTCGATGTCGCCCAGGATCTGGTGGATCTGCTGCGCTACCAGGAGTTCGGCGGCGCCGAACAGGACCGGCAGGCCGGCGTCGAGTGGCTGGCGCTCCGCGGGCTGCCGGTGCGGTCGGAGCGGCTGCTGGTCTGCGCCGGCACCCACAGCGCCCTTCACGCCGTTCTGGGCGCGCTGGCGAAGCCGGGCGACCGCATCTGTGCCGAGGATCTCACCTATCCCGGCCTGCGCGGGCTGGCGGCGCAGCTGGGTCTGGAGGTGGTCGGCCTGCCGATGGACGAGGACGGCATCCTGCCCGACGCCTTCGCCGAGGTCTGCCGCACCCGTCCGCCCAAGGCGCTCTACTGCAACCCGACACTGCAGAACCCGACCACCATTACCCTGTCGGCGGAACGTCGGCAGGCCCTGGTCGACATCGCCCGCCGGCATGGCGTCGCCATCGTCGAGGACGACGCCTATGGCGCGCTGCCGGTCGGCGGACCGGTTCCGATGGCGGCCCTGGCCCCCGACATGGTCTTCTATATCGGAGGGGTGGCGAAGGTCCTGGGGGCGGGCCTGCGCCTCGCCTATCTGGTGGTTCCGGAGGCGCGCCACGTCTGGCAACTGTCCGCCTTCCTGCGGGCGACGACGGTGATGGCCTCGCCGCTGACGGTGGCGCTGGCGACCCGCTGGATCGGCGACGGGACGGCGCAGGCGATCCTGGCGGCCATCCGGGCGGAGTCGACCCTGCGCCAGACCGTCGCCCGCAGCATCCTGCCGGGACCGGCTCCCCGCTCCAGGCCGGAAGCCTTCCATTACTGGCTGCCGCTGCCCGCGGGATGGAGCCGGTCCAGCTTCGCCGCCACCCTGCGCGGGGCGAAGCTCGGCATCGTGGTCAGCGACGCCTTCTCGGTCAACAGCCCCGCGCCGGAGGCGGTGCGGCTGTGCCTGGGCGGCTGCGACCGCGACGGGACGCGCGGCGCGCTCGACATGATCGCGCACACGCTGTCGCGTCCGCCGGAGCTGGCCTCGGTCTTTCTCTGAGGAGCCTGTCTCCGGGGGCGGTCGGGGTTACGCCGCCCCGGTCTTTTCGCCGGCCTTTTCCAGGCTGCCGCCCAGGAAGAGCTGTCCGACGCGCGGATCGGCCAGGATCGCCGCGGCGTCGTCGAACATGCGGGTCCGGCCCAGCTCCAGCACCAGCCCGAAGTCGGACATCGCCAGGGCCGAGCGGGCGTTCTGCTCGATCATCAGAACCGAGACGCCCCTTGCCCGCTGCTCCAGCAGGATCTGGAAGGTCTCGGCCACCATGGTCGGCGACAGGCCGATGGACGGCTCGTCGATCAGGATCAGCCGGGGGTCCAGCAGCAGGCCGCGCACGATCTCCAACTGCTTCTGCTGCCCGCCCGACAGGGTGGAGGCCTGCTGGTCGGCCTTCTGGCGCAGGGCGGGGAAGCGGTCGAGCGCCGCCTCGATCCGTTGCGGCATGTCGGTGATGCCGCGGCCGGCGGCGACGGCGCCCAGCTCGATGTTGTGGCGGACCGACAGCTCGGGGAAGATGTTGCGGCCCTGCGGGATGTAGCAGATGCCGGCTTCCAGCAGGTCGCGCGGCTTGCGGTTGGTGACGTCGCGCCCGTCGAAGACCACCGTGCCTTCCCGTGCCGGCAGCAGCCCGAAGATCGTCTTGAAGACGGTCGACTTGCCGGCGCCATTCGGGCCGATGACGGTGGTGATCGACCCGCGCGGCACCGAAAAGGAGGTGCCGTTCAGGATCGTCATCTGCCCATAGCCGGCGACCAGGCCGGACAGGGTCAGGATCGGCTGCCCGGTTCCGCCGGCAGGGGTCATGGCGTCGTCTCCCTCAAGGTCCGGGTTCAATGTCCGGGTTCAATGGCCGAGATAGGCTTCGATGACCGCCGGGTCGTTGCGGATGGCCGCCGGACTGCCTTCGGCCAGCACCTTGCCCTCCGCCATCACCACCACGCGGGAGCACAGGCTCATCACGAAGTCCATGTTGTGCTCGATCACCACGAAGGTCGCTCCCAGTTCGCGGTTGATGGTCCGCAACCGCTCCTTCAGATTCTCCAGCATCGTCAGGTTCACGCCGCCCGCCGGCTCGTCGAGCAGGACCAGCCGCGGGCCGGCCATGAAGGCCATCGCCGCGTCCAGCAGCTTCTGCTGGCCGTAGGACAGGCCGCCGGCCTTCTGGTCGGCCAGATGCTGGAGCCGGAAGAAGGCGATCATGCGGTCGGCGTCCGGCGTCAGCCCGGCGTCGCGGGCGCCGAACAGGCGCCTCAGCATGGTTCCCTTGTGCTCCTGCCCCGCCAGGATCAGGTTCTCGCGCACCGACAGGTTGGGGAAGACCTGGAGAAGCTGGAAGGTGCGGGAGACGCCCAGCCGGTTCAGCTGCGCCGGATAGAGGCCGGTGATGACGCGGCCGTCCAGCCTCACCGCGCCCTCGGTCGGCGTCAGCTGGCCGAGGATGCAGTTGAACAGGGTGGACTTGCCGCAGCCGTTGGGGCCGATCAGGCCAAGGATCTCGCCCTCCTCCACGGTGAAGGACACGCCGTCCACCGCCTTCACCCCGCCGAAATGCTTCTTGAGGCCGCTGACTTCGAGAACGTGCGTCATGGGGTGGCGCCCTTCCGGAGGCTGTCGCTTTCGCTGCCGCCGGCTTCGGCGCCCAGGGTCGGCGTGGCG
Organism: Azospirillum sp. 412522; assembly: GCF_019805165.1. Lineage (GTDB taxonomy): Bacteria > Pseudomonadota > Alphaproteobacteria > Azospirillales > Azospirillaceae > Azospirillum. The sequence continues at coordinate 115,607 of NZ_RWIJ01000002.1, forward strand.
GCGGCGCGGGCCGCGGCCGCCCTGGTCTGCGAGCGGTGGTCGCGCCAGCGTTCGATCAGGCCGAGCAGTCCGGTCGGGCTGATCATGACGATCACCAGCACCACGGCGGCGTAGATGATCAGGTACCAGCCGCCGGTCGCCCGCAGCAGCTCCGGCAGCATGTAGGAGAAGAAGGCGCCGACGAACGGGCCGAAGAAGGAGCCGGCGCCGCCGGCCACCACCGTCAGCAGAAGGACGAAGGACGCCGACAGGGCGAAGGGCGCCGGGTCGATGAACTCCACCAGCGGCGCGTAGAGGGAGCCGGCGGCACCGCCATAGGCCGAGCCGATGGCGAAGGCCAGCAGGGTGTAGGCGCGGATGTCGATCCCCAGGCTGGCGGCGCGCAGCGGATTCTCGCGCAGCGCCAGGAAGGCCCGGCCCCAGGGCGATCTCAGCAGCCACCACATCGCCAGCGCCAGCACCAGCGTGACGCAGAGCAGCAGGCGGTAGAAGGGCAGGGCGGCGCCGAGGTCGCTGCCGAACAGGACCGGGCGGGGGATGTTGGCGATGCCGAACACGCCGCCGGTCAGCCACTGCTCGTTGCGCGCGACCAGGAAGACGACGACGGTGAAGGCCAGCGTGACGAAGGCGAGGTAATGGTGCTTCACCCGCAGGGCCGGGAAGCCGAGCAGCACGCCGACCGCGAAGGACAGCCCGCTGGAGGCGAGGAAGGCCGCCGGCAGCGGCCAGCCGGCCTTGGTGGTCAGGATGGCGGTGGCATAGGCGCCGATGCCGAGGAAGGCGCCCTGCGCCAGCGAAGTCAGGCCGGCATAGCCCAGCGTCAGGTTCAGCCCCATGGCGGCGATCGACATCACCAGCCACAGCGACACCACGTAGAGGCCGTAGCTCTTCAGCCCGGCCGGCAGGAACCACAGGACCGGGAAGGCGGCCAGCAGGATCAGGAGGTTGGCGTCGGGGCGGCGGATCATACCGTGCGCTCCTCCTTGCGGCCCAGCAGACCTTCGGGCTTCACCAGGATGACGACGACCAGCACGACCAGCGGCACCGCCGTGCGGTAGGCGCTGGACACATAGGCGGCGGTGAGGTTGTCGATCAGTCCGATCAGGAAACCGCCGGCCAGCGCCCCGCGGATCTGGTTGAAGCCGCCGACGATGGCGGCGATGAAGGCGGCCAGCCCGATGCTTTCGCCATTGGAGAATTTCGCCAGATAGACCGGCGAGACGAGGTAGGAGGCGACCAGCGCCAGCACCGCGTTGATCAGGAAGGTCAGCAGGATCATCCGCTCCACCGGGATGCCGAGGATGCGGGCGACCGTCGGGTTCTGCGCCGTGGCCTGCATGGTGCGGCCGGTGCGGGTGCGGGTGATGAACAGCTGAAGCCCGACGATGGCGACCACCGCCACGACGACGATGGCGAGGTCGCGGGCGGACAGAGCCGCGCCCCACAGCGACAGCATGCCGTCGGGCACCAGCGACGGGAAGGGCTGCGCCTCGGCGGAGAAGCCGTTCTTGGCCGCCTCCTTCACCAGCACGGACAGGGCCATGGTGGCGATGGCCAGCGGCAGAACGCCGTGGCGCTGCATCGGCTCGACCAGGAAGCGCTTGAAGCCGAAGCCGAACAGCAGGACGAAGGCGATGCTGGCGACCGCGAAGGCGGCCCAGACCGGCAGCCCGGCGTGGGTGCCGACCAGAACCAGGATGGCGGGCAGCATGACGAACTCGCCCTGGGCGAAATTGATGGTCTGCGAGGTCTGCCAGACCAGGGTGAAGCCGATGGCGGCCAGCGCATAGATCGCGCCCGTCGCCAGCCCGGCGACGATGAGCTGAAGGAACTGGTCCAAGTCGGCCTCCTGGACTGAGAACGGGGGCTGAGAGCGGGGGGCTGAGGGAAGGGCGCGGGAGACACGGGCGGGACGGCGCCCCGGCGGTGGGGAACCGTCCGCGCGCCGCGTCGGTGCCGTCTTACGGGTTGATCATCGGCAGGGTGGCCTTGACCACCGGCTTGCCGTCGGTCACCTCGACCAGGAAGCTCTCGCGGTCGACGTCGCCGTTCTCCAGCCATTTGGTGTCGATGAGGATGCCCGGCTCCTGCGCCACGTCGATGCGGGCGCCGTGCAGGGTCTTGGCGAAGGCCTCGCGGTCGAACTTGCCGACGCGCTCGGTGATGGTCTTGACCGTGTAGACCGCCGTGTAGCCCTTGATGCCGTTGTGGTCGGAGGTGAAGCCGTAGGTGTCCCGGTACTTCTTGCCGAAGACGGCGAAGCCCGGCTTCGGCGCGTCCACCAGCAATCCGACATGGCCCTTGACGCCGTTGGCCGCCTCGCCGGCCAGCTCGATCACCTTGGCGCCCAGCAGCGTCGTCTCGCCGACGATCGGCTTGGCGATGCCCTGCTGGCGCGCCGAGCGCAGGAAACGGGCGCTTTCCTCCTCGTTCAGATAGACGAAGATGGCGTCGGCGTTGGCGTTCTTCACCTTGATCGCGTCGGCGGCGAAATCGGCCTGACCGGATTCGGTGGGGATGTCGGCGGCGACCTGGATGCCGCGCTTCTGCAGCTCCGGAATCATGGAATCACGGCCGCCCTTGCCGAAATCGTTGTTGACCCAGACCACCGCGACCGATTTCGCCTTCACCTCGTCCCGCAGGTAGTTGGCCAGCTTCGGCATCGCGTCGGCCTGGTTCAGCGAGGTGCGGAAGATGTAGGGGTTGCCCTGCTTGGTGAAGGCCGACGCCTCGCCGCCGACGATCTGCGGCACCGCCGCCCGCTGGGTGATCTGCATCGACGCGCTGATCGGCCCGGAGAAGATCGGGCCGAGCACGACATAGGCGTCCTCGTCGACCGCGCGCTGGACGGCGGCGCGGGTGGCGCCGGGATTGGTCTGGCTGTCGTAGTGGGTCACCGCGATGGGGCGGCCGAGGATGCCGCCCTTGGCGTTGATCTCCGACACGGCGAGATCGACGCCGTTCTTCCAGTTGGTGCCGGCGGGCGCCCCCGGACCGGACAGCTCGATCACGTCGATCAGCTTGACGGGATCGGCGGCCAGGGCCGTGCCGCCCGTGGCGGCCAGCGAGGCGGTCAGGGCAGTGGCGGCAAGGGCGGCGGCGGTTAGCGTCCTGATGGTCATGTTCTTTTCCCCCCTGTCGGATCGTCCGTCCGCATGTCCGGCTTCCGGATCTCCGGTCGTCCGCGCGGAATTGCTTTTGGGTCGCAGCAATCCGCTTTATCGACTGTATGGTACGGATTTGTCGAGCGGAATTGGGACGGCAGGGGAGCGGGAACGGCGAGTGCGGCGGTACGGAGTCGTCCTGTGCGGGAGGCGGGGCGATGGATCGGAGCGTGAAATCCTACGCTTCCAGCAGCCCCTTCACATCCAGTCCAAGCCCGCCGCCGATGCGGTGCAGCGCCGCCACCGTGTCGGGGTCGAGCGCGATGCCGCGGTCCATGGCGGCCATGCGGTGCAGCGCTTCCGGCTCGCCGGGGATGCTGACGCCGTTGCTGCCGGGGGCGGGGGGCGTGTCGGCGACATGGTCGAGGACGGCATCGGTCAGGGTCTGCCATTCCGGGCCGGCGACCCGATTGGGGTCGATGACGAAGGCGAGCGCGTTGTTCACCACCCGCCCCGGCCGCAGGTTCTCCGGCAGGGCGGGCAGGCCGCCGGCCAGGGCGCCCGCCAGGATCTCGCAGGCCAGCGCCAGCCCGTAGCCCTTGTGGCCGCCGAAGGGCCGGATGGCGCCGGTGGGGTCGGTGAACATCACGCCGGGATCGCGGGTCGGCCGGCCCTCCGGATCCAGCAGCAGGCCGTCCTCCACCTCCTTGCCCAGCGAGGCTTTGATGCGGCATTTGTTGGCGGCGATGGCGCTGGTGGCGAAGTCGAGCAGGAAGGGCGCGTAGCCCGGCGTGCCGGGCACGGCGATGCAGACCGGGTTGGTGCCCAGCCGGGGCCGCCCGCCGTCATGGGGCGCCGCCAGCGGCCGGCTGACCACATTGACGAAGTACAGGCCGATCAGCCCGGCGGCGATGCACTGCTCGCCATAGGAGCCGACGCGGCCGATATGGTGGGCGTTGCGCAATGCCAGGATGCAGGCGCCGCCGGCCTTGGCCCGTTCGATGGCGAGGTCGGTGGCCTCCTTCGCGATCACCTGCCCATAGCCGATATCGCCGTCCACCACCAGGAAGGGCGCCTCGTCGCGGACGATGCGGGCGTGGCGGTTGGGCTGGAGATGGCCCAGCTCCAGGCTGCGGGCATAGACGGCGATCTGGCAGACGCCGTGGCTGGCGTGGCCGCGGGCGTCTGCCTCCACCAGATTGGCGGCGACGATGGCCGCCTCCTCCGCCGAACTGCCGCTGCGGCGGAGGATGGCGTCGAGCGTCGCGACCAGCCGGTCCGGGCGGTAGCGTACCTCGCTCATCGGCCATCACCTTTGAAGGCGGAATAGTCGATGGGCCGGGTGCGGTCGAGCGTGCGGTGCACCGGCGGCAGCGGGTATTTCAGGCCGGTGGCGCAGTTGAACAGGACGGTGCGTTCCTCCTTGCCGACCCGGCCGTCGGCCAGGGCTTGCCGGTAGGCGGCGTAGGTCGCGGCCCCTTCGGGGCAGAGCAGGAAGCCTTCCTCCCGCGCCACCTCGTTCAGCGCGGCCTGGATGGCGTCGTCGGGCACGGCGATGGCGAAGCCGCCGCTCTCGCGCACGGCGCGCAGGATCAGGAAATCGCCGACCGCCTGCGGCACGCGGATGCCGGACGCGATGGTGTGGGCATCCTCCCAGCGCGGGGCGTGCTCCCCCCCCTGTTCCCAGGCGCGGACCATCGGCGCGCAGCCGGCGGCCTGGACCGCCACCATGCGCGGCCGCCTGGAGCCGATGAAGCCGATGGCCTCAAGCTCGTCGAAGGCCTTCCACATGCCGATCAGGCCGGTGCCGCCGCCGGTGGGATAGAAGATGACGTCCGGCACCTCCCAGCCCAGCTGTTCGGCAAGCTCCAGCCCCATGGTCTTCTTGCCCTCGATCCGGTAGGGCTCCTTCAGGGTGGAGACGTCGAACCAGCCGGCCTCGGCCTTGCCTTCGCCGACGATTCGGCCGCAATCGTCGATCAGGCCGTTGACCCGGTAGACGGTGGCGCCCTGAAGCTCGATCTCCGATACGTTCACTTCCGGCGTGTCGGCCGGGCAGAAGATGGTGGTGCGGATGCCGGCGCGGGTGGCGTAGGCGGCCAGCGCCGCCCCGGCATTGCCGTTGGTCGGCATCGCCATGTGCTGGATGCCGAAGGACTTCGCCATCGACACCGCCATCACCAGCCCGCGCGCCTTGAAGGAGCCGGTGGGCAGACGCCCCTCGTCCTTCACCAGCAGTTCTGCGGCGCCGAGCCGCTTCGCGATACGGGGCAGCGGCACCAGCGGGGTCACCGCCTCGCCCAGGCTGACGATGTCCTCGACCTTGCGGACGGGCAGAAGCTCGCGGTAGCGCCACAGATCCTGCGGGCGTTCGGACAGCGCGCCCTTGGTCAGCGCCTGCTTCACGCCGTTCAGGTCGTAGCGCACCAGCAGCGGCTTGCCGGCGCGCGACAGGTTGTGGACCGTGTCGGCCTCGTACCGCTCGCCGGTGTAGGCGCATTCCAGATGGGTGACGAAGGTCGGGCGCTCGACCGTCAGGTTGGAATCGAAGCGCACGGGATTGACGTCTTGGAAAGCCATTTTATCGGACCATGCCCCATTTGCGGACCGTGTGGATTTCGATCCAGCGGAAGACGACGTTCTCGACCAGCAGGCCGATCAGGATGACGGTGACGAGGCCGGCGAAGACCTTGTCGATGTAGAGCTCGTTGCGGTTCTGGAAGATGAACCAGCCCAGCCCGCCCTTGCCGGACGAGACGCCGAACACCAGCTCCGCCGCGATCAGCGTGCGCCAGGCGAAGGCCCAGCCGACCTTCAGCCCGGTCAGGATCGCCGGGAAGGCGGCGGGGATCAGCAGCGTGACGACGTAGCGCAGGTTGCCGAGACCGTAGTTCCGCCCGGCCATCCGCAGCGTCTCAGACACCGAGGTGAATCCGGCATGGGTGTTCAGCGCCAGCGGCCACAGCACGGCATGGACCAGCACGAAGATCAGGCTGACCTCGCCCAGCCCGAACCACAGCATGGCGATCGGCAGCAAGGCGATGGCCGGCAGCGGGTTGAACATGGAGGTCAGCGTCGACAGCAGGTCGTTGCCGATGCGGGTGGAGACGGCGACCGTGGTCAGCAGCACGGCCAGAACCACCGCCACCGCATAGCCCTTCAGCAGCACCGACAGCGAGGTCCAGGCCATCGACAGCAGATTGTCGCGGCGGATGCCGTCCCACAGCGCCGCCATGGTGTCGGTGAAGGTCGGGAACATCAGCGGGTTGTTCTGCCAGACCGCCGCTGCCTGCCACAGCGCGGCGACGGCGGCCAGGACCAGCAGCCGGCGCAGCGCCGTGACGTTGCCCAGGCGCTCCCACGGGGAGAGCGGGCGGGCGACGTCGCCGATGGGTCCGGTCGCGGTGACGGTGCGCTCGTACTCCGGGCGCCGTGGCGGCTCGCGCCGGCCGCCGGGCGGGAGCGGCCTTGGCGAGAAGGACAGGTCGGTCATGCGCTCGGTCCTTTTCCGCTGCCTTCGACATCCTCGGCGAACAGCATGGTGTGGATGCGGTTGGCAAGATCCTGGAACTCCGCGCCGCCGACGGCGCCATGGTCGTAGCCGTCGCAGTTCACCTCCGCCTTCACCTGTCCCGGATGGGGCGACAGCACCAGGATGCGCGAGCCGACGACCAGCGCCTCCTCGATGGAGTGGGTGACGAACAGCACGGTGAATCGCAGGTCGTCCCAAAGCTGCAGCAGTTCCTCCTGCATCTTGCGGCGGGTCAGCGCGTCCAGCGCGGCGAACGGCTCGTCCATCAGCAGGATGTCGGGCTCCATCGCCATGGCGCGGGCGATGGCGACGCGCTGCTTCATGCCGCCGGACAGCATGTGCGGATGGACGTCGGCGAACTTGGTCAGGTTCACCCGCGCGATGCAGTCGAGCGCCTTCTCCTCGGCCTCGCGCCGCCTGGCTTTGCCGCTGGCGAGCAGCGGGAACATGACGTTCTCCTTGACCGTCTTCCAGGGCGGAAGCTGGTCGAACTCCTGGAAGACCATCATGCGGTCGGGGCCGGGCTTGGTCACGGTGCGGCCGTTCAGGCGGATCGCCCCCTCGACCGGCTGGAGGAAGCCGCCGACCGCCTTCAGCAGGGAGGATTTGCCGCAGCCCGACGGTCCCAGCAGGACGTAGCGCTCGGCCTGGAACACCTGGAAATCGACGCGGTAGGTCGCGGTGACGAGGTGCCGGCGCGTCTTGTATTGCAGGGTGACGCCGGAAACGTCGAGCAGCGGGCGTTCGGACAGGCCGTCGCTGTCGATGCTCTGCGGGTAGGTCAGCGCGTTCATCGCCTCAGCTCCCGGCGCCGTCATGCAGGTCGTCGAAGAAATAATCCTTCCAGGAGGCCGGCTTGTTCTTGATCGCGCCGACCTTGTGCATGAAGTCGGCGAAGGCCTCCGTCCGGTTGGGCGTGACGGTGAAGCGGATGTCGGGGTCGTTCAGCAGGCGGAGGATATAAGCCTTGTCGAGGCTGCCCTTGTTCTGGGCCAGATAGGCATCCGCCGCGCCGTCGTGGTTGGCGTTGATGGTGTCCATCGCTTCCCGGAGCGCATCGAGGAAGGCCCGGTAGGTCTTCGGGTTCTCGTCGCGGAAGGATTGCTTGCTCCAGATCAGGTTGAAGCTGTGCGGACCACCCAGCACGTCGTAGGAGCTGACGACCTTGTGGATCTTCGGGTCGTCCAGCTGCTGGTACTGGAAGGGCGGGCTGGAGAGGTGGGCGGTGATGCCGCCGCTGCCCGACAGCAGGGCCGCGGTGGCGTCCGGATGCGGCATCGACACCGTCAGCTTGTCGAGCGCGTCGTATTTGCCGGCACCCAGTTCCTTCTCCGCCGCCATCTGCAGGATGCGGGCCTGGACGCCGACCTTCACCGCCGGCAGCGCGATCTTGTCGGCGTCGGTGAAGTCCTTCAGCGACTGGATCCTGGGGTTGGCGGTGGTCAGGAACAGCGGCATGTCGTTGAGCGACGCGATCGCCTTGACGTTCGCGTTGCCCTTGGTGCGGTCCCAGATGGTCAGCAGCGGCCCGACGCCGGCCGACCCCAGATCGATGCTGCCGGACAGCAGCGCATCGTTCATCGCCGCCCCGCCGGACAGCTGGACCCAGTCGACGGCGATGTCGAGGCCCAGCGCCTTGCCGTGCTTCTCGATCAGCTGGTTGTGGCGCAGAACATGCAGCGGCAGATAGCCCAGGCCATATTGTTCGGCGATGCGGATCCGCCCCTCGGCGGCCGCCGGAGCCGCGACGGCCGACATCAACAGCAGCCCGGTCACCGACGCGGCGATGGCCGCGAAGGCACGACGGCTGGGGCGTCCTGGCTGGCGCATGGTGGTGCTCCCCCTCATCTCGATAAATCTACTAGATTTAAGGGGAACATGATTCGGTATGGTCGTCAACACTGTAGAATATGGGCGGTCTCCGAATAAATTTTACATGAAATTATGTGTTTTCCGTCCGACGGTCATTATGCGAGAGCGGCGCGTCCGGCGCCGGCCAGGATCATATCGTTCTGCGGGGCGTGAACGCGGGCGCACAGCACGTCGCGGTGATGGCGTTCCAAGGGGTTGTCGCGCGACAAGCCCGGGTTGCCGGTGATTTCCAGCGCCCGCGCCACCGCGTCGATGGCGTTGTTGGTCACCGTGTATTTCACCAGCAGGCTGTCGCTGGAGGAGGGCGGGGAGCCGCCATCGACTGCCGCCGACAGGGAGCGCAGGAGGATGCGGTTGGTCAGCAGAAGCGCTTCGATCCCGCCGAGAGCCTCCTGCAGGCGCGGCACGGTGGCGAGCGACGCGCCATTCAGCCCCGTCGGCTTGCGGGCGTGCAGGAAGCCGACCAGCCAGTCGCGGGCGGAGCGGGCGATGCCGTCATAGACGCCGCTGAACAGGGTGGACATCCAGGCGGTGGCGGCCGCGTCGGGGGCCGCCCAGCCGGCGGGCGGGCGCAGCTCGCCGGCATGGTCGTCGGGGACGAAGACATCGCGGAACACCACCTCGTGGCTGCCGCTGGCCCGCATGCCGATGTGGTTCCAGGTCTCCCGAACCTCGATCCCCTGCTCCGCCAGCCCGGCGCCGCGCGGGACCACCCAGGTGCCGACCAGCGGCCCGCCGTCCTCGCTGCCGCCGTCCTCGCTGCCGCCGTCCTCGCTGCCGCCGTCCTCGCTGCCGCCGTCCTCGCTGCCGCCGTCCTCGGTGCGCGCCCAGACGCCGAGCCAGGACAGCGCCGGAATGCCGGTGGAGTAGATCTTCGTCCCGGAGAGGCGCCAGCCGCCCGGCACCTTGCGCGCCACGGTGGCCGGCAGTCCGCCGCGATGCGGCGTGCCCAGTTCCGGCTCCACCCGCAGGATGTTGACCAGGGCGCCGTCGGTCGCGGCGGAGCGGGCGATGCGGTCGCGCAGGGCTTCCGGCCATGCCGGACCGCGCCAGAGCTGGTTGTGGATGACGTATTGCAGCACCAGCACCAGCGCGGTGGACGGCTCGCCCCGCGCGATCCCGTTCACCGCCGCCAGCGCGTCGCCCAGCCCGCCGCCCTTGCCGCCGGCCGATTTCGGCGTGACCAGCGCCGGCAGCCCAACCGCCGCCAGCCGGTCGAAATTCTCGAAGGGGAAGCTGGCGGCGGCGTCATGTTCGGCGGCGCGCAGCGCGAACTCAGCCGACAGCGCGGCGATGAGCGACGGATCGACCACAGGAGCGGTGCCGGTCTCGCCGAAGGAGGCGCCGAAGGGAGGAATTGCGAAGGGCAGGTCGTCGAAGGGCATGGCAGGCGGCTCCGCTGCAAAGGGTAAGGATCAGGCGAGATCGACCGTGATGCGCCCGGCGAAGCGCTGGCTGTCGGTGGAGCGCTTGATGACCGACACGCTCTTCAGCTCGTCGGTGTAGAGGGCAAGCTGCTGGCGCAGCTCGTCACCGATGGGGGTGACATTGTGGGCGTGGCTGCGCAGCATGGCCTCCAGTTCCTCCACCGGGAATTTCGGGGCGAAGGGGGCGTAGGCCGCGGCGGCGGCGCGCAGGTCGGCATAGGCGGCATGCTGGGCCTCGATCAACGCCGTGGTCAGCGCCTTGGCCGCCGGGCGGTTGTCGCGCAGCAGGCTGCCGCGCACGCCGACCAGGCAGCAGGTGCGGGTGGCGAACTCGCCGCAGACGTTGTTGGTGATCTCCACCATCTGCGGGTTCTTGGTCTGGCTCCAGACCAGCGGGTCGCCGTCGGCGATGGCGTGGATCTCGCCCTTCTCCACCGCCAGCCCCAGCAGATCGGCGGGGAACTGGCGCCATTCGACGTCCTTGTTCGGATCGAGGCCGAACTTGGTCAGCACGACGGAGAAGAAGTTCTTCGACGGGCTGGCCATGTCGCTGACGCCGATGACCTTGCCCGGCAGGTCCAGCACGGTCTTGACCCCCGCCGCCTTCGCCCCGAACAGCCGCATGCAGCCGCCATGCAGACCGGCGGAGATCTTCACGTCGAAGCCCTGCTCCAGCGGCTTCAGCCAGCGCAGCGCCATGCCGACGCCGGCGTCCGCCTTGCCGGTCGCGATGGCCTCCAGCAGCTGGTCGGTGGAGCCGGTGAAATTGACCAGCTCCACCTCCAGCCCATGCTTCTTGAACAGGTCGAGCTGGAAGGCCAGCGGCACGGCGGAGAAGCAGACCGCGCCGGCATTCCAGGACAGGCGCAGCGGCTCCGCCGCCACCGCCCGGCGGCGCAGGACGAAGGGAGCGGTGAGGGTGACGGCGCCGGCGGCGATCAGGCTGCGGCGGGCCAAGGGGCGGGACAGGGAAAGGGCCGGTTTCGCGGTCATTGTTCGTTTGCTTTCGCGAAAGAGGAGGAGGGGAAAGGGTCAGTCGAGCAGGTCGGGTTCGGCCGCGACGATCCATTCCCACAGCGGATGGAAGTTGTAGGCGCCGCCCTGGTGGGTGCCGACCTGGGAGCGGGTCAGCAGCGCGGTCTCATGGTCGATTGGCTGGGGCCGGCCGGCGGCCTCGGCCAGCAGCTGGGTGTGGGCGGCGTTGTCGGCGCTGATGAACCACCAAGCTGCCGCCTCCACTGTCGGGGCGACGGTCAGCAGTCCGTGGTTCTTGAGGATCGCCAGCTTCCTGTCGCCCAGCGCCTCCACCAGCCGCTTGCCCTCGCCTTCGGTGAGGACGACGCCGGAATAGGGGTCGAAGATCACCTGATCCTCGTAGAAGGCGGCCGAATCCTGGCTCAGCGGGGCGAGCGGCAGGCCGAGAGCCGACCATGCCTTGCCGTAGGTCGAATGGGTGTGGGCGGCGGCCACCACCTCCGGAAGCGCCCGGTGGATGGCGGAATGGATGGTGAAGCCGGCCTGGTTGATGGCGCGGTCGCCCTGCAGGATGGTGCCGTCGCCGTCGACCAGATGCAGGTCCGACACCCGGATGGTGCGGAAATGCTGGCCCAGCGGGTTGATCCAGAAGCGGTCGGGGTGTTCGGGATCGCGGGCGGTGACATGGCCGGCCAGCCCCTGGTCGAAGCCGTAACGCCCGAACAGGCGGAAAGTGGCGGCGAGCCGCTGCTTGCGGTGCTGCCGCTCCTCCTCGACGCTGGTGTAGCTGACGGGATCGACGGGCGGCCAGAATTTGCGCGGTCTTGGCTGGATGTGGGTCATCGGGCGAGGGCTCCGTCGGGAAGGGGGTCAGTAGCCGGTCTGGGTGTCCACCACGTCGCGCAGCGGTCCGCCGCCCGCGTAGGCGTCGAGGTTGGCGAGGATGCGGTCGGCCAGCCGCCGTTCGAAGTCCGGGGCGGACCACGAGACATGCGGCGTCAGGCGGATGGCGGGGTGGCGGTAGAAGGGATGGCCGGCGGGCAGCGGTTCGGGGTCGGTGACGTCCAGCGTGGCGCCGGCGATCCGGCCGCCCTCGATGGCGGCGAGGAGCGCGTCCTGATCGACCAGCGCGCCGCGGGCGACGTTGACCAGATGCAGTCCCGGCTTGGCCTTGGCCAACAGTCCGGCATCCACCAGCCCGCGCGTGGCGGCGGTCAGCGGCAGGGCCAGCACCAGATGGTCGCTCGCCGCCGACAGGGACTCCAGCCGGTCGAACGGCTCGATGCCCTGCTCCGGTTCGGTCCAGCCGGACCGGCGTACCGCCCCGACCGCCATTCCGAAAGCGAGCGCTCGCTCCGCCACCGCGCGGCCGATGGCGCCGAATCCGGCCAGCCCAAGCCGCTTGCCGGACAGGCTGCCCAGCGTCTCCCGCCGCCAGTCCTCCGGCCCATGCAGGCGGATGGCGTCCCACCGCTTTTCGAAGGTCAGGACCGCCGTCATCACGTAATCGGCGATGGCGACCGCCGATACGCCGCGGGCGCAGGTGACCAGAGGCGCGCCGTCGAGCAGCCAGGGCGGGTAGAAGTCCATGCCGGTGGAGGCCGACTGGATCCAGCGCAGGTCCTTGCCCCAGCCGGAGGGAGGGGCGGCGGGCGCCGCCTCCCATCCGATCAGCGGACGGGTCAGCAGGACCTCGACACCGGCCGGGACCTCCCAGGGGGCGCGGCCGGCCTCATGCGCCAGCACCGTGGGCCGGGAGGGGTGGGCGGCGACGCGCTCCCCCACCGCGGGACCGAGCTGGTTGAGGATGACCGGGGGCCGACCCGTCGCCATGCCGTCACTCCGCCGCGACGGCTTGCGCGCGCTGGCGGTCGGCCACCAGCCGGCGGACGCGCGGCAGCAGGTCGCGGCCATAGGCGATGGCGTCGGGCAGCGGGTCGAAGCCGCGGATCAGGAAGGTGGTGACGCCGAGGTCGTAATAATCCAGCAGGGCGTCGGCCACCTGATCCGGCGTGCCGACCAGGGAGGTGGAGTTGCCCTTCGCCCCGGTCAGGGCGGCGATGGCGGTCCACAGGCGCTTGTCGTGGCGGTGGCCCTTATCGGCGATGGCGAGCAGCCGGCGGGCCCCCTCGTTGTTCGGCAGGTCGCCGCGGGTGAAGCCGGTCTTCTCCAGCAGCGCCTTGGCCTTCTCGTAAATGGCTTCGGCCTTGGCCCAGGCGGCGTCCTCGGTCTCGGCCAGGATCGGGCGCAGCGACAGGCTGAAGGCCGGCTGCGGACGGCCCGCCTTGGCGACGGCGGCGCGCACGCGGGCCAGCAGCTCGCGCACCTGATCGTGGGTCTCGCCCCACACCGCGTAGGTGTCGGCATGGCGTCCCGCCACCTCGACCGCCGCCGCGGACGCGCCGGCGATCCACACCGGGATGCCCGAGGGATCGTAGGGCTTCACCTGCGAGAAGGCCTTCTCGACCTGATAGAAGCGGCCCTGATAGTCGAAGGGCTTGTCGCTGGTCCATTCGGCGCGGACGATGTCGAGAAACTCGGACGTGCGGGCGTAGCGGTCGTCCTTGTCGTCCACCGTGTTGCCGTCGCGGGCGAGCTCGCTGCGCTCGGCGCCGGTGATGACGTTGATGGCGACGCGGCCGCGGCTCAGCTGGTCGAGCGTGGCGAGCTGGCGGGCCAGGATGGTCGGCGCCTGGAAGCCGGGGCGGTGGGCGATCAGCACGCCCAGCCGGTCGGTGACGCTGGTGATGTGCTGGCTGACCTGCAGGCTGTCGGGCGCGTCTGCGTGGAAGGCCTGGAGCACGGAGTCGAAGCCGCCCAGCTCGTGGGCCTTGGCGACCGTCTCGATATAGTCGCGGTCAACCACCGGCCCCTGGCGCGGAATGATCTCCGACGCGTTGTGGTTGCCGACGAAGCCGACGAAGCGGAGCGGGTGGGCGGAAGAAGCCGGTGCGGTGGTCATGGCGGTGGTCCCCATTTTATGGCTGGCGAGGGATCGGGATGGCGCCGGCTCAGCTGAGCGGACGCAACAGGATGTCGGTGAAGCGGCGGTCGAAGGCCGGAGCGATGTCGATGCGCTTCGGCAGCACGCCCAGTTGATGGAAGGTGTCGGCGACATTCTGGGCCGAGGCGACGTCGGCGTCGGTGATCGGCGCCAGATCGCGCTGGCGGGAATTCCTGCGCAGGATCTCCAGGTCGGTTTCGACCGGCACGCCGATGGCGGCGGAATGGACCTGCGCCCAGCGTTCCAGGTTGGCGGCGCGCCAGGCGAAGGCGCGGCGCAGCCGCAGGAAATAGTCGCCGATGGCGGCGGACTTGCCCGGATCGGCGAGCGCGTCGGGCGAAGCGAGATACAGGTAGTTGCCCGACAGGTAGCCGTTGGAGGTGACGAGGACCCGCGCGCCCTTCTTGATGGCGAAGGGCACCGAATAGCCGTAGATCGCCCAGGCATCGAGCGCGCCCTGTTCGAAGGCGGCCTGTCCCTCCGACGGGGTCAGGCTGACCGGCTGGATGTCGGTGAAGCGCAGCCCGGCCTGCCCAAGCATCTTGGCGAGGTAGTATTGCGTGGTGGTGGCGCGGACATAGCCGACGCGCTTGCCCTTCAGGTCGGCGACCGACTGGATCGGGCTGCCCGGCGGCACCAGCACCACCTGCCAGTTCACGTCGTCCTTGATGACGGCGACGATGGACAGGCGGGCGCCGGCTGCGACGCCGAAGGCGGGCGGGATCTCGCTGCTGGACCCGACGTCAATGGAGCCGGCGTTGATCGCCTCGACGATCAAATTGCCGGAGGCGAACTCGGCGAACTGCGACCGGTAGGCGGACTGTGCGTTGCCCGACGCCTCCAGCGACAGACCGTCCAACCCCTTGTAGTCGGCGATGCGCAGGATGGTTTCGGATGTCGAGCCGGACGCGGCTTGCGACAGGGTGGGCAGCGACACCGTGGGCAGGCCGCCCAGCGCCAGGGCGCCGCAGGTCCCGGCGGCGCCGCGGAGCAAGCCGCGGCGGTTGAGGCGGGGCGAGACTAAGCGGACAATGTTGGTCGTCATGGCGGGTGGTGTCCGTCGGCGTTGGATTTCAGCGGCTGGGCGCGGCGGCGGCGCCGGCGGGCAGGCCGTAGCCGCCTGGGGGCGGGCCGGCCGTCCTGGCCTCGGTGCGCTGGGGTTCCCGTGCGGCCAGATGCTCCTCGTCGACGCCCAGCTCGGCCAGCAGGCGGGAGCGCAGCGCGATGAAGCCGGGATCGCCGTGGCGGCGCGGGCGGGCGAGCGGGATCGGGATGTCGGCGGCGATCCTGCCGTTCTCCATAACCAAGGCGCGGTCGGCCAGCAGCAGCGCCTCGTCCACGTCGTGGGTCACCAGCAGGACGGCCGGCGCATGGGCGCGCCACAGCGTCTCCACCAGACCCTGCATGCGCATCCGCGTCAGGGCGTCGAGCGCCGCGAAGGGCTCGTCCAGCAGAAGCAGGCGCGGTTCACGCACCAGGGCGCGGGCCAGGGCCGCCCGCTGCGCCTCGCCGCCCGACAGGGTCAGCGGCCAGGCCTTGGCGCGGTGGGACAGCCCGACCTCCGCCAGGGCCGCGAGGCCGCGGGCTTCGGCATCGGGATGGCGCAGGCCCAGCGTGACGTTGCGCAGAACCCGCATCCAGGGCACCAGCCGCGGCTCCTGGAACACCACCGCGCGCTCCTCCGGAAGCTGCACCGTGCCCTTCGGCGCCGGGTCCAGCTTCGCCAGCGTGCGCAGCAGTGTGGACTTGCCGCAGCCGGAGCGGCCGAGCAGGGCGGTGAAGGACCCCGGCTGGAGGTCGAGCGACAGGCCGTCCAGCACATTGCCGTTGCCGAAGTTGCGGACGAGGCCGCGGACGCTGACGACAGGCTTTGAAGACGCGGGGATCCGGGAAAGGGCGTGGCTCATGGAGGGTCACTCCTTGATGAAGGCCGGGCGCCAGACCAGCGCCTTGCGTTCGATGAGGCGGACGATCAGGTCGGCGAGCAGGCCGAGGATGGCGTAGACGATCAGCGCGACGATGATCACGTCGGTGCGCAGGAACTCCCGCGCCGTCATCGCCAGATAGCCGATGCCGCTGGAGGCGTTGATCTGCTCCCCCACCACCAGGCTGAGCCATGCCACGCCGAGCGCGTAGCGCAACCCGGTCAGGAAGGCGGGCAGGGCGCCCGGCAGGATGACCTGGGCGATCAGCTCCCACCGGGTCAGGCCGAGGGTGGAGACCGCCTCCACCACCTTGGCGTCGACGGTGCGGATGCCGGCGAACAGGTTCAGGTAGATCGGGAAGGCGGTGCCCAGCGCCACCAGGGCGATCTTCGGCGTCTCGCCAATGCCGAACCACAGGATGAACAGCGGCACCAGCGCCAGATGGGGGAGGGTGCGCAGCATCTGAAGCAGCGCGTCCAGCGCATCCTCCCCCCGTCGCGACAGGCCGGCGATCAGGGCGCAGACGGTGCCGGCCGACACCCCGATGGCCAGCCCGGCGCTGACCCGGCCGAGCGAGACCAGCAGATGGACCGCCAGCTCGCCACTGACCGTCAGATCCCAGAAGGCCGTCAGGATCTGGCTGGGCGAGGGGATGGAGCGGGTGGAAATCCAGCCGAACCCGACGCTGGCCTGCCACAGCACCAGCAGAGCCAGCGGCACGGCACAGCGGCGCAGGCCCGCCGGCAGAGTCCATGCGCGGGATCGGCGTCCCGGCGTTCTGGTTGCTGCGGCTGCCGTCATGGTTCCTCCCGAGGCCGTTCGATGTCGGTGGCTACGAGAGGAAGCGTATCTCTATTGTGTGAATAGGAAAAACAAAAAACACAAACTACACTGTTGAGAAAAACTTAAGCAACAAAAAATAAATGTTGTTAATGTGCGCCCGTGTCGCGCAAGACCGCGTCCAGTGAGCCCGCCAGGATTCCGTGCAGACGGTCGACCGCGGGGCTGGCGGCGGAGGGCGCGCGATGCAGTTCCAGCGGAACCGATCCCAATTCCGGCAGATCATGATGCGGCTCAAGGGTCGCCAGCGTGTCGGGCAGGCCGAGAGACGTGCGGATCGTCACGCCCAAGCCGGCCTCCACCGCCGCCCACAGGCCGGACAGGCTGGGGCTGGTGAAGGTGATGCGCCAGGGGCGCCCGCCGCCATCCAGCCGTTCGATGCCATGCTGGCGGAACATGCAGGGCGAGTCGAGCAGGGCCAGCGGCAATGGACTCTCCGGGTCGGCGCGGAAACCGTCCGGCGCGATCCAGGCCACCGGCAGATGGGCCAAAGTGGCCGCACCTGTTGCAGGGGCTGTGGAATCGCCGCCGATCTCCCCGAAAGCCAGGGCGAGGTCGAGCGCACCCTGCGCCACCCGCTCGCGCAGCTCCCGCCCGCGGCCGACCTGGGCTTCGACATGGATGCGCGGGTGGGCGCGGTGGAAGGAGCCGAGCACGGCGGGCAGCCAGCGTTCCGCCAGATCCTGGGGGAAGCCGACCCTGACGGTGCCGTCCATCGCCCGGCCGCGGGCGGCCGACAGCGCCTCGTCGTTCAGGGCGACGATGCGGCGGGCATAGCCGAGCAGCAGGTCGCCGGCATCGGTCAGCGCCACCGTGCGCCCGGCCTTGCGGAACAGCGGCTGGCCGACCTGTTCCTCCAGCTTCTTCATCTGCAGGCTGATCGCCGACTGGGTCCGTCCCAGCCGTTCGGCGGCGCGGGCGAAACCGCCATGCTCCATGGCGATCACCAGCGCCCGCAGCACGTCCATGTCGAGGTTGGTGGGAAGCAGCGCCATTTCGCGGTCCGGCGCCGTCAGGCCGGCAGCGCGCTGTTGAAGCCGGGATCGAAGATCGCCGCAGCGTCCAGCCGTTTCGGGATGATGCCGAACTCGCGCCAGACATCGGAGGTGGCCTGCTGGTCGGCGATGACCGAGGCGTCGAGGGCGACCGGCCGCGCCCGTTCGACGCCGAAGGTGTGGCGGGCGATGGTGGGATCGACGCCGACCGCCTTGGCCCAGATGTCGGCATAGGCGGCGCTGTTCTCCAGCGCCCACAGCCGGGCGGCGGCGGTGCGGCGGATCAGGTCGGCCAGGGCCTCGCGCTTGGTGGATATCGCCTCCAGCGTGGCGGACTGGTAGGACAGGCCGCTCATCAGCCCGGTGCCGGTGACGACGGCGCGGGCGCCGTCCACCAGAAGCGCCTGCGACACGTAGATGCCCCAGGTCGACCACGCGTCGATGGAGCCGGCGGCCAGCGCCGACTTGGCGTCCGACGGCAGCAGGAAGGCGATCTTCACGTCGTCCGGCTTCAGGCCGTTCGCCTTCAGCGCCGCCAGCACGAGGTAATGGCCGATCGAGCCGCGCCCGGTGCCGATGGTCCTGCCCTTCAGGTCGGCGACGCTGCGGATGGGCGAGGCGCCGGGCACCAGGATGGTGGTGCTCTGCGGGTTGGAGCGCACGGCGCCGATGATCTTCGCCGCGGTGCCGGCGGCCAGCGCGAAGGTGGTCGGCGCGTCGCCGGCGTAGCCGACCTCGATGGCGCCGGCGTTCAGCGCCTCCAGCAGCGGGGCGGCGGCCGGGAACTGGCTCCATTCGATGCGGTATGGCAGGTCCGCCAGAAGCCCGGCGGCCTCCACCACCGACTGCACGCCGCCCTTCTGGTCGCCGACCTTCAGCACGGTTCCGGCCGGGATGGCCGCCCGCGCCTGCCGCAGGGGCAGGAGGCCGGCGGCGAGCGCGCCGACGCCGAGGCCGAGGGCGCTGCGGCGGGTGAGGGAGGTCGGATCGGGATGTCTTGCGATGGTCATGGGGACCTCCTAAGCGGCGGCGTTCTGTGGGGCGCGGGCCGGCACGGCGATCTGGGTGCGGTGCATGCGGCGGCGCTGGTCGTCGGGGAAGGGGTCGCGGCGGTGCATGGTCCAGCGGTTGTCCCACATCACCAGATCGCCGACCCGCCAGCGGTGGTGCCAGGCAAGCTCCGGCCGCACCGCCACCGCCCAGAGCCCGTCGAGCAGCGTCTCGCTCTCCGCCACGGACAGGCCGGGAATGTGGGCATGGGGACGGCGGCCCAGCAGAAGCGCCCTGGCTCCGGTCGCGGGGTGCGTGATGACCAGTGGATGCACGGTGCCGGGCGAGGTGGCGACATCGGCCGGCGGAGCGAACCCCTGGCGCAGGTAGCCGCCGCTGTTGGTGGTGCTGTCATGCTTGATCGACAGCCCCTCCGCCCGCCGTTTCAGCGCTTCGGGCAGGGCGTCGTAGGCGGCGAACATGCTGAGGAAGCCGGTGTCGCCGCCCTCGGCCGGCACCTCCAGCGCATAGAGGCTGCTGGCATAGGGCGGCGTCTCCAGATAGGTCATGTCGGCGTGCCACACCGACTCCCCCGCCCCCAGCGCCCCGATGGGCCGGCCATTCTCCGTGACGTTGGAGATGACGTAGACCTCCTCGTAGCCCGGCGCGTGCAGCCGGCCGTTCTCGGTGATCGGCGCCTTGTCGAGCGGACCGAAATGGCCGGAGACGCGGACGAGGTCGGCGTCCGACAGGGTCTGGTCGCGGAAGACCAGCACCAGATGGCGGTCGAGCGCTTCGGCCAGCGCCGACGCCGTGGCGGGGCCGAGCGGCCGGGACAGATCCAGGCCGCGGATCTCGGCACCCAGCGTGGGAGAGACCGGATGGATGGTGAAGTCGGTGTCGGGCATGGTGGGGCCTCAGCTGCCGGCGCGGTCGTGGATGTCGGCGAAGAACAGGTCGCGCCAGTCGGCCGGCCGGTTGCGGATGGAGCCGATGCGCGCCATGAAGTCGGTGAAGGTGCCGATGCCGCGCGGGGCGAGGTCGTAGGAGACCTCCGGATGCGCGATCATCGCCGCGACCTCTTCCACGCCCAGCTTGGAGTTCTCGATGCGGATGTAGGCGCGGGCCGCCTCCTGCGGGTCGGCCTTGATCTGTGCCACCGCCTCCTCCAGCGCCGCCAGCACCGCCCTGGTCAGCTTCGGGTTGGCGTCGTGGAAGGCGGCCGACGTCCACAGCGCGCTGAAGGAGGCCGGGCCGCCCAGCACGTCGTAGCTGCTCAGCACCTTGTGGATCTTCGGGTCGCGAAGCTGCTGGTCCTGGAAGGGCGGGCTGGTGAAATGGGCGGTGATCTCCGTCCGGCCGGACAGCAGGGCGGCGGTGCCGTCGGGGTGGGCCAGCGAGACGGTCTGGGCGTCCAGCTTCGCATGCTGGCCGGGACCGAAGGTCTGCTCCGCCGCGATCTGGAGGACGATGGCCTGATAGGAGGCGCGGACCGACGGGACGACGATGCGGTCCTTCTCGGTGAAGTCCTTCAGGCTCTTCACCTCGGGCCGGTTGGTGTTGAGGTAGGCCGGCTGGGCGTTCAGCGCCGCAATGCCGCGCAGGTTCGCGTTCCCCTTCGTTTTATCCCATGCGATGATGAAGGCAGGCACCCCGGCCGCGCCGAAATCGGCGTTGCCGGACAGGGTCGCCTCGGTGATCGTCGTCGGGTTGCCGAGCGGGGTGTAGCTGGCCTTCACCTCCCCCAGCCCGGCGGCGCGGGCCTGCTTCTCCACCAGCCCCTTGTCCTGCATGACGTAGAGCGGCAGGTAGCCGAGGCCGAGATTGCGGGCGAAGCGGACTTCCGTCGCCTCCGCCCTCGCCGTGCCCGGCATCAGGCCGGGGAGCCCGGCGGCGAGCAGCAGCGTCGCCCCCAGAAGGGTTCGGCGCGGGACGGGGAAGGGCTTTGTCATGTCGGGTCTCACTGGGCGGATCAGATGAAGCATCGTCAGATGACGTGGAAATTGTGGGCGCCGTCGCGCTTGAGCTGGTCGACCAGCTCGAGTTCCCAGTCGATGTAGCCCTGCATGGCGGCGGCGCTGTTGTCGGTGCCCTCGTAGGGGCGCTTGTAGACGTCGTCGGGCTCGCCCCCCAGCCGGTCGAGGTCTGTGCTGAGCGGCAGCCCGGCCGCCACCCACCCCTTGGTGCCGCCGTCCAGCAGCAGCGGACGTTGCCCGCCAGACAGATGGGTAAGGGGGAAATCGGCGACGGCGTAGCGGGTCAGCGTGCCGTCGCCGCAGGTCAGCACCGGCCGAACCCCCTTGGGCAGCCGGGCGATGGTTTCGGCCAGCCGGGCGCGGGTGGAGAAATAGGCTCCCGGAATGTGGCCGGCGCGATAGCGCGGGCTGCGGGTGATGTCGATCACCGCCGCCTCGCCGCTTTCCAGCAGGGCCAGCAGGTCGCGCGGCGTAACGGTCTCCGCTCCCACCTCCGGCTCCGGCGGCAGGCGGCGGCGGTCGGGGCCGCTCTCGCGGCCCAATGTCGACGCGTCGCCCTCCAGCACATGCACCTCCCAGCCGAGCTGGGACAGCCAGGAGGCGGTCATGTCGGCGCGCGGACCGCCGCCGCCGGCCGGGTCGTCGGCTAGCACGATGCGGGCGCCGCGCACCGCCACATGCTCGTCGGTCGCCTGGACCAGCTGGCCGCCGGCGGCATGGCGGAAGCCCGGCAGATGGCCGGCCTCGTATTCCTCCGGCGTGCGCACGTCGAACAGGTGCAGCGTGCGGCGCTCGTCGCGGCGGAAGCGGTCGAGCGTCGCAGCGTCGATCCGGCCGACGCCGGCCCGGTCGGCCACCGCGCGGGCGGCTTGACGGCCTTCGGCGTCGCCCTCGGCCGACACCTCCGGAAAGCGACGCTCGCCGCCGCTGTCCAGCGTCAGCCCGGCCAGCGTCCAGCCGATGGTGCCGTTGCGCAGCGCCGCCACCCGGTTGGGAATGCCGGCGTTCACCAGCGACTGCGTGCCGATGATCGATCGCGTGCGGCCGGCGCAGTTGACCACCACCAGCGTGTCCGGATTCGGCGCGATGTCGCGGACGCGCTTGACCAGCTCCGCCCCCGGCACGCTGATGCCGCCGGGGATCGACATGGTGCGGTATTCCTCGAAGCGGCGGGCGTCGAGGATGACCAGATCGGCCCTGGCATCGATCAGTGCCTTGACCTCCGCCGCCGGCAGCGAGGGGGTGTGGCGGTGGTGCTCCACCCA
Organism: Azospirillum sp. 412522; assembly: GCF_019805165.1. Taxonomy (GTDB): domain Bacteria; phylum Pseudomonadota; class Alphaproteobacteria; order Azospirillales; family Azospirillaceae; genus Azospirillum. The sequence continues at coordinate 137,512 of NZ_RWIJ01000002.1, forward strand.
TTCGCCGAAAGCCTTGCTGGGCACGTTCACGTCCCGGTACACCTCGAACCCGGCGGCGATCCAGCCGGCCAGCCCGCCCTCCAGCAGCGTCACGTCGCTGTAGCCGAGCGCCTGAAGCCGGCGGGCGGCCGGTTCTGCGTAACCGTCTCCGTCGTCGTAGACGGTGATCGGCACGTCATGCCGCGGCAGCAGGTCGTAGGCCAGCAGCTCCACCCGGCTGAGCGGCACCGACACCGCGAACAGCGGATGGGCCAGCGAATAGGGGCCTTCCTCCCGTGCGTCGAGCAGGGCGACCTCGTCGCGTTCGATCCAGGCGCGCCGGATGTCGGCGGGGCGGCGGGTGGCGAGCGTTTCGGCTTTGGTGACGGCTGCGGTCATGATGACTGGCGATCCTCAGGCGGCGTGGGAGACGGGCTGCGAGCGGTCCCACAGGTTGGGCAGGGTGCTGTTGGCGTAGCCGGAGATGAAGGGCTTGGGCTGGCCGGTCAGCGGGTCGAACACCGACCGCCGGACGGCGCCGATGTTGCCGCCATAGACATGGATGCTGATGGACGGCCGGTCAGCCAGCGCGTTGGAGATCGCATGGACATCGCCGATGCGGGGCGACACCGCCTCCACCGATCCGGCTCTCAGGATCTCGGGCGGATAGGCCACCGGTGGACCGCCCTGGGGCTGGAGGTCGTAGCGTTGCGACCGTTCCGCCCCGCGCAGGATGCCGACGAGGCCCCAGACGGTGTGGTCGTGGATCGGCGTCCGCTGCCCCGGCCCCCAGACGAAGCTGACGACGGAGAAGCGCTCGTACGGGTCGCAATGCAGCAGATACTGCCGGTAATGCACCGGGTCGGGCCGGGCATAGGCGTCGGGCAGCCAGTCGTCGGTCGCGATCAGGTCGGCCAGCAGGACGCGGCCGGCATCCAGCACGGCGGCCTCGTCGTCGCCATGGCGCTCCACCAGCCGGGTGAGGTCGGCGATGAAGCCGCGCAAACGGGACAGGTTGGGGGTCGATGTTCCGGAAGGGACGCTGTCGGGCATGGTCGGGTGTCCTCACCAGGTCTCGGCAAGGCCGAGCAGTTCGAGAATGCGGTGGCGCAGCTCGGTCAGAACCGGATCGCCGCGGTGGCGGGGATAGGGGCGGTCGATGGACAGGTCGGCCTTGATGCGTGCCGGGCGTCCGCTGAACACGATCACGCGGGTCGCCATGAACAATGCCTCCTCGATGTCGTGGGTCACCAGCAGGCCGGTGAAGCCCTTGCTGCGCCACAGCTCGACCAGCTCGCTCTGCATGGCGAGGCGGGTCAGGCTGTCCAGCTTGCCCAGAGGTTCGTCCAGGATCAGCAGGCGGGGGTCGTTGACCAGCGCGCGGGCGAGTGCGGCTCGCTGGGCCATGCCGCCGGAGAGCTGGTGCGGATAGGCCTTCTCGAAGCCGGTCAGCCCGACCAGGGCCAGGGCCTTGTCGATCCGATGGCCCCGGGAGCGCAGCAGGCCGCGCGCCTCCAGCCCCAGGGCGACGTTGTCGCGCACGGTGCGCCAGGGATAGAGCGTCGGATCCTGGAAGACGACGACGCGCGACGGGTCGGGGCCGTCGATGGGGCGGCCGTCGGCCAGGATGCCGCCGCGGCTGGGCGGCTCCAGCCCGGCGACCAGCCGCAGCAGGGTGGACTTGCCGCAGCCACTCGGCCCCAGCAGGGCGACCAGTTCGCCCGGCTCCACCCGCAGTTCCACCCCGTCCAGCACCGGCAGCGGAGATCCATGCAGTTCGAAGCTGTGGCTGACCGCCTGCACGTCGATCGTCATGCCGGCGGTGTCGGCGTTTTCGAGCGCTACCATTTGAGCATTCCCTTCTGCCAGGCGAGCAGGCGGTCGCGGACACGGAACAGCAGCGTCACCAGACCGGAGCAGAGCAGCGCCATCACCAGCAGGGCCGCGTACATGTTGCCGTAGGCGGCCCAGCCCTGGGCCCATTGCAGGTACCAGCCGACGCCCGACTTCACGCCCAGCATCTCCGCCACCACCAGCACGGCGAAGGAGGCGCCCAGCCCCATGAACAGCCCGACGAAGACATGCGGCATCGCCGCCGGAACGGCGACCTTCAGCACCAGGAAGCGCTGGGAGGCGCCCAGCGTGCGGGCGATGTCGTAGTAGGCGCTGTTGACCCCGGCCACGCCCGACCATGTCAGCACGGTGACCGGCACGCCGCTGGCCAGCGCGATCAGGAAGACGCTGGCGCTCCAGCTGGTCGGGAAGGCGAAGAAGGCGATGGGAAGCCAGGCGGTGGCCGGCAGCGGACCGATCAGCCGCAGGACCGGATGGACCCAGTAGCCGACCGCGCGCGACCAGCCGATGGCGACGCCCGTCACCACGCCCAGCATCGATCCGACGGCATAGCCGGTGACCAGCAGCCTCAGCGACGCGGCGAAGCAATCGAGCAGCCGCGGCCAGTCGTCGAGATAGACCTCCAGCAACGCCTGCGGCGGCACGAAGAAGGGGCGCGGCAGCAGGCCGAGCTTGGCGGTCAGGATCTCCCAGCCGGTCACGCCCAGCGCCAGCGCGATCAGCCAGGGCACCGCCGCCGACAGTCCCGTGACGGCGGACGCCAGCCGGCTGCGCGGTGCCGGTCGGATCGCAGCGGTCAGCGGCGCGGCCAGCGCCAGCAACCCGGCGGCGACCACCAGCAGGCTGGCGAACTCGCCGGTCCGCTCCCACTCGTCCGCATCGGGCCACAGGGCCGTTGCCCCGGCGGCCAGGAACCACGGCAGGGCGGCGGCGGAAAAACGCAGCGGGAGACTGGATGGAAGGACGGCGCCGATTGGCAAGGCTCCGCCTGTGGCCGCCGGCAGGGCGGCGGCCGTGTCGTTCACGCTCATGATGGGTCTCCGGTTCGGCCGCGCTGACCGGCCGTTGCGGCAATCGGGTCAGAGGATGACCACCGCCTTCGATACGTCCAGCCGCGGCGCGCGCGGACGCGACGGCGGTCCGTCGGCATGGCCGAGCGCCACCAGGATGTTCGTGCGCAGCCGGCCGTCGGCGAAGAACTCCGCATCCACCGCTCCGGCATCGAAGCCGGACATCGGCCCGGCATCCAGCCCCAGCAGCCGGGCGGCCAGGATCAGGTAGCCGGCCTGGAGGGTACCGTTGCGGAATGCGGTGGTCTCGGCCAGCGACGGATCATCGACGAACATCGGCGAGGGGTCGTAATGCGGGCTCAGCAGCGGCAGATGCTCGAAGAAGCGGCGGTCATAGGCGACGATGGCGATGGCCCCGGCCGCCAGCTTGGACTGGTTGCCGCGGCTCAGTGCCGGGCGCAGCCGTTCCTTGGCTTCCGGGGTCGTCAGGAAGACGAAGCGTGCCGGACTGCCGTTGAAGGCGGTCGGCGCCAGCCGGACCAGCTCGTAGAGCCGATGCAGGGTCTCCACGGGAACCGGCCGGTCGGACCAGGACTGCGGCGTGCGGGCGCCCAGGAACAGGCGGTCGGCGGCCAGGGCGATGTCGTCCGGCAGCCGTTCGGCGATGGCAAGATGGGCGTCCGGCATGGGAACGGTCTCCGTCATGGGATGAGGTTATGACCACGCGACCGGCGGACCGATCAGGCCAATGAGGCCAGCGATGCCAGGAGGATTGCGGCGGCGATGCCGAGGCCGAGGGACAGGATGCCGCGCCCCGCGCCGGCATCGGTGCGGACCGCCTCCGGCTGGTCGGGCGGCGGCAGCATGGATGGGGCGAGTGCCCCCGGTGGGCCGAGCGACGCCATCACCATTCGGTCGAAGTCATCCGGACTTTGCATGTCGGTCCTCCTGGTCGGGATGGGGACGGTGTCGAGGTGCCGCTGCACAGCTCCCACCGGGCGAAAAACACAACGGAATTGGGTAAATATTTTAATTCCCTATAGGAAAATAGGAAAATGGCTCGCCGTCAAGCGGGAGCTTCCGTCCGCAACGATATTTTTCGGACGAACCCCCACTGTCCGGATAGACGGTTCCCCGATTACTCCAAATTCAAGCACTGGAATTTTGTAAAATATGCCGGCCTCAGAGCCTCCAGGATCCGAGCAGCACCTCGAGGAAGCGCGCCGCCATCGGCGAGAGGATGGCGCCGTGCCGACGAACGACGCCGATCGTCCGGGAAATCTTTGGATGGCCCAGCGGAAGAGTCAGGATGATGGGATGGCCGGAGGAGGGGGTGGCGAGCTTGGGAAGCACCGCGACGCCAAGCCCCGCCTCAACCAGTCCCAGCGAGCTGGCGAGATGGGTGATCTCGTAGGACCAGTTGAGCTTCAGGCCGTGCTGCGCGAGCGCGTTGTCGATCAGCGCCCGGTTGCCGCTGGTCCGGCCGACGGTGATGACCCGGTGGGCGGTCAATTCCTCCCAATCCACCGTCTGTTGGGAGGCCAGCGGATGATCGTGCCGGCAGGCGACGACGAACGGATCCTCGGCCAGCGGCGTGAACTCGATGTCCGGGTGCGAGGTGCCGATGAAGTTGATGCCGAAATCGGCCTCGCCGCGCGCCACCGCCTCCAGCCCCTCGTTGGCGCCGAGGTCGAGGATGCGGATGCGGATGCGTGGGAAGGCGTTGCTGAAGCGGCTGATCGCGTTCGGCAGGAAGTAGAACACCGCCGTCGGAACCGAGGCGATGGTGATCTGGCCGCCGCTCCGCGCGCCCAGGTCGCTGATCCCCAGCAGCGACGTTTCGAACTCGTCCAGGAAGCGCCGGACCTTGGGCATGAAATCGCGCCCGACCATGGTCAGCGCGACATGGCGGGTAGAACGCTCGAACAGCGCCACACCCAGCGTGTCCTCCAGCTTCTGGATGCGGCGGCTGAGCGCCGGCTGCGAGAGGTTCAGCAGTTCGGCGGCGCGGTTGAAGCTGCCCATCTCAGCCACCGCCACGAACGCTTTCAGATCGATCAGTTCGAAATTCATGTCCGGTTCCGCTTGGCGTCACGCATTGATGCATAAAGTGGAATAATACTGTGAATCATTGCATTTCACAAATATAGTTCGCAGGCGGAATATCGGCGCATCGGCTTTCTTCGCTCGCACGGCGAAAACAAGAGAAACCAAGCGCCATGACCCATCTGATGAACCGCCAGATCGGTATTCCCTGCGTGATGATGCGCGGCGGCACCTCCCGCGGCCCCTTCTTCCTGGCGTCCGACCTTCCGGCCGTCCCGGCGGAGCGCGATGCCCTCCTGCTCTCGGTCATGGGGGCGGGGAACGATCTCGGCATCGACGGCATCGGCGGCGGCAACCCGCTGACCAGCAAGGTCGCCATCGTCGGTCCCGCCACCAAGGCCGGTGCGGATGTCGATTACCTGTTCGCCCAGGTCCGGGTGCAGGAAGGGGTGGTCGACACCTCGCCCAACTGCGGCAACATGCTGGCCGCCGTCGGCCCCTTCGCCATCGAGTCCGGTCTGGTCCGGGCGGCGGACGGCGTCACGGTGGTGCGCATCCACAACGTCAACACCGGCAAGCTGGTCGAGGCGCGCATCCAGACCCCTGGCAGACAGGTGGTCTACGAGGGCGAGGCCGTCATCGACGGCGTGCCCGGCACCGCGGCGCCGATCCATCTCGCCTTTCTCGACGCGGCGGGCGCCAACACCGGCCGCCTGCTGCCCACCGGGTCGCCGGTCGACCGGATCCATGGGATCGATGTCTCCTGCGTCGACGCCGCCATCCCGGTGATGCTGGTCCGCGCCGCCGACCTCGGCAAGACCGGCTGCGAGCCGACCGACAGCTTCCGGTCCGACCGGGAGTTCATGGCCCGGCTGGAGGCGCTGCGCGTCGAGGCCGGCCGCCGCATGGGCTTTCCCAACGCGGCCGGCATGGTGATCCCCAAGCCCGTCCTGCTGGCGCCGCCGACGCGCGGCGGCACGCTGTCCGTGCGCTATTTCATGCCGCACGACTGCCACCGGGCGATGGCCATCACCGGCGCCGTCGCCACCGCCACCGCCTGCACCGTCCCGGGAACCGTGGCCGCCGCCCTGCTGGGCGGACCGCTCGCCATGCCCGGCGACGTCACGTTCGAACATCCGGCCGGACGCCTGACCGTCCGTCTCGAAGCGGGTGCCGGCCAAGCGGGTTCCGGCCAGGCCGCCCCCGTCGCCGGCATCCTGCGCACCGCGCGGCGGCTGTTCGAGGGAACCGTGTTCGCACGGCCCTCGACCCCGTTGCGGGCCGCCATGGCGGCCTGATCCCACAGCATAAACAGGAGGAAACGCCATGCGCCTGCAAACGGGAACTCATAGCCCGGCGCCGGCCAAGTCCAAGGCCATCTACAAGGCCCTCTATTTCCAGGTCGTCGTCGGCCTGACCCTCGGCATCCTGGCGGGCCATTTCTGGCCCGACATCGGGGCCTCCCTGAAGCCGCTGGGCGACGGGTTCGTCAAGCTGGTCAAGATGATGATCGCTCCGGTGGTCTTCTGCACCATCGTCAGCGGCATCACCAGCCTCAACGACACCCGCGAGATCGGCAAGACGCTGGTCAAGTCGATGGCGCTGTTCTACGCGCTGACGGTGGCGGCCCTCCTCATCGGGCTGGCCGCGGTGATGATCATCGAACCCGGCGTCGGCATGCACGTCTCGCCGTCGTCGCTCGACCCCTCGGTGGCGGCCAAGTTCGCCAAGCAGGCGGCGCCGGTCGGCTTCACCGATTTCCTGCTGCACATCATCCCGCATTCCTTCTTCGGCGCCTTCGCCGAGGGCGAGGTGCTGCCGGTGCTGCTCATCTCCGTCCTGGTCGGCTTCGGGCTGACGCGGGTAGGCCCGGCCGGCGAACCGGTGGTCCAGGGCATCGAGTCCTTCTCCCACGTCCTGTTCGCCGCCTTCGGCTTCATCATGAAGCTGGCCCCGATCGGCGCCTTCGGCGCGATGGCCTTCACCGTCGGAAAGTACGGCATCGACAGCATCGGCTCGCTCGGCCTGCTGATCCTCACCTTCTATGTCGCCTGCAGCGTCTTCCTGATCGCCATCATCGGCACGCTGGCCCGGCTGCACGGCTTCAGCCTGTGGAAGGTCCTGCGCTACTTCCGCGAGGAGCTGCTGATCGTCCTCGGCACCTCGTCCTCCGAACCGGTCCTGCCGCGCGTCCTGCAGAAGCTGGAAGCGCTGGGCTGCAAGAAGGGCGTCTCCGGCCTCGTGCTGCCGATGGGCTACTCGTTCAACCTGGACGGCACGGCGATCTACCTGACGCTCGCCTCGCTGTTCATCGCCCAGGCCTGCGACATCCACCTGTCGGCCGGCCAGATCTTCGCCATGCTCGGCGTCATGCTGCTGACCTCGAAGGGTGCGGCCGGCGTCACCGGCAGCGGCTTCGTCGCCCTGGTCGCCACGCTGACGGTGATGCCCGACCTGCCGGTGGCCGGCGTCGCGCTGCTGGTCGGCATCGACCGCTTCATGTCCGAAGCCCGCGCCCTGACCAGCATCATCAGCAACTGCGTCGCCAGCATCGTCGTCTCGATCTGGGAAAACGCCTGCGACCGCGAGGTCCTGAACCGCGAGCTGAACCAGAGCTACGCCAGCACCGAGCAGACCCTGGAGGAGAAGGGCGACATCGCCGCCCTGCAGCTGAATACCCGGGTCGGCGCCCAGCCGTCGCACTGATCCCCCGAAGGCACCCCCCCGGATCGTTCCGGGGGATGCCCGGAAGCCGCACGCAAGTAAGCCGCAAGCAAGTTCGAGGACGCCACCATGAACGCCCCGACCATGACCACCAAGGACTGGATCGGCCGGACCGAGACCGTCTCCGACACCGTCACCCCGACCCCCTACGCCGCGCTGTCGGCCACGCTGGACCGGTCCGCCGAGCGCCCGGCGCCCGGCACCCCGCTGCCGCCGCTTTGGCACTGGCTGTATTTCCTGCCGCTGCACCGCCAGTCGGAGATCGGACCGGACGGGCATGCCAGGCGCGGTGGCTTCCTGCCCCCGGTGCCGCTGCCCCGCCGGATGTGGGCGGGCAGCCAGTTCGAGTTCCACCAGCCCCTGAGGGTCGGCGACGCGCTGACCCGGACCTCGACCATCCATGACGTGACCGAGAAGTCCGGCCGCACCGGCCCGCTGGTCTTCGTCAAGGTCCGCCACGAGATCCGCCAGGCCGGCGAGACCGCGGTGGCGCTGACCGAGTTCCACGACATCGTCTACCGCGAGGCCGCCACGGCCGACGATGTGCCGCCGGAGCCGCGGCCGGCCCCGGCGGATGCGGCCTGGGAGCAGCGCTGGTTTCCCGACGACGTGCTTCTGTTCCGCTACTCGGCGCTGACCTTCAACGGCCACCGCATCCACTACGACCGGCGCTATGTGACGGAGACGGAGGGGTATCCGGGGCTGATCGTGCACGGCCCGCTGATCGCCACCCTGCTGCTGGATCTGCTGCGCCATAAGATGCCGGAGGCCGAGGTCGCGTCCTACAGCTTCAAGGCGGTGCGGCCGACCTTCGACATCAACCCCTTCTCGGTGTGCGGCACGCCCTCGGCCGACGGCAAGTCCGTCCGCCTGTGGGCCAAGGACCATGAGGGCTGGCTGACCATGGACGCCACCGCGGTCCTGAAGTGAGGAGCCCATCATGGAATCCAATGCCATGAAACCGTTGACCGGCATCACCGTCGTCACCCTGGAACACGCCATCGCCGCCCCCTTCGCGACGCGCCAGCTCGCCGATCTCGGCGCCCGCGTCATCAAGGTGGAGCGTCCCGGCGTCGGCGACTTCGCCCGCGGCTACGACGAGCGGGTGCGGGGCGTCGCCTCGCATTTCGTGTGGACCAACCGCTCCAAGGAGAGCCTGACGCTCGACGTCAAGCATCCGGAGGCACAGGCGATCCTCAAGCGCCTGATCCGCGAGCAGGCCGACGTGGTGGTGCAGAACCTCGCACCCGGCGCCGCCGCCCGCCTCGGCCTGTCCTACGAGGCGCTGTCCGCCGAGAAGCCGGGCATCATCGTCTGCGACATCTCCGGCTATGGCGGCGACGGCCCGTACCGCGACAAGAAGGCCTACGACCTGCTGATCCAGGGCGAGGCCGGCTTCCTGTCGGTGACCGGCACGCCGGAGACGCCGTCCAAGGCCGGTCCCTCCATCGCCGACATCTCCGCCGGCATGTACGCCTACAGCAACATCCTGGCGGCACTGCTGCAGCGCCAGCAGACCGGGCGCGGCTGCAGGATCGACGTCTCCATGCTGGAATCGCTGGTGGAGTGGATGAGTTACCCGCTCTACTACGCCTTCGAGGGCGCGCCGCCGCCGGCCCGCACCGGCGCCAGCCACGCCACCATCTACCCCTACGGCCCGTTTCCGGCCGGCGACGGCAAGACCGTGCTGCTGGGGTTGCAGAACGAGCGCGAATGGGTGGCCTTCTGCGAGACGGTCCTGCAACGCCCCGAGCTGGCGCGGGAGGAGCGTTTCTCCAGCAACTCCCGCCGCAACGCGGCGCGCGAGGAACTGCGCGGCATCATCGTGGCGGCCTTCGCCGGCCTGACGGCCGAGGAGGTGGTGGCCCGGCTGGAGGCTGCCTCCATCGCCAACGCCCAGGCCAACACGATGCAGGATGTCTGGGACCACCCGCAGCTGGCGGCCCGGCAGCGCTGGAGCACGGTGGAGACCCAGAACGGCCCGGTGCCGGCCCTGCTGCCGCCGGGTGCGGCGAGCGGCGGCGACGCGCGGATGGACCCGGTGCCGGCGCTGGGCCAGCACACCGAGGGCATCCTGGCGGAACTGGGCTATGCGTCCGGCGACATCGCCCGGCTGCGCAGCGAGAAGGCGATCTGAGCCATGGTCCCGATCCCCGCCAACTTGCCCGTCACCTACCTGTTCGTCCCGGGCAACCGGCCCGACCGCTTCGACAAGGCATTGGGTTCCGGGGCCGACGCGGTCGTCCTCGACCTGGAGGACGCCGTCGAACCTGCGGCGAAGGCGATGGCCCGTGCCGCGATCCGGGAGTGGCTCGCCGCCGGTCCGCGCGGCGAAACCCCGGTGCTGGTCCGCATCAACGACGAGACGACGGCGTGGTTCGCCGATGACCTCGTGCTGTTGGGCCAACGCGGCCTCTCCGGCGTGATGCTGCCCAAGGCCGAGAGCGCCGGGCAGATTGCCCGCGTGGCCGCCGCGCTCGCTCCCGTCGGCATCGTGGTCCCGCTGATCGAGACTGCCCGCGGCCTGCGTGCCGTGGACGGCATCGCCGCCGCCGACGGCGTCCAGCGCCTCGCCTTCGGCACGCTCGATTTCGCGGTGGATCTCGACCTGTCCGGCGACGAACGCGGCCTGACCGGGCCGGCCCTCGCCATCGCCGTCGCCTCGCGCTGCGCCGACCGGGCGCCGCCCATCGCCGGGGTGACGACGGAGATCGGCGACGACGAGGCCATCGCCCGCGACATGGCCTGGGCGCGCGCGGTCGGCTTCACCGCCAAGCTGTGCATCCATCCCCGTCAGGTCGAGGCCGTGCGGCGGGCGGTGGCGCCCGGCGAGGCGGAAGTCGCCTGGGCAAGGCGGGTGATTGCGGCGGCCGGGACTGCCGCCGGAGCTGCGGTGCAGGTGGACGGCCGGATGGTCGACCGCCCGGTGCTGCTGAAGGCGCAGTCGATCCTCGACCGTGCCTTGAACTGACAATTTCTTCTGGGAGGATCCGAGCCATGCCGTCCACGATCATCGACTCCGCCATCTTCGGCGACATCTTCAGCACCCAGGCCATGCGCGGGGTCTGGTCGGACGAGAACCGCACGCGCAAGTATCTGGACATCGAGGCGGCGCTGGCCCACGTCCAGGGCCGGCTAGGGATCATCCCGCAGGAGGCGGCCGACGAGATCGTCGCCAACTGCACCCTCGACAAGATCGACATGGCGAAGCTGAAGGCGCAGACCGAACGCATCGGCTATCCGGTGCTGGGCGTCGTCTCGCAGCTCAACGCGCTCTGCCGCGACCGGCTCGGCGAATACTGCCACTGGGGCGCCACCACGCAGGACATCACCGACACCGCGACGGTCCTGCAGATCCGCGAGGCGCTGGATCTGGTGGGCGAGGATCTGGCGGCGCTGTCGGCGGCGCTGGCCGATCTCGCCAGGAAGCACCGCGACACGCCGATGATCGGCCGCAGCAACCTCCAGCAGGCGGTGCCGGTGACCTTCGGTTACAAGATGGCCGGGCTGCTGTCGGCGGTGGAACGCCACCGCGAGCGGCTGGAACAGCTGCGTCCCCGCGTGCTGATGGGCGAGTTCGCCGGGGCGGCCGGCACGCTGGCCTCGCTGGAGCACGGCGCCATGGAGACCCAGGCCGGGCTGATGGAGGAGCTGGGCCTCGCCCAGCCGGCCATCGCCTGGCACACCATCCGTGACACCATCGCCGAGGTCGGCTGTTTCCTCGGCCTCGTCGGCGGCACGCTCGGCAAGCTGTCGATGGACGTGAAGCTGATGATGCAGACGGAGGTCGGCGAGGTCTACGAGCCTTACGCCCACGGCCGCGGGTCGAGCAGCACCATGCCGCAGAAGCGCAATCCCATCTCCAGCTGCTACATCCATGCGGCGATCTCGGTGGTGCGACAGCACACGGCGGCGCTGCTCGACGCCATGGTCGCCGACCATGAGCGGTCGACGGGGCCCTGGGAGATCGAGTGGATCGTCCTGCCGGAGGCCTTCTGCCTGCTGGCCGGCGCGCTCAAGCAGGCGCGCTTCGTGGCGAGCGGCCTGGAGGTGGATGCCGGACGGATGCGGGCCAATCTGGAGATGACCAACGGGCTGGTGGCGTCGGAGGCGGTGATGATGGGGCTCGGCCGCCACATCGGCCGCGAGTACGCCCACGACCTCGTCTACGATCTCTGCCGCGAGGCGGTGCGGCAGAACCGGCCGCTGCTCGACCTGCTGGCCGAGACGCCGGAAGTCAGCGCCTGCCTCAGCCGCGCCGAGCTGGCGAGGCTCTGCGACCCGGCCAATTATTTGGGCCAGTCGGGGGTCATGGTCGATCGCGTGCTGGCCCGTCTGAAGGGCTGACGGGGTCGTTCGGGGTCGGCGCCCCGCTGACGCACGGGGGGCGCCGGTCATGGGCTGTCATTCGGGGCGAGGTGGGGCGCGGCGCGGCACGAGCAGCCGGCGGAGTCCCGCTACCCCGGCGTAGAGCACGAGTCCCAGCAGGCAAAGCTGCAGGACGATGGCGAACATCTGCGCCGTCTCATAGGAGTTGATCCGGCTTACCAGCAGGTATCCCAGTCCGGAGCTTCCGGAGATGAACTCCGCCACCACGGCGCCGACGAGGGCCAGGACGATGCCGACCTCCAGGCCGGTGGCGATGAAGGGCAGGGCATAGGGAAGCTCCAGGCGGCGGAGCACCTGGAAACGGCCGGCGTCGAAGGAGGCCATCACGTCGCGCAGCCCCTCCGGCACGGACCGGATACCGAGCAGCGTGTTCATCATGATCGGGTAGAAGGGCAGGATGGCCGAGGTGAGGATCTTCGGGCCGAGGCCGAACCCCATCCACACCACGAACAGCGGGATCAGCGCCACCTTCGGAAGCACCTGAAAGGCGACGATGAAGGGCTTCGACAGGCGCTCCAGCGTCGGCGACAGAGAGAGCAGGATCCCTGCCGCCACCCCGAGGACGGTCGCCAGAAGAAAGCCAGAGACCGCCCCGGCGAAGGTCATGGCCGTGTGGCTCCAGGCCCGTGCGCTGGACAGCAGCAGCACCCACTCCGCCAGCACCGGCCGGGGCGGGGGAAGGATGAAGGGAGAGACGTTCCAGATGGTGACGAACCCCTGCCAGGCCAGCAGCCCTGCCGCCAGCAGGCAGGGGGTGACCAGCCATGGCAGCCAGACCGCGTCGCGCAGCCGGACCCTCTTCATGGCCGCCCCATCAGCCCGGCCAGCCGGTCGTGGAGGTCGTGTACCGTCCGCTGGAACTCCGGTGAATAGGTGAGGTCGCGGGTCCTGGGCCTGGGGAAGGGTACGTCGATCACACTGTCGATGCGCCCTGGCCCCGGCGTGAACAGGACGATCCGGTCAGCCAGGAATGCCGCCTCCGCCATCGAATGGGTCACCAGGATGATTGTCTTGCCCGTCGCGAGCCAGAGCCTCTGAAGCTCCATGTTCAGGGCCTCGCGGGAGATCGCGTCGAGCGCGGCGAAGGGTTCGTCCATCAGCAGCACGTCGGGATCGTAGGACAGCGCCCGCGCGATCGCCACCCGCTGGCACATGCCGCCGGAAATCTCGTGCGGCATCCGGGCGCCGATGTCGGCGGCACCGGCCAGCGCCAGCATCGCCCGCGCATAGGGCAGCCGTTCCGCGCGCGGCAGCCGTGCGCGCAGATCCAGCGGCAGCAGCACATTCTCCTCGACCGTCAGCCAGGGGAACAGGGACGAATCCTGGAAGACAAGTCCCAGCCTCGACCGAAGTTCCTTCCGGCACCGCCTTCCCTCCCACAGCGGGGTTCCGGCGATGGCGATGGTCCCCGAGGTCGGCTCCAGCAGCCCGCCGATCATGCGCAGCAGGGTGGTCTTGCCGCATCCCGACGGTCCGAGAAAGACGACGAATTCGCCCTCGGCGATGGAAAGGCTGCCGGGCAGCAGCGCGGGGGCGGCAGCACCGCCGGGATCGAAGGTCTTCCCGACCTCCGTCAGGGCGATCAGGGGCCGCCGCATGTCGCCGTCGCTCACAGCGCGTCGATGAACCGATTGGTGTAAAGGTCCTCCTGCTTCAGATTCGGCGGTGCGAACCCGCAGGCGACCATCAGGTCGTAGGCGCTCTGCCAACGCCGGGGCACGTTGCGCAACAGGTTCTCCCGACCGTCCGCCAGCAGGAAGCCGATGTTCTCCTGATAGATGGCGGCGGCAAGCTCCTGGTTGCGGGTTTCGGCCATGTCGTAGCGCTCCAGGACCTTCAGCGCGTCCGCGATGGCGACCTTCCCGTCGATCAGGTCGAGCAGCGCGGTGCGGACGGCGCGGACGTAGCGCTGGATCAGCGGCTCATGCCGCGCGATCACCTCGCGCTTGCCCGAGTAGCAGAAGCCCGGAGTCGGAGCGACGGTGTCCGTGTTCCAAACATGAACGGGCTGGCCGCTCCTGCGCAATGCGACCGCGACGCTGGGGGTGACGAAATAGGCGTCGATCCGGCCCTGGCGGATCAGGTCGAGCCCCGCCGGCGAGTTGTTCACGACCACCCGGTTGACGCTGGCGCGATCCGCGCCGCGGGCGACCAGCATGATGTCGAGCAGCGTTTCCGTGGTGCCGCCGACCGACTGGATGCCGATGTTGCGGTTCGCCATGTCCTGCGGCCCGGTCACCGGCTTGTCCTGCAGGCTGACGACGAACCAGGGGGACGATTGCTGCACCGTGCCGAAGGCGACCAGATCGCGGCCTGCCGGCTGCCCGTTGGCCCGGATGTGATCGACCGCCCCGATGCGGGCGATCGACGCGTTTCCGCCCATCACCTGCTGCAAAGCCATGGAGGAACCGCGACCCTCCTCGATGCCGACCTTCAGCCCCTCGCGTTCGAAATATCCGCCCGCCTGGGCGAACAGCACGTCGATGAAAGCCAGGATGAGCTGATTGGGCAGCACGATGGAAAGAGCATCCTGCGCCTGCGCGCCCAGCGGCCTTACCGAGGCCAGGAACATGCCCGCCGTCGTGGCCGCGAGCATATTCCGCCGATTTACAGTCATGTCCCGTTCCATGAAAGAGGCCAGAAATCAAAGGGAAGGCAGTGGATGCCGCGCATGCCCGTCGCTTTTCCGGAGGTGCATGCATACAAAGGAATATTGCGGAGCTTCAGATGCTTGCCAAGTCCCTTCCGACGCAGGGCCGCCGCCCCGGCTCCCCGATATGCGGAAAGCCGCAGCGGTCTTTACAACGCTTTACTCGCTTACGGCCCGCCGTCCGGCCACACTCTGCCTCGGAACAATCCAGACAGGAGCAGGGGCCATGGCTCACCTTTCCGCCCAGGAGGACGGTGCGATGTCGTCTTTGCCGCAGCAACGGTGGTCCGACGCCGAAGCCCTTGCGATGCAGTTGCACGCATTCGGAGACCTCGAGATCAACTCCTACGTCTCCTACGTCAGGACGCTGGTCAATGCAGTCACCTCCATCCGTCTGGCATCGGACGCGCGGCGGCGGTGGGTGGAACGCAACGGTGCCGGCTGCCCCGACGCGGAAAAGATGTCCCGCCTGATCGAGTCCGAGATGGACCGCGCCGACGACATGGCGCACCGCATCATCGGGCTGATCGCCTCGGTGCGCGAGGCCTCCGCTTCGCCGCTGCTTCCCGCCAAGCGCGCCGAAGCCGCAGCGGTCTCCACCTTCCGCTCGGCTCCGGGGTTGCGGACAGTGCGGCGGGAAGAGCAGGCCTGGGTCCGGCATGGCTGAGACTGTCCCGATTGAAGCGTCAGCGTCCGAGCGCGCTGCGCTGCGGTTTTGATCCGGTGGAAGGTGCCGGAATGGAAAAGCTGTTTCTCCCCATCAATATCGGCGCCCTCGACCTCGCCCATCGCGTCGTCACGTCGGCTGCGGTCGATCATAGAAGGATCGGCCACGGAGGAATTGGCGGGCGCGGTCCGGCGGCCGATCCCTGCGACTGCGTGCGGCATGTCTCGCCGGGGGGGCTGGTCATCACGCCCCCCGTGCCGGTTTCCCTTGCGGCGGCGTCTCCCCCCTTCCCGGATGGGTTCGACGCGCCGGGGGTTGCCGCGGCCTGGGTCGCGGCAATCGGGGGCGCGCATGCCGGGAAGGCCAAGGTGGTGGCACGGCTGCGGCACGCGGGGTATCCTCCGGCCTCCGCCGTCTCCCTGAGCGGAGCCGGCATTGATGCGGTGATAGAGGATTTCCGCCGCGCGGCCGAGCATGCCAGGCTCATCGGGTTCGACGGCGTGGAGATCGATGCGGCGGACGGTTCGCTTCCCGACCAGTTCCTTCAGAACGGGGTGAACAGGCGTGCCGACCGCTATGGCGGCTCCGTGCAGAACCGGGTGAACTTCCTCTGCGAGCTTGTCGATGCGGTGACCGGCGTCTGGACGGCGGAGCGGGTTGGCGTCCGCCTGTCGCCGTTCGGCAGGTTCCGCGGCATGTCGGATTCCGATCCCGCCACCCTGTTCGCGACGCTTCTGACGGCGCTGGGCGGGCAGGAACTGCCGTTCGTCCATCTCGTCCGCACCGACGCGGACGGGGCGCCGCTCGGCCATCTGCCATATGAGGATCACGGCGGCGCCGCCCGCATCCGCGCGGCCTTTCCGTCGGCGATCATCGTGTCCGGCGCCTTCACCCGGGAGCGCGCCGTGGAACTGGTGAGAAGCCGCTGGGCCGATGCCATCGGGGTCGAAACCAGGATGCTGAACGATCCTGCCGACGCCGGGTGACGTCTTGCGCGCAAGAACTCCCCCTGCGCCGCTCCCTGCCGCCGTCATGATGCGTTGACCTGTGGCGAAGCGCACGTATCATGGGGCAAGTCTTACGTATGCATAGCGCTGGAAAATGACGCTTTCTACCCTTGGCTGAGGTGCCTCATTCCGACCGTTCCGCGGTTTCCCAATCGCGGTCCGCGATGGGTCCCGCCATGGAGCAGAACGAGGTCATCTTCGGACCCTTCCGCTTTTCCCCGATTCGGGGGCTGCTGAAGGACGGCGTGGCCGTCAAGGTGGGAAGCCGGCCCCAGGCGATTCTCGCCCTGCTTCTGGAACAGGCCGGCGCAGTCGTCAGCAACCGCGACATCATGGCCCGAGTCTGGCCGGGGCTGTTCGTCGAAGAGGCGAACATCCGCGTCCATATCGGCTCCCTGCGCAAGCTGTTGGGCAAGGACGAAAGCGGCACGGACTATATCGAGAACATTCCGGCGCAAGGCTACCGCTTCATCGGGACCGTCCGGACGCCGGACGCCGGCGAAAGCGCCGACACGGTCGCCCTGCGGCCGTCCGCACCGGATGCGGATCCGTCCGCCCTGCTGCCCCGCAACATCGACCGGTTGATTGGACGCGACGAAACGATCGACGACATCGTGCGGAAGCTGGCGGAGAAGAGCTTCGTCACCATCACCGGCGTCGGTGGAATTGGAAAGACCAGCGTCGCCGTCGAAGTGGCGCAGATGTCGGCGGGCGGCCACCGGGACGGCATCCATTTCGTGGATCTCAGCACGCTGTCGGATCCGACGCTGGTGTGCGCCACCATCGCGCAGGCGATGAAGCTGCCCGGCGGCAAAGGAGGCCTGGAGGGCTTCCTTGCGACTGTCAAGGGGTTGGATACCCTGCTGATCCTCGACAATTGCGAACATCTGATCGAAGAGGTCGCCGTCGTCGTCGAGGGCATCCTGACGATGGCGCGCGACATCGACATCCTGGTGACCAGCCGGGAAATCCTGCGTGCGCAGGGCGAGTGGGTCTACCGCCTGCCCCCCTTGTCCGTTCCGCCGGGAGAGGAACAGGCGCTGACCGCCGAGGAGGCGCTGAAATATCCGGCGGTGGAGCTGTTCGTCGAACGGGTGTCGTCCGGCGACGGGATGTTCAGCCTGTCGGATGCCGATGCCCCGGTCGCCGCGGAGCTTTGCCGCCATCTGGACGGCGTTCCGCTCGCCCTGGAACTGGCGGCGGCCCGCGTGCCCCTGCTGGGCATCCATGGTTTGGCGGCAAGCCTGGACCGGGCCTTCGACGTCCTGCGCGGCGGCCGCCGCACCGCGCTGCCCCGTCACCAGACCCTTCGGGCCACTCTGGAATGGAGCCATCGTCTGCTGGACGAGCGGGAGCGCGTCGTCCTGCGCCGGCTTTCCGCCATCCGCGGGTCCTTCACCGGCGACCTTTCCATCGGCGTCGCGGCCTTCGGCGCGATTTCCGAGGAGGATGTCGTCGAGGGGATTTCGGAGCTGTCCAGGAAGTCGCTGCTGTCGGTCGAGCACCGGCAGCAGAGCGTCCAGTTCCGCCTGCTGGAAACCACACGGCAGTACGCGGCCGAACGGCTTCGGGAAAGCGGCGAGACCGACGTGGTCTGCCGCAATCTGGCGCGGCATCTCTGCCGGATGCTGGCCGGATCGCAGTCGACCAATACGGTGGCCTGGAACGCCGTGTACGGGACGCGGGTGGACGATGTCCGCAGCGCGCTGGAATGGTCGCTATCGCCTGCCGGAGAACTGGCGACCGCCGTCGACCTGACCGTCGCGTCGGCCCCGATGTGGTTCCAGCTGTCGCTGACGGACGAGTTCCGCCGACGCGCCGAGACGGTGCTCCAGGCGCTCCGGCGGCAGGCGGAACCGGACCTGCGGTCGGAGATGGCGATCACCGCGCATCTTGGGCCGGCGCTGTGGAACTCGCTCGGCCCGGCGCCGGAGGTCCTGACCGTGCTGCTGCGCGGCCTGGACCTGTCGCGGCAGCTCGGCGACGTCGGGTATCAGCGCCGTGCCCTGTGGGGGCTGTGGCTCCATTATCTGGCGCTGGAGAAGGACCATGAAGCGCTGGAGGCGGCGGAGCGATTCGGGGAATTGCTGGGAACTCCCGCCGATCCGGGGGCGGAGTCCATGCACCAACGCATGATGGCCCTCGGCCTCCTCACGGTGGGCGAGTTCGACCGCGCCCGCGGCTTCGCGGAGCAGTGCCTGAGCGTGCCGGCCCCGAACACCGGGGCGAGCCTGAGAGGCTACCAGTTCGAACAGCGGATCGTCTCATACACCCATCTGGCGCGCATATCCTGGATCCAGGGCCATCCGGACCGGGCGCGCGAGGCGATGCACGAGGCGGTGGAGCAGGCGCTGGCCTCCGGACATGCGCTTTCCTTGTGTTTCGCGCTGTCGCTCGGCGCCTGTCCGGTGGCCTTCTGGTGCGGAGACTACGACCTGACGGCGCGCTACGCCGATCTGCTGATCGAGAAGACCAGCGAAGGGTCGCTGTTCGTTTGGCGCACCTATGGGTTGTGCTATCAGCTGGCGCTGGAGGCACGGCAGGGCCGGGATGAGCAGATCGTGGCGCTGCGCCGGTCGTCGCGGTTCGCCGAGCTGTACCGGAACAAGCGCATCCGGATGCTTGCGACCGTCGCCCCGCGCCTGATTTCGTCAGACATCCTGAAGGAGGCGAACGACGGCCCGACGAACTGGGCGACGGCCGAGCTGCTCCGGCTGAAGTCGGAAGACACTGGCGAGGCTGTGGCGGCGGAGGGGCTGCTGCGGCGATCCATGGAGGTTGCCGGCGCGCAGGGCGCGCGGTCCTGGAGCCTGCGGACGGCGATGAGCATGGCGAGGCGTTGCATGGACATGGGACGCCGCCAGGACGCCGCATCCGCGCTGATGCCGGTTTACGACGCCATCACCGAAGGGCGTGACACGCCCGATCTGCTGGAGGCCGCGTCACTCCTGGCGAAGCTCTAGCCCGCGTCAGCGCAGGCCGATGGCGCGGTCGCGGGCGCTGAGGATGTGCGTGCCGATCGCCGCCTTGGCCCGGTCCGGGTCGCGGGCCCGGATGGCGTGGATGATGGCCAGATGCTCGCGCATCGTCGGCACCAGCACGGCGGTGTTCAGCTTGGTCTTCGACTGCTTGATCAGCCGGATCTTGATCTGGTTGACGCGATAGGCGTCGGAGACGATGGCGTTGCCCAGCGCGTCGATGATGGTCAGGTGCAGCGCCCAGTCGATGTCCTGCGCCTCCTTCAGCAGGGCGGGCTGGATGCCGCCGCCAGTATCGGCTTCGGCCTCGGCACAGGCGGCGATGATGCGTTCGTGGTCGTCGAGCAGCCCGGCGATCGTCGCCTCCGGCGCCTCCTGGGCGAAGACCGCCACCGCCTCCCGCTCCAGGAACAGGCGGAACTGGAAGGCGTCGCGGATCAGGTTGAGATCGACATGCGCGACCTGCATGCCGCGCTGCGGCACGGTCTTCACCAGCCCTTCGGCCTCCAGCCGGGGGATCAGCTCGCGGATCGCCCCCAGCGGCAGTTCGGTCAGCTCGACCAGCTCGCGCTGCGAGATGAACTGCCCGGGGCGGATCTCGTCCGCCAGCAGCCGTTGGGTGAAGCTTTCGTAAGCCCGGCTGCGCAGGTTGACCGTCTCGCGGTCGCGTTTGGCCCCGTCGCGTTTGGCGAAGGTCTTCATCCGTTTGCTGTCCCGTCAGGAGGCCCCGATCAGGCGGCCTTTTCCGCGAAGACCCGGTCAAAGAGGTGGCCGAGCGTCGCGGTGTCCGCCTGAGACATAGGCAGCAAAGGCGCCCTCACCGTCAACCATGCGCTGTCGCCGGTGGCGTGCGACACCAGCGCCTTCACCGCCGGGGTGACGGGATAGCGCAGCACCGCGTCCACCAGCTCGACCAGTGCGGCGTCGTCGCGGCCCTGATGGACCACCGTCCGCAGCCGGCCCGGCACCAGATTGGCCATGCCGGAAATGGCGCCCTGGCCGCCGTCGCGCACCGCCTGGGCCAGCACCCGCTCGTCGCCGATCAGCACGGCGAGATCGTGGCGGTGGGCGGCGAGAAGCTGCTGACTGTAGCTCCAGTCGCCGGCCGAATCCTTGACCCCGATGATCGCCTGCGGGAAGGCGGCCTTCAGCCGGCCGATCAGGTCGATCGACAGTGGGACCGCGGTGACGGACGGGATGTGGTACAGGATGATGTCGCGCGCCCGGTCGCCCAGCTTGGCGATCAGGCTGGAGAACCAGGCGAACAGCCCGTCGTCCGACACGCCCTTGAAGTAGAAGGGCGGGGCGACGAGAAGCGCCCGCGCGTCGGCGTCGAGCAGCTGGTTGGCCTGAGCCAGGGCGTCGTGCAGCGACGCGGCGATGACGCCGCCGACCACATGGCTGCGGAAATCGATGCCGGCGCCCTTCAGCGCGCCGATCATCTGCTCGCGCGCCACCTGGCCGAGCAGCGGACCCTCTCCCGTGGTGCCGAACAAGGTGACCGAGTCGCAGCCGTTGGCGAGGCACCAGTCGACATGCCGGGTCAGGCGGGCCAGATCCACGCCGCCATCCTGATGGAACGGGGTGGTCAGCGCACAGGACAGGCCGAAGCGGCCAGTGGATTGATTCACTTTGCGTTTCTCCCAGGAACGGCGGATCGGTCGGCCGGCAGGCTGCCGCGTTACCACTAACATGTTACTGGGATGTTTTTCATTTGCAAGAGGGGTGTGCAGGAATTATACGTTGACCCAGCAATCAAACCGGTGGCGGAGCGGATCCGTGTCGCTCACAGTGTCCGCCGCAACAGGCAAATCTGGGCGAGTCCGGGCGCCCAAGGTCCAGGCGATAACGGGCCGGATGAAAGCAGGGAGGAGTGCATGTCGATGTCGAACGGACTGTCTTTGTCGCGGCGCCAGCTTCTGGCGGCGGGCGCCGCGGTCGGCGCGCTGGGCCTGAGCGGGATCGGCCTTCCGGCCTTCGCCCAGAGCAGCGGGGTCAACTGGCGCAAATATGCCGGCACCAAGATCGAGGTGAACCTGATCAAGAGTCCGCGCGGCGACACGCTGACCAAGTACCAGAAGGAGTTCGAGGAGCTGACCGGCATCACCGTGGTGTCGGAACAGACCCCGGAGCAGCAGCAGCGCCAGAAGGCGGTGATCGAGCTGACTTCCGGCCGGCCGAGCTTCGACGTCGTGCACATCAGCTACCATGTCCAGAAGCGCCAGTTCGAGAAGGGCAAGTGGCTGGCCGACCTGACGCCCTTCATCAAGGATCCGGCGCTGACCGACGCCGGCTTCCTCGACGACTTCTCCGAAGCCGGGGTGACCTTCGCCCGCAATCCGGAGGGCGGGATCGGCGCCTTGCCCTTCTCGGTCGATTACTGGATCGTCTATTGGAACAAGGACCTGTTCGCGAAGAAGAACCTGTCCTTCCCCAAGAGTTACGACGAGATGGTGGCCGCCGCCGCCGCTCTGACCGACCCGGCGAGCCAGACCTACGGCTTCGTCGCCCGCGGCATGAAGAACGCGAACACGCCGGTGTGGACCAGCCTGCTGCTGGGTTACGACCAGTACAGCGTCGACGCCAACCGCAACCTGCTGACCGACACCCCAGAGGCGGTGGAGGCGGCGAAGCTCTACCAGACGTTGATGACCAAGTCGGCGCCGCCGGGCGTCACCGGCTTCAACTGGGCGGAATGCCAGTCGGCCTTCCTCCAGGGCCGCGTCGGCATGTGGTTCGACGGCGTCGGCTTCGCCCCGCCGCTGGAGGACCCGGAGAAGTCGCGCGTCGTCGGCAAGGTCGGCTACGGCCTGATGCCGAAGGGGCCGAAGGCGCACGCCGCCGCCACCACCGGCGACGGCATCGGCGTCACCGCGGCGTCGAAGAACAAGGAGGCGGCCTATCTCTATTGCCAGTGGGCGACCGGCAAGCTGATGGGCGCCCGCCTGCTGCAGGCCGGGGCCGGCGTACCGTTCCGCAATTCCGTCCTATCGGACGCGGAGGTTCGCAAGGGCGTGAAGATGCCG
Organism: Azospirillum sp. 412522; assembly: GCF_019805165.1. Taxonomy (GTDB): domain Bacteria; phylum Pseudomonadota; class Alphaproteobacteria; order Azospirillales; family Azospirillaceae; genus Azospirillum. The sequence goes on from NZ_RWIJ01000002.1 coordinate 159,842, forward strand.
GCGGCCTGGGTCGATGCCGTGGTCGAATCGGCGAAGATCAGCCGCCTCGCCCTGCCGGTCATCATCCCGGTCACCGAGTTCCGCGACGTGCTGGGCGGGGCGCTGACCAACATGATCTCCGGCAGCGACCCGGCGGCCGAGCTGAAGCGGGCCACCGCCGACTTCAAGCCGATCCTCGAGCGCAGCGAGAAGACGTGAGCATCCTGACCTCCTCGGACCGCGTGGCCGGCGCCGCTTCCGTCGGCAGGACGAAGCGGCTGCGGCCCTCCTACTGGCCCTTCGTCGTGCCGGCGCTGGTCGTCGTCGTCGGGGTCATCGTCTTTCCCTGGGTCTTCACCCTGTGGATGAGCGCCATGGAATGGCGCATCGGCGAGGAGCAGCGCTTCGTCGGCCTGCAGAACTACGTCCGGCTGGCGACCGACGTGCGGTTCCTGGAGGCGATGGGCCACACGCTGGTCTATACCGCGCTGTCGGTGGTGGCGCCGCTGGTGCTGGGCACCGCGGCGGCGCTGGCCTTCAACACCAAGCTGCCGGCGAGAGGCCTGCTGCGCGGCATCTTCGTCATGCCGATGATGGCGACCCCGGTCGCCATCGCGCTGGTGTGGACGATGATGTTCCACCCGCAGCTCGGCGTGCTGAACTACCTGCTGTCGCTGGTCGGCATCGGCCCGCTGCAATGGGTCTACCACCCGAGCACGGTGATCCTGTCGCTGGTGCTGGTGGAGACCTGGCAGTGGACGCCGCTGGTGATGCTGATCGTGCTGGGCGGCTTGGCGTCGCTGCCGACCGAGCCGTACGAGAGCGCGCAGATCGACGGCGCCACCGCCTGGCAGCGCTTCCGCTACCTGACCCTGCCGATGATCAAGCCGTTCCTGATGGTGGCGGTCATCATCCGCAGCATCGACGCGCTGAAGAGCTTCGACATCCTCTACACCATCACCCAGGGCGGGCCGGGAACGGCGTCCGAGACGATCAACCTGTATCTCTACAGCGTCGCCTTCACCTATTACGACATCGGCTACGGCTCGGCCATCGCGGTGGTGTTCTTCGTGCTGATCATCCTGCTGTCGCTGGTGCTGCTGCACCTGCGCCAGCGCAGCGCCTGGAATTCGGGAGACGGGAAATGAGCCGGCCGCTGAGGAAGCTCCTGGACAAGGCCGGCATGGCCGTCTGCGTCCTGCTGCTGGTGTCGCCGGCGCTGCTGTTCTTCCTGTGGATGCTGTCGCTGTCGCTGAAGTTCGAGATCGACAACGGCGCCTATCCGCCGATCCTGATCCCGGAGCGCTTCGCCTGGAAGAACTACACGACGATCCTCGAGGGCAACAGCTTCCTGCTCTATTTCTGGAACAGCCTGATCGTCACCGGGGCCGCCACCCTGTTCGCGCTGCTGGTGGGCGTGCCGGCCGGCTACGGCATCGCCCGGATGCGGGCGCACAAGTCGGCGGTGGTCATCATGATCGCCCGCATGACGCCCGGCCTGTCCTTCCTGATCCCGCTGTTCCTGCTGTTCCAGTGGCTGGGGCTGCTCGGCACGCTGTGGCCGCAGATCATCATCCATCTGGTCGTCACCGTGCCCATCGTGATCTGGATCATGATCGGCTATTTCGAGACGACGCCGATGGAGCTGGAGGAGGCGGCGATGGTCGACGGCGCCACGCGCTGGCAGATCTTCGCCAAGGTGGCGCTGCCGATCGCCAAGCCCGGCATCGTCGTCGCCTTCATCCTGTCGGTGATCTTCTCCTGGAACAACTTCGTCTTCGGCATCGTGCTGGCCAGCCGCGAGACGCGGACGCTGCCGGTCGCCGTCTACAACATGCTGTCCTTCGAGCAGGTGAGCTGGGGGCCGCTGGCCGCCGCCGCGCTGGTGGTGACGCTGCCGGTGCTGATCCTGACCGTGGCCGCCCAGCGCCAGATCGTGGCCGGCCTGACCGCCGGCGCCGTCAAGGGCGGCTGATCCTTTTCATCCGGGGTGCAGCCCATTCGGAGCAACGCCTTACCCAGGGAAACCCGTCATCCCCGCGAAGGCGGGGATCCAAGCCCCCGGTCCAAGTGCTTCAGACGGCTGGATTCCCGCCTTCGCGGGAATGACGGTCGATAAGCTAACAGGCAGTTTTCCGGCGAGTCCGGCTCCCGCCCCGACATCATAAAGAGAGACGACCCCATGGCCTCCGTCAGCATTCGGAACGTCCGCAAATCCTACGGTCCGGTCGAGATCATCAAGGGCGTGTCGATCGACATCCAGGATGGCGAGTTCGTCATCCTGGTCGGCCCGTCGGGCTGCGGAAAATCCACCCTGCTGCGCATGATCGCCGGGCTGGAGGAGATCAGCGGCGGCACCGTCGCCATCGACGACCGCGTCGTCAACGACATGCCGCCGAAGGACCGGGACATCGCGATGGTGTTCCAGAACTATGCGCTCTACCCGCACATGACCATCGCCGACAACATGAGCTTCGCCCTGCGGCTGAAGAACACCGCCAAGAGCGAGATCACGGCCAAGGTGGAGCGGGCGGCCGGCATCCTCGGCCTCGGCCCGCTGCTGGACCGCTTCCCGCGCCAGCTCTCCGGCGGCCAGCGCCAGCGCGTGGCGATGGGCCGCGCCATCGTCCGCGACCCCAAGGTCTTCCTGTTCGACGAGCCGCTGTCCAACCTCGACGCCAAGCTGCGCGTGCAGATGCGCACCGAGATCAAGGAGATGCACCAGCGGCTGAAGACCACCACCGTCTACGTCACCCACGACCAGATCGAGGCCATGACCATGGCCGACAAGATCGTGGTGATGCATGACGGCATCATCGAGCAGATCGGCGCCCCGCTCGACCTCTACGACCATCCGGCCAACATGTTCGTCGCTGGCTTCATCGGCTCGCCGGCGATGAACTTCATCCCCGGCAGCATCGGTGGCGACGGCTTCACCACCGAGGACGGATCCCGCCTGCCGCTGGGCGGGCGCGTGCCGGCGGCCTCCGACGGGCGCCCCGCGGTTTATGGCGTGCGGCCCGAGCATTTCCGCCTCGCCGACGAGGGGCTGGCCGCCGAGGTGGTGGTGGTCGAGCCGACCGGGTCGGAGACCCAGATGGTGCTGCGCCCGCTTGGAACCAAGGCAGGCCGCGAGGACCGCAAGCGCGAGTTGACCTGGGTGCTGCGCGAGCGCACCGGCGCCCGCCCCGGCGAGGTGGTGCGGATCGCCCCCGATCCGGCGCTGGCCCATCTGTTCAACCCCGACACCGGGCTGCGCCTGTGATGACGCTGCCGACCAGAACCCTGGGCCGCACCGGCATCGCCGTCTCGGAGATCGGCTTCGGCGCCGCGCCGCTGGGCGACCTCTACGGCCGTCTCGACGAGGCCACCGCCGTCGGCGCCGCGGTCGCCGCGCTGTCGGCGGGCGTCACGCTGCTCGACACTTCGCCGCTCTACGGCCATGGGCTGGCGGAAGCGCGCTGCGGCACCGCCCTGCGTCAGGTCGGGCGCGACGGTGTCGTGCTCTGCACCAAGGTCGGGCGCTGGATGGATCCGGGCCAAGGGCGGGGCGACGGGTCGGGCTATGCCGGCGGCCTGCCGCACCGGGCGGTGATCGACTATTCCCATGACGGGACGATGCGGTCGGTGGAGCAGTCGCTGCTGCGGCTCGGCACCGACCGCATCGACGTGCTGCTGATCCATGACGTCGATGTCTGGACCCACGGCGCGGACCGCATCGAGGCCCGCTTCGCCGAGGCGATGGACGGCGCCTACCGCGCGCTCGACCGGCTGCGCGCCGACGGCACGGTCAAGGCCATCGGCGTCGGCGTCAACGAGGCGGAGATGTGCGTCCGCTTCGCCCAGGCCGGCGATTTCGACGCCATGCTGCTGGCCGGGCGCTATTCCCTGCTGGAGCAGCCGGCGCTGGACGCGTTCCTGCCGCTGGCCCAGACCAAGGGCATCGGCGTGATGCTGGGCGGCGTGTTCAATTCCGGCATCCTCGCCAGCGGCGCGGTTCCCGGCGCCAAATACAATTACGGCCCGGCCCCGGCCGACATCCTGGAGCGGGTGGGGCGGATCGAGACGGTGTGCCGTGCCCACGGCGTCCCGCTCGCCACGGCGGCGCTGCGCTTCGCGCTCGGCCATCCGGCGGTGTCGTCGGTGGTGCTGGGGGCGGTGACGACCGATGAGGTGCGCCGCAATCTCGACGCCATGGCGGCCGATGTGCCTGCCGCGCTGTGGTCCGACCTGAAAGCGGAGGGGCTGTTGGCGGCGGGCGTGCCGGTGCCGGTCTGAACAAAACCAACAAGGATAAGCGCCATGCTGAAGGGACTCGATCCGCTTCTGTCTCCCGACCTGCTGTGGGTGCTGGCCGCCATGGGCCATGGCGACGATCTGGCGCTGGTCGACGCCAACCACCCGGCGGAGGCCATCGCCCGCGCTACCATCTCCGGCCGGCTGATCGTGCTGCCGGGGGTGACGATGGCGCGGGCCGCCCGCGGCATCCTCAGCGTCTTTCCGCTCGACGGCTATGTGCCCGACCCGGTGCGCCGGATGGAGGTGGTGGGCGATCCCGCGGCACTGCCCACCGTCCAGGGCGAGGTGCAGGCCGAGATCGACCGCGCCGAAGGCCGACCGCTGCCGCTTCAGGGCATCGAGCGCTTCTCCTTCTACGACGCGGCCCGCCGCGCCTTCGCCGTGGTGCAGGTCGGCGATCCGCGACCCTATGGTTGCTTTCTGTTGCGCAAGGGCGTCATCGCTGGCGAACTGTCTTAACCAGACCTCTTTCCCAAACACCGGACCCCGACATGCCCCAGTTTTCCGTGGATGAGACCTCGACCCTTCCCACCGACGGCTATGCCGGCACCCTGGCCGGGCGCGTCTGGCGGCCCGGCATCGGCCCCTCGGTGGTGGCCGTGCGCGCCGACGGCGTTTATGACGTCACCACGTCCTTCCCGACCATGAGCGAGCTGGCCGCCCGGCCGGATCCGGCAGCGGATCTCGCGGCGGCGGCGGGGGAGCGCATCGGTTCGCTGGCCGACATCCTCGCCAACACGCCGCCGGACAGCCGCGACGCCAATGCCCCCTGGCTGCTGGCGCCGACCGACCTCCAGGTTCTGAAGGCGGCCGGCGTCACCTTCGCCGTGTCGATGCTGGAGCGGGTGATCGAGGAGCGCGCCCGCGGCAATCCCGACGCCGCCGAGGCGATCCGCGCCGAGGTGCAGCGGCTGGTCGGCGACGACCTGGCGGCGCTGAAGCCCGGCTCCGAGGCGGCGATGAGCCTCAAGGAAGTCCTGATCGCCCAGGGCGCCTGGAGCCAGTATCTGGAGGTCGGCATCGGCCCGGACGCGGAGGTCTTCACCAAGGCGCCCGTGCTGTCGTCGGTCGGCACGCTGATGGACGCCGGGCTGCATCCGAAATCGACCTGGAACAACCCGGAGCCGGAGGTGGTGCTGATCGTCGCTTCCGACGGGCGCATAACCGGGGCGACGCTGGGCAACGACGTGAACCTGCGCGACTTCGAGGGACGCTCCGCCCTGCTGCTGTCGAAGGCGAAGGACAACAACGCGTCCTGCGCCGTCGGTCCGTTCATCCGCTTCTTCGACAAGACCTTCACGCTGGACGACGTGCGGAACACCGACGTCGCCCTGACCGTCGAGGGGCCGGAGGGCTTCCAACTGGCGGGCCTGTCCTCCATCTCGCGGATCAGCCGCGATCCGGAGGACCTCGTGGCCCAGACCGTCGGCCCGGTCCACCAGTATCCCGACGGCTTCGCCCTGTTCCTCGGCACCATGTTCGCGCCCACCCAGGACCGCGACAATCCCGGTGGCGGCTTCACCCACAAGGAAGGCGACCTCGTCACCATCGCGGCGCCCAAGCTGGGCGCCCTGGTCAACCGCATGCGGCCGAGCGACGCCTGCGAACCCTGGACCACCGGCATCGTCGAGTTGATGCGCTCGCTGGTCCGGCGGGGGGCGCTGAAAGGCTGACGGGCGCCCCCCGGTCGTGCGCCGTCACATGACGGCGCCGATCTGCCAGGGCACGAACTCGTTGTCGCCGATGCCGTTTTCCTCGCTGCGGGTGCGGTGGCCCGACGCGGTGTCCAGCATCAGGCGGAACAGGGCGGCGCCGGCCTCCGCCACGCTGGTGCCGCCGTCCAGCACGGCGCCGCCGTTGAAGTCCATGTCGTCGCCCATGCGGGCATAGAGCGCGCTGTTGGTGGCGATCTTCAGCGACGGCGTCGGCTTGCAGCCATAGGTTGAGCCGCGGCCGGTGGTGAAGGCGATCAGGTTGGCGCCGCCTGCCACCTGTCCGGTGGCCGACACGGGATCGTAGCCGGGCGTGTCCATGAAGACGAGGCCGTGGTCAGTCACCGGCTCGGCATAATCGACCACCGCGTTCAGGCGGGTGCCGCCGCCCTTGGCGACCGCGCCGAGCGATTTCTCCAGGATGGTGGTGATGCCGCCGGCCTTGTTGCCGGGCGACGGGTTGTTGTTCATGTCGCCCTTGTGCATCCGGGTGTAGTCCTCCCACCAGCGGATGCGGTCCATCAGCTTGCCGGCGACGGCGGGGGAGGCGGCGCGGGCGGTGAGCAGATGCTCGGCGCCGTAGATCTCCGGCGTTTCCGACAGGATGGCGGTGCCGCCATGGGCGACCAGCAGGTCGACGGCGGCTCCCAGAACCGGGTTGGCGGTGATGCCGGAATAGCCGTCGGAGCCGCCGCATTGCAGCCCGACCGTCAGGTGGCTCGCCGGCACCGGCTCGCGCCGGACGTCATTGGCGATCGGCAGCATGGCGCGGACCAGGGCGACGCCGCGGTCGATGGTCTCGCGGGTGCCGCCTTCCTCCTGGATGGTCAGGGTGGCGATCAGCCCGTCCGGGCGCGGGGCCAGCGTCTGGGCCAGGGGCGCGATCTGGTTCATCTCGCAGCCGAGACCGATCAGCAGAAGCCCGGCGAAGTTGGCGTGGTCGGCGTAGCCGCGCAGGGTGCGGCGCAGGATCGCCATGCCCTCGCCGGTGCCGTTCATGCCGCAGCCGCTGCCGTGGACGATGGCGACCACCCCGTCGACGTTCGGGTAATCGGCCAGCGCATTGCCGTTGAAGGCGTCGGCGATGCGCTTGCAGACGGTGGCGGAGCAGTTCACGCTGGCGATGACGCCGATGTAGTTGCGGGTGGCGATCTGCCCCGACGGGCGGCGGATGCCGAGGAAGGTCGCCTGCTCCGCGCCGCGGTCGGCCTCGACGATGCGGGTGGAGCCGTGCTCCAGCCTGGCCTCCCCCATGCCGAGATTGTGGACGTGGACATGCTGGCCGGGTTCGATCGGCTGGGTCGCGGTGCCGATCACCTGCCCGTACTTGACCACCGGCTCGCCCGGCGCCACGGCGCGGATGGCGATCTTGTGGCCGCTGGGGATGGTGGCGGCGGCGGTGCCGGCGAAGCCGCCGACGGAGACGGGGCTGCCCGCCGGGATCTCACGGGTGGCGACCGCGACGCTGTCCGACGGGTTCAGCAGGAGAAGTTCGGGAACGGAAGACGGCATCGCTTTTGTCCTTGAAGGGAAAATCATGGATGGCGGACTGCGTCAGTCCAGCCGGTAGAAGGCGGCGGCATTGCCGCCGAACACGGCGTCATGCGCCTCTGTGGGGATCAACTGGCGGCACATCTCCAGCCAGCCGGCATAGTCGCCGGCCAGCCGCAGGACCGGCCAGTCGCTGCCCCAGATCAGCCGGCCGGTGCCGAACAGGGCGGTCAGCCGCTCCGCATAGGGGCGGATGTCGCCGATGCCGGTGCGGTCCCCCGCCTCGGTCAACAGGCCGGACAGCTTGCACCGGACATTGGGCAAGGCGGCGAGGGCGGCCATGTCCTCCGCCCAGCCGGGGGTGCCGCCGGTTGCGATCTCCGGCTTGGCGGCGTGGTCGATGACGATGGGCAGCGCCGGGTGCCGTTGGGCGAAACGGATCAGCGACGGCAGGTGTCGCGGCAGGACCAGCGCGTCGAAACACAGGCCGGCCTCGGCCATCGCCGCGGCGGCCGGATCGATGGCGGGATCGTCCAGCCAGTCGGCCGACTCGGCCTGCACCATCGGCCGCAGCCCCTTCAACTCGGGGTGTGCGGCAAGCATCCGCACCTGTCGCGGGGCGTCCGCCGCCTTCAGGTCGGCCCAGCCCACGACGCCACGGATGAAGCGATGCTGCCCCGCAAGGTCGAGCATGAAGTCGGTGTCCGCCGCGCTGGGCAGGGTCTGGACCAGGATCGTGCCGTCCACGCCGTTCTCCCGCAGCAGCGGCAGCAGGTCGGGGGGCAGGAAGTCACGGTGGATGGGGCCGAGTTCCGGCGGCGGCCATTCGCCCTGGCGGGCGGCCATCAGCCAGAAATGCTGGTGGGCGTCGATGCGCATGGTGTCAGGTCTCCGCCGGGATGGGCGCTGGAATGGGAGCCACTTCGTCCAGCAGGCCGCGCGACTTCAACGCCTGCCAGAAGGCGGCGGGAATCGGAGTCTGGAGCCATGCGAGGTTGGTCGCCAGCTGCCCGGCGCTGCGCACTCCGGTGACGCAGGAGGCCACCGCCGGATGGGCCAGCGGGAATTGCAAGGCGGCGGCGGGAAGCTCCACGTCGAACGCGCGGCAGGCGGCGGCCAGCGCCTCCACCCGCGCCACCGTTTCGGGCGGGGCGTCGGCGTAGTTGAACTTGCCGTTGCCGGCGAGGATGCCGGAATTGAACACGCCGGCGGCGACGATCCGGGTACCGGTGGCGAGGCAGCGCTCCAGGAAGGGCGACAGGCTGGCCTGTTCCAGCAGGGTGTAGCGGCCGGCCAGCATGGTGCAGTCGAGGTCGACCTCGTCCATCGCGTCCAGCGCCACCTCCCATTCGTTGACGCCGAGGCCGATGGCGGCCACCGCGCCGTCGCGCCGCAATTCCTCCAGCGCGCGGAAACCGCCGCCACGGGTCAGCGCATCCCAATGATGGGCATGGGCATCGCCATGGGTGACCCGGCCGATGTCGTGGACATAGAGGATGTCGATGCGGGCGAGGCCGAGGCGCTGGAGCGAATCCTCCACCGAGCGCAGGATGCCGTCGCGGGAGTAATCGTAGACGGGATGGAAAGGCAGGGGATCGGCCCAGCCGTCGGCATCGACTCCCTGCACCCGACTGCCGCCGGCGTTGGGGCGGATCAGCCGGCCGACCTTGGTCGACAAAACGAACCCGTCGCGCGGCCGGTCGCACAGCGCGGCGCCCAGCCGCCGCTCCGACCGGCCGTAGCCGTAATAGGGGGCGGTGTCGAAATAGCGGATGCCGGCATCCCAGGCCGCCGCGACGAGCCGGTCGGCCTCGGCCGGATCGGTCGGGCGGTAGAGTCCGCCCAACTGCGCGCAGCCCAGCCCGATCACCGGGAGCGACAGGCCGGAGCGCGGCAAGGTGCGGCGGTCGGTCAGTTTCATGGGAGACGCCTCGATTGCGGAGAACGCGACATGGAAGAAAAAGGGCGTGCGCGGCGAGGGACCGGGCGCCGCGCACGCCCGAGGCGGAGGAGAGGAGTACAGGACGTGCTCAGTACAGAACGTTCTGGGCTTCCGGCGTCGCCAGATTGGCCTTGGTCACCAGCACCACGCCGGTGTCGAGCGCCTTTTCGACCTTCTCGCGCTTGGTCAGCTTGACTGCCGTCTGCACCCCGAGATAGCCCATCTGGTAGGACCCCTGGACGGCGATGGCCTCCAGCGTGCCGTCCTTGACGAAGCCCTGGAGATCCTGGTTGCCGTCGAAGCCGACCGCGGTGATGTGGCCGGCCTTGCCGCTCTGGGCCAGCGCGCGGCCCATGCCGATGGCGGTCGGCTCGTTGGCGCCGAAGATGCCCTTCAGGTCGGGGTTGGCGGCCAGCACGTCGGTAGTCTGGTTCAGCGCGGTCGCCATCTGCGACTGCGAATAGAAGGGACCGACGATCTCCAGCTTGGAATGGTCCTTGATGTATTTGGTGAAGCCGCCGACCCGGCCGATCTCCGACCCGGCGCCGGCGACATAGGACATGACGGCGATCTTGCCGCTGGTGCCGACCTTGTCGATCAGCGCCTTGGCGCACAGCTCGCCGGCCTTGACGTTGTCGGTGGACAGCATGGCCTGGTAATACTGCTTGCCGGCGTCGGCGACGGAGGAGTCGATCAGCACCACCGGGATCTTGGCTTCCCAAGCCTTCTTCAGGGCGGGGACCAGCGCGTCGGGGTCGGACGGGGCCAGCACGATGCCGGCGACCTTCCGGTTCACTGCGTTCTCGACCATGTTGACCTGATCGGCGATGGCCGATTCCGACGCCGGACCCTGGAAGGTCATGGTATAGCCGTCCGCCTCCTTCTGGGCGGTGGCGGCACCCTTCTGCACATTCTGCCAGAAGGTGGAGTTCACGGTCTTCACCACCACGGCGATTTCCTTGTCGGCGGCGAGGGCCGAACCTGTGGCGAGAGCGATGGCGGACGCCAGACAGGCCGAAACGAAGCGCTTCATGGTTTCACTCCCGATTGGTTTGTTTTGGGCGATTGGCTTTTTTTGCGGACGTCTGCCGGTCGAAAACGCCGGTCAGCGCCGGTTGCGGATCTGGTCGATCCAGACGGTCAGCAGGATGACCAGACCGATGATGATCTGCTGGGTGAAGGACGATACGCCGTTCATGTTCAGCCCGTTGCGCAGGATGCCGATCACGAAGGCGCCGATGGCGGTGCCGGAGATCGTCCCCACCCCGCCGATCAGCGAGGTGCCGCCGATGACGGCGCTGGCGATGGCGTCCAGCTCGTACATCACGCCCTCGTTGGGCTGGGCGGTGACGAGGCGGGACATCAGGACGCAGCCGGTCAGGCCGGCCAGCGTGCCGGACAGGACGTAGGTGAACAGGGTGACGCCGGCGACGTTGACGCCGGACAGCCGGGCGGCCTCCGCGTTCGAGCCGACGGCGTAGATATGGCGGCCCAGCGTGGTGCGGCTCAGCATGATCGCCACGGCGATGGCGATCACCACCATCAGCACCACCGGATAGGGGATGCCGGGGAAGACCACGTCGGGAAAGCCATCCTCGCCGATGCGGACGATGCGGAACATGGCGCCGTTGCCAAGCTCGCCGAAGGACTCGCCCAGGCCCGACACGGCGCGGGCGCCGGTGATCTGCAGGGCGACGCCGCGTGCCACCATCATCATGCCCAGCGTGGCGATGAAGGGCGGCAGCTTCAGCCGCGTCACGCACAGCCCGTTGAGCAGGCCGCAGAAGGCGCCGACCAGGATGCCCAGCCCCATGCCGAGCGGCACCGGCGCCCCCGCCTTGACCGCCAGCGCCGCGACCACGCCGGCCAGCGCCAGGACGGAGCCGACCGACAGGTCGATGCCGCCGGTGATGATGACGCAGGTCGCGGCGATGCCGAGATAGGCGATGGAGGTGACCTGCAGGGCGATGGTCATGCCGTTGCCGACGCTGAGGAAGGCGTCGCTGGTCATGGAGAAGACGGCGACCAGCACCAGAAGCCCGGTCAGCGCGGCGAATTTCTGGATCAGGTCCTTGCGCCGGTCGTTCATCACCCGGCCGTCCATCGTCTGGGGGCTGCCGCCCGACGGCTGGCGCGGCTGGGCGGCGGCTTCAAGGACCTTCGTCGTCGGATTGCTCATGTCGTTTCGGCTCCCGGCGCCGCCGGGCGGCCGTGGCCCGAGGCGAAATGCATGATCTCTTCCTGGCTGGTCTCGCGCGTGTTCAGCACCGCGGTGATCCGGCCTTCGTGAAAGACGGCGACACGGTCGGTAAGGCCGAGGATCTCCGGAAGTTCGGAGCTGATCAGCACCACGCCGATCCCCTCGGCGGCCAGCCGGTCGAGAAGCTGGTAGATGGCGAACTTGGCGCCGACGTCGATGCCGCGCGTCGGCTCGTCGAAGAACAGGATGCGCGACTGGCGGAACAGCCACTTGGCGATGACGATCTTCTGCTGGTTGCCGCCCGACAGCAGCCGGGCCACCTGATGCGGCGACGGCGTGCGGATCGACAGCATCTGGATGTAGCGCCAGGCCGCCTGCTCCTCCGCCTTGCGGTCGATGAAGCCGAGCGCGTTGGACACCGCCCCCATGTTGGCCAGCGTCAGGTTCTGGGTGACCGACATCTTGACCGCCAGCCCATGGCTCTTGCGGTCCTCCGACAGGTAGGCGATGCCGTGGGCGATGGCGTCGCGCGGCGTCTTCACCGTGATCGCGCGCTCGCCCAGCCGGATGGTGCCGGCGTCCAGCGGGTCGGCGCCGAAGATCGCCCGCGCCACCTCGGTGCGGCCGGCGCCCATCAGCCCGGCGAAGCCCAGGATCTCGCCGCGCCGCAACTCGAAGCCGACATCGTGGAAGACGCCGCGGCGGGTCAGTCCGCGCACCTCCATCAGCACTTCGGATGTCGGTATGGAGGTTCGTTCCGGGAACTTGTCGTCCAGCGAGCGGCCGACCATCCGCGCGACGATCTCGTCGACGCAGGTGTCGGCGAAACTGCGGGTATCGACGAAACGGCCGTCGCGCAGAACCGTGACGCGATCGACGATCAGCGCCATCTCGTCCAGCCGGTGGGAGATGTAGACGATCCCCACCCCCTGCTCCTTCAGTTCCCGGATCACCTGGAACAGCAGGGCGGTTTCGGATTCGGTCAGGGACGAGGTCGGCTCGTCCATGATGACGATCTCGGCGTTCAGCGACAGCGCCTTGGCGATCTCCACCATCTGGCACTGGGCGACCGACAGGGATTTGACCAGCGCGTCGGGGCGGATGTCGACGCCCAGCCGGTCGAGGCAGGCCTGGGCCTGCCGGCGCAGCGCCGAGCGATCGACGAAGAATTTGCTGGGCCAGCCGCGCTTCGGCTCGCGCGCCAGGAAGATGTTCTCGGCCACGCTCAGATGCGGGACGAGGTTCAGTTCCTGGTGGATGATGGCGATGCCGGCCCGTTCGGCGTCGAGCGAGGAGGCGAAGCGCCGGACCTCGCCCTTGTAGGTGATGCTGCCCTCGTCGGGCTGGTACTGGCCGCTGATGATCTTCATCAGCGTCGATTTTCCGGCCCCGTTCTCGCCGCACAGCGCGTGGACTTCGCCGCGCCGCAGGTCGAAGCCGACGCCGTCCAGCGCCAGCACGCCGGGGAACCGTTTGGTGATGCTGTCCAGCCGCAGCAACTCGGTTGCCGCCACGGCTGGGGGGAACCGGCCGGGGGCCGTTCCGAGCGACGCTTGCTGCATGGCACCTCCCCATCCGGCAGCGTTCGCGCCGTCTGGCTGCTTTGTCGAGCAAACCGCTGATCTTGCCGGCCGTACCGTCCGTTGCGGGCGCGGCCGGGCTGGCGTCACTCCGCCGCCTGCGCCTGCCGGCGCTGTGGCCGGCGGCCGGAAGCCCGGCTCTCCGATCGGACCTTCGATCCGATCCGGTTCGGATGGCTCGGCGGCTTTCCGGCCCCCAGCGGGCCATGGCGCAGACGTTTCATGGAGCGTTTCCCGAATTTCTTGTTGTGTTCGCCGGTCGGCGGTTCCGGTCAGGTGTTGGTCCAGCCGCCGTCGATGGCGATGGCCTGTCCGGTCATGAAGGAGGATTCGTCGGACGCGAGGTAGACGGCGAGCTTCGCCACCTCCTCCGCGGTGCCCAGCCGGCCCATCGGCTGGCGGGCGATGAAGGCGGCGCGGGCGGTGTCGTAGTCGCCCAGCGCCCGCATGCGGTCATGCAGCGACGGGCTGTCCACCGTGCCCGGACAGATGGCGTTCACGCGGATGCCGCGGGTGACGTAATCGGCGGCGACCGACTTGGTCAGGCCGATCACCGCGGCCTTGGTGGTGCCGTAGATGAAGCGGTTCGGCGCCCCGATGATCGAGGAGGCGACCGACGACATGTTGACGATGGAGCCGCCGCCGGCGTCCAGCATCCCCGGCAGGAAGGCGCGGATCATCCGGTACATCGAGCGGACGTTCAGCGTGACGGCGAAGTCGAAGGCATCCTCCTCGCACTCCAGCACCGTGCCGGCATGGACGTATCCGGCGCAGTTGAACAGCACCGACGGCGCCGGCACCTCGGCCGCGAAGGCGCGGATCGCCATGGGGTCGCAGACGTCGAGGTGGCGGGTGACGATGCCGGGAACGCCGGACAGTTCCGACAGCAGCCCGTCGTTGATGTCGGTCGCCACCACGCTGGCGCCCTCCTCGGCGAAGGCCAGGGCGGCGGCGCGGCCCATGCCCTGCGCCGCGGCGGTGACGATGGCGGTCTTGCCTTGCAATCTGGCGGTCATGGCGGTTCGCGTCCCCCATTCGATGCCCGGTCCGGTCGGGGTTCCGCCGGATGCATTGCTTTCCATGCAATCCGCGTCGCGGACTATTCATTTTATATACACATCGTCGTTCCGCCTGTAAATCGCCGTGTCAGTCGAGCGAGAAGATTTCCGATATACGCCGGGTGGCTTCCTCCAGGGCGGCGAGGATCTCCTCCGGTTCCTTCGGGACCTGCCGGGTGCGCAGGTAGGGGCAGGTCAGGGCGGCGACGGCACCGCCCTCGCGCCGGTCGATCACCGGGCAGGAGAGGTCGATGACGGCTTCGGTGATCCCGCTCGGACGGGCGACATGGCCGGCGGCGCGGATGGCGTCCAACGCGTGGCCAAGCGCGTCCAGGTCGATCCACGGATCGTCCCGCCGCAATTCCTCATACAGGGCGTGGCGGCGGCGGGCGCTGGTGAATGCCATCAGGCAATGGCCGGAGCCGGTCAGGACCAGCGGCTGGCGATAGCCGATGCGGACGGTGAAACCGATGTGGCTGGTGCTTTCCACCCGCGCCACCACCGCGATCTGCGTTCCGGACTTGACGGCGAGATGGCAGGAATAGCCGGTCGTCTCGGCGAAGGCGTTCATGAAGGGCAGGGCGATTTCGATCAGCGAGCGGTTGACCGGCCGGTTCATGCCCAGCCGGAACAGCCGGTCGGTCACCTGGAAACGGTCGTCACCCTCCAGCCGCTCGATATAGCCCCGCAACGCCAGCACCGAGACCATGCGGAAGATCTCGCCCTTGGTGCGCCCTACCCCGTCGCCGATCTGCTGCAACGATTGCGGGTCGCGGCATTCGGACAGGAATTCCAGGATATCCAGGCCTTTTTCCAGTGCCGGGGCGGAGTATCGCCGTTCGCGGTCCGGCGTATCGGACATGTCGGCGGGCGTATCGGCCGGATCTCTGTCGGTTCCGTTCACGCTGGCGTCCTCCCTCTTTTGCCGGTGCGGCATCGTTTTACCTATGATTCACCCACTTCACCGGAAAAACAATGAGGGACTGGGGCGCGACCCGCTCCTCCGTTGCCGAAAGACAGTGAAAGCTGATCCGCCGCTTGCGCCGGATCAGGCAAGTTTCGCCGTCCGCTGCGATGGGTTGGGCAAGCAGGCTGTGGCGCAAGATCGGATAGCCGAGCAGGGCGAGAGTCAGCGCCTGCTTCGGCCACGTCTGGGTCGGCCGATAGAACCACATGCAGCCCCAACCCGGCCACGGCCAGTCCCAGCAGCACAGGCACCATCCCGGCGGAGTCACATGCGCCCTGAGGCCTCCCGCGCCAGTCCGGCATAGTGGCGCACGTCGAAGGCGATGAACTCCACCTCGGCGTCGGTGACGTCGCGCAGGAATTTGGCCGGGCTGCCGGCCCAGAGCTGGCGGGCGGGGATGCGCTTGCGCGGGGTCAGCAGCGCGCCGGCCGCCAGCATGGCGCCGCTTTCCACCACCGCCCCGTCCAGCACGATGGACCCGATGCCGATCAGGCAGCCGTCGGCCAGCGTGCAGCCATGCATCCGCACCCCATGGCCGATCACGACGTCGGCACCGATCACGGTGGGATAGTCGTTCAGCATGACGTGGACGATGGTGCCGTCCTGGATGTTGGTGCGTGGCCCGACGGTGATGCTGTGATCGTCGCCGCGCAGGACGCAGCCGTACCAGACGCTGGCCTCCGCCCCGATGGTCACGTCGCCGACCACCACCGCGCCGGGAGCGATGTAGGCGTCGGCCGCGATGCGCGGCCACACTCCCTTGACGGGCTGGATGATGGCGCCGGGGTGGCGGGCGAGCAGGACCTCCCCGGTTTCCAGAGGCCCGGTTTCCAGAGGAACGCCAAAGCCAGTCCCGTCGACTCTCTCGGTGGTCATTCTTCTTGTCCCCGTTGGTCCGGCCCGGGTCATGCCGGCCGGAACGATGGGACCGAGTGTAGCCGAAGTCCGGCTTCGTTGGGATGGCTCCGGCATGAAGGCAATTAGTATTGCAAATGAGAATGAATATCATTAATTGGGGATGAGTTCGTCCGATCAGCGCGTGGGCACAATGAATCGAAGGCCATCATGATGAAGACCGGCCGGCGCCTTGAAACCCGTGCGGGAGGGAGGTCCCTACCGCCGCGCCTCCACACGACCGCACGGGTGACGGCGGCGGTGTTCGGCGCCTACGGCTTCGCCTGGGGCCTCGCCGCCTTCGGGGCGGAGCTGGGGGCGCTCGCCGGCATGGCGCCGGCCGAGGCGGTCACCGCCTCCAGCCTGCTGGCGCTGGTGACGCTGCCGGCTGCCGCGTTGTGGGCCTTCGCGGTGCCGCGGGTGGCGGTCGGCTGGGCGGTGCTGGGCGGTGGTGGGACCTTGCTGATCGCGGCGTCGCACCTGGCCGGGATGTCGGCGCCATGACGGCGCGGAAGCGCAAGTTGATCAGCCCCGAACTGCGTGCGGCCATGCTGTGGCCCCACACCTGGGCCGGAGTCACGCTCGGCGGGCTGCTGATGCTGATCTTCTTCATGGGGTCGCTGGCCGTCTTCGCGTCGGAGATCGACCGCTGGATGATGCCCGACACCCGTGTCGGCGCGGTGGAGGTCGGGCCGGTCTCGCTCGACCATGCGGTGGTGCCGGTGGTGGAAAAGCTCGCCGCCGGCCGGGCGGTGCGCGACTGGTTCGTCCAACTACCGGACGAGCGGCGGCCGGTGATGGCCTTCCGGGTGCGGACGGAGAGCGGCAATGCCGCAGGGGTGGCGACGACCGACGGCACGCTGTTGCCGCCGGTGGGAACGCTGGGCGCCGGGTCCTTCTTTTATCCGCTGCATTACAGCCTGCTCCTGAAGGCGGGCTTCGTCGGCTATTGGATCGTGTGCTTCGCGTCGGTGGCGATGCTGGCCGGGCTGATCTCCGGCGTCATCATCCATGCGCGGATCTTCAAGGACTTCTTCACCTTCCGCAGCTGGGGGCAGTTCCGCCGCTCGCTGCTCGACCTGCACAACCTGACCGGCGTGCTGGTTCTGCCCTTCCATCTGATGATCACCATCACGGGGATCGTCATCGTCCTGCCGATCGTGCTGCCGGCCGGCGTCCAGGCGCTCTATGGCGGCAATCTGCTGCGCTTCTACGACGATGCGCTCGGCAATTACAGCCGGCCGCGCAGCGGCATCGCGGCCCCGATGGCGCCGCTCGATCCGATGGTGGCGGAGGCCAAGCGGCTGTGGGGCGGCGGCGAGGCGGCGGTGGTGTTCGTCTACAATGCCGGCGATGCCGCGTCGGTCGTCCGCGTCAACCGCGACACCGGCGACCATATCAGCCTGGACGTCCAGCCGGTCTTCTTCGACGGCGTCACCGGCGCCCTGCTGAAATACCAGTCGCCGGGACCGGTCGTGGCGACGCACCGCGTCCTGTCGGGGCTGCATTTCGCCGCCTTCGAGCATTGGCCGCTGCGCTGGCTGTATTTCCTGTTCGGGCTGGCCGGCTGCGTGCTGATCGGCACCGGCATGCTGTACTGGATGGAGAAGCGCCGGGTCGCCCATGGGCGGAAGCCGGGCATGGGCTGGCGCAGCGTCGCCGCGCTGGCCTGCGGCAGCACCACCGGCCTGCTGATCGCCACGCTGGCGATGATGGCGGCCAACCGGCTGCTGCCGGCCGGCATTCCGTCGCGGGAACTGGTGGAGGTCGGCGTCTTTTTCCTGAGCTGGATCGGCACCGCCATCCATGCCGCCGTCCGTACCCGGACCGATCCGCCCTGGAGCGTGCAGTGCGCCGCCGTCGCCCTGCTGGCGGCGGCTTGCGTGGTGCTGAACTGGATCACGACGGGGGAGCATCCCGTCCGCGCAGCCGCCGCGGCCGATTGGGCGGTGCTGGGCGTCGATCTGGTGCTGGCGCTGACCGCCTATGTCGCGTGGCGGGCGTCGCGGCGGCTGGTGCGCCGGGACTCTCCCGACCTCTCAACCCTGGCGAAGGTGACCGACCATGCCTGATGTGCTGCCGCTGCCCGGACTGTTCGGGCTCTGCTACCTTGCCTTCGCCGCCCTTGCCCTGACGGTGGAGCGGCATTGGCGCGACCTGGTCGATTCCAGGCGGGGACCGCCGCGCCGCACGGTGTTCCGGCTGCGGCTGGCGGCCTTGCTTTGCATCGCGGCGGCGCTGTCCGTTGCCGTGCGTCACGAAGGGGCCGGTTTTGGCATTCTGCTGTGGGCGCTGGCGCTGAGCGCCGGGGCGCTGGCGGTCTCGGCCACCATCGCCTGGAGGACCCGGTCCGCCCGTGGCTGAGCGGCCGGTCCGCCGGTCTCACAGGCGCATCATGCGGAAAATGGCGATGAACATCACGACAACGCCCACCTCGGCAACGGTCGCCAGCCAGGCCGGATGGAACACGATGCCGAGCGGCATGATGAGCAGGAGGATCAGCGACGGAAACACGACGTAGGGGGATTCGAACCGGCGGAACTTCGCCTCCGTCGTGGCGCCTTCGTCTGCGAGCGCGGATGGCTCGGCCGGCTGCATGGACATCGGATCGGACCCTCGATTGCTGGTTGGATGCGTGTGGGGCGGCAGGGCGCCGGCATCGACGCCGGACAGGCCCCGGCCTTCCCGCAAAACCGATCCTAGGCAGCGGCATTCATCGGAAAAAGCGAAATAAACCGATATTATCCATCGGCTTTTCCGACTTAAATGCGGGCTTCCGCTGGGGCGCCCAGGATGGTCTTCAATCCGGTGAGCGCCGGGTCGATGATGGCGGCGTCGGCGTCGGTGGGATAGGCGGCGTAGATCGGGAGGGTGAGGGGGCGGGCTTCCGGCAGGATCTCGCCCTGGCCGGCGTCGATCAGCGGCTGGACGAGTTGCCGGGGGAAATGCCCCGTACCGCCGCATTGCTTGACATAGTCGAGGCCGAGAGTCCCGACGCCGATCGAGACCGGGACCGACTGCGCGTCGGGACGGTGCAGGCGCACGTTGCGGCGGAAATCGTCGCCCCAGTCGATGTGGACATAAGGCTCCTCCAGGTAATCCTCGACCGCCGGCATTCGGAAGAGGACCAGTTCCTCCTCCAGCAGCAGGCGGATGGAGAGGCCGGGCAGGGCGCGCGGCGAATAGAGGACGGCGACGTCCAGCGTTCCGTCCTGAAGGCCTTGCAGCAGGCCGTTCGGCAGGCCGACGTCGCAGCGCAGGGCGATGTCGGTGGCATTGCGCCGCATCCAGGGAATCCAGCGGTACAGCAGGCGGTTCCACAGGCCGGCCTCGCTGCCGATGCGCAGAAGCGCCTTGTGGCCGGCGGGCAGGGTGGCCTCCTGGCGGGCCTGTTCCCACAGGCGAAGGATCGCGACGGCATGGCGCTGGAAGCGCAGTCCGGCGGTGGTCAGCGAAGCTCCGGTCTTGTTGCGTACGAACAGACGGCAGCCAAGCTGCTGTTCCAACTGCTGAATGCGGGTGCTGACCGTCGATTGGGTCACGTGAAGCCGGTCGGCGGCGGCCATGAAGCTGCCGGCCGCCGTCACCTCCAGAAATGTCCGCGCCATTTCCGTGTCCATGACACCTCGCTTGAATGCCGGCGTCCGCCGCCGGTCGCCTCCGGGTCTTCGGCGACCAGACCTACGCCATCGGCAGCTTGATCGCGACCGGGCGATGTGAGACGATTCGTCGCATCTCTTGGACGCGGCCGTCCCCCTTGCTTCCCTTAATACGGCAAAATAGTATCGGAAAAACCGATAACAACCATCGGTTAAATTCGCTTTCTGGCTCTTCCTGCCGCCAGTAGCTTCCGCCGGGCCAGCCGGACCGCAAACCGGCCTACCTCTCCGGCCGATTTCTCCAGATGGCCGGAGGCAACGTTGAGAAATGGGAGTTACGCCGTGTCCGTCATGCGCAACATTCTGTTGGCGTCCGTCATTCTGATTTCCGGTGGAACCGTAACGGCGCAGGCCGCGGACGGCGATGCCGCGGCGGGCAAGACGGTGTTCAACACCTGCAAGGCCTGCCACACCATCGAGGCCGGCGGCCCCAACCGCGTCGGTCCCAACCTGCACGGCATCGTCGGACGCAAGGCTGGCAGCGTCGACGGCTTCAGCTATTCCGCGGCGGTGAAGGATGCCGGTTATGAGTGGGACGAGCAGAAGCTCGATACCTATCTGAAGGACCCCAAGGCGGCTCTGCCCGGCAACAAGATGGCCTTCGCCGGCGTCAAGGACGACGCCAAGCGTGCGGACCTGATCGCTTACCTGAAGAGCGAGTCCACCAAGTAACCCCAGGCGGTGATGGATGTGTCGGCGTTCGGCGCTGGCGCAGTCGTATCCCGTTCCCGCGCCACAGCCCTGCCGATGCGGGGCTGTGGCGGTGCGATACGGGTTTTCGGTGAAGCGGGGTGCCTTCTGAGCGCCCGAATGGGATATCCTTCTCGGAAATGTCGATTTCGTGTGGCTTTTCGCGAGGCACCCCATGACGCGGAAACTGTTTTGGGACGATCCCTACCAGACCCGCCTGGATACCCGCATAGCCTCGGTGGACGGCGACGCGGTGACGCTGGAGGCCACCATCTTCTACGCGCTTTCCGGCGGGCAGGAGAGCGATGCCGGAGCGATCGGCAACTTCGAGGTGCTGGAGGCGCGCAAGGACGGCCGTGAGATCCGCTACAGGCTTGCGGCCGGTCACGGATTTTCTCCCGGCGACGCCGTCGAGGTGGCGATCGACTGGGAGCGCCGCTACCGGCTGATGCGTCTGCATTTCGCGGCGGAGATCGTCCTCGAACTGGTCGTGCGCCGCTTCCCCGGCATCCAGAAAATCGGCGCCCACATCGCCGCCGACAAAGCCCGCATCGACTTCGCCTGGAACGAACCGCTGACCCCGCTGCTTCCGGAATTCGCCGGGCAGGCGGCGCGGATCGTTGTGGCCGACACCCCTATCGTCAGCGGCTTCAGTGACGAGGCCGCGGAGCGCCGTTTCTGGGAAATCCCCGGCTTCGCACGGGTGCCCTGCGGCGGCACGCATCTGCGCCGGACGGGAGAGATCGGGGCGTTGACGCTGAAGCGGCGCAACACCGGCAAGGGCAAGGAGCGGATCGAGATCGCGCTGGCCGACGTTTGACGCTCAGCCGGATGTGACTTCTAAGAAAGCGCCTCCTGCCGGTCGGCGTGGAGCGGCCGTTCGCCGCTACGGTCCAGACGCTGGATGATGCCGGTCAGGTGCGTGGCGAAGGCGTAGACCGCTTCCGGCAAATGGCGGCCGAGCATGGTCTGGATCTGGTAATAGCGCTGGTCCAGCGTGGGGGAGTCGATCGGCACCGACGCCACCGGATGGCCGACCGTGCTGGAGTGGACGGTGAAGGGGCTGGCGATGGTGATGCCGCCGCCTTCCGCGGCGAAGGCCCACAGCCCGGCGATGTAGTTGGAAACCAGCACCGGTTCGATCACCACGCCAGCCAGTCCGCAGGCGATGTCGAACAGCTGCCGCACCGTGGTGTCCTTCTCCGGCAGGGCCATCGGCTCGCGGGCCAGTTCGGCCAGCGACAGGACGGTCCTGTCCGCCAGCGGATGCTCCTTCGCCATCACGGCGAGCACGGGCGCGCGGCCCTCTCCCATCGCCCTCACCCCCGGTTCCGGGGCGAAGGAGAAGGTCGCTCCGATATCGACCTCGCCCTCGCGAACCATGCGGGTCACGGCGGCCGGCGCCTCGATGCGCAGTTCGATGCGGATGCCGGGATGGCGCTCGCGGAAGCTGCGGACCGCCGCCGGGATCAGGCTCATCCCGAACCCCTCGGTCGCGGCAACGCGGACCCGTCCGCTGGCCAGCCCGCGCAACCGCTTCAACTCGGTCACGATGGCTTCCTCCTCCAGGAACACCCGCTGGGCGTGGCGGGCGAGCAGGTCGCCGGCATAGCTCGGCACCATGCCGCGCGGCCGGCGTTCGAACAGATCGACGCCGAGGTCCGCTTCGAGATGGGCGATCTGCCGGCTGATGGCGGAGGAGGCGACATGGAGGCGCGTCGAGGCGTCGGCGATCGAACCGGTGCGGACGACTTCCAGGAAATAGCGCAACGCGGTGGCGTTCATGGCGGTTCCCCTGCCTGGCTCGGTCGGATAATCTAACGGAAAATCAGTATGCCCAATCAAATCGTTGCCGACTCAGCAACGTGAACTTCCAACTATTATAATTGCGGCATGCCAATCTGCACAATACCGTGTCATGACTAACTTTCGTGCAAATGGACCCTCTTGGACGGAGTTCGGACATGGCGCCCTTTGCGTACGGTAAGTCGATGATGGTCGCCGCGGTCGCGGCGCTGGCTCTGCCCGCGGTCTCCTTTTCCACCGCGGCGCTCGCCAACAAGGCGAATGACACGCTGGTCTATGCCTCTGACAGCGAGCCGGAAAACATCAGCCCCTATCACAACAATCTGCGCGAAGGCGTCATCATCGCCCATCTCGTGTGGGAAACGCTGATCCACCGGAATCCCAAGACCAGCCAGTATGAGCCGGAACTCGCCACCGCCTGGAAATGGGTCGATCCGGTCACGCTGGAACTCACGCTGCGCCAGGGCGTGACCTTTCAGGACGGTTCGCCCTTCACCGCCGACGACGTCGTCTTCACCTTCAACTACGTGCTGACGCCGGAAGCGAAGGTGGTGACCAAGCAGAACGTCGAATGGATGGCCGGCGCCGACAAGGTCGACGACCACACGGTCCGCATCCGCCTGAAGGGGCCGTTCCCGGCGGCGCTGGAGTATCTGTCCGGCCCGACGCCGATCTATCCCGCCGCCTATTTCAAAAAGGTCGGGCTGGACGGCTTCTCCAAGGCGCCCATCGGCACCGGTCCCTACCGCATCACGGCGGTGGAGAACGGCAAGGGCGTGAAGATGGAGAAGTACAAGGGCTACTGGAAAGGCAGCCCGCTCGGCGACCCGTCGATCGGCAAGATCGAGTTCCGCGTCATCCCGGACGGCGAGACCCGCATGGCCGAGCTGATGACCGGCGGGGTCGACTGGATCTGGCGCGTGCCGAAGGATCAGGCGGACCAGTTGAAGGCGGTGCCGAACGTCACCGTGCTGTCGGCCGAGACGATGCGCGTCGGCTTCCTGCAGTTCGACGCCGCAGGCCGCACCGCCGCCGACACGCCGATGAAGAACGAGAAGGTGCGCCAGGCCATCGCCTATGCCGTCGACCGTCAGGCGATGGTCAAGAATCTGGTCGGCGAGGGCGCGCGGGTGATGAACTCCGCCTGCTTCATCGACCAGATCGGCTGCACCGACGACGGCGTGCCGCGCTACGAGTACAATCCGGACAAGGCGCGGAAGCTGCTGGCCGAGGCCGGCTATCCGAACGGGTTCGACACCGACCTCTACGCCTACCGCGAACGCGACTATGCCGAGGCGGTCATCGGCTACCTGCGCGCGGTCGGCATCCGCGCCAACCTGCGCTTCCTGAAATACGCCGCGATGCGCGAGGCTTCCCGCGCTGGCAAGGTGCCGCTGCAATACCAGACCTGGGGGTCCTTCTCGGTCAACGACGCCTCGGCCTTCACCGGCGTGTGGTTCAAGGAGAACGAGGATGACATGAGCCGGGATCCCAAGGTCAGGGCTCTGCTGGACAAGGCGGACACCACCACCGACAACGCGGCGCGCAAGGATCTCTACAAGCAGGCGCTGTCGATGATCGCCGAGAAGGGCTACTTGCTGCCGCTGTTCTCCTATCCCAGCAATTACGCCTTCAGTTCCGACCTGTCCTTCACCGCCCAGGCCGACGAGCTTCCGCGCTTCTACACCGCTCACTGGAAGTGAGACCGTGGCAGCGGGCTGGCACGGTCGCTGACCGGCCCGCAGCGCTTTCCTGCACTCTCCTCTTCGGGAGGCCGCCATGCTGGCATTCCTGCTTCGCCGGCTCGCCGTGGCGCTGTCGGTCGTGCTGACCGTATCGGTCATAGCCTTTCTGCTTCTGCACCTGTCCGGCGACCTCGCCACCGACCTCGCCGGCCCCGAGGCGTCGCCCGAGCAGGTGGCGCGTGTACGCGTCGAATACGGCCTGGACCAGCCGCTCGTCGTCCAGTACGGCCATTGGCTGGCCGGGGCCGTGCAGTTCGATTTCGGCCGGTCCTTCTATTTCCGGGAATCGGTGGCGTCGCTGCTCGGCGATCGCATCCCGATCACCCTGAAGCTCGGCGCCATCGCGCTCGGCCTCGCCCTGCTCGTCGCCATTCCTCTGGGGGCGCTGGCCGCGGTGAAGCGCGGCAGCTGGTTCGACCGTGGCGCCCTGGCCTTCTGCGCCCTTGGGCAGGCGGTGCCGACCTTCTGGCTCGGCCTCTCCCTGATCATCGTCTTCGCGGTCAACCTGCGCTGGCTGCCGGTGTCCGGCAACGCCACCTGGAGCCATTACGTGCTGCCGTCGGTGGCGCTCGGCTGGTACGCCATCCCGGCGGTGATGCGGCTGAC
Organism: Azospirillum sp. 412522; assembly: GCF_019805165.1. Classification (GTDB taxonomy): domain Bacteria; phylum Pseudomonadota; class Alphaproteobacteria; order Azospirillales; family Azospirillaceae; genus Azospirillum. Next base: position 184,470 of record NZ_RWIJ01000002.1, read on the forward strand.
CCGCAACGGCATGCTGGACGTGATGGCGTCCGACTATATCCGCACCGCACGCGCCAAGGGCCTGCGTCCGCACACCGTCATCTTCAAGCATGCGCTGCGCAACGCGGTGGTGCCGGTGGTGGCGCTGGCGGCGGTGCAGTTCGGCTTCATGCTCGGCGGCTCCATCGTGGTCGAGGCGGTCTTCTCGCTGCAGGGGCTGGGCCAGCTCGCCTGGGAAGCCATCGCGCGCAAGGATTTCCCGGTGGTCCAGGCCATCGTGATGCTGCTGGCCACGATCTACATCCTGCTGACCTTCCTCGCCGACCTCCTCAACGCCTGGCTGGACCCAAGGATCCGCGTCGCATGAGCACCACCAGCGCTTCAGACACGGCCGCGGCCGCCGCCACGGCTGCCGCCCTTGCCAGCTTCGACGCCGTCCCCGCCCGCCGGTCGCCGCTGGCCCGCTTCACCAAGCGGGCGACGCGCCATCCCGGCTTCATGGCCGGTGCGGTCCTCCTCGCCGTCATCCTCGTCCTGTCGGTCGGCGCGCCGCTGTTCACCGCCCACGATCCCTATGCGCAGGACATCTCCCGCCGGCTGATCCCGCCGGTCTGGCACGACAAGGGAAGCTGGGAGCACTGGCTCGGCACCGACAAGCTGGGGCGCGACTATTTCGCCCGGCTGCTCTATGGCGGTCGCATCTCGCTGATGATCGGGGCGGCGACGGTGCTGCTGTCGGGCGTGATCGGAACGGCGCTGGGGGTTGCCGCCGGCTTCTTCGGCGGGCGGGTCGACATGGTCATCGGCTACATCATCAACGTCCGGCTGGCGCTCCCGGTGGTGCTGGTGGCGCTGGCGGTGGCGGCCCTGGTCGGCACCGCGCTGAACACGGTCATCGTCGTGCTCGGCCTGCTGCTGTGGGACCGCTTCGCGGTGGTGGCGCGGTCGACGACCCAGCAGATCGCCCATGCCGATTTCGTCGCCGCGGCCCGCGCCATCGGCTGTTCGACGCGGCTGATCGTCTTCTCGGAGGTTCTGCCGAACATCCTCAACCCGCTGATCGTGGTCGCCACGCTGGAGATGGCCCACGCCATCCTGCTGGAGGCGGCGCTGTCCTTCCTCGGGCTTGGCGTGCAGCCGCCACTGCCGTCCTGGGGCCTGATGATCTCGGAGGGCAAGCAGTACATGTTCTTCAGCCCCTGGGTCATCACCATCCCCGGCGTGGCGCTGGTGGCGCTGGTCCTCGGCATCAACCTTCTGGGCGACGGCCTGCGCGACGTCACCGCCCCCGACAACCGGAGCTGACGGCCATGCCCCTGCTCGACGTCGACAACCTCACCATCGAGATCCCCACCGAGGCCGGGCTGCTGCACGCCGTCAACGGGGTGTCCTTCACGCTGGAGCGTGGCGAGACGCTGGCCATCGTCGGGGAAAGCGGGTCGGGCAAGTCGCTGACCTCGCTGGCGCTGATGGACCTGCTGCCGTCACGGGCGGTGCGCAAGGCGCGCTCCATGCGCTTCGACGGCATCGACCTGATGACCGCCGGCCGCCGCGAGATGGAGGATCTGCGCGGCGACCGCATGGCGATGATCTTCCAGGAGCCGATGACCTCGCTGAACCCGGCCTACACCGTCGGCGACCAGCTGGCCGAGGCGCTGCGCCGCCATCGTCCGGTCGGCCGGGCCGCGGCGCGCGACCGGGCGGTTCATCTGCTGGAGCGGGTCGGCATCACCGCCGCCGCCTCGCGGCTCGGCCAGTATCCGCATCAGCTCTCGGGCGGCCTCCGCCAGCGGGTGATGATCGCCATGGGTCTGATGTGCGAACCGGATCTCATCATCGCCGACGAGCCGACCACCGCGCTCGACGTGACGATCCAGGCGCAGATCCTGCTGCTGCTGCGCGACATCCAGCGCGAGTTCGGCATGGGGCTGATCCTGGTCACCCACGATCTGGGCGTCGTCGCCCGCGTCGCCACCAAGGTGGCGGTGATGTATGCCGGCCGGCTGGTCGAGACCGGCCCGGTGGAGGCGGTGTTCGGCGCCCCCAGCCATCCCTACACCCAGGGGCTGCTGCGCGCCATCCCGGTCCCCGGCCGCACCCGGCCGGGCGAGCCGCTGGGCACCATTCCGGGGCAGGTGCCGAACCTGATCGGTCCGCTGGCCGGCTGCGCCTTCCGCAACCGCTGCGACCGCGCCACCGACGCCTGCGCCGCCGCCATTCCGGAACGGGACCTCGGCCCCGGCCACCGCATGGCCTGCGTGCTCGACCCTGTCGCCGTTCCCGCCTGATCGCCCTCCCCGATTAATCGTCTTCATTGACCGGAGACCGAGATGACCGTTCCGGTGCTCGAACTCGAAAACGTCACCAAGATCTACCCGGTGCCGCAGGGGATGTTCAAACCCAGGGCGATGCTGACCGCCGTCGGCGGGGTGTCGCTGAGCGTCGCCCGCGGCGAGGTCCATGCGCTGGTCGGCGAAAGCGGCTCCGGCAAATCGACGCTGGCGAAGCTGCTGCTGGGGCTGACCAAGCCGACCTCCGGCGAAATCCGCATCGACGGCGTGCCGATCGCCCGGACCGACCGGCGGGAGGTGGCGCGGCGCATCCAGCCGGTGTTCCAGGATCCCTATTCCTCGCTGAACCCGCGCAAGTCCGTCGCCGACCTGATCGCCCTGCCGCTGGTCGCCCACGGCATCGGTACCTCCGCCACCCGGCAGAAGAAGGTGGCGGAGATGCTGGACGCGGTCGGTCTGCCGCGCCGGATGATCGACGCCTATCCCGGCCAGATGTCGGGCGGGCAGCGCCAGCGCGTCGCCATCGCCCGCGCGCTGGTCATGCAGCCGGACGTGCTGATCTGCGACGAGCCGACCTCGGCGCTCGACGTCTCGGTGCAGGCGCAGATCCTGAACCTGCTGATGGATTTGAAGCGCGAGTTCAAGCTGACCTACTTCTTCATCAGCCACAATCTCGCGGTGGTCGAGCATCTCGCCGACCGGGTGGCGGTGATGTATCTCGGCCGCATCGTCGAGGAACGCGGGCGCGAGGCGCTGTTCACCGGCGCCGGCCATCCCTATTCCCGGGCGCTGCTCGACTGCGTGCTGACCCCCGATCCAAGCCTGGGCATGCCCGATGCCGTGCTCGGAGGCTCCTTCCCCAACCCCATCGCGCCGCCGCCCGGCTGCGCCTTCCACCCGCGCTGTCCGCGCGCCACCGACCGGTGCCGCGTCGAGGCGCCGGGTCCCATTCCGGTCGCCGACGGCGTCGCCGCCTGCCATCACGCCATTTAACGACCCCTTCCCCCAATTCCCGAGTTCCGCCATGACTCACCAGCCATCGCGTGACGGCGCCATCGCGCGCGCCGCCCATCACTTCGCGTCCGGTGCCTTCCTGGCCGACCTGACGCGGCGTGTCGCCATCAAGTCCGAAAGCCAGTCGCCCGACCATGGAGCGGAGCTGCACGCCTATCTGGACGGGGAGATGATCCCGTCGCTGGCGACGCTCGGCTTCACCGGCACCATCGTGGAGAACCCGGTCTCCGGGCGCGGGCCGTTCCTGATCGCCAAGCGCCACGAGGCCGACCATTTGCCCACCGTGCTGATCTACGGCCATGGCGACGTGGTGCCGGGCCATGAGGGGCGCTGGCGCGACGGCATCGACCCGTGGACGGTGACGGTCCAGGGCGACCGCTGGTACGGGCGCGGTACCGCCGACAACAAGGGCCAGCATTCCGTCAACATCGCGGCGCTGGCCCAGGTGATGGCCGAGCGCGGCGGCAGCCTGGGCTTCAATGCCAAGTTCGTGATCGAGATGGGCGAGGAGGCCGGCTCGCCCGGCCTGCGCGCGCTGGCCGAACGCCATGGCGAGGATCTCTCCGCCGACGTGCTGATCGCCTCGGACGGGCCGCGGGTGATCGCCGGGCGGCCGACGGTGTTCCTCGGCTCGCGCGGCGCGCTGAATTTCGAACTGACGGTCGATCTGCGCAAGGGTGCCCACCATTCGGGCAACTGGGGCGGGCTGCTCGCCAATCCCGGCACCATCCTGGCGAACGCCATCGCCTCGCTGGTCGACGGGCAGGGGCGGATCAGGCTCGATGCGCTGAAGCCGGCCGGCATCCCGCCGGCGGTCAAGGCCGCCATCGCCGACCTGACGGTGGGCGGCGGGCCAAACGATCCGGAGATCGACCGTGATTGGGGCGAGGCCGGCCTGACGCCGGAAGAGCGGGTGTTCGGCTGGAACACGCTGGAGGTGCTGGCCTTCGAGACCGGCAATCCGCGTGCGCCGGTCAACGCGGTGCCGGCGAACGCCAAGGCGACGCTGCAACTGCGCTTCGTCGTTGGCACCGATCCGGCGAAGGTGCTCGACGCCGTGCGCGCCCATCTCGCCGCCAATGGCTTCGGACGGGTGCAGGTGACCGCCAGCCGGATGGAGGCGTTCTCCGCCACCCGGCTCGATCCCACCGACCCGTGGGTGGGCTGGGCACTGGACTCGCTGGCGCGGACGACGGGCAAGAAGCCGGCGCTCCTGCCCAATCTGGGCGGCTCGATCCCCAACGACGTCTTCGCCGAGGTGCTGGGGCTGCCGACCATCTGGGTTCCCCATTCCTATCCCGCCTGTTCCCAGCATGCGCCCGACGAGCATCTGCTGGCGCCGGTCGCCGAGGAGGCCCTGCGGGTGATGGCCGGGCTGTTCTGGGATCTGGGCGAGACCGGTTCCGCCGTCCGGGACGCCCGCAGGACCGCCGGCAAGGAGGCCCTCCGCGCATGACCCCGCTCGCCCAACGTGCCAGCGACTGGCTGGCGGGCCGCCGCGCCGAGATGGAGGAGATGCTCCAGCGCATCGTCGACATCGATTCCGGCAGCCGGGACCGGGCCGGCATCGATGCGGTCGGCGAGATCATGGCGGCGATGCTGGAGGCCGATGGCATCGCCGTGACCCGTTTTCCGAACGAGACCTACGGCAGCGTGCTGAAGGCCGACATTCCGGGACAGGATGGCGGGGCGCCGGTGCTGGTGATGGGGCACCGCGACACCGTCTATCCCAAGGGCACGGTGGCGGCCCGGCCTTTCAGACGCGACGGCGATACCGCCTATGGGCCGGGCGTGGCCGACATGCAGGGCGGGCTGGTCGTCGACGTCTTCGTGCTGCGGGCGCTGAAGGCGGCGGGCGGCACCGGCTTCCCGCTGATCGGCCTGTTCACCGCCGACGAGGAGATCGGCTCGCCGTCCGGCCGCAAGGTGATTGAGGAGGTGGCGCGGGGTGCCCGCGCCGCCTTCAACGCCGAGCCGGGTCGGGTGTCGGGCAATGTCGTCACCGCGCGCAAGGGCGGGCTGACGTTGGACATCACGGTGACCGGACGGGCCGCCCATTCCGGCGTCAACCATGCCGACGGGGCGAGCGCCATCGGCGCGCTGGCGGCGAAGATCACCGCGCTGCATGCGCTGACCGACTATCCCAGCGGCATCACCACCAATGTCGGCGTCATCCGCGGCGGGCGGACGCACAACACCGTCGCCGACCATGCGGAGGCGGCGCTGGACATCCGCTTCCGCTCCGTCGATCAGCTCGACGGCATTCTGGAGCGGGTGGAGGCGATCCTGGCAGCGGAGGACGTGCCGGGCACCAGCGCGTCCTATGAACGGGGGCACCTGTTCATGCCGCTGGAGGAGCGGCATTCGGCCGAGCTGTTCGCCCGTTATCAGGCGGCGGCGAAGGAGGTCGGCTTCGATGTCGGCGGGGAGTTCACCGGCGGCTGTGCCGATTCCGGTTTCACCGGGGCACTCGGCGTGCCGTCCCTGTGCGGGTTGGGACCGGTCGGCGGCGCCGCCCATACGGAACGCGAATGGTGCCGGCTCGACACGCTGGTGCCGCGCGCCCAGGCTTTGGCGGTCACGATCGCGGGGCTGGAGGGGTAGGTCGGTTCATGCGAGGCGGGCATTCCCCCTCTCCCCCCGCTCACGCGCAAACTTCGTTTGCGCTGACGCGACAGGCGGACCTCCGGTCCGCCGAAAGCGGGGAGAGGGCCGGGGTGAGGGGGATGCATAGCGTGAATTCTTGGGAGAGGGCCGCAGTGCAACCCCCTCACCCTAACCCTCTCCCCGGGGGGGAGAGGGGATCTTCCATTAGGGAGAGGCGTTCAGCCGTTGCGATACGTATAGCTGTAGCCGTTCAGCGCCGGGGCGCCGCCGAGATGGGCGTAGAGGACCTTCGAGCCTTCGGGGAAATAGCCCTTCTTCACGAGGTCGATCATGCCCTGCATCGACTTGCCCTCATAGACCGGGTCGGTGATCATCGCCTCGGTACGGGCGGCGAGGCGGATCGCCTCGTTGGTCTCGGCGCTGGGCACGCCGTAGGCCGGATAGGCGTAGTCTTCCAGGATGACGATCTCGTCGTCGCGGACCTTGCGGCCGAGTTCGACCAGTTCGGCGGTGTTGTCGACGATCTCACGGACCTGGGCGCGGGTCTGTTCCGGGGTGCCGGAGGCGTCGATGCCGATCACGCGGTCGGCGCGGTCGTCGGCGGCGAAGCCGACGATCATGCCGCCCTGGGTCGAGCCGGTCACGACGCAGACGACGATGTAGTCGAACTTGAAGCCGAGGTCGGCTTCCTGCTTGCGGACCTCTTCGGCGAAGCCGACATAGCCGAGGCCGCCATACTTGTGGACGGAGCCGCCGGCCGGAATGCCGTAGGGCTTGCCGCCGGCATCCTTCACCGACTGGATGGCGTCTTCCCAGCTCTTGCGGATGCCGATGTCGAAGCCGTCCGAAACGATGCGGCTGTCGGCGCCCATCAGGCGGGTCAGCAGGATGTTGCCGACGCGGTCATAGACGGCGTCCTCGTGCGGAACCCAGCTTTCCTGGACGACCACGCACTTCATGCCGAGCTTGGCGGCGGTCGCCGCGACCATGCGGGTGTGGTTCGACTGCACGCCGCCGATCGACACCAGCGTGTCCGCCCCGGCCGCGATGGCGTCGGGAACGATGTATTCCAGCTTGCGCAGCTTGTTGCCGCCCATGGCGAGGCCGGAGTTGCAGTCGTCGCGCTTGGCGTAGATCTCGACCTTGCCGCCGAGCGCCTCGGTCAGGCGCGGCAGATGTTCGATGGGAGACGGGCCGAAGGTGAGCGGATAACGTTCGAAGCGATCGAGGCGCAGCATGGCGGGGCTCCACTGTCTCAAGTGAAGCGACGGTATCACCGCCGAAATGAAAGGTGCTCTCGAACTTCGCTGTCGAATTTCCGATTATCGCCCCTAAAATGCCATTGCATAGCTAATCCTATCCAAAAACCGGGACCGAAATGAGAGAAAATGCCATCACTGACGAGCTGAGTCCGACGGATCGGAAGATTCTTCAGCATCTTCAAAGGGATGGCCGGATAACGAACGCGGATCTGGCGGCGGCGGTGCATCTCAGCCCCGCCACCTGCCACCGGCACACGCAACGCCTGTTCGCCGAGGGGTACATCCGCTCCGTGCGGGCCGAGATCGAGCCGGCCAAGGTGGATCGCGGCACGCTGGTGATGGTCGGGGTGGAGCTGGACCGCTCGACGCCGGAGAGCTTTGCCGAGTTCGAGCGGGCGATCCGCAAGCTGCCCTTCGTCCTCGACTGCCATCTGGTCGCCGGGGATTTCGACTTCTTCCTGAAGATCCGGGTCAGCGACATCGCCGATTTCAACCGCCTGCACGGTCAGGAGCTGATCGCCCTGCCGGGCGTGCGGCAGACGCGCACCTTCTTCGTCATGAAGGAGGTGATCGACAACGCGATGCTGGATTTCTAAGTCGGTGCGCCCTCAGGCGGCGCAGCCGCGCAGGTCGGCCACCGTCCGGCAGCCGAGCAGGGCCATGGTCCGGTCGAGTTCGTCCCGCAGGATCGCCAGCGCATGTTCGGCGCCCGCCTGACCGCCGGCGGCGAGGCCGAACAGGGGCGCACGGCCGAGCAGCACCGCCGCCGCCCCGGCAGCCAGCAGCTTCGCGGCGTCGCTGCCACGCCGCACGCCGCTGTCGGCCAGCACCGTCAGCCGGTCGCCGACCGCGTCGACGATCCGCGGCAGCACCGCGAGCGGCGACGGGGCGCTGTCCAGGTTGCGCCCGCCGTGGTTGGACACGACGATGGCTTCGACCCCGGCCTCCGCAGCCCGCAGCGCGTCGGCCGATGCCAGCAGGCCCTTGAGGATGATCCGGCCCCGCCAGCGCCGACGCAGGTCGGCGACGTCGTCCCAGCTCACCCGGTCGCACAGCCGGATCGGGTCGTGGGACGTGGAGTCGGTGATCCGGGTCCGGAACTGCGGCGGATAGTGGGCGTAGCCCGGCCAGCCGCCGTTGCTCAGCAGGCGCAGCAGCACGCCGACCAGCCAAGCCGGATGGCGCGCCACGTCCAGCGTGCCGCGCAGGGACGGGGTCACCGGAACGCTGAAGCCGTTGTGCAGGTTGTATTCGCGTTTGGGCGAGACCGCGGTGTCCACCGTCAGGATCAGCGTATCGACGCCGCAGGCGGCGACGCGGTCGAGCAGGGCATGGGTCAGGCTGCGGTCGCGCCAGACATAGAGCTGGAACCACAGTTCGGCCCCTGCCTCGGCGATGGCCTCGATGCTGGTGATCGACTGGGTCGAGACGCTGAAGGGAATGCCGGCGGCGCGGGCCGCCCGTGCCAGCAGCACCTCCCCGTCGTAGCGGACGAGGCCGGCGGCGGCGGTGGGGGCGATGACGAAGGGCAGGGGCCGCTCGCGGCCGAACAGGCTGATGCCGCTGTGGCGCCCGGCGGTGTCGACCAGGATCCGCGGCGTCAGTTCGCCGCGGTCGAAGGCCTCGCGCAGGCGGCGCAGGGAGGTCTCATCCTCGGTGCCGCGGTCGATGTAGTCGAACAGGCCGCGCGGCAGGAAACGCCGGGCCTGCCGGCGCAGTTCGTCGATGTTCAGGCATGTCTGGCTGGCCGCCATGACCTGTCGCCTCCTGCGGGTCGGGCTATCGCGGATAGCCGCCGAACTTGTGGACGGAGATGGAGGCCGCCGCCACCTGGACATGGCGGACGAGTTCCTGCTCGACCCGTTCGGGCGTCCAGCGCGTGGCGGGGACCGAGATGCTGATGCCGGCGACCGCGCGGCCATGCTCGTCGGTGATGGCGGCGCCGACGGAGATGTCGCCCATCACCGTCTGGTTGGTCAGCAGGGCATAGCCCTTCTCCCCCGCCTCGCGCACGCGGGCGCGCAGGCGGTCGGGATCGCAGACCGTGGAGGGGGTGAGGGCGCGCAGGTCGGTACGGGCCAGGATGTCCTCCCGCTCCTCCTCCGACAGGCGGGACAGGATGGCGGTGCCGGACGCGGTGTAATAGGCGGGCAGGCGGCTGCCGACCATGAACTCGATGTTGACCAGATGCTTGCCGGGGAAGCGGGCGACGAAGACGATCTCGGCGCCGTCCAGTTCCTGGAGGTTGGCGGTCTCGCCGACGCTGCGGCTGATGTCGAGAAGGTAGGGGTAGGCCTTCTCGATCAGCTCGTTGGCGCGCAGGTAGTTGTAGGAGAACTGCAGCAGCTTCGGGGTCAGCGCGTAGTTGCGCGTGCCGTGGACGCGGCGGATATACCCCAGCACCTCCAACGTGTAGACCAGCCGCTGCGCCGCGCTGCGGTCGAGGTTGGCGGCCTTGGCGATCTCCGATAGCGGCATCTGGCGGTGCGGCCCGTCGAAGGCATGGAGGATCTGGAAGGTCTTCTCGGTGGATCCGACGAACAGCGAGGATTCGCGCGGGTCGGCTTTCCTCGTGCCCGGCTCCGCGGCCGCCGCGCCGTTTTCCGTCCCGGAGTCCTCCGCCTTCGGCTTCCGTCCTGCTGTCCGCGTCATCGGCATCCCCTGAACTTTTCCATCCGGCCGGAGTGTTGTCCGGCACCTCCGCGCTACGCATAGCATCCGGCGCAGCGAATGCCACGCGTGGCGCGGTTGCCGCCGGTCAGACCGGCTGAGAAGCCGGCACGCCCTCGGCCGGCACGCCCTCGTAGGTGGCGAGCAGGCGCGACAGCTCGCGCCGCAGCGAGCGCTTCAGCGGCTCGGCCGGTTCGCGCAGCGGCGCCAGCATCGCCGGGGCCTCGACGCCGATCAGGTCCATCACCGCCTTCATCGGGCCGGGATTGGTCTCGGCGAAGGCGAGGTTCATCATCGGGATCAGGCTGCGGTGGATCTCCAGCGCCTTGTCCAGCTTGCCGGTCGAGGCGAGGTCATGGATCAGCCGCCAGGCGCGCGGCAGCAGGTTGGCCGTCACCACGATGCCACCCTTGGCCCCGGCGGCGACGTGCAGCGGGAACAGCGTGTCCTCCCCGCTGAGCACGGCGAAGGAGGAATCGACCCCCGCCACCGTGCGCAGGAAATGATACATGTCGGTGTTGCAGGCCTTCATGCCGATGATCCGCTCGTGCCGCGACAGCTCGTGCAGGATCTCCGGATCGACGGCGATGCGGGTGCGGTAGGGGATCTCGTAGATCAGGATCGGCACCGGCGATTCGTCGGCGTAGCGCAGGAAATAGTCGCGGATGCCGGCCTGGGTCGGGTTGGTGTAGTAGGGGGTCAGGACCAGAAGCCCGTCGACGCCCGCCGCCGCGAAGTCGCGGCCGGCGGCCAGCGCGTCGTAATAGCCGGTGTCGAGCACGCCGGCGATCACCGGGCCGCGCTTCTCCCCGGCACCCGCCGCCCCCGCCATCGCCTCGACCGACAGTTCGGCGAAGCGGATGCGCTGGTCCTTCGCCAGAGCGCCATACTCGCCGGTGCCGCCGAGCGGGACCAGCCCATCGATCCCCTGGCGGAACAGCCAGGAGAACAGCGCCTTGGAGGCCGCCACGTCGATGGCGCCGTCGGCGGTCACCGGCGTCGGGGTGGCGGGCAGAATGCCGCGGAGCTTCGTGGCGTCAAGCATGTCGAATCCTTGGAACAAGCGAGGGGGTGAAGGCGGTTCGAGCTGAATTCAGTTGGCGAGGCTGCGCCGCCGCAGCCGGTCCGCGACCCAGATCAGGGCGGCGACGAACAGCAGCAGCCCGGTCGACACCGCCGCGATGACGGGGGAGACCTGCAGCGTCACCTCGTCCCAGAACTGCTTGGGCAGGGTGGCGCTGAGGCCGCCCGAGGAGAAGAGCGAGATGGTCAGCTCGTCGAAGGACGTGGCGAAGGCGAACAGGAACGACGACAGCATGCCGGCGCCGAGGATGGGGAAGGTGACGTGGCGCAGCGCCGCCAGCGGCCGGGCGCCCAGGCTCTGGGCCGCCATGTCCAGGCGGGTGTCGTAGTTGCGCAGCACCGCCATCATCGTCATCACCACATAGGGCACGGCGACCACGGTGTGGCCGATCACCAGCCCGAGGATGGTGCCGACCAGCCCCATCTGGGCGAAGACATAGAACATGCCGACGGCGATGATCATGCGCGGCACGACGATAGGCGACAGGATGAAGGCCAGCATGGCGCCCTTGCCCCGCATCTGGCCGCGCACCATCAGGAAGGCGGCGGGAACGCCGATCGCCATCGCCAGCAGGCCGGTGCCGAAGGCGACCACGATGGAGCGCCACAGCGCCTGCATCCAGATCGGCGATTGCAGCAGCTGCTCGTACCATTGCAGCGTGAAGCCGGACGGCGGCCAGGCGAGGCCGCCCTTGCCGAAGGACAGCGGGATCATCAGGAAGGCGGGCAGGCTGATCAGCACCAGGAGGAGCCAGACGAACGCCGCCAGCGCCAGCGGACGGTCGCCGGACGCCGGACGGCGGCGCGGCAGGCAGCCGATCAGCGCATCGCTGGCCGAACCGAGAGCGGCCAGCACGCGCCCGCCCAGCCGCCGCATGGCGGTGTCGCGGTTGCGCACGGCGGCGCTCTCGCCGGTCAGGGACGCGAAGCCGAAGACGCGGTCGTAGAGGACGAAGACGATCAGGACGACGGTCAGCAGCAGCACGGAGATGGCGCCGGCCAGTCCCCAGTTCAGCGTCTGCTGCACTTGGTCGATGATGAGCTGGGTGATCATCGTCTCCTTCCGGCCGCCCAGCAGGGCGGGCACGATGAAGAAGCCGATGGCCGACACGAAGACCATGATGGCGGACGCGGCGACGCCCGGCAGCGACAGCGGGAAATAGACGGTCCAGAAGGCGGTGCCCGGCCGCGCCCCCAGGGTGCCGGCGGCGCGCGGCAGGGTGCGGTCGATGTTCTCCATCACCGCCAGCATGGTCATCACCGCCAGCGGCAGCATGGCGTGGACCATGCCGACCAGCACCGCGCCGAAGCCGTAGAGCAGGTCGACGGGGCGGTCGATGATGCCGAGCGACATCAACGTGCTGTTGATGACGCCGTTGCGGCCGAGGATGACCACCCAGGCGAAGGCGCGCACCAGGAAGCTGGTCCAGAAGGACAGCAGCACCCAGAAGATCAGCCGGCTCTTCGCCGGCCCCTTGGCGACGGAGATCAGGTAGGCGATGGGATAGGCCGCGGCCACCGAGACCAGCGTCGTCGCCAGCGAGATCTTCAGCGTGATCCACAGGACGGTGGCGTAGAGGCTGGAGGCGAACAGCTGGGCGTAGGGCGCCAGCGTGAAGCCCTGCCCGTTGTAGACGCTGAGCGCCAGCAGCTGCCCGACCGGAAAGACCAGGAAGGCGACGAGCAGCAGGACGAGCGGGGCGCCCATCAGCACCGGCTTGCGCCAGGCGGGCGGGGCGGAACGGCGTTTGGCGCCGGCGGGGACGGTCATGGTCAGGGGATGGCCGTTCATGTCAGGCCGCCCCTGCGGCACCGGCACCGGCACCGGCACCGGCGCTGGCGGTGTCGGCGATCACCACCGCGTCGCGCCCGCTCCAGGACAGCGTCAGAACGTCGTCGATGCGGACCGCGTCGGCGTCGTTGCGGGTGGGGAAGGCGGCGACCAGCGGCGGCAGGTTGCGGTCGAGCGGTTCCATATAGACCTTGGTCAGGCTGCCGGTGACCATCACGTCCGACACGCGGCCTTCGAGCGCGTCCGGGGAGGCGGCATTCTGCGGCCGGCGGGCGACGGTCAGGTTCTGCGGCCGCACCATCACGCGGACGGGGGTGCCCGGGGCCAGGTCGGTGCCGTTGGCGAGCGCGCGGCCGGCGACGCCGCCGCCGCCCAGCGCGATCTCCACCTCGTCGCCGACGCGGGTGCGCAGGGCGGCGGGCAGGATGTTGGATTCGCCGAGGAAATCGGCGACGAACAGCGAGCGCGGGCGGAAATAGAGGTCGGCCGGCGTGCCGAGCTGTTCGATGCGTCCGGCATTCATCAGGCAGATGCGGTCCGACATCGTCATCGCCTCTTCCTGGTCGTGGGTGACGTAGACGATCGTCGTGCCCATCTCGCGGTGGAGGCGCTTGATCTCGAGCTGCATGTGCTCGCGCAGCTTCTTGTCGAGCGCGCCCAGCGGCTCGTCCATCAGGATGATCGACGGCTTGTAGACCATGCAGCGGGCGAGCGCGACGCGCTGCTGCTGGCCGCCCGACAGTTCGCGCGGGTAGCGGCCGGCGATGTGGGGAAGATGCACCATCTCCAGGGCCTCGCGCGCCCGCCGCTTGGCGTCGGCGGCCGGCACCTTGCGCATCTTCAGCGGGAAGGCGATGTTCTCCTCGATGGTCATGTGCGGGAACAGGGCGTAGTTCTGGAACACCACGCCGATGTCGCGCTCGTAGGGCGGGGCATAGGTGACGTCGTCGGAGCCGATGTGCACGCTTCCCTCGTCGGGCGGAACCAGCCCGGCCAGCAGGCTGAGCAACGTCGTCTTGCCGGAACCCGACGGGCCGAGCAGCGTCAGGAACTCGCCGTCGGCGACGACGAGGTCCGTGGGTGCGAGCGCCACGAAGGCCCCATAGCGCTTGGCGAGGCCCTGGATTGAAAGGCTGGAAGATGACATGCGCGCCTCCTCGCGAGGGGGTGGGCCGAAGGACTCGGATCGTGGGAATGGGGACCCCGGCCCCCTCGCCCGCGCCGCGGGGAGGGGGCCGGAGCCGCGCCTCAGCTCAGCAGCCAGGAATTGTAGCGCTCGAGACCGGTCTGCTGGTTCTTCAGCCAGTATTCGGCGTCGATCTTCAGGCCGCGCTCGATGTTGGCCGGGAAGGTCGGGCAGTCGGGGGCGATCTTCGCGTCGATGTACTTGAAGGCGTCGGGCTGGGTGACGCCGGCCGGGAAATACTTCACCAGCTCGGCCTGCCGCTTGGGGTCGGAAGCGAACTTGATGAACTGGCGGCAGGCGTCGGCGTTCGGCGTGCCGGCCAGGATCGACCAGCTGTCGAGGCCCCAGATGTTCTGGTCCCACACGATGCCGACCGGGGCGCCGGCGGCGATGGCGGCCTGCGGGCGCGACACCCAGGTCGGGACCATGTCGACCTCGCCGGACAGCAGCATCTGCTCGACCTGCGCGCCGCTGGTCCAGAAGACGGCGATGTCCTTCTTGATGCGGTCCAGCGCCTTGAACGCGCGGTCGAGGTCGCAGGGATAGACCTGGCCCGTCGGCACGCCGTCAGCCATCAGCGCCTGTTCGATGGTGTCGAACGGGTGCTTGCGCAGGGCGCGGCGGCCGGGGAAGTTGGCGACGTCGTAGAAATCCTTCCACGAGGCGGGCGCCTTGCGGCCCTTGAAGGCCTCGGTGCGGTAGGCCAGCACGGTGGTGTAGATGTTGGTGCCGACGCCGTATTCCGACATGTACTGCTTGGGGATCGAGGCGACGGCCGGATCGGCCTCAAGCCCGTGCTTCTCCAGCAGCGGCTTGTCGCCGCCGGTCAGCATCAGGATGGCCGGCTGGCTGATCTTCGCCATGTCCCAGGTGTAGGATTTCGCCTCGACCATCGAGCGGATCTGCGCCGTCGGCTCGGCATTGGCCTGGACGCCGATCACCTCGATGCCGGTGGCGGCGGTGAAGGGCTTGTAGAAGACCTCGCCATAGGCCTTGGTGTAGATGCCGCCGTCGTCGCGCACGACGATGCGCTTGTTCTGCGCGCGGGCCGGGCTCCAGATCGCGGGCATGGCAAGCGCTGTGGCGCCGGCGGCGCCGGCTTTCAGCAGGGTGCGGCGGGACCAGCCGGTTTGGCGGATGCTCATGTCGGATCTCCTCTCGATGGGCCGGGACGATGATGGGACGCGAAGGTAGGGAAGCTCAGCCCGGCGGCAGCAGACGGCCGGGATTGAAGAGGTTCTGCGGATCGAGCGCCTGCTTGACCGCGCGCATCAGCGCCAGCTCGGCGGCGGGCTTGTAGCGCGCCATCTCCGCCAGCTGGACGCGGCCGACGCCATGTTCGGCGCTGAAGGTGCCGTTCAGCCGCGCCGCCTCGTCGTTCACCGCATGGCGGATGGCGGTGGCCAGCGCCGCGCGGTCGGGGACGGCATCCCAGGCGTCGAAGGTGAAGAAGGGGATGAAGTGGACGTTGCCGTCGCCGAGATGGGCGACGACGATGGCCGGCAGATCCGGCACCAGCGCCTGCACCGCGGCGGTCGCGGCGTCGATGAAGGCGGGAGCGGCCGACAGCGGCACGGCGCAGTCGGTGGTCAGGCCGACGCCGGCCTTCTTGTTGGCCTCCGACACGCTATGGCGGATCTCCCACATGGCGTGGCGCTGGGTGTCGCTGGCGGCCAGCGCCGCGTCGGTCAGCAACCCGTCGCCGAAGGCGTCCTCCAGGATCGCCTGAAGCTCGGCGTCCAGGGCGTCGCCGCCGCTGTTGTCGGACAGCTCGATCAGCACATGCCAGTCCGCCTCTGTTTCGAGCGGGCTGCGCCGGCCCGGCACATTCTCGACGACGAGATCGAGCTGGAGCCGGTTGATCATCTCGAAGGCCGACAGGCGGGCGCCGCAGCGCTCCTGCACGCGGGTCAGCAGCGTCAGCGCGTCGGCCGGCGAGGACACCCCGACCCAGGCGACGGCATGGCGCGTCGGCAGCGGATGCAGCTTCAGCGTCGCCGCGGTGATGATGCCGAGCGTGCCCTCCGACCCGATGAACAGGTGCTTCAGGTCGTAGCCGGTGTTGTTCTTGCGCAGGCCGTACAGCCCCGACCAGATCGTGCCGTCGGCCAGAACCACTTCAAGCCCCAGCACGTTGTCGCGGGTGTTGCCGTAGCGCAGGACCGAGGTGCCGCCGGCGTTGGTGGCGATGGTCCCGCCGATCTGGCAGGACCCCTCGGCCCCCAGGCTGACCGGATAGAGCCGTCCGGCCGCCGCCGCGGTTTCCTGCACGGTGGCGAGCACGCAGCCGGCCTCGACCTCCATCGTGCTGTTGACCGGGTCGATGGCGCGGACCGCGCGCATCCGCGACAGGCTGAGGATGACCGGGGCGGGGCCGCTCTCCGACGGGACGGCGCCGCCGCACAGGCTGGTGTTCCCGCCCTGCGGCAGCACCGGCACGCCATGGCGGGCGCAGCAGCGCACCACCGCCGCCACCTGCTCGGCGGTCGCCGGTCGGGCGAGGCACAAGGCGGGGCCGCGGTAGCGCCCGCGCCAGTCTTCCGTCACGGCGTCGAGATCCGATGGGGATGTCAGAACGGCGTCGGCGCCGATCAGGCCCGACAGCTCAGCGATCACGTTCACACGCGATCTCCTTGATCTGTATGGTGTCTGCAAAATCAATCGCAATACGATTGAAGCAACTGAAATATGATAGTATGCGATTGCCCCACCAACAATCCAATTCTTGCTTCGAAGTCGAATTTTTTGCGCGAAACGTGTCGGTACGGGTTCGGCTGGAGGAAATGCCGGTTTCTTCCCGGCAGTGTGGCCCAGGCCACAGCGTCCGGCGGTCCGGTTGCGGCAAGGTGGATGTCTCACCGGCCCTGGCTCTCTTCATGAAGGGAATGTCCGATGTCCCGACGCCCGAACCGCCGACTGGTCATTCCCGTCCTGTGCCTGATCCTTGCCGCCGCGGCTCCGGCCACCGTCCGCACCGCCTCCGCCTTCGAGGTGCAGTCCGGTGGCATCCCGCTGTCGGCTGCGACAGTTTCCATGCTGGCGAACCGGGTCGGCAACGCGCCGCCCACCGCTGCCGGTGGCGGCGGCGCCTTTCCGCCCTGGATGGGTGGTGGCCGGACTGGCGCCACCGCCACCGGTGCCGGACTGTCAAGCGTCGGGTTGCCGGGTGCCGGGTTGCCGCCGCAGGGCCGGACGAAGGGTGCGGGTGCCGCGGACCGGGCGGCGATGAACGAGCAACTGTTCGGAATCAAGCGCTGACCGGTGGGCGCAACCGGACCGCTCCGTCGCCGCGGGGTCCCCCGCAATGATGGGGAAGGCGGGGGCGATTGTCCGCCAATTCGGAAGGGGATACCGCAGAGCCGGGTTGTTTTGCAACGGGATGGGATTACCCAAGAATTCGGGGGCACCCTGCTTGCCGGCCGAAGACTAAGATCGGGACCATCCGACAAAGTGCCATGAAGAACCCAGGGGGAAATCATGCTGCGGACTGCCGTGATCGCAGTCGGCGCCCTGCTGCTTCTGCCGCTGTTTCTGGCTGGGCAGGGAATGGCCGACCGGGCGAAGGCGCCCGAAGACGCGCGTGCCTACATCCTGTGGCCTCCCAACGGGACGGTCATCAATGGCGGAAAATTCTGGGTGCGCATGGGACTCCAGAACATGGGGATATCGCCGGCCGGCATCAGCCACGCCGACAGCGGGCACCATCACCTGCTGATCGACACGGACCTGACGAACCCGGACGAGCCGATCCCCAACGACAAGCAGCACCTGCATTTCGGCGGCGGCCAGACAGAAGCGCGGCTGGAGCTTCCGCCCGGAACCCACACGCTGCAGATGGTGCTGGGCGATGCCGACCACATTCCGCACAACCCGCCGGTGATGTCGGAGAAGGTGACCATCACCGTCCGCTGACCGGATCCCAATCGGTTCATGTCCGCCAGGGAGGGCACCATGAAGTCAGGCCTCGATACGTCACGAGTGTCCGCGGTTGCGGGCGGTCCGGGTTTGCCCGCCGCCTTGGGCGCGCTGTCGTGCGCGCTGCTGTGGGGGATGCTGTCGGCCGTACCGTTGATCGCCGCGACGGCGCCGGCGGCTGCGGCCGAGGCGTCCACCGGTCAGAAGGCCGACCAGAAGGCCGATCAGCAGGGAACCGCCGCCCCGCAGCGGACCCCCGGCCGCAAGGATGCGTGGCTCTACATCGGCTGGCCCAACAACGGGCAGGTGGTGGGAACGCGGTTCAAGGTGTGGTTCGGGCTGCGCAATTTCGGCGTCGCGCCGGCCGGCGTCCACAAGGACGGCACCGGACACCATCACCTGCTGATCGACACCGACCTGAAGAATTTCGACGAGCCGATCCCCAGCGACAAGCAGCACCTGCATTTCGGCAAGGGCCAGACCGAAACGGTCCTGGAACTGCCGCCCGGCCGTCACACGCTGCAACTGGTCCTGGCCGATGCCGACCATGTGCCGCACGACCCGCCGATCCTGTCGAAGAAGATCACCATCACGGTCAAGGCGGATCGCGGCCAGCAACTGTCGGCGCGGTGATGGCCGACCGCCGCAAGCCCGGACCTTGAAGCCCGGACCCTGGCGCCCGGGATCCGGATGCCCGGGTTCCGGATGTCGGGAGCCGGACCCACCAACCCACAGGAGACAGCGCCGATGAGCATGGTCCGGTTCCTTGGTTCCCTCACGGTTTCGGCGGGCCTGACGCTGGCTCTCGGCGGCTGCTTCACCTCCGGTGAAATGGCGCGCGTGGTGCAGCAGCCCAAGACTCCGGCGGTCCGCACCATCAGCAGCTTCAGCGAGGCGCTGCGCTGCATGGACACGCTGCTGTGGACCCACGGCAAGCACGACATCTACATCACCGCCAACGGCCTGCCCGACGCCACCGGCCGGGTGGCCGGCGGCACGAAGGAGATGCTGATCACCGCCGTGTCGCGCATGTCGGAGACGTCCAGCGCCTTCCGCTTCGTGGATTTCGAGCCGGCGCTGGACGACGTCAACGCGCTGTACTGGATGATCGGCGTGCAGCCCAACTTCCGCGCGCCGTCCTACTACATCCGCGGCGCCATCACCCAGCTCGACGACAATGTGGTCAGCGAGGCGGCGGGGGCGGGGCTGTCGCTGCCCAAGCTGGACCTCAGCGTCTCGGCCGATCAGGTGGTGTCGATGGTCTCGGTCGACCTCAATGTGGGTGAGCTTGTGACGCGCCAGATCATCCCCGGCATGTCGGCGTCGAACACGCTGGCGGTGGTGTCGTCGGGGCGCGGGGCGGATGCCGGCGGGGTGATCGGCAAGGCCGGCCTGTCCTTCAACATCTCGCTGAACCGGTCGGAGGGGCTGCACCAGGGCGTGCGCACGCTGGTCGAACTCAGCACCATCGAAGTGCTGGGCAAGCTGACCCGCGTGCCCTATTGGCAATGCCTGGGCATCGACCAGACCAATCCCGCCTTCATGGCGGAGGCGCGCGGCTGGTTCGACGGCATGGCTCCGTCGGAGCGCGTCACCTTCAGCCAGCGCGCGCTGTCGGCGCAGGGTTATTACGACGGTCCGGTCAACGGCCAGCTCGACCAGCGGACCGCCGAGGCCGTCGGCCGGTTCCAGGCGGACAACGACCTGATCGCCACCGGCCGCATCGATTTCGACCTCTACCAGCGCCTGCTCGCCAAGCCGCCCGGCCAAGGCAGCCAGGGCGGCGGGGCGCCGCCGGCCCGGTTGCAGAGCGTCAGCAATGCCGGGGGCGAGGGGTTGCCGCGCGCCCAGCCGTCACCGTCGCGGCTCGACCTGCTGCTGTCGTCGGACCGCGGTCCGGCGCCACGCTACCGCGCCGGCGAAGCGCTGGTGGTGCGTGTGCAGCCGACGGCGGACGGCTTCGTCTACTGCTATTACCGCGACGCCGCCGGAACCGTCTCCCGCATCTTTCCCAACCGGTTCCAGCCCGACGCCTTCATCGAGGCCGGCCGGCAGGTGGAAATCCCGCCCGGCGTGCAGAAGCCCTTCAACCTGCGGATGGACAAGCCGAATGCCGAGGAGACGGTGGCCTGTGTCCTCTCGCACGACGAGATCGGCGTACGGATCCCGGAGGCGTTCAAGAGCGAGGACCTGCAGCCCATTCCCGGCACGGCCCTGGACGACGTCATCAACGCCTTCGCCACGGCGAAGGGCAGCGATGCCCGCGCCAAGCGGCTGACGGTGAAAGTGCTGCCCGCCACGCTGGCCCAGGGCGAATGACGTCCGGCCGATGCCTGGAAACGATTGCCGGAAAACAGGGGCCGACTGTTGGCCGGCTCACAGCGCGGGGACGGGGGTGGCGCTAGAACCAGGGGCAACGCCGTTTCCTCTCCAGCCCATGGAGCTTCCCCATGACCAAGTCCACCAAGTCCACCAAGGCCGTCGCGTCCCACGCCTTTTCCCACCTCCTGGTCGCCGCGCTGCCGATGCTGGCCGCCGCCTGGGCGGGGCCGGCGCCGGCCCAGACGATCGAGGGGGCCGGATCGTCTAAGGTGATGATGTTCGACCGGCCGCCCAGCGTCGAGGAACTGCGCGAGGTGGTGGCGCCGGAACCGAAGATCCGCACCCGCAGCATCGAGATCATCGGCGGTGCGGCCGGTGCCGCCGCCAAGCGGCCCCGTCCCATCGACGAGGTCAACTATGGCACGGCGCCCATTCCGCCGGCAGCGCAGCCGGCTCCCCAGCCGGCCTATCAGCCGGAGGTGCAGCCCGTCGCCCAACCGGCTCCCCAGCCCGCCCCTCAGGCCACCCCTCAGGCCGCCTCGAGCCGCCCCGCCCATAAGCAGCGCCGGCAGGAGGCGCGAGTAGAGGCCGCGGCGGCCGAACCGCCCACCGTCAACGCCGCTGAACCGGAGGTGGCGCCTCAGGCCTTCGGGTTCCGCATCAACTTCGCCCTCAACTCCGCGGAAATTCCGGCGGAGTCCGCCTCCTACATCGACGCCGTCGGTGCGCTGATGAAGGAGGACCCGAACCTGGGGCTGACGGTGGAGGGGCACACCGACGCCAGCGGCAGCCTTCCCTACAACATGCTGCTGTCGCAGCGCCGCGCGGTGTCGGTGGGCGAATATCTGGTCCGCGTCCACCAGATCGACCCCAAGCGCATCACCGTGGACGGCAAGGGGCCGACCGCGCCGATCGCCGCCAATCCCTATGACGGCCGCAACCGGCGCGTCGAATTCAAGCCGACCCATTGAGCGGCTGCTGCAACGGAGGGGATGTCATGAAACACGCCTTGCTCCTCGCCGCCTGCCTCGGCCTCGCCGCCGCCGTGGCCGCCTCCACCGGAGCCGACGCCACGGTGGTTCGCAAGAAGAGCGCGGACGCTTCCGGCGCCAACAGCGGCGGTGCCGCGGGCGGCGTGGACGTCGCCCCCGCCGGCAAGCGGGTCCGCGTCCAGTGCTGGCAGGACGGCCACAAGATCATCGACGAGGCGGATCTTGCCGTCGTCTCGCTCAGCATCGCCAGCCAGATGAACGGGCTGCGCTTCCGCCGCAACGGCGGGACGGACGATGCGGTGTCGGTGATGACGCAGTCCCGCACCGCCTGCCTGCTCGCCCCCGATGACGGGCCGAACGACGGGAAAAGCCGCAACCGAGACTGATCCTCTCCAAGCCAGGAGGTGACCATCATGCCGAAGAGACGCCTTCCATACCTGCTGAGTGCCGCCGCCGCTGCGGCTCTGGGATGCGGCCAGGCCGCCAGCGCGGCGGAGGCCGTGGTCGTGGCGTCCAGCGCGCCCGGCTTCGTCCAGGGCCAGATCGTCGCCGACAAGCAGGCCGTCCGGGTCCCCGAGGGGGCGAACGCGACGCTGCTGTTCGCCAACGGCCGCCTGCTGCGGCTGCGCGGCCCCTATGACGGGGTCCCCGGCGAGATGACGGACGGCGCCGTCTCCGCCCGCGCCGGTCCCGGCGACGACCGCTTCATGCAGAGCGACCTGGGCGCGGCGCGCGCGCTGGGAAACCCGCTGGACGCCGCGCTGGAAAAGGCTTTGGCGGTCGATCCGTCCGCTTCCGGAACCCAGTGCGTCAAGGCGGGAAGTCCGCCCCTGCTGCGCCGGCCGGCGGAACCCGGATTGGACCGCCTGCTGCTGCAGGCCGGTGGCGAGCGCGCCGCCGTCAGCTGGACGGACAGCGGGCCGGCACCCTGGCCGCGGGGCCTGCCGTTGGCCGATGGCGCGGACATCGGCACGCTGCGGCCCGATGGAACGCCGGTCGGCACGCTGCATCTCCGCATGGTGGAGGCGACGGGCGGAGCGGCGCTGGCCGTGCGCATGGCGTCGGCCGGCTGCGCCGCGCAGGTGGGGGCGGCGATGGCGGGCCTGCGCGACGCGACGGTGCCGTTCGACCTCTTCCTGTCCAGCGAGGGCACGGCCGGCGGCGCGGTCAGGCCGGGAGAGGACATCCGGCTGCTGGTCCAGACCGACCGGGACGCCCACCTCTATTGCTATCTGCGCAACGCGCGTGCCCAGCTGATTCCCATCTTCCCGGCAGGCGCCACGATGAGCGCCCAGGTGACGGGCAATGTGCCGCTCAGCCTGTCCGGCGACCGCATGCCTCTGCGCGCCGGCGACGGCCCGGCCGATCTGGAGGTGCGCTGCATCGCCGCCAGCCGCAATCTGGACGGCGAGATGCCCGGCCGCACAGCGGCCTTCCGTCCACTGGCCGAGGACGCCGCCATGCAGCTCGACCGCGCGGTGTCACGCCTGCGCGAGACGGAGGTGGCCTCCGCCCAGCTCATCCTGAAGGTTCGGTGAGGGGTGGATGGACGGTCCGCCGGTGAAGGCCAGGGAAGGCCCCGGGGAGGGGGTTGGGGCGTTTCCCGTCGCGAAGCCGCCGGGCCGTCGCGGCTGGCCGGACAGCCGGTTTGCCGTGGCCGTCGCGCTGGGCAGCGCCCTGCTGGCGCTCGTCGCCGCAAGGCTGGTGCCGCCGCTGCGCACCGCCGACGAGAGCCTGGGCGACCGGCTGATCGCCGCCGCCAGCCCGGCCCGGCCGCAGCATCCGGGCATCGCGCTGGTGCTGTTCGGCGAGGACAGCTTCTCCGGCCTCGCCTGCCGCTCGCCGGTGGATCGCGGCATGCTGGCCGACATCGTCGGCGTGCTGGCGGCGGCCGGGGTCCGCGCCATCGGCATCGACGTGCTGTTCGACCAGCCGGGCCTGCCGGCGGTGGACGAGCGGCTGCGGCGCGCCATGCTGGACGCCCCGGTTCCGGTGGTGGCGATCACGGCGCTGGAGCAGACGCCGCTGACCGAGCGGCAACGCCGCTTCCTCGACGATTTCACCACGGGCATGCCGCGCGGCCACGCCAATCTGGCGAAGGACCGGCTGGACGCCGCCGTGCGCTGGCATGTCCCCTTCGGCGGCGACGGCACCCCCAGCCTGCCGGTCCAGCTTGCCCGTGCCGGCGGTGTCTCCGCGGTGCCGGCGGATGCCTTCCGCATCGACTGGCATGGCAGGCCGGACGGCGTCACCGCCCCGTTCCCGGTCTATCCCGCCGAGACCGTCGCCGTTCTGCCGAAAAGCTGGCTGGCCGGGCGGACGGTGCTGGTGGGCACGGCCCTGGCCGGGGTCGATCAGCACCGCACGCCGCTGTCGTCGGCCGGGGCGTCGACGCCGGGGGTGGAGATCGAGGCGCATGTGCTGGCCCAGCTTCTCGACGGGCGGAGCAGTCCGCGGCTTCCCGTGGCGGGAGAGGCGGCGCTGGCGCTGCTATTGGCGGCGGCCGGGGTGGCGCTGGCGCTGGCCGGGCCGCCGCTGTGGCTGCTGGCCGTGGTCGCCTTGCTGGTACCGCTGGCGGGCTGGAGCGGCGCCTCGGCGCTGTTCGCGGCGGGCGGGCCGCTGGTGCCGCTGCTGGCGCCGTCGCTGGCCTGGGGCGCTGGCATCGCCGCCATGACCGTGCAGACCTCCCTGCGCGAACGGGCGGACCGGCGCATGATGATGCAGCTGTTCGCCAACCATGTCTCGCAGCCGGTGGCGGAGGAAATCTGGCGGGAGCGCGCGACCTTCATGGCCGGCAACCGCCCGCGTCCGCAGCAGCTGACCGCCACCGTCCTGTTCTCCGACATCGAGGGCTTCACCACCATCTGCGAGGCGCTGGAGCCGGAACCGCTGATCCGCTGGCTGGAGGGCTATCTCGATGCCATGGTAAGCATCGTCTCCGCCAATGACGGGGTGGTGCTGCGCTTCGTCGGCGACGCGATCCTGGCGGTCTTCGGCGCTCCGGTCGCCCGCACGACGCAGGAGCAGATCGACGCCGACGCCCGCCGCGCCGTCCGCTGCGCCCTGGAGATGGGACGGGAACTGCCCGCCCTCAACCGACGCTGGCAGGCGGAGGGTTTGCCGCCGGTCGGCATCCGCGTCGGCATCCACACCGGCCCCCTGGTGGCCGGCAGCCTGGGCGGGCTGCGGCACAGCGAATATTCGCTTCTGGGCGACACCGCCAACACCGCCGCCCGGCTGGAGGCCTATGGCAAGACGGTCGACGCGCGCTCGTCGCGTCATTGCCGGATCATCGTCGGCGATCCGACCTGGCAGGCCGTGCGCGACCATTGCACCGCGCTGCCGGTGGGCGAGGTGGCGTTGAAGGGCAAGGTCAGGGCGGTGCGGATCTGGCTGCTGATCGACGACGAAAATCTCGATGTCCGCCGGTGATAATCGCCAGCAATCGTCCTCGATACAGGAAGTAATCACTTTGGCGTTCCACCCCCTCTTTTTCCGGTTCCAGGCTGAAGGGGCGGGTTGGCATCGATTCGAGCCATGGTATGCTTCTTCCATCCATGGCGGGCTGCCGGCAATTTCCGAAATCATTTCGAACAGCCTTCCGCTATGCGCCGTAAGCTTCGCCGGTGAGCCTTCTGGTCGAACGCGACCGATGGATCGCGGCGCCTCTTTGGTCGGAGACGGAGGCGGGGATGGTAAGAGCGGTCGGCCCCTGCCGGACGATCTTCGCGGTGATTCTGCTTCTGCTGGCGGTCGCGGCGCCGGGTGGGGCCGCGCGTGCGGCCGGTCCCGCCGGCGGCCAGCCGACCGGCGCGGCCGCGGCGGAAAGCCGTCTGGCGCTGGTGATCGGCGTCAGCAACTACCGCAACGCGCCGGAACTGGTGAACCCGCGCAACGACGCGCGCGCCATCGGCGAGGCCCTGCGGGCGCTGAACTTCACGGTGGACGAGCAGTACGACCTGGATGCCCGCGGCTTCGCGACGGCCCTGCGCCAGTTCGGCCTGAAGGCCTCGCAGGCCGACGTCGCGGTGATCTTCTATGCCGGGCACGGCATCCAGGTGAACGGCGTCAATTACCTGCTGCCGGCCGACGCCCAGCTGGAGCGCGAGCGCGATCTGGTCTATGAGGCGATCCCGCTGAATTTGCCGATGGGGGAGCTGGCCGGGGCGCGCAAGCTCGGCATCCTTATCCTCGACGCCTGCCGCAACAACCCCTTCGTCGACCGGCTGACCCGCAGCGGGTCGAACCGCAACCAGGCGCATCCCGGATTCGGCAGCGTCGACGACACGCCGAGCGACACGCTCGTGGCGATGGCGACCCGCGCCGACCAGTTGGCGGAGGACGGCACCGGCGACCACAGCCCGTTCAGCGCGGCGCTGCTCCAGCATCTCCAGACGCCGGGACTGGAGCTGAGCCTGTTCTTCCGCAACGTTCGCGATACGGTGAAGCAGGCCACCAACGGCCGGCAGGAGCCGTTCGTCTACGGGTCGCTCGGCGCCACGCCCTTCTATTTCAATCCGCGCCCGCCCAACCGGCCGCCGGTGCTGGGGGAGCTGCGGGCGCTGACCCTGTCCGACCGCGCCGGGTCGGAGCCGCTGGGCGCCGGCAAGCCGACGGACCCCGACGACGACCAGATGTACGCCCGCGTCACCGGGCTGCCGCGCGGCGGCGCGGTCCGGGTCGGCGAGCGCAGCGTGCTGATCGGCGATTACCTGACGGTGGAGCAGCTGGCGGCCACCAGCTTCAAGCCCGACGGCAGTTTCCGGGGGGACGCCGGCGCCTTCGAGTTCCTGGTGGCCGACGGTCGCGGCGGCACGGTCACCGGCGCCATTCCGGTCACCATCAAGCCGAGCAACCAGCCGCCGGCGGTGGTGGCCGAGCGCAAGCTGCGGGTCTCCGGAAACCCGATGGGGATCGACGCCCCCGTGGACCCGGACGGCGACCCGCTGACCGTCACGATCACCGCCGTGCCGGAGCGCGGCAGCGTCCACAACGGCGCGGCCGTGGCGAAGCCGGGCGACCGGCTGACCGTCCAGGCGTTGACCGCCCTGACCTTCGACCCTGAAGCCGCGGCACCCGGACCGGCCGGCAGCCTGCGCTACAGCGTCGATGACGGGCGCGGCGGCACCGCCGCGGCAAGCGTCAGCGTGGACATTGCGGCGCCCGGCACGACGCCGGTCGCGGAGCTTGAGGATACCGTTTGGAAGCGCATCCAGGCCAGCAAAGAGCCGGGCGACTATCAGGCCTTCCTGCAACTGTTCGGCGGCAGCGGCTATGCCCCGATGGCCCGCCGCCAGCTGGAGGCGCTGAAGATTGCCGGCAAGCCGCCGGAGGCCCCGCAAAAGGCCGAGGCCAAGGCGGAAGTGAGGCCGGAAGCGGCGATGGGGCCCGGACTGGAGCCGGCCGAGCCCGGACGCTACACCGTCACGGCCGACGGCATCCTGCGGGCGACGCCGGCCAATGGCGGCGCGCGGGTCGGCCGAGTGGGGCGCGGGGCGGCGGTGCAGGTCCTCGGCCGGGTGCCGGAGGGCGGATGGTACCGCATCGCGCTGGAGGACGGCACCCAGGGATTCGTCACCGCCAACCTGCTGAAGCGCGAAGCGCCCCCGGCTCCGGCGCCAGCGCCGGCAACGCCTCCGGCAGCGCAGGCCGCGACCCCGACGGCCGAGCCGCAGGTGGCGGCGACCGTGCCGCCGCCGTCCGGCAATGGGGCGGGCAATGGCTCCGGCAACGGGACGGCGCGCAACCATGGTGCCGGGAACAGCTTCCAGGATTGTCCGACCTGCCCGGTGCTGGTGCGGGTGCCGGCGGGCAACTTCATGATGGGGAACGACAAGGGCGACCCGTCGGAGCGGCCGGTCCACCGCGTCACCATCGCCAAGCCCTTCGCGCTCGGCATGTATGAGGTGACGGTCGGCGAATGGCGGGCCTGCATCCAGGAAGGGGGGTGCACCGACATGCCGCGCATGGTCAACCCCACCGACGGAACGCCCGTCCACAATCTGCATTGGCAGGATGCTCAGGCCTATGTGACCTGGCTCAGCCGCAAGACCGGGCAGCGCTACCGCCTGCCGAGCGAGTCTGAATGGGAATTTGCCGCGCGGGCCGGCACCACCACGCCCTATTGGTGGGGGACGGAGGAAGGGAACCACGCCGACTGCGACGATTGCGGCGGCCCGCACGAGCATTTGACCCCCGCCGCGGCCGGCAGCTACAAGGCCAACCCCTTCGGCCTGCACGACATGAACGGCGGGGTGGCGGAATGGGTGGCCGACTGCTGGAACAAGAACTACCAGGGCGCGCCGGCCGACGGCAGCGCCTGGACCCAGGGCAATTGCCGCAAGCGGGTGCTGCGCGGCGGGTCCTGGCGCGACAAGCTGGAGGCGCTCAACGACACGATGCGCAACAGCTACGACATCGACGTGCGATACCTCACCAACGGATTCCGGGTGGCGCGCGAGGTGAACTGACGGGGGTCAGCGCTGGACCGTGACCGTCTTCTGGGTCGCCCGGTTTCCAATGCCGACCGCGGTGTTGGTCGTGGTGTTCACGTTGTTGACCTGGACGCCGCCGTGGGCGAGCGCGGCCGGCAGGTGCGGCAGCGGCCCAGCGGTGCTCATGAGCGTGTCCAGCGTCGAGGGACCGGCGGGCTTGGCCGTTGCGGCGGGTGCCGGGGCGGGTGCCGGGGCAGGTTCGGGCGCCGGAGTGGCGGTCTCCACTGGTCCGGCGCCGCCGGCCGCGGTGCCGTCGCCAAGCTGCTGCTGGCTGACGTTGCCGTCGCCGAAGGCGAAGTTCAGGGCGCTGTTGAAGTTGTTCACGATGAAGGGCGCGTCGATGATGGTGAAGCTCGGGTCGACCGGCTGCACCGGCGGCTGACGGCTGGCGGCCAGCGGCTGCCCCTTGTTGAAGCCGGCGAGATAGCCGGCGTCGCCGCGGATGCGGGTGATCGACTGCTGGTGCACGGAAGACCGGCTGACCGACGGGTTGGTGACCATCGCACCGGGAGGAGCGCCGCGCTTGGTCGGGTTCACCGACACCGGCAGGCGCGGCGTCTGGGCGAAGGCCTGGGCCATCGCGGCGCCGGGGATCGGGCCGGGCGGGAAGGCGATGCCGCCGGTCGCCTGGGCGGCGGCCGTTCCGGCTGTGGCGGCCATCCCGGTGGTCAGCAGCAGGGCGGCGGCAGCGGGTATGAGAATGGCGGGCAGAAGACTGTTGCGGGGCGATCTCATCGTTTGCTCCCTCGGGGCTGACGGCCGGGCATGGGAAGCATGATGAGGGCTTTGGAGAACGGAGGCTGTGGCGCGGCTCACAGGGCGCCGGAGTTTGGCGCCTCAGCCGCAGGATTCGGCGATTTCATCCAGCGCAGCGGTATCGCGGATGACGATGTAGCCGGCGTCCATCTCGATCACGCCGGCACGCTGCCATTCGTTCAGCAGTTTGTTGACGCTCTCGCGCGACACGCCGACGAGGCAGCCAAGCTGCTGCTGCGACAGCTTTATGTCCAGCCGCAGCCCCTCCGGTCCCGGCTTGCCGAAGGCGTCGGCCAGACGCTTCAGGGCGCGGGCGAAGCGGGAGGACGCTTCGAGGAACAGCGTGTCCTCCAGATGCTCGCTGGTCTGGCGCAGCCGCTTGCACAGCACGCTGATGACGCGGAAGGCCAGATCCGGCCTTGCCGTCAGCACCGGCATCAGCTGCGAGCGGTCGAGGACCAGCAGGTCGGTCTCCTCCAGCGCCACCGCGTCGGCGGTGCGCGGCTCGCCGTCCAACAGGGCGATCTCGCCGAACAGGCCGCCCTTGTTGATGATGCTCAACACCAGCTCCTTGCCGTCCATGGAGTGGCAGCAGATCTTCACCCGGCCGCGGATGACCGCCATCATGCTGTCGCCGGGATCGCCCTTCTGGAAGATCATGCCGCCGCGCGGGTGGTGGGACAGCCGCGCGGCGGTCGCCAGCCGGTGCCGTTCCTCCCGCTCCAGATGCTTGAGCAGGAAATGCCCGGCGAGGACGAGATCCTTGTCGAAATTGATCCGTAGCGCGGTCATGGCTGTCCTCTCGCTGACGTCGCGGGCCGGTCCTGATTGGCGCATGGTACGCCGGCAACCGGCAGGTCCCCCACCGTCAAAGGCGGTACGCCGTCGTCGGCGCTTCTGCCCCGTTCGTGCGCCGGCCGGACGCGAAAAGGGCGGCCGGCGCTGGCCGGTCGCCCTTCGATGGTGACGATGGGAAGGAGATGGCCGGCCTTCAGCGGAAGATCGCCTTCGGCGGCAACGGCTGCGGGTTCAGGGCGCGTTCACCGCCATAGACGGGACCCGGCTTGAAGCCCGGCAGGGCCGGCGTGCCGCAGGTCAGGCAGGGTGGCGGTTTCGGGATGCCGGGAGCCGGCTGGAGGATCAGTGGGCCGACCGTGGTCGTCCGCGTGTAGGACAGGGTCGGCGATGCGGCGAAGGCCGGTGCCGTTGCGACGGCGGCGAGCGTCAGCGACAGGGCCAAGAGGCGGAGGCGGGGCATGGCGGTGTCTCCGGTTTGGTTGCGGCGATGGGATCAGTCGATGTCCGGGTCGTCGTCGTCCTCCAGGCTCAGGGAATGCGCCTGATGGCCGAAGGGGAAGCCCCGGCGGTCGAGAAGTCCGTGCAGGTCGGGGGCGACGGGGCGGGGAAGCCGGTGGGCTTCCGCATCGGGATCGGCCTCCGGCTGCGCCTCGGACGAGGTGGCCGAACAGCGGGTCCGGCCATGGAGCGTCACGCAGCTCAGCGTTCCCGAACCCCGCATGCAGACGGTCTTGCCGTTGACCGTCTGGCAGGAGAGGGAGTCGGCCCGCGCCGGAGCCGTCATGGCTGCGAACAGCAGGACGGGCGCAACGAGGGCCAGGATCGTCAGGAGCTTTGGCGGGAGCTTCGGCATTTGTGGCCTCCCGGTCAGGAGGGTGGCGGGGGACGGCAGATCGCCGTCAGCGGCGCAGGGTGGTCAGCGACTGGGCGGCGCTGTTGCCGATCCCGGCGGTGACGTTGGTGCCGACCCCGACATTGGTGCTGACCAGAGGACCGCGGCCGCTGAAGTTCAGGCCGACCTGGACGCCGTTGCCCTGGACGCCGAGCAGCTTCTGGCCGGCGCTGTTGCCGATGCCGGCGGCGACGTTGGTGGCGGTGCCGACATTGGTGCTGACCAGCGGGCCGACGCCGCGGATGGGGGCGCCGCCCCCGCCCTGGAGGAAGGCGCCCTGCTGCTGTGCCGAGTTGCCGATGCCGGCGCCGACGTTGGTGGCGTTGCCGACGTTGGTGCTGACCAGCCCCGGCACCGCCATCATCGGCGGCATGCCGGTTCCGGCACCGGGCTTGTTCTGCGCCAGGGCGGGGGTTGCGAGCAGGACGGCGGCGAGCGTGCCCAGGACATAGCTGCGGATCATGGCGGAATCTCCTTCGGTTGGGGGCGGTGGGGGTGGGGCTTCGGGCTTCCGCGCCCGGCTGCTTCGTTGGGACAAGCTTAGGGAAGTGTCCGGACGGCTTCTGTGAGGTGCCCCACAGGTGCGGACGGATTCCCTGCAAAGTGCCGATGGGCAGGACCGGGGAAAAAGAAAGCTCCGGCCGGGTGCCGGCCGGAGCGAGGTCAGGGGAGGAAGCCGGAAGGAGGGGAGGCGGTCAGCGCTGCTTCACCAGGGCGCTCTGTCCGGCGAAGTTGCCGATGCCGGCCGACAGGTTCTGCATCGAGCTGCGGTTGGCGGAGCCGAGCAGCCCGCCCGACCGCTGCAGCACGGTGCCGCTCTGCAGGGCGGTGTTGCCGATGCCGGCCGCCGTGTTGCCGACGTTGGCGACCGAGCCGCCGCTCAGCAGGCCGCCGCTCCGCTGCATCACCGTCGCCATCTGGCCGGCGTTGTTGCCGATGCCGGCCGCGGTGTTGCCGATGGTCGCCGCCGAGCCGCCGCTGAACACGCCGCCGCTCCTCTGCTTCACGAAGGCGCTCTGGTCGGCCGTGTTGCCGATGCCGGCGGCGAGGTTGGAGACGGTGGCGGTGTTGGGGCCGGCGAAGGGACCCTTGGACTTCTGCATGACCAGCGCGCTCTGGTTGGCGGTGTTGCCGACGCCGGCCGCGGTGTTG
This sequence comes from Azospirillum sp. 412522, assembly GCF_019805165.1. Taxonomy (GTDB): domain Bacteria; phylum Pseudomonadota; class Alphaproteobacteria; order Azospirillales; family Azospirillaceae; genus Azospirillum. The sequence continues at coordinate 215,675 of NZ_RWIJ01000002.1, forward strand.
GAGATGTCGGAGATGTTCTGGGCCATCGCCGGGGCGGCGAGCAGGGCGAGGGAAGCGAAGCCGGTCAGCAGGGCGGTGCGGATCATGGTCTGTCTCCTGTTTTCGGGGCCGCGGGGTGCGGCGTGTTGCCGATGGACAGACCCTACCCAAACCCCGGATCCGCGGATGTGAGCCGCTCCACAATCTCCGGAGATTTGTCGATCAGCGCTGTTTTGTGCCGGGATGCGCTTCCTGCCAGTGCGGATAAGTGACGTAGGCGGTGAGTGCGCCCTGCTCATGCGAGCGGATGGTGACCGTAGAGCCCTTCGGCATGTAGACGATCTCCCCCGGACCGGCGGTGACCGTGCCGGCGGCGGAGGAGACGGAGAGCCGTCCCTCCAGCACGATCATGATGTCGTCGACGGCGATCGCCTCGTCGATGCTCTGGTCGGGTTCGTAGCGGCCGTAGCCGATGGTGACCGGACCGCCATGGCGCTGGTCGATCAGGTTTCCGACGAACACGTCGGCCTCCTGGCCGGGCGTGCGTTCGAGCGAAACGTCGGTCAGGGCGAATTTGCGCACGGTCATCTCCATCTCCTTTCAATGGTTTTATGGAATGGTGCTGCTGACCCACATCACTTAATATCGGCCGAACGAGAGCATAAGCCGCTCTTGGCGCAACAGCTTGATGGGTAGCATTCAGCAATGCGCAGACGCCTGAAGCCGGGGGAGTATGCGGAGGTGCGGGCGTTCGCCGCAGTGGCGGAGTCCTGCAGCTTCCGCCGGGCGGCGGCCGACCTGGGCCTGACCCCATCGACGCTGAGCCATGCGGTCCGCGCCTTCGAGGATCGGATCGGTCAACGTCTGCTGAACCGCACCACCCGGGCGGTGACGCTGACGGAGGCGGGCGCCAAGCTCCTGCAGGATCTGCGGCCGGCACTGGCGCTGCTGGACGATGCCGTCGCGGCGGTCGGCGTTCCGGACGATATGCCCGCCGGGACCGTGCGGCTGGCGGCGCCGCGGCTGGCGATCCAGATGCTGGTCGCACCGGCGATCCGGCGGCTTGCGCGGGACTGTCCGCATGTGACGCTCGACGTCCGCACGGTCGAGTGGCCGGGCGACCTGACCGAGGGGTTCGATCTCGGCATCCAGTACGGCAACGACGTGGCGCAGGACATGGTGGCGGTGGCGCTGACCAAGCCGTTCACCGCCGCCGTCGTCGGTTCGCCGGGCTATTTCGCCGACCATCCGCCGCCGCTCCATCCCGCCGATCTGGTGCGCCACCGTTGCATCGGCTGCCTCAGCGGTCCCGCCGGTGCGCTCTATCGCTGGACCTTCGAGCGCAACGGCGAGACGGTGGTTCTCGACGTCGGCGGCACGCTGGTCACCGACGATGCCGACCTCATGCTGGATGGCGCGATCGGCGGCATCGGACTTTGGCACGGCATCGACCAAGTGGTACAGCCGATGATCGACGACGGGCGGCTGCTGCGGGTTCTGACGGACTGGTCGCCAAGCTTTCCCGGCTTTCACCTCTACTACGCGGCGGGTGCGCCGCTATCCCCCGCCGTGCGTGCCGTCGCGGATGCGCTGCGGAGCGGCGGCTGACCGCAGGTCATGCCGATGCGAGAGCCACCGCGTCGGCACCGGCGGCAAGGCGCAGCGGGCAGGACAGATCGGTCGCCGCGCGCCAGACCGCTTCCGCCACGTCGGATGCGTGGGTGACCGGACCCGGCTGCTGCCAGGCGGCAAAAACGCTTTGGGCCAGCGGTGCGTAAGCCCCCGGAATGGCGTTTTCCATGCGGGATCTTGCATTCTGGCCGAACGCGGTGTCCGGCGCCCGGCCCGGAAGGACCAGATGCGTCCGGATATTGAAGGGTTCCAGTTCCAATGCCAGCGATTCGGTAAAGGCGTTCACCGCCGCCTTGCTTGCTGTGTAGACCGAGAGCAGAGGCAGCGGCTTCAAAGTCACGCCGGAGGTGACGTTGACGATGGTGCCCGACCTGCGCGTCCGGAACCCAGGCAGCATTGCCTGCGTCATCGCCATGGTCCCTAGGGTATTCGCCGCGAAGATCTCGCTCACGCTGTCCATCGTCACGCCTTCCAGCGCGCCGAGCAGACCGATGCCGGCATTGTTGACCAGAGCGTCGACCGGTCCGGCCTCTTCCACTGCCCGTCCGATGCTGTCCGGATCGGTGACGTCGAGGCGGAGGATGCGCAGGCGCTCCGAGCGGGGCAGGACATCCTCGCGCGGCGTGCGCATGGTGGCGACGACCGTCCAGCCACGGTCGAGGAAGAGACGGGCCGTTTCCAGGCCGAAGCCGGATGAGCAGCCGGTGATGAGGATCGTCTTCATGGGATGGCTCCTGCCGTTGAATTGTGGAGCGGAAGATAGACTGTCGCAGCCGGACCATCTACGATCAGAAATCCAGATTTCATTGGCAGGAGTCCGAAATGACTGATCCCCTCGCGCAGGTGGTCACTCTGCTGCGGCCGAGCGCCTCCTTTTCGAAGCTCACCCACGGGGCTGGCCGCTGGCGGGTCCGGCGGGCGGAAGGCGGGCGTCCGTTCTATTGCGTGGTTCTCGAAGGTTCCTGTCGCCTGACCGTTGACGGCGACGATCCGCTCGTCCTTAAGGCGGATGACTTCGTGCTGATCCCGGCGGCGTATCAATTCACGATGTCGAGCATCGAACCGATGCCGCCGGGGGCCGCCGACACCGTTCCGGTCGAAGTGCGGTCGGGCGAATTCCTGCTCGGCAGTCCCGACCGGACGCCGGAGGTCCGCAACCTCATCGGCTATTGCGCTTTCGGCTCGCCGGATACGGCCTTGCTGCTGTCGCTTCTTCCACGGCTCGTGCATGTCCGCGGCGAGGCGCGGTTGAGCACGCTGGTTCGGCTGGTGAACGAGGAATCGCGGGCAGCGCGGCCGGCGCGCGACGTCATCCTGGCCCGCCTGCTGGAGGTTCTGCTGATCGAGGCCCTCCGCTCCACGGCTGTGTCGGCGGGATCGCCGGGCCTGCTGCGGGGACTGGGCGACGACCGGCTCGCCGCCGCCCTGAGATGCCTCCATGGCCGTCCGGCCTCGCCCTGGACGGTCGCGCAGTTGGCGAAGGAGGCCGCTCTGTCGCGCTCGATCTTCTTCGAGCGGTTCCGGCAGGCCGTCGGCGTCACACCGATGGAATATCTGCTGCACTGGCGCATGGCGCTGGCGAAGGACATGCTCCGCAGGCGCGATGGCGGCATCGCCGCCGTGGCGGAGCGTGTCGGCTACAGTTCCGCCAGCACCTTCAGCGTAGCCTTCGCCCGCCATGTCGGCGTCCCGCCGACGGTCTATGCGCGTCGGCAGGACGAGGGGGCGGAAGACGGGGAGGCGTCGCTTTCACAGTCCGTCCCGGCAGGCGGTCCGGATGCTTGAAACGGCCGGCGCGGCGATCATTCGGCAGCGGTCATCGCCGGGGCCGCGGATTGCGCCGGCTTGCCGGAGCGGAAGACGAGCAATGTGAAGAGCGCGAGCGCGCCGAACACCAGCAGCGAGCTGACGGCGGCGACCGGTTCGAACGCGGCGTAGCCGAGATGCAGGGCCGCCACGGCAACCGTCAGGAGGCCCGTGCCGACACACCAGACGACGATCTGGGTCATCGCGAGGCGGCTGGTTTCCAAGGCGGGATGCAGCCGGTAATAAACGCCGAACAGGAAGAGCGACACCCAGCCCAGAAGGTTGAGGTGGGCGTGGGCAGGCATCAGGCTGTGATCCTGCGAGGCCGCCATTCCAATACCCATTCCGAGACCGCAAAGAGCGAACAGGCACGCCGCCCTGAAACTCGTGGATGAGGCTTTCATTGCCCGGACCTCCCGTCGCCATCCCCGTTTAAGTTCGTATGCGAACGGTGTCAGAGCACGGAAGACATGTCCATTGAAAAGAACGGCATGTCCATTTGAGACGGCGGGATGGATATTTGTAAAAATTCGTGTATCTGCAGGGATATTTGTCTTCTCCCAACTTGTGGTGCGTCATGGCAAAAGTTCCTGACCGCCCTTTTGCTTCCGCAACGATCAGGCGGCCCCTATCCCGGAACGAGCGCTGGCTTTGCGGGAACGGGACCGGGGGTTGCGGGGTTACCTCCGGACGACCTCAACCGACGGACACCCGATGACCCTTCAGCAGTTCATGGCCTTCGCGCTGGTGGGCATCGTGGTGGCGATGCTGGTCTGGAACAGGTGGCGGTTCGACGTGGTTGCGGTGCTGGCCCTGCTGGCCGGCGTGGCCCTGGGTCTGGTCCCGGCGAAGGAGGCGTTCTCCGGCTTCGCCGACGACATCGTCATCATCATCGCCTCCGCCCTGATCGTCAGCGCCGGGATCGCTCGGTCGGGGGTGATCGACGCGCTGGTGCGTCCGGTGGCGGCGAAGCTCAGCACCCCGACCCGGCAGATCGCCTTTCTCTGTGGGTCGGTGGCCTTCATGTCGGCGCTGATGAAGAACATCGGCGCGCTCGCCATCTTCCTGCCGATCACCATGCAGTTGGCGCGGCGGCACCGCACCGGCGCGCACCGGGTGCTGATGCCGATGGCCTTCGCCTCGCTGATGGGCGGGCTGATGACGCTGGTCGGCACCTCGCCCAACATCATCGTGTCGCGCGTGCGGACGGAGATCGTCGGCCAGCCCTTCTCCATGTTCGACTATCTGCCGGTCGGGCTGGGGATCACCATCGCCGGGCTGCTGTTCCTGACGGTCGGCTGGCGCCTGCTGCCCCAGGACCGCAGCGGCGCCCGGTCGGCGGAGGAGACCTTCGCGGTCGAGAATTACGCCAGCGAGATGAGGCTGCCGGCCGGCTCCTCCTTCGTCGGGCGCACCGTCCGCGACGTCGAGGCGCTGGCGGAGGGCGAGGCGCAGGTGATCGGCCTGATCCGCGAGCGGTTCCGCCGCTATGTGCCCGACAGGCACTGGACCCTGATGGCCGACGACGTGCTGGTGCTGGAGGGCGACGCGCCGGCTCTGCAACGCCTCGTCCAGGGGGCGTCGCTGGAGCCGCTGGGCGTCCTTGAGGGGGCGGAGGGCGAACTGCTGGCGGTCGAGGCGGTGGTGACGGCGGACTCGCCGCTGGCTGGCCAATCCGACCGGAAGCTGGATCTGCGGCGGCGCTTCGGCGTCAGCCTGCTGGCGGTCAGCCGCACCGGCGAGCGGATCGCCCGCCGCCTGCACCATGTGATGTTCAAGGAAGGCGACCTGCTGCTGCTCCAGGTGTCGGCCGAGCGCTATCCCGATGCGCTGGCCGATGCCGGCCTGATCCCGCTGGCGGAGCGCCGCCTCCAGATCGGCCGGCGCCGGCCGGTCTGGGTGCCGGTCGGGATCCTGGTCGTCACGATGCTGGTGCTGGCTTTCCATCTGGCGCCGCTGGCGGTCACCTTCCTGGCGGCGGCGACGGCGATGGTCGTCACCGGGGTGCTGAGCGTCGAGGATGCCTATCATGCGGTCGAATGGCCGATCATCATCCTGCTCGCCGCCCTGATCCCGGTCAGCGGCACGCTGGAGAGCACGGGGGCGACGCAGGTGATCTCCACCCTGCTGGCCGATGCCGCGCGCGGCCTGCCGGCGGTGGCCTGCGTGGCGCTGATCATGGCGGCGGCGATGGCGGTGACGCCCTTCCTGAACAATGCGGCGACGGTCCTGGTGATGGCGCCGATCGGGGCGGGGGTGGCGCAGCAGCTCGGACTAAGCCCCGATCCGTTCCTGATGGCGGTGGCGGTCGGCGCGGGAAGCGATTTCCTGACTCCCATCGGCCACCAGTGCAACACGCTGGTCATGGGGCCGGGCGGCTACCGGTTCGCCGATTATCCCCGGCTGGGCGTGCCGCTGTCGCTGATCATCCTGGCGTTGGGCACCTGGCTGATCGTGATGGTCTGGCCGCTGGGCGGGTGAGGGGAAGCGAGGGGGAACAACGGCGAAGGGGGTCCGTTCCCAGATTCCAATCGACGAGGAGCACCATCGTGCTGGTTTCCGAGATCATGGCGAAAGCGCTGGAGTTCATCCTGCCCGAAGCCACCGTACAGGAGGCCGCGACGCTGATGGGCGAGCTGGATGTCGGCGCCCTGCCGGTCGGGTCGCCGGACGATCTCGTGGGCATCGTGACCGACCGCGACATCCTGTTCCGCGTGGTGGCGGAAGGCGGCGACAACACGCGGGTGCGGGTGCGCGACGTCATGTCCAGTTCGTTGTTCAGCTGCCGCGACACCGACACGCTGGCCACCGCCATGGACATTATGGGCGCCTATCATGTGCGGCGCCTGCCGGTGCTGGACGAGGATGGAAAAGTGGTCGGCTGGGTGACTTTGAGCGACATTTCCCGACGCCTGCTGCTGGATACCGACACCATCCGCGAGGCGCTGAGCGAACTCAGCGCCAGCGGGCAGGATGTCTGAAGGGCTGTCGCGACGGGTCGGACGGGGGCGATGGTCGCATCGGGGACTGATCGACGGGAAGTGCCGGAATCAGAAATTTTCGGCGGGAGCCTTGCTGTCAGGCTGACATTGGCCGCCCGTCCGGACCACCGCGTCGAGGTAGGAGCGGCATAGCAGAATCAGTTGCCGATAAAGTCCGTCGGCTTCCTTTTGGCCGAGGTTCCGTTCGAAGGCATTGCGGACCGTTCCGAAGATGACCGTGACGAGGGTGAGGTTGACGGTCTCCAGATCGGTGAAGGTCGCATCGCAGGCGCTGCGGAGCATGCCCGTCGTCGCCGCGTCCACCCGGGCGCAGAAAGCGGCGATCATGGCTTCATTGTCGATTTCGGCAACCGAGCGGTAGAGCGCCCTGGTAATTTCCGGGCGCTCCGTCTTCGCGCGCCAATAGGTGTCGATCAGCGCTTCGACCATCCGGTCGAGGGGCGCGCCTTGCTGGGAACGGCATGTCGCTTCGATCCTTGCCGCCAGCACATCGAGATAGCGTTCGTTGAGCGCATAGATCAGCGCCTGCTTGTGCGGAAAATACTGGTACATCGTGCCGACCGACACGCCGGCCCGGTGCGCCACGCGGGTCGTGGTCAGGCGCTGCATCCCCTCGGCCACCAAAACCTGAATGGTCGCCTCGAAAATCGCATCCAGCGTCACGACCGCGCGTGCCTGACGCGGCATTTTCCGCGGGGTCAGATGGTCCGGCCTGCCGGTTCCCATATGCGAATCCTCAAACTGAAGCATCGTTCATATCTTAAGGCACCATAAACCCACAAGATCGAAGGTTCACCCATGGCTGACGCCAACCGCATTGCACTGGTCACCGGCGCGAACAAGGGCATCGGGCTGGAGATTGCCCGCCAGCTCGGGCAGGCCGGGATCTTCGTCATCATCGGCGCCCGCGATCCCGCGAGGGCGCGGTCGGCGGTCGAGGACCTGTCGTCACAAGGATTGGCGGCGCAATCCGTCCGCCTAGACCTCAACGATCACGCGAGCCTCTCGGCGGCCGCCGAGACGATCCGGGCGGAACACGGCAAGCTCGACATTCTCGTCAACAACGCAGGCATCGTCGATGCCGAGGACGGACCGCCGACCCGGTCGTCGCCCGAGGCCGCCCGCCGGATCCTGGACACGAACTTCGTCGGCACCCTGGCGGTGACGCAGGCGATGCTGCCGCTGCTTCGCCAGGCGCCGGCGGCGCGGATCGTCAATCTGTCCAGTTCCCTGGGGTCGCTGACCCTCAACGGCGATCCGGCGTCTCCCTACTATTCCGCGCGGCTGATCGGTTACAACGCGTCGAAGGCGGCGCTCAACATGCTGACCGTGCAACTCGCCGAAGAACTGCGGGAAACGCCGATCGTGGTGAATTCGGTGAGCCCGGGTTACGTGAAGACGGATCTGACCGGGCATCACGGGTTCCTGACCGCCGAGGAAGGGGCGAGACTGCCGGTCAAGTACGCGCTGCTGGGCGAGGATGCCGTTACCGGCCGCTTCGTCGAGGCGAGCGGCGAGACCCCCTGGTAAGGGACGGTCCCGCTACAGCCGCAAACCCATCTGACGGTTCAGCCGGACCACCAGATCGGCCGGGAGGCCCAGGCGCTGGGCGAGATAGCGCAGGTAGGAACGGTTGATCGGTGCGTTCTTGTCCACCGTCGCCAGCGAGACGGCGTAGAAGCGCGCGGCCATCCGTGGGCTGTCGATCCGGCGGACCAGTTCCTCCAGGCCTTGGGGCGCCTCGATCCTCTCCTCCAGCCGGCTCCGGTCCTCCTCGTCCAGGCTGCTGGTGTGGAGCTTGGCGCGGATCCGGCCGCGCTCGGCCGCGTCCATCTCGCCGTCGGCGTGGGCGGCGGCGGCCATGGCGAGGACCAGCAGACGGGTCTCCTCCGCGCTGGCGGTCCGGAAGTCCGCGGGCGCCCGGTCCAGCAACTGGTGGCGGTTGCGCAGATGGGCGTCGAGGATCTGCCGGGCCAGCATCCCGTGCAACACCGGCTCATGGCCCGGGCGGGGTTTCGGCGGGGTGTGACCGTCGGCAGCAGCGGCAGAGGGGCCGGCAATCTCGGGCGCTCCGCCGAACAGCCGTTTCAGCAGGGCGGCTGGAGGCGTCGGCCAAGTGTCGTGAGGCATCCTGCGTCTACTCCCCGGCCGGTTGCGGCCGGCTCTGCATGGCGGTGTCGATCTGGGTCAGCAGGCGGGAGAAGTCGACGGGCTTGGGGTGATAGTCGTCGCAGCCGGCCTGCAACGTCTTCTCGCGGTCGCCGGACATGGCGTGGGCGGTCAGCGCGATGATCGGGATGCCGGCGGTTTCGCCCGCTGCCTTCAGTTCGCGGGCGGCGGTCCAGCCGTCGATGACCGGCAGGTTCATGTCGAGCAGGATGACGTCGGGCCGCTCGCTGCGCGCCATGTCCACCCCCTGCCGTCCGTCGAAGGCGAGGACGACTTCGAACCCCCGGCGCTTCAGCCGGCGCGAGAGGAAGTCCCAGATTTCCTCGTGATCCTCGACCAGCAGCAGCTTAGCCATCGGTTCCTCCTGTTCCGCCTGCCCGTCCGGCCATCCCGGCCGGTTCGGGGGGAGCCGACCGCAGACGTGCGATCGCCTCCTTCAGCTCCTCGATCATTGCGTCCGATCCATCCTCCGCCAGCGGGATGATGTCCTGGACCCGGCCGCGCAGCTCCTCGGTCTCGTCGCGTCCGATCTCCTGGGCGGCGACGACGATGACGGGGATGCGGCTCCAGTCCGGGTTGCGCGACAGCGCCTTGAGAAAGGCGAAGCCGTCCAGGCCGGCCATGAAGGGATCGAGAAGGATGACGGTCGGCGTGGCGGCGGCAAGCCGGCGGAACGCCTCCTCCTCGGTTTCGGCCTCGCCGACCTGCCAGCCGTCCCGTCCCAGCCCGGCACCCAGAAGGGCGCGGGTCTCGTCCGCCTCCATCACCACCAGCGCCGTGCCGGGGGCCTGCCCGCCGAGGCCGCCCAGAACCCGGTGCAGGCGCTGCCAGTCCACCGGCTTGGTGAAATAGTCGGCGGCGCCCAGCGACAGGGCCAGCCCCTTTTCCCGCCGCGACGAGACGATGATGACCGGGATGTCGGCGAGGTCCGGTTCGGCCTTCAGCACCGACAGCACCGACCAGCCGTCGGTCCGCGGCATCATCACGTCCAGCAGGATGGCGCGCGGGCGGATCTGGCGGGCGATGGACAGGCCGGTCTGCCCGTCGGCGGCCAGCGCCACGCCGAAGCCCTCGCGGTGCAGGAAACGGGCGAGCAGCTCTCGCATCGCCTGTTCGTCGTCGATGATCAGGATCGTCTCGCGGGCGGCCTGGGGTGGCGGGACCTCCTCCATCCGCGGCGGTTCGGCATCGGCGGCCCCCGGCAGCCGGCCGTGCCGCAGGTCGGCGGGCAGGCGGAGCGTGAAGCCGGTGCCCTTGCCCGACGCGGTGTCGACGGCGATCTCGCCGCCCAGCATGTCGGCGAAGGCCTTGGTGATCGCCAGACCCAGCCCGGTCCCGCCGAAGCGCCGGGTGGTGGAGCTGTCGGCCTGCATGAAGCGTTCGAACAGCCGGCGGACCTGTTCGGTCGTCATGCCGATGCCGGTGTCGGTGACGCGGAAGACGACCCTGTCGCCCGCATCCGATGCCGAGCGCTCGACCGACAGGGTGACGGTGCCGTTCTCGGTGAATTTCGCGGCGTTGCTCAGCAGGTTGAACAGGCACTGGCGCACCTTGACCACGTCGGTGTGCATGTGGCCCACCCCGTCCGCCACCTCCACGGCCAGCCGGTTGCCCTTCTTCGACACCAGCGCCTCGACCGTCGCGGCGACCTCGCGCGTCAGGTCGGCGACGTCGGCATCCTCGCCATGCACCTCCATCTTGCCGGCCTCGATCTTGGAGATGTCGAGGACGCCGTTGATCAGGTTCAGCAGGTGGCGGGCGTTCGCCTCGATCTTCTCCAGGTCGGGCAGCATGCTGTCGACGCCGAGGTCGGCCAGTTCCTCCTCCAGCATCTCGGTATAGCCGATGACGGCGCTGAGCGGCGTGCGCAGCTCGTGGCTCATGTTGGCGATGAACAGGCTCTTGGCCCGGTTGGCCTCCTCGGCGGCGAGGCGGGCGGCCTCCAGCTCCTCCTCCACCCGCTTGCGCACGCTGATGTCCTGCATGGCGCCGATCATGCGCAGGGGTTTGCCGATCGGGCTGCGCAGGACGAAGCCGCGGTCGAGGATGCTGGCATAGCTGCCGTCGGCGCGGCGGAAACGGTATTCGTCGTTCCAGCGCGTGCCGCCGCCGTCGATCACCGCATGGATGCCGGTCACCACATGGTCCTGGTCGTCGGGGTGGATATGGTCCATCCACCAGGAGGCGGAGGTCTCGGCCGCATCCTCGCCATAGCCGAAGAGGGTGCGCACCGCCTCGTTCCAGTGGATGCGGTCGGACGACAGGTTCCAGTCCCAGATGGCGTCGTTGGTCGCCTGCGCCGCCAGCCGGTAGCGTTCCTCCGTCTCGCGCAGGGCCTCCTCGGCGCGGCGCCGGGTGGTGATGTCGGTGTGGACGCCGACCCATTCCTGAACGGCGCCGCCGGCGTCCAGCAGCGGCACGGCGCGGACCAGCATGTCGCGATAGACGCCGTCATAGCGGCGCAGGCGGTGTTCGGCCTTGTAGACCGTCCGGCCCGTCCGCGCGGCGCGCCAGGCCTCCGAGGTGTGGGGGCGGTCGTCGGGGTGGATGGCTTCGACCCAGCCGGTGCCCTGCAGCTCCTCGAAGCGCTGGCCGGTGAAACAGCTCCAGCTCGGCTGCGGGGTGTCGAAGCGGCCGGCGCCCGACGTATTCCAGACGATGGCGGCGGTCGCCTCCACCAGCGAGCGGAAGCGCTCCTCGCTGAGGCGCAGCCTCTCCTCCGCCCGCTTGGCTTCGGTGGTGTCCCAGGTCACGCCGATCAGGGTCAGGCTGCGTTCCGGCGTGCTGTCGGTCACCACGCCGCGCGCCACCGCCCAGCGGACCTCGCCCGAGGGCAGCAGGATGCGGAACTCGGCGTCATATTCGCCCTGCTTCAGCCGGGCGGTTTCGATGATCTCCCGGATCCGCGCCTGGTCGTCGGGATGGACGCGGCTGGTGACGTCGGATCCGCGGATCGGTTGATCGGCGGTGAAATCGAAGATCTCGCGCAGCCGGGCGTCGGCCTCGATGCGGTCCTCGCGCAGGTTCCAGGACCAGGCGCCGATCCGCGCGGCGCGCAGCGCCAGCTGCAGGCGGCGTTCCGCCTCCATCACCCGGGTCTCGGCCTTGCGCTGCTCGGTGACGTCGGTGTTGGTGCCGAGCCAGCGCAGGACGCGCCCGTCCGGATCGCGCACCGGCACGGCGCGGGAGAGGAACCAGCGGTATTCGCCGTCCCTGCCGCGCAGGGGGAAGGTGTCCTCCCATGGCTCCCCCGTCCGGATCGCCCGGAAGAAGCCGTCGGACGCGCGATCGACATGGTCGGGATGGTGGACGCTGCGCCAGTTCCAGCCCTCCGTCTCGCCCGGTTCGGCACCGGTGAAATCGTACCAGCGGCGGTTGTACCAATAGACGGCGCCGCTGGCGTCCGCCATCCAGGTCAACTGCGGGATCAGGTCGGCGAGGCTGCGGAACTGGGTTTCGTTCTCGCGCAGCAGGGTCTCGGTGCGGCGTCGCTCGGCGGCGTCCCGGGCGCGGTCGATGGAACGGTCGATGGCGCCGCCAAGCAGGTTCGCGACTCCCTGGAGGAAGGCGGCATCGGCAGGGTTGAAGCGGCCGTCCTGACGGCTGTCGATCTCCAGCACGCCGAATGGCTCGCCCTCGCCACGGATGATGACGTTGATGACGCGCTTCACTCCATGTTCGGCCAGCAGCTTCGGGCAGCGGAAGCGGGATTCGCTGCCGAGATCGTTGGAGATCACCGGCTCGCCGGTTTTCAGCGCATAGCCGGCGGGGGAGGCGAGATCGGCCCCGACCGACCGGTGGCCGACGACGCCCGGATTCCAGCCAACTCCGGCGCGGACCAATAGGCATCCGGTGCCGCCGGGCTCCTTCGTCCATTCCAGGGCCTTGCACAGCTCGGCATCCAGCCCCTCGGCGCACAGCGCGGTCGCCTGTTGAAGAAGGATGCCGATGTCGGTGCTTTTCAGGGCGGCCATGCCGAAGCGTGCCAGCAGGTCGTGCTGCCTCTCCCGGCGGGCGAGGGTCTCGGCAAGCCGGCTGCTGGACGGGGCGTCGGTATGGGAGAGATGGGCGGAGGGCATGAACCGTGTGTGGACGGGGAGGGACAGGGATGGAAACAGCCGGCGGCGACAATCGTTCACGATGGCGTGCTGGGTACTGCGCACGGCCCGGTTCATTGCGGGCCGATCATGTCCCGATGGGGCGGCCCCTCTTTTCCCCTTTGCGATAGGATCCGTCGGGACCGATGGCCGGCGCTCCTTCCTGCGCGCCCTTTCCATCGCGGTCGGGGTTTCGGTCACATCACGGATCATGCAACCTGCCGTTTGGTCGCGGATCGAGATGCCCGCGTATAAAACGCTCCAAACGTCGCCCCCTGCCGGCAGCAGGGCAGGCTTGCCAAGTGGTCATACCATTTGACGATATGTCGCGCCCTGTTGTTGCGATGCAGCATGCTAAGGACATGGACGGGAGACGCGCCGGGATCGGCCCGTCCACGCCTCCCCCGAGGAGTGCTTTTTCCGATGCATCGCGATATCTCATCCCATCGCTGGTCCGTTGTGCCGGCCCAGCGTGCCCTCGACCATGAACCACTCGATTCCGACATGCGCGCCGCCTTCGGCCGGCTGGTGGCCCGCCTGCGGGAGGAGGCGGGCGTGCTCGCAGGCCGAATGGCCGATGTCGGCAGCGTCGAGCTGGTGGAACGGGAGGGTGGTGCCCAGGTCCTGTACCGCGCCGATCACGGCGAGGACTGCGGCGAAGGTGTGCACAGGCTGATCGGGGATTTCGACCTGCACCTGACGCATGACGGCAGGGCGGCGATCCACATGCGGATCCGCGGCGATGTGCCGCCGGCCGAGATTCTGGACTTCGACAGCGCGACGGCGGACCATTTCCGGACAAGGCTGCATGCGTTCGAGACCGGCTGCCGCCGCGTTCCCGCCGCACGCGCCGCCTGAACGGATCCGGCCGAGGCCGGCCACCGGGTTTCCAGCGGACTGTCGCCGCCAGGGCGGGCGAAGGCTTTCGCCGCCCGCTCCCGGGGCGGAGGAGTGCACATGCCTATGGACAAGCAAATGGTCGTCGCGGCGCTGCGCTATGCGGCGGAACTGCACGATGGCACCTATCGGCCCGACCGGGCGCGTACCCCCTTCGTGACCCACCTGTCGGAAACGGCGGAACTGGTGGCACAGGCCGGCGGCACGCCGGCCGAGGTCGCCGCAGCCTGGCTGCACGACGCGGTCGAGGATGGCTTGACCACCGTCGCCGATCTGGCCGAGCGCTTCGGACAGGAGGTCGCCGACCTCGTGGCCGCGGTCAGCGATGCGCCGGAGGATGTCGGCAAGGCGATTGCCGAGCGCAAGGCGATCCAGGCTGCGCGCCTCGCCGCCGCGTCGGAAGGGGCCAAGCGCATCAAGCTGGCCGAGCAGATCTCGATCCTGCAGGCGCTGGCGGTGGAGCGACCGCTGTCCTGGAGCGTCGAGCGGGCCGAAGCCTATGTCGAGGGCTCCCGTCTGGTCGCGGCAGCCTGCGCCGCCGCCAGCCCGCTGCTGGCCGAACGCTACGCCGCCGCCCTGGCCGGAGCGACCCGCTGAGTAAGCCGGGCTGATGCTCCTCTGGCCGCCCTTCAGACCATCGACGAGCGCCAGAGCCAGACCAGACCGGCGACCGCGCCGGCCGCCACGACGACCAGCGCCAGGATGATGGCGAGCGCGGCACGGCGGTCCTTCGCTGCGCGCTGTTCCGCCTCGCGCCGCTTCTTCAGCAGAAATTGCTGCTCCGGGCTGAGGAAGCGGCCGGCGGCGGCGTCCGGCGTGGCCGAGAAACGCACCAGGCGCCCCTTGGCCGCCGTGCTTGCCGCCGCCGTCCCCCTCACCGCCGCCGTCCCCCTCACCGCCGTCGTCAGGCCGCCCTGGGACGGCCGCCCCGTGCCGATCTGGTCCGCGGCACCCGCCCCGCGAGCCGCCGTCACCTGCCGGCCTTTGCGCTTGCGCGGCAGCTTCCGCCGTCTGGTCGCCATGCCTCTTCCCCCGTTCCCGATCCTTCACCGCGGCGGGGAGCATAGCCGCCCGGCCCGTCCAGCGCAGCCAATCACAAGATGATCTCCGGAAAGTCACATAAGCCCATGCGGATGGGTGCATGCCAACCGGAATCCGATCGGCCGCGCTCTGCGGCCAACTGGCGCACACCCCAATGGTTTGTGGCACTGACGTGGATACTAGTATACTACTTTGCGAACCCATCCTCTTTCCGGGTGGGCGTGACTGCAATCGATTGGGAGGGGCACCATGCTTAAGAAAAGTGCTGTCAAATCCGGCCATATCCGCTCGCGGCGCGTTCTGCTCGCCACCGCTGCCGCCGGGCTGGCCATGTCCGCAGCCGCCGCTCCGTTGACCGGCGCGCTTGCCGCCGATGACGACCAGCAACTTGTCGCGAAGGCGGTGAACGCGCTTCGGGACGCCATGCTGGCGGGTGACGGCGCCACGCTGCGGGCGATTACGATGGAGCAACTCACCTACGGCCATTCCAACAGCCGGCTGGAGGACAAAGCCGCCTTCGTCGGCAGCCTGGACGGCAAGAACGCCTTCAAGGCGCTGGATCTCAGCGATCATGCGATCCAGGTGGTCGGCGATATCGCCGTCGCCCGCCACACCTTCGATTCGGTCAACAACCTGCCGGACGGCAAGACCAACACCGCCCACATCAAGGTTCTGCAGGTCTGGAAGAAGATCGACGGAACCTGGAAGCTGCTGGCCCGTCAGGCCTCGCCGCTCCCCGCCGCCTGACCCTGCCTCCTGCCGCCTCCTTCCGTCTGGCGGGAGGCGGCAGGGCGAGGTGAAAAAGGCCGGCAATCAACGCATGCAGTTTCCGACGATCTGGTAGCAGAGCGTGGGGTCGCGCCTGTCGTTGTAGCGCACGGCGGTCACCTGTCCGCCATGCAGCTCGAAAGTGGCTTCGCAGCTGTAGGTCCGGGACCATGTGGTCACGTCGGGCTGCCACAACATGGGTCCCCGCGGACCCAGCCATGGGCTGGGCTCCCAATCGACGTCGCGGTCGACCAGCGTCTGCCGGCGCGTATAGACCAGATACTCCGCGTCGCCGGAGACGGCGGAGCGTTCCGGCACGCCGGCACAGGACAGCAGGTTGCTTTTGCTGATCCCGACCATCGCGGTGGGGGCGCGCAACGCCAGTTCGGCCTGCGGGTTGGCGCAGGAAGAGGCCAGCAGGACAATGGCGGCGAGAAGCCCGCCGCGCCAAACCCAGTTCATCCGCTTACGGCCGACGGTCATGTCTGGTCCTCCGGAACGACGCACAGACGAACGGGACGTCACTTCAGATAAAGCGTCCCTCCGGAAGCACAACAGCGCTCAGCCGAGAACGGTATCGTACAGCAGCTTCAGGTTCAGCGCGACGATCAGGCCGGCGACGATCCAGGACAGCCCGGCGACCCAGCCGGGAACGGCGAAGCGGCCCATCTTGCCGCGGTCGGTGACGAAGCGGACCAGCGGGATGACCGCGAAGGGAAGCTGCATCGACAGCACGACCTGGCTGAACACCAGCAGTTGCGCCGTGCCGCTCTCACCGTAGAGCGCCGTCACCACCACCACCGGGATGATGGCGAGCCCACGGGTCAGCAGCCGGCGCGCCCAATGGGGCAGCCGCAGCCGCAGGAACCCCTCCATCACGATCTGTCCGGCCAGAGTCGCCGTCACCGTGGAGTTGAGGCCCGACGCCAGCAGCGCCACCGCGAACAGGGTCGAGGCGATGCCGAGGCCGAGCAGGGGCGACAGCAGTTCGAATGCCTCGCCGATCTCCGCCACGTCGGTATGGCCGCTGCCGTGGAACACGCTCGCCGCCAGGATCAGGATGGCGGCGTTGACGAACAGGGCGAGCATCAGCGCGACGGTGCTGTCGACCGTGGCCCAGGTGATGGCGTCGCGCCGCCCCTCGTCCGTCCGCGGATAGGCCCGCGTCTGCACGATGGAGGAATGGAGGTAGAGGTTGTGCGGCATCACCGTCGCTCCCAGGATGCCGATGGCGACATAGAGCATGCCGGGGTTGGTCACCACTTCCGTCGTCGGCACGAAGCCGTGGAGCACGGCGGCCACGGGTGGGGCGGCGGCGGCGATCTGCACCAGGAAGCAGCCGGCAATGACCGTCAGCAGGGCCACCACGAAGGCCTCCATGTAACGGAACCCCCGCTGCATCAGCAGAAGCACCAGGAAGGCGTCGAGCGCCGTGATCAGGGCGCCGCCGATCAGCGGGATGCCGAACAGCAGGTTCAACGCGATGGCGGTTCCGATGACCTCGGCAAGGTCGCAGGCGATGATCGCCGCCTCGCAGGCCACCCACAGCATCAGGTTGACCGGGCGCGGGTAATGGTCGCGGCAAGCCTGCGCCAGATCGCGCCCGGTGACGATTCCGAGCCGCGCCGCCAGCGACTGCAGCAGGATCGCCATCAGGTTCGACAGCATGATGACGGACAGCAGCGTGTAGCCGAACTGCGACCCGCCGGCGAGATCGGTCGCCCAGTTGCCGGGGTCCATGTAGCCGACCGACACCATGTAGCCCGGCCCGGCGAAGGCCATCAGCCGGCGCAGCCACAGGCCGCCCTGCGGCACCGCGACGGAGGCATGGACCTCCGGCAAGCTTGGCCGGCCCGTACCCTCCGGGCTGGCGTATCTCCAGGCGCCGTGGGGCGGCACGGCGGCTTCGGCTTCCGACATCGGCGTGACTCCCGGCCGAACTGAGAACTGGTATCAATCAAGTATGTACCGGGACAACGAGTATGCAAGATGCTATACTTTCCCGGCTCGAACATTTTTCCGGTAAGGTGGGGCCTGACTGTCAGAGGAGCCGGAACACGCGATGGCCGATCTCCCTAAATCGACCGGTTGGGGCGGGACTGCATCGGCGTCGGCCGAGACGGCCCTGCCTGATGCCGAGCTCCATGCCGAAGGCTTCCGCAAGACCAGGGAAGCGCAGCGGACGGCCCTGGCCGAGGATTACGTCGAACTGATCGCCGACCTGATCGAGAGCGGACAGGAGGCCCGGCAGGTCGACATCGCCGCGCGGCTGGGGGTGGCGCAACCGACCGTCGCCCGCATGCTGGACCGGCTGGCGGCCGACGGGCTGGTCTATCGCAAGCCTTACCGGGCGGTGTTCCTGACCGAGGCCGGCCGGCGGATCGCCGAGGAAAGCCGCGAGCGTCACCAGACGGTCGAGGCTTTTCTCCGGTCCCTCGGTGTCAGCGCCGACACCGCGCGCATCGACGCCGAAGGCATCGAACACCATGTCAGCGCCGAGACGCTCGACGCCTTCCGCCGGGCGTTGGCCCAGGGCGGCTGAGGAAGAAAAGCGGCCGACAGCCGGTCAGTCGGCCAGACCGTTGTCGATGGCGATGCGGATCAGGGCGCGGGCGCTGTCGGCACCCAGCTTGTCCTTGATCTGGGTGGAGGCGTTGGCCACCGTCTTCTGGCTGATCCCCAGCCTGTCCGCGATGGCCGCCGTGGTCATGCCGCGCCCGACCAGACCTAGGATCTCCCGTTCGCGCTGGGTCAGGGCGGCCAACGGATCGGACAGCGGCGTCAGGCTCATCAACGCCAGGTCGCGGGCAAGCCCGTTGTCCAGATGGATGCGTCCCGCCAGCACCGTGCCGATCGCGGAGGCCAGGCTGTCCGGCGCGTCGTTCTTGGTGACGTAGCCCCGGGCGCCCGCCTTCAGGGCGCGGGCGGCGATGGCCGGGTCCTCGTGCATGCTGAAGATCAGGACGGGCACCTCCGGGGTTTCCTCCCGGATGGCGCGCAGCACCGCCATGCCGCCGCCGTCGCCCGGGATGTTCAGGTCGAGGACGACGACGTCCGGCCGCTCCGCCCGCCACAGGTCGAGCGCGCTGCCCACATCCTCCGCTTCCACAACGCGGCCGAGCGCCGCTTCGGCAAGCAGGCGCTGGCAGCCGGCGCGGACGATGGGATGGTCGTCGACCAGAAGAATGGTGCGGGTCACGCCGTGTGCTCCAACTATAGCTTCATGCTTGACGATTGGATTCACGCGTCAAATCGATTCCGATTTTACGCGATCCGATCTGGATGGTGAGGTCGGCGAGAGGATCGGTCGGGGCAGGCGCGCTGACACTCGGGTGCCTCCGCCGGGCGCCGCCCCGATCGACAGGATCCCGCCCAGGGTCCGGACTCGCTCCGCCATGCCGGAAATGCCGAATCCGCCTTGCCCCGGTTCGCTGCCGCCGCGCAGGCCGGGGCCGTCGTCCGTGACCGCGATCTCCACCGCTTCCGGATCGATGCGGAGGCGGACCGTCACGGCCGACGGTTTGGCGTGGCGCAGGGCGTTGACCAACGATTCCTGCACCAAACGGTAGACGGTCAGCCGCAGCACCTCGTCGCAGCCGTCCAGTTCCGCAGTTGCGGCCGGCGGGTCGATCGAAAGCGTCAAGGCCATGCCGGGCTGGCGCCGCATCCAGTCGCCGGCCAGTTCGGCCAGCGCCTCGCTCAACGGCAACTGGTCCAGCAGGGCGGGGCGCAGTCGGACCAGGATTCGCCGGCTCAGGCGGTGGACCTCCGCCGCAGTGTCCAGGATCTGGGCGGCGCGCTCCGAAGCCTCCCTTGCGGCCTCTCCCGTGGCCTCCCCATCCCGCAGGCGCAGGATGCGGCCGGCATCCACCTTGATCGCGAAAAGGGCGGCACCAAGCTCGTCGTGGATTTCGCGGGCGATCTCCCGCCTTTCGGCATCCTGCGCCGCGACGATCCGCTGGCCGGTCCGCCGGTTCTCCGCCTCCGCCGCCGCCAACCCGTCGGCCAGCGCGGCGATGCCGGTTCCCAGCCGGACGAGTTCGGGAACGCCGTGGCCGTCGAAGGCGAAAGCGTATTGGCCGGCGCGCAGCCGTTCCACCCCGGCTTCCAGCCGCGACAGCGGGGCCAGGGCGCGGCCGACCGCCAGATGGGCCGCCCCCATCAGCAGCAGCCCGACCGCAAGCATCGCGGCGGCGAGATCGCTCATGTCCTCCCAGACCTCGGCGATCTCATCCCATGGCTCGGCGACGATGCGCAGGCCGCCTCCCGCCAGCCGGCGCTCCTGCGGCTCCCCCCCGATCAGCGCAGCGAACCAATCGGGTGCACGCCGTTTTACCGGTTCCGGTTCCGGCAGGCCGTCGGCCCCCATGAACCGCAGATGGCGCAATCCCAGCCCGTTCAGCATTGCGATGCCGCCCGGCACCTCCCCGCGTTCGGCCGCTGCGAGACCGAGCGCACCCCCCAGTTCCAGGGCCGAGTCCATCTCGGCGCGGACGGCGTCACGGGCGTTGGCGACCATCACCGCCCCGCCGGCCGCCGCCATCAGCAGAAGGAAAAGCCCGATCAGGGCCAGGATGCGCATCCTCAGCGACACCGTTGCCCACTCCATAATAAGACCATAGGCGGAATGTTAGTCGATCAACCTGATCGCACGCCATCCGCCCTTCGGACAATCGAACGGCGGCACAGGCCTGGATTTCGGCATCCGCCGCCAATGGACAGGAAAAAATCCCGGATCCTTCGGGATGTCGTCATGGCGGCGTGTCAAGAATTTCTTCCCCGGATTGTCGAATGGTATGGCAGGTCGGCCGGAGTGACTATTGGTACCGGCAAGACATGGTGCTGTGCGCCGGGCGGGATGCACAGGCCGATTTTCAAAAGGTCCTGCCGCTCAGAAAGCAACGGCCTTCTGGCACGACATCGTCACGCCTGGTCCTTCCCACGCCCGGGGCGGCATTGCCTCCCGCCGTCAGCGGGATCGGATGGGCCGGCGTGACGGTATCGCAGGCATGGGGCAATCAACGGGGGAAACGCATGACACTTTCGTCCTACAGCGAGACGACGGCCTTCACCGGCAGCAAGCCTCGGCGCCGGTCTCGCAGGATTCCGCTGCCGGGGATCGCCACCGTGATCGCGGGACTGTTCCTGGCCGCGTTGCCGGCCACTCCGTCTCTGGCCTCCGACGTCACCTGGGACGCCATCGCCAACGATGCGAAAAACCCCGGCGACGTGCTGATGTACGGCATGGGGGTGGAGGGCAAGCGTTTCAGCACCCTGAAGCAGATCAATACGGAAAGCGTGTCGCGGCTGGTTCCAGCCTGGTCCTTCTCCTTCGGCGACGAGAAGCAGCGCGGGCAGGAGACCCAGGCGCTGGTCCATGACGGGGTGATCTACGTCACCGCCTCCTACTCGCGGATGTTCGCGCTGGACGCCAAGACCGGCAAGCGGCTGTGGAGCTATTCCCACCGCCTGCCCGACGACATCCGGCCCTGCTGCGACGTGGTCAACCGGGGGGCGGCGATCTATGGCGACAAGCTGTTCTTCGGCACGCTCGACGCCTCGATCGTCGCGCTGAACAAGGACACCGGCAAGGTCGTCTGGAAGAAGAAGTTCGCCGATCACAAGGTCGGCTACACCATGACCGGCGCCCCAACCGTGGTGAAGGACCAGAAGACCGGCAAGGTGCTGCTGATCCACGGCTCGTCGGGCGACGAGTTCGGCGTGGTGGGGCGGCTGTTCGCCCGCGACCCCGACACCGGCGAAGAGATCTGGATGCGTCCGCTGGTCGAGGGCCACATGGGTCGGCTGAACGGCAAGGACAGCACGCCCACCGGCAGCGACAAGGCCCCCTCCTGGCCGCGCGACAAGGACGGCAATCTGGTGGAGGCGTGGAACCACGGCGGCGGCGCCCCCTGGCAGAGCGCCACCTTCGACGTGGAGACCAACACCATCGTCATCGGCACCGGCAACCCCGCGCCCTGGAACGGCTGGGCGCGCTGGCCCGGCGACAGCCTCTACACCTCCGGCCAGGCCTATGTCGATCCGACCACCGGCGAGCTGAAGGGTTTCTACCAGCACACGCCCAACGACACCTGGGACTTCTCCGGCAACAATGAACTGGTGCTGTTCGACCATACCGACGCGTCGGGCAAGACGGTGAAGGCGACGGCCCATGCCGACCGCAACGGCTTCTTCTACGTCACCGACCGCATCAAGCTGGCGACGGCCGGCGGCGAGCCGAACAAGCCGAACAGCGTGCTGGCGGCCTATCCCTTCGTCGACGGCATCACCTGGGCCAAGGGCATCGACCTGAAGACCGGCCGCCCGATTGAGAACGAGGGCCAGCGTCCGCCGCTGCCGGCCGAAGGCGAGAAGCGCGGCAAGCCGGTGGAGGTGTCGCCGCCGTTCCTGGGCGGCAAGAACTGGAACCCGATGTCCTACAGCGAGGACACCAAGCTGTTCTACATCGCCGCCAACCATTGGAAGGAGGACTACTGGACCGAGCATGTCGGCTACAACCCGGGCTCGGCCTATCTCGGCATGGGGTTCCGCATCCACAAGATGTTCGACGACCATGTCGGCAGCCTGCGGGCGCTGGATCCGAAGACCGGCAAGATCGTCTGGGAGCACAAGGAGGAACTGCCGCTGTGGGCCGGCACGCTGGCGACTGCCGGCAATCTGGTCTTCACCGGCACCGGCGACGGCTTCGTCAAGGCTTTCGACGCCAAATCCGGACAGGAGCTGTGGCACTTCCAGACCGGGTCGGGGATCGTTTCCTCCCCGATCACCTGGGAGCAGGACGGGGTGCAGTATGTCGGCATCACCACCGGCTATGGCGGCGCGGTGCCGCTGTGGGGCGGCGATCTGGCCGACCTGACCACCCGCGTGACCCAGGGCGGTTCCTTCTGGGTGTTCAAGCTGGCCGACGTGAAGGTCTCCAGCAGCAAGTGACCGGCTCCGCGAAACCGGAGCATGGAGCGCCGGGGCGGTTGCCGCCCCGGCCCTTTTTCCCCTTGGAGGCATCGCCATGACGTCGCGCAGCAAGGCCGTGCAGGCCGCCGCCCCCTGTAAGACCCGGGCCCGGAAATTCCTGGCCCTATCCGCCCTGGCTTTTTGCTTCGCGTCTCCCGTTCCGCCCTTGTTCGCGGCGGAGCTGGAGACAGCCGCCATCGACGATCAGGCCGGGCAGCCGGTCGGTGGTGGCGAGGAGGAACGGGCAAGCATCGTCGGCGGCTGCACGCTCGGTCCCCGGATCGTCTGCCCCGAGCTGGACCTGCGGCATCGCAACCTGCGCGGCCTGTCGCTGGCGGGTGCCGACCTGCATGGGGCCAACCTGATGCGGGCCGACCTGCGCAAGGCCGACCTGCGTGGCGCCGACCTGACGGGCGCCATTCTGGACGGCGCCGACCTGCGGACCGCCTTCCTCCAGGGCGCGCGCCTGTCCGGTGCCCGGCTGCGTGGCGCCAATCTGGAATTCGCCCGTGCCACCGGGGCCGACTTCACCGGCAGCGACCTGACCGCTGCCAATCTGGAGGCGATCCGCGCCGACAAGATCAATCTCGCCGGCGCGAACCTGGAGGGAGCCAACCTTCAGGAGGCGAAGATGGCCCTGTCCAACCTGTCCGGCGCCAACATGGACGGGGCCAAGCTGCGCTTCGCGATCTTCCAGGATGCGCTGATGACGGGGTGCCGGGCCTGTCCTGCTGGCTGGTGATCGGCCGATTGGTGAAATCAGCAATGCCGGCGGCGTTTCGGTCCCGCCAGCCGGCGTAGGCGGTTGCGCAAACCGGCAGGCCGCAGGGGGGGGCCGGACGACCCGGGCGAAGATGGGGGCAGTGGTCTGCGGCGCTGGTCAACCAGGAATTTTTTTATTTTTTCCCGAAGGAAAGTTATCAACGGACGGCGCTCCGTTCCCCCCACGCTTGCACGTCATATGAATTTAAGGCGGCTTTTCAAATTCGATAATCACGAGCTTGATCTTTGCTGCACCGCAACCAAGGTGTGTATTCAGGGAGCAGAGATCGCGGCCGGCTTTGTAATGTTTGTTGGAAAGGGTGAAAACCAGCGCCGTCGCCCTGGAACGCTCTACGATATCTGACCGTTTCGGAGTATATCACGGCATTTTTCAAAGTATTTTCAGTATCCGTGATATCAACAAAACGCATACCCACGTATGATCCATGATAACGGAAACTTCTATTTCCGACGCAAATTCGGTTTACCAATTCTTTGGAGTTAGGATTTAGCTTCCGAAACACTTCTCCGTAGCGGTTGTGTGTCTGGAGCTAATAATGCAACCAAATTCGGTCGCACGTCCGCGCGTGACTCTGCCAATTCTGATGATGCTCAGCCTTCTTCTGTTTTCTTGTCTGATTTATACAAAATTTTACGGAAATACAGGGATTGAGCCCGGATCGTCTGTCGCACAGGTTGCGTTGAGCGCGACACGCGATCATGTGGCAATGGCAGCGGCCTTGATTTCGGTGCTGTCGGTGGCTGCGGGACTGCTGCTGCCTGCCGTCCTGCGCATGGCCGGCGCCACGCCCCTGCGAGCGCTGGCAACGGTCGGGGCGGGGCTGCTGGCCTTCAGTGCGGCAACCCTGCCGCGGTTCGTCGGCATGCTGCCGGCCGAGGCTGTCCGCGGCTTTCTCTATGACGGGGCCGTGCTGCTGGTCGTCTGTCTGCTCCTGGCGTTCGAAGGGTTGCTCCTGCTCGCCGCCCGGCCGCAGCGAGGGGACGTGGAACCGGCTTCGGAACGCGCATCGGCGGTGGGCGGCATGCGCGCCGCCCTGTTCCTGTTCATGCTGGCGGAGGAACTGTCGCGATCCTTCCTGCCGCTCTACACGCGCGAACTCTACACACCCGTTCCCGGCCTGTCGGAGACCCTGATGATGGGGTTGCCGATCGGACTGTTCATGTTCCTGGTCGCCGTCTTCACGCCCTTCGCAGGCGCCTGGGCCGACCGGTTCGGCAGCCGTCGCACGCTGCTGCTCGGCACCTTGCCGGCGGTGGCGGGATTTGCCGGGACGGCGATGGCCGGGTCGTTGATGGAACTGCTGCTGTGGCGCGGCGCCTGCGCGCTCGGCTATGCGGTGATGTTCATCGGCGCCCAGGGCTTCGTCGCCCGCCACACCCCGGCCGACCGGCGGGCGCGCGGCATGGCGCAATTCGTCGCCGCGGTGATCGTCGCCGGCCTGTGCGGCGCGCCGCTGGGCGGCATCCTCGCCGATCAGTTCGGCTATCGCTCCACCTTCGTGGTCTCGGCCCTGCTGGCGCTGGCGGCGGCCGGCGTGGTGACGCTTCTTCCGGCCGACCGGGTGGAGCGGGTGCAACGGCGCCCCTTCCGTATGGGCGACGCGGGATCGCTGCTCGCCAATCCCCGCTTCCTGGCGCTGCTGATGTTCTCGTCGGTGCCGACGAAGCTGATGCTGACCGGATACCTGTTCTATCTTGTCCCGGTGTCCCTCCATGCGGCCGGCGAGACTCCCGCCGGGATCGGCCGGCTGATGATGACCTACGGGCTGATCATCGTCCTGCTCGGTCCCTGGGTGTCGAAGATGGCCGACCGGACCGGCCGCCACGCCCTGTTCGCCGGGCTGGGCGGTCTGGTCGGCGGAGCCGGCACCCTGGCGATCCTGCAGGAACAGGGTGTTGCCGGGATCGTGATCGGAATCGCGGCGCTCGGCGTCGCCCATGCCCTCAACAACGCCACCCAACTCGCGCTGGTGCCGGAAGTCTGCCGCGCGGACTGCGCCCGCATGGGCGAGTCCACCGTCTTCGCAGTCTATCGTCTGCTGGAGCGCGGCGGTTCGGTGATCGGCCCGCTGCTGGCCGCGGCGCTCGCCGACCGTTTCGGGATTCAGGCCGCGCTGGTGGTGCTGGGCGTGCTCGGCATGCTGTGCGGCACGGCCTTCTGCATCGTCTTCCTGCTGACCCCTTCCGTCTCGCCGGCAGCCGGGGAGGCCGCCCGATGATCGTCCCGGCAGCCCCGCCCCGCCCCTCACCCTTCGATGCTCCAAACTCCCGCCTCATTGCATCCATCGCCCCCACACCCATCGATCACGGAGGCTTCGACGCCCATGCCTGACCAGATGCTCGTGGAGCCCATTCCGACCATGCCCGCCGTCCCTCCTTTTGCCGGGGAGGCTCTTCCCGTCCATGGCCGCCATGACCGCGCCATGGAGGCGCTGCGAGCCACCCTGGACGCACTCGGCATCGAATCGGCCGAGGCGATGACCTGGAAGAACTATGAAACGATCATGCGGGTGATCGAACCGCTGGTCGGCGCCGGCCACCGGCTGCGCCATTTCGACTACACCCACAGCGCTGCCCTGCAGCCCGGCACGGTGGAGCGGCTGCGCAACGACTACACCATCCGCCTTGCCTACACGGAATGGGGCAGCCCGCAGAAGCCGACGATCCTGTGCCTGGGCGGCATCGCCAACTCGGCCCGTCGCTTCGACTATCTCGCCCGCGTCCTGTCGCGACACTATCATGTGCTGTGCTTGGACTGGGCCGGTCGCGGCCGCAGCGGCTGGCTGGCCGACCAGGGGGATTACAGCTTCGAGGGCAACGTTGCCCAGGTGCTGGCTCTGATCCGGCACAAGCGGCTGGGTCCGGTCACGCTGCTGGGCTCCTCGCTCGGCGGCAGCGTGGCGATGCGGGTGGCGGCGGAGGCGCCGGAGCTGGTCGACCGCCTGATCCTGAACGACATCGGCCCCTTCATTCCGACCGAACGCCGCCGCCGCCGGGCCGAATCCGTCGCCCGACACTATGTCTTCCGCCATCCGGCCCAGTTGTTCCACCGCACCGGGGCGGCCCAGAAGAACGACGGGCCGGTGGACGACACCGTTCTCCTGCACAACAGCTTCCACCAGACCCGCTGGTCGGAAGAAAATGGCGGGCGGGTCTATCGCCACGACATCCGCGCGCTGCAATGCTACCGCGACGGCGCCGCCCAGGACCATGACCAGTGGGACGACTGGCAGCGCATCGACTGTCCGGTGCTGCTGGTGCACGGCATGATGAGCGATGCGCTGCAGGAGACGACCATCGCCCGGATGATGGGCAAGGCGGGAACGACCGTCCTGCATGTGCCGGAGGTTGGCCATACGCCGACGCTGAGCGACCCGCTGCACATCGACGCCCTGGCCCGCTGGATGGCGGCCCCCCATGCGCTGCCGGTGGAAAGCACCATCGGCTGGAGCGCGGGCGCCGCCCGCATCCTGTTCCGCTGAGAGGGCCGACGATGACCGATGGCTTCCACTTCGTGCGCCATGGCGAAACCGAGGACAACCGGCGCGGCGTGCGCTGCGGCGGCGACCGCGACGTCCCGCTGACCGCCCAGGGTGTCGAACAGGCCCGGCAGGCGGCGGCGCGGTTCCAGCGCTCCGGCCGGACCTGTGATCTGGTGATCGCGGGTCCGCTGGAGCGCACGACCGTGACCGGCGCCCTGTTCGCCGAGGCGCTGGGCGTTCCGCTTCTCCGGCGCGACTGGCTGCGCGAACGGACCCTGGGGGAATGGAACGGCCTGCCGATCGCGGTGACCCGTCCCTGGTTCGCCGCCGGGGAGACGCCGCCGGGCGGGGAGGGCGAGGGCGCCTTTGCCGCCCGCGTCCTGGACGGTGTCGATGAGCTCGTCAACGGGTCCGCCGGCCTGCTGGCGCGCCGGCCGCTGCTGGTCGGCAGCAAGGGGATCGCCCGCATCCTGCTGCACCGGCTTGCCGGGCGGCCGGGTGTGGAGTTGGGGAACTGCGAGGTCGTGGCCTTCACCCGCCTGTCCGCCCCGCCGGGCGGCCCGGGATGGTGGCGTTGCGACGCGCTGGAAAGCCCCCTGGAAAGCCGGCCGGAGAGCCCGAAGGCGATGACCGGGACCTGCTGCCCGGCCTGACCGGAAAACCGGTCGGATGACCAATCCAAGAATGATGCGTGGATGCCGCGCGATGCCGCGTGGATCAGGAGTGAGGAGAGGGGCGATGAAGCTCAAGATTGGTACGCGGCTCATGCTGCTGGTGTTCGGCGTGGCGCTGCTCAGCACGCTTGCCGGCGCCACCGTCCACCTGACGGGAACGCGCACGAACCTGATCGAGCAGCGCAAGGCCAAGGTCAAGGAGATGGTCGACGCCGCCGCGTCCGTCATCGCGCTGTATGCCGAGCAGGAGAAGTCGGGGAAGCTGCCGCGCGCGGAAGCGCAGGAGCGTGCCCGCGACGCCGTGCGCGCCATGCGCTACGGCAACGGCGAGTATTTCTTCGTCTACGACTATGCCGGCGTCAGCCTCGTCCATGGCCTGCGTCCGCAGGTCGAGGGCAAGAATCTGCTGAATCTGAAGGACCCCGACGGCGTCCCCTTCAATGTCCAGATGACCGAGGCGGCCAAGGCCGGCGGCGGCTTCGTCGCCTTCCGCCACAAGCGCAGCGACGATGCCGAGCCGACCCCGAAGATCGCCTATGCCACCGGCTATCAGCCCTGGCAGTGGATGATCGGCACCGGCGTCTACACCGACGATGTCGATGCGGATTTCCGGGCCCGCGTCTGGCGCGAGCTTGAGGTCTCGCTGCTGTTGCTGGCGATCAGCGTCGGCATCGGCATCTGGGTGTCCCGTGGGATGTCGCGTCCGCTACTGGCGATCCGCGACGTGCTGGGCCGCATCGGCGGCGGCGACCTGACCGTCGCCGTTCCCCATGCCGAGCGTCCCGACGAGATCGGCGACATGGCCCGCGCCGTCGCCGGCCTCGCCACCACCCTGCAGGATGCCCGCGACGAGTCCCAGCGCGCCGAGCTGGAGCGTGCCGCCCGTGACCTTCAGCGTGAGCGCCTGTCGGTCCGCGCCGCCGAGTTCGCCCGTGCGATGGACGAGGTCGTGGCGACTCTCAGCACCACCACCGTGGCCCTGAACGAGCGGACCGCGGCCCTGACCAGCGACGCCGCCAGCACCACCGACGAGGCGCATGCCGCCGCCGGGGCGGCGCAGGGAGCCTCCGACAGCGTCGAATCCGCCGCCCAGGCCAGCGAGGAGCTGCGCGGTTCCATCGCCGCGATCAGCCGTCAGGTGGAAAGCGCCGCCCAGACCGCGTCGCGCGCGGTGACGGAGACCGCCAACACCACCGGCATCGTCACCGGCCTCGCCTCCGCCGCCGAACAGATCGGCGCGGTGGTCGAGCTGATCAACTCGATCGCCGGCCAGACCAACCTGCTGGCGCTCAACGCCACCATCGAGGCGGCCCGTGCCGGCGAGGCCGGCAAGGGCTTCGCCGTCGTGGCGAGCGAGGTGAAGAGCCTCGCCACCCAGACCGCCAAGGCCACCGAGGACATCCAGTCGCAGGTCGGAGCGATCCGCGCGGCGACGGCGAACGCCATCGGCGCCATCGAGAGCATCGCCAGCCTGATCACCAACCTCAGCGCGCTGAACGGCGAAGTGGCGTCGGCCGTGCAGCAGCAGGAGGCGGCGACCCACCAGATCTTCGCCAACGCCCGTACCGCCGCCGACAATTCCCGCCGCGTCACCAGCAGCGTCGGATCGCTGTCGTCGACCATGACCACCACCAGCGAACGGATGCGCCTGGTCTCCACCAGTGTGGAGAACGTCTCGCAGCAGTCCGATCGCCTGAAGGACGAAGTCCAGCGCTTCGTCTCGGAGGTCAATGCCGCCTGATCGGGGCAACGGGTCAGCCTGACGCCGGCGAAACGGGGCGGATCACTGCGGTTCAGGCCGTCGTGATCCGCCCCGTTTCGTTTCCAGCGTCGATTTGGCACTTGCCCCGCCCGGGGAGCCGCAACCAACTAGGGGGCATGGAACGGGAAGGCAGATCATGACAGAGAATCAAATGGATCCCTTTGCGGCGGCGGCATCCTTCAATGCCGGCGTCCATGGGACGGGCATCCGTGCCGTGCGAGCGGACCGGCTGGCGGAGGGGGTGCGCCGCCTGCTGCGGGCGGCCGGCAGCGAGGCGGGGGAGGCAGATGTCGTCGCCGAGCATCTGGTGGAGGCGAACCTGCGCGGGCATGACAGCCACGGGGTCGGCATGCTGGCGATGTATATGCCGGCGATTGCCGCCGGGCTGCTGCGGCCGAATCAGCATGCCACCGTCATCGGGCAATCGGGCCCCTTCCTGGCGGTGGGCGGCGGCAGCGGCTACGGGCAGGTGATCGCCCGCGAGGCGATGGACCTCGCCATCGGGCAGGCGCGGCGGGAGGGGCTGGCGGTGCTGTCCTTGCGCGACAGCCACCATATCGGCCGTGTCGGATCCTATGGCGAGCAGTGCGGCGATGCGGGGCTGGTCGCACTGGCCTTCGTCAATGTGGTGACCCGCCCGGCGGTAGCGCCGCATGACGGCGTCCGGCCGCGGCTGGGCACCAACCCGATTTGCATCGCCATTCCGGCCACGCGGTCGACTCCGTCCCTGGTCCTGGACTTCGCCACCAGCGCCGTCGCCGTCGGCAAATGCCGCGTCGCCATGGGCAAGGGGCAGGAGATGGCGCCGGGACTGCTGCTCGACCAGCAGGGCGACCCCACGCGCGATCCCGGCGTGATGTTCCAGGATCCGTCCGGTGCCCTGCTGCCGCTGGGTGGGCACAAGGGGTTCGGGCTGGCGCTGATGTGCGACGTGCTGGCCGGAGCGCTGGCCTCGGCGATGCCGGGCACGCCGTCGCACCAGAATTCCGGCCGGGTGATGAACAACATGTTCGCCATCGTCTTCGACCCGGCGCGTGGCGGCAACCTCCAATGGGCGGCCGATCTCGACGATCTGGTGGCCTATGTCCGCGACACCCCGACGGCGCCGGGGATCGATGCCGTCCAGATGCCCGGCGAGCCGGAAAGCCGCACCCGGCGGCAGCGTCTGGCCGACGGCATTCCGCTGGACGGCGCGACGCTGGCGATGCTGGACAGTCTGGGGAAGGAGCGCGGCCTGGACCTTGCCGAACTGCTGGTCTGAAGGTTCACTGTCAACCCAGCAGCGCCAGCGTCGCCTCGTCCATCCGGCCGTCACAATAGCGGTCCAGTGCCGTGTGGTAGCGACTTTCCCCCTTCGCCGCCGCTCGGGCGAACAGGGTCATGGAGGAGCGGAACTTCAGGTCGTCCGGCGAGCCGAAGATCTCGTGAAGCGTTCGCTCCCGGACGGCCAGTACGCTGTCCGTCGCCTGCTCCAGCCGGAAACCCAATACAGGGTGCGCCAGATAGGCCCGCGCCTCGTCGAGGGAGGCGATTCCATAGAACTGCGCGGTGGGGGAGCGGCCGAGGTCGCGCAGCTGCGGGAAGACGAACCACATCCAATGGCTGCGCTTCCGGCCGTCCCGCAATTCCTTGAGAACGGCCGCGAAGACCGGCTCCTGTGCGTTGACGAAGCGCTGGAGGTCGAAAGGGTCGCTGTCCGGCATGGCACCGCTCCTCATCCGGGGTTCGTCTTGACAGATCGGCTATGCGGCGGCGAATGGCAATGCCTTCGCCGGCGGGCATAACCCGCCGGCCCAAGAGAGTGACCGGTCAGCCGCCGTTCCCGAGCGCGATGGCGATCTTGCCGAAATGGCTGCCGCGCGACAGCGTCGCATAGGCGCCGGCAGCATCCTCGAAGTCATGGACGCGGTCGACCACCGGGCGGAGCCGGCCGGCATCGATGGCGCGGACCGCCTCCCGCAGGTCCGCCACCGACCCGGTGTTGCTGCCGACCACCTTCAGCATCTTCATGATGATCGGGAACAGCGAGGCCTGAAGGTCGGCGCCGCTGAGGAAACCGACGACGAAGACCGTACCTTCTTCGGCCGCGGCGTTGAGCGAGCGGGCGAAGGTCTGGGCGCCGCCGGTCTCCACCACCAGTTCGACGCCGGCCCCGCCGGTCAATTCCAGCACCCGTGCATCCCACTCCGGAGTGGTCGTGTAGTTGATCGTCTCGTCGGCGCCAAGCGCCCTGGCCCGCTCCAGCTTCGCGTCCGAGGACGAGGTGATGATGACGCGGGCGCCCGACGCCTTGGCGAATTGCAGGGCGAACAGGCTGACGCCGCCGGTGCCGAGCAGCAGAACGGTGCTGCCCGGCCGTACATTCCCCGTCCGCACCGCCCGCCAGGCGGTGGTCGCGGCGATCGGCAGGGTGGCGGCCTCGGCGAAGGACAGATGACGCGGCACCGGCACCAGGCTGGCGGCGGGAACCACCGCGTAGTCGGAAAGCGAGCCGGGCATGGTGATGCCGCGCATCCGCCGGCCGGCGATCGGCGGCAGGGCGCCGGCGGACCAATCCGGCAGGAAATGCGGGATGACGCGATCCCCCTCGGCCAGTCCGGTCACGCCGGGACCGGTCTCCACCACTTCGCCTGCACCGTCGGTGACCGGGATCAGCGGCAGCGACGGCGCCGGGAAGGCGCCGGTCGCCACCGCCAGATCGACATAATTCAGGCTGGCGGCGCGCAGGCGGACCAGCACCTCGCCCGCTCCAGGCTTAGGCTGCGGCAGTTCGACCACGCGCAGCGCGTCGAGGCGGGCGGCTTCAAGATGGTAGGCGCGCATTGGAAGTTTCCTCGCTTGCTGTGATGCATGACGCGAGGCTAGCTCTTCGCATCTCAGCCTTTAATCCGGTGCCCATGCATGATATTGCTGCAAATCATGCAGGAATTGAGCGATCAGGGGCTGGAGGAGGTTGCTGCCTTCCTGGCGGTTCTCGACACCGGCGGTTTCGCACCGGCGGCGCGGGTGCTGGGGCGCGACGCCTCGGTGCTGTCGCGCCGGATGTCGGCGCTGGAGCGTCGTCTGGGCGTCCGGTTGCTGGAGCGGACGACGCGGCGGGTGACGCCGACGGAAGCCGGGCGCCGCTTCGCCGACCGGGCGCGCGCGGCCCTGACCCTGCTGGCCGATGCCGAGCGGGAGGCCGCTGATGCCGGCGCCGTTCCGCAGGGCACGCTGCGGCTGTCGCTGCCGGAGGCCTTCGGGCGGCTGTGGGTGGCGCCGCTGCTGCTCGACTTCCTCACTGCCTTTCCCCGGGTGCGGATCGAAGCCTTCTACAGCGACCGCTTCGTCGATCTGGTGGGTGAGGGGTTCGACCTTGCCATCCGCATCGGCCGGTTGCCCGACAGTTCGCTGGTGGCCCGCAGGCTGGCGGTGGACCGGCGGCTGATCTGTGCCGCGCCTTCCTACCTCGCGTCGCGTGGAACCCCGAGGGAACCGGTCGATCTGGCCGGCCACGATGCGCTGCAGTTCGCGCTGTTCGTTTCGCCGTCGGAATGGCGTTTCGCCAGGGGACGGGAGCGGACGCGGGTGCGGGTGTCCGGGCCGCTGCTGACCGACAATGCCGAAAGCCTCCTCCACGCCGCCGTGGCCGGGAAAGGGTTGATGATGTGCT
The DNA here is from genome assembly GCF_019805165.1 of Azospirillum sp. 412522. Lineage (GTDB taxonomy): Bacteria > Pseudomonadota > Alphaproteobacteria > Azospirillales > Azospirillaceae > Azospirillum. The sequence goes on from NZ_RWIJ01000002.1 coordinate 248,391, forward strand.
CGGAGTGGCTGGCCGGGCGGGAACTGGCCGACGGGCGTCTGGTCCCCGTGCTGCCGGACTGGACGGTTGAAGGCGTAGTCGAGGGTGGGGGCGGGCGCGATGCCGACGGGGAGACCGCGATCCACCTGATCCGGCCCTCCGGCCGCTTCATTGCCGGCAAGACCAGGGCCTTCGCCGACTGGATCACCGACAGGCTGTCGCCGCCACCCTGGAGCCGGCTGCCCTGAGCGCCGCCCCGCTCAGTTCCCGTCGATCTCCACCCGCATGCGGACGAGGTCGCGGTTCCAGGTGATCCTGCATTTGTCCAGGTTAAGCCGCGTCATGTAGACGTAGGCGGATTTGCCGACATCGTCGAAATTGCGGCCCTGGCTGCCGGGATCGAGCAGGGCGGGGTAATCGAAGGCCGCCGCGTCGCCGCAGCCATGGCGGAACAGCAGCGGGGCGGCCCACAGAAGCTCCGGTTTCGACCAGCTGACCAGATCCGGCGAGGTGGTGGTCCAGATGCCGGTGCGGCCGTCGCGGGTCATCGCCAGCGTGGCGATGAACAGGCCGCCGGCGCGGTGTCGGACGACGCTGCGCACCGTGCCTTGCAGGACGTCGGGGGCGACCGGCGCGCAGACATGGGTTTCCGGCGCGTCCCCAACCTGTCCGTCCCGGACGAAGCGGACGGAGTAGGATTTGCCGTCCCAGCCGCGCCAGGAGTTCGGATCGGCGAGGTTGTCGGTCCGCATCAGGCAGGCGCCGCGCCGTTGCGCCCCGAACCGTTCGGCCCACAGGAAGGCGTACCAATGGTCGCCGTTGCGGACGATGTTGCTGGGCGCGAAGTAGCCCGTGCGCTGGCCGACGTCGCCGCCGTAGGGATAGGGCAGCGCCGCGACGGTATGGTTGGGCGGCGCCGCGCTCAGCCGGAAGGTCGCCCCGCCATCGGTGGAGACCGCTGCGGTGATGCTGTTGCGCCAGCAGCGCATATACTCGCCGGACGGGCAGAGCGCCCGGCGCTTCTGCCCGTGGAACTCGTTGCTGACCAGGGCAAAGACCGTGCTGCCGTCCAGCGTGTAGAAGGACGAAATCCAGCTGCGGTCGTCGTTCAGCCGAGGATCGTCCTGGCCATGGCCCTGGAAGATCACCGCGCAGTTCGGCCGCACGGCATCCAGCGACGGGCCGGTCAGCGCCCGCGCGGTGGAATGCGAGGCGATCAGATGCACGGTGCCGTTCGCGTCTCGGAAAGCGCGCGCCGGGGTATCCGGCGCGTCGCTCTCGGCGCAGGCGTCGCGTTGCCAGGAGGTGACCGTTTCCGGTTCCCCCGTCGTCCTGATCGTCAGCGCGTGGGCAGGCGCCGCGACCATGCCCAGCGCAAGCGCAAGCGCGAGTGCCGCGGTCCGGCGGGGCATGGCGGCCGTCATTTGCCGTTGGCGATGGACTTCAGGAAGGGCGCCGGCTGCAGCCGGTTGGCGACCAGGAAGTCCAGATAGCGGGCCGCCGACTCCGCGCGGTGGCGGTCGTAGGCGTCCGGATCGAAATTGATCAGAGACTTCAGACGGTTGCGGGTCAGCGGCATCGTCAGGTCGGCGGCATCGGCATAAGGCACGCCGGTGTTTTCGCACAGTTCGCGCGTCCGGGAATCGATGGTGACCGTCAGGCCCATCCGCTCCGCCTGGATCGCCAGGGCGACGCCGTGGTAACGGCAGCCGATGGTCAGATCCTGCTGGCGCAGATTGTCCATCCAGGCCGGCACGTCATAGTAGGAGCGCATGTAGTTCCGGCACCAGGCCTTGAACTCCTCGAAGGAGTAGTGCGGCACGGTGTGGCGGTGGATTTCCTTCAGCGCATGCGGGTCGATGCCGTCGAACAGCCCGCGCGAGGCGCGGATCATCTCGCCCATCGACTGGACGATATACTGGCCGGGCGCGATGGGATCCATCATCAGGGCGATCAGCTGGTGTTCGATCTCCCGCGTCTTCACCCAGGCCTGATGGCCGCCGGCGACGGTGATCGAGCGCGGCAGGTCGAGCGCCGACCAGTTGGCATGGATCTTCCGGCCCAGGCCCGGCGCCTGATTGAGGAAATGCGATGGGCAGCCGCCGGGCAGCGAGCCGGTGATGCCCAGCTTGTCGAGCTGCGCCGTGGTGTAGGCGCCGCGGGTGTAGATGTTGGGGGAGGTGGCCGAGGACGGGTTCGACGCCGCGATCACCTGCGCCCAGCGCAGCGTGCCGGGGCTGAGTTCGATGTCCTGGTCGTAGCTGTTCGCCTGGGCGCCCAGCCCGATGGCGATGATGGGCAGCCCGGATTTTTCCAGGTTCTCCGCCATCTGGCCGTAATCGGTGTGGCGGCCCAGCTGGTTGGCGCAGGGGATGACGATGAGATCGGCGTTGTTGCGCAGCGTCTCGGCTGAGGAACCCCAGCTGAAATGCTTCACCGGGTTGGTGATGTGGCTGCAGATCGAATGCACGAAGGCGAGGTTGCCGTTGTTGTGCCCGATGCCGTTGTACAGATCGTCGAACGCGGCGTTCGAGTAGAGGCCGAGATTCGGCGTCTTCCACAGCACCGCGACGCGCAGAGGCTGGGACGGCGCCCGAAGAGCAGGCTGGCCGACAGCCTGTCCGGAAGTGTGCGGCCGGTCGACAGGAGTATCGATGACGATGTCTTCAAGCATGTCGGCTCTAGCCTCGGGTCGGTGGATGCTGGAAACAGCAAAACGGTAAGCGCGGAAGAGGTAAGACTGCAAGTGACATCCTAACTGTATCAAAAGAAATTTATTTAGTGACAAAGAGCAGACGTTCTAACTAGTTTTTTCTTTCAAAATCTCGCGATTTTACTTGACGATCATCTGATCGTCTTTCGATGTTACATCGAATTTCGAACGATATTTTTTAGAGAGCGGAGCGGGGTTGAAAGCGGGGATGGGGCGCCCTATCTCGATGGGCATCCCGGAGATCGACGCCGGGACCATTTTCCAATCAGGGTGCCAGGAAGATTCGCCTGGGCGCCCCTTTTATGCCTTCTGCAAATTCCTATATAGAGTCTGTTGCGCCGCGCGATGGCGCTGCTCCGCCAGGATGGCTTTCGCCCCTATGATTTTTTGCTCCCCCTCGGTTCGGCCGCGCTGACCGCGTAACCCGACCGCTCCTCCCCGGCTTTGCCGCGTGTCGGCTGCCGCGTCCCTTTCCCGGTCGCGGCGCCGCCTGCGAGGCAGGTGAGTATCCGATCCCGCACCCCAGCCCGGTGCACGCCGTCTGGCAGCGTCGAATGCCGGCAACGCAGCGAACCAATAACCACCGTCAACAGGACCGACCCGAACAACGCCGGGGCCTTCGCCCAGGGCGCCGCTCCCGTCGGCTGGGAGAAAAAGAGACACCATGCAGCGCAATGCTGAAACCCGCACCACTCAATCCCGTACCGTCCAATCCCGCACTGCCCAGGCCGCCACGGTCGAACCCCGCTCCGCCGAGCCGATGCAGCTCTATCTTCAGGACGCCCGCAAATACCAGTATCTGACGCCGGAACAGGAACATGAACTGGCCGTCCGCTGGCATGACCGTCAGGACCCGGCCGCGCTCGACGAGCTGGTCGGCAGCCACCTGCGCCTCGTCGTCAAGATGGCGCGCGGCTATCTCGGCTATGGCCTGCCGCTGGCCGATCTGGTGGCGGAGGGCAATGTCGGCGTGATGCAGGCGGCGCAGAAGTTCGATCCCGCCAAGGGGTTCCGCTTCGCCACCTACGCGTCCTGGTGGGTGCGTGCCGCGATCCAGGAATATGTCCTGCACAACTGGTCATTGGTGAAGATCGGCACCACCGCCGGGCAGAAGAAGCTGTTCTTCAGCCTGCGCCGCCTGAAGGCGCGGATGCAGGAGCTGGAGAGCGGCGACCTGTCGCCGGAGGCGGTGGAAAGCATCGCCACCGAACTGAACGTGTCGAAGGCCGAGGTGGTGGAGATGAACCGCCGCCTGGGCAACGACCGCTCGCTGAACGTCGGCCTGTCGGAGGACGGCGATGCCGAATGGCAGGACCTGCTGGCCGACGACCGGCCCGACCAGGAGACGACGCTGGCCGTTTCCGAGGAACGCCGCCAACGGCAGCAGTTCCTGAAGCTGGGGCTGGGCGTTCTGGACGACCGCGAGCGCCGGATCCTGGTCGCCCGCCGCCTGCGCGACGAGCCGCTGACTCTGGAGGAGCTGAGCCAGACCTTCCACGTCTCGCGCGAGCGCGTGCGGCAGCTGGAGGTGCGCGCCTTCGAGAAGCTGCAGAAGGCGGTGATCGCCACCGCGCGGACCGAGCAGGCGACGGTGGAGAAGAACCGTCTGCTGATCAGCGCCTGACCGGGCGGATCGGGCCATGGGGATGGAGTCGTGGTGATGGAAAGGCGCGGCTTCAGGCAAGCCGCGCCTTTTTCTTCGCCGTGCAGGCTCCGCTCCTCTACCGAACGAGGCTATCGGCCAATCCCCCAAAGCTCCTGCACTGATGGGCAGGGCGTCGTCGGTATCGGAACCCCCTTTTCGGAGCGCCGGTTGATCGGGACGGTGCCATCATTTGAAAGGGCAGTCCCATGGCTCGCGCCGCCAACACGCAACTCGCCATCGTGACCGGAGCCTCCAGCGGCATCGGCCTCGAACTCGCCAGGAACTGTGCCGGCAACGGTTTCGATCTGGTGATCGCCGCCGACGATCCGGCGATCGAGCAGGCGGCCTTGGAACTGCGCAAGCTGGGTGCGGCGGTCGAGACGGTCCAGGCCGATCTCGCCACGCTCGACGGGGTTGACCGCCTCCATGCCGCCTTGAAGGGCCGCGCGGTCGATGCGCTGCTCGCCAACGCCGGGCACGGGCTGGGTCACGGCTTCCTGGATCAGGACTTTTCCGAAGCCCGGCACGTCATCGACACCAACATCACCGGCACGCTCTACCTGATCCAGAAGGTCGGGCGGGACATGCGCAGCCGCGGGCAGGGGCGCATCCTGATCACCGGCTCGATTGCCGGCTTCATGCCCGGCAGTTTCCAGGCGGTCTATAACGGCACCAAGGCCTTCATCGATTCCTTCTCCTTCGCCCTGCGCGACGAGTTGAAGGACAGCGGCGTCACCGTCACCTGCCTGATGCCCGGTCCGACCGATACGGAGTTCTTCGAGCGGGCCGGCATGATGGACACCCAGGTCGGCCAGGGAAAGAAGGACGATCCGGCGATGGTCGCCAAGGTCGGCTTCGACGCCATGATGAGCGGCGAGGGCGACGTGGTCGCCGGCTGGAAGAACAAGCTCCAGACTGCGATGGCGACCGTCACCCCCTCCGGTGTGCTGGCCGGCCAGCACCGCAAGATGGCGGAGCCGGGGTCGGGCAAGCACTGAGGTGCCGGCCCGACTTCCACAGCCTCGTCAGGTATCCAGGCAACCACCCTTTGGTGCGACGGTGATGCGGATCAGTTCCGACCCGCCTCCGCCGAAGACGTTGCCGCCGGTGTAGGTCAGGCAGCCTTCGTTGCGGTAGATGACCTGGAGCCGCTGGGCGTCGTTGCCGAAATAGAAGGGGATCCAGCGCTTGCCGGTCTCGTGCCGGATCATGTTGTCGGGCGCGCCGATCAGGGTGGAGACCTCCTCCATCGTCATGCCGATCTGCAGCTTGGAGAAGCGGCTGCCGGGGGCCGGGGTGCCGATCACCTCGCCCTCGTACCGGCCGTCGCGCGACTTCACCATGCGTCCGCCCGGCGTCGACGGCGCGGCCGAGGCGGTGGCGCCGGTTCCGTCGCCGGTGGCGGATCCCTGCTGTTGTCCGGCGCAGCCGATCAGCAGCGCCACGACGGACAGTGCGGACAATGCCGTCCAAGTCGTCTTTCCCACCATATGTTTCCTCACCGGATCTGTTCTGGCCGTTGCCCATGTATGGGCGACTATGAGTGCGATAACCCCATGACGGCATTGGCAAAGGCGGATGAAGAATGCCTAAGAGGGGTAGTAACAAATGGCGGCGTGGCGATGGCTTGGCCTTCAGGACGAAGGCTCTGCCTGCCGTCTGCCGGTATAGTTCTTGAACAGGTCGTAATCGGTGTTGCAGCGCACTTGCGCCAATCCGGCCGCCGCCATCGCGTCGGTGATGACCTCCGGTTCGACGCAGCGGTCGATCGTCTCCCAATAATAGCGCATCAACGTCCGTCCGCTCTCGCCGCCGCCGCTGAGGCGGGAAACCGTGGGCACCACCATGCCGAGATAGGCGTTCATCAAATGGCGGGTGACCGGGCGACGCGGCCGACCGATCTCCATCGCCAGCACGGCCCCGCCGGGGCGCAGCACGCGGTGGAATTCCCGGAAGGTGGCGGTCAGGTCGCCGACATGGCGGAGCGCGTAGCCGATGGTGACGAGATCGACGCTGGAGTCGGCCAGCGGCAGCGCATCGGCCACGCCCTGGATCAGCGGAATCGACAGGCTGCGCCGCGCCTCGGCCAGCATCGCCTCGCTGAGGTCGAGGCCGACGACGTCGCCGGGATCGCCGCAGATCGCCACCGCCTCCCGCGCGACCAGACCGGTGCCGATGGCGACGTCCAGCACCCGCATGCCCGGCCGCAGCCCGGCCCGGCGCAGGCATTGCGCACGGTACCAGGAGCCGGAGCCGAGCGCGAAGATGGCGTTGATGCGGTCGTAATGATGGGCGGTCCGGTTGAACAGCCCGCGGACGAAGCGCAGCCTCTGCGCCTTGTCGCCATAATAGCTGTCCAATACCGGGTGCGGTTCGACGGCGGTGCCGACGCGGGGAGAGGGTTCGGTCGGCACGGCGGTGTCTCCTTGGCGGTTGGACCCGGACCCGGCCGGGAACTGGGGGTCAGTCGAGGATGTCGCTCACCGCGCTGACGCGGCTGTCGGACCGGTAGAGCGAGAAGCTGAAGCCGGCCCCGACCGACAGGTTCACGTCACGCTTGTAGAGCGGGCTGTCGTTGTTGGTGGCGCCGGAGAACAACTCTCCGCGGACGGCGCCGAAGGCGGAAATCCGCTCGGTCAACGGCATGACGAGCGAACTGTGCAGCCTCAGGCCGAGATAGCCGGCGCCCGCGTCGTAGGCCGGGCGGCCCGGGCGCGCATATTGCGGGTCGACCTGATAGAAATAATCCATCAGATGGCTGGAGGCGAAGATCGGACCCAGGCTGAGGCGGAACTGGTCGTCGCCCGAAATCAGCCCGGCCTTGCTGTAGGCGACGTCGGGCGCGAAGACGAGGCCACGGTATTTGACGCGGCTGAAATCGGTGGAGAAGACACTGCGCACCGGCAGGGTCAGGTCGATCCGATCATGCCGCTCCGTGTCCCGGTGCAGGTTGATTTTCAGCGCCGGGCCGACCTCCCCCAGCAAATCGATGTCCGGCATGCCCTGCCGTGCCCGGTTGTGATCGGCCGAGGAACCGAGCGCGCCCTCCAGACTGACCTCGAAGGTCACGCGGTCGGAGCGGTAGAGCCGGCCCTGGATGCCGTTGCGGTCGGCGCGGAGCACGTCGCCGCGGTAGATGACGTAAGGCAGGGCGGCGGCCTGGACATGGTTCTGGTCGGCCGCGGGATAGTCGGGGATATAGCCGGCGCCGCCGCCGATGCCGATCTCGAACAGCGGCTTGCCGGCATCCTGCGCGTCGGCCCGATCCGGCAGTAGGAAGATCGCTGGCACGGCGCAGGCGGCAACGGCGAACGTCGTCGGCAACACACGCACCATGCATCTCCGGTTGAGTTGGTCGGTTTCGGATGGCCGGCATCTTGTGGGCGGAAATCCCGGCAGGCAAGTGGGTTCGCATGACACCAAATGGGTAACCACTCAAGACTGTTGCGTGGAATCAAGTGCATCGGGGGAAATCCGCAGCACTGCACGGCGGTGCCGAAATCATACTGAAACATTGCTGCGGCAGGATACTCAAACAGTGAATCCTGATATCGCTGTCGGCTGGATATATCTTTTTGGCTAGGTCCCGGATAAACGGCAATGTCGGGCTTTTGTCCCTGGATCGCATGCGAATGGGTTTGGTAAAATATTCGCAGGAGTTGCCGGTCGCCAGCGCCAGGAACAGGTATCCACGTCGATCACCCCCAAAGCGGGACAACCGGGAGAGCAGCGAAGCCCATGGTGTCGAACGGTTCGAATTACGACTGTGATGTTCTGGTGGTTGGCGGCGGGCCGGCCGGTTCCACGGCGGCGGCGCTGCTGGCGGCCAAGGGCCATCGGGTGACGTTGCTGGAAAAGGACCGCCACCCGCGGTTCCACATCGGCGAATCCCTTCTTCCCTGCAACCTGCCCCTGCTGGAAAGGCTGGGCGTGCTGGAGGAGGTGGAGCGGATCGGCATGCTGAAATACGGGGCGGAGTTCGTGTCGCCCTATCACGGCAAGGCCGTCACCTTCGACTTCGCCAATGCCTGGGACAAGTCCAAGCCCTACGCCTTCCAGGTCCGGCGGTCGGAATTCGACCATATCCTGATCCGCAACGCCGCCGCCAAGGGCGCCACCGTCATCGAAGGCTGCAAGGTGACGGAGGTCGATATCCCGGATGGCGGCGCCGGCGAGGGAACCGTCGTCACCGCGCGGCAGGAGGATGGCATGGTCCGCACCCTGCGCACCCGCTTCCTCGTCGATGCATCGGGCCGCGACACGCTGCTGGCTTCCCGCTTCGGCATCAAGCGGCGCAACACCAAGCACAATAGCGCGGCGATGTTCGGCCATTTCACCGGCGCCAAGCGGCTGCTGGGCAAGGCGGAAGGCAACATCACCGTCTTCTGGTTCGACCATGGCTGGTTCTGGTTCATCCCGCTGGCGGACGGCACCACCAGCGTCGGGGCGGTCTGCTGGCCCTATTACTTCAAGACGCGCAAGACCGACCAGACCCGCTTCTTCCTCGACACCGTGGCCCTGTGCCCGGCGCTCGCGGAACGGCTGGAGGGGGCGGAGCTGACCGGCCCGGTGACGGGAACCGGCAACTTCTCCTATCAGGCCGACCGCATGTCGGGACCGGGATACGTCATGCTGGGCGACGCCTTCGCCTTCATCGACCCGGTCTTTTCCACCGGCGTCTATCTGGCGATGACGAGCGCGTTCGAGGGAGCCGAAGCGGTCGATGCCTGCCTGCGCGAACCGGCCCGGCAGGAGCAGGTGCTGAAACGCTTCGAGCAGACGGTCCGGCAGGGAATCGGTACCTTCTCCTGGTACATCTACCGGGTGACGACGCCGGCCCTGCGCAACCTGTTCATGGGGCCGCGCAACGTCTTCCGGGTGGAGGAGGCGTTGCTGTCGCTTCTGGCCGGCGACGTCTTCCGCCCGTCGCCGATCAAGACGCGGCTGAAGATATTCAAGGCGATCTACTACATGAACGCCCTGCTGGATTTGAAAAGGAATTACATGGCATGGCGGAAACGGCGGCAGAACGTGCGCACCCCCGTGGGCGACGCGGTCTAACCCTTCTCGGCGCGATCCGGCGGGCCTGGGAATATCCCCTGTTCTACGTCCTGCTGTTCCTGTTCGGCCTGATGTCGCTGGCCTGGAGCCTGACGGCTGCGCTGGTCGGCCCGCTTTTGCCGCGCCGGATCGCCGGGCCGCTCGGTCGTCAGGCGATCAGGACGGGATTTCGCCTCTATCTCGGCACCTTGCGCGCCTGCGGGGTGCTGAGGACCGACCTGTCGGCGCTGGATTCGCTGAAGGGCGACGGCGGCTTGCTGATCTGCCCGAACCATCCATCGATTCTTGATGCCGTGCTGCTGATCTCGCGGTTGCCGGATGTCGTCTGCATCGCCAAGGCCCCGGTTTACGACAACCTCTTCCTCGGCGGCGGGGCGCGGATGGCCGGCTACATCCGCAACGACGCGCCCAACGCGCTGGTCAAGATGGCGGCGCAGCGGGTGCGCGATGGCCATCAGCTGCTGATCTTTCCCGAAGGCACGCGGACGGAGCGCGCGCCGGTCAACGCGCTGAAGGGCGGCTTCGCCCTGATCGCCAAGACGGCGCAGGCGCCGGTGCAGACCGTGTTCATCGACGCAAACAGCAATTTCCTCGGCAAGGGCTGGCCGTTGTTCCGCAAGCCGGAGTTCCCGCTGGTCTACACCGTCCGCCTCGGCCGCCGCTTCGATCCGCCGGCCGACGTGCGCGGACTGGTCGAGGATCTGGAACGCCACTACAGGACCGAGCTTTGATCACCGACGCCTCAGCCAGCCATCTCGTCCTGATTCCCAGCTACAACACCGGGCCGAAGCTGTTCGAGACGGTGCGGGCGGCCCGCGCGCATTGGGCGCCGGTCTGGGTCGTCATCGACGGCAGCACCGACGGCACGCCGTCGGAGTTGCGGGCGATGGCCGCCGCCGACCCGCATCTGCGCGTGCTGGAACTGCCGGTCAACCGCGGCAAGGGGGCCGCCGTCCTGCATGGGCTGGAGGAGGCGGAACGCTGCGGCTTCACCCATGCGCTGACCATGGACGCCGACGGCCAGCATCCGGCCGACCGCATTCCGCAGTTCCAGGGGGTGTCGCTGGCCAATCCCGCGGCGCTGGTGCTGGGCAAGCCGGTGTTCGATGCCGGCGCGCCGCGGCTGCGGGTGGGGGGGCGCAAGATCTCCAACTGGTGGGCCAATCTGGAGACTTTGTGGGGCGGGATCGGCGATTCGCTGTTCGGCTTCCGCGTCTATCCCATCGGTCCCTTGCGGGCGGTGATGCGGCGCAATCCCTGGATGCGGCGTTTCGACTTCGATCCGGAGGCGGCCGTGCGGCTGTGCTGGCTCGGGCTGCCGACCATCAACGTCGCCGCCCCCGTCCGCTATTTCAAGGCGGAGGAGGGCGGCGTTTCCCATTTCAACTATGTCCGGGACAACGCCCTGCTGACCTGGATGCACACGCGGCTGATGCTTGGCTTCATCGGCCGGCTGCCGATGCTGGCGGTGCGGCGCATCCGTTCCCGGCCGTTCAGATCATTGCTCCGTTGATCGAGACGATCTGGCCGGAGATGTAGGCGGCGCGGTCGGAGGCCAGGAAGGCGACGAGGTCCGCTACCTCCTCCGGCCGGCCGGCCCGCTTCATTGGCACCATCCGCTTGACCATGTCGGCGTCGAAGGCGGCGTCGGCCATCGGCGAGGCGATGATGCCCGGCGCCACCGCGTTGACGGTGATGCCACGCGGCGCCAGTTCCAGCGCCAGCGATCTGGTCGCGCCGTGCAGGCCGGCCTTGGCGGCGGCGTAATTGGTCTGGCCGCGGTTGCCGGCGATGGCCGCCACCGACGACACCGTGACGATCCGGCCCCAGCGCGTGCCGATCATCGGCATCAGCAGCGGCTGCGTCACGTTGAAGAAGCCGTTCAGCGACACGTCGATGACGCGGCCCCACTGCTCGCGCCGCATCGCCGGCATCACCGCATCGTCATGGATTCCGGCATTGTTGACCAGGATCTGGATGGGACCGGCCTCCAGCACCCGTTCCAATGCTTCGCCGGTGGCATCGGCGTCGGTGACGTCGAAGGCGAGCGCTTCGGCCGATCCGCCGGATGCGGTGATCTCCGCCGCCAGCGCTTCGGCGCGGGCGACGGACCCGTTGGCATGGACCAGCACATGGCGCCCCTCGGCGGCCAGCGCCTTGCAGATGGCGGCGCCCAGTGCGCCACTGCCGCCGGTGACGAGTGCGCGTTTCATGCCGTCCCCAAATCCGCAATGCCGGCCTTGATTCCGGCGTCGATTACCACCGCCGCCCGGCCGCTCAGCAATTCACGGTCGCCGGCCGTGACGGAGAAGGCGTAGATCACCCGGCTGCCCTCGCCTGTCAGGTTCTCGGCGTCGATCACCAGATCCCCCGCGATGTCGTCGAGCCGGGCGACATGGCAGGTCAGGTCGCGCAGGCTGGCGAGGTACCCGGCGGCCGGACACGCGCCGCCGGCCGTCAGTCCGCCATGCACCGCCATCGCCTGGGAGGCATATTCCACACCGCACAGCGCGGCGAGGCGTCCGGCATGGCGCAAGGGGTTGTCCGGGGCGCGGTGGCTGCGGGCGACGCAGCGGATGCGGATGCGGTCCCAGGACAGCACGCCGTCCAGCAGGCACATGGTTCCGGCATGGGGAATCAGCGCCGCAAGCTCGTTCCGCGTCATCGGGCGGCTCATCGGCATGGCCAGCTTACCTGGATCACGATCCGACTACCCGGCGGCAGGTCGAGCACGACTGTTTCGGAAGGGCTGCCGGCACCGAGCTTGGCCAGCGCCGCCAACAGCGGCAAGGCGCGGGCGGTCGGGTTGCCGATGCGCAACGCCTCCAGCCCGCTATCGGCCATTCGGCTCACCGGTTCGTTCCCGTGCGACAGCTCGATGTCCAGACAGGCGAAGGAGCGGTCGGTGGGGCTTGGAGTCAGAACCAGAGCGGTGCCGAAGGTTCCGGAAATGGGGCGGACTTTGCTCAGAGGTTCCGGATAGGGCAGGTCGTAGGCGATCAGCCCGACCGTCCAGCCATCCGCCGTCACCTCCGCCGCCGCTTCCAGCAGCCCGGCCTGGAAGCTCTCGTCATGGGCCGACAGGCTGGTGGAGGGTTCGCGGCAGCGGGTGGCGATGCTCCAGTAGCCGGCCGGCGCGTTGTGGACGGAGTTGTGGAAGCGCGTCGGCGAGATGTCGCGCTCCTCCGTCGCCAGGGTCTCCAGGATCTGGTGGAGGGTGTCGGGATCGCCGCTGGAGGAGGCGAAGACCGTGGCGACCGTGGCCGGGTCGCGCCCGGCCTGCTCCAACGCTTCCGCCCCGACCGCCATGGCGAGCTTGACGGTGGGCACGCTGCGCCGCCGCTCGGCGGGGGGCAGCAGCGGACTGGCTGCCAGCGCGGCCGGCGTCGCCACATAGGCACTGCCGCCCGCCAGGACCGCGCGCGAGGCCGCCCACCCGGCGAGACCGGGACCGAGCAGGCCGATGCCCTCGACATAGGCCCGCATCAGGCCGCCCATCCGAAGATCAGGCTGCTGTTGCTGCCGCCGAAACCGAAGGAGTTGGTCATCACGCGGTCCAGCCGTCCATTCTCGTTGGCTTGCAGATAACGGCTGCGCAGGGTGGGGTCGAGGGTGATGGTCTGCGGGCTGCCGGGGATCAGGCCGGTGCGGAGCGCCAGCATGCTGATGACCGCCTCGACGATGCCGGCGGCGCCCAGCGTGTGGCCGGTGTAGCCCTTGGTCGAGCTGACCGGGGTGCGGGTGCCCAGCAGTCCGGTGATCGCCTGATCCTCCGCCGCGTCGCCGTAAGTGGTGGCGGTGCCATGCAGGTTGACATAATCGATGTCGGACGGCCGCAGGCCGGCGCTGGCCAGCGCGCGCTCCATCGCCAAGCGGGCGCCCAGCCCTTCCGGATGCGGGGTCGACATGTGGTGGGCGTCGTTGCTTTCGCCGGCGCCCAGCAGATGGATGGTGCCGGGCTTCGCATCGGGGGACGCCCGTTCCAGCAGGGCGAAGCCTGCACCCTCGCCGAGCGAGACGCCGCTGCGGTCCGCATCGAAGGGCCGGCAGGGGGTGGGGGAGACCAGCTCCAGCGAGTGGAAGCCATAGAGCGTCGTCAGGCACAGGCTGTCGGCCCCGCCGACCACGGCGGCATCGCACAGGCCGGTGGCGATCATGCGGGCGGCGTTGGCGAAGACCTTCGACGTCGTCGCGCAGGCGGAGGAGACGACGAAGGCCGGCCCTTCCAGCCCCAGACGATGGCGGACATAGTCGGCGAGCGATCCGGTGCTGTGGGTGGTGGCGAAGCTGAAGGAGGGCGGCAAGGCTCCGGTTTGCGCATCGCGCGCCCGGAAGGCCTGCTCGGCCGACAGGATGCCGGAGGTGCTGGTGCCGAGGAAGACGCCGATGCGGCCGGCACCATAGCGTTCGCGGGCCATGGCGACCGCATCGGCGAAGCCGTCGCGGTGCAGGCACATTTCGGCCAGCCGGTTGTTGCGGCACTCGAAGCTGGCGAGGTTGTCAGGCAGGCGGACATCGTCGACGCCGTCCACTTCGCCAATATGGGTGTCCAGTGCAACCGTCTCGAACCTGCAAGGTTTGAGGCCGCCTCGACCGCTGCGCAGAGCATCCAGGGTTGCATCCTGACCGGCACCGAGACTGCTTACGATGCTCATATGGCGTATGGCGAGTGGCTGCAAGATCGGATTCTTATGAATTCTGGACGGGATTCGCGGTGGGACGCGGTTTCATTTCCGGCCGAATGCTAGCATCGGCAAATTCATGGGAGGAAGTGTAATTTTGGACTGGGGTATTGCTTCGGCGGGCTATGAACAAGGTGTTGGCGAAGGGCGTACCCTGGCTCATCGGCAGAGCCGCCGTGTCGAAGCCGAGAGTCCCCAGCAACCCCAGCCAACCGGCCGCCGGACGGTAGGTCAACGGCTGGCGCCAGTGGCCGCGGGCGGCGCAGGCGGCCTGCTCGGCCCATCGGGTGATCTGGAACGGCAGGCCGCCTTCGGCATCGGCTTCGCGCAGGAGCAGGACGCCGCCCGGCGCCAGGGCATCGGCACAGCGGGCGAGCACCGCCGCCTGCTCGTCGGGATGGAGGTAGAGCAGCACGTCGAGGATGACGATCGCTTCGCAGGCCGGCAGGTCGGTGCTGCGGATGTCGCCCTGGATGACGGCGTCGGCGCCCAACGCCGCCCGGGCGATCCGCACCCGCTTGGCCGACAGTTCGACGCCGTGGGTGACGAGGGCGGCGGGTGGGTCGGGCCAATCCGCCGGCCAGCCGCCGCTGGCATGCCGGTCGGCTGCGGCGCGCAACAGCGCGGTCAGCACGCCCTGACCGCAGCCGAGGTCGAGCAGCCGTCCGCGGGCAGGCAACAGGGAATGGCTCAGCAGGTGGCGGAAGACCGGATCGCCGGCCAGCTTGCCCTTGGCGAAATGCCAGGCATAGCGTCCGCATCGGCGATAGGGCAGGGCGGCCGCAGCGACCAGTTCGCGGAAGACGGCGTCAGTCATCGGCCACCACCTCCAGCGAAACGGCCGTCAGTCCGTGGGCGGCCAGGGTGTCCAGCAGGCGCGGCAGGACCGTCAGCACCACCGGCCGGCCGTCGTCGCCGCGTGCGGCCGACCCGTCATGGAGCATCAGCAGGTCGCCGGCGCCGAGCCTGCGGACGAGGCGCCGTTCCACCTCCGCCGGATCGCGCCGCACCGCGTCGTAGCCGCGCCGGGTCCAGGTTGCCAGACGCAGGCCGAGACCGGCCAGCACCGGCTCCAGCAGGGGATTGCGCAAGCCGGCCGGCGGCTTGAAGAAGCGCGGCGGTCGGCCGGCGAGATCGCCCAGGATCCGCTGCGCTTCCCCCACCTCGCGACGGATGGCGCGGATGCCCATGGCGGCGAAGCGGTGGGAGTGGTGCCAGCTGTGGTTTTCCACCGTATGGCCGCGCCGGACGATGGTGTCGATCAGGTCGGGGTGGCGGGCGGCCCGGTCGGCGATGCAGAAGAAGCTGGCCTTGGCGTCCGCGCGGTCCAGTTGGTCGAGGACGACGGGCGTCACTTCCGGGTCGGGACCGTCGTCGAAACAGAGGCCGACCTGACCCTGCCGTTCGTTCTCGGCCGGCAGTCGGCGCAGGTTGGGGCCGAGCAGGCTGCTCCGCGGCCACAGGCCGATGGCGCCGAGCAGGGCATGGTTGCCGGCCACCGCAGCCAACGCCCAGGGCCATGCGGCGGGCATGGCGGCAATTCCGGTGGCGGCGGCGACATGCAGGGCCGCCGATGCGCGCAGCAGCGGCGCCGCGGTCCAGCGCCGGCGCTCAGCCATGGGTCGGAGTCTCCGGTCCGGCGGGCTGCCGCCGGGTCAGCACCGCCGCGAAAGCGAGGCAGAGGAACGCGCCGACGGCGACCGTCATGCCGATGCCGTGCAGCACGGGAATGGCGGAAAAAGCCAGCGTGCCGAAGCCGATCACGGTGCAGAGATTGGCGATGGCGACCGAGGCGACGGTGCGCTCCCGCAAGGCCGGAGACTGTTCCGGCCGCTCGAAAAGCAGGGAATAGTTGGAGCCGACACCGACGACCAGCAGCAGACCCACCAGATGGAAGATCGTCAGCGTCTGGCCGAGCGCGGTCACCGACGCCATGGTGACGACGACCGCCGCGGCCAGCGGCATCACCGCCGCAACCAACGAGGAAAGCGACCGCAGGGCCAGCGCGAGCAGCAGCATGATGGCGCCCGCACCCAGTACGGCCAGCGTCAGCGCTTCCTGCCTGTAGGTGCGGTAGAGGGTGTCGGACTCCTCCTTCAGGTTCAGCAGGACGGCGCCCTGTGCCGCCGGAATGTGTGCCGCCGGAATGCCGGCCAGCCGGGCGGCGAGCGCCTGCGGGTCGGTGACGCCGCGCAGGGGCAGCATGGCGGTCCAGCCGGTTCCGCTGCGGACCAGCAAGGAGTCGAGTTTCAGCTTCAGGCTGGTGCCGTCGAGGCTGGCCGGGGTCAGCAGCGGCATGGTCCGCGCCTTTTCCGCATCGGCCAGGAAGGGGGCGAAGGCGTCGGGGCGGAAGGGCAGGCCCTGCAACGCCTGCGTCAGAGCGGCGCGCAGCTGGTCGGGCGGCGGCAGGGCGGCCTGCCGGGCACGCTGGGCGGCCTGGCTCGGCAGGGTCAGCGCGGGGGAGTCGTAGCCGGCGATCAGGCGGTCGCGGGTCAGTGTCTCCAGCGGCACGGCCAGCCGCTCGGCGGCGGCCAGAGCCTCTTCCACCGTGGCGGCGCCGGTGACCAGCAGATGGCCGGCGTCGGGGGCGCCAAGGTCGCGGCGCAGCGCCTCGTCGAGCTGCTGGTCGCTTTCCGCCACCGGGCTGAGGCTGGACAGCTCGGACGCCCAGATGGCCGGACCCTGATAGGCCAGCCAGGCCAGCGACAGCAGCGTCACGGCAATCAGCGGCAGGCGCAATCGGGGAGCGGAGCGCGTCAGGGCGGTCAGCACCGGCGCCATCCGTGCCGGACGTTCGGTCGCATAGCCCTCCGGCAGCAGGGTGGGCAGAACCCAGCGGGTGACCGCCAGCGCCACCACCAGCCCGGTGATCGAGAAGAGTCCCAACTGCGCCAACCCGCTGAAGCTGGAAAACAGCATCGTGCCGAAACCGACGACGGAGGTCGCCACCCCCAGCAGCAGCGTCGGCCAGATGCGCAGCAGCGTCCGGCGGGCCGGGCTGCCCGGCTGGGTCTGGGTGAACAGGTAGATGGCGTAATCGACGCTCTCGCCCAGCAGGGTGACGCCGAAGCCCAGCGTGATGCCGTGCACCGTACCGAAGCCCAGCCCGACCGCGGCGATGCCGGCCAGCGTGCCGGTCGCCGCCGGCAACAGCGACAGCGCCAGGACGCGGAGAGAGCGGTAGACGAGCAGCAGGACGCCGGCCACCAGCGCCGTGGCGACGATCGAGGAGCGGGTCGCGTCCGCCTCGATGCGGTCGCGGGTCTGGACGGAGAAGACCGCCGGTCCGGTCATCACCAGATGTGCGGACCCGTCCGTGCCCCGCGCCTCGTCGAAGGCGTTGCGGATCAGGTCGAGCGTCTTCTGCTGGGCGTCGAGGTCGAAGCCGGGGGCGGCGGTCTGCACCAGAAGCAGTGCCCGCGTTCCATCGGCCGACACCCATACGCCGTCGCGGCTGGCCGGCCCGCCGCCATCGCCCAGCATCCGGTCGGTCAGGGTCAGGATCTCGGCGGTGGGGTCGGCGGGAAGGGCCTGCTTCAGCGCCATGCCGGCGGGCGACTGGAGCAGGCGGAGGTCGTTCTCCAGCGCCTTGCGCAGGCCGTCGGGAGTGAAGCGGTCGGGAGTGACGGCGGGACTCAGTAGATAGCGGTTGGTCCAGAGATAGGCGCCGTCGGCCCCGCGGCCGGTCCGCTCGCCGTTTTCCACCGCGGCGACCAGCGGGTTGCCGCGCAGCCGGGCGGCGACGGCGCGGCTGAGGCCGGTCCGCCGGTCCGGCGTGTCTCCTTCGATGGCGATGAGGATCAGTCGGGAAACCACGCCGTCGCGCAGCTGGTCCACCAGCAATTGCTGGGTTGGAGACGGCGAGCGCGGCAGGAAAGCCGACAGGTCGGCGGTGACCGGGGTGCGCGCCACCAGCAGGCCGCAGGCGATAAGCCCGGCCAGCCACGCCGCGATCCCCCATCCCGCCTTTCGTGCCGCAGCGGTCATGCCGGGTCCGGCTGGACGGTCATGACCGACCGGTCGCCGTCGGCCTGGAGAATCTCGATCCGGCGGATCGTGGCGTCCCGGCCGGCGATGACGATGCGCTGGACGGTCTTGCGCGCCTCTTCCGCCCGCGGGGTCAGCTGCATGCGCCAGTCCTGCGGCGTGCCTTCCAGCCCCACCTCGTAGAAGCGCATGATGGTCGGGACGTCGCCGCGCAGGGTGGAGCGGATGCTCTCCACATAGGTCTGGATTTCCGGCACGCTGGACACCGACAGCGTGCGCGAGGCTCCGTCCGCCCGGGTCAGGGTCAGGCGGTCGCCCTCCAGCCGCATGCCCTCCGGCTCGGGCAGCAGCGTGCGCTTTTCCAGGAGATCGGGGCGGCGGTAGGTCAGCGTGCCGCTGCTCTCCAGCGGGGCGGTCAGCAGGCCGACCTCGCGCGTCTCGGTGAAGCGGGCGCTGGAACTGCCGACCCGGGCGAAGCGGGCGAACAGATCCTCGAGGCCCCAGGTCTCCGCGGCGGAAGACGGTGCAGCGGCGGTCAGCAGGAGGGCGGCCAAGCCCGCCCCCAGACCCACGAGGATGGAACGGCGGGCCGGTCTATTTCCAGAAATCATAGAAATTGAACCAGTTGTAGGGGGAGGACAGGGAGTAATGCTCCAGCCGGTCGGCGAAGCGCCCGGCCGCCCAGCGCACCAGTCCCGGCCGTTCCTGCGCCGGCACATCGGAGAAGTCGGCGATGCGTTCGAAATGGACGTCGTAGCATCGTCCGCCCTGGTACAGCCCGACCATCAGCACCACGGGGCGCTTCAGCATCGCCGCCAGCTGGAACGGACCCAGCGCGAAGCCGGCGGGCTGGCCCAGGAAGGGCAGGCGGACCTCCTCTTCCCCATCCAGGGTGCGGTCGGCCAGCATGCCGACGAAATGGCCCTGGTCCAGCCTCTCGCGCACGCGCAGCATCGAATCCGGCCGGCCCAGCGCGATCACCTCCATCGACAGCAGCGGGTTGATGGCGTTGAGGACCGAGTTGATCTTGCGCGCATTCTCCTCGTACATCACCAGACTGACGCGCAGGTCGCGCTGGCGGTGGCCCAGCATGCGGATCGCCTCGAAGCTGCCCATATGGGCGCCGATCAGCAGGCAGCCTTCCCCGCGCCGCATCAGGTCGATGACGATATCCTCGCCATGGACCCGGATGTCGAAATCGTCGGTCTGGTCGTTCAGGAAGAACACGCGGTCGAGCAGGCAGGCGGCGAAGACGTGATAATGGCGGAACAGGTCGCCGAAGCCGGGCGGCCGCCCCAGCGCCTTGGACAGGAACAGCGCCGAGGCCCGGCGCGGCTTGCGCGAGAACAGGACGAAGTAGAGGCAGATCGGGTAGAGCAGCAGCCGCGCCGCCCGCCGGCCCAGCCGCAGGGCGACCCAGACGATGAACTTGATCGCCGCGGTGGTGCTGCGTTCCGGCCGGTTCATCCATTCCCTGCGCCGCCGCCGCGATGGCGGCGGAGCGATGGGCGAGGCCGCGGCGTCGGCCGCCCGCTTGGTGCGCAGGGGCAGCTTCATGACGGGATGCCGCCGGCCATCAGGCTGCCGGTCATCACCGGACGGCCGGCCACGCTGCCGGTGAAGGCGATGCCGCCGGCCGCGGCGGCCTGCCATTCGAGCTGCATATGGTCGCCGGGACGGACCGGATGCAGGAACTTGGCGGAGCGCAGGCGGCAGGGACCGGGGGCCGAACCTTCGGCCGCCGCAATGGCGGTCAGGGCGGTGTCGAGCAGGACCGCGCCGGGAATGATCGGATTGCCGGGGAAATGCCCGGCGGCGGTGGGATGGTCGGCGGGAAACCGGATGTCCGTCTGGTTCGGCACGGCGGCGGCACCTAGTCGCGTTGGCGGTCGTCGAGCATCCGCAGCAGAGCCTCGCGCGGCAGCTTGCCGGTCGGGTTGCGCGGCAGGGCATCGACGAAACGCAGGGGGCGCGGTAGGAAGACCGGGTCGATCCGCTCGCGCAGGCGGGCCAGCAGAACCTCGGCGTTCAGGCCGGGCGCCACCACCAGGGCGGCGAGGCGGGTGGTCCCGCTCTCCCCCTCCCGCGGCATGAAGAAGACGCCGTCCTTCACCCCCTCCACCGAGTTCAGATGGTGGTTGAGGAAGGCAAGCGAGCTGCGCTTGCCTGCGATGTTGACCTGATCGGCGGAGCGTCCGTGCAGGACGAAGCGGGTGTCGCTCTTCAGCTCGATCACGTCGGCGAGCAGGGTCTCGCCGTCGAGGAAATCGCCCGACGCCCAGGTGCCCTGCTCGTCCTGGCGCAGGCGGATGCCGTCGATGCACAGCCACTCCGCCGTGGCGCTGGTGCGGCGGACGGCGAGCTGCCCGGTCTCCGAACAGCCGTAGATCTCGTGCAGCGGGGCGCCCAGCTTCGCCTCGGCGTCGATGGCGAGCTGCGGTGCCAGCGGGGCGGTGGCGCAGAGGATGAAGTCGAGCGGGGGCAGATCGGTGCCGTCGGCCAGCAGGGCCTGGAGATGGACCGGGGTGGTGACCAGGATGCGGCGGCCGGGCAGATCGGCGAGGCAGCCGGCGATGTCGGCCGGGAAGAGAGGGCGGCTGCCATGCAGGACCAGACCGTGCTGGAGCGCCAGCAGGATGACCGATTCCAGGCCGTACATGTGCTGGTGCGGCACGGTGCCGACCAGCCCGGCCGGACCAAGCCCGGCGATCTCCAGGGCGGTTCCGGCGCCATGGACGCTGCGGACCAGGGTGCCCCAGCTTTTCACCTGCGGCATCGGCCGGCCGGTGGAGCCGGAGGTGAAGGCGATGGCGGCCACCTGATCGGCCGGGAAGGCGAGGTCGCCGTCGAAGGGCGATGCGGTCAGGCTGCCGAGGCCGCCGGGGGGCAGCGCCTCGACGCAGGTCATGCCGGGATAGCGGACGCCGGCATCGGTCAGGCAGATCAGGCCGGGATAGCTCTCCTCGAGCTGGCGCAGCGTGTCCGGGGTGTCGTTGGGGGGATGCAGGCTGATCTGCCGGCGCAGCAGAGCGGCGCCGAGGGTGACGGCGAAGCCCAACCGGTCGCCGCACAGGTTCAGCAGGCAGGCGCCGTCCGGCAGGCGGCGGGCCAGATCGCGCACGGCGGCGAGGTAGGTGCGCACCGTCACCGGCTGCCCGTCCTGCCAGGCGAACAGATCGTCGGGGCCGCCGTGGCGCAGCAGCGGCAGGCGGGTGGTGGACTGCATCGTCATGAATTGGGCCGCTCCGAGAAGACGCGGACGACATCGGCGATGGAGCCGTGGGAATAGTTCCAGAACTTGCGCAGGCGGTAGGCGTATTCCGTCAGGAACATCGCCGCCACCAGCGGCAGGTCGAGGACGTTGATGAAGAAGGACCAGACCGCCGGCGGGGCGAAGACGAACAGCAGAGTCGACATCGCCAGCTGGCCGGCGAAGAACAGGCACCACGCGACGGTGACGCGACGGGTATAGACCAGCATCTCGTCGGTCAGGCTGCCGCGGATGCGCCGCGCGACCCAGGTGATCAGCGGCTCCCGTCCCGCCAGCAGGGTGCGGCCGAACAGGATAAGCAGGCCGACATAGATCGCGGCATGGCTGATCGCCGAGGCCGCCAGCAGGCCGTCGCGGGCGGAGCGCCAGGACAGGCCGAACAGGGCGATGGCGCCGGCCAGCGCGATCCAGCGGAAGCGCGGGGCGGCCCGGCCGACCACCAGCCCGGTCACCCCGGCCTGGACCAGCGCCAGGGCCAATGCGGTGTCGGCGTCGAGGTCGGCGACGATGGCGCCATGGACCAGCAGCGGATACAGGGCGAAGAGCGACAGGCCGGCGCCCACCGCGGCCCCTCCCCTGGTCCAGGCGGCGGCGGACCGCATCAGGCGGCTTTGAGCTGCTGGATGTGGCTGTTCAGGGTGCGCAGCGACGTGAAGATCTTCGTGTTGTTCTCGTCATCCGCCCGCAGCTTCACCCCGTAGCTCTTGGAGACGGCCAGCGCCACCTCCAGGATGTCGATCGAATCGAGGCCCAGGCCCTCGCCGTACAGGGGGGCGTCCGGGTCGATGTCGTCCGGGTCGGCTTCCAGCGTGAGGGTGTTCACGATCAGCGTCGCCAGATCGAGTTCGGTCGGCGACAGGGCCTTCAAGTCACTCATCATGCCTCACTAAAGCAACGCCTGCCGCTCCTGGGATATTCTACTCCTTTGGATATAACCATTGGGAATAGAAAGCCGTATTGGAGCGATAGGATTCGCCAATTCAGGCGTCACGATAGCTAGGCACCAGAGGTGATGCCATCATTATTTTGGAGTGACCGGTTTGTTCAGCCGAGGATTGGGCTTCCTTCTGGCGGCGTTGGTCGGAGCGGTCGCCGGGGGCAGGGAAAAGCCCCGGGATGGAACATTTGGAACGCTATGGAACGGTTTTCCGGGGTGTGTTCAGTGTTTCATGGAGACACCCCGCCCATGTTCCCTTTCCTTCCGGGAAGAGGGGCGGGGTGAGGAGACGGAAGGGCCTTGATCCGGAAACTCTACCCCCGGGGAGAAAACCGCACCACCGAAAGCTTCAAAATCCGCCCGGTCTCAGCCCCCCAGCAGCCGGTCGACCGCAGCGCGGTCGGGAAGGGAGGGGATGGCGCCCGGGGCGGTGGTGGTCAGGGCGCCGGCGGCATTGGCGAAGCGGCAGATGTCGCGCAGCCGGTCGGCGGTGAAGGCGGTGTCCAGGTTTTCGAGGATGCCGGCCAGCAGGGCGGCGACGAAGGCGTCGCCGGCACCGGTGGTGTCAACGGCGGTGACGGTCATGCCCGGCACATGGCCGGAGGCATCGGCGGTCAGGAAGGTGCAGCCGTTGCGGCCGTGCGTGACCACCAGCAGGCGCAAACCCTCGTGCCACAGGCTGCGGCCGGCGGCCTCCGGATCGGCGCTGCCGGTGAGGAACTCCAGCTCCTCGTCGCTCAGCTTGACGATGGCGGCGGCGGCGATGCCCTGGCGGATCAGCCGCTCAGCCGTTTCGCGGTCGGGCCACAGGGCAAGGCGCAGGTTGGCGTCGAAGGACACCAGCCGGCCATGGCGGCGCGCCGTTTCCACCGCCAGCAGGCTGGCCTCCCGCGCGGCGGGATCGATCAGGCCGATGGAGCCGGAATGCAGCAGGCGCGCGTCCGCCACCGCGTCGAGGTCGAGGTCGGCGACGGAGAAGCCGGCCATCGGCTCGCCATAGAACAGGAACTCCCGCTCCCCCTCCTCGTCGAGGGAGACGAAGGCGACGGGGGGCCTGGCATCGGGCACGCGGCGCAGGCGGGACACGTCGACGCCGGCATCGGTCAGCGCGCGTGCCAGGAAACGGCCGAAACCGTCCGCCGCCGTCCGGCCCAGGAAAGCGCTGCGCATCCCCAGCCGGGCCACGCCGACCGCGACATTGGCCGGCGCGCCGCCCGGCGCAGGATCGAAGGCGCCGATCACGCCGGGCTGGGCCGGGCCGGCGGGCATGAAGTCGATCAGCACCTCGCCCAGGCACAGCACGTCGATGGGCTGCGATGCGGGGGGCGGCATAGCGGTCATGGCGGGCATGTCCTTCAGTTGGATCCGCCGGCATAGCGGGCGAGCACGGCGCGGGTGCCGTCCGCCCACAGGGCGCGCAGGGCGGTGGAAAAGGCGTCGCGGAAGGGCTGCGCCCGGCCGACCTCGCCATAGACGTCGTCCATGTCGAGCCATGCGGTCGGCTCGCCGCGGGCGGCCTTGGCGACCTGGGTCAGGCGGTCCCAGTTGGGATCGTTCGGCTCGATCGGCTGCCCGCCCTCGTCCGTCCCGAAGCAGTAGCGGCACCACAGCGCCGATTCCAGCGCCAGCCCCTCGATGCCGGCGCCGGCCTTGAGGCGGTCGGCGATGGACGGGACGATGAATTTCGGCTGGCGGTTGGAGCCGTCCAGGCAAAGGCGGCGGATGGTGTCCTTGATCTTGGGGTTGGCGAAGCGCCGCTCGATGATGCCGAAATAGCCGGCGAGGTCGGTGCCCGGCACCGGCGGAACGGTGGGGATGATCTCCTCCCGCTCGACCTTCTGCAGGAAGGCGCGGATCAGCGGGGTTTCCATCGCCTCATGCGCATAGGTGACGCCGAGCAGCCCGGCCGGATAGGCGATCACCGCATGGCCGCCGTTGAGGATGCGGATCTTCATCGTCTCGAAGGGCGTCACGTCGGGGACGAACTGGACGCCCACCGCCTCCAGCGCCGGCCGGCCGGCGGAGAATCGGTCCTCCAGCACCCATTGGGTGAAGTCCTCGCAGAAGACCGGCCAGTTGTCGGCGATGCCGAAGTCGCGGTCGAGGGTCTCGCGCTCCTGCACGCCGGTTGCCGGGGTGATGCGGTCGACCATGCCGTTGGGGAAGGCGACGGACGTGTCGATCCAGGCGGCGAGGTCGGCGTCGATTTCCCTGGCGATGCCGAGCACGGCGTTGCGGGTGACGACGCCGTTGTGCGGGATGTTGTCGCAGGACATCACGGTGAAGGGCACCGTCCCGTCGGCGCGGCGGCGGGCCAAGCCGGCGACGATCAGGCCGAAGACGGTGGTCGGGCGGGCGGGCAGGGCGATGTCGGCTCGGATCGCCGGATGGCTGGCGTCGAACTTGCCGGCGGCGTCGATGTAATAGCCACCCTCCGTCACCGTCAGCGAGACGATGCGGATCGCCGGGTCGGCCAGCTTGGCGACGATGGCGTCGGCGTCGCCGACCGGCAGCATGCCGACCATGGCGCCGGTGACTCGGGCGAGGCTCTGCGCGCCCGACTGTTCGACGACGGTGGTCAGCCAGTCCTGGCCCTCCAGCGCGTCGCGCATGCGCTGGTCCGACGGCATCACCCCGGCACCGAGGATCGCCCAGTCATGGTCGCGGCCCTGGGCGAACAGGCTGTCGAGATAGACCGCCTGATGGGCGCGGTGGAAGTTGCCGATGCCGAAATGCAGGATCCCGGCGGTCAGGGCGGACCGGTCGTAGGCCGGCACCGATGCCCGCGCGGCGATGTCCGGAAGGGTGGCGGCGGAAAGGGCGATGGTCATGGCGGTGTCCTGCGGGGGATCGGGGGGAGAGATGCGTTGCCCTCTCCCGTCCCGGGAGAGGGAGGGGACCCGCGCCGTCAGGCGTGGGGAGGGTGAGGGGTAGGGCAAGGATCAGAATCCATGTTCGGATTGCCCCTCACCCTTCCCATGCTTCGCATGGGCCCCTTCCCTCTCCCGGGGCGGGAGAGGGTGATTCTCAACTCATCCAGTTGCCGCCGTCGACGTTGTAGGTCTGGGCGACGATGTAGTCGGCCTCAGGGCTCGCCAGGAAGATCGCCATGCCGGTCAGATCCTCGGCACGGCCCATGCGGCCGAAGGGGACGGCTTCGCCGACCATCCGCTTCTTCTCGCCGGGCTGGAGGCCCTCATGCTTGGCGAACAGGGCGTCGACGCCGTCCCAATGCTCGCCGTCGACCACGCCGGGGGCGATGGCGTTGACGTTGATGCCATGGCGGATCAGGTCGAGGCCGGCCGACTGGGTCAGGCTGATCACCGCCGCCTTGGTGGCGCAATAGACGCCGACCAGCGCTTCGCCGCGCCGTCCGGCCTGGGAGGCCATGTTGATGATCTTGCCGCCGCGGCCCTGCGCGATCATCCGCTTCGCCACCGCCTGCAGCGTGAACAGCGTGCCGGCGACGTTGATCGAGAACAGCCGGTCGTAGCTGTCACGGGTGATCTCGACGATGGGGGCGAGGTCGAACAGGGCGGCGTTGTTGATCAGGATGTCGATGCCGCCGGCCCGCTCCGCCACCGTGGCGACGGCGGCGTCGATGGAGGACTGGTCGGTGACGTCGAGCGCCACCGCATAGGCGCCGGGGCCGATCTCCGCCGCCGCCTTCTCCGCCGCCGCGAGGTTGATGTCGGCGATGGCGACGGTGGCGCCCTCCGCGACATAGGCGGCGGCGAAGGCGCGGCCGATGCCGCGCGCGGCGCCGGTGACGATGGCAGATTTGCCGTCGAGACGCTTCATGGGACTGGTCATCGGACTGGACCCTTTCAAGCCACTTTCATGCCCGCCGCCGTCGAGGGCAGGGCGTTGCCCTGGGCGTCGAAGCGGTGGAGCTTTTCGGTCTGCGGCGTCAGCCAGACCCGGTCG
Source organism: Azospirillum sp. 412522 (assembly GCF_019805165.1). Classification (GTDB taxonomy): domain Bacteria; phylum Pseudomonadota; class Alphaproteobacteria; order Azospirillales; family Azospirillaceae; genus Azospirillum. The sequence continues at coordinate 274,593 of NZ_RWIJ01000002.1, forward strand.
CCGTGACGCACCGGGAACTCGCCGCCGGCCCGGGCGACCATGGTGCCGATGCCGTCCACCTGGACATAGACGAAGGTGTCGGAGCCCAGATGTTCGGAGACGGTGACGGTGCCGGCCCAGCGGCCGGATTCCGTCGACAGGATCAGGTGTTCGGGTCGGATGCCGATGCAGTCGGCGCCGTCGCCGCGCGCGGAGTCCCCTTCGATGAAGTTCATGCGGGGGGAGCCGATGAAGCCGGCGACGAAGCGGTTGCGCGGGCGGCCGTAAAGCTCGATCGGGGAGCCGACCTGCTCGATCCGGCCGGCGTTCAGCACCACGATCTTGTCGGCCATGGTCATGGCCTCCACTTGGTCGTGAGTCACGTAGATCATGGTGGTGCCGAGGCTGGCGTGCAGCTCGGAGATCTCCAGCCGCATGTTGACGCGCAGCGCGGCGTCCAGGTTGGACAGAGGTTCGTCGAACAGGAAGGCGGTCGGCTCGCGGACGATGGCGCGGCCGATGGCGACGCGCTGGCGCTGGCCGCCGGAAAGCTGGCCGGGGCGGCGGTCGAGATAGTTGGTGAGGTTCAGCACCTTGGCCGCCGCCTCCACCTTGCGGTCGATGGCGGCCTTGTCCAGCCGGGCCATCTTCAGCGGGAAGGCGATGTTGTTGCGCACGGTCATGTGCGGATAGAGCGCGTAGGACTGGAACACCATCGCCAGCCCACGCTGGGCGGGCGGCAGGGCGGTGGCGTCCTTGCCGTCGATGCGGATGGTGCCGGAGGACACGTCCTCCAGCCCGGCGATCAGGCGCAGCAGCGTGGACTTGCCGCAGCCGGACGGGCCGACGAACACCACGAACTCGCCATTGCCGATGGAGAGATCCAGCGGCGGGATGACGGCGATGTCGCCGAAGCTCTTGGTGACGCGGTCGAGCGTGATCTGACCCATAGCGGGTTCCCCCCTACTTCACGGCGCCGAAGGTCAGGCCGCGCACCAGCTGCTTCTGGCTGAACCAGCCGAGAATCAGGATCGGCGCGACCGCCATGGTCGAGGCGGCCGACAGTTTCGCGTAGAACAGCCCCTCCGGACTGGAGTAGCTGGCAATGAAGGCGGTCAGCGGCGCCGATTGCGAGGCGGACAGGTTCAGCGTCCAGAAGGCCTCGTTCCACGCCAGGATGATGTTCAGCAGCAGGGTCGAGGCGATGCCGGGCACCGCCATCGGCAGCAGGACGAACAGGATCTCGTCGCGCAGGCCGGCCCCGTCCATCCGGGACGCTTCCAGGATCTCGCCCGGAATTTCGCGGAAATAGGTGAACAGCATCCAGACGATGATCGGCAGGTTGATCAGCGTCAGCACGATGACCAGGCCGATGCGGCTGTCGAGCAGGCCGGTGTCGCGGAACAGCAGGTAGATCGGGATCAGCACGCCGACCGGCGGCAGCATCTTGGTCGACAGCATCCACATCAGCACGTCGCGGGTGCGCTTGCCGGGGATGAAGGCCATCGACCAGGCGGCGGGGACGGCGACCATCAGGCCGATCAGCGTCGAGCCGACGGAGATGACCACCGAGTTCCAGAAATGGAGGAAATAGTCGGAGCGCTGCTGGACCTCGGTGTAGTTCTCCAGCGTCCAGTGGAAGGCGAGGAAGGTCGGCGGGGTCGCCACCGCCTCGGCCTCGGTCTTGAAGCTGGTCAGGACGGTCCACAGGATGGGGAAGAAGATCACGATCCCGACGGTCCAGGCGATCAGGGTCACGACCAGTTTTTTGCGGTTGGTTGTCGCGCGCGCCATGGTCAGATGTCCAGGTTGCGGCCGATCATCCTCATCAGGAAGACGGCGACGATGTTGGCGAGGACGACGGCGACGATGCCGCCCGCGGAGCCGCCGCCGACGTCGAACTGCAGCAGCGACTGGGCATAGACGAGGTAGGTGATGTTGGTGGTGGCGGTGCCGGGGCCGCCATTGGTCGTCACCAGGATCTCGGCGAAGACCGACAGCAGGAAGATGGTCTGGATCAGCGTCACCACCGTCATCGCGCGGGCCAGATGGGGCAGGATGATGTGGATGAAGCGGTCCAGCGCCCCGGCGCCGTCCATCTCCGCCGCCTCCAGCCGCTCGCTGTCGAGGGATTGCAGGGCGGTCAGCAGGATCAGCGTGGCGAAGGGCAGCCACTGCCACGTCACGATCAGGATGATCGAGGACAGCGGCGCCTCGGCCAGGAAGTCGAAGGGCTGGAGGCCCAGCCCCTTGGCGATGGCGGCGAACAGGCCGTTCACCGGGTTCATCAGCATGTTCTTCCACACCAGCGCCGAGACGGTGGGCATGACGAAGAAGGGGGCGATGACCAGCAGGCGGACGATGCCCCGCCCCCAGAAGGGCTGGTCGAGCAGCAGGGCCAGCCCGATCCCGCCTGCGATGGTCAGCACCAGCACCCCGCCGACGAGCGCCAGCGTGTTGCCGAGCGCGGCGAAGAAGGCCGGATCGGTGAGGAAATACTGGTAGTTCAGCGTGCCGATGAACTCCTCCGTCCCCGGCATCAGCAGGTTGTAGCGCAGGAAGGAGAAGTAGAGCGTCATCACGAGCGGGATCAGCATCCAGCCGAGCAGCAGGATGACGGCCGGAGACATCGTCAGGCGCGCGGCTGCACGCGAGTGGGCGGTGGCCATGGCTCGACCCTTGGGTAACGGCGTTGCGGAGCGTGCGGTCAGGCGTGACGGTGGAAGATGGCCCGGGAACTGGTCCGCGGCCTTCTTCCACCGTCATCCCCGCGGAGGCGGGGATCCAGGAAACTCAGCGGTTTCGCCGCTAAGCCGGCTGGATTCCCGCCTTCGCGGGAATGACGGCCGAAAGAGGATCATGCAGTCATTCGATGCACGGACCCTTGACCGCTTACTTGATGTAGCCGGCCTTGGTCATCTCGCGGGTGGCGAGCGTCTGGGCGGTCTGCAGGGCCTGGTCGGCGGTCGTCTGGCCGGCGAGCGCGGCGGAGAAGGCCTGTCCGACCGCGGTGCCGATGCCCTGGAACTCGGGGATGGCGACGAACTGCACGCCGGTGTAGGGGACCGGCTTGACCGTCGGGTGCTGCGGATCGGCGGCCTGGATCGACTTCAGCGTCAGGTCGGCGAAGGGAGCGGCCTTGCGGTACTCGGGATTGGCGTAGAGCGAGCTGCGGGTGCCCGGCGGCACGTTGGCCCAGCCCTCCTCCTTGGCGACGAGGTCGAGATAGTCCTTGGAGGTCGCCCAGGAAATGAAGGCCTGCGCGGCGTCGCCCTTCTTGCTGCTGGCGGGAACCGCGAGGCTCCAGGCCCACAGCCAGTTGGAGCGCTTGCCGAGACCGGTGTCGGGGGCCAGGGCGTAGCCGACCTTGTCCGCCACCTTGCTCTGCGCCGGGTTGGAGACGAAGGAGGCGGCGACGGTGGCGTCGATCCACATGGCGCATTTGCCGGACTGGAACAGCGCCAGATTCTCGTTGAAGCCGTTGGAGGAGGCGCCCGGCGGGCCGGCGTCCTTCATCAGGCCGAGATAGGTCGTCAGCGTCTGCTTCCAGGGGTCGGTGTTGAACTGCGGCTTCCAGGTCATGTCGAACCAGCTGGCGCCGAAGGAGTTCGCCATGGCGCTGAGGAAGGCCATGTTCTCGCCCCAGCCGGCCTTGCCGCGCAGGCAGATGCCGTAGACCTCGGCCTTCTTGTCGGTCAGCTTGCGCGCGGCGTCGGAGACGAAGGCCCAGGTCGGCGCCTCCGGCATGGTCAGGCCGGCCTTCTCGAACAGGTCCTTGCGGTACATGACCATCGAGCTTTCGCCGTAGAAGGGCGCGGCGTAGAGCGTGCCGTCGGTGGTCAGGCCGCTGCGGATGGAGGGCAGCAGATCCTCGACGTCATAGTTGGAGCCGAGCTTGTCCAGCGGCATCAGCCACTTCTGCTTGGTCCAGATCGGAACCTCGTAGGTGCCGATGGTCAGGATGTCGTACTGGCCGCCCTTGGCGGCGATGTCGGTGGTGACGCGCTGGCGCAGGACGTTCTCTTCCAGCGTCACCCAGTTCAGCGTGATGTCGGGATGGGCCTTGGTGAAATGCTCCGACAGCTTCTGCATGCGGATCATGTCGCCGTTGTTCACCGTGGCGATGGACAGAGTCTCCGCCTGGGCGGAGTTGCCGAGAAACGCGGCGACCGCCGCGCCGATCAAGGAAAGCGCACGCTTCATTCCTGTTTTCCTCCCCAATGTCCGTCCGGCCGCGCCCCGGTTGCGGCACGCCGGTTCGGCGGAGGCTTGCCGCCCCGCCGGCCTTTGCGACTGGTCGCCCGACATCCGCATGCGTCCACGGCATTCAGTTTGTAGGGCACACCAACACTATGGCGCGGACGAAGGAGAGGCGCAATAGATAAATCACATTGATTTTCATATTCGGTGCCGTATGGCGTTGGCGCTCCCCTGGAAATGGAGAGGCTGCTGGAGCGGCAGAGCGGTATTTCCGCACGGGGAATGGCCTGGAAGAAGGGATTAAGCCGATTGCGCGGTAGCGCTTGCCCCTTTTGGGCGTGGCTTGCTACGGTGGCGAAAGGTCAGGAATGACCGGCTCTTTCGCCATGATGGCGACCGAGTCGCTCTAACTAAATCACTTTGATTTTGTTAGATTGATTGCTATACGGATTGTTGCGGGAATTCGAGGCGGGAGGCGACGGGAGGATGCGGGGCGGCGACACCACCGGGCTGCGCGCCTACAACGAGCGGCTGGTCATGCATGCGCTGTTGCAGACCGGCATGCTGTCCAAGGCCGAAATCGCGCGGGAGACCGGGCTCAGCGGACAGGCGGCGTCGGTGATCGTCAACCGGCTGCTGGAGGACGGGCTTCTGGTCAAGCTGGACAAGGTGCGCGGGCAGGTGGGGCAGCCCTCCACCCCCATCGCGCCGAATCCCGATGGCGCCTATTCGCTGGGGGTGAAGATCGGCCGGCGCAGTGTCGAGGCGATCCTGATCAACCTGCTGGGGGAGGAACTGGGCGCGAGCCGCGTGCGCTACGACGCGCCGCTGCCGGAGCCGACGATCGCCACCGCCATCGCCCAGGCCGGCGGCCTGCTGGCGCACCTGTCGCCGGCGGCGCGGTCGCGCGTGGTCGGGCTGGGGGTCGCCATGCCGGACGAAATCCATGCCTGGTCGGCCGAGCTGGGGCTGGCGCCGGGCGCGCTGGACGGCTGGCGCGATGCCGACATCGCCGGCGCCTTCGCGCGCGCGACCGGGTTGCCGGTGACGCTCTACAACGACGCCGCGGCCGCCTGCGCGGCGGAGATGATCGCCGGCCACGCCATCGTCAGCCGCAGCGCGCTCTACATCTATCTCGGCACTTTCATCGGCGGCGGGGTGGTGATCGACGGCCGGCTGTACCGCGGGGAACAGGGCAATGCCGGGGCCATCGGATCCATGCCAACCGGGCCGCGCACCTCGCCAGGGCAACTGATCCACAGCGCTTCCATCTTCCTGCTGGAGCGCGAACTGGAAGCCGCCGGGATCGACCCGTCGGCGGCGCTGTCGGCCGCGTTGGCCGACGGCAGCGTGGAGAGGGCGGATGCCATCTTCGACGCCTGGGCCGACACGGCGAGCGCCGAGCTGTCGCGCGCCGTCGTCTCCGCCCTCAGCGTCATCGACTTCCAGGAGGTGGTGGTCGACGGCTTCCTGCCGCCGTCCTGGCGCGACCGCTTCACCCAGAGGCTGTCGGCGGCGGTGGAGCGCTTCAACCGGTCGGGCCTGAAGGCGGCGCCGGTGATGGCGGGATCGATCGGCCCGATGGCCCGGGTGCTGGGCGCGGCGATGCTGCCGCTGAAGGCGCGCTTCTCGCCCGACACCGACCTGCTGATCCGCTCCGGCATGGCGCGGGATCTGGTCTAGGGTCTGTCAAATGCTCATGGAAGCATCTGACAGATCCTGGAAATTCAATTCTTCCGTCCAATTCACGCGCCATCCTCGGCCGGCCCGATCGTCATGGTGGGTGGGGATTGGGGAGGGGTGGAGCGGTCAAGCCGCTTCACTGCGGGCCGCCATGGTCGCCTTGGCCCACCAGACCAGTTCGTCGAGCGCGGCCTTGGCGGACGGAAGCAGGTTCTGCTCGATCGTTTCGATCGGCTGATTTCCGGCTGCCGGGAAGATCGTGAAGAAGTCGCTGCCACCGATGTGAACCGCGGCATGGGTCGAGACCATGTGCATTTCGATACCGATCAGGCGCAGATGCTCGATGGCGCGGGCGGCACCGACGCCGCCATAACCGATGGCGGTGAACGGTTTGCGATTCCATTCGGTATAGGCCTGGTCGAGTGCGTTCTTCAGCGCCCCGGTCAGCGAATGATTGTACTCGGCGACCACGAAGATGAAGCCGTCGAAACGCGCGAGGGTCTGCTGCCAGTGCACCGCTTCCGGCGTCTGGCTCGGCACGAAGCCGTTCGAGGCGATCTCGTCGAAGAAGGGCAGGTTGAAATCGCGGAGATCGAGCAATTCGACGTCCATGTCGGCGCGGGTCCGAGCCTGCTTGAGCATCCATTGCGCAGGTACGTCGGCGAAGCGCCCGGTGCGGGTTGAGCCGATGATGAGGGCGATCTTCGGCTTGGCGATGACGATCGACATGAGGCTTTCCTTCTCGGTTCGTGGAAAAGCACGGGGAGCGATCTCGGGCCCTCGAAGGGGCCTCGACGCAGGTCCGGGGACGCCGGCGGCCAGCGAGATCGTTCTGCGCAGTCGCAAAAAGAGGAACACTTGGACAGCCAGACGCTTCACGATGCAGGTGAGCCGCGGAGGCTGGATTCGTTCGCCCGGCTTGAGGTGCCGGAGGGATGATCAGAGAGCGGCCTGTTGCACGGCGGCGGGCGGATTGGAGCGGGCGCGCCGATCGGTCAGATATGCGTCCAGGCTGAAGGCGCCTGAGCCGAACGCCGCGACCTGGAGCAGGCCGCCGGTCAGCATGACGTTCTTGAAGAAATGCACGAAGGTGTTCTGATCGCCCAGGCTGCTGTGGAAGTAAAAGGCCGTCACCATCGAGAAGAGTGCGAGCAGGCCGGCAATCGGGCGGACCTTGTAACCTGCGACCAGCAGCGCACCGCCGACGATTTCCAAGGTCACCGCGCCGAAGAAGGAAAGCGGAGGCACGGGCAGGCCGGCCGCGTCGATCATGGTGACGGTCGCGCTGTAAGCCGTGGCCTTGCCGACGCCGAAAAGGATGAAGGGCAGACCGATCAGGAGCCGGCCGGCAAATGCGAGGTAACGGGTGTCGTTCATGGGGTGTCTCCTGTCTGGAGTGGAATGGCTCGTCGTCCGTGACCTCAGAATTGCGCCGACTTGTGGCTCGCCACTAGACAGCAAAGATGCTACCCGGTGTTCCTGTTGTAGGAACAGCAGGCACCCTGGAATGCCGGTTCCGCGGGAGTGGGAGACGGGCGTGGAGATCGAGGATCTGAGGACATTCGTCGAGGTCGCCGATGCCGGTGGGATCAACGCCGCGGCACGCCGGCTCGGACTTGCGAAATCGATCGTCAGCCGACGGCTGCTGCGTCTCGAGCAGGAACTCGGAGCCGAGCTTCTCGCGCGTTCGACGCGCGGCGCGATCCTGACCGAGGCCGGCATATCGTTCCGGGACCAGGCAGCGGAAATCTGTGGGAGGATCGATGCCGCGCGGGAGGAGATGTCTCCCAACGGCGATATCAGGGGTTTGTTGCGGATCGCCGGACCGGCGTCCGTCGCTGCCTACTTCGCCTCGGCGCTTGCGGAGTTCGCCAAGAGGCATCCGGCGCTTCAGGTGCACACCCGTTTCTCGGATCAGTATGTCGACCTCGCCGCCGAGGGCTTCGATTGCGCCATTCGCGGCGGCTACCTGCCCGATTCCAACCTGATCGCCCGCAAGATCGGATCATTGCCGATGCGGTTGTATGCCAGTCCGGATTATATCGAGGAGAATGGCGCGCCTGAGTTTCCGGGCGATGTGGTGAAGCACTCGGCGATCACCGCAGGGACCAGCAGTTGGGTGTTCAGCGACGGCGAACAGAGCTTCACCGTGCATCCACAAGGGCGCTTCAAGGCGGACAATGCCTATGTCCTTACGGAAGCCGCGGCAGCCGGCCTCGGTATCGTCGCGATGGGCGAGATGATCGCCGGCCCCTATGTCGAAGCCGGTAGGCTCGTTCCGGTAATGACGCGCTTCTCGCTGCCGGACGTGGGCATCTATGTGGTGCGGCCTCCGGGCCAGCACACTCCGAGGAAGGTGCGGCTCCTTATCGATCTTCTGGTCGAGAAGTTTTCAGGGAAGGAGGCCTAGGATCCAATGGAAACCAAGGAAGGAAAGGGTATTCCGTTGGATTCCGAAATCTGATTCAATGCTGGCAAAGAGGAGGCGGTCTCGGATCGGATGGTTTTGCGAGACGATCAGTGGGAGCGGGTAGCGCCCCCTCTTCCCGGCAAAGCCAAATAGCCTGTGACGGTACCTGGACGTTTATGGTCCCCGCACGGGGGCAATAGGACGAACGAGGCGATTGGAATGGAAAATTTCGGAATCGAAAAGCAAGGGCTCACCATGTCGAAGGCACCCCCCAACGATCTGCCGCGCTATCGTCTTCTGACCGGCAAGGACGACGCCAAATTCTGCCATCGCGTTTCGGAAGCCTTGGAACTGGGTTACCGGCTGTACGGCTCTCCCGCCGCGACCTTCAACGGCCAGGACGTGATCGTCGCGCAAGCCATCATCTGGCCGGATACCGTTCAGGCCTGAAGAGCCATACGGTCCTGAAGAGCCATACGGTGAGGTATGCTGCAGGGCGCGTACGCCGCACTCGTCATCGATCTCAGCGGAAACGGTGGCACAGATAATCGGCGAAGGCCCGCACCCGTGGCACCATATCGGCGCAGTTTGGGAAGATCAGGTTGAGCCGTGTCGTGCGGGGGACGATCGTCAGGAGGAGCGCTTCGGCATCTGAAGATCGAGGCGATGGCAGGTGATCGGCTGTTCGTCGCACGCGGCATCCCACACGGGTTTTCCGCAATGGGAGACGTGGCGAGGATGACGCTCGTCTCGACTCCCGCGCGTCATGACCATTTCTTCCAGGCCATGGACGCCCTGCCGCTCCCGCATGAGATTGGGGACGTGCAGGCGATCGTCGGGTCGGTCGTGACCGCGTGAGAGCCCGGGCGTTTGCCTCAGATCACGATTCCCGCCAGGGCGGGACTCTGGTCGAGGGCGTCGGCCAGGATCTCCAGCATGCGGCGGCAGTCGGCGCGGCCGATCGGGGCACCCAGGCAGATTCGCAACGCCTCCGGCGCCGGCCCGGCGGTCAGGAAGGTGTCGCTGACGGCGGCGGCGATGCCGTGGCTGCGCAGATGCGCGGCGAATTCCCCGCGTGTCCAGGCCGGCGGCAGGCTCAGCCACAGGTGGAAGCCTTGCGCGTGCGCGTTCAGCGTGTCGGCCGGCAGCAGGTCGCGCGCCATCCGCTGGCGGGCCGAGCCCTCGGCGCGAATGGCGGTCAGCAGCGCGTCGGCGGTGCCGTCGGCGATCCATTGGGTGGCGACGGCCGCCGGGACCGGCGGGGTTCCGAGGATGGTGGCGCGCTGGGCGGCGGCCAGCCGCAGCGCCTGACGGGCGTCCGGGGCGGCGACATAGGTGATGCGCAGGCCGGGCGCCACGCATTTGGCGAGGCCCACCACATGGAAGGTCACGTCGGGCGCCAGGGCGGCGATGGGGGGCGGGGCGTCCTGCGGCAGCACGCCGTAGATGTCGTCCTCGATGACCGGGATGTTGCGGGTGCGGGCGATGGCGGCGATGGCGGCGCGCCGCTCCGCCGGCAGGGTCGCCGTCGTCGGGTTGTGGAGGGTCGGGGTGCAGTAGAGCAGCTTCGGAGCATGGGCCTCGACGGCGGCGCGCAGGGCGTCGGGATCGAGGCCGTCGCCGTCCATCGCCACCCCGACCACCCGCAGGCCGAGCTGCCGCGCGATGGCCTTGAAGCCGGGATAGGTCAGCTCCTCCGTGCAGACGGTGTCGCCGGGGCGGGTCAGCATGGACAGCAGGGCCAGCAGGGCGCTCTGCGTGCCGGGGCAGACGACGATCCGGCCGGCGTCGCCCGCACCGCCGGGGCCGAGGTCCGGCAACCGCTTGGAAAGCCAACGGGCGCCGGCCGCGAGGTCCTCCTCCGCGGTGCGGAAGCCGGCACCGGCCTCCGGATAGCGCAGCAGCGTCTGCGGGTCGAGCCGCAGCATTGCCTGGGCCAGTCCCCGGCGCACGCGATCCAGCAGGTCCGGCGCATCGGGCAGCGGGGGCTGGTTCATGGTCATGTCGATGACCGCGGCGGGGAGGGCGGCCTCCCGGCGGGGCGCGAGGCTCTGCGGTGCAGTGCCGTCCGTCGGCGCCTCCCGCGCGCTGACGAAGGTGCCCTGGCCGACGCGGGCGTCGAGCAGGCCGCGGCGGCGGGCTTCGCTGTAGGCGCGGCTGACCGTGGTCAGGTCCACCCCCAACCGGTCGGCCAGAGCACGTTGCGGCGGCAAACGCTGTCCCGCCGCCAGCCGCCCGCCGGCGATGTCGTCGGCAAGGGCGTCGGCGATGGCGAGATAGACCGGCTTGGCCCGGTTGGTCAGGTCGGGCTGCCAGATGCCGGTGTCCAACGGACCGGCCGGTGCGGTTTTGCCCCTATCGTCGGATTGCATGGATCCCCTGACCGTTCCCTTGCCCGCAGGCTGCGGCACTGTCGGCATCATATGCGCGCTCCTCTGCCGGTGCCGCAAGCGTCCAGCGGGGTGGGCGGTCATGGGGCGAGGAAGACGCTGTCGTGCCGCGCCGGCTGGCCGTCGCCGCTGTCGGGCGTCAGCAGGACGGTCACCGGGGTGGAGGATGCCGCCAGGGCGGACCGGGGGACGCGGACCTGGATGCGGTAGGTCTCCACCGCGTTGGCGCGGGCCGACAGCGACAGCTCGCCGGTCTCGGCGCCGTCGCCGGACAGGCTGAGGCTCGCCTGCGGCAGGCCGGACAGGGTGAGGCGGTAGTGGCGCTCGGTCAGCGACATGTTGGCGATCTTGACGGTGTAGGCGTTCTGGACGCGGCCGTCGGTGAGCGCCACGAAAAGCGGTGCCCGGTCGCGCAGGACGGAGACGTCGTTGCTGGGCTTCAGCGCCAGCGCGATGGCCATCACCCCGCCGACCACGACCAGCATCAGCCCGTAGACGATGGTGCGCGGCCGGATCAGGCGGTAGCGCGGCGGCGGCGTGGCGGTCGCCTTCGCCGCCTGCGCGGTCAGCGTGTCGAAGCGGATCAGGCCGCCCGGCCGGCCGATGCGCGCCATCACGTCGTTGCAGGCGTCGACGCACAGGCCGCAGCCGATGCATTCCATCTGGATGCCGTCGCGGATGTCGATGCCGGTCGGACAGACATGGACGCACTGGCCGCAGTCGATGCAATCGCCGAGGCCCTTGTGGGCGCGGGTGTCCCAACCCTCGTTCTTGCGCAACGGCGCGCGACCCTCGCCGCGCCACTCCTGATAGGTGACGACCACGCTGTCCTCGTCCAGCATCGCGGCCTGGATGCGCGGCCACGGGCAGACGTAGAAGCACATCTGTTCCCGCATGAAGCCGGCCATCGCATAGGTGCAGGCGGCGATGAACAGGACGGACCCGGCGGCGAGCGCCGAGGCGTCGAGGCGCAGCAGGTCGAGGGCCAGCGTCGGCGCGTCGGTCAGATAGGCGATGCCGAGGAAGCCGGTGACGCCGGAGATCGCCAGCCACGCCGCATGCTTCACCGTCTTCTTCGCCAGCCATGCCGCGGTCCAGGGGTGCTTGTCGAGCCGGATTCGGTCGCCGCGGTCGCCCTCCACCCGCCGCTCCACCCAGACGAACAGGTCGGTCCATACCGTCTGCGGACAGGTGAAGCCGCACCAGACCCGTCCGCCGAGGGCCGTCGCCAGGAACAGGCCGATGGCGGCGATGATCATCACGCCGGTGACGTAGTAGACATGCTGCGGCCACAGCTGGAGCGCGAAGATATAGAAGCGTTGGCCGTCCAGATCGAACAGCACCGCCTGGTCCGGCTGTCCCGCCCCCCGGTCCCAGCGCAGCCAGGGCAGGATCGCGAACAGCGCCAGCAGGACCGTGCCCAGCACCGATTTCAGGCGCCGGTATCGCCCGCGCACCGCCTTGGGATGGATCTTGCGGTGGGAGGCGTAGGCCGGCGGCGGGTCCGGATTGGCGGCCGCATGGTCGGGGCGGCGGGTGATGGTGGATGCATTGCTGGGCATGGCTCACCTGGCACGAAGAGGCCGTCCGTCCATCCGCTCCCCGCCCGGCAGGCGTATGGAGCGGCGGCGATCCGGCGATGCCGTTTGTATGGGTCAACGATGCGGTCGCTTCAAGAAAATTGTATGGCGATTGCGGCCGGAAATGACCGGGTGCGGCGGTTTGACACAGTTTGCGCAAATAAAGTGAATGGATTTTTATCCATGCAATTATCCGGCGGGAAAACCGCTCCTGGATTGTCCGGATTCCGGGGCCTTGCAGCCGGCCATTGCCGGACGGCCGTCCCGACGCACATTGTCGTCGACCGGAGACGAGCATGCGACAGGTCCCATGAACGAGATCCCTGTGACGGGCATATCGAAGAAAGATACCCGCAATCCCTGCATCGGCCTCTGCCGGTTCGGCGGGGACGGCGCCTGCCTGGGCTGCCACCGCAGCAAGGCGGAGGTGAAGGGATGGAAGCGGCTGAGCGATGCGGCGAAGGCGGCGGTCAACGACAGGATCAGGCAGGGCATCCAGGCCGGCTCCGCCGGGAAGGGGGCGTCCAAGCGCCTGCGCAAGCTGGACAGGAAGATCGGCAAGCTGGAAGCGAAGCTCGCCGCCCTGCGCGCCGAGCGCGAGCGCGCGGCGGGAGGCTGACCCCGCCCCGGTTCCCAAACCGTCCGCCGCACGAAAGCTCTAGGTAGCGGTCGGCCGTTCCGCCTAGCGTAAGGCTGGGCCCGGGGCTGCTATAAAGCTCGTCGGTGCAGACACTGAACAGAGCAAGCCAACCCAGATGCCATGGCCAGACACCCGTCGGGAAAGCCGGTGCCGCAGGCCTGAATCTTACACCCGCTCCGCCGGCAGGCTTGCCTTGGCCCTGTCGGTGCCCCTGATCCTGCTTGCCGATGCCGCGCCGGCCCAGACGGTCGAGGATCTGTCGACCCTGTCGATCGAGGAGCTGGGATCGATCAAGGTCACCTCGATCTCGAAGCGGCCGGAGCCGCTGAGCGACGCGGCTGCGGCGGTCTTCGTCATCACGGCGGAGGACATCCGGCGGTCCGGCGCCACCAGCCTGCCCGAGGCGCTGCGTCTGGCGCCGAACCTGGAGGTGGCGCGGTTGAACGCCGCCGCCTACACGGTCACCGCCCGCGGCTTCAACTCGCCGGAATCCGCCAACAAGCTGCAGGTGATGGTCGATGGACGCAGCGTCTATTCGCCGGTCGCCTCCACCGTGTTCTGGGAGGCGGTGAACGTCCCGCTGTCGGAAATCGAACGGATCGAGGTGGTCAGCGGTCCCGGCGGCACGCTGTGGGGGGCCAACGCGGTCAACGGCGTCGTCAACGTCATCACCAAGCCCGCGACCGACAGCCAGGGAGGCTTCGCCGAGGCCGGCTACGGATCGGGCGAGCGCGCCGGGACGCTGCGCTACGGCGTGAAGGCCGGCGACGGCGCCAGGGGCGCCAAGGGCGATGGAATGGCGCTGCGCGGCTATCTGACCGGCTTCGACCGGCGCAGCAGCCACACGGTGACGCCGGGCGACACGTCCACCGACGGTTTCGACGGCTCGCAGGCCGGATTCCGGTTCGACGGAACGGCCGGCGGCGGGAAGGCATCCTATACGCTGCAGGGCGATCTCTATCGCAACCACACGGAGTGGCTCGACACCACGCTGCATGGCGGGAACCTGCTGGGGCGCTGGACCCACCGGCTGGGCGACGGGTCGTCGGTGCAGGTGCAGGCCTACTACGACCAGCAGAACCGCGACTACCAGGTCGCGACCGACAGGTTGCAGACCGCCGACGTCCAGGCCCAGCACAATGTGGCGCTCGGCACGCGGCACCAGCTGGTCTGGGGCGCGCAGTACCGGGTGTGGCAGTCGACCTTCCGCTCTCTGGTCGGCCTCGGCTTTCCGGAGGAGGATGCGACGATCTCGCTGGGCAGCCTGTTCGCCCAGGACGAGGTGACGCTGGCGCCGCGCCTGAAGCTGACGGTCGGCATGAAGGCGGAATACAACAGCTATTCCGGCTTCGACATCCTGCCCAACCTGCGGCTCGCCTGGCGGCTGTCGGATGCGCACATGCTGTGGACGGCGGTCAGCCGGTCGGTCCGCACCCCGTCGCGCGTCGACCGCGAGCTGTCGGGGCTGGGCATCCTGGCGCCCTCTCCCGATTTCCGGTCGGAACGGCTGACGGCCTACGAGATCGGTTACCGCGGCCAGCCCGTCGCGAACAGCCGGGTGGCCCTGTCGGCCTTCTACAACGTCTATGACGACCTGCGCACCACCAGCCTGACCAACGGCGGTCTGCCGGTCATGCTGCGCAACGATATGGAGGGAAGCACCTATGGCGTCGAGGGCTGGGGCAGCTACGGGCTGACCGGCTGGTGGACCCTGCATGCCGGGGCCAACTGGATGCATAAGAACCTGCGGCTGAAGCCGGGGACGACGGACCTGTCCGACTTCCAGTCGGCCGGACAGGATCCGGCCTATCAGCTCCAGCTGCGGTCGCGGATGAACCTGACGCCGGAGGTGGAGTTCGACGCCACGCTGCGCCGGGTCGGCCGGATCGCGGTGTCGGGCGTGCCGGCCTATACCGAGGCCGACCTGCATCTGGGCTGGCAGGTCACCCCGTCGCTGGAAGTGTCGCTGTTCGGCCAGAATCTGCTGCATGCCCGCCATCTGGAGGCCTACGACCCGGCCAACACCATGCCGCGCGCCATCGGGCGGAGCGTCTACACCCGCCTGCGGGTGGGGTTCTGAGCATGGTGGAGCGACTCCCCAACCGCTGCGTTTTCCTCCTTGCCCTGCTGCTGGCCTGTGGGCCGGCCTCCCTCGCCACGGCGGCCGAACCGCTTGAGGCGGCGGTGAAGGCGACCTTCCTCTACAAGTTCATCGCCTTCGTCTCCTGGCCGCAATCCGCCTTCGCGGCCGACGGCCCGTTCCGGATCTGCGTGGCCGGGCCGGACCCCTTCGGCGAGTTGCTGGACCGCGCCGTCGCCGGGCAGAGCGCCGGCGGCCGGCCAATCGAACTGTGGCGCCGGCCGCAGTTCGACCGCGGAGCGGGTTGCCACCTGCTCTACGGGACCGGAAGCCAGGACGGCCTGCGTGGCGAACCTGTCCTGACGGTCAGCGATGCCGATGCGCCGGGCGGACCGATGGCCGGAGCCGTCGTCACCTTCGTGCTGCAGGACGACCGGGTCCGTTTTGCTATCGACGCGTCGGCGGCACGGGACAACCATCTGGGCATCAGTTCCAAGCTGATGAGCCTGGCGGTCCGGCAATGAGACATCGGGAGGGCGGAGCATGACCGATCTGGCCGGACTCTGGCGGCACACGCCGCGCCTGACTGTGCTGGCCATGGCCGTGCTGCTGATCGCCGGCGGGATGATGGCGCTCGCCAGCGAGACCGCTTATCGTGAGGAGAAGGTCGGCGACGTGGAGGTGCAGACGCGCATCCTGGCCGCCACCGTCACCGCGGCGCTGAGCTTCAACGACAGGACCACCGCCGGCGAATATCTGACGGCCTTGTCGGCCAATCCGGAATTCGAGGCCGCCGGGGTCTATGACGGCAGCGGCGGCCTGTTCGCCACCTATACCGCGCCCGGGATGCAGCCGGTGCCGCCGGTCGCCGAATCGCCGGGCCATCATTTCGACGACGACACCCTGACGGTCAGCGTGCCGGTGACGCAGGACGGTCACCGCATCGGCAGCGTGTCGCTGCGCACGGAACTGGAGCCTTTCGCCCGCCGGGCCGAACGCTATGTCGGGATGGCGCTGCTGCTGGCGATGACGGTGCTGATCGTGCTGGTGCTGGGGGCGGCGCAGGCGGCGCTGGCGCGGGCGAACCGCGATCTGGCGGAGCGCGCGCGCGACCTCTCCGGCGCCAATCAGGCGCTGAACGCCGAGATCGCCGAGCGCGAAAGGGTCGAGGCCGCCCTGCGCCAGAGCCAGAAGATGGAGGCGATGGGCCAGTTGACCGGCGGCATCGCCCATGACTTCAACAACCTGCTCCAGGCGTTGTCGAGCTGCCTGCAGCTGGTCGGCCGCCGGGCGAAGGAGCCGTCGATCCAGCCCTTGCTGGAAACCGGGCAGCAGGCGATCGACCGCGGCGCGAAGCTGGTTCAGCAGCTGATGGCCTTCGCCCGCCACCAGACCCTGCGGCCGGAGCCGATGGATGTCCGCGACCGGCTGTTGGGCATGGCCGACCTGCTCACCCGCGCCATCCGGGCCGACATCACGCTGGAGACGAGTGTCGAGCCGGGCTTGTGGCCGGTGGAGGTCGACCCGACGCAGTTCGAGCTGGCGATCCTGAACCTGACCGTCAATGCGCGCGACGCCATGCCCGACGGCGGCCGGCTGCGCATCATCGCCTGCAACCGCCCGGCGGAGGGGAAGGGGGCGGATCTGGTCCAGGTGACGGTGAGCGATACCGGCACCGGCATGGAGGACGAGGTGAAGGCCCGCGTCTTCGAACCCTTCTTCACCACCAAGGAGGTCGGCAAGGGATCCGGCCTCGGGCTGGCCCAGGTCTATGGCTTTACCCGCCAGTCGTCGGGCCGGGTGGAGATCGACAGCGCGCCCGGCCGCGGCACCGCGGTCTCGCTGTTCCTGCCGCGGACGGCCAAGCCGGTGGTTGCGCCGGCGGGGGAGCGGGCGTCGGATACGGCGCGGACGTCCGGCCGGCGCCTGCTGCTGGTGGAGGACGATCCGATCGTCGGCAGCATGGTGGCGGCGGCGCTCGACGAGATCGGCTATGCCGTGCTGCGGGCCGCCAACGCGGAGGAGGCGCTGGAGCTGCTGTCCGACGTAAAGCTGCGTATCGACATCCTGTTCAGCGACGTGGTGATGCCGGGGAGGATGAATGGCGTCGATCTGGCCCATGCCGCCCGCCGCCTGCGTCCCGGCCTGCCGGTGGTGCTGACCACCGGCTACAGCGAGGACGTCGCCCGGATCGAGGGGGTGCGGGTGTTGCCGAAGCCCTACCGCGTCGGCACGCTGGCCGAACTGCTGGACGTGGCGCTGGCTGCGGACGGCGCGGCCCATCCGGCGGCGTGACGGCCGGGCCGGCATCCGGGAAAGGTCAGACGCGGGAGAGAAATCCGCTGATCGCCTCGACCAGTTCGACCTCGCGCTCGCGGTGGGGAACATGGCCGGTGTCGGGAAGCATGCGGACCGTTCCGCGCCCGGCGGCGATGCGGGCGGGGTGTTCGGCCGAGCCGTATTCGTCGCGGTCGCCGTGCAGGGCCAGCACCGGACACTCGACCCTCGCCAGCGCGTCGTCGAGGCTCCAGTCGGCGAAAGCGGGGGACAGCCAGGACTCGGTCCAGGCATCGAGCGCCCAGCGAGCCTTGTCGCCATGGTATTTCGCCAGCCGGGCGAACTGGGCCGGTTCCTGGAAGCCCCGTTTGGCGACGCGGATGCCGTCGAGCGTGCAGTCCTCGACGAAGGCCTGCGCCGCGATGGTCACCAGCGCCCGGCAGCGCGCGGGGAACTGCGCCGCCGTCTCCACCGCCATGCCGCCGCCGACGCTGTGGCCGCAGGCGACGAACTCGCCGATGCCGAGACGGTCGAGCAGGAGGGGAACGACGTCCCGCGCCTCCGCCGCGACGAAATCGGGCGGGAGGTCTCCGGGATGGGCGTCGGAGCGGCCGAAGCCCAGCCGGTCATAGGAGACGACCCGCCGCGTCGTCGCTGAGGCAAGGCGGGCCGGAAAGCCGCGCCACAGATCGACGCAGCCCAGGGATTCGTGGAACAGCAGGATCGGCGGCAGCGCACCGGCCCCGTCCGGTGTCCAGTCCTTCACATAGAGGCGGCCGGAGCCGGCGGGGAGGGGGATGAGGCGGTCCTGGTCACTGACGGCGGTGGTCATGTCGTCCGGTTGCTGGTGCAGTCGAAGCCGGACGACAGGATAGCATGAATGCTCCGCCTCAGGCCCGCGCCCTCAGATAAGGGGTCATGCGCCATTCGGCATGCCTGATCAGGCGGGTGGCAATGAAGTTGATCAGCAGGTAGAGGATGCCGGCGACGATGAAGATCTCCATCACCGCGAAGGTCTGGGCGATCATGCGCCGGGCGACTCCGGTGATCTCCATCATCGTGATCGTGCTGGCGAGCGAGCTGGCCTTCACCATCAAAATCACCTCGTTGCCGTAGGCCGGCAGCATCTGGCGGACCGCCACCGGCAGGACGATGCGGCGGAACATCCGCACCCGCGACATGCCGCAGGCCCGAGCCGCCTCCACCTGCCCCTGCGGCACGGTTTCGATGGCGCCGCGCAGGATCTCGGAGGTATAGGCCCCGGTGTTGAGCGCCAGCGCCAGGATGGCGCACCACATCGGCTGGCTGAGGACGGGCCAGAGGAAGCTGTCGCGGACGAACTCAAGCTGGCTGAGGCCGTAGTAGATCAGGAAGATCTGCACCAGCAGCGGTGTGCCGCGGAAGACGAAGCTGTAGGTCGACGTCAGCGCCACCGCCACGCGGTTGCCGGACAGGCGCAGCAGGGCGGTGGCGAAGGCCAGCACCGCGCCGGCCGCCAGCGCCATCGTCACCAGCTGCAGGGTCAGGGGCAGGGCCGCCGCCAGGCGCGGCAGGCTGTCCCACATCACGGTCCAGTTCATCGTCATGCCCTCCGCACGCCGCGGCTCGCGTAACGCTCGGCCCGCTGGAACGCCGTCGTCGAGACGGTGGTGAGCGCCAGATACAGCAGGGCGGCGACGCTGTAGAACAGGAAGGATTGCCGGGTGGAGCCGGCGGCGGTGTGCGCCACCCGCATGATCTCTGCCAGCGCGGTGACGGAGATCAGCGCGGTGTCCTTCAGCGTCAGCTGCCAGACATTGCCGAGGCCGGGCAGGGCGAAGCGCAGGGTCTGCGGCACCAGAACCCGGCGCAGGATGCGCCAGCGCCCCATGCCGCAGGCCCGAGCCGCCTCGATCTGGCCGTAGGGCACCGATTTGACGGCGCCGCGGATGACCTCGGTCGAATAGGCGCCGGAGATCAGGCCGACGGCGGCGACGCCGATCGAGAAGGCGTTCAGCTCGACATAGCCGCTGTAGCCGAAGATGCCGGCCACCGCCATGATCATGCCCGAACCGCCGAAGAACAGCAGGTAGATCACCAGCAGTTCGGGCACGCCGCGCACGGCGGTGGTGTAAAGCTCCGCCAGACCCCTCAACACCAGGCTGTCGCTGAGCTTGGCGGCGGCGCCGGCGGCCCCGAAGGCGAGGCCCAGCAGGAAGGACGACAGCGCCACCGCGATGGTCATCGCCGTCCCGGACAGGAGCTGCGGCCCCCAGCCATGCAGCCCGGAGGTAAGGAGATCCAGCATCGCCGTCACCGCACCGAAACGTCGTAGCCGAAATGCTTCTGGCTCAAGGTCGCGATGGTGCCGTCCTTGCCGGCATCGGCGATGGCCTTGTCCAGACGGCCCTTCAGCTCGGCATCGGCCTTGCGCAGCCCGACGCCCATGCCTTCGCCCAGGACGCCGCGCGTCATCGCCGAGCCGAACAGGGCCATGCCCCCGTTGCCGGTGGCGCGCATGAGCGCCTCGATCGGCGAACGGTCGCCGAAGATGGCGTCGACGCGGCCGGCGGCCAGATCGATGGCGGCGTTGTCGATCTTGTCGTAGCTGCGCACCGTCACGTCCGGCAGGTATTTCTCCAGGAAATCGACCTGGATGGTCGAGGTCTGGACGCCCACCGTCCTGCCCTTCAGCAGCTCGGCCAGCTTGGCGATGGCCGGCTTTGCCGCCGCCTCTTCGGCGAGGTCGACGCGGTCGGCGCCGACGCCGGCGCCGGCCAGGCTGGAGGATTTCAGGGTGGCGAAGGTGGATTGCTCGGTGCCGTAGGGGCCGGCGAAGGCGATGACCTTCTTGCGTTCCTCGGTGATGGTCATCCCGGCCATGATGGCGTCGATCTTGCCCTGCTGGAGCGACGGGATCATGCCGTCCCAGTCCATCGCCACCAGCTCGCAATCCGCCTCCATGCGCTTGCACAGATCCCAGGCGAGGTCGATTTCGAAGCCGACCAGCTTGCCCGACGAATCCATGCCGTTCCACGGCGCGAAGGCGCCTTCCGAGGCGATACGGATCTTCTTCGCGTCCTTCGCCATCGCCGGGACGGCGCTGCCGGCCGCCAGGGCGCCCAGCACCAGGGCCAAAAGGATCTTCTTCATTGGTTGGTATCCTGTTTTCGTTTGTCCGCTCGGGTCCGGCTCTTGCGATTCATGCCGGTCGCGGAGCGCCGGACTTTGGCACAGGCGTCCGTCACCGTCGCCAAGGCGGGGGGACCTGCGCTTGTATGGCGCACCCCCTCATGGCCGCGGGAGACGCGGAGCCGGTCAGGCGGCGGAGAGGTGGCGGGAGAGGAACTGGCGCACGCGGTCGGAGTCGGGGTTGGTCAGCACCCTGTCGGGCGCCCCTTCCTCCTCGATGCGGCCTTGGTGAAGGAAGACGACCTTGGAGGAGACCTCGCGGGCGAAGTCCATCTCATGCGTCACCAGGATCATCGTGCGGCCCTCGTCCGCCAACTGGCGGATGACGCGGAGCACCTCGCCGACCAGTTCAGGGTCGAGGGCGGAGGTCGGCTCGTCGAACAGCATCACCTTCGGCTGCATGGCGAGCGCGCGGGCGATGGCGGCACGCTGCTGCTGCCCGCCGGAGAGCTGGACCGGATAGCAATCGGCCTTGCCCAGGATGCCGACCTTGTCCAGCAGGCTGCGCGCAAGGTCGATGGCCTCGCCCTTCGGCACGCCGAGGACATGGACCGGCGCCTCGATGACGTTCTCCAGGACGGTCATGTGGGTCCAGAGATTGAAGTTCTGGAACACCATGCCGAGGCGGGTGCGGATGCGGTCGACCTGACGGGAGTTGGCCGGCAGGGTCCGCCCGCGCGCCGTCCTCATCGCGATGGTCTCGCCGCAGATGGTGATGCGGCCCTCGTCGGGGACCTCCAGCATGTTGATGCAGCGGAGCAGCGTGCTCTTGCCCGAGCCCGACGAGCCGATCAGCGTGATGACGTCGCCTTCGCGGGCGGTCAGCGACACGCCCTTCAGCACCTCCAGCGATCCGAACCGCTTGTGGATGTCGTCCGCCTGGACGGCGACCGTCGCAGCCGGGTTGGAGGGAGGGTGGCGGTGGGCCGGCCCGTCCCGGCCGACGCTGGCGATAAGATGCTGGTCCATGCGGCGTCCCGATTTCGTTGGCGGCACGGAGCATCAGCGAATCAGACGGCGGCCGGAAGATGAAAAAATGACAGAAGAATCGGCCGGACTTGCCAGAATGGAAGCTTGGGCTGCGCGGATTGGCAAGTGACGGGCCGGCTACAGCCGGGCGCGGGTGCTGCGCGGAGTGTTCAGCAGCAGGTTCGTCTCGCTGGTGGTGATGCCGGGAATCAGCCGGATGCGGCGCAGCACTCCGTCGAATTCCGGCAGGCTGCCGGCCGACAGCTCTACGATCAGGTCCCAGCGCCCGTTGGTGCTGTGGATCTCCATGATCTCGGGAAAGCCGCTGAGCGTGCGCACGATGCGGTCGGTGGCCTGCCCCTCCACCTCGATCAGCATGATGCCGCGCACCGGCGCCTCCACCGTGTCGGCGCGCAGGATCACCGTGTAGCCGGTGATGATGCCGGAGCTTTCCAGCCGCTCCATCCGCGACCGCACCGTCGCGCGCGACACGCCCAGTTCGATGGCGAGGTCGGAAATGCTGCGGCGGCCGTCATGGCGCAGCAGGGTGATGAGTTTCTCGTCGAGCTGGTCGAGCGTCATCCTTGCGACCCTCCGGCATTTTGGCAAGCTTGGCTGTTCAGTCTGGTAGGCCGGATAGCGACATTTGTCAAATTGCCCTGTCCGTTCCGCCGGACGCCTGTGGTTTGCTGGTGAGAGGAACAGGCAAGAGACCGAACGATGTCCTACCAGAAGACAAAGACGAAGCAGTGCCGGCTGGTCGGCGTGCCGGTGCAGGATGGGGCGGGCCGTCTCGGCTGCGAGATGGGACCCAGCGCCTACCGCACCGCCGGCATCGCGAAGGCGCTGTCGGACCTCGGCCACAGCGTGACCGACCTGGGCAACGTGGCGCCGGCGCCGCAGCGGCCGATGGCGCACGGCAATGCCGCCCTGAAGTTCCTGCCGGAGGTGGCTGGCTGGACCGCCGCGCTGTCGCAGGTTGCCTTTGAGGCGAGCGCCGGGCAGGACGCCATGCCCATCTTCCTGGGCGGCGACCACAGCCTCGCCGCCGGCACCCTGACCGGGCTGGCGCAGCGCGCCGCCGAGACGCGGCGGCCGCTGTTCGTGCTGTGGCTGGACGCGCATCCGGACTTCCACACGCTGGAGACGACGGAGAGCGGCAACCTGCATGGCGTCCCGATGGCCTATGCCACCGGCTTGGCCGGTTTCGACGGCTATTTTCCGCCGCCGCCGGCCCGGCTCGACCCGCAAAATGTCTGCATGATGGGCATCCGCAGCGTCGATCCGGCCGAACGGCGGGCGCTGGAGACGTCGGGCATCACCGTGCACGACATGCGCAAGATCGACGAGCACGGCATCGTCGCCCTGCTGCGCCCGTTCCTGGAACGGGTGGTGGAGGCGGACGGTCTGCTGCATGTCAGCCTGGACGTCGATTTCCTCGATCCCGGCATCGCCCCCGGCGTCGGCACCACGGTCCCCGGCGGCGCCACCTTCCGCGAGGCGCATCTGGTCATGGAGATGCTGCACGACACCGGTCTGGTCAGCAGCGTCGATCTGGTGGAGCTGAACCCCTTCCTCGACGAGCGCGGCCGGACCGCGACCCTGATGGTGGAACTGCTGGCGAGCCTGATGGGACGCCGCGTCCTCGACTATCCCACCCGCAGCTTCTGAACGAACGGAGCGTCCGACCATGATCCCGAACCTGAACCTCGTTCCCTTCGTCAGCGTCGACCACATGATGAAGCTGGTGCTGCACATTGGCGTGGAGCGCTTCCTGACCGAGCTGGCCGCCTATGTGGAGGAGGATTTCCGCCGCTGGGAGAGCTTCGACAAGACGCCGCGGGTGGCCTCCCACAGCGCCGACGGCGTGATCGAGCTGATGCCGACCAGCGACGGCCGCACCTATGGCTTCAAGTATGTCAACGGCCATCCGAAGAACACGCGGGAAGGGCGGCAGACCGTCACCGCCTTCGGCGTGCTGGCCGATGTCGGCAACGGCTATCCGGTGCTGATGACGGAGATGACCATCCTGACGGCGCTGCGCACCGCCGCCACCTCTGCCGTCGCGGCGAAGCATCTGGCGCCGAAGGACGCAAGCTGCATGGCGATCATCGGCAACGGGGCCCAGGCGGAATTCCAGGCGCTGGCCTTCAAGGCGCTGCTGGGGATTCGGAAACTGCGGCTCTACGACATCGACCCGGCGGCGACGCGGAAATGCGTGCGCAACCTGCGCGACCAGGGCTTCGAGATCACCCCCTGCACCTCGACCGAGGAGGCGGTGGAGGGCGCGCAGATCATCACCACCGTCACCGCCGACAAGCAGTACGCCACCATCCTGACCGACAACATGGTCGGGGCGGGCGTGCACATCAACGCGGTCGGCGGCGACTGCCCCGGCAAGACGGAACTGCACCGCGACATCCTGCTGCGCTCGGACATCTTCGTCGAATATCCGCCGCAGACGCGGATCGAGGGCGAGATCCAGCAGCTCGCCCCCGAGCATCCGGTGACGGAGCTGTGGACGGTGATGACCGGACAGGCGGCCGGCCGGCGCGATGCGCGGCAGATCACGCTGTTCGATTCGGTCGGCTTCGCGACGGAGGACTTCTCCGCGCTGCGCTATGTCCGCGACAAGGTGGCGGGAACAGGCTTCTACGAGACTCTGGACATGCTGGCCGACCCGGACGAGCCGCGCGACCTGTTCGGCATGATCCTGCGCGCGGCGAATCCGGCCCCGGTGGGGGAGGCGGCGTAGGGGGGCATGTAATCGCCCTCTCCCGCCCCGGGAGAGGGAGGGGACCCGCCGTAGGCGGGGAGGGTGAGGGGGCATCCGAACATGGATTATGATCCTTGGATCACCCCTCACCCTTCCCATGGCGATGCCATGGGCCCCTTCCCTCTCCCGGGGCGGGAGAGGGAAATTATGCACTCATCCCACGCCCTCACCCTCCGCCAGGGCCTGCTCGGCGCTCAGTTCCTCCAGGTCCAGTTCCGCCTCCAGCCGGTGGAGCACGGTGTCGTGGATGCGGCCGCCGCGGTGCAGCCCCAGGATCTCCGTGCGGGCGGCACGGTTGGCGGCCAGCACGGCGGCGAAATGCTCGCGCCGGTCCTCCTTCAGCATGCCTTCGCTCTCGTGGAAGCGCTCGGCCATGGTGGCGCGGTGACCGTATTGTTCGAGCAGGCGGGGGTGGCGCTGGTGGCCGTCGGCGGTGCCGGAGCGCTTGCGCACCGCCTCCAGCGCGGCGCGGGCCATGCGGATGCGGGCTTCCGATTCCGACAGGGTCGGCTGCCGCTCCAGGGTAAAACCGCCGAGCCGCATCATGCGGATCAGCGGGGCCAGCGTGGTCGCCTGCACCAGGATCGATACCAGGATCACCGCCCAGGTCGTCGCCAGGATGATGTCGCGCCCGGGGAAGTCCGCCGGCACCGACAGGGCGACCGCGAGGCTGACCACGCCGCGGATCGCCGCCCACCCCATGATCGTCGGCACCGCCACCGACGGGTAGGGGTCGCGCCGCCGCAAGGCCGGGAACAGGAAGCGGGGCAGGTAGGTCGACGGGAAGAGCCAGGCGAAGCGCGACAGCACCATCGCCAGGGTGACGGCGACGATCATCGGCAAGAGGTCGATGAGGCCGCCCCCGGCTGCCTCCAGCCGGCCCAGCACGCCGCGCAGCGACAGGCCGATGATGATGAAGACCATCGATTCCATCAGGAAGACCGCGACCGCCCACACCGCGTTGGCGTGGGTGCGGAGCTGGGCGCTGAACAGGTCGTGCTGGCGCCGGCCCATCACCAGCCCGCAGCCGACGGTGGCGAGTACGCCCGACACCTCCAGCGCCTCGCCGCCCAGATAGCTGCCCCAGGCGGCGAGGAAACCGCCGACGATGCTGAGCGGCACGTCGCGCAGGCGGCCCAGCGCCAAGGCGGCGATATGGCCGAACACCACTCCGGCCACCACCCCGCCGATGGCGAGCCACAGGAATTCCAGCGAGGCGTGGCCGGCGTCGAAGGTGCCGGTCATGCCGGCGGCGATGGCGATGCGGAACAGCACCAGCCCGGTGGCGTCGTTCACCAGGCTTTCGCCTTCAAGAAGGGTGACGATGCGCGGCGGCAGCGGCAGGCCCTTCAGCGCCGCCTTGGCCGCCACCGCGTCGGGCGGCGACAGGATCGCGCCCAGGGTGAAGCAGGCCGCCCAGGGCAGCGACGGCATTACAAGATGGGCGGCTACCCCGACCGCCAGCGTGGTGAAGGCGACGGCCCCGACCGCAAGCTGGAGAATGATGCGCAGGTTGGCGCGGAAGTCGCTCCACACCGTGAAATAGGCGCTGGCGAACAGCAGCGGCGGCAGGAACAGCAGCAGGGTCAGGTCGGGATCGGGGGTGATCTCCGGCAGGCCGGGGATCAGGGCGAGCGCGATGCCGCCCAGCACCAGCACCGCCGACGGCGGCATTCGCAGGCGTTTCGCCGCCAGTTCCAACACGATGATCGCCGCCATCAGGCCAAGGACGAGTTCGAACTGACCGGAAGGCGACATGCTGTTGGCCCGCTGTTCTGTTTGAAAGATGGAAGGGACGGGGGTCAGGCGGCCCCGCTGCTGCTGGCCGGCGTCGCCACGTCCGGATGCAGCGCGGCGGCGGCGGTGCCGACCAGCCCCAGCGCGCCGGCCAGCAGCAGCGGGGCCGCCAGCCCGCTGTTCGTCACCAGGGTAGCACCGATGGCCGCGCCGACGAAGATGGCGACGACGCTGCCGATGCGGCGCACCCAATTGGTGTCGGTCCCGCCGGCCAGCCGCGAATCCGCCGCCAGACCGGTCAGCGTCAGGGTCAGCACCGTGGTGGTCAGGTCCGGCACCTTCAACTGGCGGATCGTCGCGTTGCGGAAGCCCATCGCCAATGCAGTCAGCAGAATGATGCCGTAGAAGCTCGCCGGCGAGATCTCGCCATCCTGGCGCAGCCAGGCCAGACCGGCGGCGGCCCACAGCAGTCCGGCCTCGATGGCGGCGGCGCTCAGCAGCCAGCGGCGCAGCGGGCGGCCGGCATGGGCCTTGCCGGTGCGGCCGGCGACCAATGCCCCGACCAGGAAAGCGCAGATCGCCGTCAGGTAGGGAGCGACGTCGAAGCCCCGCGTCCCGGCGGCGGCGAAGCCCAGGAACACGATGTTGCCGGTCATGTTGGCGGTGAACACCTTGTCGAGGCCGAGCACGCTGGTGGCGTCGACCAGCCCGGTGGTCATCGACAGCAGCATCAGAAGCCAGGGCAGCGGCGCCGGGACGGGTGGAGCGGCTGGGGCCATCGGGTTTGCCTCGGCTCAGGCGTTGGAGCCGAGGCGGCGCCGCATCCGCGATATGATCGCAGCGAGCGCGAAGCCGCCGACCAGCCCGAGATGCTCGAAGAAGGCATTGGTCGCCATGAAACGCTCCGGCCCGGCCATGGTCCAGAAATCGTTGGCGATCAGGGCGGCCAGGACCGTGAAGACGCCGAGCGCGCCGGCCCCCAGCCACAGCGCCCGGTCCAGCAGGATCAGCAGCGGGCCGACCAGTTCGACCAGGATGGTCAGCGCCGCCCAGACGGCCGGCGGGGTCAGGCCGAAATGCGCCTGCTCGGCGACGGCACCCGGCCAGTCGGTGAGCTTCACCACCCCGCCCAGCAGATAGGCGCCGACCAGCGCCAAGCGGGCCAGCAGCCAGGTGCCGTCCCAGTCGAGAATGCGGTCGACGATGTTCTCTGCCGGGCGCTCAAGGTCGCGGAGGGTCATGGCTGGGGTGTTCCAGTTGGGGTAAATCGCCCTCTCCCGTCCCGGGAGAGGGAGGGGACCCGCCGAAGGCGGGGAGGGTGAGGGGGGATCCAAGAATCCGGAAGCGCACGGTTCATTGTGCCACCCCTCACCCTTCCCATGCTCCGCATGGGTCCCTTCCCTCTCCCGGGGCGGGAGAGGGAGCTTTTTAGGGACGTGCTCTTACACCGCCCAGCAGCCGCAGCCGAGCGCGCCCCAGAAGGACTGCACGTCGGCGGCCGGGACGTCGGCGGCATAGGCGGCGGCGTGGTCGTGGCCGTGGACGCCGCAGCCGGTGGCGCAGCCGCAGGCCGAGGCCAACGCCTGACGCTGGCTGCCGCTGTCGGCCGACTTGTAGTAGCCGCCGAAGGTCCGCACCGGCGACCAGTCGGGCATCGGCTTGGGCAGCTGCGGGGCAAGCGGGCCGTAATCGCCCTCGCCATGGACCACCGCGCCGCCGAGCATGGTCAGGACGGAGGTCAGGTGGACGATGCGGTCCTCCGGCACCGAGAAGAAGTCGTCGGACAGCACGGCGAGGTCGGCGAGCTGGCCGGCCTTGATCTGGCCCTTCTTGCCCTGCTCGTTGGAGAACCAGGTGTTGGCCTCCGTCCACAGCCGCAGCGCCGTCTCGCGGTCCAGCAGGTTGGCCCGCGGATAGAGGCTGAGGCCGCCCACCGTCCGGCCGGTCACCAGCCAGGACAGCGAGACCCACGGGTTGTAGCTGGCGACGCGGGTGGCGTCGGTGCCGCCGCCGACCGGCAGGCCGGCCGCCATCATCTTGGCGATCGGCGGGGTCTGTTCCGCCGCCTTGGCGCCGTAGCGCTCGACGAAATATTCGCCCTGGTAGGCCATGCGGTGCTGCACGGCGATGCCGCCGCCGAGCGCCGCGATGCGGTCGATGTTGCGGTCGCTGATCGTCTCGGCATGGTCGAAGAACCAGTGCAGCCCGTCGAAGGGGACGTCGCGGTTGACCTTCTCGAAGACGTCGAGCGCGCGGCTGATGGTCTGGTCGTAGGTGGCGTGCAGGCGCCAGGGCCAGCGGTTCTCGGCCAAGAGGCGGATCACCGGCTCCAGGTCGCCTTCCATGCTGGGTGGCATGTCCGGGCGGGCGACGCGGAAATCCTCGAAGTCGGCGGCGGAATAGACCAGCATCTCGCCGGCGCCGTTGTGGCGGTAGCTGTCGTCGCCGTCGCCGGGCTTCACCTTCGACGCCCAGCCGGCGAAGTCGGCCAGCTCTTCCTTCGGCTTCTGGGTGAACAGGTTGTAGCTGATGCGCAGGGTCAGCTCGCCGTCGGCATGCAGCTTCTCGACGATGGCGTAATCGTCGGGATAGTTCTGGTAGCCGCCGCCGGCGTCGATCACACCGGTCACGCCCAGCCGGTTCATCTCGCGCATGAAATGGCGGGTGGAGTTCAGCTGGTACTCGGGCGGCAGCTTGGGCCCCTTCGCCAGCGTCGAATAGAGGATCGTCGCGTTGGGCTGGGCCAGCAGCAGGCCGGTCGGGTTGCCGGCGGCATCGTGCACGATCTCGCCGCCGGGCGGGTTCGGCGTGTCCTTGGTATAGCCGACGGCACGCAGGGCCGCGGCATTCAGCAGGGCGCGGTCGTAGAGGTGCAGGATGAAGACCGGCGTGTCGGGAGCGGCGGCGTTCAGCTCCTCGATGGTCGGCAGGCGCTTTTCGGCGAACTGGTGCTCGGTGAAGCCGCCGACGACGCGGACCCATTGCGGTGCCGGAGTGATCGCCGCCTGCTGCTTCAGCATCGCCATGGCGTCGGCGAGGCTCGGCACGCCGTCCCAGCGCAGCTCCATGTTGTAGTTCAGGCCGCCGCGGATGATGTGCATGTGGCTGTCGATCAGCCCGGGAATCACCCGCCGGCCCTTGGCGTCGATCACCGTCGCCTGGGGAGCCGCGGCGCGCACCTCCGCCTCCGTGCCGACGGCGAGGAAGCGGCCGTCGCGGATGGCGATGGCGCTGGCCTGCGGGTTGGCGCGGTCGAGCGTGGTGACCTTGGCGTTGACGAGGATCAGATCGCCTGAGGCGGCAGTGTTCGGCATGGCGGCATTCCCGGGTCTGGACGCGAGGGTGGACAGCAGCGGCGATGCTAGCAGGGATGCGGCGGCACTTCCCGCCATCGCTTTCCGGCGGTCGATCATGGGAGGCGTCACGCCTTGTCTCCCCCTGCGGTCTCGGCGGTGGCCTTGACGGCCGCCGGCGCCTCCGCTCCCACATGCGGCCCCAGCACATGGCGGGCGCAGTCGGTCTGGATGAAGGCGACGACCGGTTCGCCGGCGATCAGCCGCTTGACGACCGGCACCACCTGTTCGCCGACCAGCATGCCGAGCAGTCCGATCAACGCGATGGTCGGCGGCGCCGGCGAGCGGACGCCGATCAGCGCATAGATGACGCCGACCAGGATGCCGGCGCCGGCCGAAAGGAGATAGGGCATCATGGGTCCGGACTCCCGGTCTGTAAATAGGGGCCGGTGCCCAGGCGGAGCCGGGCACCGGGACATGTCGGATCAGCCGTGCTTGAGGCCGCCGACCACCTTGTGCGGGAACTCGCCGCGCTGCGGGGCCTTGTGCAGCATGGTGTAGGCGTAATCGACGCCCATGCCGTAGGCGCCGAAATGCTCGCGGACGATGTTCATCACGCCGTCATAGGTGCCGCGCTTGGCCCAGTCGCGCTGGATTTCCAGCAGGACGTTGACCGCGGTGATGGAATGGGCGCCGGCCTGCTCCATGCGGCGGACCGCGGCGTCGTGGGCCTCCTGCGAAGTACCGCCCGAGCAGTCGGTGACGATGTAGACCTCGAAGCCTTCCTCGATGGCGCACAGCGTCGGGTACAGCAGGCAGGCTTCCGTCCACAGGGCAGCGATGACCAGCTTCTTCTTGCCGGTCGCCTTGACCGCGGCCACCAGCTCCTCGGAGTCCCAGCTGTTCATCGAGGTGCGCTCGATCGGGTCCTGCTTCAGGACGTCCATCAGCTCCGGCCAGATGTAGCCGGAGAAGCTCTCGGTCTCCACCGCGGTCACGATGGTCGAGGCGCCGAACAGCTTGGCGGTCTTGGCGAGCGCGATGGTGTTGTTCTTCAACTGCTGACGGTCGATGTTGACGACGCCGAAGGACATCTGCGGCTGGTGATCGACGAAGATGAAGACGGTGTCGTCGGCGTTGATGAGCGACTTGGCGTTGAAGGTCATGATTTTTCCTGTTCGGTGCGGGTTTTGATGGGGTGGGTCGCCTGCCGTCGGTGTGTCGTCGGCGCCGTCTGACAAGGACTTTGTCATGGTGAATGGCGTGGAACAATCATGCGTAATGGAACATGACTGTTGCGTCTTCAGGGACGATGGCGAGAAGGGTCAGGTGGCGGATTCGCCGGTCACCAGATGGGCCTCGAGCATCCACAGCTGCTTGTCGCACTCCCGCGAGACCTGGGTGAACAGGTCGGCGGTATCGGCGTCGCCCGCCGCGGTGGCGGCCTCGATGTCGGCGCGCGCGCGGGCGCCGAACTGGGCCAGCGCGCCGGCCAGCGCCTTCAGGTGCGCCACGCCGTCGATCGCCTGCAGCGGATACTCGTAGAGCGCGCTGCGGGCGGCGGTGGTCTGCACCCGGCCGTCGGCGATATGGCCCAGGGCGGTGATGCGTTCGGCGATCAGGTCGACGAAGCCCTCGACCTCGTCATGGGCGCGGTCGAACAGCTCGTGCAGTTGCAGGAAATGCGGACCCTTGACGTTCCAATGCGCCTGCTTGGTCTGGGCTTCCAGGTCGAGCGCGTCGGACAGGCGGGCCTGGAGCAGCGCCACCGCTTCCTTGCGCACCGATTCATGCAGGTCGAGACGGGACAGGTAGGTCATCGGCTCAGCTCCGGATGAAGGCCAGAAGTTCCTCGTTCACGATGTCCTTGTGGGTGGTGCAGATGCCGTGCGGCGCACCGGGGACGACCTTGAGCGTGCCCTTCGGCAGAAGGGCGACGGCGGCCTTGGCGGAGGTGGCGATCGGGACGATCTGGTCGTCGTCGCCGTGCATCACCAGCGTCGGGACGATCATCTTCTTCAGATCTTCGCGCTGGTCGGTCTCGGAGAAGGCCTTGACGCACTCGTACTCGGCCAGCAGGCCGCCCATCATGCCCTGCATCCAGAAGCTGTCGATGACGCCCTGGGAAATCTTGGCGCCCGGGCGGTTGTAGCCGTAGAAGGGAGTCGTCAGATCCCGGAAGAACTGCGAGCGGTCGGCCTTCACGCCGGCGCGGATGCCGTCGAACACCTCCATCGGCACGCCGTCCGGGTTCCAGGCGGTCTTCACCATGATCGGCGGGATGGCGCCGATCAGCACCGCCTTGGCGACGCGCGACACGCCGTGGCGGCCGATGTAGCGGGCGACCTCGCCGCCGCCGGTGGAGTGGCCGACATGGACGGCGTTCTTCAGCTCCAGCGCCTCGGTCACCGCGGCCAGATCGTCGGCATAATGGTCGAGATCGTTGCCGAAGCCCGGCTGCGACGACCGGCCATGGCCGCGGCGGTCATGGGCGATGGTGCGGTAGCCGTGCTGGGCCAGGAACATCATCTGGTCTTCGAAGGCGTCGCCGGTCAACGGCCAGCCATGGCTGAAGACCACCGTCTGGCCGGTCTGCGGACCCCACTGCTTGACGTAGATCTGGACGCCGTCCTTGGTGGTGACGTAGCTGCCGTGGAGCATGGGTTTCGTTCCTTTGGTCTGGTCTTGGCGGACGGCCGCCTTTTCAGCCGCGGCGGCGGGGCCGGCGACAGCGGTCAGCACGCCGCTGCCCGCAACGGCGAGGGCGGCGCTGCCGGAGAGGACCGTGCGGCGGGACGGGTGGAAATCCTGGGTGGTCATGCGAAGTCCGTTCGGGGCCGGGCCGGCAGGGCGGCGTCGGCTGTCTTGATGAACGGATCTTAGGGAATGGGCGGAGAGGGGGATTGCCTCTTCGGAACCGCTTTTGCCGGTTCTGCACATCGCCGCTGCTGCGGAATGCTGTTTGCGCTGGGAGGCTATCGCATGAGGTTCCCTCTCCCGCCCCGGGAGAGGGAGGGGACCCGCGCCGAAGGCGTGGGAAGGGTGAGGGGTGGGGCGAGAATCCTGAACCGCACGGTTCCTTGGATAACCCCTCACCCTTCCCATGGCTTACGCCATGGGCCCCTTCCCTCTCCCGGGGCGGGAGAGGGAACTAACCGGCCAACGACACCCAAGCAGCGTCGCGGCGGCTGGACTCCACGGCACCGTGGATGAAGCGCACGCCGCGCACGCCGTCCTCCACCGTCGGCAGGGGCACGTCGGCAGGCGCCGGACGGCCGTCCAGACGGGCGGCGATGCGGTCGGCGGCGTCGCGGTAGATCTGGGCGAAGCCTTCCAGATAGCCTTCCGGATGGCCGGCGGGAGTGCGCGAGATGCCGGTGGCGGCCGGCAGGCTTCCCGCACCGGCGCGCAGCAGGGTGCGGGTCGGCTCGCCGAGCGGGGTGAAGCGCAACTCGTTGGGCTGTTCCTGCTGCCAGTCCAGCCCGCCGGCCTCGCCGAAGACGCGCAGGCGCAGGCCGTTGGTGGTGCCGGGGGAGACCTGGCTCGCCCACAGCATGCCGCGGGCGCCGCCGTCGAACCGCAGCATGATGTGGGCGTTGTCGTCCAGCCGCCGGCCGGGCACGAAGGCGGTCAGGTCGGCGGCGAGCGCGGTGCAGCGCAGCCCGGTGACGAACTCCGCCAGATGGAAGGCGTGGGTGCCGATGTCGCCGATGCAGCCGGCGATGCCGCTCTGTGCCGGATCGGTACGCCAGGACGCCTGCTTCTGGCCGCTGGCCTCCAGATCGGTCGCCAGCCAGTCCTGGGCATATTCGGCCTGCACCACCCGGATCCTGCCCAGCATGCCGGACGCCACCATGGCCTGGGCCTGCCGGATCATCGGATAGCCGCTGTAATTGTGGGTCAGGACGAAGACGAGGTCGCGTTGGCGCACCAGGGCCGCCAGTTCCTCCGCCTCCTCAACGGTGTGGACCAGCGGCTTGTCGCAGATGACGTGGATGCCGGCTTCGAGGAAGGCCTTGGCGGCGGGGTAATGCAGGTGGTTCGGCGTGACGATGGCGACGGCGTCGATGCCGTCCGGTCGTGCCGCTTCCGCCTTCGCCATCCGATGGAAGTCGTCGTAGCAGCGGTCGGGCGCCAGGAACAGCTCCGCCCCGCTGGCCCGCGCCCGTTCGGGATTGGAGGACAGGGCACCGGCGACCAGCTCGTAGCGGTCGTCGATGCGGGCGGCGATTCGGTGGACGGCGCCGATGAAGGCGCCCTGGCCGCCGCCGACCATGCCCAGCCTCAAGCGTCTCGCGAAGGCTGGCGATCGGGCGGGTGCTCGATCCGCGCTCATGATGCCCCTTTCCCCAGACCGAGAATCCGGCGGTTGGCAGCCTCGTCGGTGCCAGCGTCGGCGAAATCGTCGAAGGCGCGGTCGGTGACGCGGATGATGTGGTCCTGGATGAAGCGGGCGCCCTCGGCGGCTCCCTGCTCGGGATGCTTGATGCAGCATTCCCATTCCAGCACCGCCCAGCCGTCGAAGCCGTACTGGGTCAGCTTGGAGAAGATGCCGCGGAAATCGACCTGCCCGTCGCCCAGCGAGCGGAAGCGCCCGGCCCGGTCCTTCCAT
This sequence comes from Azospirillum sp. 412522, assembly GCF_019805165.1. Taxonomy (GTDB): domain Bacteria; phylum Pseudomonadota; class Alphaproteobacteria; order Azospirillales; family Azospirillaceae; genus Azospirillum. The sequence goes on from NZ_RWIJ01000002.1 coordinate 308,390, forward strand.
GGCGCATAGCCGGAATAGACGCCCTGCCAGGGGGTAGGATTGAACTCGGCATCCTTGACGTGGAACATGCGGATGCGGTCGCGGAAGACGTCGATGTAGCCGAGATAGTCCAGCTGTTGCAGGACGAAATGGCTGGGATCGAACAGGATGTTGCAGCGCTCGTGCCCGCCGACACGGTCGAGGAACATCTGGAAGGTCGTGCCGTCGAACAGGTCCTCGCCGGGATGGATCTCGTAGCAGAGGTCGCAGCCGGCCTCGTCGAAGGCGTCGAGGATCGGGCGCCAGCGTTTCGCCAGCTCGTCGAAGGCGGTCTCGATCAGGCCGGGCGGGCGCTGCGGCCAGGGGTAGAGGTACGGCCAGGCCAGCGCGCCGGAGAAGGTGGCGTGGGCGGTCAGGCCGAGGTTGGCCGACGCCTTGGCGGCGAGGTGCAGCTGTTCCACCGCCCAGGCCTGCCGGGCTTCGGGGCGGCCATGGACCTCCGCCGGGGCGAAGCCGTCGTAAAGCGCGTCGTAGGCGGGGTGGACGGCGACCAGCTGGCCTTGCAGGTGGGTCGACAGTTCGGTCAGTTCGACGCCGGCATCGGCCAGCGTGCCCCTGACCTCGTCGCAGTAGGTTTGACTGGTCGCGGCCTTGTGCAGGTCGAACAGGCGGCGGTCCCAGCTCGGGATCTGCACGCCTTTGAAGCCCAGCCCGGCAGCCCAGCGGGCGATGCCGTCCAGCGAGTCGAAGGGGGCGGCGTCACCTGCGAACTGGGCGAGGAAGATCGCGGGGCCTTTGATGGTCTTCATGGATCTGGCTCCCTGATGGGGGGAGGTGTCGGCCACCCGCCCCCCTTGTCCTCCCCCGCCATCGGACCGACCCTTGGCCGGCCGGGAGCGGAGGAGGTTAGGTGCGTGTCTGGATTCGCCCGAACTCAGTACGGCGAATCCGGGAAGTAGAACTCCTTGGCGTTCTCCTTGGTGATCAGCGACGACGGGATGATGTAGGTCGCCGGCAGCTTGTCGCCCTTCAGCCGGGCTTCGGCGGTCATCTTGATGGCGTCGTAGATGAACTTCGGCGAATAGGAGACGTCGGCGCGGATCAGCGGGTTGGAGCCGTCGAGGATGGTCTTCACCATCGTCTTGGACCCGGCGCCGCCGAACACCTCCTTGATGTCGGTGCGCTTGGCCTGCTCGATCGCCTTCAGCACGCCGAAGGCCATGTCGTCGTCGGCGGCCCAGACGACGTCGATGTCCTTGAAGCGGGTCAGGAAGTCCTGCGTCACCTTGAAGGCGTCGTCACGGTTCCAGTTGGCGTATTTGCCGTCCAGGATCTTGATGTCGGGATACTGCTTCAGCACGCCGGTGAAGGCCTCCCACCGCTCGTTGTCGAGCGTGGTCGGGATGCCGCGGAGCGCCACGATGTTGGCCTTGCCGTTGTATTTCTTGGCGATGTATTCGGCCGGGATGCGGCCGAAGGCGGTGTTGTCGCCGGCGATGTAGGCGTCCTGGGCGCTGGTGTCGGTCAGGCCGCGGTCGACGACGGTGACATAGACGTTCTTCTTCTTCGCCTGCATCACCGGCTGGGTCAGGGCGGCGGATTCGAAGGGGAAGATGACCAGCGAGTCGATCTTGGTCACCGTCACCAGATCCTGGAGCTGGTTCGCCTGTTCCGGCGCGCCGCTGGCGGTCTTGACGGTGATCTTCAGGTTGGGATGGGCCTTTTCCAGCTCCGCCTTCGCCTGGTTGGCCCACCAGACGATGCCGCCGGTGAAGCCGTGGGTGGCGGCCGGGATGCTGACGCCCAGCTTCACCGTGTCCGCCGCGACGGCGACGCCGCCCAGGGCGCCACCGAGGGCGACCGTCGCCGTCATGGCAAGGCCGGCGCCCAGGACGAGACGGCGGGTGTAACGCGCAACTTCCGACATGACGTTTCTCCTCCTCTTGATTTTTTAAGGACGCCGGCGCTGCAGGAAAGCGACGGCAATGATGACGCAGCCCTGCACCGCCGCGTTCAGGTAGACGCTGATGATGCTGGTCAGGTTCAGGATGTTGCTGATGACAGACAGCAGGACGGCACCGATCACCGTCCCGGCGATCCGCCCCTCGCCGCCCTTGAAGGAGGTGCCGCCGACGATCACCGCGGCGATGGCCTCCAGCTCCCACAAAAGTCCGGTGGTGGGGGAGGCGGATCCCAGCCGCGGCACGTACAGCACCGTGGCAATGCCGACGCAGACGCCGAGCAGGCCGTAGGTCAGCAGCTTCACCCGGTCGACGTCCACCGCGGCGAAGCGCGCCACCTGCTCGTTGGAGCCGATGGCCTGGACATAGCGGCCGAAGGCGGTGCGGTTCAGCAGGACGGCGCCGGCCACCGACACGGCCAGGAAGACCCAGACCGGCACCGGGATGCCGAGCAGGCTGCCGTAATAGACCGGGCCGTAGGCGTCGGACAGGTCGTTGTCCAGCGTGATGGCGCCGCCGTCGGCCAGCCAGGTCAGCACGGCGCGGAAGATGCCGAGCGTGCCCAGCGTGACGATGAAGGGTTCGATCCGCCCGCGCGTGATCAGATAGCCGTGCGCCAATCCGAAGCCGCCGCCCAGCAGCAGGGCGAACAGCATGCCCAGCATGACCACCGCGACCGGTGATCCGACCGACCCGGCCAGCGCGTTCATCAGCAGGATCATCCCGCCGGCGATCAGCGCCGCCATCGACCCGACCGACAGGTCGATGCCGCCGGAGATGATGACGAAGCACATGCCGATGGAGATGATCCCGATGAAGGCCGTGCGGGTCAGCACGTTCATCAGGTTGTCCCAGGTCGCGAAATCCGGGTTGAGCGCCGTGCCGACGATCAGCAGCAGCACCAGCCCGACGACCGGACCGAAGCGGTGCGGGTCGAAGCGGCGGCCCGCCTTGCGCGGCGCCGCGCGGTCTCCCCGGGCCTCAGTGGTGGGTGTGGGTGCCGATGGCATGGGCAATCAACTCCTCTTCGCTGAGCCGGTCGGCGGGCACGGTCGCGCTCACCCGGCGCCCGCGCATCACGATCACCCGGTGGCAGAGCCCGATCAGTTCGATCAGTTCCGACGAAATCACGATCACGCCGCGTCCCTCGGCGGCCAGCCGCGCGATCAGGAAATAGATGTCCCGCTTGGCGCCGACATCGACGCCGCGCGTCGGCTCGTCCAGCACGAAGACGCGGGGGTCCGGCTCCAGGAACTTGGCGATGGCCAGCTTCTGCTGGTTGCCGCCGGACAGCGACGATGCCGTGCCCTGCGGATTGCCGCGGATGCCGAAGGACGCCACGGCATGCTCCAGCGCCCTGTCCTCCGACGCCGGCGACAGCAGCGGCTGGGCATGGTGGCGCAGCGTCATCAGGGTCAGGTTGTCGCGCAGGCCCATGTTGACGTGCAGGCCCTTGCCCTTGCGGTCCTCGCTGAGATAGGTCAGGCCGTTGCGCATCGCCTCGCGCGGGCTGCGCAAGGACACCGGGCGGCCTTCGATCTCGACGGTTCCGCCGCTGCGCGGGCGCAGGCCCAGGATGCCCTCGAACAGCTCGGTGCGGCCGGCGCCGACCAGACCGGCGAAACCCAGGATCTCGCCGGGATGGAGGTCGAAGCTCACATCCTCCGCCCAGCCGGGAACCGTCAGGCCGCGCACGGTCATCAGCGGCTTGCCGAGGGCGGGGATGTGCTTGTCCGGGAACATGTCGGTCAGCTCGCGGCCGACCATCAGTTCCGCCATGCGCTGGCGCGGCGTCTCGGCGGTGGGGGCACGGGCGACGAAGCGGCCGTCGCGCATCACGATCACCTCGTCGGTGATGCGCTCCACCTCGTCCAGCTTGTGCGAGATGTAGACGATGGTGACGCCGTCCCGCCGCAGCCGGTCGATCAGCCCGAACAGCCGGTCGCATTCGGACGGGGTCAGGCTGGCCGTCGGCTCGTCCATGACCAGCAGGCGGGCGTTGCGCAGCTGCGCCTTGGCGATCTCCACCAACTGCTTCTCGGCGACGATCAGGTCGCGCACCTTGCCGTCGGGGTCGCCCTCGAAGCCGACCTGACGCAGGGCCTCGACCGCCTGCGCGCGCATCGCGCGGTCGTCGAGCAGCCAGCCGCGCCGGATCTCATGGCCGAGGAACATGTTCTGGACGACGGTCAGGTCGTCGGCGAGGCTGAGCTCCTGGTGGATCAGCACGATGCCGCGCTTCTCGGCGTCGCGGGAGTTGCGGAACGTCACCGGTTCGCCGTCGATGCTCAGCGTGCCGGAGGTCGGCGCGTGATAGCCGGCGAGGATCTTCATCAGCGTCGATTTGCCGGCGCCATTCTCGCCCAGCAGCCCGTGCACCCGGCCGGGATGCAGGTCGAAGCCGACGCCGTGCAGGACGCGCACGGGTCCGAATTCCTTGGTGATGCCGTCGAAGGCGACATGCAGGCTCATGGCTCCGCACCCCCTGACGGCCATCCCACCGGCCGCAAGCCTGCGGCGGGGCGGATACCGTCCATGACGTTTCTCCCACTGCAAAGCGTGTCGTTCCGGAGAACGTTGCTTTGTCTGTTAAGCGGATGGTAAGTCCGACGCTTTGGACAGACAATGGCCGACTTCGAACATAATTTGGCAAAAGTGGGGAGGGTGTGGTAGGGGTGGGAAACGGTGTTCTCATTTACCTCCCTCTCCCGTCCCGGGAGAGGGCGACTAGCTCCAAATGCGAACACGCAGGGGGTGGAAACCACCGCGCTTCGGAAAGGCACCTGTCGATGGTTGACTGGCAACGTCTGTCGGACGGCGAGCGCGCCCTGCTGGAGCGGCTGTTCTGGGCCGGCGGGCTGTCGCGCGGCGAGCTGGCGGCGTCGGTCGAGTTTTCCAAGAGCAAGGCCAACCTTGCGATCTCCAGCCTGATCGGGCGGGAGCTGATCGAGGAGGGCGGGGTGCAGCCGTCCTCGGGCGGGCGGCGGCCGGAGGTGCTGCGGCTGAGCCACCGCATGGGCGTGCTGGCGGGGATCGACATCGGCGCCACCAGCATCGACGTGGCGCTGCTCGCCCCCGACATGACGGTGCTGGACCACCGGTCGGAGCCGGTCGATGTGCGCGACGGGCCGGCGGCGGTGTTCAAACGCGTGCGGGATTTGCTGCGCGAGGCACGGGAACGGCTGGGAATCGGGCCGGCGCGGGTGCTGGGAATCGGCGTCGGCGTGCCGGGGCCGGTCGCCTTCGACAGCGGCATGCTGGTCAACCCGCCGCTGCTGCCGGGGTGGGAGAGGTTCTCGATCCGCGAATGGCTGGCCGAGGAGTATGCCGCCCCGGTCTTCGTCGACAACGACGTGAACATCCTGGCGCTCGGCACCCATTGGCGCCTGCGCGGGCAGATTCAGAACTTCCTGGTCATCAAGATCGGCACCGGCATCGGCTGCGGCATCATCTGCCACGGCATGGTCTATCGCGGGCGGGACGGCTCGGCGGGGGACGTCGGCCATATCTGCGTCGATCCGCAGGGGCCGGTCTGCCATTGCGGCAATGCCGGCTGCGTCGAGGCGATGGCGGCCGGCCCGGCGATCGCCCGCATGGCGGAAGAAGCGGCGCGGAACGGGGAAAGCCCGCGGCTGATGGAGTTGCTGGAGCGCAACGGGCACCTGACCACCGTCGATCTCGGCAATGCCAGCCGGGCGGGCGACGCCGCCGCCAACGCCATCGTCCAGCAGGCCGGCGCCCATATCGGCTGGATGCTGGCGGCGGTGGTCAATTTCTTCAACCCGTCGCACATCTTCATCGGCGGCGGTGTGGCGCGGATCGGGCCGCTGCTGCTGGCCTCGATCCGGCAGAGCGTCTACCAGCGCTCGCTCGCCCTTTCGACCCGGCATCTCGACATCCGGGATGTGCCGGAGGTGGAAAGCGCCGGGGTCATCGGGGCGGCGGTGATGGCGGTGCAGGAAACCATGCTGGCCGGAACTGCCAGGGAGCGGGCAAGCCGCTCCTGACATGCTCCGGCCCGCGCGTCACGCCGCGCGGACGGCGGTGATGAAGGAGGTGACCTCGCCGCGCAGGGTTTCCGCCTCGCGCGCGAGGCTGCAGGCGGCGTCGAGCACCTCGGTGGCGGCGGAACCGGTTTCCAGCACCGCATGGTTGACGCCGACGATGGTGGAGGAGACGGCGGTGGTGCCGCGCGCCGCCTCCGTCACGTTGCCGGCGATGTCGCGGGTGGCGGCGCCCTGCTCCTCGATGGCGGCGGCGATGGTGGTGGTGATCTCGCTGATGCGGCCGATGGTCTGGCCAATGCCGTGGATGGCGTCCTGGGCGCCGCCGGTCGCCTGCTGGATCTCCTTCACCTTGGCCTGGATCTCGTCGGTGGCGCGGGCGGTCTGGCTGGCCAGCGCCTTGACCTCGCCGGCGACGACGGCGAAGCCCTTGCCGGACTCGCCGGCCCGCGCGGCCTCGATGGTGGCGTTCAGCGCCAGCAGGTTGGTCTGCGCCGCGATGGTGTTGATCATCTCCACCACATGGCCGATCTGGTCGGCCGCCTCCACCAGCGTGCGCATGGTGGTGTTGGTCCGTTCGGCCTGGGTCACCGCCTCGCCGGAGATGCGGGTGGAAGCGGCGATCTGGCGGCCGATCTCCAGGATGGAGGCCGACAGCTCCTCCGTCGCCGAGGCCACCGTCTGCACGTTGGCCGACGCCTGTTCGGACGCCGCCGCGACGGCGGTCGCCTGCTCGCTGGCGAAGGTCGCGGTGGTCGACATGGTGCCGGCGGTGCCCTGCATCTCGGTGGCGGCCGAGGCGACCGTCTCGACGATATGCATCGCCTTGGCGTCGAAATCGCGCATCAGGGTTTCCAGCCGGGTCGCCCGCGCCTCCTTGGCGGCCTGCTCGCGGGCCTGTTCCGCCGCCAGGCGGTCGGCGGTCAGCATGCTGTCGCGGAAGATCGTGACGGTCGCCGCCATGCCGCCGATCTCGTCGGCCCGGCCCAGGCCGGGGATCGTCACCGCCATGTCGCGGTCGGCCAGCCGGCGCATCGCCTCGGTCATCGAGCGGATCGGGTCGCTGACCCGGCGCTTGGCGACGATCAGGCCGGCAACGGTCAGCAGGACGGCGGCCAGCACCAGCAGGCCGGCGATGGTGGCGTCGCGCGTCGCCCGCGCGGCCTGCGCCTCGGAACTGACGACCATCCGGTCCACCGCCGCCAGCGCGGCATCGACGATGTAGCCCTGGCTGGCGGTGTCCTGCCGGCGCAGGGCGCCGATCTCGACCGGCGACGGCCGGCCCTCTGCCAGGGCGGCGAGCACCGCCTTGCGCTGGTCGACCAGCGGGCCTTCGAAATTCACCTTGGCCTTCTCGACCGCCTCGCGGATGGAGTCCGGCGTGTCGGAACGGGATGCCGATTCCTTGACCGAAGCCCAGGCCTGCCCGGTGCGGCCGATGGCCTCGGCCACCGCCTGCGCGTCGGCCGGGGTCCAGGCTTGGCCGGTGGCGACCGCGGTCTGGATGCGGAGCGCCATGCCGCCGGCATTCAGCCGGGTGTTCCAGGCGGCGCGCTTGATGCCCAGCAGATGATCGACCATCGGGTCGGCCAGCTTCAGCGAGGCGTCCAGCAGGTCGGTCGCCGCGGTCAGCGCGTCGAGATAGGCCACCGGCGCCGTCGCCCAGGCCTCCGCCACCGCAGGATCGCGCGACGCCTTGCGCTGGCGGACCGCGCCGTCGGCTTGTCGGCGCAGGGCGGCCAGCGTGTCGTGGGTGGCGCGCAGAGTCGAGATCGCGGCCGGCAGGCCGGGCAGGTCGAGGGCGGCGAGCTTGGCGGCGATGGCGGCATAGCCGTCCTCCGCCACCGCGCGGTTGGCGGCGATGTCGCGCAGTTCGGCGTCGCCGGCCGGCTCCTCCGCCCCCAGCGCCGGGCCGACCAGACCGCGCTCCAGCCGGATCGCCAGCAGCGTGCGCAGCAGGTCGCGGCTGGTCTCGCTGAGGGTGGCGACACGCTGGGCGTTGCGGGTGCGATGGACGACGTCGACCAGCGTGACGCTGCTGGTGGCGATCAGCAGCAGGCCCAACGCGGCGACGACAAGTCCAAGGGTGGCGCGGATCGACAGCCGCGAAAGGAGCGAGATCATGGTCCGGTCCTGTGTGTGCGAAGAGTTCGAGCCGTTGCGGACGGCATGACACCGCTCCACCCGCCGGCAAGGGCCGGCGGAGCGGGCGATTGCTATAAATCGGTGAGGGACTAAACCTAAGGGGATAAAGGAAAACTGCTTCGCGGTTTCGGTTCGGCCCCTATTGACAGCAGTCGCGCATCCCCCGCAACGGCATCCCTTCGACGTTGATATATTAATATTCTAAGACTGGGGAATTCGGGAATGCAGATGGAATCGAAGAGTGGATCAAAATGCCGCAGTGTTGCGCGCCAAAGCGTCGAAAATGGCTGCCCGCATTTTAAAATGAATTTTCAAAAAGAACGGCAGCGATATTTGCCGCGCCCTGGTCGCGGCGCTTCGTCAGAAATGTGCGCCGCGGCTTCCGTCGGAACCCCTGCCGGAACCACCACCAAAGCCACCACCGAAACTACCTCTGGGGCCGGTGCGGGGCGAGCCGCCGTCACCACCCGGCATCGCCCCCCGTCCACGGCCCGGCCCGCCGAAAGCCGGGTTGGACGGAGATTCAGGCGATAGGCCGGCGGAAGAAGGTGGGCTGGCCGCACCGGCGGCGCCGGACGTGGAACTGCCATCAGGGCCGGAATTGGGGCCGGAATTGGGATTGAGGCCGGATGCGGGGCGCTGGCCGGCGGCCGGTCCGCCAGCGGGGCCGGGCGGCATGCCCCATCCCGGATGGGTGCGCATGCCGTCGACCGGCCCTTCCGGACCATCCATACCCGGCGCATCCGGTCCCTGCGGGCCGTCGGGGCGCATGCCAGCCCGTGCCAGACCGGCGGCCCGGGCGGCGGGATCGGTCCCGTCCAGCGACCTGCCCCCCAGACTCGGGGCGCCGAAGGAGCGGCTGCGGCCGACCCCGCCGCCGGAAGTCACCAGGCTGTCGATCACCACCCGTGCAGGGCCGCCTCCGGACCGGTCGATGCGTGGGCCGTCCGGCACCGTCGTCTGCCCGGATGCGTCGACATAAGTCTCGATCGACAGGGCGTTGACCGTGCTGCCGAAGGGGTTGAACGGATCGGGCTCCACCGTCAGCGCCGCACCGGGAACGACGCCGGGATCGGGCCCGCCGCCGACGCGCACCATGCTGCCCACCGCCGGCAGGGCATCGGCCCTGCCAAGGCCGCGAGACAGCGTCAGCCCGGCGACGGTCAGCGTCCCGGGCGTCACCGCATCCAGCCGCCCGCGCAGCAGCCAGCCCCGCGCCGGCTCCCAGGGATCGACCCGGCTGGCGTCGATCACGCCGTCGGGCCGGCGCAGGCCGGAAATGGCGACCCAGCGTCCGGGGGTGAGCGCGGTGGTGCCCTCCGCCTCGGCAAGGTCGATGCGCTGCCCCAGGACCAGAGCGCCGCCGGTCGTCGTCCGCTCCACCGGGCCGGCGACGGCGAACCGCACCTCCAGCCTGCGCGCGGTCAGGCTGGTCGGCCCGCCGGCCGCCGCGGTCATGGCGACCGTCTGGCCGATCCGCACGTCGCCGGGCTGTGCCGGTCGGCCTTCGACCCGAACCTCCGTGGTCGGCGGCAGATCGACCCGCAGGCCGTTGACCCAGACGCTGCCGAAGGCGGTGACGGTGCCGACGATGCCCGTGCCGCCAATGCCGCGGTCGGTGACGGAAACGCCGGTGCCGCCGATGCCGCGGTCGGCCAGCCCGTCATCCCGGGCAGGGGAAAGGGCAGGACCGCAGCCGGCGGCGGCTAGCATCATCGTCAGCAACAGCGTGCGGACGAGGGGAGAGGGCTTGCGGATCACGATGCCGCCGCCCCCCCGCCGGCCCCGGCGTCTTGCCGCGCAGGAGCAGGCAGTTCGTCCTCGTCATAGAGATAGAGGCCGGCGGTGAAGCGGTGGCCGGCATCGTCACGGCCGGCGTCGCCATCGGCAAGGTCGGCGGCCATGCGGTTCAGTTCGACCAGCATCGCCATGCCCAGCCGGTCGGCCTCCCGCCGCAGGACGGCAACGGACTCAGGGCTGAGCCGGTCGTAGGCGAGCGCGCGTTCCAGGAAAGGCGGCATGCCGCCCGCCAGATTGTGGCCGGATGCCGCCAGATGATCGGCAAGGTTGCGGCCGTAGTAATAGGCAAGCTTGTCCAGATCGCCGCGCGGCACATGCGCCGCCTCGGCAAGATCGAGCAGGCCATCGGGCCGTTCCGTCACCAGCCCGGCATGCAGCAATTCGTCCAGCAGGGCGCGCGGGCGGATGTCCTTGCTGATGCCGGTCACCAGCGTTTCGAAGCTGGACCCGCTCCCGGAGCCCGAACCGCGGGACAGCGGGGCGGGGCGGCCATCGGCGTCGAGGAAGGCTGCATCGGTCAGCCAGCGGCTCAACACCTGCGCGCCCAGTGACGGCGCGGCGGCGGCGGCGGCCTCCGCGGCCGGCGGGGCGCTGCGGATCTGGCTGACGTCCTTGCGGTGGACGCCGGTCAGCAGGGTGATGCGGCTGTCGGTCATCGGCTTTCCGGGCAGCGCGAAGCCGCGCTCCGCCACCTCGACATACACCGACTTCAGCAGGTTCGCCAGCATCGGCCAGGAGATGCCGAAACCGATCAGCGTCCGTACCAGCGGAACCAGCAGCCTGCGCACCGCCGTCAGCAGCGCCGGCGGCGGCGCCGCCCCGGCGATTCCGGCCCCGGTCAACTCTGCCTTTCGGGAGCGGTCTGGTTCGGGGCTGCGGATCGGCACGCGCCTGACACTCCGGCGGTTGGGGGCTGATTTTTATGACCGATGTGACAATAGCGCGGTGACAGGGAAAGGGAATCACCTTTTCGCTTGATGTGGGAAAATTTCCCACGCATCATGGCGGGCATGCAACGGTCGTCGTGGCCATGCATCCCCGCAGGACCGACGAGGTCCATCAAAGCTCCACCCAAGGTCCGAGGAGCGGCCGTCCGGCCGTAGCCCGCATGAGCCTGTCATCGATCGACCAGCCCGCCCGCCGGGACATGCAGCCTCCGGCCATGGCGCTTGGGGCACAGCCTCCGCCACCGGTCCTTCCCTTCCGAACGCGAGCGTCCGACATGGCGTCGTCCTTCGCCCGTCACGCGGTCACCAACCGGTCCGCCCTGATCCGCAGCGTCCTGCTCGGAGCGGCGGCGAACCTGCTGGCGGCCGGCAGCGCGCTGTATGCCCGGCCGCTGCAGGACGCCCTGTGGGCGGGAACCGGCGATGGCAGCCTTCTCCTGCTGGTCGCCGTCGCCCTGGGCCTGTTCGCGCTGTATGCGCTGCTGGGCTTTGCCCAGTCGCGGGAGCTGGCGCGGCTGGTGCCCTCGGGTATGGATGCGGGATGGCTGGAACGGCTCTGGGTGCCGGAGGCGGCATGGGCGCCGGTTCATCTGGCGGTGCTGGCTCTGCTGAGCCCGCTGATGGGGGCGGTGGCGCTGGCCGGCATCGCGGCCCTGGCGGCGACGATCGCGGTGGGCGCCACCGGGCCGGCAAGCCCGACGGATGCACAGCCGCAGCTTTCCCGGCTGGCCGGCGCCGACAGCTTCGGCTGCGCCGACGGCTTCCTCGCCGGGCTGGGGTTCTGCGAGACGGTCTATCGGGTTCTGATCGTCGGGCTGGGGGCTGCCTTGCTGATGCGTGGCGAGCTGGAGCCGGGCCTGTTCGTCGCCGTGTCGGTGATCGGCCTCTCGGCGATGCGGGCCGCGGCGCGCGCCGCCGCCCGCTGGCATGGCGGGCGACGGGCGGCGGCGGTGCTGCTGACGGCCGGGCGCATGTGATCCCGACCGTTCACGTTTCACTTACAAAGGCCGGCGCCCGGTGACGGGCGGCCGGCCTTTCCGATTCCGGGCCTTTCGATTGCAGCCCGGCCGTCAGATCGCCGGCCAGGTCTCCGCCACCAGACGGCGGACCTCGTCGGCGCTGTCGGTGGCAAGCGCGGCTTCGGCGACGCGGCGGCAATCCTCCAGGCGCAGCGTGCGGATGAAGGCCTTCAGATCGGCGATCACCGCCGGGGTGGCCGACAGTTCGGTGACGCCAAGCCCGATCAGCAGCGGAGCCGCCATCGGGTCGGAGGCGGAGCCGCCGCACACCGCCACCACCCGCTCGTGGGTCTTCGCCCCCATCACCGCCAGACGGATCAGCCGCAGCACGCCCGGATGCAGCGCGTCGAGCTGGGCCGCCACATGCGGGTTGCCGCGGTCCATCGCCAGCACATACTGGGTCAGGTCGTTGGTGCCGATGGACAGGAAGTCCGCCACCGCGCCGATGCGGTCGGCGATCAGCGCGGCGGACGGCACCTCGATCATCGCGCCGAGTTCGATCGGTTCGGCGCGGCCGAGCTTTGCCCGCTCCTCGTCCACCATCGCCCGCACCGCCTGGAGTTCGGACGGGGAGGCGATCATCGGCACCATGATGCGGCAGACGCCGGCCGGCTTCACCCTCAGGATGGCACGGATCTGCGCCCGCAGAATCTCCGGCTCGCGCAGGCCGACGCGGACGCCGCGCAGCCCGAGCACCGGGTTCTCCTCCTTCGGCAGCGGCAGGTAGGACAGGGGCTTGTCGCCGCCGACGTCCAGCGTGCGGATCACCAGCGGCCGGCCTTCCAGCGCGTCGGCGATCTGCTGGTACTGCTGGTACTGCTCGTCCTCGGTCGGGGCGGACTGGCGTTCCAGAAACAGGAATTCGGTGCGCAGCAGGCCGCAGCCCTCCGCCCCCTCGACCACTGCGCCGGGCGCGTCGCTGACCCGGCCCAGGTTGGCGAACACCTCGATCCGCGTGCCGTCGGCCATCCGACAGTCCTCGCGGGAGGTCCGGCGGTTCTCCTCGCGCCGCGCCGCGCGGGCGGCGACGGCGGTCCGGGTGGTCGCCAGCGTGTCCTCCGGCGGGAAGACCAGCAGTTCGCCGCGGTTGCCGTCGATCACCACGGGGGCGCCGTCCGGCACCCGTTCCGCCTGCCGGCCGAGCGCCACCACGGTCGGCACGCCGAGCGCCGCCGCCAGGATGACGGCGTGGGAGGTCGGGCCGCCATGCACCATGCCGATGCCGGCCAGCCGCCCGGCCGGAACCCCGGCGAGGTCGGAGGGCAGGATTTCGTCGGCCAGCACGATGCTGCCGGCCGGCAGTTCGGCCAAGCCGACATCCGGCTCCTTGCCGGACAGGGCGGCCAGCACCTGCTGTTCCAGGTCGCGCAGGTCGGCGGCGCGTTCGGCCATGCGCGGATCGGCGAGGCCGGCCAGCGCGTCGGCCTGGAGTCGCGCCGTGCGCTGCCAGGACCATTCGGCACTCTTGCCGGCGCGGATGTCGGCGAGTGCGCCGTCCAGCAGTTCCGGGTCGTCGAGAAGCTCGCGATGTGCCTGGAAGATGGCGGCATGCTCCGGCATGCGCTGCGCCGACCGGGTCAGGCCGGCGACGACGCGGTCGAGCGCCTGACGCAGCCGCGGTTCCTCGACTTGCGCGCCGGCGCCCTGTTCCACCACGCGTGCCGCAGTGCGGAAGCGGCGGACGACGCTGCCGACCGCCTGTCCCGGAACGGCGATGGTGCCCTTCAGCAGAACCTCCTCGTCGGGGGCGAAGGGCGGACCGGCATCCTCCTCCGCTGCCGGCCGGGCCGGAGCGGCGACCGGGGTGGCGGCAACCGGCGCGGCCTGTGCCGCGGCGCCGGCGACGACCGGATCGCCCAGCCCGCCCTCGATCAGCACGGCGACGCTCTCCGCCATGTCCTGGGCGCCGGGGCCGACGACGCTCACCGTCAGCCGGTCGCCGAGCGTCGTGCCGAGTCCCATCAGGGCGACGACGCTCTTGGCGTTGGCGCGGCGGTCGCGGCAGTGGATGGTGACGGTTCCGGGATAGGCCTTGGTCGCGGCGACGAGGGCGGCGGCCGGCCGGGCATGCAGCCCGCTGGCGATGGGCAGAACGACAGCCCGCTCGCCGATTTCCCCTTCGCCCGGGTCATTCGAGTCGGCGGCGGTGGGCGGCACGGCATCGGCGCCGCTGCCGCCATGGACGGTCATCGCCGGCTCGCCGGCGGCGATCTCGCGATCCACCGACTGGCCGTCGACGGTGAAGCCGTCATTCACCACCACCATCATGCTGACCAGGCTCTGCGCCCGGCTTCCCACCAGATCCATGTCGAAGCTGATCAGGCGGTCGCCGGTCTTCACCGCCTGCCCGTCCCGGACATGGGCGGTGAAGCCCTCGCCGTTCAGGCCGACGGTGTCGACGCCCAGATGCAGCAGGACCTCCGCCCCGCTGGCGGTGCGGACGGTGCAGGCATGGCGCGCACGGTGGACCGACAGCACGGTGCCGTCGCAGGGGCTGCGCAACTCGTTCGCCGTCGGGTCGATGGCCATGCCGGTTCCGACCAGCCCCTGGGCGAAGGCGGGGTCGGGCACCTCGGTCAGCGGCATGGCCCATCCGGCCAGCGGAGCTGCAAGCGTGATCGCGGTCATGATTGTCTGGTCCTCATTCTTGACGCTTCGGCCCTGACGGGCGGTCCGGCGTCGGACGTCGGTGATCCTCGCACGGACGCCGGATCGTTTGTATGCGCGCAGACGCCGCATAGCCCAGGCACAGCTCCCGCTATAGATTGGCGGAAGTTCCTGTCCGGGAAAGGCGGGAGGCTGCGGCCAATCCGCGCCATCAAGGGCGCATCCGGGATAAGCCACAAGCCTGTGGGCCGATCCATGTTGCCTATGTCGTGAAACCTGCCCGTGCTCCGGGCCGTATTCCCGTCGAAGGCCGACGATGTTGCCGCCGCCGGACGAATTCGGAGAGCCGCCATGGCATTGAACCCCTTTGCGTTTTTACAGAAGATCGGCAAATCGCTGATGTTGCCGGTGGCGGTTCTGCCCGTCGCCGGCCTGTTGCTGGGCATCGGCGCGGCGAATTTCGAGTGGATGCCGCCGCTGCTGTCGATGCTGATGAAGAATTCGGGCGACGTGATCTTCGGCAACCTGCCGCTGATCTTCGCCATCGGCGTGGCGCTGGGCTACACCGAGAATGACGGCGTGTCGGCCATCGCCGCCACCATCGGCTACATGGTGATGCTGGCCACGCTGGGCGTGATGACCGGGGTCTGGGGCATGGAGCCCAAGACCATCATGGGCATCAAGTCGATGGAGACCGGGGTGTTCGGCGGCATCCTGGCCGGCGGGCTGGCGGCAGCGATGTTCAACCGCTTCTACAAGATCACGCTGCCGGCCTATCTCGGCTTCTTCGCCGGCAAGCGTTTCGTGCCGATCATCACCGCCCTGGCCGCCATCGTGCTGGGCGTCGTGCTGTCGGTGATCTGGCCGCCGGTGCAGGACGGCATCAACAGCTTCTCGCGCTGGGCGGCGGTGAACGACCCGCGGATGGCCGCGACCATCTACGGCTTCGTCGAACGGCTGCTGATCCCCTTCGGCCTGCACCATATCTGGAACGTGCCCTTCTTCTTCGAGATCGGGTCCTTCCAGAACGCCGCCGGCCAGATCGTCCATGGCGACATCAACCGCTATTTCGCCGGCGACCCGACCGCCGGCATCCTGTCCGGCGCCTTCCTGTTCAAGATGTTCGGCCTGCCGGCCGCCGCCATCGCCATGTGGCACACCGCCAAGCCGGAAAACCGCGTGCGGGTCGGCGGCATCATGGTCTCCGCCGCGCTGACGTCCTTCCTGACCGGCATCACCGAGCCGATCGAGTTCAGCTTCCTGTTCCTGGCGCCGGTGCTGTACCTGATCCATGCGGTTCTGGCGGCGACCTCGCAGTTCATCATGAACTCGCTGGGCGCCCATATGGGCTTCACCTTCTCCCAGGGCGGCATCGACTTCGTGCTGTTCAACGCGCTGAGCCCGCTGTCGCAGAAATGGTGGCTGGTGCTGATCCTGGGGCCGGTCTATGCGGCGATCTACTATGTCGTGTTCCGCTACACCATCCTGGCGCTGAACCTGAAGACTCCCGGCCGCGAGGATGCGACGGAAGAGGCCGCCGCCATCGCCGCCACCGGCAGCGAGCGGGCGCGCGACCTCGTGCTGGCCTTCGGCGGGCGGGGCAACATCAGCAACCTCGACGCCTGCATCACCCGCCTGCGCGTGGTGGTGAAGGACCCGGCCCGGGTGGACGACGGCAAGCTGCGCGGCATGGGGGCGTCGGGCGTGCTGCGGGTGCGCGACAGCGTGCAGGCGGTGTTCGGCACCCTGTCGGAAAACCTGAAGACGGAGATGCAGGAATATCTGCAGTCCGCCGGCGCGGAAGCCGACGGCCCTGCCGCCACGGCGGCTTCGGTCGCGGCGAAGCCGGTTTCCGCCCCGGCCGCAACGCCTGTTCCGACCGACCGCGCCGCCCGCCTCGCCGAAGCGCTGGGCGGGACCGGCAACATCAAGGAACTGGCCGCCTTTGCCACCACCCGCCTGCGGGTCAAACTGAGCGACGCCGGCAAGGCGAATGCCGAGGCGCTGAAGCGGGCCGGCGTGCGCGCGGTGATGGGGTATGGCGCCAACGGCCTCGACTTGATCGTCGGCAACGACGCCGAAGCGCTGGCCGGGTCGGTGACCGGCCTGCTGCCGGGCGGACGGCGCGCCGCGGAATAGCGCATCCCCTGTCTGGTATTTGAGTGGTTTTATCAGGCGGCGCGCCCCTTCCCGGGTCGCGCCGCTTTTCTTTTCCGCATTGCGGTGACTCCCGTGACTGCGGTTGTGATGCGATTCCACCAATGGACGCTGGCCTCCGGCGCAAGAAGGTCTTACATTGGTATCTATACCAGTCAATCACGAGCGCCGCCATGACCGATCAGGGCAGTCCAGATTTCAAAGCGTACCGCACCCCCTTGATGGCGGTGGAGGCGGCGGAGGCCCCGGCCGTGGTGGCCCGGCAGATCGAACGCTGCGGCGCCGGCTTCGCCGAGTTGGGCGCGCGCCTGCGCCGCGAGCCGCCGCGCTTTGTCGTTACCTGCGCCCGCGGCAGTTCCGACCATGCCTCGGCCTACGGCAAATACCTGATCGAGACGCGGGTCGGCCGGGCGGTGGCCTCCATCGGGCCGTCCATCGCGTCCGTCTATGGCGGGCATCTGAGCCTGGAGGGTGCGCTGTTCATCGCCGTCTCGCAGTCGGGGCGCAGCCCGGACCTGCTGCGGCTGGTCGAGGCGGCGAAAGCCGGCGGCGCGCTGGTGGTCGGCTTCGTCAATGCGGAGGACTCGCCGCTGGCCGGGATGTGCGACCATTTCCTGCCGCTGGCGGCCGGGCCGGAGCGCAGCGTCGCCGCGACGAAATCCTGCATCGCCTCGCTCGCCGCCTATCTGCAGCTGGTGGCGCACTGGCAGGACGATCCGGCGCTGAAGGCGACGCTGGCGGCCCTGCCCGACACGCTGGAGGCGGCGAAGGCGCTCGACTGGAAGCCGGCGCTGATGCCGCTCGCCACCGCGCGGAACCTCTATGTGCTGGGGCGCGGCGTCAGCTTCGGGGTGGCGCTGGAGATGGCGCTGAAGTTCAAGGAGACCTGCCGCCTGCATGCCGAGGCCTTCAGCGCGGCCGAAGTGGTCCATGGTCCGCTGGCACTGGTCGGCCCCGGCTTCCCGGTGCTGGCCCTGACCCAGGCCGACGCGGCGGAGCCGCACACCCGCGCGGTGGTGGAGCGCATCGTCGGATTGGGTGCCAGCGTCGCCACCACGGAGGCCGGGCTTGCCGGAACCACCCCGCTGCCCAGCCTGCCGGGAATCGCGCCGGAGGCCGCGCCGATGGCGGCATTGCAGAGCTTCTACGGTGCGGTCTATGAACTGGCGCTGGCCCGCGGCATCGATCCCGACAGCCCGCCCAACCTTGCCAAAGTGACGAAGACCGTCTGATGCGACAGCTCCTGACCGGTGCCCGGATTTTCACGGGCGAGACCATCCTCGAAGGCCGCAGCCTGCTGGTCGAGGATGGCCGCATCCTCGACATCGTCGCCCCCGGCCGCACCCCGCCGGACATCGGCCGGACGGTGGCGCTGGAGGCGGGCGACCTGCTGGCGCCCGGCTTCCTCGACATCCAGGTGAATGGCGGCGGCGGCGTGCTGTTCAACGAACAGCCGACGCCGGAGGCGACGCTCGCCATCGCCGCGGCGCATCGGCGCTTCGGCACCACCGGGCTGCTGCCGACCATCATCACCGACACCCCCGACTGCCACCGGTCCGCCGCCGAAGCGGCGGTGAAGGCGGTGGCGCAGCCGGGCAGCGGCGTGCTGGGCATCCATTTCGAAGGCCCCTTCATCAGCCCGCAGCGGGTGGGCGCCCACGACCCGCGTTTCGTCCGTGCGCCGGACGAGGGCGATCTGGACTTCATCGGCGGGCTGCCGGCGCGGATGCCGGGCGGGCGGGTGCTGCTGACGCTGGCGCCGGAATGCGTGGAGGATGGGGCGCTGTCGCGGCTGATGGCGGCCGGGGTCATCCTGTCGGTCGGCCACACCACGGCGAGCGCCGAGCGGGTGGTCGAGGCCTTCGACCTCGGCGTGCGCGGGGTGACCCACCTCTACAACGCCATGCCCGGCATCGCCAACCGGCAGCCCGGCCCGGCTGGTGCCGCCCTGGGCGACGGGCGGCCCTGGTGCGGGCTGATCGCGGACGGTCACCATGTCCATCCGCTGATGATGCGGGCGGCGCTGGCCGCCCGGCCGCGCGGGCGGATGATGCTGGTGACCGACGCCATGCCGCCGACCGGCACCGACGCGGATCGCTTCGAGCTGAACGGCCGGACGATCTACCGGCGGGACGGGCGGCTGGTGCTGGCCGACGGGACACTGGCCGGGGCCGACCTCGACATGGCGACGGCGGTGCGCAACGCCGGGACGCTGATCGGCCTGCCGCTGGAGGAGTCGCTGCGGATGGCGTCGCTCTATCCGGCGGAGTTTCTGAACATGGCAGGCGAGCGGGGGCGGGTCGCGCCGGGCTGGCGGGCGGACCTGGTGCTGCTGCGGCCGGATTTGACGGTGCGCGGGACCTGGGTCGAGGGGCAGTGGCGGGGAGCTTGAGGCAGCGGAGTGTTGGCCAAGATCCCCCCCAACTTCCACCCACCCAGCGAGTGGAAGTTGGGCGAGGGTCCAATCTGGCAAGTATCAGCTCCCCACCGCCACGATCTCCAACCCGTCCTCGTCCACGCGCACCCGCAGCGCAGTCAGGTCGGGCAGGCACAGATTGCCGTCGAGTTCATGCGCGGGAAGCGTCGTGGTCAGCGCGATCACCCAGGAACCGGCGGCATGGCCGGCCTCCAGCCCCGCAGGCGCGTCCTCGAACACCACGGTGTCGCGCGGGTCGAAGCCCAGCTTTTCGGCGGCGGTGCGGTAGCCTTCGGGGTGGGGCTTGCCATGGGTGACCATGTCGGCGCCGATCAGCAGGTCGGGCAGCGGCAGGCCGGCCTGGGCGATTCGTTTCCTCGCCATGTCCCGCGGCGCGGAGGTCACCACCGCCCAGCGGTGGCGCGGCAGCGACTGCAGAAGCTCCAGCGCGCCTGGAACGGCGCGCACGCCTTCGGTGTCGCTGGTGTAGCATTCCTCGACCAGGCGCACCTCCTCGTCGATGTCGGCGCCGGCGGGGGCGAAGCGGCGGACGGTCTCGATGCTGCGGACGCCGTGGCAGACGGCCAGAATGGCGTCGGGATCCAGATCGTGCCGGGCGGCCCAGGCGCGCCAGGATCGCTCCACGGGACCCTTGGTGTCGATCAGGGTGCCGTCCATGTCGAACAGGATGGCGCGGACACGGAACGGGGTATCAAGCGCAGGCTTCATCGCTCGCTCTCGTTGGAAATCAGTCAGAAAAGGGATGATCCGGAGGATCAGACCAGCGACAGCTCCACGACGAAGTCATAGGCGTCGCCGCGGTAGTGGGAACGGACGAACTCCAGCGGAGTCCCGTTCTCCAGGAAGGTGCGGCGTTCAATGTAGAGGGCCGGCGCGCCGTCCGGAACCCCCAGAAGCGCCGCCTGATCCGCCGGCAGGCGAATGGCAGACAAGCGTTGAAGCGCACGGAAAGGTGGATGGCCGCGCCCGCGCAGGGTCTCGTACAGGGATCCCTGCACCAGATCGGGGTCGGGCAGGACGCTGGCCGGCAGGGCGCTGAGTTCGATGGCGAGCGGGGTGCCGTCGGCCAGACGAAGCCGGTGCAGACGCACCACCTCCGCCCCCGGCCGCAGGCCCAGCGCCATCGCCTCCTCCGGTGTCGCGGTGGCGACGGAGCGGCCGAGCCAGCGCGAATCCGGCTTCAGCCCGCGCCCGCCGATGTCCTCGGTGAAGCTGGTCAGGGCGGAGAGCCGCTGTTCCACATGGGGGCTGCGGTTGATGAAGGTGCCGGCGCCCTGGCGCTGGTGCAGCAGCCCTTCCGCGATCAGTTCGCGCAGGGCCTTGCGCACGGTGACGCGCGACACGCCGAAGGCTTCCGCCAGTTCCCGCTCGCCGGGCAACGCGTCCTGGTCGGTCAGCCGGCCTTCGACGATCAGCGTCCGCAGATGCCGCGCCAGCTGCAGGTACAGCGGCAGGGGCAGGGCGTCCGACAGGGCCGTCGGGTCGAACGGGGCCGCGGCGGCGGCAGTGGACATCGGCAACCACTCCAGTGCTCCGGGACCGGCATGATACCACTGAAAGGCCTCTGGGCAACAGCCGCGGGGTGGAGCGCACAAAGGCAAGCACGATTGTGACCGTTTTCAGATTGCGGAATGTCCGGATTTTGGTATCCTGCGCATACAGTCCAATCTAATACCACCAACCTAGACACACCACCAACCCAGAGACACCGGGTACCGGACCAGCGTCCGGACCGGGAGCGGAGCCGAAGCGATGGCGGGCGGCACGGAAGATGCGGCGAACCGGTACAGCCGGCTGGACGTGTGGCCGGCGGCCGAACTGATGACGGCCCTGTGGGAGGGGCAGACGCGGGCGCTCGCCGCCTGTGTCCCGGCGTTGCCGCCGGTCGCCGCCGCCGTGGAGGCCGCAGCGGCTCGCCTGTCCGGCGGGCGCGGACGGCTGGTCTATGCCGGCGCCGGATCCTCGGCCATGGTGGCGGCGCTCGACGGGCTGGATCTGGGGCCGACCTTCGACTGGCCGGCGGAACGGCTGGTGCTGCTGATCGCCGGCGGGCTCGACCTGTCGCGCGGGCTGGCCGGGGCGGCGGAGGATGACGAGGGGGCCGGGCGCGCCGATGCCGGGCGGGCGGGGGTTTCCGCCGCCGACGTGGTGGTCGGGCTGTCGGCCAGCGGCGCCAGCGCCTATACCGTCGGCGTCCTGCGCGCGGCGCGGGAGGCGGGGGCGCTGACCATGGGCGTCGCCAGCAGCGCCGGCTCCCCCCTGCTGGAGGCGGCGGAGCATCCGGTGCTGACCGCGACGGGGGCGGAGGTGATCGCCGGATCGACCCGGCTCGGCGCCGGCACCGCGCAGAAGGTGGTGCTGAACCTGTTTTCGACCGGCGTCATGACGGCGCTCGGCAACGTCTACGACAATTTGATGATCAATGTCCGGCCGGAGAACGCCAAGCTCCGCCGCCGCTGCACCGCCATGGTCGCCCGCATCGCCCGGGTGGACGAGGATGCTGCCGGCGCGGCGCTGGAGCGGCATGGCGACGTGCGTCGCGCCGTTCTGGGGCTGGCCGGGCTGGACGGTTTGGACATCGACAGGCTGCTGGCCGAGACCGGCGGCAATCTGCGCAAGGCGATGGAGCGGGCAAAATCCGTCGCCGCGAAAGAGACCTGAGGGAAAAGCGGAAGAGCGGCGGCGCTTAGAGTGCGATCGCTTCAAGCGATATCGCTCGAAGCGTGAATCACACGGAAAAACAAAAGCTTAGAGGCGCCAGCCGCCAGACCATCAATCATCCTGCCATCAACCATCCTGTCGGCCCGGCCCGTTGAGGCCGAGCCCCGTTGTACTGGGAGACGTCCGAATGTCTGCTGATCGTTTGTCGGGCGACCGTTTTTCGGGCGTCCAGAGGCTTGGGCGGGCGCTGATGCTGCCGATCGCCGTGTTGCCCATCGCCGGGCTGCTGCTGCGCATCGGCCAGCCCGACCTGCTGAACATCGCCTTCATCGCCGCGGCGGGCGACGCCGTCTTCTCCAACCTGGGCGTCCTGTTCGCCGTCGGCATCGCCATCGGCTTCGCCCGCGAGAACCACGGCGCGGCCGGGCTTGCCGGCGCGGTAGGCTATTTCGTGGCGGTGAAGGGCGCCGTGGTGCTGAGCGGCGTCGCGCCCGAACTGGTGGCGAAGATGTCGAGCCGCATCAGCATCCCGGTCGGCATACTGATCGGCATCATCGCCGGCCAGCTCTACAACAAATACAAGGACATCAAGCTGCCGGACTATCTCGCCTTCTTCGGCGGGCGGCGCTTCGTGCCCATCGTCACCGGTCTGGCGGCGCTGGGGATCGCGCTGGTCTTCGGCTATGGCTGGCCCGTCGTCGATTCCGGACTGACCGCGCTGACCACCGGCGTGCTGGGGCTGGGCAAGGTCGGCCTGTTCCTCTACGGCGTGCTGAACCGCATCCTGATCATCACCGGCCTGCACCACATCATCAACAACATCGCCTGGTTCCTGCTGGGCGACTATCAGGGCGTCACCGGCGACCTGAACCGCTTCTTCAAGGGCGATCCGACGGCCGGCGCCTTCATGGCCGGCTTCTTCCCGGTGATGATGTTCGGACTGCCGGCCGCCTGCCTCGCCATGTACCACACCGCCAAGCCGGAGAACCGCGCGGCGGTCGGCGGCGTGCTGCTGTCGATGGCGCTGACCGCCTTCCTGACCGGCGTGACCGAGCCGGTGGAATTCGCCTTCATGTTCCTGGCGCCGGCGCTGTTCGCCGTCCATGCCGTGCTGACCGGCCTGTCGATGGTGCTGATGGACGTGCTGAACGTGAAGCTGGGCTTCGGCTTCTCGGCGGGTCTGTTCGACTATGTGCTGAACTACGGCAAGGCGACCAACCCGATCCTGCTGCTGCCGGTCGGTGCCGCATATTTCGCCATCTATTACGGGCTGTTCCGCGTCGTCATCCAGCGCTTCGACCTGAAGACGCTGGGCCGCGACGACATCGCCGTTCCCGCCGGCCAGGCGCCGGCCGGTGCCGGTGTCCGCATCCCCGCCGCCGGCGTCGCACCGGTCAGCGACCGGGCCGGCGCCTATGTCGCCGCGCTCGGCGGCGCGGGCAACCTGCGG
Organism: Azospirillum sp. 412522; assembly: GCF_019805165.1. Classification (GTDB taxonomy): domain Bacteria; phylum Pseudomonadota; class Alphaproteobacteria; order Azospirillales; family Azospirillaceae; genus Azospirillum. The sequence continues at coordinate 331,557 of NZ_RWIJ01000002.1, forward strand.
TCGGTCGAGGCCTGCACCACCCGCCTGCGCCTGAACGTCGCCGACGCCAGCCGGGTGAACGAGGTGGAGCTGAAACGGATCGGTGCCCGCGGCGTGGTGAAGCCGTCGGCCAACTCGGTCCAGGTGATCGTCGGCCCCATCGCCGACCAGCTGGCCGGCGAGATCCAGGATTCCCTGAACGCATCGGCGGGCATGAGGGTCTGACCTGAATCACCCCGGTCCCGACATAGGAAAGCCCCGGTCCCTTGCGGAACCGGGGCTTTCCTTTTTTTGGAGCCTGCGGACCGTCAGGCCGGTTCCGGTTCGTCGGCGAAGATCGCCTTCAGGTCGATGCGGGCGTCCGTCTTCGCCTCCAGGTCCAGTTGCCGTTCGACCTCGTCGAGATGGTCGATCATCAGCGCGGTCGCCTCGCCCGGCCGGTTGCCGATCAGCGCGGCGATCAGGCGGCGGTGATCGTCGGCGGAGCAGGTGTGCGACGACCGCCGCTCGAATGCCGCGATGGCGAGGCTGGAACGGTCGATCAGGTCGGTCAGGATGCCGGCCAGCGTCGCGTTGCCGGCGACCTCCGCCAGCAGAAGGTGGAACTGGCCGGATAGCCGGATCATCGCCTTGCGGTCGGCATCGCGCTCCGCCGCATCCTCCAGCGCGCCATGGTCGCGCAGCCGGTCCAGCAGGTCGGCGGGCAGGGGGCGAGGCAGGCGTTCGAGCCGCTCCATGATCGCGCGCTCGACGATGCGCCGCGCCTCGAACACCTCGCGCGCTTCCCGAGGCGTCGGCTTCGCGACGAAGGCGCCGCGGTTGGGGATCAGCGTCACCACCCGCCGCTGCGCCAGCAGGAGCAGCACCTTGCGCACCCGCTCGCGGCTGACGCCGAAGGCCTCGGCCAGGCTTTCCTCCGTCAGTTTGGTGCCGGGCGGCAGGCGGCGGTCGGCGATGGCCTCCCCGATGCTGCGGACGATGCGGGCTTCGGCGCTGCTGCGAGCACCGGTGCGGGCACGGGGCTCGCGGCGGGGCGTCTTGGTGGGGGAGGCGGTCGTCATGGCCGGAGGGAGCGCTTTTGTCGGTGTGCGGGAAACGCATCGAAGATTGTGCACAAAGTGGGCCAGCAGGGAAGCGGCAATCTGCGGGGCGGGGCGACGATGATCGCCGCAGCCGGGGTTGCCCAAATCGGCGGCATCACGCCGAATACCTGCACAATTGCTGATCCGTTGCGCAGAAGCGGACAGGAGAACCGGCCGTTTTCCGCCGTCCAACCGCTGGCACGCGGCATGCAGAAGGCGAACCGGTCACAAACGACCGCTCAGATTGTGCACAATTCTGGAGGCCATCCGATGACGGCAGGTTCGACGGTCGAGCTGGTGAAGCTGCGCAAGGCCTATGGCGGGACCGTGGCGGTGGACGGCATCGACCTCAGGATCGCAGCCGGCTCCTATTGCTGCCTGCTGGGGCCGAGCGGCTGCGGCAAGACCTCCACCCTGCGGATGATCGCCGGGCACGAGGACATCACCGACGGCGACCTGCTGATCGGCGACGCGGTGGTGAACGACGATCCGCCGGCCAAGCGCGGCACCGCGATGATGTTCCAGAGCTACGCCCTGTTCCCGCATCTGGACTGCACCGACAACGTCGCCTTCAGCCTGAAGATGAAGGGGGTGGCGAAGGAGGAGCGGCGGCGGCGTGCCGGCGAGATGCTGGACCTCGTCGACATGGGCAAATATGCCGGGCGCCTGCCGTCGCAGCTGTCCGGCGGCCAGCAGCAGCGCGTGGCGCTGGCCCGGGCGCTGATCACCCGGCCGGGCGTGCTTCTGCTGGACGAGCCGCTGTCGGCGCTCGACCCCTTCCTGCGCGTCCGCATGCGGGAGGAGCTTAAGCGCCTGCACCGCGACATCGGCATCACCTTCATCCACGTCACCCACAGCCAGACCGAGGCGATGGCGCTGGCCGACCTCGCCGTGGTGATGAACCAGGGGCGGATCGAACAGGCCGGGCCGCCGCGCGAGCTGTTCAACCAGCCGCGCACCGCCTTCGTCGCCCGCTTCATCGGCGGCCACAACGTCATCGATGGCGGCGCGATCGGGGTTGGCGGCGGACATTGCGCGGTGCGGGCGGACCGCATTCAATTGGGCGGAGCCGATCTGCCGACGGAAATCCAGGTGGAGGGGACGGTGCGGTCGCTGGAGTATCACGGCGCCTCCGTCCATCTCAGCCTCGACGTCCCCGGTTCCGACGAGTTCGCCGTCGTGCTGGACGAGGCCCGCTATTTCGACGCGCCGGTCGGCGTGGGCGACCGCGTGCGCGCCGGCTGGGGCCGGCGGGACATCCACCCCCTGGTGGCCTGACCCTTTTCCAAAAAGCGCTCATCAAAAACAAGCAGACGAACAGACTGGAGGCTCAGCGATGACCGACACCCGTACTCCTTCGAGGTCCGCGACACCGTCGACCGGCGTCAGCCGCCGCACCCTGCTGAAGGGCACCGCCGCCGTGGCGGGCGCCGCCGTCGGCTCCGGCGCCATCACCGGATTTCCGACCATCTGGGCGCAGAACATCAAGAACGTCACGCTGCGCCAGTTCGGCACCGGCGTGTCGAACCTGAATGCCGTCGCCGACAAGGTGAAGGAGGATCTGGGCTTCACGCTGCAGATGACGGCACTGGATTCCGACGCGGTGACCCAGCGCGCGGTGACCCAGCCGAAATCCTACGACATCGCCGACATCGAATACTGGATCGGCAAGAAGGTGTTCCCGGCCGGCGTCATGCAGCCGATGGACGTGAAGAAGATCAAGAATTTCGACAAGATCGTCCCGATCTTCATCACCGGCAAGCTGACGCCGGACAGCGCCATCGCCCAGGGCACCGCTCCCCACACCGTCGGCTTCGTCGAGGGCAAGGACAGCACCAAGTTCGCCAAGGCGCCGACAGACTGGATGACGCTGATCCCGACCATCTACAACGCCGACACGCTGGGCATCCGCCCCGATCTGGTCGGCCGGCCGATCTCCAGCTGGAAGGACCTGCTCGACCCCGCCTTCAAGGGCAAGGCGTCGCTGCTGAACATCCCGTCGATCGGCATCATGGACGCCGCCATGGTCTGCGAGGCGATGGGCGAGGTCAAGTACGGCGACAAGGGCAACATGACCAAGGAGGAGATCGACAAGACCCTCAAGATCATGACCGACGCCAAGAAGGCCGGCCAGTTCCGCGCCTTCTGGAAGACCTTCGACGAGAGCGTCAACCTGATGTCGTCGGGCGAGGTCATCATCCAGTCGATGTGGTCGCCGGCCGTCGCCGCCGTGCGCGCCAAGGGCATCCAGTGCGTCTACCAGCCGCTGAAGGAGGGCTATCGCGCCTGGGGCGGCGGTCTCGGCATCGCCAAGCATCTGAGCGGGCTGGAGCTGGACGCGGCCTACGAATACATCAACTGGTACCTGTCGGGCTGGGTCGGCGCCTATCTGAACCGCCAGGGCTATTATTCGGCCGTGCTCGAAACCGCCAAGCAGCACATGTCGCCGGAGGAATGGGCCTTCTGGATGGAGGGCCAGCCGGCCAAGGCCGACATCCTCAGCCCCGAAGGCAAGGTGATGGAGAAGGCCGGCGCCGTGCGCGACGGCGGGTCGTTCCAGGAGCGCATGGGCCGCGTCGCCTGCTGGAACGCGGTGATGGACGAGGACCGCTACATGGTCCGCAAGTGGAACGAGTTCATCGCGGCGTAATGTTTGCGGTCGCCAACCATCCCCTCTCCCCCCTGGGGAGAGGGTTAGGGTGAGGGGGGAGCGTGGCGAGGATCTTCAAGAGTCGCGCACTCTCCGCTCCCTACTGAATCCACCCCATGCATCCCCCTCACCCCGACCCTCTCCCCGGGGGGGAGAGGGGGATTCTCATCAACCCGCAGGACACCCGCCGATGACCCTGACCGCCGAAACGTCCCGACCGTCCGCCACGGCCGCCGCCGGCAGGGCGCGGCGTGTCCGCCTGTTGCCGCGCGTCGCCCCCTATCTCCAGGCGGCGCCGCTGACCGTCACGCTGCTGCTGTTCCTGCTGGTGCCGATCCTGACCATCGTTGCGGTCAGCTTCTGGGACTACGACAGCGTCCGCATCTACCCGGACTTCGTGCTGACCAACTACACCGAGCTGCTTACCTCGCCGGTCACCTGGAAGACCTATCTGAACACGCTGAAATACGCCGCACTGACCTGGGCGATCACGCTCGGCATCGGTTTCACGGTCGCCTATTTCCTGGCCTTCCATGTGCGCTCCACCACCTGGCAGATGGTGCTGTTCCTGGTCTGTACCATCCCGTTCTGGACCTCCAACATCATCCGCATGATCTCGTGGATCCCGTTCCTGGGGCGCAACGGGCTGCTGAATTCCGGCCTGATCTCCGCAGGGATCATCGACCAGCCGCTGGAGTTCCTGCTGTTCTCCGACTTCTCGGTCGTGCTGGCCTTCGTCCATCTCTATGCGCTGTTCATGGTGGTGCCGATCTTCAATTCGATGATGCGCATCGACCGGGCGCTGATCGAAGCGGCGCGCGACGGCGGCGCCAGCGCGGCGCAGACGCTGTGGAACGTCATCCTGCCGCTGACCAAGCCCGGCATCGCCATCGGCTCGATCTTCGTCGTCACGCTGGTGATGGGCGACTTCATCACCGTGCGGCTGATGAGCGGCGGGCAGAGCGCCTCCATCGGCCTGATGATCGCCAACGAGATCTCGCTGCTGCAATATCCGGCCGCCGCCGCCAACGCCGTGGTGCTGCTGGCCGTCGTCCTGATCATGGTGGTGGCGATGCTGCGCGTCGTCGATATCCGGAAGGAGCTGTGAGCGATGAACTCGTCACGCCGGGGCCTGTCCTTCTACCTGCTGGGCGCCTTCTTCGCGCTGTTCGTGCTGTTCCTCTACGGCCCGACCGCGACCATCCTGATCCTGTCCTTCCAGGGGCCGGAGGGCGGCCTGACCTTCCCGATGAACGGCGTCTCGCTGCACTGGTTCCGCAACCTGTTCGAACAGCAGGCGGTGGGCGATTTCGGCGGCTCCTTCCGCCGGTCGATCGCCCTGGGGCTGATGGTGATGGTGCTGACCGTGCTGTTCTCGGTGCTGGCCGGCTTCGCCTTCCGCCGCCGCTTCCGCGGCAGCGGGCCGATTTTCTATCTCGCCGTCGCCAGCCTGATCGTGCCGTCGATCCTGGTCAGCCTGGGCATCGGCCTGTTCTTCAACATCCTGGGGCTGGAGCCGTCCTGGTACAGCTCGGCGCTGGGCGCGCACCTGACCTGGACGCTGCCTTTCGGGCTGTTGATCGTCTTCGCCATCTTCAACCGCTTCAACCCGGCCTACGAGGAGGCGGCGCGCGACCTGGGCGCCACGCCCTGGCAGACGGTGCGCCATGTCGTGCTGCCGATCCTGCTGCCCAGCCTGATCGGCGTCGGGCTGTTCGGCTTCACCCTGTCCTATGACGAGTTCGCCCGCACGCTGATGACCGCCGGCAGCTTCAACACGCTGCCGCTGGAGATTTACGGCATGACCACCAACGTCACCACGCCGGTGCTCTATGCGCTGGGGTCGCTGACGACGGTCTTCTCCTTCACCGTGATCGGCCTGTTCTTCCTGGGCCTGATCGCGCTGCGCCGCCACCGCCTGCGCCGAACCGGCGCCTGAGGACTTTCCCGCCATGCGCATCCTGGTCGTCAACCCGAACAGCACCGCTTCGATGACCGCACGGATCGGTGCCGCGGCCCGCAGCGTCGCCGCCCCCGGTACCGAGATCGTCGCCACGAACCCGCCGACCGGCCCGGCCAGCATCGAGGGCTATTACGACGAGGCGCTCGCCGTTCCCGGCATGCTGGCCGAGATCGAGCGGAACCAGCGCGACAGCGTCCTTGCCGGCACGGTGATCGCCTGCTTCGACGATGTCGGACTGGATGCCGCACGCAGCCTTGCCACCGCACCGGTTGTCGGCATCTGCGAGGCGGCGATGCTGACTGCCGGGCTGCTGGGCGGCCGGTTCAGCGTGGTGACGACGCTCGCCCGCTCCATTCCGGCGCTGGAACGGCTGGCCCAGCGCTACGGCATGGCCGGACGCTGCACCATCCGTGCGGCGGGGGTGCCGGTGCTGGCGCTGGAAGACCCGGCGTCGGGAGCGGTCGACCGTGTGCGGAGCGAGATCCGCCGGGCGGTGGAACAGGACGGAGCCGAGACCATCGTGCTGGGCTGCGCCGGCATGGCCGACCTCGCCCGCGCGCTGAGCGACGAGATGGGCCTGCCGGTGGTGGATGGCGTCACCGCCGCCGTGAAACTGGTGGAGGGGCTTGCCGCCCTGGGCCTTCGCACCAGCAAGGCGGGCGGCTATGCGCCGCCGTTGCCCAAGGCGCGGTGACCCCCTCCGCCGTCCTACAGCCGCTGCGGTTCCGGGAAATCCGGTGCTGCGATGCCGGGCAAACCCGTCTGGGCCGAGATCGCTCCACCCGCCAATCCGTCCGCCAGTCCGCCCAGGATGCGGCGGGCGGCTTCGGCGCATTGGCTGCGCAGTTCGGGCACGGCCGTCATTTCCCAGAAGGGCGCCTTGGCGACCGGGCCGAAGGCAAGCAGGCGCGGCGACGGCGTGCCGTCTGCCGCGATCACCGCTCCGCCTTCCGTCACGTCCAGTCCGAGCCGCAGGGCATCCGGCCGCGCAAGGCCACGGTCGAGCAGCGACCGCACCAGCGGGTGGCGGATGCGGGTATAGTCGCAGTTGGTTCCGGTGGCGTTGATCAGCGCGCCCGCCGTGACCACCCGTTCCGCCCCGCCGCCCCGCTCGACGACGGTCAGGGCCAGCCCGCCGTCGGTGAGTGCGGCGTCCTTCAGGCGGCCGGGCAGGATGCTCAGCTGACCGCTGGCCCGGGCGGCGGCGATGCGGTCGGCGACCTGCGGGGCCATGCGGTGGCGGTGCACCTCCCAGAAGGGGCGGGCGTGGCGCAGGAAGCGGCGGCGCTCCTCCATCGGCAGATGCGCCCAGATGCGGTGGTGATGGGGCCGCAGCGCGTCGAAGGCCGACCGCCAGTCATAGCCGGCCGCCGCCGCCCGCCGCGCGTCGGCCTTGAGCGCGATCAGCACGTCCAGCACCGTGCTGGGCAATACGTCTGGATGGAGGAAGGAGGTGTAGGGCCGCGTCTCCTCATGGCGCAGCGGCAGCAGGCCGCGGCGCGACACGGCGGTGATCGGCCCGCCATGCCCCTGGTCGAGCAGAGACAGCACCGTGTCCACCATGGTCAGGCCGGTGCCGAGAATCGCGACGGCGGCGTCCCGGTCGATCCCGCCGATGGCGGCGGCATCCCACGGGTCGCCGATGAAGCGGTCCGACGCGAAGGCCTCGTCCGCCGTTGGGGAGGCCAGACAGGGCGCAGACGGCGGGAAATTGCCGATGCACAGCGCCGCGGTGTCGGCGCTGACCACCCGGCCGTCGCCAAGCCGGACATGGACCGCCGGCCGGCTGCCCGACGGGGCTTCGGTGCGGACGTCCACCGCTTCGCCGCGGATCACGTTCAGGCGGGCGTGGGCGGGGGCCTCGGCCTGCGCCTCCGCCAGGACATCCTGGATATAGGCGCCGTACAGCGCGCGGGAGGCGAAGGCATGGCCGCTGGGCGGCATCGGTTCATCCGGCGTCGGCCCTTCGGCGCGGCTCCATAGCCAGCGCAGGAAATGGCGCGGGTCGTCGGGATAGGCGCTCATGTTGTAGGCGCGGACGTTCAGGACATGCGTGCCGTTGGGTGTGGAATAGGCGACTCCGGTGCCCGGCCGGTGCCCGTACTCGATCAGATGGACGACCAGCGGCGCCCGGGCGCCGCGCAGCAGATGGGCGGCCAGCAAGCTGCCGGTGAAGCCGGCGCCGACGATGGCGATCTGGCAAGGCTGGGGGAGTTCGCCGGGGGGAGGCCCGGAGCGATGGAAGTGAGGCGTTGCAGGCATCGAAGTCCGTCCTTCCGTGAGTCATTCCGGAAAAGGCCGGCCGTTGGCATCTGTTCCCCAACCCGGTCGGATCCTGACCCAAGATGGGGAGTCGCGTCGGCCGTGTGTCTGCTCGGTCCGCTTCGTTCCGTTCTGAATATCACAGGGACCGGGACACGCGCCATCGGCCGAAGGGCAAACACTATTCCAAAAGTAGGGATTTGCCGGTTTTTTACGCAAATGGAACCGCATCATCGCTGTCGCCAACCCGCCTCCGATGTGGCACATGCGTCTGCGCGCCGCTGCCGAACCGCGCTTCGATCCACGACCCGTCAGGAGCCTGCCCATGTCCGTGCCGCCCGCCCCCCACGCCTCCGCTTCAGACCGGTTGGAGTCGGCGCTTTCCCGGATCGCCGATCCGGATCGGCAAGGCGCCCTGGTCTTCACCGAGGTCTATGCGGAGGAGGCGCGCGCCGCCGCCGCAGCCAGCGACCGGCGCGCCGCTGCGGGCCGGCGGCTGGGGCCGCTCGACGGGCGGATCGTTTCGATCAAGTCCCTGTTCGATGTGGCGGGAGACACCACGGCGGCGGGATCCGCCATCCTGCGCAGGCGTCCCGCCGCCGCTCGCGATGCCCGAGCCGTGGCCCGGCTGCGCGCCGCGGGTGCGGTCATCGTCGGCCGGACCCACATGACGGAATTCGCCTTTTCCGCCGTCGGCATCAATGCCCATTGCGGGAATCCCGGCAACCCGCATGACCGCTCGCGGGTACCGGGCGGCTCCTCCTCCGGGGCGGTGATCTCGGTGGTCGACGGGATGGCGGAGATCGCGCTGGGCAGCGATACCGGCGGGTCGCTGCGCATTCCGGCCGCGCTCTCCGGCGCCGTGGGCTTCAAGCCGTCCGCCGGGCGGTTGCCGGCCGAGGGTGCCTTCCCGCTGTCGCCGACGCTGGACGTCATCGGGCCGGTTGCCGCCAGTGTCGCCGACGCGGCCCTGCTGGACGCCATCCTGTCCGACGGCGATCCGGCGGCGCTGGTCCCATCGTCGGTCGCCGGGCAGTCCTTCCTGGTGCCGCGCGGGCGGCTGTTCGACGGGGTCGAGTCCGCCGTCGCCACCGCCTTCGAAGCGGCGCTGGACCGGCTGCGCGCGGCCGGGGCGCATATCATCGACGGGTCCATCGAAGCGGAACTGGACGTTCTGGCCGAGTTGGACCGTATCGGCGTCTTCACCGCCATCGAACTGGCGGCGACCCTGGCCGATCTCGGCATCACCGTGTTCGACGGCATTGATCCGAAGACCCGCACGCGCATCGAGGCGGGCGGCAGGGCGCCCGCCGCCGACTATGTCCGCATGCAGCGCCGCCGCGCCGAGCTGATCCGGCTGATGGACGAGCGGCTGACCCGCCATCCGGCCCTGCTGCTGCCGACCGTGCCGATGACGGCGCCCGCCATCGACGACGTGCTGGACGACGCCACCTTCCACCGCGTCAATCTCGCCCTGCTGCGCAACACCCGCGTCGCCAACCTGTGCGACCTGCCGGCCATCTCCCTGCCGGTTCCCGCCGATGGGCTGCCGGTCGGCCTGACGGCGATGGGCCGGCGAGGCAGCGACCGCAGCCTGCTCGGCATCGCCGCCGGGATGGAGGCGGCACTGCGGCGGTGAGCTTTTTTCGCCCTTCCACCGGATGGCAGGGCGTATGCCCCTTTAACAATGTGCTTTGCCGTCACGTATCACGGTCCTCCTGTCTCCTGCGAACAACCGACTGGGGTGGATACCGAGCCATGGACCTGACACCCGGCATGTTGGACAGGATGACACCCGAACAGGAACGTCTGTTCGAATCGCAACTGGAACAGGAGGACGGAACGGAAGCGCGGCGGGTGCTTCGGGCCGGCGTCCCGGTCTACTACGCCCGGGACGACACACCGCCGGGCTGTGTCATCAAGGAATATCCGAATGGACGCAAAGAGTTGGTCGACTTCTCGACCGGCGATGAGCGCTTGGTTTCACCGATCAAGGAATGATCAGGCCGCAACTCTGGGTGCTTGCCGGTCCAAACGGTGCCGGAAAGTCGACCATCGCGCGCCGGTTCGTCGTTGGACGCATTCCGTTCGTGGACGCGGACGACATCGCCCGTGACGTCAACCCGGATGACGTGAACAGCCTCTCGGCCCACATGCGTGCCGGCCGCATCGCGTTAGAGCTTCGCGAAGGTTACCTGAACCGGAACGAGACCTTCGCCATGGAAACGACACCGACGGGCAAGAGCGAACTGGCATTGATGCGGCGGGCTCGGGATGCCGGTTGCAAGGTCAACCTCATCTTCGTCGGCGTCGGCAACGTCGCGATTTCCGCCGCTCGCGTGCGGACGCGCATTCTCCTGGGCGGCCACGACGTGCCGAAGGAGGCCTTCAGCGTCGCTATGGGCGTAGCATGGCGGCTCTGGCAGACGCGGTTGCCATCTCCCACCGAACCTGGATCTTCGACAATTCCGGTGCACAACGGCGTCTGCTGACGAAGCGCGAAATGAACCGGACAACCAAGCTGGTCCCAAATCTTCCAGCCTGGGCCGTCGATGCCATTCCAACGGACCTCAGAACACCCAAGAGGTAAAGCGACGGTTCCTGCGCACCCCCGTCACGACAGCCCGTATTTCCGGATCTTGTCGTGCAGCGTCGTCTTGGCGATCTGCAACTCCTCCGCGGCGCGGGCGAGGCTGTGGCCGGTGCGGCGCAGGGTGTCGGCGATCAGGGCGCGTTCGAAGGCCTCCACCGTGTCGGCCAGCGGCCGGCCGGCGGCGGGGTGGGCGGCGGCGAAGGGGGGGAAGCCCTGCTCGATGCCGAGAACGCAGCGGTCGGCGACGTTGTGAAGCTCGCGCACGTTGCCCGGCCAGTCGTAGGCCATCAGGCGGCGCATGCGCTCGGCATCCGGCGGCGGCGCCGGGCGGCCATGGCGGGCGGCGGCCTGGAGCGTGAACTGCTCGAACAGCAGCGGAATGTCCTCGCGCCGGTCGCGCAGCGGCGGCAGCGGCAGATTGGCGACGTTCAGCCGGTAATAGAGGTCGGCCCGGAACTGGCCACGGTCGGCCAGCTCGCGGAGGTCCACCTTGGTCGCCGCGATCACCCGGCAATCGACCGCAACCGGCGTGTTGGAGCCCAGCCGCTCCAGCGTGCGTTCCTGCAGCACGCGCAGGAACTTGATCTGCACCGGCATCGGCATGCTCTCGATCTCATCGAGGAACAGGGTGCCGCCGTTGGCGTGCTCCACCTTGCCGATGCGGCGCTTGCCGGCCCCGGTGAAGGCGCCGGCTTCGTGGCCGAAGACCTCGCTGTCGATCAGGCTTTCCGGCAGGCCGCCGCAGTTGATCGCGACGAAGTTGCCGCCGCGGCGCGGGCTGGCATCGTGCAGGCAGCGCGCCGCCAGCTCCTTGCCGGATCCGGTCTCGCCATGGATCAGCACGTCGGCGGCCGAATTGGCGAGGTCGCCGATCAGCCGGCGCACCCGCGCCATCTGCGGCGATCCGCCGACCAGCCGCGCCTCGATGCTGTCGCGGTTCTGCAGCCGGGCGCGCAGCTCGCGCACCTCCAGCGTCAGCCGCCGCTTTTCCAGGGCGCGGCGGACCACCTCGACCAGATAGTCGGGGGAAAAGGGCTTCTCGATGAAGTCATGGGCGCCGAGCTTCATCGCCTGCACCGCCATCGCCACGTCGCCATGGCCCGTCATCAGCACCACCGGCAGGTCCGGGTCGGTGGCCAGCAGTTCGGCCAGCAGCGCCATGCCGTCCATGCCCGGCAGGCGGATGTCGGTGACGACGACGCCCGGAAACCCTTCCGCCACCAGCCGCCGTGCCTTCTCCGCGTTGTCCACCGCCTCGGTCGGGATGTCCTCAAGCTCCAGCGCCTGCCGGCAGCCAAGACTGACGTTCGGATCATCCTCGACGATGAGAGCTTTCAGGGGCGGAGCCTTCAGGGCGGTGACGGCAGAGTCGGACATACGAAGTCTCCGGCCTGGACGGCGGTCGGGTCGGTGGGCAGGACGGCGACGGGAAGGTCGATGGTGAAGACCGCCCCGCCATCAGGACCGTTCGCCCCGGTCAGGGCGCCGCCGAAGTCACGCACGATCCCGGCCGAGATGGCAAGCCCCAAGCCGAGCCCGCCGCCACCCTCCTTCGCCGCCTCCTTGGTGGTGAAGAAAGGTTCGAACAGGCGGGGAAGCACGTCGGCGGGCAGGCCGGGGCCATTGTCGGCCACCTGGATGCGAGCGCGGCCGCCCTCTGTTGCGGCGGTGATCGTCAGCCTGCCGCCTTCCTCGCGACCGGCCAATGCGTCCAGCCCGTTGGCGACCAGATTGACCACCACCTGCTCCAGCCGGTTGGGATCGCAGAGCGCCGCGATGTCCTCCGGCACATCGACCTGCACGGCGACGCCGGACCGCCGCAGCCGCTGGTCGAGCAGGAACAGCGCGTTGTCGATGGGCCGGCGCACCGCCACCGGGCGGGGGGTGCTGGAGGATTTGCGGGCGAAGGATTTCAGTTGGCTGGTCAGGGCGCCCATGGCATCCACGAGATGGGCGATGCGTTCCAGGTTGCCTTGAGCGGCCTCCAGATTCCCGCGCTGGAGGAACTTGGCCGTGTTGCCGGACAGGGTGCGCAGGGCCGCCAGCGGCTGGTTCAGCTCATGCGCCAGCCCGGCGGAGAGTTGGCCGATCACCGCCAGCTTGCCGGCATGGACCAGCTCGTCCTGTGCGGCGCGCAGGTTGCGGGTACGCTCCTCCACCTTGCGTTCAAGGTCAAACAGATGGCGGCGGCGCTGCATCCACATCAGCAGCAGGATGCCGAGGAAGGCGCTGCCGACCGCGGCCAGGGCGGCCTGGGCCCAGGCCATGCCGGTCACCTGATCCGCCGGCGACAGCACGGTCATCGTCCAGCCGGTGCCGTGCAGCGGCGCGGTCTGGGCCAGGAAGCCGCCGGACATCGGGAAGACCGTCTCCTCCAGCTGCATCTCGGCCGGGCGGGAGAGGCGCACCAGTTCGGCGTCGGCGGCGATCCGGTCCTGCGGCATCAGGCCGAGCGGCGCCAGCGGGCGGGCGTTGTATTGCAGGGTCTGGTCGAAATGCCGGCGCGTCGGCTCGTCCATCGGCCGCAGGGTGGTGAATTTCCAGGAGGGGACGGAGGCCAGGATGACCACGCCGTTCTCGTCGGCGACCAGGACCGGCGCCTCGACCGTCGACCAGGACTGTTCCAGCTGTTCCAGGCTGACCTTCACCACCGCGACGCCGACGATGGCGCCATCCTCCGCCAGCGGCGAGGACAGGTAGTAGCCGGCCTCCCCCCGCGTGGTGCCGACGCCGAAGAAGCGGCCCTGGCGGCCGGCGGCGGCCTCGACGAAATAGGGCCGGTAGGACAGATCCTCGCCGATGAAGCTGTCGGGGCGGTTCCAGTTGCTGGCGGCCAGCACCCGGCCCTGGCGGTTCAGCACATAGATCGACAGGGTGCCGGCCCGCTCGTTCAGCCGTTCCAGATAGCGGTTCAGCCCCCAGGCCAGCGGCGCCCGCCCGGCGACGAGGTCGAGGACGTCGCGCTCCAGCCCCAGCGTCGCCGGGAAGTAGGCGTACTTGTCGATCTCCCGCTCCAGGCTCTCGGCATAGAGGTCGAGCCGGTGCCGCCCGGTCTCCCGCAGGTCGGAGAGCCCCATCCCCTCGCTGACGCGGAAGCCGATCATGCCGGCGAGCAGGGCCAATCCGGCGAGCGCCGGCAACAGAAGACCGATGGTGCGGAGGCGGCGTGCGACAGGCATGAAAAAGGCGGGCAGGGAAAGGGACCGCCGCATCATAGCAGAAGCCCCCGTCCCATTGCCCGCCCGTCTTCCGGACCGGTCCGTCGGAATGCCCGCCGGTTACTCGGCAGCGGCCGGGGTGGGCAGGGCGCCGGCCTGTTCCTGCTCGTCTTCTTCCACGCCGATGGCGTTCTCCCACTTGGCGACCACCGTGGTGGCGATGCCGTTGCCCAGAACGTTGGTGGCGGTGCGGCCCATGTCGAGGAAGTGGTCGATGCCCATGATCAGCAGCACGCCGGCCTCCGGCAGGTGGAACATCGGCAGCACGGCGGCAACCACCACCAGCGAGGAGCGCGGAACGCCGGCGATGCCCTTGCTCGACACCATCAGCACCAGCAGCATGACGATCTGCTGCTCGATGCTCAGCGGGATGCCGTAGGCCTGGGCGATGAACAGCGACGCGAAGGCCGTGTAGATCATCGAGCCGTCGAGGTTGAAGGAATAGCCGAGCGGCAGGACGAAGCCGATGACCCGCTCGCGCACGCCGAGCGCCTTCAGCTCCTCCATCACGCGGGGATAGGCGGATTCGCTGGAGGCGGTGGAGAAGCCCAGCAGCATGGGCTGGCGCATCGCCTTGACCACGCGGAACACGTCGCCCTTCAGCACGACGAAGCCGGCGAAGACCAGAACCGCCCACAGCACCGCCAGCGCCACGTAGAAGCTGCCCATGAACTTGCCGTAGACCAGCAGCACGCCCAGCCCCTGGGTCGTCACCACGTTGGCGACGGCGGCGAAGACGCCGATGGGGGCGAAGCGCATGACGTAGTCGGTGACCTTCAGCATCACCGGCACGACCTCTTCGATCGAGCGGGCGAGCAGGCCGGCCTTGGTGTCGCGCAGCTGGCCGATGGCGAGGCCGACGAAGACCGAGAAGATCAGGATCTGCAGGATCTCGTTGTTCGCCATCGCCTCGAAGAAGTTGCGCGGGAAGACGTGGGTCAGGAAATCCTTCAGGTTCAGGGCGGAGGTCTTCAGCCCGGCGCTGGCCGCCACGTCGGGCAGCGGCACGCCGACATTGGCGCCCGGATGCAGCAGGTTGGCGAAGATCAGCCCGATGAACAGCGACGCGAAGGACGCCATCAGGAACCAGCCGACCGCCTTGCCGCCGATGCGGCCGACGGTGCGGGCGTCGCCCATGCCGGCCATGCCGGCGACCAGGGTGGCGAAGATCAGCGGTGCGATGATCATCTTGATCAGGCGCAGGAAGATGTCCGTCACCATCGCGAAGTAGCCGGCGATCTCCTTTGCGGCGGCCGCGTCGAACAGGCTGTTGCAGACATAGCCGGTGACGATGCCCAGCAGCATGGCGACGATGATCAGCGTCGTCTGTTTGTTCATGTCCTGATACCTCACCTTGACCCGCCCGCCTCACGCGCCGGCCGGGTTGCAATCGATGGGAACCGGCCCCCTGGCTCTTTTGGAGCCGGAAACGGGGCCGGGTCGATGGAAGGAGCCGTTGGAACGGGTCAGCCGGCGGTCGCCAGCAGCCGCGGCCGGGTCAGCACGTCCGGCCGAAGCACTTCGGCCAGGGCGGCGGCGGTCATCAGGCCGCGCGCCTCCACCAGCTCCGCCACACCCTTGCCGGTGCGGTGGGCCTCGGCGGCCACCTCGGTGGCGTTGGCGTAGCCGATGTAGGGGTTCAGTGCGGTGACGATGCCGATGGAGTTGCGCACGCCGGCTTCCAGATGCTGGCGGTTGGCGGTGATGCCGTCGACGCAGCGGTCGGCCAGCACCAGGCAGCCCTGGCGCAGGTGGGTGATGCTCTTGAACAGGCTGTGGGCGATGATTGGCTCGAAGGCGTTCAGCTGGAGCTGGCCGGCCTCGGCGGCGAAGGTGACGGTCATGTCGTTGCCGATCACCTCGAAGGCGATCTGGTTGACCACCTCGGGGATCACCGGGTTGACCTTGCCCGGCATGATCGACGAGCCGGCCTGACGCGCCGGCAGGTTGATCTCGCCGAAGCCGGCGCGCGGGCCGCTGGACAGCAGCCGCAGGTCGTTGCAGGTCTTGGACAGCTTCACCGCCACCCGCTTCAGCACGCCCGACAGCTGGACGAAGCTGCCGCAATCCTGCGTCGCCTCGACCAGATTGGGGGCGGTGACCACCGGCACGCCGCTGATCTCGGCCAGATGGCGGCAGACCAGCGGGGCATAGTCGGGATGGGCGTTGATGCCGGTGCCGATGGCGGTGGCGCCCAGGTTGATCTCGCGGATCAGCAGGGCGGCCTCCTTCAGCCGCTCCTCATCCTCGCCCAGCATGACGGCGTAGGTGGAGAATTCCTGGCCCAGCGTCATCGGCACCGCGTCCTGCAGCTGGGTGCGGCCCATCTTCAGGATGTCGGCGAACTCGTCGGCCTTGCGCTGGAAGGCGGCGCGCAGATGGCCCATCGCCTCCACCAGCCGGAAGATGCCGGTGTAGGTCGCCAGCTTCAGCGCCGTCGGATAGACGTCGTTGGTCGACTGGCTCATGTTGACATGCTCGTTGGGGTGCAGGTGGGCGTAGTCGCCGCGGCCATGCCCCAGGATTTCCAGCGCCCGGTTGGCGATCACCTCGTTGGCGTTCATGTTGGTCGAGGTGCCGGCGCCGCCCTGGATCACATCGACGACGAACTGGTCGTGCAGCTTGCCGGCACGGATCTCGCGGCAGGCGGCGGCGATGGCGTCCGCCCGCCCGGCGCCCAGCAGGCCCAGCTCATGGTTGGCGCGGGATGCTGCCATCTTGATCTCGGCGAGCGCCCGGACCAGATCGGGGTAGTGGGAAATCGGCGTGCCGGTGATCGGGAAATTCTCGACAGCGCGCAGGGTATGGACGCCGTAATAGGCGTCGGCCGGGACCTCGCGGTCGCCCAGCAGGTCGTGTTCGGTGCGCGTTGTGGCTGACATCGGACGTTTCGCTCCCTTGGTTGAGACCGTCCCGTCTGCGCGGGACGCAACCGATAAGGAGCAACCGCCATGCCAGAGCGGGCGGGCAGGACGCCGCAGCCTAAATGACTGATCTTTCTGGATATGATTGCTGGTAAGAGCCGCGGTCGTCCGGATTTCCGAATGCGCCCGCGACGAGGCGTTCGGAAATCCGAACAGGTCGCGCGGCCGGCCGGCGGCGGCTCATTCGCCGAGACGCTCGGTCCAGTCCTCCACCCTGCCGCTCTCCACCCGGCGGCGGGCCAGGGTGCGCCAGCCGGCTGCCAGCGGCTCCAGTGCCGCGATTCCAGCCAGGGTCCGGACATCGCCGGTGTCGTGGTAGAGCGCGCGGAGGATGCGCGACAGCGGCCAGTCGGGCAGGGGGCGCTCGATCAGGGCGACGTCGTCACCGACGGCGGCGATGCCTGGTTCCAGAACCCGGTAATACCATCCGGTCCTGCCGGTGGACTGCACCCGCCGCGCCATGTCCTTCACGCCGAAGTGATGGTTCAGCTTCCAGCAAGGCTGACGCCCCTGGCTGACCTGCACCGTCGCCGTGCCGACGCGAAAGACGTCGCCGATGCAGACCGTCTCCTCGGTCAGGCCGAGCGTGGACAGATTTTCGCCGAAGGCACCGACGGTTTCCAGCAGCGGAGTGGGGAAGGGCAGATCGCCGCGCCATGCCGCGTAATGGTCGAAGGGATAATGATGCACCGCCTTCTCCGGCCCTCCGTGAAAGCGGCGGTCGCCCTGCTCGTCGCCTTCGATGCCGGTCGGCCCTATGGTGATGGCGGTATCGACCGGACGCTTGCCGATGGCACTGAACGTATCCGGCCGTCCGAACGGGACTGCCTTGCCGACCAGCAGGGCGGACAGTTTTGCGGGTTTCATCATTGGCCCTTCTCCATTCTCATGACGTCCGGCTCTCCTGCGCCGCCCAAACCGTCGTCTCCACCGTCGCGACGTTACGCATGATCTCCCTTATCGCCGGCCGGTTGCCGCCCGCCAAGACGCCACTGTGGTGGATCAGCAATGCCCAGGGTACATCGATGGGCCTCGCCCAACGAAGAAGCATTGGCAATTCGGCTTTCCCCTCGCAATTTGCATGTCAAAAATGACGCATACCAAGGAAGATATTTTATTGAAATAGCGTCTGAACATATTAGGGAATTAATTGATTTTCATAAATCACAGCAACTACCGCAATAATTCAAAATATAAAACTGTAATAATCGATTTATTGTGTTTGGTGACGTGTTGAATAGCATCTTTTATCGTAAATATTATTAAATTTTTTTGGAAATGATAGATGATTTAGAGAATTTTCTGATGAATAACTTATTGGCGTTGTCGTGCAATCGCGCCGAATCCATCGATCGGTAGGCTGCTGCAGAACTCTGGATCGGCCGAATTCAGCCAGTCCGGCTGGCATGTCCGATGCAAACCAGAATGGAGAGTGTGCAAACAGGGAAAGAGGGAGGATTAGATGACCCGGTTCACGGTCAGCGTCCGCACTGGCGGAGCATTCGCGAACATCAAGATCGGCCGGAAGATCGCCATCGGCTTCGGCTCCGTCCTGATGATCATGGGTGGGCTCGCGGGAAAGAGTCTCCTGTCCTTCAACGATGTCTCCGATCAGTTCGAAACCTACGCGCACCGTGTCTCGGTCATGGACGTCGCCTCCGAGATCGAGATGGAGGTGCTGGCCATGCGCGGCGCGGTGCGCGAGTTCGCGTTGAGCGGCGATGCGAACCGCGAAGCAATGGCGCACCAAGCGATCGACAGGCTGCACGGCAGCTTCGGGACGGCTGCAGGACTCGTCCGCGATCCGGAGATGAAATCCAGGCTCATCCACGCGAAGGAGCAGGTCGACCTCTATATCGACGGCTTTCAACGGGTCGTGCCGATGCAGCATGAGTTGATGGAGCTGGTGGCCGGAACCCTGGACCCCTTGGGACTGCAGGCCCGCATCGGCCTGGAGATGATTCGAAAGGAGGCGAAGGAAGCCGGCGATGCCGTTTCGATCGCCCACGCCTGGGAAGGGACGGAGTTGCTGATGCTCGGCCGGTTGTCAGCCAACAAGATGCTGGCGCGACACGACGACGAGTCCGCCAGGAAGGCCGATGAGGCCTTCACCGCGTTTGGAGAGCTGCTTCCCAGGCTGGCCGCCGCTGCCTGGGAGCGACCCTATGCGGCGAAGGTCAAGGATCTCCGAGCCACACTGCTGCGTTACCGCACCGCCTTCGCGCGGGCGAAGGAACTCAGTCACGCGGTCACCGCGCTGATCAACGGCGAGATGACCCGGGCCGGCACCATGGTCACGGAAGAAGCCGAAACGATCAGCAAGAATGCCCTGGCGGAGACGAACCGGATCCGCCAATCGACGCAAACCGGCATCGAGGGAACCGAGGCGCTGATCCTGCTGTTGTCGGCCGGCGGCCTTCTGGCGGGACTGATATGCGCCAGCCTGATCAGCCGCGCGATCACCCGGCCGGTGACCGCCATGACCGGCACCATGCGGGATCTCGCTGACGGCAGGCTGGACGTCGCCGTTCCGGGCGCGGGCCGGAAGGACGAGATCGGCGCCATGGCCGCCGCGGTGACGGTGTTCAGGGAGAATGCGATCACGGCGCGGCGCCTGGAAGCGGAACAGCGGGACGAACAACAGCGCAAGCAGGTCCGGGCCGCCAGCGTCGACCGGTTGGTGGCCGGATTCGAAGACACCGTCGCCGAGATCCTGCGCAGCGTGGCCGAAGCCTCGACCGAACTGGACAGCACCGCCCAATCGATGACCGCCACCGCGGAGCAGACCACCCGCCAGTCGACCGCGTCGGCCGGCGCGGCGGAGCAGACCTCCGCCAATGTGCAGACGGTCGCCACCGCCGCCGAGGAGATGGCGGCCTCGCTGCAGGAAATCGCACGGCAGGTCACGCGATCCTCCGCCATCGCCGGCGAAGCGGTCGCTCAGGCCGAGAACACCGACGCCACGGTGCGCGGGCTGGCGGACGCCGCCCAGAAGATCAGCGACGTGGTGGCGCTGATCTCCAGCATCGCCGCGCAGACCAATCTGCTGGCTCTGAACGCCACCATAGAGGCCGCCCGCGCCGGCGAGCATGGCAAGGGCTTCGCCGTCGTCGCCTCCGAGGTGAAGCATCTGGCCGGTCAGACCGCCCGGGCCACAGACGAGATCGCCGGCCAGATCGCCGCGATCCAAACTGCGACCGGCGGGGTGGTCGAGGTGATCCGCATGAATTCCGGCATGATCCGGCAGATGAACGAGATCACCACGGTCATCGCTTCCGCGGTGGAGGAGCAGAATGCCGCGACCGGCGAGATCACGCGCAACGTGACCGAAGCCGCGGTCGGGACGCAGGAGGTTTCCCGCAACATCCAGCAGGTGATGGAAGCGACCGGCCAGACCGGCGCCGCCGCGGCCCAGGTTCTTGGTGCGGCGCAGCAATTGTCGCAACAGTCGGAATCACTGCGTTCGAACGTCGAGAACTTCCTGGCGAACATCCGCGCGGCTTGACGATTCCCTGCCGAGCCGGGCTCCCTTGCGGGGCTGGCGGTCGGGATGACGCTGCCGGATACTGCCTGCTCGCGAAACCGTCGATATCCTCACGGAGCCTGCCGCCGCCATGCCCGCCTTTGCCGCCAACCTGACGATGATGTTCACGGAGTGGCCGTTCCTCGACCGCTTCGACGCCGCCGCCGATGCCGGGTTCCGGGCGGTCGAATATCTCTTCCCCTACGACCACGCGCCGGACGCGGTCGCCCGGCGGCTGGAGCGCAACGGCCTGACCCAGGCGCTGTTCAACATGCCGCCCGGCGACTGGGCGGCCGGCGAGCGCGGTCTGGCCGCCCTGCCGGACCGGTTCGACGAGTTCCGCGCCGCGGTGGCCAAGGCTCTGGACTATGCCGAGGCGACGGGCTGCCGCCGGCTGCACATGATGGCCGGGCTGGCCGATCCCGCCGACCCGGCGGCGCTCGACGCCTACCGCCGCGCCGTTCGCCATGCCGCGGAAGCCTTGGCCGGGCGCGGACTCGAGCTGCTGCTGGAGCCGATCAACGGCCGCGACATGCCCGGCTATTTCCTGAACGACTTCGGCCTCGCCGAGCGGCTGATCGCCGAGGACGGGCTGCCCAATGTCCGGCTCCAGTTCGACCTCTACCACCGCCAGATCCTCCATGGCGACGTGACCATGGCGCTGCGCCGGCTGCTGCCGCTGACGGGCCATATGCAGATCGCCTCCGTGCCCTCGCGCAACGAGCCCGACGGCGAGGAGCTGAACTGGCCCTTCCTGTTCGGCGAACTCGACCGGCTGGGCTATGGCGGGTTCGTCGGCTGCGAATACCGGCCGCGCGCCGCCACGCTGGACGGGCTGGGTTGGTTCGCCCCGTTCCGCGCGGCGGGGTG
The DNA here is from genome assembly GCF_019805165.1 of Azospirillum sp. 412522. Classification (GTDB taxonomy): domain Bacteria; phylum Pseudomonadota; class Alphaproteobacteria; order Azospirillales; family Azospirillaceae; genus Azospirillum. The sequence goes on from NZ_RWIJ01000002.1 coordinate 352,621, forward strand.
ACGGACCGGCGCCGCGGTCACGCGGCGGTGAGCACGATCTTGCCCTGGATATGGCCCCTGGCGGCGCGCTGGTGGGCCTGCCGCGCTTCCGCCAGCGGGAAGACGCTGTCGACCACGACGCGGACGGTGCCATTGTCGAGGAGTTTGGCGATCTCCGTCAGCTGCGCGCCGTTCGAGCGGACCTGCGTCGCCGAGACGGTGATGCCCAGGTCCTTCGCCTCGGCTGCGGCGGCGAAGCCCAGCGGAAAGATCGGGAACAGCGCGCCGCCGCGCTTCAGCGTCGGCAGGAAGCGGGCGCTGGCCGGGCCGCCGACCGCATCGACGACGAGATCGACCCCGCGCACGACATCCTCGGCCCTGGTCTTCGTGTAGTCGATGACCTCGTCGGCGCCGAGATCGCGCAGCAGCGCCTCATGCCGGCCGGAAGCGACGGCGATGACGCGCGCGCCCTGCCATTTCGCGAGCTGCAGGGCGAGATGCCCGACGCCGCCCGCGGCACCGTTGACCAGCACCGTTTTGCCGGCGAGCGGCACCGGCCGATGCCGGTCCGGTTGGAGCGGGTTCGCCTCCTCATGGCCGAGATCGATCAGGAACTGCCAAGCGGTGAGCAGCGACATCGGCGCCGCGGCAGCCTGAACATGGTCGATCCCGGCCGGTTTGCGCCCGATGTCCGTGACCGGTGCGCTGACATACTGGGCGTAGGCCTGCCCCTCCCCGGAAAGCCCTGCGGGGAAGCGGACCATCGAATAGACCTCGTCCCCGACGGCGACCGTATCGACATCGTCGGCGACCGCCTCGACGATGCCGGACACGTCCGTTCCCAGGATGACGGGGAAGGACACCTGCGGCCGCCATTCCGGCGGAAGCATCCGGTAGCCGTCGCGCAGATACCAGTCGGGAGGGTTGAGGCCGACCGCCTGGACGCGGATCACCACCTCGCCGGGCTTCGGTTCGGGCTTCGGCGCATCTTCGTAGACCAGAACCTCCGGTCCGCCGAAGCCATGCATCCGGACCGCCTTCATCATCTCGCCCATCACAGTCTCCTCGTGAGCACATCGGAACTGGAGAAGCATATGAGTGGCGGGATGGCGTTGATAATCGGCCTTGATGACGCTTCAATAGTGCCATGAAGGAACGAATCATCCTCGACCGCCTGACCGGGCTGATCGCCTTCGCGCGCGCCGGTTCGCTGGGCAGCTTCGCCGCCGCCGCCCAATCCCTGTCGATCTCGCCGTCCGCCGTCAGCAAGAGCGTGCAGCGGCTCGAACAGCGGCTGGGCGTTTCGCTGTTCACCCGCACGACCCGGTCCTTGACCCTGACGGCGGAGGGCCGCGAGCTGCATGACCGGGCGCTGCGGCTGCTGCGCGACGCGGAGGAGATCGAGCAGGCGGCGATGGCGGCCCGCTCGGAGCCGTCCGGCATCCTGCGCGTGGCGGCGCCCCTGCCGATGGGCGTCCATGTGATCGCCCCGGCCTTGCCGGCCTTCCGCCGGCTGCACCCCAAGGTGACGGTCGATCTGCGGCTGAACGACCGGATGGTCGACCTCATCGAGGAGGGGATCGACGTCGCCGTGCGCATCGGCGAACTGGCGGATTCAAGGCTGCTGTCGCGCCGGCTGGCGCCGCACCGGCTCTGCTGCTTCGCCTCGCCGGCCTATCTGGCCGAGCGCGGCACGCCGGCCCATCCGGACGCGCTGGAGGGGCACGACACCGTCAGCCTCCGCTACCAGAGCACGGGCCAGACCCTGCGCTGGCCTTTCCGGATCGGCGACCGGATCGTGGAGATCGTGCCGCCGTCCGGCGTCGTCGTCGACGTGAGCGACGCGCTGGTGGCGGCATTGGCGAGCGGCGGCGGCATCGGCATCGCCGCGACCTTCCTCACCGCCCCTTATGTGGCACGCGGCGAACTGGTCCCCATCCTGTCGGACTTCGCCGTCGAGCGGCACAACATCACGGCGCTCTGGCCCGAAAGCCGCCGCACCAACCCGGCGGTGCGCGCCTTCCTGGACCTGCTGCAGACGGTGTTTCAAGAGCGGATGACGGCGGCCCGCTTCCCGGCATGATGGCGGCGGCGGGCGTTGACCAGGATATCGCCGCCCAGCGCGACCGTCAGGGCGACGGCACCGCACAGGAAGACCGCGGCATAGCTCTGGCCGCTGTGGGTGAAGAGATAGGAGTATCCGTAGCCGCCCAGCGCCTGGAACAGGGCGAAGGCGGTGGTGGCCCGGCTCCAGGCCGCGCGCTGTTCGGTCTGGCTGTGCGGCAGCAGTTCGTGGATGCGGCCCAGCACCAGGGGAACCACGCCCGGCGTCAGGGCGCCGATGATCACCGTGGCGACACCGACCACCAGCGGGCTGCCGCTGACCGCCAGGGTGGCGGCGGCGACCGCCTGGAGCAGCAGGGCGATCCGGTAGGCCGCGCCATAGCCGACCCGGTCGGCCAGCGAACCGGCGGCGACCGGCCCGGCCACCGACGCCACGCCATAGAGGACCCAATAGAGGGAGCCGATGTCCGCGCCATGGCCCAGGCCGCGGGCGACGTAGTCGACCAGCAGCAGCATCACCGGCACCAGCCCCAGGGCGTTCAGCGCATACTCGGCGTAGAGCGTGCGCAGGACACCCCCTTCATGCTTCGGGGCATGCTCCACCGCCGGGGTGGCGACGCCCTGCGGTACCGCCGAAGTCGGCCAACCGAACCATGACAGCGCGGTCAGCAGCAGCGACAGCCCGCCCAGCCCCAGCCATGTCTCATGCAGCCCGAGCCGCATCAGCGCCGGCACGGCGGTGCCCGACGCGGCGATGCCCAGCCCGATGCCCAGGAAGATCATCCCGCTGACGAAGCCGCGCCGCGCCGCCGGGATGTGGGGCAGGATGCTGGTCGCCACCAGGACCATGATGGCGCCCCCGGCAAGGCCCGAGACGAAGCGCCAGCCGAAGAACCAGGCCAGCGACAGCGGATAGGCGCAGGCGATGAAGGCGAGGGACGTCGCCAGCATCAGCAGCCGCAGCAGCGCCCGGTTGGGCAGCAGCCCGGCCAGCGGCCGGCCGAGCAGGGCGCCTGCGAGATAGCCGGCGAAATTGGCCGCCCCCAACGTCACGGCATCGCCTGCGGAGAACCAGTGCGCCTCGATCAGCGAGGGGACGAGCGGCGAATAGGCGAAGCGTGCCAAGCCGATGGCGACGAGGCTGCCCGACATGCCGGCAATCGTCGCCATCCAGGCGGCCCTGTCGAGACGGTCTTTTGGGCGGCTCGTCACCGCGGCTGCGGAAGTCGTGCTCATGGTCGTGCGTCCCTGTTGACGGCGCCGCGGCTGCGGCCCGCCCGGTTGCCGGGAAGACTGGGAATGGAGGGTCGGAAAGGGAAAGCGGTCAGGAATCCGGCATCGGTGGCAAGCCCAGGCTGGCCAGGGCGGCGCGGGCCGCCCCTTCCAGCAGGCTGCGCTCGGGACGGACGCGGGCCAGCACGCGGATCCCCAACAGGGTGGAGAAGAGCAGGCGGGCCGCGTCGTCGGCGTCGATGCCGGCGGGAATTTCGCCGCTCTCCCGTCCTGTGACGATGCAGCGGCGGAAGAAATCTTCGATGGTCATCAGTTCCGCGTTCAGGTAGTCGCGCATGTCCGGGTCGGCCGGCGTGACTTCCAGCGCGGAATTGACCAGCAGGCAACCCCGCCGACAGCCGTCGCCGAGCGAGCGCTCGATACTTTCCCGCAGGAAGCCGGCGATGGCGGCGGCAGGCGACGGGGCCGCCTCGTGCCGGGCGATGCGGGCGCGCAGCGAACCGTCGAGGTAATGCTCCAGCGAGCGGCGGAACAGCGCCCGCTTGTCGCCGAAGGCATTGTGGATGCTGGCGAGCGTCATCTGCATGCTTTCCGCCAGCTCGCGGGTGGAGGTCGCCTCGTAGCCCTGGGTCCAGAAGCGGTCCACCGCCGCGTCCAGCACCGCCGTTTCGTCGAACTTCCTCGGCCGAGCCATCGCTTCCGCCTCCCGGTCCCACGTTTTAGATCGTATGATCTAAAATCAGGCCGGACGGGTTCGCGGTCAAGGCGTTTCGGCATTGCACAAACGCTGCCCTGCCTTGCGCCGCCCCGCCTTGCGCCAGCGCAACGGCGTCTGGCCGACCATCCGCGTGACCGGTCGCAATCTTGGAGAGGGTTCGCCGGAAGAGACCGGAAGCTCGAACCGCGTCGCGTCGGATCGCATCGTGCGCTTCCCTCGGGCGTCATTCCAGCGAAGCAGCCTGTGAAGAAATTGAACGCACATAAGAAACCCTAATTCTTTAGGCGCGCACGTCTCCTGCTCGTCGTCCCCGCGGAGGCGGGGATCCAGGCTTACCCAATGATTCTGCTTGTAAAAGCTGGATTCCCGCCTTCGCAGGAATGATGGCCGAGGGAAACGCGCGATGCGACGCGCTTCAAACTTGAGGCCTCTCTCAGCGAGCACCCGATTTCTTCACAGCCTCGAATGCCGGGTCGATGGAGGAAAAGCATCTGATGACTTTCAGCCTCTTACTCCATCATCGCGCCCAGCCGGCGCCCGTAGGCGGCGATGGCGGCACCGGCAGGGTGGCGCTCGTCGTCGTAGGCTTGCAGCGCGGCTTCGATGTCCCGATGGGCCGACAATTGCCGGGCGAGCGCCATCGCGTCGCCCGCCGCCTTGGCGACGCCCATGGCCGTGTGCGGGCGGACCACGAAGGCGGCATCCCCCAGCAGGGCCACCCGGCCGCGCGTCATGGCCGGAACCTCGTAATCGAAGATGGCCTGCAGGAAGGGCCGGGGTTCCGCCGCGACGGCCGCCGCGAAGGGGGGCGGCAGCCGGTCCGCCGCATCCCGCCGCAGCCTTGCGGCCTGCTCCTCCGGCACCTGCCCCGGCGCCAGCGAATGGGGGTGCAGGCGTCCTCCGGCGTCGGTCAGCAGCGCCGGCAGTCCGGCCGCCTCCACGCGCCGGTACCAGACCCAGTTATAGCGTCGTGACCCGACCGCGGTCTCCGCCGCCGGCCCGGTGACCAGATAGCCCAGCGTGTGCGATTGCGGCATGTCGTAGAAGGCGAAGCGGTCGAGCAGGATGGCGGACTCCGCCGGCAGATCGCGTTCCGGCACCAGCCCGCGCCACGCGACATAGCCGGCATAGTCGTTGGCAGAGTGCCGGCCCACCACCGCGCAGCGGACGATGGAGCCCAGCCCATCGGCGCCGATGACCAGATCGGCCTCCTCCCGGCTGCCGTCGTCGAACTGCAGGCTGGCGGAGGCGGCATCCTGCTCGACCGACAGGACGGCGCGGCCCAGGGCGTAGGCGTCGTCCGGCACCTTGCTCCGCATCGTGGCGTACAGATGGTCCCAGGAGATCTGCATCTGCGGCGTCGCCTGCCGCTGCCGGATTTCACCGGCACGGTCGAGGACAATGCGCTCGCGGGCGACGACGCCGACCTGGGCCACATGCTCGCACCCCACCGCGCGCAGCAGGGCGAACAGGTCGCGCTGGCCGACCAGCCCGGCGCCCCGGCCGGCCAACCCGCCGCGGGAGCGTTCGTAGAGACGGACGTCATGCCCGTCCTGCCGCAGCAGGGCGGCGGCGAACAGACCGCCGACCGAACCGCCGACGATCCTCACACGCAGAGACTTCATGACCTTTCCCCCCTTATACCGGCCCGATCGCGGCCTTGAGCCGGTCCGGGCTGAGCGGCATGTCGCGCAGGCGCACGCCGGTGGCGTCGGCGATGGCGTTCGCCAGGGCGGCGGCCGTCGGTCCCTGCCCGGCCTCGGCGATGCCGAGGAAGGGCGCGCCGGGACGGTCCATCACCACCACCTCGACCGAACCCGGCACATCGTCGAAGCGCAGGATCGGATAGCTGCTCCAGTCGAAGCTGGCGCGGCGGTCGGGGGCGAAGCGCACCTGTTCGCGGCTGGTCCAGCTGAGCGACTGCACCAGGGCGCCCTCGATCTGGTTGCGCACGCCGTCGGGGTTGGCGGGCTGGCCGCAATCCACCGCGGCGACCGCCCGGCGGACCAGCGTGCGGCCGGTCTCGCGGTCGACCTCCACCTCCATCGCCACCGCGCAGTAGGCTCCCAGATTCTTGTAGCGGGCGAAGGCCATGCCGCAGCCGCGCCGGCCGTCGCCCTTCGGCCGTTTCGACCAGCCGAAGCGGTCGGCCGCCGCCTGCATGACGTCGCGCGCCCGTTCGTCCCGCATATGGTCGAGGCGGATCGCCAGCGGGTCGATCCCGGCGGCTGCGGCCAGCTCGTCCAGCATGCTCTCGATGGAGAAGACGTTCAGATGCGCGCCCAGCGAGCGCAGGGCTGAGACGCGCGCCGGCATGTCCTTCAGGAAATGATAGACGACATGGGTGTTGGCGAAGCTGTAGAGCGGGTTGGAATTGCGGCTGCCGTCGCCCTCCGGCATCGGGATCGGCTTGCCCTCGGGGGCGGGGAAGGGCGGGTCGGCCTCGTTGCCGGCCAGCACGCCGCCGGCCCCGACCGGGCGGTTGTTGTGCGGGTTGCTCCAGACCGCATGGCGCCACGACACGATGCGGTTGTCGGCGCCCAGCGCCGCTTCCAGCTCCGTCATCATGCCGGGGCCGAGCGGCTCCCAGCCGAACTCCTGCTCGCGCATCCATTGCAGGCGGATCGGCCGGCCGGGCACGGCCTTGGCGATCACCGCCGCGTCGGCCGCCACGTCGTCGGCGCCGTTCTGGCCGTAGCAGCCGGCGCCCTCGGCATGGATGGCGTGGACCTTCTCCGGCGGCAGGCCCAGCAGTTCCGCCACCACGCGGCGGACATCGAAGGTGCCCTGGCTGTGGGTCCAGACCGTCATCGTCCCGTCCACATACCGGGCGATGGCGCAGGACGGACCGATGGAGCCGTGGCTGATCCAGGGGCGGGTGTAGCGCGCCTTGACGGTGCGGGCCGCCGGCCCCGCCGGCTCGCTGGTGTCCATGATCGAGATGTCGCGCGCCGGCAGCGCCTTCAGCGTCGCGGCCACGGCATCGCCGGTTCCGTCAGCCGGCAGGGGCGGTTGCGGGGCGCGGTCGTAGGCCGCGCGCTGCAGATGGCGCATCGCCTGGATCGCCGTCCATTGCCGGTCCGCCACCACCGCCAGGAAGCCGCCCTGCCGGACGACCGTCACCACGCCCGGCATGCGGACGACGGTGTCGAGGTCGGGCGATTGCAGGCTCGTGCCGACGCTGGGGCCGCGGACGACACGGGCGTGCAGCATGCCGGGCAGGCGCATGTCGTGCAGATAGGCGGCGCCCCCGGTCAGCTTCGCCGGGATGTCGACCCGAGGCTGCTCCCGCCCCAGCGTGCGGTAGTCGGACGGCTTGCGCAGCGGCGCGTCGGGCACCGCCTGCACATGCAGAGACAGCCGTGCCGCCACCTCGCCATAGGCCAGGGTCCGGCCGTCCGGCGCGCGCAGCCTGCCGTCGCCACCGGTGGTCACCTGATCGGCGGGGACGTCCCAGTCGCGCGCCGCCTCGGCGGCCAGCAGCATGCGCACATTGGCGGCGGCGTTCTGGATCGCCGTGCCGCTGTCCTGCATCGAATGGCTGCCGGCGGTCAGCCCCTCGTCCGGCGTGCGGTCGGTGTCGGCGGTGACCAGGGTGACGGCGGCGGGCGGGATGTCCAGCTCCTCCGCCGCGACCTGGATCAGCGCGGTGCGGATGCCCTGGCCCAGCTCCACCTTGCCGGTGAAGACGGTGACCCGGCCATCGGCGTCGATGCGGATCCAGGCATCGAGCCAGGGCGTCGATTTCAGGCTACCCTTAAGATCCGGCGCCACCACGGCGGGGCCGGCACCGCCCTCGCCGCCGCCGGCGAGCTGGGCGAAGGCCCTGGGAGCAAGCGCGAAGGACACCACCAGGGCGCCGCCGGCCAGAAATCCGCGGCGGGACAGATTGGACAGGACCGGGCTCATGGCCGCACCTCCTGCGCTGATTGCGTGCCCTTGCGCAGGGCGACGGCGCGGCGGACGGCGCGCAGGATGCGCATGTGGGTGCCGCAGCGGCAGAGGTTGGTCTGCATGTGGGCACGGATCTGCGCGTCGTCGGGGTCGGGGATCCGGTCGAGCAGGGCCTGGGCGCGCATGATCATCCCGGCGATGCAGTAGCCGCACTGGGCGGCCTGCTCCTTCTCGAAGGCTTGCTGCAGCAGGCCGGGCGCCCCGGCGCTGCCCAGCCCCTCCACCGTACGGATGCGGCGGCCGGCGACGGCGCCGACCGGCGTCAGGCAGGAGAAGGCGGGCTTGCCGTCGATATGCACGGTGCAGGCGCCGCATTGGCCAAGCCCGCAGCCGTATTTCGCCCCGTTCAGCTCCAGATCGTCGCGCAGCACATAGAGCAGCGGCGTGGAAGGATCGACGTCCAGCGCATGGTCGGCGCCGTTGACGGTGATGGTGACGCTCATGGCTGGGAGTCCTCCTTGCGGACGGTGGCGGCAGCGGTTTCCAGCGAGGTCCAGGCAGGGCGGTCGCTGAAGCGGGACCGCAGATAGGCGGCGAGATCGGCGACCTGCGCGTCGGTCAGGCTGGCGGCGAAGGGCGGCATCGCCGGACCGGCCGGACCGGTGGGCGCATGGAAGCCTTGCAGGATGGCGCGGATCGTATTGTCCGGCCGGTCGAGCTGCAGGGCGGCCACCGTCGACAGGCCGGGGCGGCCCTGCGTCATCATCGGGGCGCCGCCCTCGTGGCAGCCGGCACAAGCCCCGGCGAACAGGCTGGCGCCGACCGGGTTCGCTTTGGCGGCCTCTGCCGAACGGTCCGGGAGCGCGGGCGTTTTCGGAGCGGTTCCGGCACGGTCCGCCGACAGCGAGGCGATGTAGGTAGCGATGGCGCGGACATCGGCTTCCGGAGCGCGGGACAATCCATGCACCACCGGCCCCATCGGCCCCGCGGCGGCGCCATGATGTCCGTCCACCCCGGTGCGCAGATAGGTGAAGAGGCTTTCCTTCGTCCAGGGCACCGTCGCCGGGCTGGAGCCGTTCAGCGCCGGCGCCACCCAGCCCTCGGCCACGCCGCCGGAATAGGCGCTGGCGCCCGTCTCCTCGGCGCCGGCGAGGTTGCGTGGACTGTGGCAACTGCTGCAATGGCCAAGCCCCTCGGCCAGATAGGCGCCGCGGTTCCACTCCGCATCGCGGTCCGGCCTCGGGGTAAACTCCTCCTGATGCAGGAACAACAGCTTCCAGCCGGCCAGCAGCGGACGAAAGCCCAGCGGGAAGATCAGGTCGTTCTCCCTGGCCGGCGCGGAGGCTGCCGGGCGGGTCATCAGGAAGGCGTAGATGGCGTCCAGATCGCCGTCATGCACTTGGCGGTAATGGTCGTAGGGCAAGGCGGGATAGAGATGGCTGCCGTCGCGCGACACCCCGTCGCGCATGGCCCGCTTGAAGGCCTCCTTCGACCAGTTGCCGATCCCGGTTGCCGGATCGGGCGTGATGTTGGTGGAATAGAGCGTGCCGAAAGGCGTCGCCAGCGCCCGGCCGCCGGCATAGGGCACGCCCCCGTCGGCGGTGTGGCAGACGACGCAGTCGCCGATGGCGGCCAGCGCCGCGCCACGGGACAGCATCTCCGCCGGGAAGGCGTCGGGCTTGGGCGGGGGAATGGGGGGAAGGCCGCTGCGGTGGGCGATGCCGAGGAACGCGCCGATGCCGACGAGGCAGGCCAGGGCGCCGCCGGCCGCCCATCTGCCCACCGTTCGGCCGGTCCATCGGGTTCGTTTCATGCTGCACCTCCTCTGGTCCACCGGAAGGCCCCGCGGGGCGGGTGGGTAAGTCCAGGGAGGGTGCCGGAAATCCCAGCCTCGCTATTGAAGATTGAAAGCGGGATTTTTTGAACAAAACCCGCTTTCGCCGCATCGATGGCGCCTCAGCGCGTCGCCGGGTCCAGGACCGTGGTGTAGTTCGCCGGCAGCCAGCTGTAGCCGCCGTCGTCGCGTCGGATATGGCCGATGCCGGGGAAGGAGATGTGCGCGGCGGCGATCCATGCGCCGTTCTTCGCCGCTTCGGCGAACAGCCGTTCGCGCTGCCGTTCCGCCGACGCCGCGTCGCTGTCGTATTTCACCGTGGCGTCCGGCTTGGGGAACTGGATGGCGGCGACATGGACGATGTCGCCCCAGGCCAGCAAGGTCTGTCCCTCGCTGCGGATGCGGTAGATGGTGTGGCCGGGCGTGTGGCCGGGGCCGGGGATGGCGTCGATTTCCGGCAGCAACTGCGCCTCGCCGTCGAAGGGCTTCAGCCGGCCCGCCGCGATATAGGCGCGGAGCGAGTCGATGGCCCCGTCGAACATCGGCCCCAGATAGTCGGGTGCCTTGGCCCTGTTCTTCGGGTCGAGCCAGAAATCGCTGTCGCGCCGGTCGACGCGGATGACGGCGTTGGGAAAGGCCATGGCACCGCCGGCATCGACGCCGCCGACATGGTCGCGGTGCAGGTGCGTCAGATAAATCTCATCGACCTGTTCCGGCGCGTAGCCGGACGCCCGCAGATTGCCCATCAGGTGGCCGCCGTCCTTGCCGTACAGGACCCCGGCCCCGCTGTCGATCAGCACCAGCCGGTCGCCGGTGTTGACCAGGAAGGCGTTGATCGACCCCTCGACCGGGGCATGGAGGTCGGAGCGCTCCAGCAGCGCGTCGGCGCCGGCCGTGCCGATGCCCTGCATCACCTCATGGACGGGAAAGGGATGGGTGCCGTCCAGCAGGGCGGTGATCTCGATCCTGCCCAGCATCATCCGGTAGAAGCCCGGCGCCTGGGTGCGCTGCTGCGGAGCCGCCGCCTCGGCCGGCCCGGCCGGGATCGCCAAGCCGCCGAGTGCCGGAGCCAGGGCCAGCGCCAGCAGGGCCGGGAAGAAATGCCGCTTCATCACGTCGCCTCATCGGACACTTGCAGGATACCGTCGAGGCATACGTGATCGGCGCCGGTGGTTATTGAAGGAAGACGGCGGTTCTTGACGGTTCCGGGCATCGCGGGCCACGGAATGCGCGGATACCCGCCCGCCTCATTCCAGCGGCTTCAGCTCGCCCAGCAGGGTCGGCAGCAGTTCGGCGACGGTGGGATGGATGTGGACGGCGCGTTGCAGGGTGGGGTAGGGCGCCTTGGCGTACATCATGTCCAGCACGCCGTGGATCGCCTCGTCGCCGCCGGGGCCGAGGATGGCGGCGCCCAGGATCTCCTTGTTGTCGGCATCGACGACGATCCGCATGAAGCCCTGAGCCTCGCCTTTCTCCACCGCGCGGCCGACACGGGTCATCGCCCGCTGGCCGACCAGCGCCCGCCGGCCGGAGCGGCGGACCGCCTCGTCGGTCATGCCGACGCGGGCGAGCGGCGGGTCGGTGTAGAGCGCATAGGCCTGGATCCGGTCGTCGACGCTGCGCGGGTCGTCGTCCAGCAGGTTGGCGGCGACGATCTCGAAATCATTGTAGGAGGTGTGGGTGAAGGCGCCGCGCCCGTTGCAGTCGCCCATCGCCCAGATGCCCGGCACATTGGTGCGCAGCCTGTCGTCCACCGTGATGTAGCCGCGGGCGTCCATCGCCACCCCGGCCTTGTCGAGGCCGAGGTCGCCGGTGTTGGGCACCCGGCCGACCGCCAGCAGCACATGGCTTCCCACCACCGACGGGCTGCCGGACGCACAGTTCACCCCGACCTCAACCCCGTCGGCATGGCGGGCGAAGCGGATGCAGTCGGCCGACAGGCGGACGGTCACCCCCTCCTGCTCCAGCAGCTCCCGGATGGCGTCGGAAACGTCGGGGTCCTCGCGGCCGATCAGCCGCTCCCCCTTCTCCACCACCGTCACCTCGGCGCCGAAGCGGCGGTACATCTGGGCGAACTCCAGGCCGATGTAGCTGCCGCCGACCACCACCAGATGCCGCGGCACATGGTCGAGGTCGAGGATCGTGCCGCTGGTCAGGATATCGACGTCGCGCACGCCCGGCATGTCCGGCACTGCGGCGCGGGCGCCGACATTGAGGAAGATGCGCTCCGCCGTCAGCAGCTCATCGCCGACGCGCACGCTGTTGGCCGATTCGAAACGGGCATGCCCCTGCAGCACCCGGCAGTTGGGCATGCCGCGCAGCCAGCGCTCGACATTGTGGCGCGAGCGGCCGGAAACCTCATCCTTGCGTGCCTTGACCTGCGCCATGTCGATGCGTACCGGGCCGTCCAGCACCACGCCATATTCGGCGGCGCGCCGGGCCATCCGGGCGACGCGGGCGCTGGCGATCAGCGTCTTGGTCGGGGTGCAGCCGGTGTTGACGCAGGTGCCGCCGAACAGCTTGCGCTCGACCACCGCCACGCTCATGCCCGCGGCGGTCAGCCGCTGGGCCAGCGGCGGCCCGGCCTGTCCGGCTCCGATGATGATGGCGTCGAGCATGGCGGGCTCCTGCGGCCGGTTCCGTGCGTGCCGGAAAAAATGGCGGGGAGGCATGGTAGCGCCGGCTCCGCCACCCCCTCAAGCAAACCAAGGTATGACTTGCGGCACGGAATCATAATCGTTCGACTCATGGTTCAGATCGTTCAAGAACTGGGCGGCGCCCGCATGCAAGCTGCCGGAACCGGAACGGCACGCCGCGGAGTGGGCGCGGGGTTGGAGGCGGGCGGATGGGCGCAGGGTGGGGCGCGGAATGGGGCGCGGGATGGGCCGCTTCGCATGGGCGGCCGGCCGAACGCTGGCTCGGCATCCTGGCGATTCCGCTGGCGCTCACGGTGTTCATCGTCGACACCTTCACCGACATCGAAAGCGCCATCGCCGTCCTTTACGCCCTGGTGCTTCTCCTGGCCGCCACCGCGCTGCACCGGCGCGGCATCCTGCGCGCGGCGGGCGGCTGCGTGCTTCTGGCGGTTCTGTCCTTCCTCCTGTCGCACTGGCGGGACATGGACCTTTCGTCGGTCCTGCGCTGCGGCGTGGCGCTGGCGACCATCCTGATCACCGGGGCGCTGCTGGTGCGGGACCATGAATCTCGGGCGCTGCTGGTCCGGGCCAACAGCGCGCTGGCGCGCAGCGAGAGGCGCTACCGCTGCATGTTCGAACAGGCGCGCATTTCCCTGTGGGAGCAGGATTTCACCGCGGTGACGGCGGCGCTCGACGCCCTGCGGGCGGGCGGGGTGACGGATATCGCCGTCCATTCGCAGCTGAATCCCGGCTGGGCACGCGAGCTGGGCGCGCTGATCCGCACCACCAACGTCAACGACGCCACCGTGGAAATGCTGGGCGCCGCCGGCCGGGCCGAAGTGCTGGGGGCGCTGGAGCGCTTCCTTCCCGCCGAGGACCCGGCGATGGCGCAGGTCCTGCTGGCGCTTTGGGAAGGCCGCGACCGCTTCGAAGGGCGGGCGCGGCTGATCGCCGCCGACGGACGCGCCCTGACGGTGCTGCTGGGCATCAGCTTTCCAGACGACGGAGTCGGCTTCGATCAGGTCGTGGTCAGCGTCGTCGACATCACCCAGCGCGAACGCACGCAGGAAGCGCTGCTGGCGGCCCAGGCCGAGCTTGCCCGCGCCGCGCGCGCCGCCACGCTCGGCGCATTGTCGGCCTCCATCGCCCACGAGCTGAACCAGCCACTGGGCGCGATCGTGCTGAACGCACAGGCCTGCCTGCGCTGGCTCCGCCGTGATCCGCCGGACGTCGACACAGGCGCCAAGGCGGTGGACCGCATCGTCCGCGACGGAAAACGGGCGGCCGACATCGTGCAGCGGACGCGCGGCATGCTGGTCAAGGACACCCGGTGCGACGAGACCATCGACCTGCGTCAGCTGGTCGACGAGGTGGCGATGCTGCTGGAGCGCGAGCTGTCGGTCGCCGCGGCCGTCCTGGTCACCGATTTCGCCTCCGCTCCCCCCTCGGTGCGGGGCAGCCGGGTCGGCTTGCAGCAGGTGCTGATCAACCTCGTCACCAACGGCCTGCACGCCATGGCCGAGGCGGGCGGCACCCGGCGCGAACTGACCGTTGCCGTGGACGGCTCCTGCGACGGAACGCAGGTGAGGGTGACCGTGCGGGACCGCGGCAAGGGCATCGACGAGGGCAGTCTGGCCCATCTGTTCGATCCCTTCTTCACCACCCGGCCGGACGGCATGGGGATGGGGCTCGCCATCTGCCGCTCCACCATCGAGTCCTGCGGCGGAACCCTGACCGCCTACAACCATGCGGAGGGTGGGGCGGTGTTCGAGTTCACCATCCCGGCGGCACAGCTCCCGGCCCCGACCCCGACCCTGGCCCCGACCCTGGCCCCGCACCCGCCATCCGCCGTTGCGCCGGCCGCCCCGCTGACTCCGGCACGAGAGGACTGACCGCCATGCCCCCGAAAGCCGCCTCGTCGTCCGTTCAGGATTCCGTCAAGGATGATCCGCTGGTTCTGATCGTCGACGACGACGACGGCATGCGGGAGGCGGTGGTCGACCTTCTGCAATCCGTCGGCATCGAAAGCCGCGCGTTCGGCAGCACGGCCGAGCTGTTGGACGCGGCGGTTCCCGACCGGCCGGGCTGCCTGATCCTCGACGTGCGGCTTCCCGGCCTGGGCGGGCTGGAGTTCCAGACGAGGCTGGAAAGCCTGGGCATTGCGCTCCCCATCATCTTCATGACCGGGTTCGCCGACGTGCCGATGTCGGTCCGGGCGATGAAGGCCGGAGCGACGGACTTCCTCATCAAGCCGTTCCGCGACCAGGACATGCTGGACGCGGTGGAATCCGCGATCGCCCGCGACCGCTCGCGGCGGCGCGACCGGACGGCCGCGATGACGGTGGAGACGCTGGCGGCGACCCTGACCCCGCGGGAGCGCGAGGTGATGGCCGAAGTGGTCAAGGGCCGGCTGAACAAGCAGATCGCCGGCGATCTCGGCATCAGCGAGGTGACGGTGAAGCTCCATCGCGGCAAGGTGATGCGGAAGATGCAGGTGCGCTCGGTCGCCGACCTCGTCCGCAAGGCGGAGGTGCTGGATCACGAGGGGTGACGGCCCCGCTCCGGTCTTCCCGAGGCTCTGGCCCAAAGGCTCTAGACCTAGGTGTGGTATCTCCGGCCTGACCCGTCCGGATAGGATGCGCATGGCGCCAGGGACCGGCGCCCCTATTCGGTCGAGGCATCACGACGTGTCCAACGCACCCCTGATAGCGGTGGTCGATGACGACGAGGCGATCCGCGAGGCGCTGGACGATCTGCTGCAGTCCGTCGGCTTCCGTTGTCTGTCCTTTGTCTCCGCCGAGGATTTTCTGACCCGCGCCGACCAGTCGGGCATCGCCTGCATCATCCTGGACGTGCGCATGCCCGGCCTGTCGGGGCTGGAGTTGCAGGACCGGTTGAACACCGACGGCGGCGGACATCCGCCGATCCTGTTCATGACCTCCTACGCCGACGACACCACGCGGCGGCGCGCGATGGGCGGCGGGGCCCGCGACGTCCTGGGCAAGCCGGTCGATGCCCACATCCTGATCGAGTCCCTGAACAGCGCCATCGCCGCGGGGTAACGCTGCCGGACGAGGCGCGCTCGCCCTCCGGCACCCCACCGGGTGGAAGGCCGGCGCAGCCGGGGTGCGGCATCGTCGGCACTCCCTCTTCTGATCGCTTGTGCTCGGTCGGACGCACGATGACGCTGGCTGTCCGGGAAGCCCCCAGTTCGAAGGGATCAGCCGGGTGGCGGGCGGGCCAAATCGCGATCGGACGGCAGCATTCGGCTTTTCTGACGGTTGAGGGTGGAGCAGGACCGGACGGGAGACGGAGCAATGACGGTCGCGGCGGTCGCATCCCACAGCACCAGGGCCGGGATCGGAACGCCATGAGCTTCCTGACCCGCCTGCTTCTGCTCGTGTCGCTGGCCCTGGTTCCGATCTGCGCCCTGGAGGTGTGGAACCAGATCGACCTGCGCCGCCAGCGTTCGGAGGAGATCCACGAGCATGCCCGTCAACTGCTCGGCCTGCTCGGCGGCGAGCAGGTGCGCCTCGTCGAAGGCGTCCGCCAGATGCTGGAACTGCTGGCGGAAACATCGGCCGCCCAGTCCCTCGACGCCGCGGCCTGTCAGGAGCTGCTGGCCCGCACCGGCAAGCGGATACCGGAATACCTGACGATCAATCTCGCCGGTCCCGACGGTGTCATCCTCTGTTCCACCGACCTCGGCCTGCCTGGACGGGACATCGCCGACCGGACGCATGTCCGCGCCGCCCTGGAAAGCGGAGGCTTCGCCGTCGGCGAGTTCATCCGGCGGCGGAACAGCGGCAGGCCCGCGATGCCGTTCGGCCTGCCGATCCGCGGCAACGGTGCCGGCAGCCCGCCGGTCGGGGTGGTGACGGCGCTGATCGATCTCAGCTGGCTCGAACGCTATCTCTCCGAACACCCGCTTCCCGACAATGCCGCGCTGCTGGTGGCCGACAGCAACGGCATCGTGCTTGCCCATGCGCCGGCAAGGCCGGGGACCGTGGGCACCGCGCTTCCGGAACGCTTCCGTCCCCTGCTGGACGCCGACGCGGTCGGTACCTCCCAATTGATGGGGATCGATGGCATCGAGCGGGTGTTCGCCTATGTTCCGCTGTCCGCCGGGGTCCGGCACATCTTCGTCGCCATCGGCATCGACCATGACGCGGCGATGGGCGGTATCGACGACACTCTCCAGCGGTCTCTGGTGTGGATCGCCGCCACCCTGCTGCTTGGATTGCTGGCGGCGTACGTGATCGCCAAGCGGCATCTCTACAACCCCATGGCAGCGCTGATCTCGGCGACCGCAAGCTGGCGGGCCGGCGACCGCTCCGCCCGCGTCGGCGCGGTGGATGGCCCCGAAATGAGCCGTCTCGGGCTTGCCTTCGATGCGCTGGTCGAGGATCTCGAACGGCAGATGCAGGCCAATGAGGAGGCGTCCGCCGCGCTGCGGGCCAGCGAGGAACGGTTTCGCGTTCTGGTGGAGAACGCGCCGCACATGATGTGGGTGAACCGTCCCGACGGCACGCTGGAATTCGTCAACGCCGCGTTCCGCTCCTACACCGGCCGCATGACGGTCGAGGCGGACCGCATGTCCGATCTCCATCCGGACGATGTCGCCCGGATTCAGGCGGTACGGGGTCCCGCCATCGTCGCCGGCGCACCGCACGAATATGAACTGCGCCTGCGCCGGGCCGACGGAGCCTACCGATGGCATCTCAGCCGCACCCATCCGATCCACCAGGGAGGACGGATCATCGCGTGGTTCGGCGGCGCCGTCGATATCCACGACATCCACCGCGCCCGCGATCTGGCCGAGGAGGCCGGGCGCTCCAAGAGCCGCTTCCTGGCCGCGGCCAGCCACGATCTGCGCCAGCCCATGCAGTCGATCCTGCTGTTCGCCGAAGTGCTCCGCCCGCATCTGGCCGAGGGTCCCGGTCTCGAGGCGCTTGCCCGTCTCCAGCATGGGCTGGAAATCCTCAAAGGGCTGCTGGACGGCCTGCTCGACATCTCCCGCCTCGACGCCGGCATCGTGGCGCCGCAGCTGGAGGAGTTCCGCATATCGGAGCTGCTGAGGAGCCTGGACGACGCCTATGCCCCTGTCGCGCAGGAGAAGGGCCTGGAGTGGCAGGTCCCGCCTTGCCATGCGGTGGTCCGCAGCGACCGCGTCCTGCTTGGCCGCATGCTGCGCAATCTGGTGGAGAACGCCATCCGCTACACCGACCGGGGCGGAGTTTCGGTGGAATGCACCCTGCAAGCCGGCCATCTCCTGATCGGGATCGCCGACAGCGGATGCGGGATCCCGGCCGATCAGATCGACCGCGTCTTCGAGGAGCTGTATCAGGTCGACAATCCCGAGCGGGACCGCAACCAGGGGCTGGGCCTCGGGCTGGCGATCGTCCGCCGCCTGTCCGGTCTGCTCGACCATCCCGTCGCGGTGCGCTCGCAACCCGGCCAGGGCTCCCTGTTCAGCATCGCGGTGCCGCTCGCGACGGGGGTCTGCGCTCCGGAGCCTCCGCCTGCGGAGATGGCGCCGGCACCGCCGGAACGGGGGGAGCAGCGGTTCGCGGTGGTGATCGACGACGATCCGATCGTGCTCGCCGGGATGGAGAGCATCCTTCGCGCCTGGAGGTTCGACGTGATCGCCGCCGATTCGACCGACCTCGCGGTGGAGAGCCTGGAGCGGGACGGGCGCCGGCCGGACATCCTCGTCGTCGATTACCGCCTGAGGGACAAGCGCATCGGAACGGAGGCCATCCTCCGCATCCGGGAGATGCACGATCCCGGCGTTCCCGGCCTGATCGTCACCGGCGAGATCGGCACCCAGCCGCAGAACGATGCCCTCATCCACGGATTCGGCCTGCTGCACAAGCCGGTCACCCCACGCAGCCTCGCCGCGGCGGTCAGCCGCCACCTGGCGAGAGGTGACGGCCCCCCGCGCTCCGCTGTCGCCGACTGGCCTTCGGCCGGCCGCTGATCAGTTGCGAAGCCCGCGGCCGCGGCCCCGACGCGGCTCCGACGGCCCCGCATGGCCGGCCGTGCCGGGCCTATTTTCGAGGCGTCACCGGCCCCGACGGAACAATTTCCCGGCGCCGGGTTTGTCAACAGACACGGAAGTTAAGGAGCCTTTGGTGCCTAAGCCGATCCCGATCGAAAAAGTGCAGACCGGAATTCCCGAATTCGACCTGATTTTGCGTGGCGGCCTGCCACGTGGGCGAATACACCTGTTGGAGGGAGCACCGGGTACGGGAAAGACAACCATCGCTCTGCAGCTTCTGATCCAGACGCGGGGCGACGGCAAGAGGGGGCTCTACATCACCCTGTCGGAAACCGCGAAGGAGCTGGAGGCGACCGCCGCCAGCCATGGCTGGTCGCTGGACGGCTTCGCGGTGTTCGACATCGTGCCCATCGAAGCGCAGCTGGACCGCCAGCAGAGCGTGCTCTACCCGTCGGAGGTGGAGCTGGGTGAAACCGTGCGCCTGATCATCGACCGGATCGAAGCCGAGAATCCGGAAGTGGTGGTGATCGACACCGTGTCGGAACTGCGGCTGCTCGCCCAGGACCAGCTCGGCTACCGCCGGCAGATCCTGGCACTCAAGCAGTTCCTGCAGGGCCGTCGCTGCACCACCCTGATCCTGGACGATCTGACCCATGACGACGGCACGACGGATCTGCACAGTCTGGCGCACAGCGTGATCGTGCTGGAGCAGATCGAAAGGACCTATGGCGCGGCCCGCCGCCGCCTGCGCATCGCCAAGATGCGGGGCGCCGACTATCAGAGCGGCTGGCATGATTTCGCCATCACCAGGGAAAATGTCCTGGTCTTCCCCAGCCTGATCGCCGAGGAGCACCGGACCGACTTCGAGCCGGCCACCGTGGAAAGCGGCCTGCCGTCGCTGGACGATCTGATGGGCGGCGGCCTGACGCAGGGGACAACGACGATCCTTGTCGGACCATCGGGAGTCGGCAAATCGTCCATCGCCCTGCAATATGTCACCGCCGCGGTGAGGCGAGGTGAACATGCCGCCTATTTCTCGTTCGACGAAAATTTCAAGACGCTGGAACAGCGCAGCGTCGCGCTCGGAATCGACATCGCCGAAGCGGTGCACCGGAACCGCGTCGGCTGGCAGCGCGCCAACCCGTCCCGCCTGTCGCCCGGCCAGTTCGTCTGGCAGGTGCGCCGCGAGGTCGAGGACCGCGACGCCCGCATCGTGGTGATCGACAGCCTGAATTCCTACCTCAGCACCATGCCGGAGGAGCAGGCGCTGACGCTTCAGATGCACGAGCTGCTGACCTACCTGAACAACAAGGGCGTGGTGACCATCCTGATCCTGGCCCAGCAGGGGATCGTCGGCGATGTCCAGAATCCGGTCGACCTCTCCTTCATGAGCGACACCGTCGTGCTGCTGCGCTTCTTCGAAGCCGGCGGCGAGGTGCGCAAGGCGATTTCGGTGGTCAAGAAGCGTACCGGCATCCACGAACTGTCGATCCGCGAATTCCGGCTTTTCCCCGATGGGATGCAGGTCGGACCGAAGCTGATGGAGTTCCACGGCGTGCTGACGGGGGTGCCCGAATACAAGGGTTCGAACGACCCGTTGCTCAACGGCTTGGCCGAGACCGGTTGATCGATGCCGATGCGCGCGTCCATTCTCGTCCTGGCACCCGAAGGGCGGGATGCCGAGGTGATCGGCTCGGTGCTGGCGGAGGTCGGTCTGGCGACACGGTCCTGTGCCGACATGCCGGAGCTTTGCCGGGCCCTCGGCGACGAGACCACGGCCCTGGTGCTCTCCGAAGGGGCGCTGACCGATGTGACGCTGCTGGGCGCCTGGCTGAAGGACCAGCCGCGCTGGTCGGATCTGCCCATCGTGATCCTGACGTCGCGGCGCAGCCGTCTGGCCGGGCGGGGCAGGCTGGCCTTCTTCCAGTCGCTCGGCAACGTCACCCTGCTGGACCGGCCGCTGCACCGCGAGGCGTTGCAGAGCGCCGCGCAGGCCGCCGCGCGCGGCCGGGCGCATCAGTACCGGACCCGCAGCCATCTCGACGAGATCACCCGGGCCTCCAGCCGGCTGGAGGAGCGGGTCGAGGAGCGGACGCGGGAATTGCAGGCCGAAATGACGGATCGCCGGCGGGCGGAGGCGGCCCTGCATCAGGCGCAGAAGATGGAGGCGCTGGGACAGCTGACCGGCGGCGTCGCCCACGATTTCAACAACCTGCTCCAGGGCGTCGTCAGCTGCCTTGCCGTCCTGGCCCCCACGGTGCCCGACGGCATCCCGCGCGAACTGTTCGACGCGGCGAACCGGTCCATCGAGCGGGGGGCACGGCTGACCCAGTCGCTGCTGTCCTTCGCGCGGCGCCAGACCCTGATGCCGGAACCGACCGACCTGGGGGATCTGCTGTCCGGCATGGGCACTCTGGTGGAGCGCGCGCTGGGCGGATTGATCGACATCGCCATCAAGGTGGAGCCCGGACTTCCGGCGGCGCTGATCGACCAGGCGCAGCTCGAATCCGCCATCCTGAACCTCGTCATCAACGCCCGCGACGCGATGCCGGAGGGCGGACGTCTGTCCCTGACCGCTTTCGTCGCCCAAATCTGCGGTGGCGAAGAGACAGGCGATTCCGAAAGCGGGCCGGAGGCGCTGCCGCCCGGAACCTATGTGGCGATCAGGGTCGAGGATACCGGCACCGGCATCGACCCGGCGGTGCTGCCGCATGTCTTCGAACCCTTCTTCACCACCAAGCCGGTCGACAAGGGGTCCGGTCTCGGGCTGTCGATGGTCCATGGCATGGCGACCCAGTCCGGCGGCGGCGTCCATATCGACAGCACGCCCGGCGTCGGAACCGCGATCACCTTGTACCTGCCGAGCGTCGCCGCGGTTCCCGCCACGGCCGATAACAGCGGTCCCGTGGCCGTATCCGCCGGCGGGCGCACCATCCTGCTGGTGGAGGACGATGCGATCGTGCGGCTGGGCACGATGGCGATGCTGGAGAATCTTGGATACCATGTCATCGAGGCCGACGGCGGCGAGGGCGCCCTGGCCATTCTCCGCGAGGGAGCGACCGTCGACGCCCTGGTCACCGACTTCGCCATGCCCGGCATGAACGGGGCCGCCGTCGTGCGCAACGTGCGGACGCTGCGTCCGGGGCTTCCCGCCCTGATCGTGACCGGCTACGCGGACACGCCCGACTTCGGGGAGGCCGTGCGTCTCCTGCGCAAACCCTTTTCCTCCCGCCAGATCGCCGACTGTCTGGCGGCCATGCTGTCGGAGTGACGGCCGCGGCGGATCAGGGACGGGGGCTGGTCTGCCGACCGGCCCGGATGAAGTCGAGGAAGGCGCGGAGCGGGGCCGGGACCAGACGCCGTCCGGGATAATACAGGAACGGGCCGGAAAAGGTTTGCCACCATGGTTCGAGGACCGGCTCCAGCGCGCCGCTCTCCAGATGCGGGCGCAGCCACTGCTCGAACAGGTGGATCACGCCGATGCCGGAAACGGCCGCGTCGATGGCAAGCTCCATGATGCCTCCCGGACCGACCACCAGCGGTCCGGAGGGGTCCAGCCGGATCACCTCCCCGTCGCGCTCGAACTCCCAGAGCGGCATGGAGCCGCTGGAGAAGCGCCCGCGCACACAGCTGTGGCCCATCAGGTCGCGCGGATGTCCGGGCTGTCCGCGCGCCCGCAGGTAGGCGGGAGAGGCCGCGGTGGCGAAACGCTGGCGGCGCGGACCGATGGGAACCGCGATCATGTCCTGCTCCAGCCGCTCGTCGTAGCGGATGCCGGCATCGCACCCGGCGGCCAGCACGTCGACGAAGCTGTCCTCCCCCATCACCTCCACCCGAATCTCGGGATAGGCGGCCTGGAACGCCGGCAGGATCGCCGGCAGGACCAGCCTCGCCACGCTGACCGGCACATTGAGCCTGAGGGTTCCCGCCACCCGGTCGCGAAAGCCGTTCACCACGTCGAGCGCCGCATCGACCTCGCGGAGCGCAGGGCCGAGCCGGGCCAGCAGGCGCTCGCCCGCCTCCGTCGGCACCACGCTGCGGGTGGTCCGGTTGAGCAGCCTCACGCCCAACTGCGCCTCCAGCCGCCGCACGGCTTCGCTGAGAGCGGAAGCGCTGGAGTTGTTTGCTCGCGCGGCCTCCCGGAAACCGCGGGCGTTGGCCACCGCGACGAAGGCGTTCAGGTCTTCCAGATCATGTCGCATTGTTCGGAAATCCGCACGGGCTGTCCACATTGTGCAGGCTAATCGAACAGGGCGATGGCGACTAGGTTGGGCTGGACCAGGAATTGGCCAGACCATGAAGGAGACCGTCATGTCCAGCATCGATAAACCGAGCATCGCCAAATCCGGCAGCTTCGCCCTCGGCGGCAAAATCGTCCGGCGGCTCGGCTATGGCGCCATGCAGCTCGCCGGTCCCGGCGTGTTCGGTCCTCCCAGGGACCGCGACGCGGCCATCGCCGTGCTTCGCCATGCCATTGAAGCGGGGGTGAACCACATCGACACCAGCGACTTCTACGGTCCGCACGTCACCAACCGGCTGATCCGCGAGGCACTGGCTCCCTATCCGGACGATCTGCTGATCGTGACCAAGGTCGGCGCGAGGCGCGGCGGCGACGCGTCCTGGCTGCCGGCGACCTCTCCCGACGAGCTGCGGCAGGCCGTGCATGACAACCTGCGGAACCTCGGCCTGGATGTGCTCGACGTCGTCAATCTGCGCCTTTGGGGCGACAACGGCCACGCTCCGGGAGAAGGGCCGGTCGAACGAGAATTGAGCGTGCTCGCCGAACTCCAGCGGCAGGGCCTGATCCGGCACATCGGCCTCAGCAACGCCACGGCCCGCCAGATCGGGGAAGGCCGCCGCATCTGCGAGATCGTCTGCGTGCAGAACCACTACAATCTCGTGCACCGGTCGGACGATGCGTTGATCGACGAGTTGGCCGGCGAAGGGATCGCCTATGTGCCCTTCTTCCCGCTCGGCGGCTTCACGCCGCTCCAGTCCGGCCTGCTGTCCGAGGTCGCCGCCCGGCTCGGGGCGACGCCGATGCAGGTGGCGCTCGCCTGGCTGCTGAAACGGGCGCCCAATCTTCTTCTCATTCCAGGGACCTCGTCGGTCGCCCATTTGCGGGAGAATCTGGAGGCGGCCAAGCTGGACCTGCCGGCGGATGCCCTTGAGGCGCTGGGCCGGCTGGCCGGAGGCACCGAATCTCATTGATCGGCCGGATGGGCGGGAGGAGCAGGCGCGCTCCTCGCCCATCCGGCGCCAAGTCAGGCCGCCCGCGTCCTGCGGCGCTCCACGTCCGGCAGGAAGACGGTCAGCAGGCCCAGAAGCGGCAGGAACGAACAGGCGCTATAGACGAAGCCGATGCCCCGCCAGTCGGCCAGCATTCCCAGGCCGGCGGCGCCGATGCCGGCCACGCCGAACGCCAGCCCGAAGAACAGTCCCGACACCATGCCGACCCGGCCGGGCAGCAGTTCCTGCGCATAGACCACGATGGCCGGGAAGGCCGATGCCAGGGCCAGCCCGATGACGGCGCTGAGGATGATTGTCGCCGTCAGGCCGACATAGGGCAGGGCCAGGGTGAAGGGCAGGATGCCGAGGATCGAGACCCAGATAACGGTCTTGCGTCCGATGCGGTCGCCGACCGGGCCGCCGATCACCGTCCCCGCCGCCACCGCCGCCAGGAAGACGAACAGGCAGAGCTGGGCGTCGCCGGTGGACAGTCCGAAACGGTCGATCAGGTAGAAGATGTAGTAGCTGGTGATGCTGGCCAGATAGACGTATTTGGAGACGATGAGCGCGATCAGGATCCCGACGGCCCTGGCGACCCGGCCGGCCGGCAGGTCGGCATGGTGGGTGGCCGCCCGCCCGGCGCCCGCGCGCGGCTTGGCGGTCTGCCGCTGCCAGCTTCCCAGACGGACCATGACCACCATGCCGGCGAGGGCGGCGACGGCGAACCAGCTCAGGCTGCCCTGGCCGTGGGGCAGGATGATGAAGGCGGCCAGCAGCGGGCCGAGGGCGGAGCCGAGATTCCCGCCGACCTGGAACAGCGACTGGGCCAGCCCATGGGCGCCGCCGGAGGCTTGGCGGGCGATGCGCGACGCTTCCGGATGGAAGATCGACGAGCCGAAGCCGAGCAGCATCCCGCCGGCCAGCAGGGCCGGGAAGCCGGGCGCCCAGGCCAGGATGAGAAGGCCGAGCAGGGTGGACCCCATGCCGAAGACCAGCGAATAGGGCATCGGCCGGCGGTCGGTGAACAGGCCGACGAGCGGCTGCAGCAGCGATGCGGTCACCTGGTAGACGAAGGTCAGCAGGCCGAGCTGGGCGAAGCTGAGGCCGAATTCGTCCTTCAGGATCGGATAGACCGCCGGCAGCAGCGACTGGATCATGTCGTTGAGCAGGTGGCAGGCGCTGATCGCGGCCAGAATGGAAAAGGCCGTCGAACCGGCGGCGGGCCGGCTCAGGGTGGTGTCGGTCACGGGGGCATGCCCTTCTCTCTCCGCCTTGCGTCCGGGCCGCCCCTTTTCGAACAAGCAGGGCGGTCCGGCGCGGTCCGGCATTGTTGCGTTGATTGCACCGTAAGCCTACGGTCGCCGGAGAAGGCCCGCCACCGCGGTCAGGCCAGTTTTCTACGAGATCGGGCCATGGTCAGGAATGTCCGGGTTGACGAGATCGATGGCGTCCAGCGGCCGCTGCTCGCCACCACGCACGATTATCCGGACGGCGGCACGCTGCCGCTCCACCGGCACCGTCGAGGCCAGCTGATTTCCGGCATCACCGGGGTGCTGATCATGTCGACCCCGCAGGGCCGGTGGGTGGTGCCGCCCGATTTCGGCCTGTGGATCCCGCCCGGTGTCCTGCACGAGGTCCGCATGATCGGGGCGGTGACCACGCACAGCCTGTATCTGGACCCGGCGCTGACCGGTGGAATGCCGGACCGCTGCCAGGTCGTCGCGCTTTCGCCCTTCATCCGCAGCCTGTTCGCCCGCGCCGTGGATGTGCCGGCGGACTATGATCCCGACAGCCACGACGGCGCGGTGATGGCGCTGATCCGTTACGAGATGCTGTATCTGCCGGCCCAGCCGCTGACCGTCCCGTTCCCGGCGAGTCCGGCATTGGCCGAGCGTTGCCGGCGCTTCCTCCGGCGGCCGCTGGTGCACGAGACGATCGAGGAGTGGTGCGACGGGCTCGGCGTCAGCCGGCGTGCCTTCACCCGGCTGTTCCGGCGGGAGACCGGGCTGAGCTTCCTGGAATGGCGCCAGCAGGCCTGCCTCGCCGCCGCCCTGCCGCGGCTGGTGGCGGGGGAGACCGTCACCGCGGTCGCCATCGACCTCGGCTATGACAACCCCGCCGCCTTCACCGCGATGTTCAAGCGCGTGCTCGGCGCGTCGCCGCGTGCCTACCTCAAGGGGACCGACTGAACCGGACGGCGGCGGTCCCGGTCAGGCGTAGGTCATCGCCTCCAGGTCGGCGATCAGGCCGGGGCCTCGCGGACGCCAGCCGAGCTTCTCCTGCGTCAGGGCGCTGGACGCCGCCATGTCGATGCCGGCGAACATCGCCATCCAGCCGAAATGGTCTGCCGCCTTGTCCTGCGGGACCGACACCGCCGGGATCCCGAGGCCGCGCGCCAGCGCCTCGACGATCCTGCGGGTCTCGACCCCTTCCTCGCCGACCGCATGGTAACGCGCGCCGGGTTCCGCCGCCTCGATCGCCAGCCGGTAGAGACGGGCGACGTCGCTCAGATGGCCGGCGGACCAGCGGTTCTGCCCTTCGCCGATGTAGGCTGCGACACCCTTTTCCCGGAAGATTTCGATCAGCGGCGTGATCAACCCCTGCTTTCTCGTGTCGTGGACCTGGGGCAGCCGCATCACGGCGACGTTGACGCCGGCATCCAGCAGCTCGTTGCCGGCCCGCTCCGACACGATGCGCGGGTTGGGATGGGCATCGTCGAAGACGTCCTCCCGGGCGAGCCGGCCATGGCCGGCGCCGCCAATGCCGACCCCCGAGGTGATCAGCAGCGGACGGTCCGAGCCCTTCAGCGCCTCGCCGAGAGCGCCGATCACCCGGCGGTCCTTCCCGCAATTCTCGACGAAGCGCGAGAAGTCGTGGTCGAATGCGGTGTGGATCACGGCGTCCGCCTTCTCGGCACCGCTCCGGACGCTCGCCGGATCCTCCAGCGTGCCGTGGTGAGGCTCGGCGCCGGCATCGGCCAGCGCGCGGGCGCCGTCCGCCGAGCGGGTCATGCCGACGACCCGATGGCCGGCCTGGAGAAGCTCGGGAAGCACGGCCCGGCCGATGAAGCCGGTGGCACCGGTGAGGAAAATGCGCATGGGGAAATCACCTTTCAAATTCCGTCACCCGCACTCTGATGCGCCATGCTATCCTGTTAAAGTAGTGACGTTTTCCTAGTATAGCGGCTACCAGGATCCGCCCAGGGGATTGCCCATGCAGCCCGAACCCAGACAGGCCAACGCGGCCAGCACTCTTGCCGACTTCCTGCGCGACCGCCGCACGCGGCTGGATCCGGCGGCCTTCGGCTTCTCGGGACGCCGCCGCACGCCGGGACTGCGCCGGGAGGAGGTGGCGCAGCGCGCCAACATCAGCCCGACCTGGTACACGTGGCTGGAACAGGGGCGGGGAGGGGCGCCGTCGGCCGACGTGCTGGACCGCATCGCCGGCGGCCTGTTGCTCACCGACCTGGAACGGGAGCATCTGTTCATCCTGGCGCTCGGCCGCCCGCCGGAGATGCGCTACAGGCCGGCGGACGGCGTCAGTCCGCGCCTGCAACGGCTGCTGGATGCGTTCGACGCCTGTCCCGCCTTCATCAAGACGGCGACCTGGGACGTGCTGGCCTGGAACCGGGCCGCCGCGGTGGTCCTGACCGATTACGGCACGCTTCCTCCCGATCAGCGCAACATCCTGCGGCTGGTGTTCGGCAACCCGGCGGTCCGCGCCAAGCAGAAGGACTGGGAAGGCATGGCCCGGCATCTGGTCGGCGCCTTCCGCGTCGATGCCGCGCGGGCCGGCGCCGTGAAGGAGATCGGCGACCTTGTCGAGGAGCTGTGCCGGACGAGTGCCGACTTCGCGCGGTTCTGGGGCGAGAACGACGTCTACGCGCCGAGCGAGGGGGTCAAGCAGCTCCAGCACCCGGAACTCGGCACCATCGAGATGGAATATTCGGCCTTCGCCGTCGATGGACGTCCGGATCTGGGCCTTCTGGTCTACAATCCGCTGGACGAACAGGTGAAGGAGCGCATCCGTGTCCTGGCGGATCGACGGGCCGGAGCGATCCCAGCGGATGAACGGTGACAGGAAGGAACGGCGCCGGTGAACCTCTTCTCCCTTCTCGATCAGGTGGCGGCCCGCTTCCCCGACCGCGGGGCGGTGTTCCAAGGCACCGACATGGTCCACAGCTTTGCCGGGCTGCGCTCGCGCGCCCTGCGCATCGCCGCCGGGCTGCGTGCAATGGGACAGCCGGGCGACCGGATCGCCATCGCCAGCGAGAATGTGCCGGAATATGTCGAGCTGTTCTTCGCCATCTGGGCCGCCGGCATGGCGGCGACGCCGGTGAATGCCAAGCTCCACCCGCGCGAGCTGGTGCAGATCCTGGAGGACTCCGGCGCGTCCACCGTCTTCGTCTCGCCAAAGCTGGCCGATGGGCTGGAACTGGCGCTGGCCGGGTCGCCGGCGGCGTCCTGCCGCCGCGTCGCCATCGGCGGGGCCGATTACGCGGCGCTGGCGGCGGGGGAGGAATGGACCGGCCCGATCGACCCCGACCCGCAGGCGCTGGGCTGGCTGTTCTACACCAGCGGCACCACCGGGCGGTCGAAGGGGGCGATGCTGTCCCACCGCAACCTGCTGGCCATGACCATCGCCCATCTGGCGGATGTCGAGACGGTGGACGAGGCGTGCAGCCTGCTGCATGCGGCGCCGATGTCGCACGGGTCCGGCCTCTACATGGCGGCCTATGTCGCCCGCGGCGCCCGGCAGGTGGTTCCGGCCTCCTCCGCCTTCGAGCCGTCGGAATTCCTCGACCTTTGCGACCGCCATCCCGGCTGCGGCGCCTTTCTCGCCCCGACCATGGTGCAGAGGCTGCGTCTGGAGGCGGAGCGCGACGGCCGCCGTCCGGCCAACCTGCGCTCCATCGTCTATGGCGGCGGTCCGATGTATGTGGAGGAACTGCGCCGCGCCCTCGCGACCTTCGGGCCGGTCTTCGCCCAGATCTACGGCCAGGGCGAGTCACCGATGACCATCACGTCGCTGCGTCGGGGCGATCATGTCAGCGACGATGATGCGGTGCTGGGCTCCGTCGGCTTCGCCCGCAGCGGCGTCGAGGTGGCGGTGGTGGACGCCGACGGCCGCCCCCTGCCGACCGGCGAGGTCGGCGAGATCGTCTGCCGCGGCGACGTGGTGATGGCCGGATACTGGAACAATCCCCGGGCGACGGCCGAGGCCCTGCGCGGCGGGTGGCTGTTCACCGGCGACATGGGCTCCTTCGACCGGCGCGGCTACCTCACGCTGCGCGACCGGTCGAAGGACGTCATCATCAGCGGCGGCACCAACATCTATCCGCGCGAGGTCGAGGAGGTGCTGCTGCGCCACCCCGAGGTGGCCGAGGTCTGCGTCACCGGCCAGCCCGATCCGGAATGGGGCGAGATCGTCGTCGCCTTCATCGTCGCCGAACCCGGCCGCGAGATTTCCCCCGGCAGCCTCGACGCCCATTGCAACGCCAGCATCGCCCGCTTCAAGCGGCCCAAGCGTTACCTGTTCGTCGAGGAGCTGCCGAAGAACAATTACGGCAAGGTGGTGAAACGCGAACTGCGCGCGCGTCTGGCGAACGGGTAGGGCAGGCGGGGAGCCGCCGCCTCAACGGCCGGCCGCCTGACGCCGCAGAGCCTTCAGCTCTTCGAAGCGGGCGCTCACGTCGCGCATGACGGACGCCATTCCCATCATCGCCCCATTCTCGTCCTTCAGCGGAACGATGGTGAACTCCACGGAAATGCGGCTGCCGTCCTTGCGCGTCGCCGGAACCGACAGCAGGTCGCCGCTGCCATAGCGGCTCACCCCCGTCCGCATCACCTCGTCATAGCCCTCCCAATGACGCTGCCGCTGCCGTTCGGGAATGATGATGTCCAGCGATTGGCCCAGCGCTTCCTCGGCGGCGAAGCCGAACACGCGCTCGGCACCGGCGTTCCAGAACCGGATCACGCCTTGCCGGTCGGAATAGACGATGGCCTCGGCCGGGCTGTTCAGCAGCCCCAGCCCCAGCCGTTCCAGGTCGTTCTCGGTCATTCGTTTCCTCATTTTTCCTGTGGTTGAGGTGCCGGCTTTCAAACGTCCAGCACCAATCTTGCGCTCAGGGCGCGCGACACGCACAGCATCATCGTCTTGCCGGCGGCGCGCTCGGCCTTCGACAGGACGCTGTCGCGGTGGTCGGGTTCGCCCTCCAGGACCGTCGTTTCGCAGGTGCCGCAGATGCCCTGCTCGCA
The DNA here is from genome assembly GCF_019805165.1 of Azospirillum sp. 412522. Lineage (GTDB taxonomy): Bacteria > Pseudomonadota > Alphaproteobacteria > Azospirillales > Azospirillaceae > Azospirillum. The sequence continues at coordinate 382,466 of NZ_RWIJ01000002.1, forward strand.
GGACGAATCCACCGCGACCCCTGCGGCGTCGAGCGCCTCGAGAATGCTGGTTCCCGCCGCCACCGTGACCGTCACGCCGGAACGGGCGCAAACCACCTCGAAGCTGCCGTCCGGCACAGCCTCCTCCGACGCATCGCCCCGGGCCGCCTCCGCGGGCGGCGTGAACCACTCGAATCGGACATCCTGTGTCGGCGAAGCTGCGGCGGCCACGGCCTGCATCAACCGTTGCGGACCGCAGCAATAGATCAGGGCATCGGCCGGGGCGGATGCCAGCAGCGCGTCCACCGCCAGCCTTCGGCCCTGGTCGGCGGCATGGAGTTCGACCCGGCCGTGGGGCAGCGCCAGGAGTTCGTCGAGGAACGGCGCCGCCGCTGCGCTGCGCACGCAATAATGCAGGACCCAGTCGGCCCGGCGGCCGGCGGCAGCGCGGACCATCGGCAGCAGCGGCGTGATGCCGATGCCGCCGGCGATGAACAGATAGCGCGGCGCGTCGTCGAAGCGGAAGCTGTTGCGGGGCAGGGCGGCCGTGACGGTGGTGCCGGGTTCCAGCTCGCCATGGATGAAACGCGATCCCCGGCCGCCCGGCACGTTCAGAACGGCAATGCGGTAAGCCTGCCGATCCGCCGGATCGCCGCACAGCGAATAGGACCGCAAGGCGCCGTCCGGCAGATGGATGTCGATGTGCGCGCCCGGTTCAGCCGGCGGTAGCCGCCCGCCGTCCGGATCGCGCAATTCCACCAGCCGCACCTGTGGCGCGACCTGCTCCAGACGGTGGACCCGCAGCGTCCGTGTCGCTGTGGGTGGACTCGTGAGTGGACCGCGGGGCGTTTGCGGTGGAGTGCTGCTCATCGTCCTGCCTGCCTTGCGAGGTTTGTCCATCATCAAATCGGGACCCACAGGAATGTGGTATGCCAGATCCAATAAGGGCAGCCTAAAACCTCAAGCTAACTTCAGGTCAAGCGGAGATTGACAGTTTAACTTTGCGCCTACAGATTAAAAGCACATAAGTGTGGTTATGGAAATAATGCGGCGAACGCAACCCTGAATCTGCCGCCTTGCGCGCCGGCGTCATCGCAGTTTCTGATAGAGGTCGTCGGATTCCTCGCCGGTGCAGACGCAGATGCCGCGGGCCGGCTCCTCGCCGGCGTTGAGATAGGCATGGCCCATGCTGCTGTCGAGGTAGATGCCGTCGCCGACACCGAGGACCGTCGGTTCATAGAACTCGGTATGGACGGCGACACGGCCGGCGGTGACGTAGAAATACTCCTCGCCGGAGTGGCGCAGCAGCGCCCCGAACTCCTCCAGCGTGCGCGCCCGGATCTCGGCCAGGATCGGCACCATCTGCTTTCCCACCAGATCGGTACATTGATAGCGGTAGGAATAGAAGGTCGTATCGACCAGATGCCCCTGCCCGGCCCGGCTGACGCTGCGGCGGGCGGTGATGACCTGCGGGCGATCCGGCCGCGACCCGGCCGGCTCGAACAGTTCCGCGATCTCGATCTTCAAGCCGGAGGTCAGCTGCAGCAGCTTGTCGTAGGTCAGCGACATCTGGCCGTTTTCAACCTTCGACAAAGTCGACAGGGCCATTCCGGTGCGTTCCGCCACCTGCTTCAAGGTCAAGCCGCGCGCCCGGCGCGCGGCCTTCAGGCAAACGCCCAGCCGCGATGTGGTGTTGGCCAGCTCATCGTGATCCTGCATCGACGCTTCCCGTTTCCCTGTCACCGGCGCTGCCAATTTTCCAGGCAGGATTTATTGCATACGCTAAAAAGTTTTCACGAGCCTTTTCGGCAGATTAACGGGTCGAATCCTTTTCTGCCATATGTTTGCGCAGTGAGAGAAGGAAAGCGCCCATTTGCTGACCATATAAACAATTTGACCGATGCGCTAAACTCTGTGACGATGCATCAAATTGAAGCCGGACGGATACCGCCGCCATGCCCGATTCAACCGCTCCCGGGTCGATTGTCCCGACCTCCTCCGTCGCCGATCTCTCCCTGCTGGACATGCGCGACCGGATCGCCGGGAAAAGCCTGTCGCCCGTCGAGTTGGTGGAAGCCTGCCTTGCCCGGATCGATCTCGTCAATCCGGCGGTCAACGCCGTGGTCGCGCTCGACGCCGACAAGGCCCGCAAGGCCGCGGAAGAGGCCGAGGCGGCGATCCGGCGCGGCGACAGCGTCGGTCCGCTGCACGGGATCCCGCTTCTGGTCAAGGACACGCAGGACACCGCCGGGCTCCGCACCACCTATGGGAGTCCGCTCTTCGCAAACCATGTGCCGGCCGCCGACCAGGGATCGGTCGCCCGGCTGCGCGCCGCCGGCGCCATCGTTCTCGGCAAGACCAACACGCCGGAATGGGCGGCGGGCGGCAACACCCGGAACCCGGTCTACGGCGCGACCGGCAACCCGTTCGACCCGTCGCGGTCGTCGGCCGGCTCGTCGGGCGGATCGGCGGTGGCGCTCGCCTGCGGGATGGCGCCGCTGGCGACCGGATCGGACACCGGCGGCAGCCTGCGCAACCCGGCGGGATATGCCGGCATCGTCGGAATGCGCCCGTCCTACGGGCTGGTCGCCAGCGAGCGCCGCGCCATCGGCTGGTCGAACCTGTCGACCGACGGGCCGATGGCGCGCACCGTGGCGGACTTGGCGCTGATGCTGTCCGTCATGGCCAGCGACGACCGCCGCGACCCGCTCGCCTACAGCCTGCCGGACGAGCCGGTGCGCGGCCGGGCGGAACGCTGGTCTCCCGTCGCCGCCGCCGACCTGTCCCGGCTGCGCATTGCCGCGACCGAGGATTTCGGCTTCGCCCCGACCGCCCAGGACATCCGCCGCGTCTTCCGCGACCGCGTCGGTCACATCGCCCCGCTGGCCGCCGCCTGCGTGGAGGCGACGCCGGACTGCACGGGCGCCGACGATGCCTTCGCCGTGCTGCGGGCCTCGGTCTTCCTGGCGATGCACGCCAAGACCTTCCGCGAACGTCCCGACATGCTCGGCCCCAATGTCCGGGCCAATATCGAGGAGGGGCTGGGCTACAGCCTGGAGGACTACACCCGCGCCGCGACGACGCAGACTCGGATCTACCGGTCCTTCCAGTCCTTCTTCGAAACCCACGACCTGCTGATCAGCCCGACCATCACCGTCAGCCCGCGCCCCTGGAGCGAGCTGTACCCGCGCGAGATCGACGGCCGGCCGACCCGCTCCTACTTCCACTGGCTGGCGCTGGCCTATGGCGTGACGCTGGCGGGTCATCCGGCCCTGAGCCTGCCGGTCGGGCTGGACGAGTCCGGACTGCCCTTCGGCCTGCAGATCGTCGGCCCGCGCGGTGGCGACGCGCTGGTGCTCGCCGCCGCCGCCGCGCTGGAGGCGGCCTTCGCCGGCGATCCGGCGCTGTGCCGTCCGGTGCCGGATCTGCAGAAGCTGGCCGCGGCACCGCCACTGTCCCGGACCCCCGGTTTCCTCGCCTGGGACTGACGAGCCTTTCAGTTTCGAACCTTTTCTCGACGTCGGACTATCCGGCTGCCGGCGACCTGCCGCTCCGGCAACCCCCACCGAAAACCGATGGAGCCGAGCTTCCCCTTCCCTTGACGGAGACCCCGCATGTCCGCCCTCAAGACGCACAAGACCAGCATCATCGGGTTTTCACTGCTCTATCTGGCTTTCTGCATCTCCTATATCGACCGGGCGGCGATCTCGATCGCGTTGGGCCAGATCGGCAAGGATTTCAACCTCCAGGCCTCGGACCTGGGCATCGTCATCAGCGTCTTCTTCCTCGGCTACTCGCTGATGCAGATCCCCGGCGGCTGGCTGGCCGACCGTTTCGGCTCCAAATCCGTGATCGTGGTTTCGATCGCCCTGTGGTCCGTCTTCACGGTAACGACCAGCTTCGCCTGGTCCCTGGGGTCTCTGATCGCCATCCGTCTGATGTTCGGCATCGCCGAGGGCGGGTTCCCGCCCGCCGCCATCAAGGCGGTGGCGGAGATGTTCAGCAAGGACAACAAGCCGAAGATGTCGGCCTTGCTGACCTCGTCCAACTATGCCGGCAGCATGATCGCCCCGCTGGTGATGGCGCCGCTGATCCTGGGGCTGGGCTGGCGCCATGCCTTCGAGGCCATCGGCTTCGCCGGGATCGCCTTCGCCGTCGCCTATTTCCTGCTGGTCCCCAACGATGCGAAGCCCGCTTCCGCGCAGGGCAAAGCGGGCCAGGGGAAACCGGCAAACCGCATCGACTGGGCGACCACCCGCATCCTGCTGAAGACCCCGTTCCTGTGGCAGCTGGTCGTGGTCTGGTTCGGCCTGAGCTGCGTGAACAAGGGGCTGGATAGCTGGATGCCGCTCTATCTGCTCCAGCAGCGCGGCCTGGACCTCAAGGCGGTCGGCGTCCTGGTGCCGATCCCCTTCCTGCTCGCCACCATCGCCACCGCCATCGGCGGCTGGGTGATGACGCGCTTCTTCGCCGACCGGGAGAAATACCTGCTGATCGGCAGCGCGGCGCTGACCGGCATCTTCCTCTTCGCGATGTACCGGGCGGAGAGCATCGCCGCCTTGATCGTCTTCCAGTCCATCGTCTATTTCTTCAAGTCCTTCGTCCTGGCGACGGTCATCGCCCTGCCGACCAAGGTGCTGCACGAGAGCCAGCTCGGCACCGGCATCGGCATGGTCAATCTGGGCGGCCAGATCGCCGGCTTCATCGCGCCGATGGTGATGGGCTTCCTGGTGTCGGCCAGCGGGTCCTTCGACACGGCCTTCGGCTTCCTGATCGTCATGACCGCCCTGTCGGTCGCGGTCGCCACCACCCTGCGGAGCGGCCGGCAGCGCCTTGCCACCAGCGCCGCCTGACCCTCGGCACAAGCCCCAAGCCTGGTCACCGGTTCATCCGGCGTTCGCGGACCGGTCTGCAATCATGGAGTTCGTCTTGCCCATCCCTGCCCTGCCTTTCTCCCATCCTCGCCTCAAGATCGCCGACACCGCCAAGGCCCGGACCTGACATCATGAAGCAGGCAATCATTCTCGGCGCCGGCATGGTGGGGATCGCCACCGCCCTCCAGCTCCAGAAACGGGGCTGGGAGGTCGCGGTGGTGGACCGCCGCGGGCCGGGCGAGGAGACGAGCTACGGCAATGCCGGCATCATCCAGTGCGAGGCGGTCAGCCCCTACCCGATGCCGCGCGACTTCGGCACGCTGGCCGCCGTGGCGACCGGCCGGACCAACGACGTCCATTATCACGCCGGGGCTTTGTCGGGCCATGCTGAGGCGCTCGCCCGCTACTGGTGGCATTCGGCAGGCAAGCGGCACGCCCGCATTTCCGACGCCTATGCGCGGCTGATCGCCCAGGCGACGGCCGGCCATGACGAACTGATGGGCGACGCGCAAGTGGACGCGCGGATGGACGGGCTCGTCCGGCGCGAGGGTTACCGCGTGCTGTTCCGGCGGCAGGACCTGCTCGACAAGGCGCTGGCCGCGGCGGAGGACAACCGGAAGCGCTGGGGCGTGCGCTTCCAGGCCCTGACGCCCGGCGGACTGGCACAGGCGGAGCCGGCCCTGAAACAGACGGGCGTTGGCGCGATCCGCTGGCTCGACCCGTGGACGGTCTCCGATCCCGGCGCCCTGGTCGCCGCCTATGGCCGGCGCCTCGTCGAGGCCGGCGGCCGGCTACTGGAAGGCGACGCCCGCACCCTGTCGGCCGGTCCCCGGGGCGGCTGGGCGGTCGACACCGCCGACGGCCGGCTGGAAGCCGAGGCGGTCGTCGTGGCGCTCGGCCCCTGGTCGGCCGAGGTGCTGCGACCGTTCGGCTACCGGCTGCCGATGGTCCGCAAGCGGGGCTACCACCGCCATTACGCCGGTGGTGACCGCCTGTCGCTGCCGCTGCTGGACACCGGCTTCGGCTATGTGCTGGCCCCCATGGCGCGGGGGATGCGGATCACCACCGGGGCGCAGTTCACCCACGCCGACGCCGGCGCCGATCCGGTCCAGCTCGACCGGGCGGAATGGGCGGTCGAGACCCTCATCGACCTCGGCGCCCCGGTCGAGGCGGAGCCGTGGCACGGAACGCGGCCCTGCCTGCCCGACATGCTGCCGCTCATCGGCGAGGCGCCGGGACATTCCGGCCTCTGGATGAATTTCGGCCATGGCCACCAGGGCTTCACGCTGGGACCGGCGAGCGGCCGCCTGCTGGCGGAAATGATGGGAGGCGACCAACCCTTCACCGATCCCACCGCATTCCGGCCCGACCGCCGCTAGGGTGCGATCGGTTCAGGCTGGAATCCGCCAGAGGACTCAATCGGCATCTGACGGACCCTGAAGCCGTCGGTGACGGCCTGGAGGCAAGTTGGCGGGCGCCTCAGTCCGGATCCCCGGCCATGGGCGATCCGGACTGCCGGCGGACCAGCCTGTGGTCGAGCAGGATTTCCCCGACGCTGTTTCCCGCCCGCAGGTCGCGCAGGCTGGCGACGACCGCGTCACCGAAGCGGCGGTAGGGGATCTTGACCGAACTGAGCCACGGCGCGATCCAGTCGTTCAGGTCGTTGTCGTCGATGCCGACCGGACGGCACTCCTCCGGGATGCGCACGCCCTGCTCGCCGGCGGCACGGAACAGGCCGTAGGCCATCATGTCGCTGGGACAGAGGATGCCGTCGGGCCAACCGCCGTTGGCGGCGAGCCGCAGCGCGGCGGCATAGCCGCTGTCGAGATGGTTGCCGCCCGGCCCTTCGCAGCGCCGCACCGCGATCCCCGGCCGCTTTTCCTCCAGCCGGCCGAGGAACCCTTCCACCCGTTCCCGGATGGTCGAGGAAAGATCCGCCGGATGGATCACCGCCGGCGCGCGCACGCCGCAGGCGAGCAGATGGTCGGCGGCGTCCGCCCCGGCCTGCCGGTTGTCGATCCCGATGAAGGGACCGCCGCCATAGGGGTTGCGCCGGTTGACGAAGACGATCGGCTCGCCCCGCTGCAGCGACACCTCCAGCTCCGGGCTGGCGACCGCGCTGACCACGATGAAGCCCTCTGCGAAGCGCGAGCGCATGGCCCGCAGATATTCGTCCTGCAAATCCGACCGGTCGTGGGTGTCGCACAGGATCATCACATAGCCGGCGGCGCGCAGGGCGGCTTCGGTCGACGCGGCGATGGCCGCCATGGCGGGGTTGTCGAGATTGGGCGCCAGCATGGCGACCAGCCGGCTTTCCCCGCCGCGCAGGCTGCGGCCGACGGGGTTCGGACGATAGCCGCGATCCGCGATCAGCTTCTGCACCCTGGCCACCGTCGCGGCGGAAGCCCGCCCCAGATCGCCGTTGGCGATGCGCGAAACCGTCGATACGGACACACCCGCCTCGGCCGCGATGTCGGCCAGGGAGATCTGTCCGGCGAATTGTCCGGAACTCTGGCCCGGTTCACGGCGCCGATCATTCATGAACCACTCCATTTGTGCATCGAACATTCCCGTTGACAGTTTAGGCAAACGTTTGCCATCTTCAAGTCCGAACAGCGGCGCCGAAGGAAACCCGTCTCCCGGCAATCGTCGGCGCCGGCAAGCATAGCAATCCGGCGAAGGGTCGGCACGGGTCCGGGAGGGACCCCACAGGAGGGAACGCAATGAAAAGGACAGCATGGATGGCCGGCTGTGCGCTGGCGTTGTCGGTCCTCGGGTCCGCGGGGGTCCCGGCCCTGGCGCAGGCCCAGACCACGCTGCGCATCATGTGGTATTCGGACGGCAACGAGGGCGAGGTCATGAACGACTTGCTCCGCCGTTTCGAGGAGAAGAACAAGGACGTCAAAATCGTCCTCGACCAGGTGCCCTTCAAGGCGATCAACGAGACCCTGCCGGTGCAGCTCGCCTCCGGCCAGGGGCCGGATCTCGCCCGCATCACCGACATGGGCGGCCTCGCCCCCTACCTGATGGACGTCCGTCCCCATGTGAAGGACGCCGCCTATTGGGAGCAGAATTACGGGCCGTTCCTGCAATGGATGCGGGTCCCCGGCAACACCACCGCGATCCCCGGCTACATGACGCAGCTGACGGTGACCGGCCCCTTCGTCAACAAGACGCTGTTCGAGCAGGCCGGGGTCGCCATGCCGGGCGCCAACGCGACCTGGGAGGATTGGGCCAAGGCGGCGAAGGCGGTCGCCGACAAGGTGCAGGCGCCGTTCCCGGTCGCCTTCGACCGCTCCGGCCACCGCTTCTTCGGCCTTGCCGTCTCGCAAGGGGCGCAGATGGCCGAGGTCGGCGGCGAGCTGAAGCCGGTCGATGACGGGTTCAAGCGCGCCGCCAAGCTGGTCGTCGACTGGCACAAGTCCGGCGTGATGTCGAAGGAGCTGTGGGGGGCCGTGTCCGGCACCGCCTATCGCGGCGCCAACGAGGAATTCAAGAACGCCCAGGTCGTCTTCTACGAATCCGGCTCCTGGCAGACCGCGCAGTTCGACAAGACCATCGGCGACGCCTTCGACTGGATCGCCGTGCCGACGCCCTGCGGTCCGGCCAACTGCTCGGGCATGCCCGGCGGCGCCGCGCTCGTCGCGCTGAAGACCAGCAGCCATCCGGCCGAGGTCGGGCGCCTGCTCGACTATCTCGCCAGCGAGGAGGTCGCCGCCGAGTTCTATGCGCGCACCCTCTTCGTGCCGGGCCATATCGGCCTCGCCAAGAAGGGCATCGCCTACAAGTCGGCTTCGCCGCAGGCAGCCGCCGCGCTGAAGGTGTTCGGCGACGCGGTCGGCAAGCTCGATCCGGTGGCCTACCGCATCCAGGGCGATCCCAGCAGCCGCATCGTCTTCAACGCCGCCATCAGCCGCCTCGGCCAGGTGGTGGTCGGCGAAACGACCCTGGACGACGCCTATCAGCGCATCGCCAGCGACGTCGCCCAGCAGATCGCCGAGCGCAAGAAGAAGCAGTGACTCCCGGAAATTGCCCCGCAACCCCGCGGCAACCGCATTTGGACTCTGGGGTCCTATGAAGGGACTTCCGTCATCCCCGCGCAGGCGGGGATCCAGGAAACTCTCGTGCACAGCGACTGAGATGGCTGGATTCCCGCCTTCGCGGGAATGACGGGCTTCCTTGTATAGGATCATGATTGCCATATGCGATTGCCCTGGCCCCAACCACGGGCGGTGGATCATGACCGACACCATTAGATCGCACGGTGCCCCCGCGCGCGGTCCGTCCGCCGCGGCCGCCGTCACCACGGGAAGCGCCAACGCCCTGATGCGCCTGACCGATCCGCCGATGCGGGCGGTGCAGCGGCTGATCGGCGCCTCGCGCATGCCCTACGTCTTCCTGCTGCCGAACCTCGTCTTCTTCGGGCTGTTCGTCTTCCTGCCCATCGGGATCAACATCGTCTTCTCGGTGACGGGCGGGACGGCGCTGTTCCCGTCGGAGCGGCCCTATGTCGGGGCGGAGCATTACGCCCGCCTGCTCGATTGCGGATCCTATCTCGAAGCCGCGAGCTGCCGCGAGGATCTGTTCTGGCGCGGGGTGGGGAACACGCTGACCTTCACCGTTTTCCAGATGGTGGCGATGGTGCTGTTCTCGCTCGTCACCGCGCTGGTGCTGAACCGGCCCATCCGCGGCCGCGGCTTCTTCCGCGCGGTCTATTTCTTCCCTGTCCTGCTGTCGCCGGTCGTCGTCGCCCTGATCTGGAAATGGATCCTGCAGCGCGACGGCCTGCTCAACGCCGTGCTGACCACGGCGGGCGGCGAGAAGATCCTGTTCTTCGTCGATCCCGGCTGGGCAATGTTCTGGGCGGTCTTCGTCTCGGTGTGGGCGCATATGGGCTTCTACACGCTGATCCTGCTGGCCGGCCTCCAGGCGATCCCGCGCGACGTCTACGAGGCCGCCGAGATGGACGGCACCCGCCCCTGGCGCGTCTTCCACCGCATCACCCTGCCGCTGCTGTGGCCCAACCTGCTGGTCGTGCTGGTGCTGGTGCTGATCCGCTCGGTGCAGGTGTTCGACGAGGTGTTCGTTCTGACCGGCGGCGGTCCCGGCACGGCGACGATGATGGTCGTCCAGTACATCTACACCACCGCCTTCGCCAACCAGGTGCAGAATTTCGGGCTGGCCGGCGCCGCGTCGGTCCTGCTGGGCGCGGTGCTGTTCGTCCTGACCCTGATCCAGCTTTTCCTGACCCGGCGGAGGGCATCATGACCGGAAAACTCCGCCACCTGCTCCTGGCCCGTCGCGGCGGCGCCTCCTGGCATTGGACCGACGTCGCCAGCTATGCCTACTTGGCGCTGGGCGTGCTGCTGATGTTCGGGCCGGTGCTCTGGCTGGCGCTGTCGTCCTTCAAGACGCCGGCGGCCCTGCTGGAATTCCCGCCGTCGCTGCTGCCGATGGCGCAGAGCGAGGTGTCGGTGCCGGGCTATCCGCAGCCCCTGCCGCTGTTCCGGGTGACGATGGAGGACGGCTCGGTCCGCGAACTGGCGCAGGTCCGCCGCGTCGGCATCATCGCCCAGATGGTCGATCCGGCGGCGCCAGGCCAGACCATCCGCGTGCCGGCCGACCGCCGGACGCCGGTGCGCCACATGGCGCTGGCGGTGGAGAACTACACCGACCCGCTGACCCAGTTCGATTTCCTGCGCTTCCTGCGCAACTCGCTGGTGGTGACGGTGGTCGCGACCATCATCACGCTGGTGATCAACTCGATGGCCGCCTATGCGCTGTCCGTCTACGAGTTCCGCGGCAAGTCGCTGGCGATGCTGGGGGTGATCGGCACCCTGATGATCCCCATCACCATCGTCCTGGCGCCGGTCTATCTGGTGGTCACCAAGCTGGGCTTCGTCGACTCGCTGTGGGCGGTGATCCTGCCGGGGGCCGCCACCCCGACCGGCGTCTTCCTGCTGCGCCAGTACATGTTGACCATCCCGCGCGACCTGATCGAGGCGGCGCGGATGGACAAGGCGTCGGAATGGCGTATCTACGCGCGCATCGTCATGCCGCTGTCGATGCCGGCCCTGGCGGTGCTGGCGATCTTCTCGGTCATGTGGCGCTGGAACGAGTTCCTGTGGCCGCTGGCCGTCCTGACCAAGACCGAGGTCCACACGCTGCCGATCGCGCTCAACGCCTTCCAGGGCGAGTTGCAGACGCAATGGCATTATCTGCTCGCCATGACCGTGGTGACCCTGCTGCCGGTGGCGCTCGTCTTCGCCTTCCTGCAGCGCTTCATCACCAGCGGCATCGCGAATACGGGGATGAAATAAATGGCCGGACTGGAGCTTCGCGGCATCCGCAAGGACTATGGCGGCACCGCCGTCCTGAAGGGCATCGACCTCAGCATCGCCGACGGCGAGTTCGTGGTCTTCGTCGGCCCCTCGGGCTGCGGAAAATCGACGCTGCTGCGCGTCATCGCCGGGCTGGAGACGGTCACGGCGGGCGACATCCACATCGACGGGACGGAGGTGACGCGGACCGCGGCGTCGGACCGCGGGCTGGCGATGGTCTTCCAGTCCTACGCCCTCTACCCGCACATGACCGTTTCCCAGAACATGAGCTTCGCGCTGGAGAACATGGGGATCGCCAAGGCTGAGATATCGTCGCGGGTGGACCGCGCCGCCCGCATGCTGCGGCTGACCGACTATTTGCAGCGCAAGCCCGCCGCCCTGTCCGGCGGCCAGCGCCAGCGCGTCGCCATCGGCCGGGCCATCGTGCGCGACCCCAAGATCTTCCTGTTCGACGAGCCTTTGTCCAACCTGGACGCCGAGCTGCGGGTGGCGACGCGCAAGGAGCTTGCCGCCCTGCATGCCGAGATTGGCGGCACGATGATCTACGTCACCCACGATCAGGTGGAGGCGATGACGCTGGCCGACCGCATCGTCGTGCTGAACGGCGGGCGGATCGAGCAGATCGGCACGCCGCTCGACCTCTACAACCGGCCGGCCAACCTCTTCGTCGCCGGCTTCATCGGCTCGCCGCGGATGAACCTGCTGCCGACCGAGCTGGTGCGGGGGGAGGCGGCCGGCGATGTGACCGGCCGGGCGGCGACGCTGGGCATCCGGCCCGAGCATGTCGAACCCTGCCAGGAGGCCGAGGCCGACCTGACCGTGCGGATCGACCTCGTCGAACAGCTCGGCGGCGAGACTTTCCTTTACGCCACCGGCCCCAATGACACCCCGCTGACCATCCGCTGCGACGGCCAGAGCCGCCTTGTCCGCGGCGACCTGCTGCCGGTGCGGTTCAGCCGCGACCATCTCCACCGCTTCGACGCCGCCGGCCTCGCCTGCCGTCCCGAACCCCTTCTCGCCCGGAGCCATTCATGAAGGCCCTGACCCAAGCCCGTTTCCGCGGGCGTGACGGCATCTATGCCCTGTTCGAACTCGACCATGGCGTCGATCTGCGCATCGGCCTCCTCGAGGACGACCTCGGCCGCGTCGTGATGCGGCGCGACGGCGGCTACCGCCTCGACCGCGGCTGGGCGGTGGCACCCGATGGCGCCGATCCGTCCTATGCGGGCCGGGACCGCGACGACCTGACCGGCTTCGCCTGCCCGCCCGCCGATGTCGAGGAGAGCGAGGGCACGGTCACCCTGCGCGGGAACAAGCTCCGCGCCGTCGTGACGCTGGAGCCCTTCGGCATCGCCTGGTACCGGACGGGCGAGGACGCGTCCTTCCTGCAGGACCGCCGCACCCAGGCCTATTTCGTGTCGCGGCAGACCCACGCCTTCTCGCATTTCGTCGAGCGCGCCGGAAACGAGCGGCATTACGGCGTGGGTGACAAGGCCGGCCCGCTGGACCGCACCGGCCGGCGCTTCCGCGTCGACGCCGTCGACCCCTGTGGCTTCGATGCCGAGCTGAGCGACCCGCTCTACAAGATGATCCCCTTCATCCTGGTCGCCGGGCCGGCGGGCGCGCACGGCGTCTATTACGACAACCTCGCCACCGCCGAGATCGACCTCGGCGCCACCATCGACAACTACCACGGCACGTTCCGCTCCTACCGTGCCGATGACGGCGATTTCGACGCCTACGTCTTCGCCGGGCCGACAGTGCCGGACGTGGTGCGCGCCTTCTCGCGCCTGACCGGCGGCCATGCCTTCGGGCCGAAATGGACGCTCGGCTTCGCCACCACCTCGATGGCGATCGCCGATGCCGCCGACGCCGACGCCCGCATCGCCGACTTCGTCGACCGCTGCGCCGAGCATGCCATCCCCTGCGACAGTTTCCATTTCGGCTCCGGCTACACCATGATCGGCGGCCGGCGCTACGCCTTCAACTGGAACCACGACAAGTTCCCCGATCCGGCCTCGACGCTCGCCAAGCTGAACGCCGCCGGGCTGCACCCCGTCGCCAACCTGAAGCCCTGCCTGCTCGACGACCATCCCCGCCTGTCGGAGGTGACCGGGGTCGGCGGGCTGGTGAACGACGGCGAGACCGGCAAGCCGGCATTGGCGCAGTTCTGGGACGGGCTGGGTTACCATCTCGACTTCACCAACCGGCAGGCACGCGACTGGTGGCGCAACGGGATCGAGACGGCGCTGCTGGCCCCCGGCATGGTGTCGGTGTGGAACGACAACAACGAGTATGAGATCTGGGACGAGGATGCCGTTGCGGCCGGCGACGGCCGGCCCTTCCCCCAGACGCTGGCGCGGCCGGCGCAGGCGCTGCTGATGACCAAGCTGGCCTACGAGACGCAGGCGGCCTGGGCGCCAGGCAAGCGGCCCTACACCATCACCCGCGGCGGTTCGGCCGGGCTGTGGCGCTACGGCCAGACCTGGTCGGGCGACAACGCCACCGCCTGGAAGACTCTGCGCTTCAACCTGACGCAGGGACTCAACATGAGCCTGTCCGGCATGTTCGACATCGGGCATGACACCGGCGGCTTCCATGGGCCGAGCCCAGGGCCGGAGCTGCTCTGCCGCTTCGTCGAGTTCTGCTCCTTCTGGCCGCGCTTCATGATGAACAGCTGGAACAGCGACGGCGTCACCACGCTGCCCTGGATGCATCCGGAAGTCATCGACCCGATCCGCGAGGCGATCCGCCTGCGCTACCGCCTGATGCCCTACCTCTACACCCGGATGTGGCGGGCGGCGGAGGCGGACGAGCCGGTGGTGCGGCCACTGTTCTACGATTTCCCCGACGATCCCGGCGCGGTCGCGACCGAGGACGCCTTCATGCTCGGCCCCGATCTGCTGGTGGCGCCGGTGCTGGAGCCGGGAGCGGACAGCCGGTCGGTGCGGCTGCCGGAGACTCCGGGCGGCTGGTACCTGTTCCATGACGGCACGCACCATCCGGGCGGCGCGGTCGCGACGGTGGCGGCCCCGCTCGGCCGCGCCCCGCTGTTCGTGCGGTCCGGCGCTTTGCTGCCCCTGGGCGCCGCCGGTCAGCGCGTCGATCCGGCGACGGACACCGAGCGCGAACTCGTCGCTTATGGCGACGCGGCGGGCGCCACGGCTCTGCTCTATGACGACGACGGCGATACCGCCGCCTGGCGGGACGGGGACGGGCTGGTGACCCGCGTCACGGCGGTGCGCGACGGCGACGCCGTCGTGGTCTCGGCCGAGGCGAGCGGACGGTACCAGCCGGCATGGCGCAGCCTGCGGCTGCGGTCGGTGGGTGGACCGTCGCTGCGGCCGGGCAAGGTCAACGGCGCTGGGCTGACGCTGGAAGCCTGATGCGCCGTCGGATAGGCGGCGCCTGGACGGAAGGGCTGCGGCAATGAGGTTCGCAGCCCTTCACAGCCTGTCCGGCAACCGGCCGTCCCGCCGCAACGGAACCACCGCTGCGCCGTCCCCGGCCGGCGAACCGGCTTCCTGTCCGGGCAGCACCTCCTGCGCCCTCATGGTCAGATAGCGGACGCAGCTGACGCGCAGGAACGATGCCAGGTTCTGAACCGCCCCATGAGCCTCCACGACCTCGTCATGCAGCGACACGATCAGCCGGTTCGTCGTCGTGCCCTCCTCCGCGGCGATGTCGGCCAGGACGTTCCAGAACAGGTTCTCCAGGCGGATGCTGGTGACCATGCCATGGATGCGCACCGATCGGGACCGTGCCTCGTAGAGGATCGGGTCGGTGTTGACGAAGATCTGGCACATGCGCCCGCCTTCCCTGGAATGCGATTTCAAACCCGATTTAAGCCCATCCCGGCCTGGGCGGATTGCGCCTTCCGGCCTGCCGCGCGCTGGATCCCGTGCTGGCTCAGCTTGCGGTACAGCGTGCTGCGCGAGATGCCCAGGACAGCCGCCGCGTCAGACAGGTTCCCTCCGGTCGCGGCGATCACGTCCTCGATGGTCCGCTGTTCGGTCACCGTCAGCGACATCGCGGAAGAGGACGGCGGCGGGGCAGCGGCAATGGCGGGCGGCAGCGGAGAGCCCAGCAAGGGCCAGCCCTCCGCCGTCGCGCAGGCGCAGGCGTCGCGCAGCTCGTCCGGAAGATCACCGACGTCGATACTGCCGCCGGTCGACAGCAGGACCGCGCGTTCGACCACGTTGCGCAGTTCCCGGACATTGCCCGGCCAGTCGTAGCGTTGCAGCAGATCCAGCGCCGCCGCGGTGAAGCGGACGGGCGGTCGGCCATGGCGATCCGCCAGCAGCCCGTTGAAGTGGGAAATCAGGCGCGGGACATCGCCATGCCGGTCCCGCAAGGCCGGCACCCGCAGGGCGGTCACGGCAAGGCGGTGGTAGAGGTCGCGGCGGAACCGGCCAGCGGCGACCTCCTGCCGCAGGTTGCGGTTGGTCATGGCGAGCAGCCGCACCGACACCCGGCGCGGGACGTTGTCGCCGATGCGGTAGAGCACCCCCTCCTCCAGCACCCGCAGCAGATAGGGCTGGAGATCGAGCGGCAGCTCGCCGATCTCGTCGAGGCACAGCGTGCCGCCGTCCGCCAGCTCGAACCGCCCGATCCGCCCCTCCGCCGCCGCGCCGGTGAAGGCCCCGCGCACATAGCCGAACAGCTCGCTGCCCAGCATCTCGCGCGACACGGCACCGCAGTTGAACGGCACGAACGGGCCGCCGGCCATTGCACTGTGGCCGTGGACGGCGCGGGCGAACAGCTCCTTGCCGACGCCGGTCTCGCCCTCGATCAGGATGGGGACCGGCAGCGCCGCCAGCCGCTCGCCCTGCCCGATCACCAGGCGCAGGCTGTCGCTGGCGCCGACGATGTCGGCGAAGCGGGAGCGGTTGTGGTCGGACTCGTCGGGCACCGCCCGGCGCCCGGCCGATGGACGGGAGGATGACGCGCCGGGGATGACCAGCAGCGTTCCCCGCCGCTCCCCGTCCAGGATCAATGGCCGGACCCAGTCGGCCGGCACCGGCAGCTGCTCCCCTGCCCTGCCCCCCAGCCCGACGATGGGCAGCCTCGTCCCCCGGCTCAACTGCGGCAGGTCGGATCCGAGGCTTGCCTTCAACAGATTCGCCGCCTTGCGGCTGGCATAGAGAAGGCGCCCGCGGGCATCGAGCGCGATCAGCCCTTCGCCGGCATATTTCTGGCTGTCCTCCAGGCAGGCCTCCAGCAGCCGCACATGTTCGGCCTCGGTCTGGCGGGCGAGGTTCCATTCGACCTGCCGGGCGGCGACCACAGCCAGCGCCAGAGCCTGTCCGCTGAAGCTCTGCTTCAGGCCGGAGATGTCGAGCAGGCCGACGACCGATCCATCCACCGGGTCGTGGATCGGTGCCCCGGCACAGCTCCATCCCTTGATGCCGGCGCAGTAATGTTCCGCCGCCTGGACCAGCACCGGCTGCTTGGAGGCCAGCGCCGTCCCGATTCCGTTGGTGCCGGCAAAGGTCTCGCCCCACTGTCCGCCGCAGGCCAGGCTGATGTCCCGTGCCGTGCTCAGCGTCGCGCGGTCGCCGGCGACCTCCAGCACCACGCCGTTGGCGTCGGTGATCAGCATCACCGTGCGCGTTCCGGCCAACAGGTCCGCCGCCTCCGCCAACGTCGTGGCCGCCGCCTGGAGCAGGTCGCGGTTGTCGCGGCGCAGGGCCTCGATGTGGTCGGTGCCGATCACCGGCGCGGCATCCGCCCGCGCATCGACCAGGAAGCTTTGACATCGCGCCCAGGACCGGATGACCACGTCGCGCACCGGCAGATTCTCCCGCCGCGACCCGGAAACGAAATCCTCCCACGCCTTCATCGTCGCCGTTTCGCCGTCCACCAGCGCGTGGAGCGCCGGTGCGGACGACGCGACGGCCAGACGGCCGACGCCGGCCCGTTCGTTGGCCAACATGGTCCCTCCCTGCTTCCCGGCGTCTTTCGTGCTTTGTGTCACATGCGCCGATTGTCTTCGCACAAGGGATGCGGAGGTTCTCTCCGAGTTGCTCCGCATCATGAATTGTTCGTATAGAAAACCATAAGCCGAACCGAAGCGGGAGCGGTAGTAGCGGAATACTCTATGGCCTTTTTCCTGGCTTTCTCCCCAATGGTGGAGGTAGGCCGTTGCGGCCGGGCGGGGTCAGCTCCGCCCGTAGCGCTCCATTCCGCCGCCGCGGGCCGGACCGGCGGTGGGATCGACGTCGTCGGGAATGTCGGCGATCAGGGTATGGGTGGTCAGCACCAGCTTGGCGACAGACACCGCGTTCAGCAAGGCCAGCGTGGTGACCCTGACCGGATCGATGATCCCGGCGGCGAACAGGTCGCCGAACCGGCCGGTGCGGGCATCGAAGCCGGAGCCGTCGGGAAGCGTGGCGACGCGCACGGCGACGTCGGCCCCGTCCAGCCCGCCATTCTCCGCGATGCAGATCAGGGGCTGCACCATCGCCCGCTGCACCAGCTTCACCCCCGCACGTTCCCCCTCGTCCACATCCCCGGCCAGCCGGTCGAGCAGGGGGGCGACGCGGGCCAACGCCGTGCCGCCGCCGGGGACCACCCCGTCGGCCAGCGCCGCGCGGGCGGCGGCGAGCGAATCCTCCAGCAGCTGGGCGGTGCGCTTCTGCTCCACCGGGGTGGCGCCGCCGACCTCGATCAGGGCGGTGCCGTGCGTCAGCTTCGCCAGCCGCTGGGACAGCTTGTCCCGTTCGATGTTGGGGGGAGCTTCCTCCCACTGGCGCTGCACCAGGGCGCGGCGGGCCGCCAGCGCGTCCGGATTGCCATGGCCGCGCAGGATGGCGGTGCGGCCGGCCGACACCTCGATGCGGTCGGCGCCCCCCAGATCCTCCGCCGCCACGCTGTCGAGGCGCCCGCCCAGCTCGCGGGCGATCACCCGCCCCCCGGTCAGGATCGCGATGTCCTCCATCGTCGCCTGACGCCAGTGGCCGAATTCCGGCGGATTGATCGCCACCACGGTGGCGCGCCCGTCGCGGCGCATCGCCATCAGCGCCGCCACCACCTCCGGCGCCACGCTTTCGGCAATGATGAGCAACGGGCGGTGTCCGGCGGCGATGCGGTCGACCAGACGCAGAATCGGTTCCGGATCGCCGATCTTGTGGTCGGTCATCAGGATGTAGGGCCGCTCCAGCACCGCGGCCTGGCCGGTCGGTTCGGTCGCCATGTGATGGGACAGGAAACCGCGGTCCAGGACCATGCCCTCCAGCACATGCAGCGCGGTCGGCGCGCCCGGCTGGCCGTACTCGATGTCGATCACTCCCTCGGTTCCGACCCGGCGCAGGGCGTCGGCCACCAGCCGGCCGAGCGTAGGATCGGTCGCGGCGACGGTCGCCACCTGTTCCAGCCGGGCATGGCTCTCCAATGGCCGGGCCGTCTGGCGCAGCCGATCGACGACGAAGCCGCAGGCGCGTTCCATCCCCTCCACCAGCTCGACCGAACCGTGGCCGTCGGCGAGCACGGCGACGCCGTCCTGGATCAGGGCATCGGCCAGCACGGTGGCGGTGGTGGTGCCGTCGCCGGCCACGTCATTGGTCTGTTTCGAAACCTCGCGTACCACCTGGGCGCCCATATTCTCGAAACGGCAGGGCAGCTCGATCTCGGCGGCGATGCTGACGCCGTCGCGCGAGATCATCGGCGTGCCGATGGGGCGGTCGATGATGGCGTTGGTTCCCTTCGGCCCCAGCGTGCCGCGCACCGCCAGCGCCAGCTTGCCAACCCCGCGGGCAAGCGCGGCCCGCGCCTCGGCACGGTGCAGCATCATCTTCGGCATGGCGTCCTTCCCTCCCAGTCTTGATTTTATGGATTTGAAAAAGGTCCCCTCTCCCCCCCGGGGAGAGGGTTAGGGTGAGGGGGGCGCACTGCGTGCCTGACCCGAGAATCCACGCTATGCATCCCCCTCACCCCGGCCCTCTCCCCAGGGGGGAGAGGGAGATCTCACGCATCATTCATAGGCCAACGCGTCATCCATGTTGCCGAAGAGGACGACGGTGTCCTCGTCGATCATGACCATGCGGCCATAGTGGGTGGAGGTGGAGATCTCGAACAGGTGCGGGGTCATCTCGCGGCCCAGCGCCTCACCGATCTCGCTCATCCTGAACTCGATCTTGCCCTCGCCGTCGATGCGGATCATCGCCGGCAGGTAGGTGACGGTGATGCCGGGCTTGCTCTCCATCACCTCGGCGATGCAGCGCGCCTCGACGCTGTCGTTCATCGTCACGCCGCACTGGTGCGAGATGGTGCCGTCCTGGGTGATGTCCTTCAGCGGCTTGAAAAGCTGCTGCACGGTGGTGACGCTCATGGTCTTGTCCTCTTGTGGCGGAGATGCGGGAAGGATCACTCGGCCGCGGCATCAGTGACTGCGGCGGCCGGCTGCCCGACCTCGACCGGCGGCAGGGCCGGCAGGTCGGCGTCGATACCGATCTCGCGCCCTATGGCGGCGACGCGCCCGCGCGCCCGCTCGAAGGCCTCCGCGAAGCTCGCCGCCTTGACCCTGGGCAGTGACCACAGCGGCTGAAGCTGCAACGCCGCCTTCACCGCCAGCCCGCCATGGTGGGTGAACCAGCTCTGCAGCATGGTGCGGTTGTCCTCGCCATGGGCCGGATCGCGCAGCAGCAGGGCGAACAGCTCCACCGCATTGGCGAGGTTCCGTTCATAGTCGGCCTCGGCCGCCGAGATGACCGACGGGGTGGAGAAGTCGTTCTGCGCCGCGGCGACCTGCATGACGAAGCCGCTGCGGAACAGCTCGCCCACCAACGGTTCGAAGACGAGGTTGACGGCGAAATACTGCTCCAGGAAGTCGGTGGCGGCGCGGATATGCTCCACCGCCTCGCGGCAGGGCTGCCAGATCGGGTCGTCCAGCCAGTGCGCCTTGCCGGCGTCCAGGTCGAAATTCCCGATGTCGCTGCCGACCTCGGCCAGATAGAGCGTCAGATCCTGGGCGAAGCGCAGCTTGTAGGAGGCGTTGGTCAGGATGGCGTTGTTGACCATCTGGGTGTAGCCGTAGCGCTGCGCCCGCATCAGCGCGGTGCCCAGGCCATATTCGGCATGCTTGAAGGCGCCGACATGGTTCTGGAGCACGGCGACCCAGGCCCTGTCGAAGCGCTGGGGGGCACCGGCGCGCCGTGCGTTCTCCACCACGTTCTGGATCATGCCGACGATGGTGGACTGGCGCTGGTAATGGGTGCGTTCCCATTCCTGGTCGGGCGCACGGTAGCCGTGCCAGTCCGTGCATTTGAGCGCGGTCCAGTCCTTGGAATATGTGGGCGTGCCGTCGCCGAAGGAGATGATCCAGTTCTGGAGCAGATAGCGTTCCGGATCGGGCTGGACATCGACCGTCACGTCCTCGTAATGGGTTGCCTTGCGGCCCTTCGGTTCGAAGTAGTTGTAGCGGCGGCTGTCGGAACCGGGAAAGACCTTGGCCCCGGCGGCGGCAGAGGCGGCTATGGTTTCCTGCATGGTCATCGTCGTTCCTCCCGTGTTTGCAAAAGCCCCGGTCAGCGGGTGGCGGGGGTGAATTTGTCGAAGTAGACGCGTGCGGAATCGACGCCGGCCATCTGCAGGACCGGCAGCACCGCGTCGATCATCGGCGGCGGCCCGCAGGAGAAGACGTCGGCCTCCTCCACCTCATCCATGCCGGACAGGTGCCGGCGCAGCACCTCGTGGATGAAGCCGGTCTCGCCGGTCCAGCCGTCGCCCTCCTCGGCATGCGACAGGGCGGGAATGAAGGCGAAGTCCGGCAGGCTGCGGGCGAATTCCTCGAACAGGTCGAGGTGGAACAGGTCGCGTCGGCTGCGGGCGCCGTAGAAGAGCCGCACCGGCCGCGTCTCACCGCTGGCGGCCTGATCGCGCAGGATCGACAGCAGCGGCGCCATGCCCGACCCGCCGCCGACCAGGATCATCGGCCCCTCCCGCCCTTCGCGGCGGAAGCAGGTCCCGTAAGGGCCGCGGACGCTCACCCGGTCGCCGACCGACAGGCCGCCGTCCAGCTGGCGGGAGAAGGCCCCGTCCGGGTATTTCTTGATGATGAACTCCAGCCGGCTGCCGTCGGCCGGCGGGTTCCCCATCGAGAAGGAGCGCGTCAGGCCGATGCCGGGCAGCGTGATGTCGACATACTGGCCGGCCCAGAACTTCATAGGCTGGTCGAGGTCCAGCGCGATGGCGACGATGTCGTGGGTCAGCGGCTCCACCGCCGCCAGCCGCGCGTTGAAGTCCTTCACCGGGATGGAGCGGGACAGCAGATCCTCGTCGTAGTTCAGCAGTTCCACCGCCACGTCGCTGTAGGCCAGCGAGCGGCAGAGCAGGATGTGGTTGCTGTCGCGCTCCGGATCGGAGAGCGCGAAGGTGGAGTATTTCAGCATCTCCACGTCGCCGTCGATCAGCAGGCATTTGCAGGCGGAGCATTGCCCCTCCTTGCAGCCATGCATCAGCGAGACGCCCTGGCGGAAGGCCGCGTCGAGGATGGTTTCCCCTTCCGCGACCTCCATTTCGATGCCGACCGGCTCAAGCCGCACCGTGTGGACGGCCGGGCTGTTCTGTAGCGCTTGTGCGGTCATGGTCTGTCGATCTCCGCGGTGATGTCCGCAGGGGTTCCCGTTCCCCCTCTCCAGCCGTAAAGGGGGGCCGGAAAGGGGGTCGGGCCCGAGTGAATGGGCGGGGAATCAGACCCGGCGGATCTTGAAGCCCTTGCGGTATTCCTCGACATGCGCCTGACGCTGTTGCGGCGTCATTTCGCGCAGCGCCAGCAGCGGGCTGCGGATGGTGTGGCCGCGCACATGGTCCAGCGTCCACATGTCCTTCTCCTCGAAGGACAGGTGCGGCTGGGCGATCAGCGTCTTTCCGTCGGGACGGACGAAGCCCATGTCCTGGATGGCGTCGGCGAGGTCCCAGCCATCATAGACCTCCTCCCACTGGCGCCGGCCGGAGAAGCGGCCCATCGCCGGGGTCGGACGCCCCTGGTATTCGGCGGCGAAAGCTTCCTTGTGGGTCCAGCGGTCGACCTCGGAGGCGTAGGTGAACAGCTCGCCGTCGACCTCGTCGGTCGTGAAATCCTCGCGGATGACGCAGGGCACCAGGCTCGACCAGCAGCGGTGCGGATAGACGTAGCCGGTGTCGGCGAAGGTGATCGGCACGCTGCCGGGCTTGCTGAGCTTGGCGTAGTTTTCCCACCAGATGCCGAACTCGTCGTACCAGCCCGGATACTTGCTCTCGAACCATTCGAAGTCGCGTTCGGTCATCGCCTCGATGCGCCAGAAATTGGCCCACCAGCCGGCCGAGAAGAACTGGGCGATCTTGTGGACGTAGTTTTTCTTGACGATGCTGTCGAAGGCTTCGTGGACGTCGTCATGGTGGATCTTGATGCCGTACTTCTCCAGCGGCAGCAGGTAGGTGCGGTAGTAATCCTCGAAGATCCAGCGGTGCCAAAGCTCGGCGTAGGATTCCTTGTTCTTGTCGCGGTGCTTGGTGCCGTACTCGATGATCGTGCCGATGGCGGCGTCGACGATCATGTGGTTCTGCCAGAAGGAATAGCGGATGTCGCGTTCCAGCAGCAGGTGGTTGTCCGGCTCCTTCAGCACCGACATCAGCATGGAATGGCCGTTGCCGATGTGGCGGGACTCGTCGCTCTGCACCGACAGGAACACGGTGGGCAGGGCATAGTCGCCGTTGCGCGCCGCCTCCGACGGCATGGCGACGAACAGCGTGTTGGTGAAGGCGGTCTCCGCCACGACCTGGAGGTAGATGTTCGAGGCGGTGATGGCGTCGCCGGTCAGGAAGGCTTCACCGAACTGCCGGCCGATGGTGGTGGCGTAGCATTTGCCGAACGCCTTCTCGGTGATGTCGAAGCCGGCCGGGTCGATGTAGTTCTCCATGTACCATTTCTTGAGGTTCATCTGGATCGTCGAGTGCCGGAACTCGTCGATCATCTGCATGGTGAAGCCGGTGCGCAGATCGTCGCCCGGCGCCAGCTGGCCCAGCGTCGCCATCGACCGCGCCGCCGAGATTTCCGGGAAGGGGATGATCGCCAGGAACAGCTTCATCCACTCGATCCAGCGCGGCTCGACATTGCGGAACATGTCGCCGCGCAACGCTGCGTCCAGCGCGCCGTAGACGCGGTTGTCCTTCTCCTCCTGCATCGGGAAGTAGGAGCGCAGGACCTGCTTCATCGGGTCGCGCGGCGCCTTGGAGATCTTGTAGTCGGTCGGGAAGCTCATCGCTTCCTTGACGTAGGACGGCGTCCAGCCGAGATCGGCGACGCGGCGGGCCGCCTCGGTGATGCCGATGCCCTTCTGGCTGGTGATCTTGTTCAGCGTCAATCCATCCGGCATGTCGTCTCTCCCCATGATTTTGATGATGTTGATCCGGGCCTGAAGGATCGCGTCGGCCACGCGTGCCGGCCATGTCCGCTGGATGACGGGACACCGGCAGGTTCAAGGGCGGGATCGGCCGGACCGGGGCCGCGCAACAGCGCGGCGATGAAGGTCCGCAGCTTCAGGCCGTTTGCGACCGCCGAACCGGGACGGCTGCAATGCCCACCCCATAAAGCAACCAGCGTGCCAGAGCGCCGCGCCCTGCCGGATGAGTGATTTTAAAGATGATCTGTACAGCGTACTGTCTCAGTATGGGACGATCTGTCGCACCCCCGCTGTCCCAAAATGAAACAGTTGGGACAACAGGTCGCCACGACGCCGCGCGGGACCGGCCCCAGCCCTTGTCCGAAGCGGTTTTCCGCAGCGTGGCATGCCCCTTGCTCTATCCGGTCGATGGCGCTTCACCGGCTGGTCCGATGTGTCGGCGCCCGAAGGCTTCGGCCGAGATTTCGGGAGGATTTTCAAACGATGAGGCTTGCGATGCACGCGAGGATGTCGCCGCACCGCTGGGTGATGTTGCTGCTCCTTCTGTCCATGCCCTTCTCGCCCTTCACGCGGAAATCCGCGGCGGCGGATGGCGAGACGCTGTTCCGCCAGCAATGCGGGACCTGCCATTCGGTGAAGAAGGACGACGGGCCGCGCGCCGGGCCGCCGCTCTACGGCGTCATCGGCCGCAAGGCCGGCAGCGTCAACGGCTTCGACTATTCCGATGCGCTGCGCGGTGCCGGCTTCGCCTGGGACGCCGGGCATCTGGATCACTGGCTGACCAACTCCAACCAGTTCGTTCCCGGCAGCTACATGAACTACCACCAGGACGACGACAGCGTCCGCAGGAGCATCGTCCAGTTCCTGGAAACCAACGCCAAACAGTAACGCCCTTCTTCAACGGCATTGTGGGCAACGACCTCATGGGAAGCACCATGGCCAAGATCATCCACATGATGGTGCGAGTCCTCGACGAACAGCGGTCGCTGGACTTCTACGCCAAGGCCTTCGGGCTGGAACCGGCCGAACGGCTGGGATTCGACGGCTTCACGCTGATCTACCTGCGCAACGCCGAAAACGACATGGAGCTGGAGCTGACCGTCAACCACGACCGCACGGCGCCCTACACCCATGGCGACGGCTACGGCCACATGGCGGTGGCGGTGGACGACCTGGACGGCGAGCACGCCCGGCTGTCGGCCCTGGGCTTCCCGGTGACCCCGGTGAAGGAGTTCGCCCCCGGCGGCACCCTGCTGGCCCGCTTCTTCTTCGTCACCGATCCGGACGGCTACAAGACCGAGGTCCTGCAACGCCACGGCCGCTACCGGTGACTTCAGCATCAAGAACAACCAAACCACATGGGAAGGAGACGTCGATCATGCGCGTTCTCGACAAACGGACACGGCTCAACAGGCGGAATTTCCTGAAGACCTCCGCCGCGTCGGTGGCGGCGGCTGGCGCGGTTTCCGGCGGCATGGTGACGATTGGCGCGACCCCGGCCTGGGCCGAGGGACTGACCGCCATCAAGCCCGACGCTGCCAAGACCCTGCTGGTGATGGTGCGCGACCTCTATCCGCACGACCGGCTGGGCGACACCTATTACGAGAAGGCGCTGGCATCGATGGACCAGGAGGCGGCGAAGGACGCCACCCTGGCGGGCCAGCTCAACGAAGGGGCGGTGGCGCTGGATGCCGCCGCGCGCAAGCTGCGCAACACACCCTACGCCGCGATCAAGGCCGAGGGGGACCGCGTCGCGGTGCTGAAATCCATCGAGACCACGCCTTTCTTCCGCAAGGTCCGCGGCGACATGGTGGTCGCCCTCTACAACCAGCCGGAAGTGTGGGCGAAGCTCGGCTACGAAGGGGCGTCGGCCGAATATGGCGGCTACATCCACCGCGGCTTCGACGATCTGGACTGGATCAAGGACGCCTGACGGCCCCCCGGCTCGCATCAATGCTTGCCGCACTGAACGCCCACCGAATGCCCGAAAAAATGGGGAGGACCGAGACATGGTTGCGAAATTCGCGATGGATGACGACAGCGTCGTGGTGGTGATCGGATCGGGGGCCGGCGGCGGCACCCTGGCGAACGAGCTGGCCCAGAAGGGCATCAAGGTCGTCTGCCTGGAGGCCGGCGGGCGACATGAGATCCAGGATTTCGTGAACGACGAATGGAAGAGCTTCTCGCAGATCTCCTGGCTGGACAAGCGCACCACGTCCGGCAGCTGGCGGGTGGCGAAGGACTTCCCCAACCTGCCGGCCTGGATCGTCAAGGCGGTCGGCGGCTCCACCGTCCATTGGGCCGGCGCCTCGCTCCGCTTCCAGGAGCACGAGTTCAAGACGCGCACGACCTACGGCGCGGTGGAGGGTGCCAACCTGCTCGACTGGCCGGTGACGCTGGCGGAGATGGAACCCTATTACGACAAGGCCGAGTTCAAGATGGGGACGACCGGCACCAACGGCATCCCGCGCCTGCCCGGCAACAACAACTACAAGGTGCTGGCGGCCGGCGCCAAGAAGCTGGGCTATGCTGAGTTCCACACCGGCAACATGTCGATCAACAGCAAGCCGCGCGACGGCCGCGGTTCCTGCCAGCAGATCGGCTTCTGTTTCCAGGGCTGCAAGTCAGGGGCGAAATGGTCGACCCTCTACACCGAGATCCCCAAGGGCGAGGCCACCGGCAACCTGGAGGTCCGGCCGAACGCCCAGGTGCTGAAGATCGAGCATGACGCGAAGGGCAAGGTCAACGCCGTGCTCTATGCCGACGCCACCGGCGCCATGCACCGGCAGAAGGCCCGCATCGTGGCGGTCGCCGGCAACTCGATCGAAAGCCCGCGCCTGCTGCTGAACTCGGCATCGACGATGTTCCCGGACGGGCTGGCGAACTCGTCGGGACAGGTCGGGCGCAACTACATGCGGCACATGACCGGATCGGTCTATGCGATGTTCGACCGGCCGGTTCACATGTACCGCGGCACCACCATGGCCGGGATCATCCGCGACGAATCCCGTTTCGACCCTCGGCGCGGCTTCGTCGGCGGCTACGAGATGGAGACCCTGTCGCTCGGCGTGCCCTTCATGGCGGCGTTCCTCGATCCCGGCGCCTGGGGCCGCGACTTCAGCTCGGCGCTGGACGCCTACGACCATATCGCCGGCATGTGGCTGGTGGGCGAGGACATGCCGCGCGAGACCAACCGCGTCACCCTGCACGCGACCGAAAAGGACAAGTTCGGCCTGCCCATTCCCAACGTCCATTTCGACGACCATCCCAACGACATCGCCATGCGCACCCACGCCTATGGCCGCGGCTCCGCCGTCTACGACGCGGTGGGCGCGACGCGGACCATCCACACCCCGCCCTACCCGTCCACCCACAATCTCGGCACCAACCGCATGAGCGCCAACGCCCGCGACGGCGTCGTCAACAAATGGGGACAGGCGCACGACGTGAAGAACCTGTTCGTGTCGGACGGCAGCCAGTTCACCAGCGGGGCGTCGGAGAACCCGACCCTGACCATCGTCGCGCTGGCGATCCGGCAGGCCGACTACATCGCCGACCAGATGGGCAAGCGGGAGATCTGAAGGCCGGCCGCGACGGCCCCCGCAGCGGACCTGCGACGTTCCTCCCTCCTCATGGGGCGGCCTTGCGGCTGCCCCATGTCTTTTTCCTTGTCCGATATCGGGCTGCTCACCATCGGCCGGCGATCATTTCCGGGGACACTTCTTCATGTCGTCCTCGCTGATCGAGAAGGCATAAGCCTCCGTCCCCGACAGCGTGACATTGCGCAGGACGCAGGTCCGGCCCTTCCTGTCCTTCATGCTGACGTCCCATGTGCCGGGCTTGACGTCGCTGAGCTTCAAGCGCTCGTCGGCCTCGACCGTCTTGTCCTTGTCGTTCAGCGTCTGGTTCTTGCCCCATTTGTTCGTACCGGGTTCGGCCAGCTTCAACTCCGTGATGGTCTCGCTGGTCAGGTTCCAGAACTTCAAGGTCTGGGCCGTCTCGGCATGCGCGGCCGTGGCCAGCGATCCCGCACACAGCATTAAAAGAAGGCTGTATCGCTTCATGGCATTTCCCCCTTTGGTTTGTTTTGGCGCTGCCGATCTGACCACGGGCGGGAACAAAGGGAAATTGAACCTTGGGATTAGCCGGGTACGCGAAGGGCCGGCAGGCGCTTCTCCAGTTCCATCAGCACGAACAGGCCGGCTCCGGCGGCGATCATCGCCGTCCAGACAGTCAGGCCGAGGCCGGCTGTGCCGAACAGCAGCTGCATGGGCGGCACATAGGTGAAGGCCAGTTGCAGGACGGCCATCAAAGCGATGGACAGCCAGACGGGCCGGCTGCCGGCCAGCGCGGAGAGAGGGCCGGTCCCGTCGCCGGTTTGCCCGTGCAGGCTGCGGGCGCTGAGCAGGAAGAAGATCTCCCCGACCACCAGCGCGTTGACGGCGATGGTCCGCGCCTCCTCGATGCCGTCGCCCTGCAGGCGGTGGAAATGGAAGAAGCCGAAGCTGGACGCCACCAGCAGGGCCAGGACCACCACCATCCGCCGCACCAGCCGGCCGACCAGGATCGGCTCGTCGCGCGGGCGCGGCGGACGGGCCATGACGCCGGATTCCGGCGCCTCGAAGGCCAGCGCCAGTCCCAGCGTCACCGCGGTCACCATGTTGACCCACAGGATCTGCACCGGCGTGATCGGCAGGATGGTGCCGGACAGCACGGCCAGCAGGATGACCACCGCCTGGGCGCCGTTGGTCGGCAGCATGAACAGGATCGTCTTGCGCAGATTGTCGTAGACGGTGCGCCCCTCTTCCACCGCATGGACGATGGAGGCGAAATTGTCGTCGGCCAGCACCATCGCCGCCACCTCCTTCGCCGCCTCGGTGCCGTTGCGGCCCATGGCGACGCCGATGTCGGCCCGCTTCAGCGCCGGGGCGTCGTTGACGCCGTCGCCGGTCATGGCGACGGTGTCGCCCGCCGCCTGGAGCGCCGCGATCAGCCGCAGCTTGTGTTCCGGCGTGGTGCGGGCGAAGACGCTGTTGGCCTCCGCCGCGGCGGCGAAGCCGGCCTCGCCCAGCCGCTCCAGTTCCGGCCCGCTGATGACGCCGTCCGGCAGGCCGAAGCGCCGGCCGATGGCGGCGGCGGTGGCGGCATGGTCGCCAGTGATCATCTTCACCGTGATCCCGGCCCGCCGGCAGGCCTCGACCGCCACCAGCGCCTCCTCGCGCGGCGGGTCGATCAGGCCGCAGAGGCCGAGGAACTCCAGCCCCGCCTCTTCCGAATCGCCGGCCAGATCCTTGTCGGTCAGTTCGGACAGATCGACGGGAGCGTGGCGCATCGCCAGCGCCAGCACCCGCTGCCCCTGCCCGGCCAGTTCGGCGGTCAGGGCGGCCCAGCGCTGCCGGTCGAGCGGTGCGCTGCCGCCGCCATGCCGTTCCCGCCCGCACAGTGCCAGCACCCGTTCCGGCGCGCCCTTCACCACCAGGATGCCGTGGCCGGCATGGTCGTGATGCAGGGTCGCCATGTATTGCCGTTCGGATTCGAAGGGAAGCGCGTCGCGGCGCGGGTATCGCGTCGCCTCGATGGCCGGGTCCAGCCCGGCCTTCATCGCCAGGGCCAGCAGCGCGCCGTCGGTCGGGTCGCCGGCCAGTAGCCACTCTCCGCCCGGCTCGCGGTGCAGGGCGGCGTCGTTGCACAGCAGCGCGGCGCGCGCCAGATCGAGCAGCGGCGGCTCCCGGGCCGGGTCGGCCAGCCGGTCTTCGCGCCGGATTTCCCCCTCCGGCGCATAGCCGCTGCCGCCGACGCGATAGCCGGCGTCGGCGGTGACGACGGCGGTCACCAGCAGTTCGTTGCGGGTCAGGGTGCCGGTCTTGTCGGTGCAGATGGTGCGGACGGAGCCCAGCATCTCGACCGCCGGCAAATGGCGGATGATGGCGTTGCGCCGCGCCATGCGGGTCACGCCGACCGCCATGGTGATGGTCATCACCGCCGGCAGCCCTTCCGGGATCGCCGCCACCGCCAGCCCGACCGCGGTCAGCACCATGTCCTGCCACGGCTCGCCATGGACCAGCATGCCGAACAGGACGGTGACCGCCGCCAGCAGCAGGATGCCGGCGGTCAGCCAGCGGCCGAAGCGCGCCATCGACAGCAGCAGCGGCGTCGCCACCGGCGCCACCGAGGCCAGGAGATGGCCGATGCGCCCGACTTCCGTCGCATCGCCGATCGCCACCACGATGCCGGTGCCCTGCCCCTGCACCACCATCGTGCCGGCATAGGCCATCCCGCTGCGGTCGCCCAGCGCCGCATCGGCGGCGACGGCGGCGGTGGACTTGACGGCGGAGACCGACTCGCCGGTCAGCGCCGCCTCCTGCACCAGCAGCCCCTTGGTCCGGTCAAGCCGGAGGTCCGCCGGCACCCGGTCGCCGGAGACCAGGAAGACCCGGTCGCCGGGAACCAGGGCCTCCGCGTCCAGGGTCACGGCATGGCCGTCGCGCAGCGCCACCGCCTGCGGCGACAGCAGGTTGCGGATGGCCTCCAGCGCCTGTTCGGCCTTGTCCTCCTGGATGTAGCCGATCAGGGCGTTGACCAGCACGACGCCGAGGATCACCCCCGCATCCGTCCAGTGCCGCAGCAGCAGAGCCACCGCACCGGAGACGAGCAGCACGTAGATCAGCAGATTGTGGAACTGCGCGACGAAGCGCATCCAGGCCGGCCGCCGCTTGGGCGGAGTCAGCCGGTTGGGGCCGAAGCGCGCCAGCCGCGCCGCCGCCTCCGTACCGCCCAGTCCGTCGGCCGGACTGTCCAGCCGCTCGGCGACCGCCGCCGCGTCCAGAGCATGCCATGGAAGAGGGGTCGGTATGTCGGCCGGCGCGGGGATGACTGGGCCTGTGTCTGCCAGCGGTGCCATGTGAGCCGCCTCCCTGGAGATCCTGCCGGCCGGTGCGGAGAAGCGCGCTCCGAACCGGCATGACCACAGGCAGGTTGGCAGTTTATCGTCCTCGGGAGAAGGGCTGGGATGGCATGTCCCCTTCCCTTCCCCGGAAGACCTCCCCGGAGCAGGCTCAGAGCATGAAGGTGAGCACGACGTTCATCAGCACCGCGGCAACCACGCCGAAGGGGGCGGCGCGGAACAGCAGCCGGGTGAACAGGCTGTTGCGGGTCTGCTCGTCCGGGGCGGAGCCGAGGACCAGGCTGCCGCCGGACGAGAAGGGCGAGATCGAGGTGGCCTGCGATCCGACGACGATCGCCGTGAACAGCAGCACCGGGCTGACCGACAGGCTGGCCGCCAGCGCCGGCACCAGCGGGAAGAGCGTGGGCGTCACCACGCCCAGCGTGCTGGAGAACAGGGACATCGCCGCGGCGACGACGCCGAACACCACGGGCAGGAGCAGGGCCGGGATGCTGCTGCCGAGCCAGCTCGCCAGCGCCGCGATGGTTCCCGCCTTGATCGCGACCGAGATCAGCATGCCCATGCCGCAGATCATGATCAGCGTCGACCAGGGCACCGACGCGATGGCCTTGCGCTCGTCGCCCAGCTTCAACAGCAGCGCGATGACGGAGAAGACGCCGGCGATCAGGCCGATGTCGATCTTCGAATTGAGATAGGTGACCGTAGAGTTTCCCGGCAACGCGAGGTGCAGGACCGGGCCGAGAAGGACCAGCGCCATCATCGCCAGCGTCAGGGTGAGCGTCATCCGCTGCCGGCCGTCGAGCGGCTCGGGCCGGCCGGCGTCGGCAAGGGAGGCGTTCATGGTGCGGTGGTTGCCGAAGAGGAAGAGCATCGCCGTGATGACGAAGAACGGGATGATCAGCGTCGCGGCGAAGATGACCCCGCTGTAGAGGAAGGCGTCGGCGTCGCTGGTCCCGTTCGCCGTCATCAGGCCGCGGAAGATGATGCCGCTCTGGCTCGACATGAAGTTGGCGCCGGCCAGCGCGCCGTAATTCGCCCCCATCGCGCCCAGCACCATGTCCAGCCCGGTCCGCCGGCACAGGATCAGCGTGAGCGGCGCCATGAAGGCCAGCACGGTGTAGTAGCCGGCCCCCATCGCGGCGATCAGCGTCGCGGTCAGCAGGATGGCGTAGGGCAGGATCCAGGGGACGTTGCGGCATCGGTACAGCATATGCTCCGCCAGCTTTTCCAGCGTGCCGTTGACCAGGGCGAAGCTGTAGAACAGGCAGACCGAGAAGATGACGAAGAAGATCCTCAGCGGCCACATGTCGATGACGGCGCCCGGCGCCAGTCCGAATCCGAAGCAGCCGATCACATAGGCGAAGGCGATGGCGAACAGGCCGATATTGATCTTGGTCACATAGCCCAGCACGACGGCCAGGGCGATCGCCAGCACGACGACGAGACTCACGGGGGTTTCCTCCGGTTTCTTTGAATTTCAGGCGAATTGGAAAAGCGCTGCCGGATTGCGGGCCAGGATCCGCTCCCGCTCCGCCGGATCGGGGATCAGCGCATGAAGCCGGGCGACTTGGGCGTCGTAGCCGGTCTCGGACTCGTACTGGGTGTGGGGCCAGTCGCTGCCCCAGACGAAGCGGTCGGAACCGGCGCAGGCCTCGCGCAGCAAATCCAGGCTGCGTGCCGCGAGGTCCGGCGTCAGGCCGGACCGATAGGGGGCGGAGAGTTTGACCCAGATCGCCGGCGTCCGGCGCAGCACGTCCAGGAAGGCGCGATGACCGCGGTTCCCGGCATCGATTCCGCCCTGCGGCAGGCCGAAATGGTCGATCACCACGGTCACGCCGGCAGCGGCGATGGCGGGAATGAAATCGGCGAGGTCGTCGAAGCGGCGCTGGATTTCGACCTGCCAGCGGCGGGCGGCGAGGCGGCGGAAGAAATTCTGCCAGGGTGCCGCCGAGTAATCCTCCAGGTCGCGGCCGACGAGGTTCAGGCGCACGCCGACGAAGCCGAGGGCGCCGAGCCGGTTCAGCTCCTCGTCCGCCACGGTGGGATCGACGACGGCGACCGCGCGCAGCCGCTGCGGGTAGGCGCGCAGGGCGGCTTCGATGAAGCTGTTGTCGGTGCCGAGAAAGCTCGGCTGGATCAGGACGCCGTGGCTGAACCCAGCCCGGTCCTGCAACGCCAGCCAGTCCGAAAGCTCCGCCGCATGGGCCGGACTGTAGCGCCGGCCGGCCGCCATCGGCAGGTCGGGGCGGAAGATGTGGGCATGCGTGTCGATGCCCCTGATAGGGGGATGTGCGGTCATCCGTCGGTCCGTTCAGGCAAGGAAGGAGCGGCCTCCGCCCGCGAGGGGGAGTTTTCGGAAAGGCCGCCGGAGGAGAGGCAGGGGAAAAGGCGCCGGACGGAGCGATCCGGCGCCGCCGGTCAGCTCAGACGGCTGCGGTAGCGGAAGCGCTCGGCTGGGCCATGGGCGATGCGCCATTCGACCGCTGTGCCGTCCACCGTGTAGGCGGTGCGTTCGATGACGGCAGTGGGGGCCCCCTCCGCCAGTCCGAGCCGTGCCGCGACCCTGGCGGAGGCGGGGGCGAAGCTCACGTCATCGACGGCGCTGGCGATGAAGACATTGAAGCGCTCGAGATAGAGCGGATAGAGCAGCGGCCCGAATTGCGACACGTCCAGCTCCGCGATGCCGTCGAACCGGGCGCGGGGGAGCCAGATCTCCTCCGAGAGCAGCAGGGCGTCGGACTGGCCGCGCAGGCGGTCCAGGCGGACGCAGTCGGCGGTGCCGAGAATTCCGGCGATGGCGGGCGGCGCGGTGGCCGCCGTGCGCGCGATGATGCGGCTCGACGGAATGGTCGCTTCGCCGTCGGCGGACTGGACCGCGAAGAAGCGGAACAGCGAGGCGTTGAAGGCGCGCTTGCGCAGATAGGTTCCGGACCCCTGGCGCCGTTCGAGCAGCCCCTCGTCGACCAGCGTCTGGATCGCCTTGCGGACGGTGCCGACCGACAGCCCGGTCTCCGCCGTCAGCTGGTTTTCCGACGGCAGGGCAGTGTCGGGTCCCCATTCGCCGCGCGCCACGCGGGTGGCCAGCGCGTCGCGCAGTTGCAGATAGGCCGGCAGCCGCCTGTCCGAGGTCGAAGGCGGGGTCCGGGCCGAGACAGAGTCATGCTGTGGCATCGTCGTCCTCCCGCGGCCATCCTGTCGCACATGGATGCTTTGGTCAACTAGTTCTATATAGAACTATATGATTGGCGGGCGGACGAGCTGAAGCCCCCGTTCGGCGGCGTTTCGCAACACCGCCGAACGGGGGCCGATGGAACATGCCGCAGCCGATGCCGATGCCGGCTCCGGCTGCGTGCCGGGATCCTGCCGGGCGAGCGCTTTAGACCTGGGCCATGCCGCCGTCGGCGAACAGTTCGATGCCATTGACGAAGCTGCTGTCGTCGGACGCCAGGAAGACGGCGGCCTTGGCGATTTCGTCCGCATCGCCGACCCGGCCCAACGGCACCTGCGAGGCGAGGTAATCCACCAAGCCCTGCTGCTGCGCCGCGTCCGGACCGGCCAGTTCGACCAGACCCGGCGTGCGGATCGGGCCGGGGCTGAGCGTATTGATGCGGATGCCGCGGTCCTTCAGGTCGAGGATCCAGCTGCGGGCGAAGTTGCGCACCGCCGCCTTGCTTGCGCTGTAGACGCTGAAGGCCGCCGTGCCCATGCTGCCGGCGGTGGAGCCGGCGAGGATCACCGAGGCGCCTTTGCCCAGCAGCGGCAGCGCCTTCTGCACGGTGAACAGCACGCCCTTCACATTGCGGTTGAAGGTGTCCTCATACTGCTCCTCCGTGATGTCGCCGAGCGGCAGCATGCCGCCGCCGCCGGCATTGGCGTAGAGCACGTCGAGGCGGCCGGCCTCGCTCTGGATCCGGGCATAGAGCCGGTCGAGATCGGCGAGGTTGGAGGAGTCCGCCTGCACCCCGGTCGCCTTGCCACCGGCAGCGACGATTGCCGCGACCGCGGCTTCCAGTTCGGACTGGCGGCGACCGGTGAGATAGACGGTGGCGCCCTCGGCGGCGAAGCGCTTGGCCGCGGCAAGGCCGATGCCGCTGGTGGCGCCGGTGACGAGGGCGATCTTGCCATCAAGCTTGCGTGACATCTGAAATCTCCTGGGATTGGGTTGTTCGCTGGAGACAAAGCTATCGACGGCGGACACACATCGAAATAGAAATGACTGAAAATTATCGTTGCAGGATTGACGATGTCGAAGCTGCCGGATTTCGAAGGGCTGGCGATGTTCGCCAAGGTGGCGGAGGAGCGCTCCTTCGCCGGTGCCGCCCGCGCCATGGGGGTGTCGGTCGCCACGGTCTCGCGTGCGGTCAGCCGGCTGGAGGAGCGGCTGGGAGCGCGGCTGTTCAACCGCACCTCGCGCCGGCTGGCCCTGACCGATTTCGGCCATTCCCTGGCGGAGCGGGCGACACGCCTCTATGACGATGCGGAGGCGGCGGAGAACGCGGTGCGCGAGATGTCCAGCCGGCCGCGCGGCCTGATCCGCTTCGCGGTGCCGATGTCCTTCGGGCTGCGCTGGGTGGCGCCGCTGCTGCCGGACTTCTTCCGCCTCTATCCGGAGATCTCCATCGACCTGCATCTCAGCGACGCCGTCGTCGATGTGGTGGGGGACGGCTTCGACGCCGCCCTGCGCGTCGCGGTGCTGCCGGACAGCTCGCTGGTGGCGCGGCGGCTGTGCGGGGTGTCGCCGATGGTGCTCGCCGCGCCCAGCTATCTGGCCCGCCATGGCGAACCGCGGCATCCCCGCGAGCTGAACGGCCACCACTGCCTGGGCTACGCCTACCGCCGGCGGCAGGACATCTGGCGCTTCACCAACGCCGCCGGCGAGGAGGAGAGCGTCACCCCGTCCGGCCCGTTGCGCGTCACCAATGCCGACGCGCTGGTGCCGATGCTGCTGGAGGGGCTGGCCATCGCCGAACTGCCGGAATTCATGGCGGCGGGCCATCTGGCCGACGGGCGGCTGACCGCCATCCTGACCGACTGGTCGCTGCCGAAAGGCGGCCTCTACTTCATCACGCCGTCCGCCCGGACGCGGCCGGCCAAGGTCGGGGTGCTGGCCGACTTCCTGGTGGACCGCCTGTCGGAACCGGCTTGGCTGCGCCGGAGCGATGAACACAGGGATTGAGCAGAAGATCGATGGGAGAACTCATGGCTTCTCCCATAATCGTGACCATTTGGAACGTTGTCGGGGCACGGTTTCGAACAGTTCTTGAAAAATCGAACGAGCGCTCGTTCTGTATGTCCGTCGCGCGACATGTGTGACAACGATCAGCGGCGCAAACGATGGGGCAGCCGGTATGAGCAGCTTGCGGGACTTCCAGGCACGACACGATCTGTCGATGGAGGCGCTGTGCGCGCGCATCCTGGAGCGCCATGCCGCGACCATCCGGATCAAGAAGCCGGCGGTCGCCATCGCCAATCTGGCGCGCATCGTCGAGACCACGCTGATGCTGGCGAACCGCAAGGGCTTCCATTCCATGAGCCTGCGCGACCTGACCGAACAGTCGGGGCTGAGCATGGGGGCTCTCTACGCCTATTTCGACGGCAAGGACACCCTGCTGATGATGATCCTGGGGCAGGTCGTCGGCGTGGTGGAGGAGGTTCTGGGCCATCCGCCGGAAGCACTGGCGAACGATCCGGCCGCCCGGCTGCGCTGGCTTCTGGAGACCCACCTGTTCCTGACCGAGACCATGCACCCCTGGTTCGTCTTCGCCTATATGGAGGCGAAATCCTTCCCCAAGGACGGGCGCGACCTCGCCGTCAGCAGCGAGATGATGACGGAAAGCATGATCGCCGACGCGCTGGCCGACGGTGTCGCCCGCGGACTGTTCGCGATGCCCCATCTGGCGATGGGTGATGTGACGATGGCCGCGGCGCTGATCAAGCCGATGCTGCAGGACTGGTACGTGAAGCGCGCCAAGCACCGGCGCCGCGGCATTACGCCCGACCTCTATGCCGAGCAACTGATCGCCTTCGTCGAGGCGGCGGTGGGGTTCAGGCTGCGGCCGTTATGACATGCGCCTGGATCCTGCCATCGACCGCGCCGCCAGCCGGGCCGACGCCGAAATGCCGGGCGAGCGCTTCGGTTGCGAGATCCGTCACCGCGTCGAGGCGGCTGGCATCCCTTTCCTCGATTTCGAGGCGCAAGGGCGTTCCCTTGCAGAAGCCGGTCGCGGGATCGGCGGGTGAGGCGGCGCGGCTGCGGAGGGTCACCGTCTCGATGTCGATACGGGTGAAGCCGGCGCTGCGCAGGTCGCCGCGGATCCGCTCCTTGTCGTGGTAGCCGTGCGGCGTGCGCACCATGAAGCCGGGCGGATCGTCGGGGAAGGCGGCCGCGACGGCGGCGTTCACGACCGCGGTGATCTCGTTTTCCTCGATGCGGTCCCAGACGCTGAACAGGAAGCGGCCGCCCGGCTTCAGCACCCGGCGCGCCTCGGCGAAACCCGCCGGCTTGTCCGGGAAGAACATCACGCCGAACTGGCAGACGACCGTGTCGAAGCAGGCATTCCCGAACGGCAGACTCAGGGCATTCGCCTGCCGCCATGTCACCCGCGATGCATCCAGCTTTTGCGCCGCGTGGTCGAGCATCGGCTGGTTGAGGTCCGTCGCGACGAGCTCGACGCTCGCCGGAAGCGTCTGGGCCAGGGCGCGCGTCACGATCCCGGTTCCGGCCGCCGTTTCGAGAAGCCGCCCCTCCGCGCCCGCGAGCCGCGCGGCCAGATCGCGCGCATAGGGCTCGAAGATCAGCGGACCGAGGTAGCGGTCGTAGAGCGCGGGGATCGCTCCTCCGAACGCCCCTCCGGCTCCCTTGTCTATCTTGGCTTCCACCTCGGCCATGACGACCACCATCGTCTCCTGCGCGAGTGGAAAGCTTATGCCCCGCCGGCGGCACTTGGCGACCGCCATTTGGAGGGCTGAAGCGCCCTCGTTGGGTTCGCCGCCCGACGAAATCGCAATGGAAAGGCCCGGGCGCCTATGCGACGTCGCATAAGCGCCCGGGCCTGCCTTCTTCGCGACGGGCCGGAGGTTCAGCGGTCGGACCGTGTGAACAACCGCAGGAGCAGGGCGGCGGCCGAGGCGGCGGTGGCGACGGCGACCACACCGTTCCAGCCCCAGGCGTCCAGGGCCTGACTGCCCAGCGTGGCGCCGGCGGCCATGCCGATGAACATGCCGACCATCAGCACCGCGTTCAGGCGGCTGCGGGCGGCCGGGTCGATGCCGTAGACGATGGTCTGGTGGGCGATCAGCGAAGCCTGGACTCCCAGGTCGAAGCCGATGGCGCTCGCCACCAGCAGCCACAGCCGGCCACCCTCGGGCAGCAGCGGCGACAGCGCCATGGCGGCGAAGGACAGCACCGCCAGACCGGCACCCAGCCGGGTCATCAGGGCCGGACCGCGGCTGTCGGCGATGCGGCCGGCGATCGGCGCCACCAGCGCACCGGCAGCACCCGCCAAACCGAAGGCGCCCGCCGCGGCGGCGCCCAGATGGAAAGGCGCGCCATGCAGCATCACCGCCAGCGTCGACCAGAAGGCGCTGAAGCCGAGCGACAGCAGGCCCTGGGCGATGGCAGCCCGGCGCAGGCCCGGATGGCCGCCCCACAGCGTGACCAGCGACCCCAGCAGCTGGCCATAGCCAAGATCGGTCGTCGGGGTGAAGCGCGGCAGCCCGCGCCACAGCGCGGCGCCCAGCAGGGCGATGCTGGCGGCGGCGGCGACGAACACGGCGCGCCAGCCGAAATGCTCGGCGATCAGGCCACTGACCACCCGCGACAGCAGGATGCCCAGCAGCAGCCCGGTCATCACCGTGCCGACCACCCGGCCGCGATGCTCGGCCGGGGCCAGGGTAGCTGCGGCGGGAACGATGTCCTGCGCCAGCGTCGCCGACAGGCCCATCACCAGGCTCGCCGCCAGCAGCCCGCCGATGGAGGGGGCGAAGCCCGCCGCCAGCAGGGC
Source organism: Azospirillum sp. 412522 (assembly GCF_019805165.1). Taxonomy (GTDB): domain Bacteria; phylum Pseudomonadota; class Alphaproteobacteria; order Azospirillales; family Azospirillaceae; genus Azospirillum. The sequence continues at coordinate 420,947 of NZ_RWIJ01000002.1, forward strand.
CGCGACCAGGATCGAGACCTTCGCCAGGATGATGCGGCGGCGGTCGAAGCGGTCGCCCAGCGGCGCCAGCAGCAGGATGCCGACGGCATAGCCGAGCTGCGTCAGCGTCGGCACCCAGCCGACCGTCCGGTCCGCCGCCCCGATGTCGGCGCCGAGCACGCCCAGCATCGGCTGGCTGTAATAGAGCGTCGCCGCCGCCAGACCGGCCCCTGTCGCCAGCAGGAAGACCAGCGGCCTGCTCATTCCGTCGTCGCGCGCTGGCGCCAGCGGGACCGCGTGCGCCAGCGGTGTTGCATGCGCGGTTTGAATGGTTGACATCGTTCGATTCCCTCAAGAACAAGCGCGGGCTTGATTGAGGAGGAGTATGGCGGCGGGACGAAGGGCACGGTAGCCGGAAGAGGTGTAGATTTGCTATACACTAGACGTATGAGCAACGACCTTTCGACAGTCGGCAGCGACCGTATCGCCCTGCTGGAGACCTTCGTCCGCATCGTCGAGTCCGGCAGCCTGTCGGCGGCGGCGGCGCAGTTGGGCAGCACCCAGCCGACGGTCAGCCGACGGCTGCAACTGCTGGAACGGACGCTGGGCGTCCGGCTGCTGCACCGCTCCACCCACCGGATGAACATGACGGAGGACGGCACCCGCTGTTACGAGCGGGCCAAGGAACTTCTGGCCGGCTGGCAGATGCTGGAAAGCGACGTCCGCGGGGCCGACGACCAGCCGACCGGCCATTTGCGGGTGGTGGCGCCGCATGCCTTCGGACAGCAGCAGCTGGTCGGGCCGGTGGCCGACTATCTGAGCCGCTACCCGCGGATGACGGTGGAATGGCTCCTGCACGACCGCATGCCGGACTTCATCGGCGAGGGCATCGACTGCGCCATCCGCGTCGGCGAGGTCGCCGACCCGTCGGTCGTGGCCCTGCGGCTGGCGGAGGTGCCGCGGATCGCCGTCGCCGCCCCTGCCCTGCTCGGCGACCGGCCGGTCCCGCAGCATCCGAAGGAACTGGCGGAACTGCCCTGGCTGGCATTGCGCACCTTCTATCGGGACGAGGTGACGCTGACCCATGCCGGGACCGGCGAGACGGCCAGCTTCCCCATCCGGCCACGATTGTCGACCGACGGGCTGCAGGCGATCCGCAACGCGGCGATCCTCGGGCTGGGGGCGGCCATCGGCTCGCAATGGGCGCTGGTGGAGGATCTGGCCGCGGGGTGCCTCGTGCATCTGGCGCCGGACTGGCAGGCCGCCACCCTGCCCGTCAGTCTGGTCTATCCGCCGGCCCGCCACCAGCCGGCCCGCCTGCGCCGCTTCATCGAGGTGATGCGCGTCGCCGTGCCCATCGCGTTCCGCACGGTGCGCGCACCCTAGCGTCAGAACGCCCCGACTTTGCTATGGTGCCCGCGAGCTGTTCAGGAAGGCCGATGTCCATGCACGAGTATGTCCGCAAGATCCTCACCGCGCGCGTCTACGACGTGGCGATCGAAAGCCCGCTCGATCCGCTGCCGCGGCTGTCCCAGCGCCTGAACAACACGGCGCTGCTGAAGCGCGAGGATCTGCAACCCGTCTTCTCCTTCAAGCTGCGCGGCGCCTACAACAAGATGGTCGGCCTGTCCCCCGAGGTGCGGGAGCGCGGGGTGGTGTGCGCGTCGGCCGGCAACCATGCGCAGGGCGTGGCCCTGTCGGCGCAGAAGCTGGGGATCAAGGCGATGATCGTCATGCCGCGCACGACGCCGGCCATCAAGGTCCAGGCGGTCAGGAGCCGCGGCGGCAAGGTCGTGCTGCACGGCGACGTCTTCGACGACGCCTATCTCCACGCCCGACAGATCGAGGCGGAAAAGGGGCTGACCTTCATCCACCCCTATGACGATCCCGACGTGATCGCCGGCCAGGGCACCGTCGGCATGGAAATCCTGCGCCAGCACCCGCACCCGCTGGACGCCATCTTCGTGCAGATCGGCGGCGGGGGGCTGGCCGCCGGGGTGGCGGCCTACGTCAAGTTCCTGCGCCCGGACGTGAAGGTCATTGGCGTCGAGCCGGACGACGCGGCCAGCATGGGGGCGGCCATCGCGGCGGGCAAGCGGGTGCAGCTGGATCAGGTCGGGCTGTTCGCCGACGGCGTCGCCGTCCGTCAGGTCGGCACCGAGACCTTCCGGCTATGCAGCGAGTTGCTGGACGAGGTCATCACCGTCAACACCGACGAGATCTGCGCCGCCGTCAAGGACATCTTCGAGGATACCCGCGCCATCACCGAACCGTCGGGCGCGGTCGGTCTGGCCGGCCTGAAGAAATACGCGGAGCGGGAGGGACTGCAGGGCAAGGGGCTGGTGGCGATCGGCAGCGGCGCCAACATGAACTTCGACCGGCTGCGCCACATCGCCGAACGGGCGGAGATCGGCGAGCGGCGCGAGGCGCTGCTGGCCGTCACCATCCCGGAACGGCCCGGCGCCTACCGGCAGTTCATCCAGGCGCTCGGCAAGCGGTCGATCACCGAGTTCAACTACCGCTACGCCGACGACCGCGAGGCGCAGATCTTCGTCGGCGTCCAGCTGACCGAGGGCGATGCGGAAAAGCGTCAGGTCATCGAGCTGCTGCGGGGACTCGACTGCCCGGTGCTGGACATGAGCGACAACGAGATGGCGAAACTCCATGTCCGCTACATGGTGGGCGGCCGGGTGCGCGGGCTGAAGGACGAGGTGCTGTACCGCTTCCAGTTCCCGGAGCGGCCGGGCGCGCTGCTGAAATTCCTGAACGGGCTGGCGCAGGAATGGAACATCTCGCTGTTCCATTACCGCAACCATGGCGCCGATTACGGTCGCGTGCTGGCCGGCATCCAGGTGCCGGAAAAGGACCATGCGCGGTTCCGCCGCTGCCTCGACGACCTCGGCTATCCCTATTGGGACGAGACCGGCAACCCGGCCTACCGGCTGTTCCTGGCCGAGCCGCAGGCCTGCTGAACGGGGCGTTCCTCCGAAGAGGTTCGGGAAAAGCTGGCAACTTGGCGATTACATGTTTACAAATACCTGACATCGCAAAGCCGGCAGCCAGTGGATTGGGAGCGACGGGATGGACTCGAGTGAACGCGGCGGGATGGCCAGTGTGGCGTCCGACGCAGTGTCCGACGGCAGGGAGGGAGCGCCGCTGCTCCGCACCCGCCAGACGCCGCTGGTCACCCGGATCTACCAGTTGCTGCTGGCCCAGATCAGCGCCGGGGATTTCCAGCCCGACGAGCGGCTGCCCGGCGAGAACGAGCTTGCCGCCCGCTTCCAGGTCTCGCGCCCGGTGGTGCGGGATGCACTGAAACGGCTGCGGAATGACGGGCTGATCTATTCGCGCCAGGGCGCCGGCAGCTTCGTCCGCGTGGCGGCGGAGGAAAGCCGGCCGGCGCTGGGCTATGCTCCGGTGGAGACCATCGCCGACATCCAGCGCTGTTACGAGTTCCGGCTGACCATCGAGCCGGACCATGCCTACCATGCCGCCTTGCGCTGGAACGACGCCGCCCTGGACCGGATCGCGGCGGCGCTGAACCTGATGGACGACGCGACCCGCGCCCACCGGCATCGCGAGGACGCCGACTACGCCTTCCACACGGCCATCGCCGAGGCGACGAACAACCACTATTACATGTCGTCGATGCAGGCGCTGAAGGACCACATCTCCGTCGGCATGAAGTTCCACGGCGTGTCCCTGATGGGGCCCAGCTCCGGCCTGACCGGCGTGTATGACGAACATCGCGGCATCTTCGACGCCATCCGGCAGCGCGACGGCGAAACCGCACGCACGCGGATGCGCAAGCATCTGGAAGGCTCGCGCGACCGCGTGTTCGAGGGCCGCGCACTGGACCTCTCCCTCTAGATCCCTGGCTTGCAGGTATTTTCCGTCAAGCCCGTTCCACCCTGCCGCCGCTGGCGCGCGTGGAGCGCCGCGCCTGGCATCACCGAACAACATGCAAACATGTAAGGGATATATGCTGCGGCATCTCTGCCTTTTCTTGCTCAACAAGATTACAACATATTGACATCTCCGCAGCGCTGTGATGGAGTGGGCCATCGTCAAGGGCGTCGGGAGCGCCCGGCAGCGGAACGTCGGTTCACGACGGCCGCCGCCCATAAGGATGGGGACCACCCATGGACAGCATGGTTCCACAGGACGGATCGCCGGCCGGCATCCGGACGCCGGCCGGATCATCCGCGACGCCGCGCCCGTGCCTGATCGCCGACGACCTGACCGGGGCGCTCGACACCGCCGCCCAGTTCGCCGCCATCGCCGGTCCGATTCCCGTTTACTGGCAGAGCCTGCCCTACCCCATCCTGCCGGCCGAACTCGCTTTCGACAGCGGAACCCGCGAGGCGACGCGCGAAGAGGCGCGCCGCCGGGTGGCCGCCATCGCCGCCGGTCTGCCGCGCCTCCCCGGCACGCTCCATTACGCCAAGCTCGACAGCCTGTTGCGCGGCCATGCCGGGGCGGAGATCGCCGCCTGGATCGCCGCCACGGCTCCCGACCACATCATCGTCGCCCCCGCCTTCCCCTATCAGGGCCGCATCACCCGCGGCGGCATCCAGCTCGCCCGCGGGGATGATGGGCATAGCTGGACGCCCACGACCAACGACCTGCGCGCCGATCTGGAGCGGGAGGGCTGGACCGTCCAGCTCCGCTGCCCCGGTGAGGCGGTGCCCGCGGGCCTCAGCCTGTGGGATGCGGAGACCGATGCCGATCTCGACGCCATCGCCGCCGCTGGGCTTGCTCTGAACGGCCGCGTGCTGTGGTGCGGCAGCAGCGGTCTGGCCGGCGCGCTCGCCCGGCAGATGGCCCCCTTTGCCGACAACCCCACCGCGCCACGGCTGCCGCGCCCGATCCTGGGCCTGTTCGGCACCAACCATCCGGCGATGGCGGCCCAGCTCGACGCCTGTTCCGAACATCTGCTGGCGCTGCCCGACGGCGGCCGGACCGGGGCCGCGGTACTGGCCCAGCGGCTGGACCGCGACGGCCTTGCGCTCGCTACCCTTGCCCTGCCCGACGGGCTGGCGCGGGCCGACGCGGCGCGGCGGATCGAAGGGGAATTCGCCCGGCTGGTCCGCCGGCTCGACCCGCCCGGCACCCTGCTGGTGGCGGGCGGCGAGACCCTGCGCGGCCTGTGCCTGGCGCTGGAAGCGGACCGGCTCGACCTCGACGGCCATGTCTGGCCGGGGGTGCCCTGCTCCATTCTGCGCGGCGGCCGTTTCGACGGGGTCCGCGTCATCTCAAAATCGGGAGCCTTCGGCGACCCGGCGCTGCTGCGCCGGCTGCTCGCGCTGGATGCGCCGCCTCATCAGGGAGAACAAGCATGACACCGCATCTGGCCATCACCATGGGCGATCCGGCCGGCGTCGGGCCGGAGATCATCGTGAAGGCCTGCGCGCGCCTGAAGGACCGGCTGGCCGACGGCACGCTGCGCCTGCTGGTCATCGGCAGCAACCCCGCCCTCCATGCGGCGCGCGACGCGCTGGGCAGCGACCTCGACTTCCCCGAGGTGACCGACGTCGACGGCGAGTGGCCGGCGCTGGCCTGCCTCCAGGCCGGGCCGGAGGGGGAGCCGATCCGCCCCGGCGTGCTGTCGGTCGATGGCGGACGCTTCGCCTATCTGGCGGTGGAACGCGCGGTGCGGCTGGCCGAGGCCGGCCGTATCCACGGCATCGTCACCGCGCCCCTGAACAAGGAGGCGATGAACAAGGCCGGCTATCACTTTGCCGGGCACACCGACCTGCTGGCCGAACTGACCGGCGCCCGCGGTTCGGTGATGATGCTGGCCCACGGCAACATGCGGGTCAGCCATGTCACCACCCACATCGCGCTGGAGGACGTGCCGAAGAAGCTGACGCCGGAACGGCTGCGCTACGTCATCGACCGTACCGAGGAGACGCTGGCCGGGCTCGGCCTGCCACGCCGCCGCATCGCCATCGCCGCCCTCAATCCGCATGCCGGCGAAGGCGGGCTGTTCGGCCGCCAGGACATCGAGGTGACCGAGCCGGTCATCAGGCAATGCGTCGCCGACGGGCTGGACGTGGTCGGGCCGGTGCCGGGCGACACCGTCTTCGTCAAGCTGCGCGCCGGCCAGTACGACGCGGTGGTCGCCATGTACCACGACCAGGGGCACATCCCGGTCAAGCTGCTGGGCTTCAACGTCAATCCGGAAACCGGCAGCTGGGACGCGCTGAGCGGCGTCAACATCACGCTCGGCCTGCCGATCATCCGCACCTCCGTCGACCACGGCACCGCCTTCGACATCGCCGGCAAGGGCATCGCCAACGAGCTGAGCCTGATCGAGGCCATCGACTACGCCGAGAAGCTGGCCGCCGCCCGCGTGCGCGTCGCCGCCTGAGGATCCGAGACAATGAGCACCATCGACCTGACCACGCCCATCGAGCTGCTCCGCCCGGCCCGCGTCGTCTTCGGCGCCGGCATGGCGGCGGAGACCGGCCGCTGGGCGCGTGAGCGCGGCCTGACCCGCATCCTGGTGGTCGCCGACGCCTTCAACGCCGCCCGCGTGGATTTGCTGGGGCTGGAGGGCGCCGTCACAATCTTCGCCGACATCAAGCCGGAACCCGACGTCCCCAACCTTGAGGCGCTGCTGGCCGTCGCCGAACGGGCCGAGCCGCAGGCGGTGATCGGCTTCGGCGGCGGCAGCGCCATGGATCTGGCCAAGCTGGCCGCCGTCCTGCCCGGCAGCGGCCAGACCATCCGCGACGTGGTCGGACCGGAGAAGGTCGCGGCCAAGCGCGCCGTCCTGGTCCAGGTGCCGACGACCGCCGGCACCGGCAGCGAGGTCGGCACCCGCGCGCTGGTCACCGATCCGGCGACCATGAGCAAGCTGGCGGTGCAGAGCGTCCACATGCTGGCCGACGTCGCGGTGGTCGATCCCGACCTGACGCTGAGCGTGCCGGCCGCCGTCACCGCCGCCACCGGCGTCGATGCGCTGGCCCATTGCGTCGAGGCCTACACCAACCGCAAGGCCCACCCGCTGATCGACCTCTATGCGCTGGAGGGCATCCGGCTGGTCGGCCGCTTCCTGCCGCGCGCCATCGCCGACGGCAGCGACCGCGAGGCGCGGGCCGGCCTGTCGCTCGCCTCCTTCTATGGCGGCATCTGCCTGGGTCCGGTCAACACCGCCGCCGGCCATGCCGTCGCCTATCCGCTGGGCACCCGCCACCACATCCCGCATGGCGCCGCCAACGCGCTGATCTTCCCGCATGTGCTGGCCTTCAATGCGCCGGCCGTCCCGGCCAAGACCGCCGCGGTGCTGGAAGCGCTGGGTTTGCCGGCATCGACCGATCCGGCCGCCGTGTTCGAGGCCGCTTACGGCTGGTGCCTGGAACTCGGCTGCACCATGCGGCTGTCGGCATTCGGCGTGCCGGAGGCCGACCTGCCGCGCATGGCCGAGGAGGCGCATGCCATCCGCCGGCTGCTCGACAACAACCCGCGCGACCTCAGCCGCGAAGACATCCTGGGCATGTACCGCGCCGCCGCCTGATGGCGCGGCGCGAGCCCCATCCGTTTCGTTGAAAGGCAAAAGCCCATGAGCAAGTCTGGCAAGATCGGCGGCCCCTTCGTCGCGATCGTCACCCCCTTCGACGGCGACGAACGCGTCGAATTCGCAGCGCTGCGACGGCAGGTGAAGCGGCAGGCGTCCGCCGGCAACGGCGTCTTCTGCGCCGGCACCAACGGCGAGTTCTACGCCCTGTCCTTCGACGAGAAACTGGCGGTGGCGGAGACCTGCGTCGAGGCCGCCGACGGCAAGGTGCCGGTGCTGGCCCATATCGGCGAGATCTCCACCCACCAGACCATCGCGCTGGGCAAGGCGGTCCAAAAGCTGGGCGTCAAGGCGGTCTCCGCCATCACGCCGTCCTTCATCGCCTGCTCGCAGGCCGAACTGGTCGATCATTACCGCCGCGTCGCCGACGCGCTGACGGTGCCGGTCTATCTCTACAACATCCCCGCCCGCACCGGGAACACGCTGGAGCCGCAGACCGCCCGCATCCTGGCCGACCATCCGAACATCATCGGCATCAAGGACAGCGCCGGCTCGCAGGAGAGCCTGGACGGCTTCCTCGCCATCGCCCGCGAGCGTGGCGATTTCGACGTGCTGGTCGGCCCGGATTCGCTGGTGCTGCACGGCCTGCGCAACGGCGCCGCCGGCTGCATCTCCGGTCTCGGCAACATCGCGCCGGTGACGCTCAACGGCATCCACGCCGCCTTCGTGGCCGGCGACGCCGCGGCGGCCGAGGCGCATCAGGCCCATTTCAGCACGCTGCGCAAGGAGCTCTACGCGCTGGGCTTCCCGCCGGCGATGGTCAAGCGCGCGCTCCGCAGCGCCATGCCGGAGGTCGGGTTCAGCCGCGCCCCGGTGCTGATCGCCGACGAGGTGGACCAACAGGTCAAGGCCCTCGCGGCCCGCTATGCCGAAGCGGTGTGACGCTGTTCCACACCGCATGGCGCCGCGACGCGACAGGGCGGCGCCAAACCATCGAACAACATTGCCCCGAACAACACTGAAGGCGGACCCATCCGCCCGTTAGGGAGACACCGTCCATGAACCATTTCACCAGTGGAGAAAGTGCGCTCATCCTGGGGATCGTCGTCCTCTACATCCTCTTCACCTCCTGGCTGACGGTGCGGCTGCGCAGCCGCAACAACGGCGAGTTCATGAATGCCGCGCGGTCGATGCCGGCGGCGGTCGTCGGCGTCCTGCTGATGTCCGAATTCATCGGCGCCAAATCCACCGTCGGCACGGCGCAGGAAGCCTTCAGCTCCGGCATGGCGTCGGCCTGGTCGGTGCTGGGCGCCTCGATCGGCTTCCTGCTGTTCGGCCTGTTCTTCGCCAAGCGCATCTACGGCTCGGGCGAATACACCATCTCGGCCGCCATCGCGAAATACTACGGCACCTCCACCATGCGGACGGTGTCGATCATCATGATGTACGCGCTGCTGCTGGTGAATGTCGGCAACTACGTCAGCGGTGCCGCCGCCCTGTCGACGGTCATGAACCTCAACCTGACCTGGGCGATGGTCATCATCGCGGTGGTCAGCACCTTCTACTACGTGTTCGGCGGGCTGAAGGGCATCGCCTACGTCACCATCCTGCACAGCGCCATCAAGCTGATCGGCATTGCCCTTCTGCTGGGCACCGCGCTGTCGCTGAGCGGCGGCATCGGCCCGATGGTCGAGAAGCTGCCGGCCCACTACTTCACCATCGACGGCACCATCGGCATGCCGACGATCTTCGCCTGGGTCATCGGCACCGTCGGCGCCATCTTCTCGACCCAGTTCGTCATCCAGGCGATCTCGTCCAACCGCAGCGCCGGCGAGGCCCAGCGCTCCGCCATCTACGCCTCGATCTTCTGCCTGCCGCTCGGCATCATGCTGGCGCTGATCGGCGTCACCGCCCATTACCTCTACCCCGACATGAAGAGCCTCTACGCGCTGCCGGTGTTCCTGGACGCCATGCATCCGCTGATGGCCGCGGTCGTCACCACCTCCCTGGTCGCGTCCGTCTTCGTCAGCGTCAGCACGGTGGCGCTCGCCATCGCCTCGCTGGCCGTGCGCGACTTCTACGTGCCGTGGAAGAAGCCGACGCCGGAGCAGGAATTCCGCACCACCCGCATCCTGTCGCTGATCATCGGCTTCCTGCCGCTGATCTTCGTCTTCTTCGTGCCGGAAATCCTGAAGCTGTCCTTCTTCACCCGCGCGCTGCGCCTGTCGATCACGGTCGTCGCGATGATCGGTTTCTTCCTGCCGCTGTTCGCCAGCAACCTGGGCGCCACGCTGGGCCTGCTCGGCGCCACGGTCAGCACCACCGTCTGGTACGTGATGGGCAACCCCTACGGCATCGACAACATGTATGTCGCCCTGCTGACGCCGATGCTGGTGATGGCGGTGGAGCGTCTGGTCCGCGGCCGCAGCGCCCCGGTGATGGTCGCGGCCCCCCCGCAAGCCGACATACGCTGACCTTCCGTCATCCTCCTCTGCTTCGCATGTGACCGCCATGACCATTTCCTCGACCCTGCCCTCCACCACCGAACGCGGGCGCATCGCGCCCGCCGAAGGGGATGCCGGGCGCCGCGACTCCTACCTGCCGTCGCCCTGCGTCCAGAACCACGCCGCCAACATCGCCGTGCTCGGCAACGGCGATCTCGGCTGCGTCTGGTTCGGCGGCACCCAGGAAGGCATTCCCGACATCTCGATCTATTTCTCGCGGCTGGCCAAAGGGTCCGACCGCTGGACCGACCCGGTCAAGCTGTCGGACGACCCGACCCGGTCGGAGCAGAACCCGGTGCTGTTCCCGGCGCCGGACGGCACGCTGTGGCTGTTCTACACCGCGCAGATTTCCGGCAACCAGGACACCGCCGTCGTCCGCTGCCGCAGTTCCGCCGACCATGGGCAGAGCTGGGGTCCGATCCGCACCCTGTTCGAGGGGACGGATGGCGACGGCATCTTCATCCGCCAGCCGGTGGTGGTGCTGCCGAACGGCGACTGGCTGCTGCCGACCTTCCTCTGCCACGGCACGCCGGGCGAGAAGTGGGTGGGCGACAACGACACCAGCGCGGTGCGCATCTCCAGCGACCGCGGTGAAAGCTGGACCGAGCATGCGGTGCCGGACAGCGTCGGCTGCGTCCACATGAGCGTGGTTCCCCTGCGCGACGGCACGCTGGCCGCCTTCTACCGCAGCCGCTGGGCCGACCATGTCTACCGCAGCGTCTCCACCGACAATGGCCGGACGTGGAGCGCGCCGGTGGCGACCGAGCTGCCCAACAACAACTCCTCCATCCAGGTGACGGCGCTGGCCGACGGCCGGCTCGCCATCGTCTTCAACGAATCGGGCGCCGAGAACGCCACCGAGCGCCGCGCCTCGCTCTATGACGAGATCGAGGACGACGTGCCGGCCGGCGGTGCCGCCGCAGCGGTTGCAGCGCCCCCGGCACAGGCGTCGGCCCGCAAGGCCTTCTGGGGCGCTCCCCGCGCGCCGCTGACGCTGGCCCTGTCGGAGGATGGCGGCGTGACCTGGCCGCTGCGCCGGAACCTGGAAATCGGCGACGGCTATTGCATGACCAACAATTCCAAGGACAGCCTGAACCGGGAATTCTCCTACCCGTCGGTCACCCAGACTGCGGACGGCGATTTGCATGTCGCCTTCACCTATTTCCGGCAAGCCATCAAATACAGCCGCGTCTCGCCCGACTGGGTGGGCAAGCGCTGACCGGCGATGGGAGCGTCACCCGCAAAGCCTTCTGCAACGCCTTTCGGGGCGCTCCCGCCCGCTTCCTCCTTCTCCGGGGACTTGTCCCATGACCATGACCGCCGAGGCCGTTCTTGCGGCCGCCGATGCGCTGCTCGCCGCGCGGCGCGACAACCGCCCGCTCGATGCGCTGCCGCCCGCAGCACAGCCGGCCGACAAGGCCGACGCCTACGCCATCCAGACAGAGGTCGCCCGCCGCATCGGCCCGGTGACCGCCTGGAAGGTCGGCGCGTCGGCCCCCGCCGCCGAACCGTCGAGCGCGCCCATCCATGCTGACACGCTGTTCTTCGACACCGAGACGCTGCCCGCCGCGATGTTCCGCGTCATCGGCATCGAGGCGGAGATCGTCTATCGCCTGAAAAGCGACCTGCCCGCCCGTGAGGAACCGTGGACACGCGACGAGGTGCTGGACGCCGTCGGTTCGGTCCATCCCGCCTTCGAGATCTGCGACAGCCGCTTCGCCGCCTACGGATCGCAGGGACCGTTCGCCTCGCTGGCCGATCAGGCCAACCATGGCGCTCTGATCGTCGGCGCGGCCACCGCCGACTGGCGCCGCATCGACCCGGTGACCCAGCCGCTGACGCTGGACATCGCCGGCGAGCGCCGGATCGACGTGATCGGCGGCAACAAGGCCGGCGATCCGATCCGCCTGCTGGCCTGGCTCGCCAATAATGGCGCCAAGCCCTTCGGCGGGCTGCATGCCGGCGACACGGTGACAACCGGATCCTGCACCGGAACGATCTTCATCCAGCCCGGCAGCCGCGCCGTCGCCGACTTTCCCGGCCTGGGCCGCATCGGGCTGACCGTGGCATGATGGGAGCCGCGCAGATGAATACTGAGCGTCCGCCCCGCCGCGCCCTCGTCACCGGGGTCAGTTCGGGGATCGGTGCGGCCATCGCCGAACGGCTGTTGCAGGACGGCTGGCTGGTCGAGGGAATGAGCCGGTCGGCCCCCGCCATCGAGCATCCGAACCTGCGCTTCACGTCCGCCGACCTGATGGTGCCGGACTCCGTGGCGGAGGCGCTGGCCACACTGCCGCCAGCCCATGCGCCGGTCGATGCGCTGGTCCATGCCGCCGGTGTCATGCGCGTCGGCAAACTCGGCGAGCTTGCCGCGGATGACGCAAGGGCGATGTGGCGCCTGCATGTGGAGGCGTCCACCCAACTGGTCGAGCATGTCGTCTCCCGCATGCCGGACGGCGGCGGACGTGTCGTCCTGATCGGCAGCCGCACCGCCCAGGGCGCCGCCGGCCGCAGCCAATATGCGGCGACCAAGGCGGCGATGGTCGGGCTTGCCCGTTCCTGGGCGCTGGAACTGGCGCCGCGCGGCATCACGGTGAATGTGGTGGCGCCGGGGGCGACCGACACCCCGATGCTGAAGGACCCCAACCGCACCGGCCTGCCGCCGAAGCTTCCGCCGATCGGCCGCTTTGTCAAGCCGGAGGAGGTGGCGGCGCTGACCGCCTTCCTGCTGTCGGACTCCGCCGCCGCCATCACCGGGCAGCAGCTCCTGGTCTGCGGCGGAGCGTCGCTTTAAGCCGTGCCGCTCCGCAGCACCGCCCCCAGCCGGCGCAATCCCGGCTCGATCCGGTGGGTGGCGATGGAGGTGAAGCCGAGGCGGAAGTAGCGCCGTCCCTCGGCGGGATCGAGGAAGAAGATGTCGCCGGCCTCGATCAGAACGCCCTGGTCGCGCGCCCTGCGGACGAGGTCTCGGCTGTCCAGGCCGGGCGGACCTTCGATCCAGAAGCTCTTGGCGCCGAAATCGCGGCGGAACCGGAATCCCGGCAGGCAGTCCGGCAGCAGCTCGGCGATCCGTCCGGCCCGCTCCTCCAGCACGGCGGCGGTCCGGCGCAGATGCTGGCGGTAATGGCCGAGCTGGATGAAGGTGGCGAGGCTGCGCTGGTTGTTGGTCGGCGGGTGGCGCAGCATCAGCCGCCGCAGGACGCGCAGCTCGTCGATCACCGGCTTCGGCGCCACGACGTAGCCGATGCGCAGGCCCGGCGCCAGGATCTTGGAGAAGCTGCCGGTGTAGATCACCCGGTCCGCCCGGTCGAGGCTCTTAAGGCAGGGCAGGTCGGCGTCCCCCTCGACCGACAGGTCGGATTCGTAATCGTCTTCGACCAGCACGACATCATGGCGGCAGGCGGCCTCCAGAAGCTCGCGCCGCCGACCGACCGGCATGACCGCCGTGGTCGGGCACTGGTGCCCCACCGTCACGAAGGCGACCCGGCGGCCGGCGAACACCGCGTCGGGCACGACGCCGAAGCCGTCGCAGGTCAGCGGCCGCAGGTCCGTGGTCGCCATGCCGACCATGTGCCGCACGTCGGGATAGCCGGGATTCTCGATGCCGACCGGCGTGTCTCGCCCGACCAGAAGCTGGACCAGCATCGACAGCGCATGCTGCGAGCCGATGGTGATGATGATCTCCCCCGGACCGGCGAAGATGCCGCGCCGGGGCAGCACCTTGTGGCGCAGCTGGTCCAGCAGGTCGGGATCGTCGTCGTCGATCATGTCGCGGGCCCAGCGGGTGATCTCCTGCACGCTGGAGGCCGCCTTGACGCTCTCCCGCCACGGGTTGGTCGGGAACAGGCTGGGATCGAACTGCCCGAACAGGAAGGGATAGGGATAGTCCATCCAGTTGCGCGGCTTGGTGATCTGCGGCAGCCGGGACGGCCGGATGGCGAAGCGCGCCGCCCATTCCCCGGCCTTGTCCGCCGCGGCTTCGGCGCTTGCCTGTCCCGAAGCCGGCCGGTCGTCCAGCGAGGCGACGAAGCAGCCGCTGCGTTCGCGCGAAACCAGCAGGCCGTCGTCGATAAGGGTCTGGTAGGCGGCGTTGACGGTGTTGCGCGAGATGCCGAGCGCCTCGGCGAGGCTGCGGCTCGACGGGACCCGCATGTCGGGCGCCAGCAGGCCGGTCTCGATCGCCTCGGCGACGATGCCGCGGACACGGGCGCTCAACCCCTGCGGGTCGCGTTCCATCGTGCCGAAAAGAAGCCGCCAGGCGGTGTCGATCTGCATGGTGCAACCGTCCTCCTTGCTTGGGCCATCGCGTGTGGCCGCCTGCCCCGGTATGCGGGAAAGCAAGAAGGGTGCCGCCCGGCGGGGGCCGGAATCTCCAGCGACCCGGCGGGTCCGGCGAGGATCGGGCGGGCGCTTGCCCAAACGGGCGCCACATGGCGCGGGATGCGGCAGAGCCGAGGCCGCTGGACCAGTGGCCGCCGCAAACCGGGGGGATCTGGACCTTTCGGCAGGGGGCGAGGACGGGTCCAATGGCCGCATCGGATCGATCGGCCTGGACGGAGACCCGCCATGACCTTCAGCAAGACCCTGCTCGCCACCGCCTTCGTCGCCATCGGCGCGCTGTTCGGCGCCGCCGCCCCGGCCATCGCCGCGGAGAAGACCGTCACCTTCGCCTATCAGGACATGATGACCCCCATCCGCGTCCTGATGGAAAGCGGGGATCTCGAGAAGAAGACCGGCTATGCCGTGAAGTGGGTCAAGTTCGGCGGCGGCGGCGACGTCATCCGTGCCATGTCGTCGGGCAACGTCGACATCGGCGAGGCCGGGTCCTCCCCCATCGCCGCGGCGGCCTCGCAGGGGCTTCCCATCACGCTGTTCTGGATCCTCGACGACATCGCCAACGCCGAACAGCTCGTCGTCCGCAACGGCAGCGGCATCAAGTCGATCGCCGACCTGAAGGGCAAGACGGTCGCGGTGCCCTTCGTCTCGACCTCCCACTACCAGCTGATGTACGCGCTGCAGGAGGCCGGGTTGTCTGGCAAGGACGTCAAGCTGCTGAACATGCGCCCGCCGGAGATCGCCGCGGCGTGGGAGCGCGGCGACATCGACGCCACCTTCATCTGGGCGCCGGTCCTGACCACGGCGAAAAAGAACGGCACCGTCATCGCCAGCGCCGGCGACTTCGCCAAGAAGGGCAAGGCGACCTTCGACGGCATCATCGCCACCAAGGCCTTCATGGCCGCCAACCCCGACTTCATGACCACCTTCGTCAAGCTGCTGGCCGCGGCGGACGCCGATTACGCCAAGACCGGCGACAGCTGGACCGCGACGTCGCCGCAGGCCGCCGCCATCGCCAAATGGACGGGCGCCGCCCCGGCCGACGTGCCGGACGGGCTGGCCGCCTACCGCTTCCCGACCCTGGAGGAGCAGGCGTCCAAGGAGTGGCTGGGCGGTGGCGCCGCCGAGGCGCTGAAATCGACCGCCGAGTTCCTGAAGAGCCAGGGCCGCGTCACCGAACTGGCCCCCGACTACGGCCCCTTCGTCACCGCCGACGTGGTCAAGGCGGCGGCCAAGTAACGGTCTGCCTTTAACCCCCTCCCCCTCAAGCCGGGAAGCCAGCCATGCTCGAAGTCCGCAATGTCAGCGTCCAGTATGGCGGCGGGGAGAGCGCCACCGTCGCCCTGTCCTGGGTCGATCTGACCATCGAACCGGGGGAATTCGTGGTGGCGCTCGGCGCGTCGGGCTGTGGCAAGACCACCCTGCTGTCCTGCATCGCCGGCTTCCTGCCGCCGACGGACGGGGAGATCCTGCTCGACGGCAAGCCGGTCACCGGGCCGGGGGCCGACCGCGGCGTGGTGTTCCAGCGCCACGCCCTGATGCCCTGGCTGAGCGTGGCCGACAATGTCGCCTTCGGCCTGAAGATGCAGGGCATGGGCAAGGCGGAACGCGGCCGGCGCGCCCGCAGCATGCTGGAACTGGTCGGGCTGGCGTCCTTCGCCGACAAGCGGATCTACGAGCTGTCGGGCGGCATGCAGCAGCGCGTCGGCATCGCCCGCGCGCTGGCCGCCGACCCGCGCATGCTGCTGATGGACGAACCGCTGGGCGCGCTCGACGCCTTCACCCGCGAACAGATCCAGGAACTGATTCTGCGGGTGTGGGCGGAGACGCGGAAGATGGCCTTCTTCATCACCCACGAGGTGGAGGAGGCGATCTTCCTGGCGACCAAGCTGATCATCATGACCCCGCGCCCCGGCCGGATCGCCGAGACGATCCCGCTGGACTTCAGCCGGCGCTTCCTGGCCGGGCAGGATGCACGGTCGGTCAAATCCTCTCCCGACTTCATCGCCATGCGCGAGCGGGTGCTGGGCTTCATCCACGAGCGAAGCGAGCAAGGGCACGAGCGAAGCGACAGCGGCAGCGCCGCCGCCACAGGAGAGGCCGCATGAAACCCACCGCTGCCGAACGGCCGCAATCCGCCAAAGGCCTGAGCACGGGCCTTGCCGGCGTTCCCACCGGGCTGGTGCCGCTGGGCCGGCTGCGCCGCCGGATGCAGGGCTTCCGCTCCCAGCCGGCGCTGATCAGCATGGCGGCCATCCTGGCGGCGCTGGCCCTGTGGGCAGCGCTGACGAGCCAGGGCGTGGTGAAGCCGCTGTTCCTGCCGAAGATCGGCACGGTCTTCCAGGCCTTTCTCGACGCGGTGGACGGGCGGATCGACGGGGCGCCGCTGGCCGAGCACATCGCCATGAGCCTGCTGCGTGTGGTCAGCGCCTTCCTGCTGGCAGCGTTGATCGGCATCCCCGTCGGGCTGGCGACCGGGCTCAGCCCGGCCCTGCGCGCCGCGCTCGACCCCTTCATCGAGTTCTACCGGCCGCTGCCTCCGCTGGCCTACCTGCCGCTGGTCATCATCTGGTTCGGCATCGGCGAGACGTCGAAGATCCTGCTGATCTTCTTCGCCTGCTTCGCCCCGGTGGCGCTGGCTGCCCGGGCCGGCGTGTCGGCGGCGGCGGCCGACCAGGTCAATGCCGCCCGCGCGCTGGGCGCCAGCCGCTGGCAGGTGGTGGTGCATGTGGTGCTGCCGGCGGCCCTGCCCGACATCCTGGTCGGCCTGCGCATCGGCATGGGAGTGGGCTGGACGACGCTGGTCGCGGCCGAGATGGTCGCCGCCTCCACCGGCATCGGACAGATGGTGCTGAACGCCTCCAACTTCCTGCGCACCGACATCGTGCTGATGGGGATCTTCGTGATCGGCGTCTTCGCCGCCCTGTTCGAATTCGGCATGCGCTGGCTGGAACGCCGTCTGGTGCCCTGGAAGGGCAAGGTCTGACGCAGGCAAGGTCGCACCCTCATGTCCATGATCCTCTTCGGGGGCGTGACCTTCCTCGCCGCCGCCTTCCGCGGGGTGACGGGGTTCGGATACGCCCTGATCGCGGCGCTGGGGCTGCTGTTCCTGCCCTCGCCCGCCGCCGGCATCCCCTTCATCCTGGTCAGCGACCTGCTGTTGACCGGATTCCTGCTGCTGGACCGCGGACAGGCGGCGGTGGATTGGACGGCGGCGGGGCTGCTGCTGGCGATGGGCTTCGCCGGCGCGCTGTGCGGCAGCCTGATCGCCGCCGGGCTGGACGACGGGACCTCGCGGGTGCTGATCGCCGCGACCGTCTTCGTGGCCGCCTGCGTCGCCCTGGTGCGCGAACCGCCGCATTGGCTGCGGCACCGGGCCATCGGCGCGGGCATCGCCTTCGCCGTCGGGGTGCTGCTGGCCGCCTTCGCCGTCGGCGGGCCGCTGATTGCGGCATGGCTGCTGGCCGGCGGACGGGACCGCCGCACGATCAAGGGCACGCTGGCGGTTTTCTTCGGCGCGGTCGACGCGCTGAGCCTCGCCGGCCGTGCTATGGTGGGGGCGATCGACCCCGGCGTGGTCGGGCTGCTGGCGGCCTACACGGCCCCCACGCTCGCCGGCTTCGCCGCCGGCCGGCTGCTGGCCGCCCGCCTCAGCTTCGACGGCTGGCGGCGGCTGGCCTCCGGGGGTCTGGTCGCCGTGGCGGTGGCGGGCCTGATCCAGACCGCCGTCACGCTGGGCCTGAGCTACACTCCGTCATGAGGAACCATCTTAGAATGTCGAACTTCGCCCCGAAAACCTTCGCTCCGAAGACCGCCATCGTCACCGGCGCCACCTCCGGCTTCGGCGACGCCATCGCCCGGCGGCTGGTCGCGGAAGGCTGGCGGATCGTCGCCACCGGCCGGCGCCGGGACCGGCTGGATGCCCTGGTCGAGGCGCTGGGCGGGCCGGATGTCGTCCATCCGCTGTGCTTCGACATCCGCGACGAAGAGGCGACGCGCGCCGCCCTGGCCTCCCTGCCGGAAGCGTTCGCCGACATCTCGGTCCTGGTCAACAATGCCGGGCTCGCGCTGGGCACCGGTGCCGCACAGGACTGCGACCTGGAGCAGTGGCGGACGATGATCGACACCAACGTCACCGGTCTGGTAACCATCACCCGGCTGCTGCTGGACCGGCTGATCGCGCAGCGCGGGCTGATCGTCAACCTCGCCTCCGTCGCCTCCAACTGGCCCTATCCCGGCGGCAACGTCTATGGCGGCACCAAGGCCTTCGTGAAGCAGTTCTCGCTCGGCCTGCGTTCCGACCTGTCGGCCCAGGGGGTGCGCGTGACCTCCATCGAGCCCGGCCTGTCGGAAAGCGAATTCACCCTGGTGCGCACCGGCGGCAACAAGGCCGCCTACGACGCGCTCTATGCCGGGGCCGACCCGCTGCAGCCCGAGGACATCGCCGAGACGGTGCGCTGGGTGGTCTCGCTGCCGCCGCACGTCAACATCAACAGCGTTGAGATCATGCCGGTGAGCCAGTCCTGGTCGCCGTTCAAGATCCACCGCGACACGCCTGCCTGATCCCGCCCCAACCGGCACCGCATCCCACCCGAGGAGAAGACCGATGGATGACGTCCTTCGGAACGACGAGTCACGCGTCAACGACATCCGGCACGTGATCGAAGCCGACCGCGCCCATGTCTGGCATCATCTGACCCAGCACAAGGGCTTCGAGACGGCCGACCCGCGCATCTTCGTCGAAGGCAAGGGGATGCGGGTGTGGGATGCCGCCGGGCGCGAGTATCTCGACGCGGTGTCGGGCGGGGTGTGGACGGTCAATGTCGGCTATGGCCGGGCCAGCATCGCCGACGCGGTGCGCGACCAGCTGGTCAAGCTGAACTATTTCGCCAATTCCGCCGGGTCGATCGCCGGCGCCCGCTTCGCCGAGAAGCTGGTGTCCAAGATGCCGGGGATGAGCCGGGTCTATTATTCCAACTCCGGCTCCGAGGCGAACGAGAAGGTGTTCAAGATGGTGCGCCAGATCGCGCACCGGCACCATGGCGGCCGGAAGTCCAAGATCCTCTACCGCGAGCGCGACTATCACGGCACCACCCTCGGCACCCTGGCGGCGGCGGGGCAGGCGCAGCGCCGCGCCCAGTTCGGCCCCTTCCCCGACGGCTTCGTCGAGGTGCCGCATTGCCTGGAATACCGCAGCCAGTACGGCGCGGTGGAGAATTACGGCGAGCTGGCCGCCGACGCCATCGAGGCGGTGATCCTGCGCGAGGGGCCGGACAGCGTCGGCGCGCTGTGCCTGGAGCCGATCACCGCCGGCGGCGGCGTCATCACCCCGCCCAAGGGCTATTGGGAGAAGGTGCAGGACATCTGCCGCCGCCACGAGGTGCTCCTGCACATCGACGAGGTTGTCTGCGGCCTCGGGCGCACCGGCACCTGGTTCGGCTACCAGCATTACGGCGTGCAGCCGGACTTCGTCACCATGGCGAAGGGGGTGGCGTCGGGCTATGCCGCGATCTCCTGCACGGTGACCACCGAGCGGATCTTCGAGCTGTTCAAGGACGATCCGGCCGACCCGATGTCCTTCTTCCGCGACATCTCGACCTTCGGCGGCTGCGTCGCCGGCCCGGCGGCGGCGCTGGAGAACATGCGCATCATCGAGGAGGAGAATCTCCTCGCCAACACCCAGGCGATGGGCGAGCGGCTGCTGTCCGGACTGTGGGAGCTGTCGGAGCGCCACCGCGCCGTCGGCGACGTGCGCGGCAAGGGGCTGTTCTGCGGCGTCGAACTTGTGCAGGACCGGGCCAGCAAGGAACCGGCGGAGGAGCGGCTGGTGCAGGCGGTCGTCGCCGACTGCATGGCGAACGGCGTCATCATCGGCGCCACCAACCGCTCGCTGCCCGGCCTGAACAACACGCTGTGCCTCAGCCCGGCGCTGATCGCCGGCGCCGACGACATCGACCGCATCGTCGCGGCTATCGACGGCGCCCTGTCCCGCGTGTTCAAATAAGCCCGCGTGGTCAATGAGATCGGATCGCGCAGGATCGGTCCCGGTCCCAAGCGATCCGGTCGCCGAACATGAGGCCATAGCCCGTTCCCCGATCCCCTCCACCCCTGGGTCGGCACCGTCACGCGCCGTCGCCGGCACGCTTTCTCATCGGAGGGCCCTCATGCGCATCCGCCTGGGTTACCAGCTGAACTTCAGCTTTCCCGCCCCGACGCCCATGATCGTGATGCTGAACGTGCATTACACGCGCGTCGGCGACCTGGAGAGGCCCGACCACATCGTCACCAACGTCCCGGCGCCGATCCAGGGCTACCGCGACAGCTTCGGCAACTGGTGCAGCCGGCTGGTCGCACCCGCCGGCCTCGTCACCATCGGTGCCGACAGCATCATCCGGGACAGCGGGGCGCAGGATCCGTTCGAACCCGGTGCCATCCAGCACCGGGTGGACGAATTGCCGGCCGATGTGCTGCTGTTCCTGCTGGGCAGCCGCTATTGCGAGACCGACGTGCTGTCGGACGAGGCGTGGCGGCTGTTCGCGGGCACGGCGCCGGGCTGGGCGCGGGTGCAGGCGATCTGCGACTTCGTCCACGGCCACGTGACCTTCGGCTACGAGCATTCGCGCCCGACGAGGACCGCGGCGCAGACTTATGCCGAAAAGCGCGGGGTCTGCCGCGACTACGCCCATCTTGCCATCGCCTTCTGCCGCGCCATGAACATTCCCGCACGCTACTGCACCGGCTACATCAGCGACGTCGGTCTGCCGCCGCCCTATGAGCCGATGGATTTCGCCGCCTGGATGGAGGTCTATCTCGGCGGACGCTGGCATGTCTTCGATCCGCGCAATAACGCTCCCCGGATCGGCCGCATCCTGATCGCGCAGGGCCGCGACGCGGCCGACGTGCCGCTCACCCACACCTTCGGCCCCAACACGTTGACGGAATTCCGGGTCTGGACGGACGAGGTGACCGTCTGATCCCTAGATCGGATCGCGAAAAATCAGAATCGATTTGAAGCGTGAATCCGATCGCCAAACATAAAGCTATAGCGTTGTGCGTTTCATAATAAACGCACAACGCTATAGCCGCGCTGAGATCACGCCGGACGCCGTGCGTAGCGACACGCGGGTCTTACGCGGCCGTCACGGCCGTTCCTCCGTTTGCGACGGGGGAGGCAGAACGTCGGCCATGGCGGGAACCGCCGGATACCGGGCTTCTCCAACCATTTGCGCCGCTCCGCCGCTCCCCGCGCAGCACCAGCAGACGGTGCAGCTCTCTCCGGCCGCCGATTGCGCCAGCACCACGCTGGCAAAGCCGAGCCGTTCCGCCGCCTGTGCTTCGCGAATGGCCTTGGCGAGCGCGTCGGCTTTGTCGGCGCAGGGAGGATAGACGAACCCGTCCGCCCGGACGATCCAGCCGGCGTGGGTTTTCAAAATGAAGAAGGCGAGCCTTGTCCGGGCATTCATGAGGTAGTCTCCGATAGGGCCGACTTTGGGGTGATGGCGGCAGCCTTGCCGTCCGATCGTGTCACGCCAGGAAGAACCTCTTGCCCACAATCCCCAAAGCAACGGGCAACCCTGGGGTGATTTCAGTAGTTCTCAAATGGCAAATCATGAAATGAATCACAACAACCATTGAGGATCTCGGATCGATTTTATCGGATTTTCGATTTCGGACTCCCTTCTTTCCTGATTTCCGCCCATATTTTTAAAATATATTGCTGCGCAGCAATCGCTTTTTCGGATCGGTGGGCAGGTGGCAGGGCTTTATCCGTTGCAGGCCGACGCAGAGTGACGCAGGCGGACTCAACAAGGCGCGGAATGATTGCGCAGCGCTAAATATACTAGTATCCAATGACCCCGGCCATGCTGCGCGCCGGAATCGTTGCTCCGGAACGCATCTGCCCGATCATGACCCTTGCCTTCCACATGATGCCGCTCGTCGGCACGATCCTTCTGCTCGCCTCCCGTCGCGTCAGCCTGCTATCCGCCGGGGTTGCCGGCATGGTTCTGGCGCTTGCCACCATGGTCGTGACGATGGTCGGGACACAGCCGACGCCCGGTCTGGTGGCAGGCATGGCGGCGGTCAAGGCTGGCGAAGGGGCGTGGCTTGCATGGCATGCCATGTCGATCATCGCCGCCGGCCTGCTGTTCCACCGTTCCTACGAGGCGCGCGGGGTCCGGACCGCTCCCGTCGCCCAGGAAAACCGTCGGCGCGCCGTCTTCGTCGCCTGCTTCCTGGTCGGCCCCTTCGCGGAATCGGTGACCGGGTTCGGCGTCGGACTGGTGGTTGCCCTCGCCATGCTGCGCAGCATGGGGCTGCCGCCGGTCCAGTCCGCCGCGCTCGGCCTGTTCAGTCAGGTGCTGGCCGCCTGGGGCGCGATGGGGGTCGGCAGCCGGGTAGGAGCCGAACTGATCGGCGTGTCCTTCACCGAGCTCGGAACGGCCAGCGCCCTGCTGATGGTCGTGGTGCTGCCCTGCCTTCTCCCGGTGTTCTGGGGGCTGATCCGGTCCTGCGGGCTGCGCTCCAGCCTGAGCGAGCGCGCGTCCGACATCGCCCTTCTCCTTTGCCTCGCCGGGTTGATCTGGCTGACCAACCTGTTCGTCGCCCCGGAACTCGGCGGCGGGCTGGCGACCGCCGTCCTGCTGCTCGCGGTGGAGGGCCCTCGCCTGCTGCGCAGCGGCACCGGCCTGCGGGAACTGGCCGGGCGGCTCTGGCCCTACGGGTTGCTGATCGCCGGGCTGATGGCGACCCGGCTGTTGCCGCCGCTGTCGGACTGGACCGGACGGTGGCTGGTGCTCGACCCGTTCGGCGGACTTGCCCCGCTGGCGCTGCTGCGCCACCCGGCGACATGGCTGGTGCTGATTTCGGGCATCCTGCTGTCCGGCCTGCCCGCGGCCAAGGCCGGCAAGCTGGCCCGCGGCGCCCTTCGCGCCGCCCTGGTGCCGATGGCCGCCACCCTGGTCTTCGTCGAGTTCGCCACTTTCATGGCGGCGTCCGGCGGGGCGGCGATGTTCGGCAACGCCTGGCGCGAGGTTGCCGGCCCCTTGGCGGTGCTGGCCAGCCCGGTCTTCGGCGCCGCCGCCGGGATGCTGACCGGGTCGAACACCGCGTCCAACGCCCTGATGATGCACATCCAGTTGAGCCTTGCCGCCGAAAGCGGCCTGCCGCCCATCCTGATCGCGGCGATCCAGACCGTTTCGGGGAGCATCTGCACCATGCTCACTCCCGGCCGCATCGTGCTCGCCGCCGGTCTCGTCGGGCTGGAGCGGTCGGAGGGAGCGATCTACCGCCGCGCCCTGCCGATTGGGCTGGCCACCGTCCTGGCCCTGCTGGCCGTCGTCGTGCTTGCCGGAGTCAAAGCCCGCGGATTGGCTTAAAATGTGATCGGTTCAGGCGAACCGCTTCGCCCCCGCCACGCACAGCACGACCAGCCCGGTCGCGGCGATCATCGTCCAGGCAACCGGTTCGCGCAGCAGCAGCCCGGCCAGGATCAGGCCGAAGGCGGGCTGGAGCAGCTGCAGCTGACCGACGCCGGCAATCCCGCCCAGCGCCAGGCCGCGATACCAGAAAAAGAATCCAATCAGCATGCTGAACACCGAGACATAGCCGAGCCCGGCCCAGGCCGCAGCGCCGATGCCGGCCCAGTCTTCCGGCATCGTCGCCACCGCCGCCACCGCCATCGCCGGCAGCGCCAGTACCAGCGCCCAGGAGATCACCTGCCAGCCGCCCAAACGGCGCGACAGGGCCGCCCCCTCGGCGTAGCCGAGCCCGCAGAGCAGGATCGCCAGAACCATCAGCAGGTCGCCGGCCAGGAGATCGCCGGCCGGCGATGCGCCACCGCCCTGCCACAGGGCGAATCCGGCGACGGTCAGGCTTCCCCCCGTCGCGAACAGCCAGAAGGCCGGCCGTGGCCGCTCCCGTCCCCGCAGCACGCCGAACAGGGCGGTGGAAAGCGGCAGCAGGCCGATGAAGACGACCGACTGTGCCGAGGTAATGTGCTGGAGCGCCAGCGCGGTCAGCAGCGGAAAGCCGGCGACGACGCCGAGCGCCACGATGGCGAGCGAGGGAAGGTCGCGGCGCGCCGGCCGGACCTGCCGCAGCAGCGCCAGCAGCGCCGCCGCCAGGGCCGCCGCGATCACCGCCCGCGCCGCCGTCAGGAACAGCGGCGTGAAGCCGCCGACCGCGACGCGCGTCGCCGGCAGCGAGCCGCTGAAGATGAGCACGCCGAGCAGCCCGCTGCCCCACCCCGCCGTCGACCGTTCCATCCCGCCTTCCTTCCCGACCCCCGAATTGCGCCACGATCCTAGCGTGACGGGGGCTGGCGGAAACAGGGACGGTCCCATACAATTCCACCGAACTGTACTGGATCATGGACCAATACACTTTCCGGCGGCGGAGCAACATGGGCAGAACGGGCACACGCACCGGCGAGGTGATGGACGCGATCCGCCGCAGGATCGCGAGCCGCAAGCTGTCTCCGGGGGAAAGGCTGCCCTCGATCCGCAGCTTCGCCGCCACCATGGGCGTGTCGCCCTCCACCGTGGTCGAGGCCTATGACCGGCTGGCGGCGGAAGGGCTGATCCAGTCGCGGCCAGGGTCGGGTTTCACCCTGTCGGGCGCCACCCCGCCACTGGCCTTGGCGGAGGTGGAACCGCGGCGCGACCGGGCCATCGACCCGTTCTGGGTGTCGCGGCAGTCGCTCGATTCCGGGGCGGACATGCTGAAGCCGGGATGCGGGTGGCTGCCGGCCGACTGGATGCCGAACGCGACGGTCCGCCGGGCGGTCCGCCAGCTCGCGCGTGCCGGTGACGGCCTGCTGGCGGATTATGGCGGCACACGCGGATCGCTGCCCCTGCGCCGGCTGCTGGCGCGCCAGTTCGCCGACGAGGGGATCGCCGCCGGCGCCGACCAGATCCTGCTGACCCCCTCGGGCACCCAGGCCATCGACCTGATCTGCCGCCTCCTGCTGCGGCCGGGCGACGCGGTGCTGGTCGACGACCCGTGCTACTTCAATTTCCAGGCCCTGCTGCGCGCCCACCGGGCGCGGATCATCGGGGTACCCTATACCCGCAAGGGGCCGGACACCGATCTCTTCGCCCAGGCGCTGGCGACGCACCGGCCACGCCTCTACATCACCAACTCCGCCCTCCACAACCCGACCGGCGCCACGATGACGCCGCAGACCGCCCACCGGCTGCTCTGCGCCGCCGCGGCCCATGACCCGACCGCCAACGATTTCACCATTGTCGAGGACGACATCTTCGCCGGCTTCGAACCGGAACCGTCGCCGCGTCTGGCCGTCCTCGACGGGCTGGCCCGCGTCATCCGGATCGGCAGCTTCTCCAAGACGCTGTCCGCCTCGATCCGCTGCGGCTACATCGCGGCGCGGCCGGACTGGGTGGAGGCGCTGGTCGATCTGCAGGTGGCGACCAACTTCGGCGGCCCCAGCCCGGCTGCGGCGGAACTTGTCCTCGCCTCCCTGAACGACGGCAGCTACCGCAAGCACCTCGACGGCCTGCGCCGGCGGCTGTCCCGGGTCCGGCGCGAGACGGCCGCCCGGCTGGAAACGCTCGGTCTGCAGCCGTGGCTGATGCCGCGCGGCGGCTTCTATCTCTGGTGCGGCCTGCCCGACGGGCTGGACGCCGCCGGCATCGCCCGGGCGGCGCTGGACGAGAAGGTCGTCCTCGCTCCCGGCGACGTGTTCAGCGTCTCCCGGTCGGCATCGGGCCGTCTGCGCTTCAACGTCGCCCAGATGGCCGACCCGCGCATTTTCGACGTTCTGGCGCGCGCGATGGCAAACCCTTCCCCCTCCCCCCTGGGAGAGGATCAGGGCGCGAGAGTTTTGGCCAACGCATCGCCCAGCGTCTGAAGCAGGGTGTCGATCCGGTAGGGCTTCGCCAGCACCGCGATGCCCTTGGTGCGCGCCACGTCCTCGCTGTAGCCGGTCGTCAGCACCACCGGCAGGCCGGGACGCAGGATCGCCGCCTCGCGGCCGAGGTCGATGCCGCTCATGCTGCCGGGCATCACCACGTCGGAGAACAGCAGGTCGATCCGCTCGTCCCCGGCCAGCAGCGGCAGCGCCTCGTCGGCCGAGCCGGCGCGCAGCACGATCCAGCCGCTTTCCTCCAGCGCCGCAGCGACGGAGGCGGCGACGACCGGATCGTCCTCCACCATCAGCACCCGCGCGCCTTCGACGCGGGTTCCCGGGACATGGACGGGATCGGCCGGCACCTTCGGCACCGCGGCGGTGGCGCGCAGCAGCAGGACGATTCGGGTCCCCTCGCCCGGCCGGCTTTCGATCCAGACGGTACCGCCCGCCTGCCGCGCCAGCCCATAGACCTGCGCCAGACCGAGGCCGGATCCCTTGCCGACCTCCTTGGTGGTGAAGAAGGGGTCGAAGGCCTTCGCCATCACCTCCGGCGTCATGCCGGTGCCGGTGTCGGCGACCGTCAGCCGCAGGAACTCGCCCTCCAGGCCGGCTCCCTCCAGTCCGGATGCCTCGCCGGGCTTCAGTGTCCGGTTCTCCGCCTCGACGGTCAGCACACCGCCGTCGGGCATGGCGTCGCGGGCGTTCACCGCCATGTTGATCAGCGCCAGCTCGAACTGGGTCGGATCGACCTCGATCGGGTGAAGGTCGGAGGCGAAACGGGTCTCGAGCCTGATGTCGGCACGCAGCGCACGCTCCAGCAGGCCCACCATGCCCAGGACGCGGCCGCGCACGTCGATCGGTTCCGGGCGCAGGCTGTCGCGGCGGGCGAAGCCCATCAGTTGCTGGACCAGCTTGGCGCCGCGGTCGACCGCCTGCATGCCGGCCTCCAGCAGCGGCGCCAGCCGCGGCTCCGCGCTGCGGCGGCCGATCATGGTCAGGCAGCTGCTGAGCGCCTGGAGCAGGTTGTTGAAGTCATGCGCGACGCCGCCGGTCAGCTGGCCGACCGCCTCCATCTTCTGGGCCTGACGCAGTTGCTCCTCGGCCCGGCTGAGCGCCGCGGCTGCTTCCTTGCGCGCCGTCACGTCGCGCCCGACCGCATGGATGAAGCGGTCGTCCGGCACCGCGGTCCAGGAGATCCAACGATAGGACCCGTCCCTGTGGCGGTATCGGTTCTCGAACCGCAGGGTGGTCAGGCCCGATTCCAGCCGGGCGACCTCCGCCACCGTCGCCGCGTGGTCGTCGGGATGAACGAAATCGAGGAAGGGGGCGCCCTGCAACTCCGCCTCCTGCCAGCCGAGCAGGCTGGTCCAGGCCGGGTTGACAGCGGTGATCGTGCCATCGAAACGCGCCACCAGCATGATGTCGGTGGACAGCCGCCACATGCGGTCGCGGTCGGCCGTCCGCTCGGCCACCCGCTGCTCCAGCGTCGCGTTCAGCGCCCGTAGGGCATCCTCGGCGCAGCGGCGGTCGGTGATGTCGTAGCAGGCCCCGAGAATCCGCGTGCCCTCACCGTCCCCGTCCCGGCTGAACGCCTGCGCGCGCCGGGCGATCCAGCGCACCGTTCCATTGCCGGGCCGGACGATGCGGTATTCGGCATAGCCCAACCCATCCGTCGGCACCTGCCCGGGCCTGAGCGTGTTCAGGTTGGGCCGGTCATCCGGATGGATCAGGGCGACCAGATCCTCCAGCCGCACCAGCGGGCGCTCCTCGATGCCCCACAGCCGGCAGAATTCGGGCGACACCGACAGCAGGCCGTCCGCGCGCAACTCGAAGGTGCCGACCCCGCCGGCATCCTGGGCGAAGTGCAGCCGCCGCTCGCTCTCGCGCAGCGCCTCCTCGGTCCGCTTCATCCCTGTCACGTCGCTGCCCTGGACGAACAGGCCCGTCACCTGTCCCTGGTCGTCGCGGATCGGCTGGAAGACGAAGGTGACGAAACGCTCCTCCAGCGGCGTTCCGGGCCGCCGGGCCAGCCGCGCCGGCATCCCCTCGCCGACGAAGGGCTCACCCGTCCGATAGACACGGTCGGCCAGTTCGAAGAAACCCTGGCCGACAATCTCCGGCAGCGCCTCCCGCGCCGGCTTGCCGATGATGTCGCGGCGGCCGATCAACTCGAAGTAGGCGTCGTTG
Organism: Azospirillum sp. 412522; assembly: GCF_019805165.1. Lineage (GTDB taxonomy): Bacteria > Pseudomonadota > Alphaproteobacteria > Azospirillales > Azospirillaceae > Azospirillum. Next base: position 449,343 of record NZ_RWIJ01000002.1, read on the forward strand.
GCCATCTCATAGACATGGTCCGGCCCGCGCCAGACATACATGAAGCCCGGAGCCTGCCGGAACAGGGCGCGCAGCCGCTCCCCCTCCGCCCGCAGCCGTTGGTTGGCGCGCCGCACCTCCTCTTCCGCCTGCACGCGCTCCACGGCCGACCAGGTCCGCTCCGCCACCTCCTCAATCAGTTCGACCTCGTCGCCGCGCCAATGCCTGGGGCAGCGGTTGTGGACATAGAGTGCCGCGACCATCCGGCCCTGCTTCACCAGGCTGGCGGTGACGACGGAGGAGAAGTCCAGGGCGGCGAAGGCCGCCAGCGGGTCGGGCGCCGCGGTGCGCGGGTCGGCGGCCGCGTCGTCGATGACCAGGGCTTCCCCCTTGCGCAGGGCCGCCAGAACAGGCTCGCCGAAGGCAAGGAGGTCGTGGGTTCCGAGGTATGAGGCGACAGTGCCGTCGGTCCAGTTGCATTCCGTGGTGAAGAAGCGTTCGCTCTCGTCCATCACGCCATAGCCGACGCGGCTGGCGCCGAGATGGCGCCCCAACGCCTCCGCCGCCACGGCCGCCACCTCCGACGGATCGGTCAACTCCCGCAGCCGCCGCTCCAGTTCGGCATGAAAGGCGATGCGCCGCCGGGTCCACACCGCCGCCGTGGTTTCCGCCACGATGCAGAGGAAGCCGCTCGTCTGCCCGGCCTCGCCGGCGATCGGCGTGTAGGAGAAGGTGAAATAGCAGTCCTCGTCCACTCCGCCCCGTTTCAGCGGGATGAGCATGTCCTCATGCAGCAGCGAGGCGCCCTCATAGGCGCGGCGGACAAAATCGCGGACCTGCGGCCAGGCGTCGGGCCAGACCTCCCTCATCGGCCGACCCAGTGCCGCCGGGTGGCGGGCACCCAGAATGTCCAGATAGGCGTCGTTGTAGAGGAAGGTGACGTCCGCCCCCCAGCCGATGAACATGGCCTGCCGGGACCGCAGCATCAACCCGACCGTGACGCGGAGATCCCGAGGCCATCCCTCCGGCGGACCAAGCGGCGTCGCCGCCCAGTCATGGCCGCGCATGAGGGAACTCACCTCCCCCGCTCCGCTCGGAAAGACGGGCGGAGGCGCTATGCCGGACGACCGGATCACCGGCATCGCCCGAAACCGGTAAAGTGCGGATAACCTTGGACGTTCATCAAGCCGGTCGAACAATCAGTGTCGAATCGAATCCGTTATCACATGCCCGGCGGGGACGGTGATAGCTATCCAATCGTCAACTCCAATCGGGTCGTCAGTCACGGGCCGGCCGGGTGAGAGCGTGTGGCCGCCGACGATTCGCCCGCCTCTCCGGCCAGCTCCCGCGCCGGCGCCGTCGCCAGCGCCGTCTGGAGATAGTCGAGGAACGCCCGCTCGGCCCGGTTCAGCTTGGCCTGCTCGTTCCAGATCAGGTGGACGTTGACCGGGGCGATGCCCTCATAGGGCGGCAGTTCCCACAGCAGCCCGTCGGCGACGTCGCGGGCGGCGATGTGTTCCGGCAGCGGGCCGATGCCGAGGCCGCAGACGATCATGCGCCGCACCTCCTCCAGGTTGGCCGACGACGCGACGACGCGGCCGGCGAAGCTCTCCCGCGCGCGGAACAGGGTCAGCGGCGACAGGGCGCCATCGATCTGGTCGGAGGTGAAGGAGACGAAATTCTCCGACCGCAGCTCGGCGATGTCGATGTCGCGCCGGCCGAACAGGCGGAAATCCGGACCGCAATAGAGGCGGTAGGTCTGGCGCAGGAAGATCCGGCTGGACAGGCCGGGAATCGGTTCGCGCAACAGGCAGATCGCCATGGCGCCGACCCGCTGCTGCAACGCGATGTGCGCGTCGGCCGAGGCCATGACGTCGATGCGGAAGGTCACCTGGGGATACATCCGGTGGAACTCCCGCAGCGAGCGGTCGAGCAGCGGGGTCTGGATGCGGCTGGTCATCAGGATGTGGACATGGCCGCTGATCTCGTCCTTGGCGTCGCGCACCAGCGCGCCCAGCCGAGACACGGTGGCGTGGATCGACACCGCCTCGTCATAGACCTGCTCGCCGGCGGCGGTGACGGCGAAGCGTCCGGGGCCGCGGTCGACCAGCGTGCGGCCGAGCTGCTCCTCCAGCCGCTTCAGCGCGAGGCTGACCGCCGGCTGCGTCAAAAACAGGCGGACGGCAGCCTTGGTGATGCTGCCCTCCTGCACGATCACCATGAAGGTGCGCAGCAGGTTCCAGTCCATCTGCTGGCCCAGACGGGCCAGTGCCTGCCGTTCCGCCTCGCTTTCGTTCACCGCTCCGCCCTCTCGATCACTGCCCGCTTCCGGTGCATTCGTGTCGCCGCCCAAATTCTACGCACATGAACGCACTGTGAGCAACTGCGGCATAAATCAGATTCATGGGCGAAATGAAAAATGCTTATTTGCCTGATCGATTTGGCGGCTGCCTAATCGACACATGGCGACCCTCAAACATCGCCACGCCGGACACTGCATAACGCACCGTTATGGCGGCCATATCCATTTGGGATAGGCCGCAACGCAAGCGCTTCGTCTTTTTCCACCCGCCCGCGCAATCACGCCGCAGCGGCGAAGAGGATTCGGGCAGAGGAGTCTGAATGACACGCGATACGGCCGACCGCCTCGACCATGCATTGCCGGATCGCGGACTGCGCGCCGCGATCCTGGTTGCCGCCGACGAGGCGCAGGGCGACTGCGTCGCTCATCTCTCCGACCTCGTCCGCCAGCCGTCGCTGCTGGGGGAGGAATCCTCAGCGCAGGCGCTGATGGCCGGCCGCTTCGCCGCGCTCGGGCTGGAGGTCGACCGCTTCGACATCGACGAGGAGGCGATCTCCCGCCTGCCGGGCTTCTCGCCGCCGGTGCTGCCGGGTGCCTATGCCGGGCGCGAGAATGTCGTCGGCGTCCACAGGCCGCGCGAAGCGAAGGGCCGCTCGCTGATCCTGAACGGCCATATCGACGTGGTGCCGACCGGCCCCGCGGAGCTGTGGACCACCCCGCCCTTCGAACCGCGGATCGAGGGCGGGCGCCTCTATGGCCGCGGGGCCGGCGACATGAAGGCCGGCATCGCCGCCTACACCGCCGCCTTCGCCGCCTTGCGCAGCTTGGGTTACCAGCCGGCCGCGCCGGTCTATCTGCAATCGGTGATCGAGGAGGAATGCACCGGCAACGGCGCGCTCGCCTGCCTGCATCGCGGCTACCGCGCCGACGCGGCGGTGATCCCCGAGCCGTTCAACCATTCCATCTCCATCGCCCAGGTCGGCGTGATGTGGCTGCGGCTGGTGCTGACCGGCACCCCGGCCCATGTGCTGGACACCTCGGCCGGGGTGAACGCCATCGAGGCGGCCTATGCGCTGGCGGCGCACCTGAAGGCACTGGAGGTGCGCTGGAACGAGCCGTCCTGCCGCCACCCCGCCTTCTGCGGCCATGCCCATCCCGTCAACGTCAATCTCGGCCGGATCGAGGGCGGAGAGTGGCCGTCGTCAGTCCCGACGCGCTGCACGCTCGACCTCCGGCTCGGCTTCTTCCCCGGGCAGGAGCCGGAGGCGGTCCGCGCCGAGGTGACCCGGGCGGTGGAGCAGGCGCGCTCCACCGACCCGGCCCTGTCCGGCGTGGGGATCGAGCTGCAGTGGAACGGCTTCCAGGCCGCCGGCTGCGAAATCGACCCGGCGCATCCGCTGGTGACCCTGCTGGCCGACAGCCATCGCGCCGTGCGCGGCGGCGACCCGGAGTTGGTGGCGCTGACCTGCACCACCGACGCCCGCTTCTTCCAGCTCTATGGCGACACGCCGGCCACCTGCTACGGGCCGGAGGCGACGCGCATCCACGGCATCGACGAATCGGTGTCGCTGGACAGCCTGCGCGACGTGACCCGCGTGCTGGCGCTGTTCATCGCCGGCTGGTGCGGCCTGGAACCCGTCTGACACCATTTTCGGCCCCTTTCCCTGACGAGACCTGCCCGATGATCGCCGCCGCCCTGAAAGCCAACGCCGCCCATGCCCCCCGCGCCAGCGGCACCTATTCCGACGTGGAGTGGAAGGCCCGCACCGATCTGGCCGCCGCCTACAAGCTGTTCGACCGGCTCGGCATGACCGACCTGATCTACACCCACATGTCGGCGCGGATTCCCGACACGCCCGACCATTTCCTGATCAACCCCTACGGGCTGATGTTTCACGAGGTGACGCCCGACAACCTCGTGAAGGTCGACATCGACGGCAATCTGGTGGACCGCCGCGACGGCGACGAGATCAACCCGGCCGGCTTCACCATCCACAGCGCGGTGCACCACGCCCGCCCCGACGTCGGCGCCGTCATCCACCTGCACACCGACGCCGGCATGGCGGTCAGCGCCCAGGCCGACGGGCTGCTGCCGATCACCCAGCATTCGCTGCGCTGGTACAACCGGATCGCCTACCACAGCTACGAGGGCATCGCGCTCGATCTGGCGGAGCGGGAACGGCTGGTGGCCGACCTGGGCAACCACCACAGCATGATCCTGCGCAACCACGGCCTGCTGACCGTCGGCCAGGACGTCGCCGAGGCCGCCGTGCTGATGTACTACCTGGAGCAGGCCTGCAAGCAGCAGATCATGGCGATGGCCGGCGGCCGTCCGCTGGTCTACCCCGCGCCGGAGGTGTGCGAGCACACCGCCCAGCAATATGAACGCGCCTATCCGCGCGCCGGCGTCCTGGAATGGGACTCGCTGCTGCGCTGGCTCGACAGCACCACCGGCCCGACCGGGCCACGCTGATCCGCCCGCCTTTTCCAAAAGAAGAACGAAGACGACAGGGTCGCATTCCACAACGACACCATCTGGAGACGAGGACACCCGCATGACACGACGCCTTTCCGGTATCCCCGCCAGCTTCCGCCGCAGCCTTCACCGCGCCGCCGCAGCCGGCCTGCTGGCCGCATCCCTCGCCATCCCCGGCACCGCGGCCCTGGTCGCCGCCCCGGCCATGGCCCAGGAGACGCCGGTCCGCGGCGGTGTCCTCAACTCCATCGTCCAGCCGGAGCCTCCGACCCTGATGCTGGGCCTGAACCAGCAGGGTCCGACCCAGACCGTCGCCGGCAAGATCTACCAGGGCCTGCTGACCTACGACCGCAAGCTGAACCCGATGCCGTCGCTGGCCGAGAGCTGGACGGTGTCGCCGGACGGCCTGACCTACACCTTCAAGCTGTACCAGAACGTGAAGTGGCACGACGGCAAGCCGTTCAGCGCCGCCGACGTGGTGTTCTCGACCTCCAAGTTCCTGATGGAGGTCCACCCGCGTGCCCGCGCCGTGTTCAGCCGCTGCGAGTCGATCAAGGCGCTGGACGACCACACCGTCGAGTTCAAGCTGAAGGAGCCGTTCCCGGCCTTCATCCAGGCCTTCGAGGTGTCGTCGGCCCCGATCGTCCCGGCCCATATCTACGAGGGCAGCGATTACCGCGCCAACCCGGCCAACACCACGCCGATCGGCACCGGCCCGTTCAAGCTCAAGGAATGGGTCAAGGGCAGCTACATCCAGCTCGTCCGCAACGAGGACTATTACAAGAAGGACCTGCCCTATCTCGACGGCATCACCTTCCGCGTGATCCCGGACGCCGCCAGCCGCTCGCTGGCGCTGGAAAGCGGGCAGGTTCAGCAGACCCAGTACAGCGACCTGGAGCCCTTCGAGGTTCCGCGCATGAAGACCCTGCCCAACGTCACCCTGACCACCGAAGGCTACGAGTTCGTGGCGCCGATGGCGTGGCTGGAGATCAACCACCGCGTCAAGCCGCTGGACGACAAGCGCTTCCGCAAGGCCATCGCCTACGCCATCGACCGCAAGTTCATCCGCGACAAGATCTGGTTCGGCCTGGGCCGCGTGCCGACCGGCCCGGTCAACTCGGTGGTCAAGTTCTACGATCCCAAGGTCACGACCTACGAGCCGAGCGCGGAGAAGGCCAAGGCCCTGCTCGACGAGATGGGCCTGAAGCCCGACGCCAAGGGCGTGCGCGCCACCGTCAAGCTGATGCCGATGCCCTATGGCGAGACCTGGACCCGGCTGGGCGAGTATCTGAAGCAGGCGCTCGGCAAGGTCGGCGTCGCCGTGGTCCTGGAGAGCACCGACGCCGCCGGCTGGGCGCAGCGCGTCGCCAACTGGGATTACGAGATCACCACCAACTTCCTCTACCAGTACGGCGACCCGGCGCTGGGCGTCGCCCGCACCTACATCTCGTCGAACATCCGCAAGGGCGTGCTGTTCACCAACACCATGGGCTATTCCAACCCGAAGGTGGACGAGCTGTTCGACCAGGCCTCGCGCGAGAACGACCCGGCCAAGCGCCAGGAACAGTACAGCGAGGTCCAGCGCATCCTGTCCGACGATTTGCCGGTGGTGTGGCTGCTGGAGATGGAATTCCCGACCTTCCTCGACAAGCGCGTGAAGAACGCCAACACGACGGCCATCGGTGTCAACGACACCTATGAAAGCGTCTGGCTGGCGAAGTGAGTTGATTTCCCTCTCCCGCCCCGGGAGAGGGTGCCCGCGAAGCGGGCGGGTGAGGGGTAATCCAAGGATCCGAAGCCGCATGGCCTCTTGGATCACCCCTCACCCTCCCCGCCTTCGGCGGGTCCCCTCCCTCTCCCGGGACGGGAGAGGGCCAGAATTAGGAACCTGCCCATGCTGGGATTCGCCCGACTCTTCGCGAGCCGCCTCGTCAAGGCCGCCGCGATCCTGATCGCCATCGTGGTGATGAACTTCTTCCTCGTCCATGCCGCCCCCGGCGACCCGGCCATGGTGATGGCGGGCGAGGCAGGGGCCGCCGACGAGAAGTTCGTGGCGCAGCTGCGCGAGCAGTTCGGGCTCGACCGGCCGCTCTACGAACAGCTCGGCACCTATGTCGGCAAAATCGTGCAGGGCGATCTCGGCTTCTCCTACCGCCAGCAGCGGCCGGTCTGGGACATCCTGGCGGAACGGCTGCCGGCCACGCTGGTGCTGACGCTGACCGCCTTCCTGCTGGCGCTCGCCGCCGGGGTGGCACTCGGCACGCTGGCGGCGGTCGCCGTCGGCACCTGGGCCGACAGCGCCATCACCGTCATTGCCCTGCTGGCCTACGCCACGCCGATCTACTGGATCGGGCTGATGCTGAGCCTGCTGTTCTCGATCCAGCTCGGCTGGCTGCCGGCCTTCGGCTACGAGACCATCGGCGCCGGCTATACCGGTCTGGCCCATGTGGCGGACGTGGCGGTCCACCTGATCCTGCCGGTCATCACGCTGGCGCTGTTCTACATGGCGGGCTACGCGCGCCTGACCCGCGCCTCGATGCTGGAGGTGCGCGGCCTCGACTTCGTCAAGACGGCCAAGGCCAAGGGGTTGACCCAGAGCCGCATCGTCACCCGCCATGTCCTGCGCAACGCCATCCTGCCGGTCATCACCGTAGCGGGCATCCAGGCCGGCCAGCTGGTCGGCGGCTCCATCCTGATCGAGACGGTGTTCGCCTGGCCCGGCATCGGCCGGCTGGCCTTCGAAGCGGTGCTGCAGCGCGACTATCAGGTGCTGCTGGGCATCTTCCTGGTCACGTCGATCATGGTGATCCTCTTCAACATCCTGACCGACATCCTCTACGGCCTCGTCGATCCGCGTATCCAGGTGTCGCAATGATCAAATCCGATTTCTGGCGGGCCTTCGTCCGCAACAAGGGCGCGGTCCTGGGGCTGGTGATCCTGATCGCCATCGTCGTGCTGGCCGCCTTCGCCTCCGTCTTCTTCCCCGGCGACCCGTGGGAGATGGCGACGGCGCCCTTCCAGCCGCCGTTGTCGGAGGACGCCCTGCTGGGCTCCGACATGCTGGGCCGCGACATCGCGTCGGGCATCGCCCACGGGGCGCGGGTGTCGCTGCTGATCGGCCTGACCTCCACCGCGGCGGCGCTCGCCATCGGCGTCACGCTGGGGGCGCTGGCCGGCTTCCATGGCGGCAAGGTCGATGACGCCATCATGCGCTTCACCGAGCTGTTCCAGACCATCCCCAACTTCGTGCTGGCCGTGGTGCTGGTCGCCATCTTCACCCCCAGCCTGACCACCATCGTCGCCGCCATCGCCATCGTCAGCTGGCCGCCGCTGGCCCGTCTCGCCCGCGCCGAATTCCTCAGCCTGCGCTCGCGCGAGTTCGTCCAGGCCGCCATCACCACCGGCCAGAGCAACACCACCATCATCCTGCGCCAGATCCTGCCGAACAGCCTGTCGCCGATCATCGTCTCGGCCTCCCTCATGGTAGCGACCGCCATCCTGCTGGAAAGCTCGCTGAGCTTCCTCGGCCTCGGCGATCCCAACGCGATGAGCTGGGGCTACATGATCGGCGCCGCCCGCACGGTGATCCGGCAGGCCTGGTGGATGAGCGTCTTCCCCGGCCTCGCCATCGTGCTGACGGTGCTGGCGCTGAACCTCGTCGGCGAAGGGCTGAACGACGCCCTGAACCCGAAGCTCGCCCGGTCGCGGGGGTGATGCGATGAGCCAATTCGACCTGATGCGCACTCCCGTGGAGACCGCCGCCATGAACACCCCCCTGCTGGATGTGCGCGGCCTCAGCATCGCCCTGCCGCCGGGCGCCGACCGCCCGCTGGCGGTGGACGACCTGACCTTCACCCTGAACCCCGACGAGATCCTCTGCGTGGTCGGCGAGTCCGGCTCCGGCAAGTCGATGACCGCCCATGCCATGATGGGCCTGCTGCCCGCCCCCCATGTCCGGGTCGCCGGCGGCAGCCTGCTGTTCAAGGGCAAGGACGTGCTGGCGATGCCGGAGGCGGAGCAGCGCAGCCTTCGCGGCGGCCGCATCGCCATGGTGTTCCAGGAGCCGATGACGGCGTTGAACCCGCTGATGCGGGTCGGCCGCCAGATCGGCGAGTCCTTGCGCGAGCACACCGCCCTGCCCGCCCCGGCGCGGCGCGCCCGCGTGGTGGAGCTGCTGGCCCAGGTCGGGCTGCCCAACCCGGCGGAACTGGCCGAGGCCTATCCCTTCCGCCTGTCGGGCGGCCAGCGCCAGCGCGTGATGATCGCCATGGCGCTGGCCTGCCAGCCCGACATCCTGATCGCCGACGAGCCGACCACGGCGCTGGACGTCACCACCCAGAAGCAGATCCTCGACCTGATCCGCTCGATCCAGGCCGAGCGCCACATGGGCATGATGTTCATCACCCACGATTTCGGCGTGGTGGCGGAGATCGCCCACCGGGTGGCGGTGATGCGCCATGGCAAGCTGGTGGAATATGGTGCCGCGTCGGACGTGCTGAACCGGCCGCAGCATCCCTACACCCGGCAGTTGATCGCCTCGGTCCCGCATTACATCGAGCACCGCGACGACCATGCCAAGACGGGCGCGCCGCTGCTGGTCGCCGACAAGGTGCGCAAAATCTTCCATGTCGGGGGTGGCCTGTTCAAGAAGTCGAAGGAGGTCATCGCCGGCGACGACCTGTCGCTGACCATCCATCCTGGCGAGACGGTCGGGCTGGTCGGCGAGTCCGGGTCGGGCAAATCGACGCTCGGCCGTTCCATCGTCGGCCTGATCAAGCCGGATTCGGGCCGTATCCTGTTCGAGGGCACCGACCTCCTGGCGCTCGATCGCAAGGGTTTCCGGCCCTACCGCCGGGCGGTGCAGATGGTGTTCCAGGATCCCTACGCCTCGCTGAACCCGCGCCACCGCGTCGGCGACATCGTCGCGCAAGGACCGGTCGCCTTTGGCGAGGATCGGACCAGGGCGCTGACCCGCGCGCGCGAGCTGCTGGCGATGGTCGGGCTGGACGGCTCGGCCGCCGACCGCTTCCCGCACGAGTTCTCCGGCGGCCAGCGCCAGCGCATCGGCATCGCCCGCGCCCTCGCCATGGAGCCGAAGCTGCTGGTGGCGGACGAGCCCGTGTCGGCGCTCGACGTCTCGGTGCAGGGGCAGGTGCTGGAACTGCTGGACGACATCCGGCGGCGGCTGAACCTCGCTATGCTGTTCATCACCCACGATCTGCGGGTGGCAGCCCAGGTCTGCGACACCATCGCGGTGATGCGCCGCGGCAGGATCGTCGAGATGGGCACCGCGCGGGAGGTCTTCACCCACCCGCGCGACGCCTACACCCGCAGCCTGCTCGACGCCATTCCCGGCAAGTCCTGGCACATCCCGGACGACCTGCAAAAAATCCCGGCGGGAGCGCACTGAATGAAGGTCGCCATCATCGGGGCCGGCGCCGTCGGCGGCCTGCTTGCCGCCCGGCTGGGCGCCACCGAGGCCGAGGTGACGCTGGTCGCCCGGCCGAACGCCGCATCCGCCATCCGCCGCAACGGCCTGACCATGGTGACGCCGCTGAACCGCGTCGCCCGTCTCAGCCCGCGCGTCACCGACGACAGCCTGTCGCTGGGGCCGCAGGACGCTGTGTTCCTGTGCGTCAAGGCCCATGCCCTGCGCGGTACAATCGACACGCTCACGCCGCTGCTGGCACCGGAGACCGCCATCGTGCCGATGGTCAACGGCATCCCCTGGTGGTATCCGCACCGCCAGCCGGAACCGCTGGCCGACCGGCCGCTCGCCAGCGTCGATCCCGACGGGCTGCTGTGGCGCTCCATCGACCCCGACCGGGTGGTGGGAGCGACCAGCTTCGTCGCGGTGGAAGGCGACGGCCCCTGCCGCATCCGCCATGTCAGCGACCAGCGCTTCGTCTTCGGCGATGCCGGGGACCGCGACAATCCGGCGGTCGACCGCATCGTGACGCTGTTCGGGCAGGCGGGGTTCCAGCCGGCGAAGACCGCCGACATCCGGCAGGCGATCTGGGTGAAGCTGTGGGGCAACCTCGCCTTCAACCCCTTGAGCGTGCTGACCGGATCGACGCTGGGCCGCCTGTGCAACGATCCCGGCACGCGGGAGGCCGGCCGCGCCATGATGCTGGAGGCCAAGGCGGTGGCGGAAAGGCTGGGCGTGGTCTTCACCACCAGCGTGGACGAGCGCATCGCCATGGCCGCCGGCGTCGGCGACTTCAAGACCTCGATGCTCCAGGACTATGAGGCCGGCCGCCGGCTGGAACTGGACGCCATCCTGGGGTCGGTGATCGAGCTGGCCGACCGTACCGGCGTGGACGTGCCGATGCTGCGCGCCGTGCTGGCAATGGTCGATCTGCGGGCGCGGGAGCGGCGCGAAGCGGCCTGACCGCTCCTCCTGCCTTCAACGAAAATTCTGTGTGGAGTCTCAATGTCCCTGCCATCCAATCTGCCCATCGACGGCCAGCGCCTGTGGGACAGCCTTGCCGACATGGCGAAGATCGGCGCCACCGCCAAGGGCGGCAGTTGCCGCCTTGCCCTGTCGGACGAGGACAAGGCCGGGCGCGACCTGTTCGTCTCCTGGTGCGAGGCGGCCGGCTGCACGGTGACCGTCGACCGCATCGGCAACATCTTTGCCCGCCGCAAGGGCCGCGACGACAGCCTGCCCCCGGTGGTGATGGGCAGTCATCTCGACACCCAGCCGACCGGCGGGCGCTTCGACGGCGTGTTCGGCGTTCTGGCGGCGCTGGAGGTGGTGCGCTCGCTGAACGACCGCGGGGTGGACACCCTGCACCCGGTCGAGGTGGCGGTCTGGACCAACGAGGAGGGCTCCCGCTTCTCGCCGCCGATGATGGGATCGGGCGTCGTCACCGGCGTCTTCACCCTGGACGAGATCCTCGACAAGGTGGCGCAGGACGGCGCTCGGCTGGGCGACGAGCTGGTCCGCACCGGCTATGCCGGCGAGGCTCCGGTCGATCATCCGATGCACGCCTATCTGGAGGCCCATATCGAACAGGGGCCGGTGCTGGAGGTCGAGGGCAAGGAAATCGGCGTCGTCACCGGCGCGCAGGGCCAGCGCTGGTACGAGGTGACGGTGACCGGGGTCGAGGCGCATGCCGGCCCGACGCCGATGCGCCTGCGCCGCGACGCGCTGGTCGCGGCATCGGCAATGGTGCAGGCGGTGCAGCGGGTCGGGCTGGAGACGGCGGGCGACCCCTGCGCCACGGTAGGTATCCTGGATGTCCACCCGCATTCGCGCAACGTCATCCCCGGCCGCGTCTTCTTCACCGTCGATCTGCGCCACCCGGACGCCGACACGCTGGCCGACATGGACCGCCGCTTCCGCGCCGCCGTCGCCGCGATCGCCGAGCAGAACGGCGTGACCGCCGAGATCGCCGATTTCTGGCATTTCCCGCCGACGCCCTTCGCCAAGCCGCTGGTCGACCGGGTGCGCGAGGCGGCGAGCGGCTTCGGCTTCAGCCACCGCGACATCGTGTCGGGCGCCGGCCATGACGCCGTCTATGTGGCGGGCAAGGTACCGACGGCGATGATCTTCATCCCCTGCGAGGACGGCATCAGCCACAACGAGGTCGAGAACATCGCCCCCGCCGATGGTGCCCGTGGCGCCGCCGTGCTGTTCGAAGCGCTGGTCGCCACGGCTGGAAAACCCTGAGCGCGTAGCAAGCCCTCTCCCGCCCCGGGAGAGGGAGGGGACCCATGCGGCAGCATGGGGAGGGTGAGGGGCGATCCGAGAATCCAGCAGCGCATGGTTCCTTGGACCACCCTCACCCTTCCCACCGCTTCGCGGCGGGCCCCTTCCCTCTCCCGGGGCGGGAGAGGGAGATCTCCAACGGAGTTTCCCCATGAAGTTCGTCCATCACCCCGACGCCGCCCTGCACCGTCCCGCCACCTATTTCAACAAGGGCCTGCTGCGCGCCCTGCCGGAGAAGCCGGAGCGGGTGGGCGCGCTGGCCACGCTGATCGGGAAGCGCGGCGAGACGCTGATCCTGCCCGACGATTACGGCTCCGCCCCGCGCGCCGCCGTGCACACTCCCGCCTATCTCGCCTTCCTGGAAACGGCGCACGCACGCTGGGTGGCGGCAGGCGACATGGGCGACGTGGTTCTGCCCAACGTCCACCGCATGCAGGCGGCTCCCAACTATCCCACCGGCATCGTCGGACAGGCCGGCTGGCACATGTTCGACACCGCCTGCCCGATCGGCGAGGGCACCTGGGCCGCCACCTGCGCCGCGACCAATGCCGCCATCCATGCGGCGAAGCTGGTCGCCACCGGGGCCGACAGCGCGGCCTATGCGCTGTGCCGGCCGCCGGGGCACCATGCCACCCGCGACATGGCCGGCGGCTTCTGCTACCTGAACCATGTCGCCGTCGCCGCGGAGTCGGCGCTGCCGCTGCTGCGCGCCCAGGGCCGCACGGCGCGGGTGGCGATCATCGACGTGGACGTCCATCACGGCAACGGAACGCAGGACATCTTCTACGAGCGCGACGACGTGTTCTTCGTCTCGGTCCACGGCGATCCGGCCGAGTTCTATCCGCACATGGCCGGCTACGAGCAGGAACGCGGCGTCGGCCGCGGCGAGGGCTACAACCTGAATCTCCCCCTGCCCATCGGCAGCGACGAGGCGACGGTGCTGGCGACCATCGGCAAGGGGCTGGATGCGATCCGGCGCTTCGCGCCGGAGATGCTGTTCGTCTCGCTGGGCTTCGACACCTTCATCAACGACCCGCTGGCCGCCTTCGGTGTCACCACGCCGGGCTTCGCCCGCATGGGCGCGCTGATCGCCGCCGCCGGCCTGCCGACGGTGCTGGTGCAGGAGGGCGGCTACGCCATCGACGATCTGTCGGCCAACCTGTCGAGCTTCCTTGACGGTTTCGAAGGCAAGACAGCGGCATGACCGCCGTCGCCGCCAGCGGCACCGGCCGCGATCCGGTCAAATACCTGCTGATCGCCGCCATCAGCCTGTTCTGGGGCCTGAACTGGCCGGCGGTGAAGACGATCCTGACGCAGATGCCGATCTTCAGCCTGCGCGCCATCGGCTTCACCGCCGGGGCCGTGCTGCTGCTGGGCGCGGCGCGGCTGGCCGGGCACCGGCTGCGGGTGGAGCGGGGCGAATGGCCGGCGCTGGCGGCGGCGGGGCTGTTCAACGTGCTGGTCTTCAACCTGTGCACGGCGCTGGGCCAGAGCCTGATGGCGACCTCGCAGGCCGCCATCGTCGCCTTCACCATGCCGGTATGGGCGACGCTGCTGGCGATCCCGCTGCTGGGCGAACGGCCGGGGCCGCGCCAGATCGCCGGGCTGGCCTGCGGGTTGGCCGGCCTCCTGGTGCTGCTGGGGCCGGAGGCGCTGACGGCGCCGCCGTCGCAACTGGCCGGGCCGGCGGTGATGCTGGTGGCGGCGGTGGCTTGGGCGCTCGGCACCATCGTGATGAAGCGGCGGGTGTGGCGCACCCATCCGATGGTCATCACCGGCTGGCAGTATGTGCTCTGCGCCCTGCCGATGATCGGGCTGGCGGCGACGGAGACGCGGCCGGCCCTGGCCGAGATCCACGCCGCGGTCTGGGCCGGATTCGCCTGGCACATCGTCTGTTCGATCTGCGCGGCACAGGCGCTGTGGTACGTCACCGTCCGCCGCCTGACGGTAGGGGAGGCGGCGGTCAGCACCCTGCTGATCCCGGTCGTCGGGGTGGGCGGCGCGGTGCTGCTGCTGGGCGACCCGGTGACGCCACGGCTGGCGGCGGCGCTGGTGCTGATCCTCGCCGCCGTCGCCTGCGTGCTGGGGCCGAAGCCGGCCGGACGCTGAGGCTTGGTTATCCCAGTTGCCGCTCCGCCCAGGCGGCGGCGCCGGACAGGCTGCGGAAATCCGACACGGAACGGACGGCCAAGTCCGGATGCCGCTCGGCGGCCATACGCGCCAGCGCGTTGCCGGGGCCGGTTTCCAGCAGGACGGTGCAGCCCATCTCGACCAGCCCGTCCAGGCAGGCGGCCCAGGCGACCGGCTCCGCCATCTGCCGGGTCAGCGCCGCCACCGCCCGCTCGCGCGTGTGGACCGGGGTTCCGTCGATGCCGGCCAGCACCGGCAGCGGCGGAGCCAGCAGTCCGCTCGCCGCCAGGACCGGGGCGAACTCAGCGGCGGCGGGCGCCATCAGGCGGGTGTGCGAGGCCACGGTGACCGGCAGCGGCGTGACGGCGGCGCCCAGAGCCAGAACCGTCCGCTCGACCTCCCCCAGCGCCGCCCTGCGCCCGCCGACCACGAACCGGTCCGCACCGTTTTCGATGGCGATGTCGGCACCGCAGTCACGGCAGACACCTTCCAGACGCACACGGTCGAGTCCGCGCACCGCCAACAGTCCGCCCGGTTCGAGGTGGGCGCGGTCCATCGCTTCCGCACGGCGGATCGCCAGCCGGAACAGATCCTCCGCATCGAGCGCGCCGGCGACATGGTAGGCCGACAGCTCCCCCAGGCTGTAGCCGGCGACCGCCCGCAACGGCGGCAGATGGGGGCGCAACGCCGCCCAGCTCGCCGCCTGGACCGCGCATAGCAGCGGCTGGGCGACGGCATTGTCTCGCATCTCGGCTTCAGGCCCGGCGACGACGGCGCGCAGATCCCGGCCCATGACGATGGCGGCCCGGTCCAGCACCGCCTGCGCCGCCGGCTCCCGCCGCAGCAGATCCAGCATGCCCGGCCCCTGCCCGCCCTGACCGGAACAGAGAATGCCCAGGCTCATGCCCAGCCCTCCTGCAAGGCATGGACGAAATGCGCCGCCGCCAGCATGTCGGCGCTGCCGCCGGGCGACAGGCGGCGTGCGACACAGGCGCGGTGCAGGGCCAGAGCGTCGTCCCGCCAATCGGCGCGAAACACCCCGCCGCGGTCGAGGAATCGGCGCGCCTCTCCCTGGACGAAGGCCAATCCGGCGGGACCGCCACGATGCAGCAGGTTGGTGTCCTCCAACTCCGCCATCAGCGTGAACAGGGTCTGCACCAGTGTCCGTTCCGGATCGGCACCGTCCGTGAGTGCGCGGTCCAGCGCCGGCAAAGCCAGCGTGAACAGGGTCGGAAAGCCATCCGCCGCCTCCTGCCGGGCACCGCGGGCACCATAGCGCCGCACGGCTTGCGCGCCGTGGCTGACCGGGGCCTGTGGTGCGGCGGCCAGGATGTCGGCACCCCACAGATCGGCGACGGTCCCGCCCAACGCCGCCCCCCGAAGCGGAAGGCCCCGCCGCATCCGCCAGCCCGCCGCCGCCGCGAGGAAGCCGATCCCGAACACCGCGCCCCGATGCGTGTTGATCCCGCCGGTGGCGGTCAGCATCCGGCGTTCCGCGGCGATCCCGAGGTCGCGCAGGGCGGGGAAGTCGGCCCCCATCGCCCCCGCACCGGCAATGGCGCGGAAATAGCCGCGCAGGGCGAACAGGCTGCGCAGGAAGGTGCCCATGTCCATGTCGTCGTGGCTGCCGCTGTCGAGCGGGCTGACCAGCCCCGGCTTGGGGTGCAGCGCCAGCTCGGCATAGAGGGCGCGGACCGCCGTCCGCCCGACCATCGCCGCAATCGGGTTGGCGGAATCGGCCGGAACCGGAGTGACTGCGGCCTTGCTGCGGATCATGCGGCATCCTCCCGGTCGAACAGCGCCAGCACGTCGGACAGCTCGCGCAGGCTGACCTCCGCCACCCCCTTCACCAGCAGCCGCGCCGGCTGGCCGGCCAGCTCCCGCCACGCCACCGCCGCGCCGTCCGGCAGCAGGATTTCCCCGTCCGGGCGAGGGCTGCCGTCACCAACCGCCGCCAACAGCTTCAGCACCCCATCGAGCTGCCAGCGGTCGCGCGGGGCAAACAGCAGATCGACGTCGGACTCCGGCCGGACATAGCGCAGGCCGGTGCGGTGTTGCCACGCCAATGAGCCATAGACCGCGGCGGCCATCCCCAACTCCTGCGCCCGCCGCGCCAGATCCGTCAGCATCGGCTGCCAACCTTCCGGCGCCGCTTCCAGCGCCTCCGCCAGCGGCAACGGGGGCAGCCGCCCGGCCGCGGCGTCCGCCGCCACATGCAGGCCGATCCGCCGCTTGTCCGGCGTGGCGAGCCCCAGCCGAAGCTCTCCCATTCCGTCGCCCGGCCGGCCGCGCGCGATCACCAGCGGCCGGCCGGCCCGGCACCAGTCCTCGGCCTCCGCCAACTCCGCCGGAGCCAGGGGAGAGCGCAGGCGGCTCGCCCAGCCCTCCCCCAGCCGGACCCAGCCATGGCGCGGCCAGGGAACGGGTTCAGGCCGCATCGTGCCGCACCCGGTCGGCCACCTTGCGGGCAAGCTGCCGGCCGCCGCGCTCCTCGCCCAGCGCCCGGCGCGGATCGCCCTCGGTCGGCACCGCCAGCGCCTCGGCAAGGCAGGCGGCGAGGTCGCCCTCCCACAAGGCGGTGATGGCGCCCATCCGGCGGTAGTTCTCGACGCCGGGGGCGAAGACCGGGGAGGACGCGCTCAGCTCCGTCAGCCGCTCCAGCGGGATCTTGGTGACGCGGGACATCGCCGGCAGGTTCATCACCCGGATCTCGGCGTCCGGCAGGGCATAGCAGCGGTCGGCCAGCAGGCTGGTGGCGAGGAAGCCGCCGCTGACCGCCTGCCCATAGACCAGCCCGAGCACCCGGTGCCCGTTGCGCCGGGCGAGGTCGATGCATTTGGCCAGATGCGCCATGTAGCCGTTGATGCCGAGCAGCTCGTCGCGATGGCTCAGCCGCTGGCCCTGGGTGTCGACCAGCAGCAGGATCGGCCGGCCGGGATGGCGGCGCACCACCTCCAGCACCGTGCCGGCCATGCGGAAGGCCAGCTCGATGCCGATCGGCGTGTTGTCGATGGTGCCGATCACCGCCACTTCGGTGCCGAAGCCCCGGCCGGTGCCGTCGAAATAGACGCCATCTGCGATGATCTCGTGACCGTCCGGGAACAGCCTGTCCAGAAGAGTGGTCGCATCCATGGGTCAGGCCCTCCGGTCGCGGACGGTGGCGAGGAAGTCGGCGGTGTCGAGGATCGGCAGCCTTTCCGGTTCCTCCACCCCCAGCCGCTCCCAGATGTCGAGCGCGTCGCGGCAGTCGCCGAAGCGCTCCAGCCGGCTGCCCAGCGCGGCATGCTCGGCCGCCAGCGCCGCCAGCGACAGGTCCGGTTTATGGTCGATCAGGGCGAGGGCGGCGGCGCGGAAGGCTGTGACGTCGTCCTCGACCAGGGTCGCCGCCTCGCCCAGCAGGTAGCGGTGCTTGCCGCCGACGGTGCGCCAGACCAGGGCGCGGTCTCGGCTGTCGAACTCCTCGACCCCCATGGTGGTCTCGATCACCTCCGGGCCGGACAGGCCGAGCCGGCCCTCCTCGCTCATCACCACCGCGTCGCACAGGCGCGACACAATCCCCATGCCGCCGAAGCAGCCGAAGGTGCCGCCGTCCAGCACGATCACCGGAATGCCGGATGCCCGCACCGCCAGCACCGCCCGCATCACCTCCGACACCGCGATCAGCCCGGCATTGGCCTCGTGCAGCCGCACGCCGCCGGATTCCACCAGCAGCAGGACGCCGTCCGGATGGGTATCCAGCGCGCGTTCCAGGAGGCCGGTCAGCTTGGCCCCATGCACCTCGCCGACCGCGCCGCCCATGAAGCCGCCTTCCTGCGCGGCGACCAGCACCCGGCGGTCTTCCAGCCGCCCCTCGCCGACCACGATGCCATCGTCGAAGGCGGCCGGCGTGTCGAGCTGGCGCAGATGCGGGCTGACCACCCGCTCGGCCGGCGGCAGGATTTCGCGAAAGCTGCCGGGATCGAGCAACCCGGCGAGCCGGCCGCGGGCGCTGTCCTCGTAATAGCTGCTCATGGCTGCGCTCCTCCGGCAAAGGCGTCGAGCGCCTGGTCCAGCCGCAGGCCGACCACGGCCGGCGTGGCGCCGACGTCGTTGATGGAGATGCGGACGTCGGCAAGCGGATGGCGGGCGAAGACGTCGTCCAGCACCGCCTGCCACGTCGCGCCGAAGCCGACCGCGGCAGTCTGGATCTCAACGCGGCAGAGGCCGCCGAGCGGCGCCGGCTCCACCAGAACCTCCAGATTGCCGGAGCCGACGACGCCGACCAGGAAGGACGGAGGCGGGGAAGCCACAGGCCGGCCGCCGCGATATTCGTAAGTCAGGGTTTCCATGGATTTCGGCTCACCAGTTGCGGAAGCGCTTGGGCGGGTCGTACAGGCCACCCGATGCGCGCACGAGGTCCTTGACCGACCGCGCGGCCAGCAGGTCGCGGGTCGCCATCCGCTTGTCGATGCCCAGATCCTCCGGCCGGCGGATGACGCCGCGGTCGCGCAGGTTCTCCACCATGCGGCGGTCGCGTCCGCGCCCGACCGGCGTGTAGCCGGCGACGCCGCGGATCGCCTGTTCCCGCTCCTCCTCGGTCCGGCAGAGCAGCAGGTTGGCGATGCCCTCCTCCGTCAGGATGTGGGTGACGTCGTCGCCGTAGATCATCACCGGCGGCAGCTCCATGCCGGCGCTCTCCGCCAGCTCCCAGGCGTCGAGCCGGTCGACGAAGGCCGGCTGCATATGCTCGCGGAAGGTCTCGACCATCTGGACGACCAGCTTCTGGCCGCGCGGCATGCGTCCACACTCGCCGCGCGCCTCCCGCCCGGCCTTCAGCCACGCCGGGCTGGCATGGCGGCGCCCGCGGGCGTCGGCCCCCATGTTGGGCGCGCCGCCGAAGCCGGCGATGCGCCCCAGCGTGGCGGTGGAGCTGTTGCCGGCGAGGTCGATCTGCAGGGTCGATCCGATGAACAGGTCGCAGGCGTAATGGCCGGCGGCCTGGCACATCGCGCGGTTGGAGCGCATGTTGCCGTCGGCCCCGGTGAAGAACACGTCCGGCCGCGCCCGGATATAGGCCTCCATCCCCAGCTCCGAGCCGAAGGAATGGACGCTCTCGACGAAGCCGGCCTCGATGGCGGGGATCAGCGCCGGGTGCGGGTTCAGCGCCCAGTGCCGGCAGATCTTCCCCTTCAGCCCCAGCGACTCCGCATAGGTCGGCAGCAGCAGCTCGATGGCGGCGGTGTCGAAGCCGATGCCGTGGTTCAGCCGCTGGATGCCGTATTCGGCATAGATGCCCTTGATGGCCATCATCGCCATCAGCACCTGGATTTCCGAGATCTGGGCCGGATCGCGCGTGAACAGCGGCTCGATATAGTGCGGCGTCGGGCTCTGGATGACGAAATCGACCCAGCCGCCGGGAATGTCGACGCGCGGAACCGTGTCCACCAGTTCGTTCACCTGGGCGATGACGATGCCGCGCTTGAAGGCGGTGGCCTCAACGATGACCGGCGTATCCTCGGTGTTGGGGCCGGTGTAGAGGTTGCCGGCGGCATCGGCCGCCTGGGCGGCGACGAGGCTGACCCGCGGCGTCAGGTCGACGAAATAGCGGCCGAACAGCTCCAGATAGGTGTGGATGGCGCCGACCGCGATCCGCCCGTCCGCCACCATGCGCGCCAGCCGTGCCCCTTGCGGGCCGGAGAAGGAGAAGTCGAGCTTCGCCGCGATGCCGCGTTCGAAGACGTCGAGATGCTCCGGCAGGGCCAGCACCGACTGCACCATGTGCAGGCCGTTCACCCGCGCCGGATCGACCGAGGCCAGGCTGCGGGCCAGGAAATCGGCCTGCTTCTGGTTGTTGCCCTCCAGGCAGACCCGGTCGCCCGGTTCCAGCACCGCTTCCAGCAGGGCGCGGGCATCGGCGGCGGCGACGCGCTTGCCATCCGCAAGACCGGCGGCGCGGGCCAGCCGGGCATCGCGGTTGCGTCCCTGCAGGTTCCAGTCGCGCATGGTGTCAGCTTCCTTCATCACTGGTTTCAAATCAGCCGAGGTTTCAAATCAGCCGAGGTTTCAAATCAGCCGCCCCTGGATCAGCCGGAGACCGCCTTGATCGCCAGGAAGAGGACGGACGGCCCCAGCAGGCAGCCCAGCCCGGTGTGGAAGGTGGCGACCAGGGCGCCGTAGGGCACCAGCCGCCGGTCGGTCGCCGCCAGCCCGGCGCTGACGCCGCTGACCGTGCCGGCCAGCCCGCCGAACACCATTGCCGCCTGCGGGTTGTCCAGCCGCATGAAGCCGGCCAGGACGGGGGTGAAGATCATGACCAGGATGGCCTTGACCACCCCGGTGGCGATGCTGAGCGCGATGACGTCGGAACTGGCGCCGATGGCCGCACCGGTGACCGGGCCGACGATGTAGGTGATGGCGCCGGCGCCGATGGTGGTGAGCGCCACCGGGTCGGTGTAGCCGAAGGCCAGGGCGACGGCGACGCCGACGATGAAGGGCAGCACGGTGCCGAGAAACAGCCCGACGAAGCCGAGCCAGCCAGCCTTGCGGGCCTCGTCGATCTGCACCTCGCTGGCGGTGGCGACGATGCAGAAGTCGCGCATCATCGCCCCGCCCATCAGGGCCATTCCGCCGAACAGGGTGAGGTCGGCCATCCCCTTGGTCTTGCCGGTGACCAGCCCGCCCCAATAGGCGAGCGCCAGACCGGCCAGCACGGCGATGGCGGAGCCATGGACCCGACCGCCCGTCAGGTGGCGGGCCAGCAGGTTCGAGACCCAGACGATGATCCCGACGACGGCGAAGGCGGCGACCAGCTGGTTGTCCGCGATCTCATGCATGAACTTGTCGAGCATCACGGCCCCCTTATTCGAGTTCGGCGGCGGGCATGGCGGCCTGCCAGGCGGCGGCGGCACCGGTCCGGTGAATCGCGCGGTTGATCAGCGAGATGACGCAGGCGCACAGCGCGACCGAGCCGAAGGCCGCCAGCAGGGCGATGGGGCCGCTCTTGACGGCGACGATGACGTTCTGGGTGGCGGCCATGGCGACCACCACCGGGATGTACATCATCGCCCAGAAGGTGACGCCCTTCTCGGTTTCCGGCCGCATCAGCCCGCGCTTGCGCATGTGGTACTGCGCCGCCATCAGCAGCATCATGGCGATGCCGACGCCGCCGACATTGGCCCTGACCCCGATCAGCGACCCCAGGATATCGCCGAGCAGCACACCCAGCAGATAGCAGCCCGCCAGAAGGGCGGTGCCGAAGATCACCATGGCGCGCCCTCCTGTCCGGCGGAGGTCGCGACGAATGGAATTGGTTTCTCGTATCGACCCGTCATGTGCGTTTCCCCATTTCCGTCGTTTCATGCGGCCCGGCGGTCCGTCGGGGGACCTGAGTTCGAGCATGACCGGGCGCGAAGCCACGATGGCGACCGACATTGGTGCCCCGGCGGAAGCGCATCCAGTCCGTGTATGCACTCTCCGCCAGCAATGGGCTTTTGGTATTTTTTGATCAGCCGCCGTTGCTGTTGTGCATACATACCACCGATGTTCGGCCGGGAAAACATAATTTTGACCGGGACCGCCCTTTTTGTATACTTAGCGAGGATGAGGCCGGTATGCGCGCATACACAACCGGGCGACCATAGAGGATCATGTACGCAATGGATGCCCTTCAGCCGATGGACGCGCCCGACCGGGATGTATCGGACGACGGCAAGAGCCTGCTCTCCGACGTCATCCGGCTGGCCCTGGCCGACGAGATCGCCACCGGGCGGCTGAAGCCCGGCACTCCGCTCGACGAGCAGCAGATCGGCCAGCGCTTCGGCGCCTCGCGCACTCCGGTGCGCGAGGCCCTGCGCCAGCTCGCCACCACCGGCATGGTAGAGGTCCGGCCACGCCGCGGCGTGGTCGTCGCCACCGTGACGGCCGAGCGCATCATGGACATGTTCGAAACGACGGCGGAGATGGAGGCGATGTGCGTCCGCCTCGCCACCCACCGGATCACGCCGATGGAACGCAGCCGGCTGCAGACCATGCATGAAGCGTCGGCCGAGATGGTCCGGGACGGCGATCTCGACGCCTACGACGATTTCAACCGCCGCTTCCACGAGGCGATCTATCAGGCCACCCACAACCAGTTCATGGCGGAACAGGCTGTCGGCATCCGCGCCCGCCTCGCCGCCTTCCGCCGCACCCAGCTTCGCCACGGCGACCGGCTGGCGACCTCCCATGCCGAACACGGCGCCATCCTCGGCGCGATGGCGCGCGGAGACGGGGAGGAAGCCGCCCGCAGCATGCGCGCCCACATGTTGAACGCCAGCTGCGCGCTGACCCGCTACATCCAGGAACTGGATCTGCCCTGACCTGCCGGCCCCCTCCGGCACGGTCATGATGTAGCAACACTACAGACGCGCAACCGACGCAAACGCACCGCCTGCTTTCCCTGGAAAATCCTTGTTTTCCAGCATCGGCCGCCCATCCGCCCACGCTGCCCCCTGCGACGGAATTGCTCAGGCGGCGCCCTTGCCAGCGTCCTCCCGACAGGAGTATGTAGTAAAGCTACATGGCGGGAGCGAAACCCGCCGACGGGCCCGCACCGATGCGCGGCAGCGAGGACATCGACCGATGAACATGGACAGCAAGGTGGACAGCAAGGATGTGGGCGGCTGGAGCCAGCCCACCCCGCAAACCCTCGACGCGCTGATGCCCGACGCCATCGCGCTCGCCGCCGAGAATCTCGGCGTCAAGAAGGCGCATTACGACACCCCCACCCTCTTCGCCCTGGCGGTCCTCGCCGGCGCCTTCATCGCGCTGGGCGGCCTGTTCGCCACCGTCGCCATGTCGGGCGCCGAAGGCATGCTGCCCTACGGTCTGACCCGGCTGCTGGGCGGGCTGGTCTTCTCCATGGGGCTGATCCTGGTGATCGTCGGCGGCGCCCAGCTGTTCACCGGCGACGCGCTGATGGTGATGGCCTGGGCCAGCGGCCGGCTGCATGCCCGCGAGATGATGCGGGTGTGGACCACGGTGTGGATCGGCAACTTCGTCGGCGCCGCCGGCACCGCGCTGCTGGTCTTCCTGTCGGGGCAATACACCTTCGGCCATGGCGCGGTCGGCGCCTCGGCTCTGTATTTCGCGGTCGCCAAGAGCTCGCTGCCGACCAGCCAAGCCTTCTTCCTCGGCATCCTGTGCAACGTGCTGGTCTGCCTCGCCGTCTGGCTGGCGCTGGGCGCGCGCAGCGTCGGCGACAAGATCCTGGCGATCACCTTCCCGGTCGCCGCCTTCGTGGCCGCCGGCTTCGAGCACTGCGTCGCCAACATGTATTTCGTCCCGCTCGGCCTGCTGATCGAATGGGGTGCGCCCGACAGCTTCTGGCACGACCTCGGCCGCGCCGCCCCCGCCATCCCGGTCGGCCAGTATCTGGTCAACCTCGTCGCCGTCACGCTCGGCAACTGGATCGGCGGCGCGGTGATGGTGGGAGCCGTCTACTGGTTCATCTACCGGCGCCCCAAGCTGCGCTGAGCGCGCCCAACGCCTCTCCCGACCACTCTGCAAACCACCATCCCTCAAGAAAACGGGACATCCCTTCCCATGAGCGCCATCACCGAAATCCGCGCCCGCGAAATCCTCGACAGCCGCGGCAACCCGACCGTCGAAGTCGACGTCACCCTGGAGACCGGCGCCTTCGGCCGTGCGGCGGTGCCGTCGGGCGCCTCGACCGGTGCCCACGAGGCGGTCGAACTGCGCGACGGCGACAAGGCCCGCTTCGGCGGCAAGGGCGTGCTGAAGGCCGTGCAGTCGGTCAACGGCGAACTGTCCAAGGCCCTGGTCGGCATGGATGCCGCCGACCAGCGTGTGCTCGACATGACCATGATCGAGATCGACGGCACTGAGAACAAGAGCCGCCTCGGCGCCAACGCCATCCTGGGCGTGTCGCTGGCGGTCGCCCGCGCCGCCGCCGAGGATGCCGGCCTGCCGCTCTAC
>NZ_RWIJ01000030.1 GCF_019805165.1 Azospirillum sp. 412522
CCGCCGGGACGCCGCTCCGCTGCCGCCGGCCCGGCCCTTCGCCGACCCGCTGCGGGTCTGGCACGATTATGCCGACACGCCCCACGGCCGCATCCATCTCCGCCGCGCCGGGCGCGGCCGGCCGCTGCTGGCCTTCCAGTCGGCGCCGGGCTCGTCGGCGCCGCTGCTGCCGCTGCTGCACGGGCTGGCGCCGGGACGGGAGGTCATCGCTCCCGACTATCTCGGCAACGGCGAGTCCGACAAGCCGGAGCGGACGGTGGACATCGGCGCGCTGGCCGACGACATGCTGGCGCTGGCCGACGCGCTGGGGTTGGACGGGTTCGACCTGTGGGGAACCCACACCGGCGCCCTGGTGGCGCTGGACCTGACGGTGCGCCATCCCGAGCGGGTCGGCCGCGCCGTGCTGGAGGCGCCGGTGCTGATCCCGGCCGACTTCAGCGCCGACATCCTCGACCATTATTTCCCGCCGCTCGCCGCCGACCGCTGGGGGCTGCATCTGCTCCAGGCCTGGAACATGCGGCGCGACATGTTCCTGTTCTGGCCATGGTACCGGCAGGACCGCGCCGCCGCCCGCGCCATCGGCGTTCCCGACGCGGCGGTGCTGCATGACTGGACCATGGGGCTGCTGGCAAGCGGCGGCCATTACGACCGCTCCTACCGCGCCGCCTTCCGCTACGACACGCGGGCGGCCCTGGTGCGCCTGACCCGGCCCGCCCTGGTCTGCGCCGGCCCGGCCGACATGCTGGTCGAGGGGCTGGCGGAAGCCCGAACGCTGGCCCCTTCGGGGACGACGGTCATGCCGACCCCCGCCACCGTCTGGTATCCCGGACAGGGCGCCCAGGCGGTGCGGGACACCATCGGCTGCTACGCCGCCTTCCTCGACTCGGAGCCGGAATCCGCAATTCTGCACCCGGTGTCATAAGACGACACCGCGGCGGTCCACTCCCGCTGCCCGCCTCAGCCGCCGATGGCGGACTGGGCGCGGGCGGCGCGGTGCAGCGGCGGGGCCGACAGGGAGTGCAGGTTGCCCGAGATCTCGCGCACGGCCTCGCGCATCTCCTCCAGGAAGTTGGGCTGGCCGTTGCGGACGATGTGGGGGGTCAGGCCGGTCAGGCTGACCGCGGCGATCAGCCGGCCGTCCGGCTCGAACAGCGGCATGGCGATGGCGGCCAGCCCTTCGATCACGTCGTCGATCGCCACCGACCATCCGCGCCGCCGCACCTCCTCCAGCTCCCTGGCCAGTTCGCGGGGGTCGGTGGTGGTGTGGGGCGTCAGGCGGGTGGTCCCGCGGGCCAGCACGCGGTCGACCTCCGCCTCCGGCAGATAGGCCAGCAGCACGCGCGGCGCCGCGCCGCAATTCATCGGCAGCTGCCCGCCGACGATCCACCAGCGCACCTCGACCGACCGATCGCTGTGGAACTGGTCGAGGCAGACGGCCGACCCGTCGTGATAGACCGACAGGAAGACGGTGCTGCCGGTCGTCTTCGCCAGCCGCGACAGGATGGTGGAGGCGATCTGGCGCAGGTCGCGGCGCTCCGGCACCGCCCCCGCCAGCTTCAGGATCTCCAGCCCCAGGCTGTATTTCTGGCTCTGCGCATCGAAGGCGGCGAAGCCGTCCTGCACCAGCGTCAGCAGGATGCGCCGCGCCGTCCCCTTGTCGAGCTTCGCCGCACCCGCGACCTCGGTCAGGGTCAGCGTCGGCCCTTCCTGATAGAAGCTGCGCAGCACGGCCAGGGCCCGCGACACCGCGCGGACGCTGAGACCGTTCTTTTCCGTGCCCTGGCCTTCCACACCCTGGTTGTCGTCCTGTTCGGTGTCCATACGTCGAAGCCCCTTATGGATGTCCCGCATCTCTGGTCCAGGCGGAAGTCCTGCCCTCCGCACAGCCGGCGGAAGACGGCAGACCCATGGTCATCCCGCCGCGGTAGCGGCGCCGGCTAGCATTGAAGGCCGGGGCGGAGTTCCGCAACCCCTTTCCACCGTCCCTAACGCGATGCGCCGTCCGTGTCAAACAGTGACACCAATTTTGCCTGTTGACACGATCAAGCGCAAATGGTTTCCTTGCCCAACAAACAGAACAAGCGCGCCCCACCGCCTCCGCGGATGGCGGGCGCCCCATGCTCCGGCACGCCGCCGTCCCCTGATTTCCCGGACCGGCCGCCGGCATCCTGCACGAGGGGAGGACTATGCACACCATCGCCCTTGGTGCGTTCACGGTCACGCGGATCGAGGAAATGCTGACGCCGGGCTTCGACCCCGGCTTCCTGTTTCCGGCCTATGACGAGGCGATCCTGACCCGGAACCCCGAACTGGCCGAACCGAACTTCCTCGACCCGGCATCAAAGCGCCTGATGTCGAGCATGCACAGCTGGCTGATCCGCACCGACCGCCACGTGATCCTGGTCGACACCGGCTGCGGCAACCACAAGGAACGCCACACGCCGGGCTTCGAACGTTTCCACATGCTGGACAAGCCCTATCTGCGCAACCTCGCGGCGGCGGGCGTGCAGCCCGAGGACGTGACGCTGGTCATCAACACCCACCTGCATATCGACCATGTCGGCTGGAACACCCAGCTGCTCGACGGGCGCTGGGTCCCGACCTTCCCCAACGCCCGCTACATCTACGGCGCGCAGGAATTCAGGCACTGGCGCAGCCCCGAGGGCGGGCTGGTCGGCATGCCGGGCAACGGCCCGGTGATGGAGGACAGCGTCCTGCCGGTCTGGGAGGCCGGACAGGTGGAGCTGATCGAGGACGGCGACCGCATCCTCGACGGGCTGTCGGTGGAACTGGCCCCCGGCCACACCGCCGGCCAGATGTTCGTCCGGCTGGAGTCGGACCGGCACGCCGCCTACTTCACCGGCGACTGCCTGCACCAGCCGATGCAGGTGGCCCGTCCCGACTGGAACAGCCGCTTCTGTGAGGATCAGGGCCAAGCGGTGGCGACCCGCCGCCGGCTGCTCGACCATGCCGCCGACCGCAACGCCCTGGTCTTCCCCGCCCATTTCGGCGCTCCCCACACCGGCTATGTCCGCCGGACGGCCGAGAATTTCCGGTTCGAACCACTCGCTGCCTGACAATTCAGAGGGACAGTCCATGAGCATCGCCGCCCTCGACGGCACCGCCACGCTGACCGACACCCTGCGCGCCGCGCTTGGGCCCGACGGCCTGCTGGACGACGAGAAGAGCCGCAACTTCTACGCCAACGACGTCTTCTGGCAGCCGGGAATCCCGCCGCTCGCCATCGCGCTGCCGCGCGACCGCGACGCCGTCGCCGCCACCATCCGCGCCGCCCATGACGCCGGGGTGGCGGTGGTGCCGCGCGGCGGCGGCATGTCCTACACCAAGGGCTATCTGCCCGAAGGCCCGAATTCGGTCGTCATCGACAGCCGCCGGCTGAACCGCATCATCGACCTGAACACCGACAGCCTCTATGTGACGGTGGAGACCGGCTGCACCTGGGCGGCGCTGAACGAGGCGCTGGAGGGCACCGGGCTGCGCACCGGCTATTGGGGGCCGCTGTCGGGCATCAACGCCACCATCGGCGGCGCCCTGTCGCAGAACAGCGCCTTTTTCGGCTCCGCCCTGCACGGCACCGTGGCGGAAAGCGTGCTGGGCGTCACCGTGGTGCTGGCCGACGGGCGCATCGTCACCACCGGGTCGGGCGGGCGCGTCGGCACCAAGCCCTTCACCCGGTCGGGCGGCCCCGACCTGACCGGCCTGTTCCTCGGCGACAACGGCGCCATGGGCTTCAAGGTGGCGGCGACGCTGCGGCTGCACCGCCGGCCGGAGCACACCGATTTCCTGTCCTTCGGCTTCGCCACCATGCAGGCGATGGCCGCGGCGCAGGTGGAGATGGCGCGGGCGCGCTGCGTGTCGGAAGGCTTCGGCATCGACCGCACCAAGGTCGAGCATTCGGCCAGCGTCAACAAGCTGTCGGACGGGCTGAAGACGCTGGGCAACGTGGCGAAGGCCGGCAAGTCGCTGTTCCAGGGCGCCAAGGAGGCGCTGAGCGTCGCCACCGCCGGCACCGCCTTTCTCAAGGACCACAATTTCACCCTCCATCTGGTGGTGGAGGGGCGCAGCGAGACCCAGCTGCGCGAGGCGATGCAGACGGTGCGCGAGATCGGCGCCCGCCACGGCAAGGAGATCGAGAACAGCGTGCCGAAGGTCATGCGCTCCAAGCCCTTCGGGCCGGTGCGCGGCATGCTGGGGCGCGAGGGCCAGCGCTGGGTCCCGATCCACGCCATCTTCCCGCTGGGCGACGCCGACAAGGTGGTCGCCGCCAACGACGCCTTCTTCGCGGAGAAGCGCGGCTTCATGGAGCAGCACGGCATCATCTATTCGGTGATGACCATGACGGTCGGCAACGACTTCTTCCTGGAGCCGGCCTTCTACTGGAACGACGAGATCACGCCGCTGCACGCCGCCAGCCTGGGCGACGAGGTGGTCAAGCCCTGGCGCGACCGCCCGGCCAACCCGGCGGCGCGCAACGCGGTGGCGGAACTGCGCCGGGCGACACAGGAGCTGTATTGCAGCCTCGGCGGCGTCAGCTGGCAGGTCGCCCGCGACTATCCGTTCCGCGAGATCGTGACCCCCGAAACCTGGTCGCTGCTGGAGGGCGTCAAGCGCGCCGTCGATCCGCAGGGGCTGATGAATCCCGGTTCCCTCGGCCTCGGCCGTTGAGGACCGGGAGCGGAGACATCCACGCCATGGGCTACACCATCACCGAGAAGATCCTGGCGCGCGCGGCGGGGCTGCCCGCCGTCCGCGCCGGGCAGGACATCAAGGCGAAGCCGGACTTCGTGCTGGCCTACGACTTCCCCGGCTACACCGACGTCTATTTCAAGACGATGAAGGAGGATTTCGGCATCGAGCGGGTGGCCGAGCCGGAACGCTTCGGCATCTTCATCGACCACATGGTGCCGACCGCCACCGCCAAGGAGGAGGAGCTGCACATCAACACCCGCAACTGGTGCGCGGAGAACGATGTGCCGCTGTTCGAACGCCACGGCATCGGCCATCAGGTGGCGGCCGAGGTCGGCTACGCGACGCCGGGCGCCTTCGTCGTCCATTTCGACGGCCATGTCAGCCAGCTCGGCACCTTCGGCACGCTCGCCATCGGGCTGCGCCGCAACGTGATGGAAGCCTTCGTCAGCGACACCGTGTCGATCCGCGTGCCCGATACGGTGCGGGTGAACCTGCGCGGCTCCCTGCGGCCCGGCGTGATGGCGCGCGACGTCTTCCACCATCTGGTGCGCCGGCTGGGGCCGAGTTCCTGCCGCTTCCAGGTGCTGGAGCTGGGCGGCCCGTCGGTGGCGGCGATGTCGACGGAAGGGCTGCAGACCATCACCGGGCTCGCCATGTTCACCGGCGCCCTGACCGCCATCGTCAATCCCGACCCGGTGCGGCTGGACTACGCCCTGCCGCGCGCCCGCAAGAAACTGGAGCCGGTGTCGAGCGATCCCGACGCGCAATATTCGGCGGTCCACGACATCGACCTGTCGGATCTGGAACCGATCGTCGTCGTCCCGCCGACCCCGGCGGACACCCGCGACCTGACCGAGTTCCTCGGGCTGGAGATCAACGCCGGTTACCTCGGTTCCTGCGCGTCGGGGCGGCTGGAGGATCTGCGGGCGGCAGCCAAGGTGCTGGACGGCCGGCGGGTCAAGACCGGCGTCTCGCTGCACATCGTGCCGACCAGCCAGGAACTGATGGCGGCGGCGGCGCGCGAGGGTCTGGTGTCCACCCTGGTGGAAGCCGGGGCCTTCGTCTCCTCGCCCAGCTGCGACTATTGCTTCGGCCGCATCGCGACGATGACGGCGGGCCAGCGCGCGGTGTCCACCGGCACGCTGAACGTCCGCGGCCGCATGGGCAGCCCGGACTCCGAGATCTACCTCTGCAACGCCGCGGTGGTCGCCGCCTCCGCCATCGAGGGCCGGATCGCCGATCCACGCCCCTACCTGTGAGGGTGGCCATGGCCCAACCCAACTTGAAAATGCCTGTTATGCGGGGCCGCGTCGCCTTCATCTTCGACGAGGTGAATTTCGACGTCGACCAGATCGTCGGCGTCAAGAACATCAAGATCACCGACGTGGACGAACTGGCGCAGCTCGCCATGCAGGCCTACGACCCGGACTTCGCCAAGTCGGTGCGGCCGGGCGACCTGCTGGTCGGCGCCGACAATTTCGGCTACGGCCACCCGCACTACCCGCCGATGAAGGCGATGCGCCATCTCGGCGTCACCGGGGTGATCGCGGAGTCCTTCTCGCCCGGCTACTGGCGCGGCGAGGTCAGCATGGGGTTCCCGCAGGTGAGCTGCCCCGGGATCCTCGGCTTCGTCCGCCGCTGGGACGAGATCGAGGTGGACTGGGAGGCCGGCGTGGTCCGCAACCACACCCAAGGCACCGAAATTCCCTTCGAGCCGCTGCCGCAGGCGGATGCCGAGATGATCGAGGCCGGCGGCCTCGTCCCCTTCCTGAAGCGGCAGGCGGCCCAGCAACGCGAACAAAAGGAACATGCGCATGTCCCAAGCGATTTCCGGGCGATCTGAATTCCGCAACCGCGTGCTGGCACAGAAGACCGTCTGGTCGGCCGGCGCCTATGACGCCCTGTCCGCCCGCTTCATCGAGGCGGCCGGCTTCGACGCGCTGATGACCTCGGGCTTCGGCGTCTCGGCCTCCTTCCTCGGCCAGCCGGATGCCGAGCTCTACACGATGTCGGAGAACCTGACGGTGGTCCGCAACGTGGTGTCGGCGGTCAACGTCCCGGTCATCGCCGACATCGACACCGGATACGGCAACGCCATCAACGTGATGCGCACCATCCGCGAGTTCGAGGCGTCGGGCGTGTCGGCCGTGATCATGGAGGACCAGGTGGCGCCCAAGCGCTGCCCGATCTGCGTCGGCGGGGTCGAGGTGATCGCGATGGACGAGGGCATCGCCAAGATCCAGGCGGCGGTCGAGGCCCGGCGCGATCCCAACATGCTGATCATCGCCCGCACCGACGTGGTCGATCCGGCCGCCGCCATGGAACGCGGGCGCGCCTATGTCGCCGCCGGCGCCGACATGATCCAGCCGATCAGCAAATGCTTCAAGGACATCGACGGCTTGCGCGCCATGCGCGAGGCGGTCGGCGTGCCGCTGTCGCTGCAGCTGCTGGGCTGGCTTGAAAAGCTGTCGGCCGACGAGGTCGAGGAGGTGGCCGGCATGGCGACCTACGCGCTGGTGCCGCTGATGACCGTCGCCTCGGCGCTGAAGGAGAATCTGGCGGCGCTGGCCGAACGCCGCTCCACCCGCGACCTGCCGCGCCCGGTGACCGACCACAACAGCTTCATCGACTTCATCGGCTTCCCGCAGATCGAGGAATTGCAGAAGCGCTACCTGAAGACCGCCTGACGATCCTTTGCCGGCGGGCACCGTCCGCCGGGACCGCGGGTCGAGCAAAAGACGGCCAAGCAAAAGACGACCAATCCACGGAGGAACCCCATGTTCGGTAGGCGCACTCTCCTTGCCGCCGCGGCGGCCCTGGCCCTGACCCTTCCCGCCTTCGGCGCACAGGCGCAGCAGCCCCCGGTCCGCATCGCCCTCATCGGCCCGATGAGCGGCACCGGCGCCTTCGAAGGCCAGCTCGGCCTGGAAGGCGCGCAGGCGATGGCCGCGGTGATCAACGCCAAGGGCGGCGTGGCCGGCGGCCGCAAGATCGAGCTGCTGACCTACGACGACAAGGGCTCCCCCGAGGATGGCGTCAGCGCCGCCAAGCGGGCGATGGAGCAGGACAACGTCGACATGATCATCGGCGGCTGGTTCAGCGCCGTCGCCCTGTCGATGAAGGAAGTGACGCGCGACAAGATCATCACCGTCATGACCAGCTCACAGCACCCGAAGGTGACGGAAGAGGGGCACAAGTACCTGTTCCGCCTGAACGCCACCTCGGCGATGATGTCGGAGTTCTATTCGAAGGCGATCTGCGAGCGGATCAAGCCCAAGTCGATCGCCTTCATGAACGTCAACGACGACTGGGGCCGGCTGGAGCTGGACAACTATACCAAGCTGCTGACCGGCTGCGGCATCGAGGTGAAGGGGCACGAGTTCTACAATCGCACCGACACGGACTTCACCACCGCGCTGACCAAGCTGAAGTCGCTGAACGCCGACGCCATCTATGTCGCGGCGATCAACACCTCGCAGGGCGCGACGATCTACCGGCAGATCAAGCAGACCGGCTATCGCGGCAAGGTCATCGCGTCGGCCGGCAACATGAATCCGAAGCTGGTCGAGCTGTCCGGCAACTCGCTGGAGCAGGTCTATTCCGCCTCGCCCTTCACCGAGGACGGCGCTGCCCCGTCGCTGAAGCCGTGGCTGGAGCAGTATCGCAAGGACTACAAGAACGACCCGTCCTTCATCGCGGCACTCGGCGCCCAGGCGGTGCAGACCCTGGCCTTCGGCATCGATGCCGCCGGCGGCGACCCGCGCGCCTACGACAAGATCGCCGCGGCCCTGAAGTCGCAGGCGGTCCCGACCGTGATGGGAGAGCTGCGCTTCTCCGACAAGGGCCAGGCGAGCCAGGCGATCCATCTGGTGCAGGTCCAGAAGAAGCAGATCGTCAGCGTCCGGGACTGAACGGCGGCTGGCGAAAAGCCCTCTCCCGTCCCGGGAGAGGGAGGGGACCCACGAAGTGGGGAGGGTGAGGGGCGGTGCAAGGAACCATGCGGTTCCGGATTCTCGCATTCCCCCTCACCCTCCCCACTTCGTGGGTCCCCTCCCTCTCCCGGGGCGGGAGAGGGCTTGTCATGCGTCCTTTTTCAGACGTACCTGTTGACGATGTTCTCCAGATACTCCTGCCGGCCGGAGCGCGGCTGGGGGTTGAGGCCGGAGGTCAGCGCCCGGTCGGCCAGCGTGGCGAGGTCGCGCTTGCCGGAGAGGATCGCCTGGCCTTCCGCGCCGTCCCAGCCGGCGTAGCGCTCGGCCAGCGGCTTGGTCAGGGCGCCGTCCTCCAGCATCTGCGCCGCCTGCAACAGGGCGCGGGCGCAACTGTCGATGCCGCCGATGTGGCCGTGCAGCAGGTCGGCGGGGTCGAGCGACTGGCGGCGGATCTTGGCGTCGAAATTCAGGCCGCCGGTGGTGAAGCCGCCGCCCTTCAGGATGTCGTGCATGACCACGGTCAGCTCGCCGATGTCGTTGGCGAACTGGTCGGTGTCCCAGCCCAGCAGCGCGTCGCCGCGGTTCATGTCGAGCGAGCCGAAGATGCCGAGCGCCAGCGCCAGCGCCACCTCGTGCTGGAAGCTGTGGCCGGCGAGGATGGCGTGGTTCTGCTCGATGTTCACCCGCACGTCGGCCAGCAGGTCGTAGCGCTCCAGGAAGCCGTAGACGGTGGCGACGTCGAAGTCGTACTGGTGCTTGGTCGGCTCGCGCGGCTTCGGCTCGATCAGGATCGGGCCGTCGAAGCCGATCCTGTGCTTGTGCTCCACCACCATCGCGAGGAAGCGGCCCATCTGGTCCAGCTCCCGCTTCAGGTCGGTGTTCAGCAGCGTCTCGTAGCCCTCGCGGCCGCCCCACATGACGTAGTTGGCGCCGCCCAGAGCATGAGTGGCCTCCAGCGCCGCGCGGACCTGACCGCAGGCGTAGAGGAAGACGTCCGGATCGGGGTTGGTCGCCGCGCCGGCCATGTAGCGGCGGTTGGAGAACAGGTTGGCGGTGCCCCACAGCAGACGGACCTTGGCGGTCTCCATCTTCGCCGCGAACAGCTCGGTGACGGCCTTCAGGTTGTCGACGCTCTCGGCCAGCGAGTCGCCTTCCGGCGCGGCGTCGAGGTCGTGGAAGCAGAAGAAGGGGATGTCGAGCAGGCGGAACATCTCGAAGGCGACGTCGGCCTTGTCGCGCGCCGCCGCCATCGGGTCCTGGCCGGGGCGCATCCACGGGCGCTGGAAGGTCTCGCCGCCGAAGGGGTCGCCGCCCGGCCAGCAGAAGCTGTGCCAGTAGCAGGCGGCGAGCCGCAGATGGTCCTCCATCCGCTTGCCCAGCACGACGCGGTCCTTGTCGTACCAGCGGTAGGACAGCGGGTCGCGGCTGTCCGGCCCGCGATAGGCCACCGGGGACAGGTCGCCGAAGAAAGAGGCGGTGCTCAAGACGCGAACTCCTTGGCAAGGGGGTAGAGCCGGCGCCAGCGCAGCCAGGCCTGGCTGTACGCCTCGGCGCGGGCCGGATCGGGGGTGAAGGTTTCGAGGCGGCGGGGCTTGCGGCAGACGGCGGTGGGGGCCTCCCCGGTCGCCGCCATGCGGCCGAGATGGGCGGCGCCCAAGGCCGCTCCGACCTCGCCGTCCTCGATGCGGTGGATGGTGACGC
This sequence comes from Azospirillum sp. 412522, assembly GCF_019805165.1. Classification (GTDB taxonomy): domain Bacteria; phylum Pseudomonadota; class Alphaproteobacteria; order Azospirillales; family Azospirillaceae; genus Azospirillum. The sequence goes on from NZ_RWIJ01000030.1 coordinate 10,344, forward strand.
CGAGCGCGTCGGCGCAGATCCGCGCCCACAGCCGGGAGCGGGAACCGCCGCCGGCAAGGTCGAACGCCGTGGGCGCGCCCTCCCCCAGTGCGACGAGGTTGTCGCGGGAGGCGAAGGCGACGCCCTCCAGCACCGCCTGGACCATTGCGTTCCGGTCAGTCTCCGCCGACAGGCCGGCGAACAGGCCGCGGACGGTGGCGTCGTTGTGGGGGGTGCGCTCGCCCGACAGGTAGGGCAGGAAGGCGACCGGCGAGGGGCCGTCGACGGCGTCGCCGAGCGGGGCCAGCAGCTCCGCCTCCGGCGCGCCGAGGGTGGAGGCGGCCCAGGCCAGCGAGGCGGCCGAGGACAGCATGACGCCCATCTGGTGCCAGACGCCGGGCAGCGCATGGCAGAAGGCATGGACCGCCATCGCCGGGTTGGGCAGGAAACGGTCGGTCGTCCGCCACACCACGCCGGAGGTGCCCAGGCTGAGGAAGCCGTCACCCGGCGTGATGGCGCCGAGGCCGACGGCGCTGGCGGCGCAGTCCCCTGCCCCACCTGCCACCAGCGGCGGCGTTTTCATGCCCCAGCGGCGGGCCAGTTCGGGCGACAGCTGGGCGACGGCGTCGGAGCCTTCGGCCAGATCGGGCATATGGGCGCGGGTCATGCGGGTGGCGGCGAGCAGCTCGTCCGACCAGTCGCGCCGGCCGACGTCCAGCCACAGCGTGCCGGAGGCGTCCGACATCTCCTCCACCATGGCGCCGGTGAAGCGCCAGCGGACATAGGCCTTGGGCAGCAGCACCTTGGCGAGGGCGGCGAAGACCTCCGGCTCTTCCTCCGCCACCCACAGCAGTTTGGGTGCGGTGAAGCCGGGCATGGCGATGTTTCCGCTGAGGATGCGGAGCGCCGGCAGCGTCTCCTCCAGCGTCGCGCACTGGCGATGGGACCGGCCGTCGTTCCACAGGATGGCGGGGCGCAGCACCCGGTTGTCGCTGCCCAGCAGCACGGCGCCATGCATCTGGCCGGAGAAGCCGATGCCGAGCACGGCGGCCAGCGCCGACGAATGTCGTTCGGCCAGCTCGTCCACCGCGGCGATGGCGGCGGCGACCCAATCCTCCGGCTCCTGCTCCGACCACAGGGGATGGGGGCGGGAGACGGAGCAGGGGCGCGACGCGCTGGCGGCGACGGCTCCGTCGGCGTCGGTCAGAACCGCCTTGACGCTCGATGTGCCGATGTCGATTCCGAGAAACATGGCTTCGACCTTTCCGATGCCCGTCAGGGCATGCTTTACGATGCCCGTCAGGGCATGCTTTACGATGCCCGTCAGGGCATGTTCTTGACGCCCGTCAGGGCAGATTGTCGCGCAGGATGACCTGGACCCGGATGTGCTCCTGCGCCGCGACGATCTCCTGGCCCGCAACCAGGGCGTGGAGCACCCGTGCCATCGAGCGCACCTCGTGCCCCGGATCCTGGGCGACCAGGGCGGCGAAGGTGCCGTCCAGCAGCATGCGGCGGGTGGCCGGCGTCAGCTCGTGTCCGACGCAGAGGATCCTGCGGGCGAGGCCGGCCTCGGCCAGCGCCTCGCCGATACCGACGGAGCCTTCGCCGGTGTTGTAGATCGCCACCAGATCGGGGGTGTCGGCCAGCATGCGGCGGACCAGATCGCGGTTGCGGTCGGGGTCGTCGCGGCCCTCCACCGGGGTCAGCCGGATCAGGTGGGGATATTCCTCCGCCAGCACCTGGTCGAAGCCGAAGCGGCGTTCGGCATGGTCGCGCAGGCTGCCCGCCCCGGTGACGATGCCGACGGCGCCCCGCTCGTCGCCGCGCGGCGGACCGAGGAAGCGGCCGACCAGCGACCCGGCGGTGCGGCCGGCGGCGATGTTGTCGATGCCGACATAATGCTGGCGCCGCGACGACGGGGCGTCCGACACCAGAGTCACCACCGCCATGCCGGCCTCGACCAGATCGTCGATGGCGGCGCGGATGCGGGGGTGATCGAGCGCCACCAGCGCCACGCCGTCGAAGCGGCCCGGCAGCGCGGCCAGAGCCGCCGCCAGCGTGTCGGCGTCGAACACGTCGGTCTCGACGATCTCCACCCCGATGCGCCGGGCGCGGAACCAGCCGGCCTGGGCGCGGATGTTGTCGGCGATATCCATCATGAAGCGGTTGCCGCCGCCGGGCAGGACCACGGCGAAGCGCCAGGAGCGCGAGCGCGCCAGCTCCGCCGCCGCCGCCAGCGGCCGGAAGCCCAGCCGCCGCACCGCCTCGTGCACCTTGTGCGCGGTCTTGGCGCTGACGCCGGGCCGGCCGTTGACGACCCGGTCGGCCGTCGCAAGGCTTACGCCGGCCGCCGCCGCCACGTCGCGCAGGGTCAGGGGTGCGTCGTTGGCTTGATTGTTCATGGCGCGAACCATATGCCGGCATTTTGAGGTGCGCAACTCAAAATATGATGGATGGCCCTGTCCCTTACTTTTGGCCGATCCGCGGCGAAGCTGGGCCAGTTGACGGACATGGGCTTTTAGGTACGTACGTCAGTATGCGGCGTGGGCGGGCCATCATTGGGCTTAGGCGGCGCGAATCGCTGCCCCCGACCGGACGCCGCGCTACTCCCGATGGGATTCGACACCTTCGATTGCACCCATGACCGGAGGACTCGCGGGAATTTAGGCTTGCTCCTCCCTCGTGCCACAGCGAGCAGGGTGGAATGCCGCAGCTGAGAACCCATCAGCAACTGGTCAGCGCCATCGCCGACGCCATCGGCCAGCAGCAGACGGAGGTTCGCGACGTTCTGGCGGCGGTGACGCCCGGCGGGGGGAAGTCGCTGCTGCCGGTCATCATGGCGGCGGCGCTGCACAAGGCGGGTCGGATCGACCGGGTCTGCTGGATCGTGCCGCGCGACAGCCTGCGCCAGCAGGCCGAGGAGGCCTTCGTCGATCCGCGCTGGCGCGAGCTGTTGGGACACAGCATCGCCCTGCGCGCGGCGGAGAACGGGCGCGACCTCTGCCGCGGATTGCAGGGGTACGTCACCACCTATCAGGCGGTCGCCGCCGCCCCCGACCTGCACCTTCAGGAGTTCCGCCGTCACCGCTATCTGCTGGCGGTGGACGAGCTGCATCATCTGCCGGCGGTCTTCGACACCGACCGGATGGCGGCGGTGGAGGAGGAGACGGCCTGGAGCCGGTCGATCCTGCCGCTGCTGGAGAACGCGTCGGCCCGGCTGCTGATGAGCGGGACGCTGGAGCGGGCCGACGGCCGGCCGATCCTGTGGCTGCCCTACCGCGCGCCGCAGGGAACCCGCAAGGTGCGGGAGATCGACTTCAAGGCGCCAAGCTGGGCGGTGGTCGGCTATTCGCGGCGGCAGGCGCTGGCGGAAAAGGCGATCCTGCCGGTGACGTTCGGCGCGATGGACGGGACGGCCTCCTGGCTGGACGCCGAGCGGACCAACCGCTGGGTCGATTCCCTGTCCAAGGCGGGGGAGAACACGCGCGACGCCCTGTTCACCGCGCTGCGCACCGGCTTCGCCCAGGCGATGCTGCGCGAAGCCTACCGCTCCTGCCGGGAGCATCGGGCGAAGCGGCGGGCGGAACTGAAGCTGCCGAGCGGGCGCGACGATCCGGGGCTGGGCAAGCTGCTGGTGATCGCCCCGGACCAGGAGACGGCGCGCTTCTACCTGGAGACCCTGCAGGGCTGGATGCCGAAGGCGCAGGCCGGGCGCATGGCGCGGCTCGCCATCTCGGACTGCCGCGACGCGCAGGAGGTGGTGGCCGCCTTCCGGCTGCGGCCCGAGCCGGCGGTGCTGGTCTCGGTCGCCATGGCCTATGAGGGGCTCGACGCGCCGTCGATCACCCATGTCGCCTGCCTGACCCACATCCGCTCCCGCCCCTGGCTGGAACAGGCGATCGCGCGGGCGACGCGGGTGGACCCCCATGGCGGCCCCTACGACCGGCAGCGGGCGCTGGTCTACCACCCCTCCGACGCGCTGTTCGAGCAGTTCCGCACCATGGTGGAGACCCAGCAGGGCACCCGCGCCATGGTGAAGACCCGCCGTCCCCAGCAGGAGCTGCCGTTCGAGCGGTCGACGGAGCGGGAGCCGGAGATCATTCCGCTGGAATCCAACGCCACCGCGCTCAGCTTCGCCGTGGTGGCGCCGGGGCCGGACTTCGGATCCCACGCACGGGATCCGGGAGAGCTGCCGCTGACGCCGAGCGCGGCGGAGCATCATCTGCGCCAGCGCATCGGCCAGCTCGTCGCCGCGCAGGTGATCGAGGACGAGGACAACAACCTCGTCGGCGAAGGGCCGACCGGCTACCACATCTACAACGCGGTGCTGAAGCGGCTGATGAAGAAGGCGCGCTCCGAGATGACGCTGTCGGAGCTGGAGGCGACGGTCGGCTGGCTGGAGCGCAACCGGCTGTCGGACCACCGCCACCTGATCGCCGACGACCCCCAGTTCACCTGGTCCACCCGGCGGCGGGGGGCGCAGCGGGCGGGCTATGGGATGCCCGCCTCCCGCGGTGCGGACAGAGTCCCCTCTCCCCCCCGGGGAGAGGGTTAGAGGGGGATGCGCCGCGTGTCTTCCCGAGTATCCTCGCGGTGCGCCCCCCTCACCCCGTCCCTCTCCCCCCCGGGGAGAGGGGTAGGGAGAGGGGGATACCGGGAGGGGAGAGGGAGGTCGGCCACGGGCACCGTCCCTCCAGCAGGTCGCGTTCGCGGGTCAGGGCTTCGGCCATGAAGTCGAGGAAGGCGCGGACGCGGCCCATGTGGCGCAGATCCTCGTGGGTCAGCAGCCAGAGCTTGGCGTCGGCTTCCGCCATCGGATCGCCGATGCGGCGGAAGGCGGGGTCGCGGTCTACTACCCCGCAGGGCAGCAGGCCGAGGCCGATCCCGGCCCGCACCGCCTCCACCGCACCCGCCACCGAGTTGACGCGGTAGCCGATGGACGGCGCCGGCACCATGCGCTTCATCCAGTGGGCGAGGTTGGTGTGGTCGAAGGACTCGTCCAGACCGATCCAGGGGTGCCGCTCGAGGTTGGCGGTGACCTCCTTTCCATCCAGATAGGCGGTCGCGCCATAGACGGCGAAGGCCAGCCCCGACACTGCCCGGCCGACCAGATTTTCCGGGGGCCGGTTGGTGGCGCGGATCGCCACGTCGGCCTCCCGCCGGGTCAGGCTGAGCGAGGCCTCCGCCGCCACCAGATCGACCCGCAGCTCGGGATGGCGCCGGCGGAAAGCGGCGACGTGGCGCGGCAGGATGTAGAGGGTCAGGATGTCGACGGTGGTCACGCGCAGGGTGCCGCCGATCTGGGTGTCTCGGCCGGACAGCAGACGGTTGGCGGCGGCCAGATCCTCCTCCATCTTCTGCGCCACCCGGTGCATCTCGTCGCCCGCCGAGGTCAGCACATAGCCGCCCGGCATCTTGTCGAACAGCTGGGCGCCCATCGCCTGCTCCAGCGCCGTCACCCGGCGCAGCACCGTGCTGTGGTTGACCCCCAGCGCGCGCGCCGCCGCCGACAGCGAGCCGTGCCGCGCCACGGCCAGCAGGTACCGAAGATCGTCCCAATTGTTGCCGCTTACCATTTATTCCCGCTCATCCATGCAGATGCTTTTTGCAAAACTCGCGAATTTGCGCTCACCAGAGCACAGGTTAGGGTCGGGACCAAGCGCAGCCTGCGCCACTCCATCCAATTCCGGCTTTTCCCCAATGTCCGAGCTGCTTCAAGATCCCTTCGTCCAATCCAGCATCCTGCCCCTGCTGGTCGGCCTGATCCTGGTCGGTGTCCTGCACCTGCTGCGGCGTCCGCTGGCGGCGGCCGGGATCGCGGCCGGCTTCCTGGTGGTCTTCGCGCTGGTGGTCGGCCTGCCGGCCCTGCCTCCGCCGTCGAGCATGGGCAAGCTGTTCTGGTCGTCGGCCGCCGGGCTGCTGCTGGGCGTCGCCGCCGACACCGCCGGTGTCCGCGGCCGGGCCGCCTCGGCGCTGCTGGCGGTCTGGCTGGCCGCTTCGCTGCTGTGGATCGCCTTGCCCGCGCTCGACTCCACGGCAGCCGTCGTCAGCTTCGTCATCCTGCTCGGCGCGGCGGCGTGGGTCGCTTTTGGCCGCGGTTCGGAGACGCATGGCCTGGAGGGGGGCGGAAGCCCGACCGCGCCGGCCGCCTCGCTGCTGGCGCTGGCGCTGGCCGTCGGCGGCACCGCGCTGATCGGCTCCTCGGCCTCCATCGCCCAGATGGCGCTGGCCCTGGCGGCGTCGGCCGGCGGCTTCCTGCTGTGGAACTGGCCGGTCGAACGCCATGGCTGGGGCCTGTCGGGCCAGGTGGCGACCGGCATCGCCGTGCTGCTGGCCGGCGTGCTGACCCTCTTCACCCAGGCGCAGACCGCCGTCCTGCTGCTGGCGCTGCCGGCCCTGCTGGCCGGCCATCTGCGCCGCTTCATCCCCCAGGGCCACGGCCTCGTCGGCCGGGCCGCCTCGGCGGCCGCCGTCACGGTGGTCGCGGTCCTGCCGGCGCTGGTCGCCATCGGCGCGGCCTATGCGCTGACCGACGGCGAAGCCTCGCCCTACTGATCCTCCTTCCATCAATCCATCCTGTTTTCCGGAGTCCAGTTCATGAAGAAGACCCTGTTTGCCGCCGCCCTGTTCGTCGCGACGGCGGCCGGTGCCGTTTCCCCCGCCTTCGCCGCCCCGGTCAGCTACAAGATCGACCCGGCGCACACGGCGGTGGCCTTCATCGTCAACCATGTCGGCTTCTCCAACGTGATCGGCCGCTTCAACACGGTCGGCGGCGACGTCGTGTTCGACAAGGACGCCGTGGAGAAGAGCACGGTCACCGTCTCCATCGACACCACCAGCGTCGACACCAACCACGCCAAGCGTGACGAGCACCTGCGCTCGCCGGACTTCTTCAATGCGAAGGAGTTCCCGAAGATGACCTTCAAGAGCACGAAGATCGAGAAGACCGGCGAGAAGACCGGCAAGCTGCACGGCGACCTGACCATGCTGGGCGTGACCAAGCCGGTGGTGCTGGACGTCACCTTCAACAAGGACGGCGTCAGCCCGGCCAGCAAGCTGGAGACCGCCGGCTTCTCCGCCCGCGGCACGGTCAAGCGCACCGAGTTCGGCATGAAGTACGGCGCCCCGGCCATCGGCGACGACATCCATCTGCTGATCGAGGTCGAAGCGGTCAAGTCCTGATCGCAAGGCCGTATGGGCTGTTGCAGCCCGGCCGTCGTAGGATGGAGGGGCCGGTTCGCCGGCCCCTTCGCGTATCTGCAGGATGGACAGGAGGACCGGCGATGCCGCAGCTCGTGAACGGCGTTTGGGTGAAGGGCGACATCGCGGCCAGCGAGATCAAGGGCGGCGCCTTCCACCGTGAGCCGACCCGCTTCCGCGACTGGATCACGCCCGACGGCGCGCCGGATGCCGATGGGAAGCCGACATTGCCGGCGGTGGCCGGGCGCTATCAGCTCTATGTCTCCTACCTGTGCCCCTGGGCCTCGCGCACGCTGATCTTCCGCGCGCTGAAGGGGCTGGAGGGGGTGGTCGGCCTGTCGGTCGCCGAGCCGGTGCTGGGCGAGGACGGCTGGGTCTATGCCGAGGAGCAGGACGGCGGCCCGCGCATCGGCCGCTTCCGCCACCACTACAGCCTCTATGTTGCGAGCGACCCGGCCTATACCGGCAAGGTGTCGGTGCCGGTGCTGTGGGACCGGCAGGAAGGCCGCATCGTCAACAACGAGTCGGCGGACATCATCCGCATCCTGAACGGCGCCTTCGACGGCCTGACCGGCAACCGGCTGGACCTCTATCCCGAGCCGCTGCGGCCGGAGATCGACCGCTGGAACGAGATGGTCTATGCCAGCGTCAACAACGGCGTCTACCGCTGCGGCTTCGCCAAGTCGCAGGCCAGCTACGACGAGGCGTTCGACGGGCTGTTCGCCACGCTCGACCGGCTGGAGGAGCGCCTGTCGGCCAGCCGCTATCTGGCGGGGGAGCATCTGACCGAGGCGGACTGGCGCCTGTTCGTGACGCTGGTCCGCTTCGACGCCGCCTATCACGGCGCCTTCAAATGCAACCTGCGGCGGATCGAGGATTATCCGAACCTGTCGGCCTATCTGCGCGAGCTGTACCAGTGGCCGGGGATCCGCGACACGGTGAGGATCGACCACATCAAGGCCGGCTACTACACCAACCCGGCGATCAACCCGACGCTGATCGTGCCGAAGGGGCCGGCATTGGACTTCGACCGCGGCCATGACCGCGACCGGCTGCCGGGCAAGGGCATCTGGCAGCGGGCGTGACACGGCAACGGCAGGAAGGACGGTTTCCATGAGCAGCAGCACCGCAGACGGCTTCGACGATGTCCGGCGCCTGGCCCCGGCCTCAGGGGGGGTGGCGCGGCGGCTGGTCATCCTGCTGCATGGCGTCGGATCGTCCGGCGCCGACCTGATGCCGTTGGCCCAGTCCTGGCGGCAGGCGCTTCCCGGCACCGCCTTCGCGGCACCCGACGCGCCATACCCGTTCGACATGGGCAACGGTCATCAATGGTTCAGCATCGCCGGCGTGACGGAGGAGAACCGTCCCGGCCGTGTCGCCGCCGCCCTGCCAGCCCTGGCCGCCCTGGTCGAGGCCGAACGGCGGCGGGCCGGCGTCGCCCCCGCCGACGTGGCGCTGGCCGGCTTCAGCCAGGGCAGCATCATGGCGCTGCATTTCGCCATGACCAGCCCGGAGCGATGCGGCGCGGTCCTCGCCTTCGCCGGCCGCATCGCCGCGCCGGCTCAGGCATCGGACGCCGGCGGAGCGGGACGCCTTCCGCCGATCCTGATGGTCGGCGGCGGGGCGGACAGCATCATGCCGCCCGCCGTGGTGCAGGCCGCCGCCGCGCATCTCCGCTCATCGGGCTTTGCGGTGGAGGAGCATCTGCTGCGCGGCGTCCCCCACACCATCACCGCCGCCGGGGCGCAGCTCGGCCTGAGCTTCCTGGAGCGTGTCCTTCCGTCGGCGTAGCCGCCGCGGCCGGGTGAGCAGAACCGCGGCGGTCAGCAGCTGGCCGAGGGTCCAGAAGACCGCCGCTGCCGTCAGCAGCGTCATCGACGGCCAACAGACGGCCGCCACGCGCAGCACCGCCGCCATGGCGACCAGCGCGACGGTGGCGGTCGCGGCGGGCGGAAAGCGCTCCGGCTCCACTTCCCGCTGAAGGGTGGTGCGGATCATCATGGCGCTGGCGAGGATGCCGAGCGCTCCGCCCCCCAGCATGTGCCAGCCGGCGGCGGGGGGCAGGTCGAACAGAGCCGCTCCCGCCGCCAGCAGCCAGCCGGCGCCGAGGCAGAGATATCCCAGATGCAGGCTGGCGATCTCCGGCTGCCGCAACAGCAGGTGCGGCTTCCAGCGGGCGAGGCGAAAAAGCGCGCTCGCCCCGGCCATCGCCGCACCGGCGGCACCGAGCGGCGGCGGCAGGCCGGTGGCGGACGACAGCAGGCAGAGGCCGGCCCCGGCGATGCCCATCGCCTCCAGCCGCGGCTGGACGCGGTGCGCGAGGATGATCCCCTGGCGGCGCAGCGCGCCGGCGGTCGCGGCGGGGATGACGCGACCGCCCATGGCCAGCAGCAGCGTGGCGATCAGCAGCAGGCCGACGGGCCGGCCGCCGGCCGAAACGAGGCCCAGCTCCGACGCCCGGAACAGCGCCTCGGCGATCAGGAAGGCGCCGATCAGCGGGCCGAACACGGCATTGTGGCCGCTGCGGCTGGTGCGCAGGAACGGCAGGCCGGCGACGGCGAACAGCAGCAGCGGATAGGCGAAGCCGAACGGCAGGGCCAGCGTCGCCGGCAGGCCGCACAGGAGGGCCAGCCGTCCGGCCAGCCAGGACAGGAAGGCCGCCGCCACCATCCAGCGCGACAGCCGGGTCATCAGGAAGCCGCCGACCACCGCCAGCGCATAGCCGAGCGTCATCTCGTGGGCATGGACCGCCGGCGACCATCCCGGCGGCAGCAGGCCGCCGAGCTGCGCCAGCCATAGCGGGACAGCGAGCGCGGCGTAGAGGGCCGCCGCCGGATACATCAGCCGGTGGGCGCTGGTGACGGGCGTGGTGGCATGCATGGCGGAAGCTTTCGGCGGGGCGTGGCGGCAGGATCGTGGCGGCCGGGTCGTGGCGACAGTGTTGCAGGGGAAGGGAAGCCGCGCTTTGAGCCGCAACAAATTCGCGCACGAATGGCTACACTGTGCCGGTTAAAGTGTGTAAGCCCCCCGGAGCGAACCAGGACGACCGCCATGCCCCCGCCTCCCGATCCCGCCATACTGCGCGGCATGCCGCTGTTCGCCGGGCTGGACGCCGGCGCGCTGGCGGAGGCGGTCGCCCTGGCCCGTCCGCGCCGCCATCCCCGCGGCACCGCGGTCTTCGCCCAGGGGGAGCCGGCGGCGGCGGGCCATGCGCTGATCGACGGGCGGGTGAAGATCGTGCAGACCGGTCCCGACGGGCAGCAGGTGGTGATGCGCTTCATCGGCCCCGGCGAGATGTTCGGGACGCTGGCGATCTTCACCGACGGGCTCTATCCGGCCGACGCGGTGGCCGTCGCCGATTGCGTCGAGCTGTCCTGGCCGGCGGCGGCGATGACCGAGCTGATGGACCGCCATCCCGCCATCGCCCGCAACGCGCTGTCGATCGTCGGCGGCCGGCTGCGCGAGTTGCAGAACCGCCTGCGCGAGGTGGCGACCGAACGGGTGGAGCGCCGCATCGCCCATGCCCTGCTGCGGCTGGTGCGGCAGGCCGGCCGGCGGGTCGAGGCGGGGGTGGAGATCGATTTTCCGCTGTCGCGCCAGGATGTGGCGGAGATGACGGGGACGACGCTGCACACCGTCAGCCGCACCCTGTCCGCCTGGGAAGGCCAGGGCATCGTCGAGAGCGGCCGGCAGCAGGTGGTGATCCGCAAGCCCCACGCCCTGGTCGCCATCGCCGAGGATCTGCCGCCGGTTCCCGACAGGGGATGACCGGCGGCAGGGTTGCGGTGGCGCAAAGACGGTTTCCGGCCGGGGGGCTAGGGTGGCGGCCTGTTCCCCGGCGCAGGAGCATGCCGATATGACGGTGTCCGATATGACCATGGCCGACCTGATGAGCGCCCGGCCGGCGGTGGTGCCGGTCCTGCTGCGCCATGGCCTTGCCTGTCCCGGCTGCGCCATGGCGCCCTTCATGACGGTGCGCGAGGCGGCCGACGCCTATGGTCTGGAGCTTGGCGTTCTGCTGGCCGACCTCGCCGCCGCGGATTCGAGCGGGTCCGACGCGGGCGATGACCAATCGCCAGCTTCAGAAGGCGGTTTCCGGAACCCCCGTGCGAGGATCGCCCTTCCAGAGGCCTGCCGACCGTCAGAATCGGATGACGATCGTATGGGATGTGCTGATGGGGAGCGCAGTTTTATAGGTTATCTGCTTTAAAACCAGGTTGGATCGTATATTGGCGACAAACTCTATTTTTGAAATTTTGCTCGTTATCAGCTGTTCGAGTTCCTCGACGTCCCGGACAACCACGCGCAGGAGGAAATCGCAGTCGCCCGTCATCCAATTGCATTCCATCACCTCGGGGATCCGTTCGACGGCATCCCGGAAGTTCTCCAGCGCCGACTGCGGCTGCTTGTCGAGCGTGACCTGGATATAGGCATTGATTTCCAGCCCCATCACCTTCGGATTCAGAAGGGTGACCCTCCTGTCGATGATGCCGGTTTGCTCCAGCTTCTTCACCCGCGTGAGGCAGGGCGAGGGGGACAGGTTGATTCGGCCGGCAAGCTCGACGTTCGTCAGGTTTGCGTCCTTCTGCAACTCGTTGAGGATCTTGATGTCCGTTCGGTCGAGCGTCAGCGTGTTCATCATGATGACTCCCTGTTGTATTCTTGACGGCTTGGCTTGGAACCGAAGCGAAGAACGGCAGGAAATTTCGCGGAACAAACCCATTTGAGTGCGGCACGCGATCCCTTCCGCCATTCGACTGTGCATACGGCAGAGTGTATCCGAGGCCAACCAATGGCAGAATCTATGGGATTGCCATTTTATGTCGCGAAACTGTCAAAGTCGGACCGCGGTCCGCTTTGAACTGCAGGGAGGCCGCAACATTGCCGAAGAGGGCGCGGGTTGGTGCGAAGTGGCCGGAAGCCCCGGCGACCGGCGAGGCCGTCCCGATGCCGTGGGATCCCACGGGACTGCGCGTCAGCTTCACCACGCTGGACCCCGACGAGCTCGCCCGGCCGCTGGTCTCCTTCCTTGTCCGGCGCAATGTGGATGACGACGAACTGCCGATCCACCGGCACCGGAAGGGCCAGCTGGTGGTGGCGGCGGAAGGCTCGGTCATGTGCCGGACGCTCGACGGGCTTCGGATCGTGCCATCCAATGGCGCAGTCTGGATTCCGGGAGAGATTCCCCACAGCGTTTCCATGTCGGACAGGGGCCGGTCCTACTGCGTCTTCATCAATCCGGGGATTTCGCCTCTGCCGGATTCCTGCGCGACCTTCTCGATCAGCCCGATGTTGCGCGAGATGATCTTCCACCTGGCCAACCTGCCGCCGCTCTATCCCCTGGAAGGCCCGACGAGCCGTCTGGTCCAGGTCATTCTGGACGAACTCGCCCAGATGAAGGCGGAGCCGCTCCACTTCCCGGTTTCCAACCATCCCAGGATCCAGCGCATCGCCGCCCAATTGCTGGAGGCGCCGGACGACCGCAGGACCATCCGGGACTGGGCGGCGGCGGTCGCCATGAGCGAGCGCACGCTGGCCCGGCTCATCCAGAAACAGACGGGAATGTCGTTCGGCCGGTGGCGCCAGCAGCTCCATATCGTGATCGCCGTTCAACGGCTGTCGATGGGCGCCACCGTCCAGGCGATCTCCCAGGAGCTGGGATATGACTCTCCGAGCGCCTTCACCGCCATGTTCAGGAAACACATGGGACAGCCTCCGCGCCGGTATCTGCAGGATCGGGCGGAAGGCACGACGACCTGACGCCGCATCACCCTTGTCATGCCGAAGGCCCTCGATCCTGCCTGCCGGGATCGAGGGCCGTTGACATGTCCGGGGACCGGCGTTGCGGTCCACCGGATGCTTGCCACCGCTTACCCTGTCAGCTGACGATGTCCTGCCTGATGGTCTTCCGCGCCACCATGAAGGCCGCCGCCGCCAGGACATAGACGAGCGACGTGCTGATCAACGCCCAGCGGATGCCGTCGCCTGAGCCCATCGACGGCGCGAGAAGATCGCTGATCAGGCCGACCGACAGCGGGCCAAGGCCAAGCCCGATCAGATTGGCGAAGAACAGGAAGATGGCGGTGGCCGTCGCCCTGGTGCGCGGACGCACCAAGCCTTGCACCGCCGCGAAGATGGGGCCGTAGTAAACGGACTGCAGCATCATCGGCAGACCCATCAGGCAAAGCGCGGCCACGGTGTTCGAGGTGGTGTAAGTCGCGAAAAGCGCGAAGGGCAGGCACAGGGCCGCGGCCGCCGGAATGGTCGCGTAGGCGTCCAGGCTGCCGCGCACCACCGCGCGATCCGTCGCCCGGCCGCCCAGCCAGGTTCCGGCGGCGCCGCAGATGCCGACGACCAGGCCCAGCACCGTACCGAGGAAACCGGTGGGTCCCAGTTGGATCCCGGTGAGGTCGTTCAGCCCGACCGCCAGAGCGCCCAACCCGTCCGCGTGATTGCGCAGGAAGTGGGAGCTTTGGAAGGCAAGATTGCTGTAAATCCCGAAGCTCATGGTCGCCATCGCGACCGTGAGCCAGATATAGGTTCGCTTCCCGCCGAGTTCGGCCAATGCCTCCCTCAGGGTTGGCGCGCTTTGCGCCTCGCTGGCCGCGGAGGATTTTCGCGGCTCGGGCAGAGTGAAATAGGCCAGCAGCCCAAGGACGATGCCGGGCACCCCGACCAGCGCGAAAGACGCACGCCAGCCGAGACTGTCCGCGATCAGGCCGCCGACCACCATCCCGACCAGGGAACCGGTCGGAATGCCCATGGAAAAGAAGGCCAGCGCCGAAGCCCGCTTCTCCCTCGTCGTGTAATCGCTGATCAGGGACTGGGAGGCCGGCGTGCAGCCGGCTTCGCCGACACCGACCCCGACCCTGGCAAGGAACAGCTGGGCAAAGGTCTGGGCTACGCCGCAGACCGCCGTGAAAAAGCTCCAGGTGATCGCCGACAGCGCGACGATCCTGACCCGGTTCGCACGCTCCGCCCACCGCGCGATCGGAAGGGCCAGGGTCGCGTAGAAGATGGCGAAGGACAGCCCGGTCAAAGACCCCAGTTGCCAGTCCGCGAGACCGAGTTCGCGCTTGATCGGTTCCGCCAGGATATTGACGATCTGGCGGTCGACGAAGTTCAGCATGTAGACGAGGAACAACATGATCAAGGCATAGCGCCGATAGTGGATCGGCATGGCCGTCGGCTTCGGCTGTGGCTTCGGCACCGACACCGTGGTCGTTGCGTCGTCGGTCATACGGCAGTCTCCAAAAAGACCGGGCATAGGGGGGTGCCGGGTCGGTTTCGGTCGGAACGCGGTGTCGGGAGATGCGGGGAATGCGTGCGGTCGGCGCGCGGGTCGCAGGGGCCGGCCAGGGTCGTCTGGCGGGCGAGCCTGAAGAGGGGGCTGCCCTTGACCGTGCCATCGAGCGCGAGGCGGAGGATCCGGCGGCCCTGATTTTGGACGCGCCGTTACAGGACGTCTATGAACGCGGAGAGGCCGTATTATTTGCCGGATTCAAGATATTCCATTCGTCCGAACCTGCCCGAAGAGTAAATCAGCGGAACCTTGTCCTGATTGCGGTTCTGGCAGACGACGGCGCCGATCATGATCGTATGGGTGGCGACCTCGACGCTGTCCTGCAGTCTGCAATCGAAGCTGCAAACGGATTGGCGAAGGACCGGAACCCCGGTGACCATCCCGCCCCAGTCGCCGGGAGAGAAACGGGAGGCGCCCTTGCTGCCGTCCATCGCCGCGAAGCGTTCCGCCAGCTGGGCCTGATCGGCGGAAAGGACGTTCCAGGAAAAGGCGCCGGTCCGGAGAATGACGTCGTGGGCCTCGGCACCGCGGTTGATGCAGGCCAGAACCATCGGCGGATCGACGCACAGGGAAACCGCGGCGGTGACGGTCAGGCCACGCCTGTCGGCACCCTGGCCCGACGCCACGATCGAGACCGACCCGACGATGGCCCGCAATGCATTTTTGAAGGCTGCCGTCTCCACATGTTCCGGAACGGCGAAATCTTGTCCTGACATGGCGAACCTCACGCAAGGCAGTGGAAGGGCGTGCCGCCGGCACCGGTCGGCACCGCGGGACTGGTCGTCCGGCGATTGTGTGGACGCTGCGCTATGGGGCGGAGGCGACCGGCAGCGTCCGATGCTCCACGATGTTCAGCCCGTAGCCCCGCAGCGCCACCGGGACATGCTGCGAGTTTGACAGGAGGATCATGTCGTGAATGCCGAGTTCCGCCAGGACCTGGGCGCCGACGCCGTAGTTGCGCAGCTCCGCCTTGTCGACGAGCGGCTCCCCCGCCTTCACCCGCAGAAGCTGGGAGAGCGGCACATCGCGGTTGAACAGCACGATCACGCCCCTTCCTTCGGCGGCGATCTCCTGCATGGACCGGGCGACGATGTCGCCGCGGTCGCCGGTCTGGCCGAGCACGTCGGACAGGATGTCCAGCGCGTGCATGCGCACCAGGGTCGGCCTCCCGTCGATCACGCCCTTCACCAGGGCGATCGCCTCCGTCTCGATTGCCTTGATGCGGAAGGTGATGGCGCTCCACTCGCCGCCCCATCGGCTGTCGAATTTCGCGGTGACGACACGCTCGACATCGTGGTCGTGGCGGCGGCGGAAGGCGATCAGGTCGCGGATCGTGCCGATCCTGAGCGCATGACGCCGGGCGAAGGCGACGAGATCGTCGAGGCGGGCCATCGTCCCGTCCTCTCTCATGATCTCGCAGATCACGCCCGACGGATTGAGGCCGGCAAGGCGCGCGACGTCCACCGCCGCCTCGGTATGGCCGGCGCGGACCAGCACGCCGCCGGGCTGCGCGACCAGGGGAAAGATGTGGCCCGGCGAGACGATATGCTCCGGCCCCCTGGCCGCGTCGATTGCCACCGCCACCGTCCGCGCCCGGTCCGCCGCGGAGATGCCGGTGGACACCCCCTCGCGCGCCTCGATGGAAACGGTGAAGGCCGTCCCATGGCGGGTGCCGTTTTGCGTGCTCATCAGCTTGAGGCCGAGCTGGTCGACCCGCTCCCTGCCGAGCGCCAGGCAGATCAGGCCCTTGCCATGCGACGCCATGAAGTTGATCGCCTTGGGCGTCGCCATCTGGGCAGGGATCACCAGATCGCCCTCGTTCTCCCGGTCCTCGTCATCGACGAGGATGAACATCCGGCCGTTGCGGGCCTCTTCGATAATCTCCGCCGTCGAGGACAGGAATGGATGGCGTGGGGGGCAGGGCAGCATCGTCATGATCCTCCTCCGATCACCGCATCACAGGTTGGACAGCGCCTGACGGATCAGCGAATCCTCGGAATCGTCGTAGAGTGAGTTGATCAGCGCCGCGTACCGCTCGTTCAGCACCTTGCGACGCTTTTTCCGGGTCGCCGTCATGACGCCGTTTTCCGCCGACAGCTCTTCGGGAAGGATCCGGAACGACTTTATCTGCTCGACGGGCGCCAGCCTCTGGTTCGCCTTGGCGACCTCCCCCTCGATCAGGTGGATCACCGCTTCCGACGAACAGAAATCCGAGTAATCGGCGATCGTTTCGTTCCGCCCCTTCACCCAGTCGGTCATCGCGATGCGGTCGACCTCGATCAGCGCCACGAGGTATTTCCGCCCGTCGCCACAGACCGCGGCTTCCGAGATGTAGGGGCTTCGCCGCAGCTCGTTCTCGATCTGCGCCGGACTGATCGACTTGCCGCCGGAGGTGTTGATGATCTCCTTTTTCCGGTCGATGATCGCCAGCTGGCCATCGGGCCGGACCTCGACGATGTCGCCGGTGTGGAGCCATCCGTCGCGCAGAGCCTCCAGCGTGTCGTCGGGCTTGTTCAGGTACCCCGTGAACAGGCCGGGTCCCGTCACCAGCATCTCGCCGTCGCCGGCGATCCTGGTCTTCCAGCGCGGATCGGCGATCGGAACGCCGATGGTGCCGGGCTTCGACCAGTCCCGCATCTGGGCAGTGTTCGCTCCGACCAGTTCGGTCTGGCCATAGACCTCCTTGAGGTTCACCCCCCAGGTCTGCCACAGCTTCACGACGTCCGGCGGCATCGGCGCGGAGGCGGTGTAGGGGTATGCGAGCTGGTCCAGGCCGATCTCCGCCAGGAGCGGCAGGAAGACCCGATCGCGGCAGGTCGCGAAAAGCGCCTGGAGAAAGGGATCGTCCGGGCCGTCCGCCTGCCGGTCCGCCAGCGCCTTCTGGGCGATGGACATCGCGAAGCGGTAGGATTTCCTGCCAACCGTAGCCGACGCGTTGATCCTGCTGACCAGTTCGGCGGCGTAGCGTTGATAGAAGCGCGGCGGCGCCATCCAGTAGGTCGGCCGCACATCCCGGATGGTCGTCGCGAAGTCCGCTCCGGTCTCGCCGAAATAGGGCGTGACCTCGCTGATGAGGGGAAGAACGATCCCCTGCCCGAGCCCGACGACATGGGAGAGGGGGAGGTGGACGACCACCCGCTGGGGTTCGCGGAAAAGCGCCGGGCAAAAGCCCCGGATGGTCATCAGCCCCTCGATCAGCGACCGGTGGGTGAGGATCGCGCCCTTGGGATTGCCGGTCGTCCCGGAGGTGTAGACGATGCTGGCGTTGTCCTCGGGCCGCGCCTTGCCGGCCTGCTCGTCGAGCAGCGACCCGCAGTCGGACGACGAGGCGGAAAACCGCGGCAGCGAAACGACGGTCTTCGATGACGGAACCGCCGGATCGGAGACCACGATCTTCTTCAGCGTCTCCGCCTGCCGGCTGCGGAGAAGGATGGCGAGTTCCTTCTCCCCGGCGACGAAGGCGAATTTGCTCCCGGAGTCCTCCAGGAAATACTCCACCTCCTCGGTCGAAGAGGTGAAATAGATCCCGACCGCCACGCCGCCGGAACAGACCGTCGCCATGTAGGCGACCACCCAGTCCTGCGAGATGTCCCCCATGATGGCGACGTGGTCCCCCTTCTGCAGACCATGATCGAGGAGGGCCCGCGAAAGCGCCGCGACGTCCCGGGCGAACTCACCCCAGGTCGTGGCGTGCCACGTGCCGGAACGCTTCTGGAAGAACGCCACCGCCTCGCCCCTGCCGTCCCGGCGGTCGCGCAGCAGCGACGGCAGCGTCCCGTCTTCATGCGCGGTCGGTGGAGGGTCGATTGGGGATGAGGCAATTGCAGATGGGACGGGCGGGAAAACGGAATGCGGCCCGCCCATCTCAATTGCCGCCTTCTGCAAAGCGCTTGCGCTTCTCGCGGAAGGCGGCGACGGCCTCCTTGCGCTCCGGGCTGTGGAAGGTGAGCATCTCGTGCGCCATGGCCGTGTCGAGATTCAGGTGCATCTGCTCCTTGACCAGCTTGTTGACGGCGTATTTGGTCCAGACGATGGCGTCGCGGGGGCCGGATGCCAGCATCTCGGCGTAGCGGACCGCATGCTCGACGACGGTTCCTTCCGGCACGACCCTGTTGATCATGCCGGCCGCCGCCGCGTCCTCCGCCGAAATGAAGTCCCCGGTCATCAGGTAATGCTTCGCCCGCACCGGCCCCAGGAGGAGCGGCCAGATCACCGCGCCGCCGTCGCCGGCGACGACGCCGGCCGTCACATGCGTGTCGGCGAAGCGGGCACCGGGCTCGGCGAAGACGACATCGCAGAACAGGGCGAGCGTGGCGCCCAGCCCGACGGCGACGCCATTCACGGCGGCGATCAGCGGGCATTCCAGTTCGAGCATGTTGCGGATGAGGTGGCGCCCGGAGCGGGTCGGCGAAATCGGCCCCAGATCGTCATCGAGCGCATTCTGATCGCCGCCGGAGCAGAAACCGCGCCCCGCACCGGTCAGGACGACGGCCTTGACCGCCCGGTCGCTGTCGAGGTCCGCGAACAGCTCTTCCAGCGCGGCATGCATCGGCCAGTCGATGGCGTTGAGGATTTCCGGCCGGTTCAGGGTGACGATGGCCACGCCGCTCGCGCGCTTTTCGACGAGCAGGCCCCTATAGGTCTTGTCGGTCATGGGAGACTCTCTTCAGATCGTTTGGCTGGATCGCTTCGCCGGATCGCTCGACAGGGGATCAGGCCGAAGCGTTCACCGTCCGCATCCTGCGGATCTGGTCGAGGATCTCGTCGGTCGGCCGCACCACATTGTTGCGGTCGTTGAAATGCGGGATGACGTAGCGTCCGACCAGTTCGATGGCCTTCATGATCTCGGCGTGCGAAACAGAGTCGATGTGGAACAGGATTTCTTCGGCGCCGGTTTCGATGAAGCGTTCCAGTTGGCGGATGACCGTGTCCGGGCTGCCGCAGACCAGGCTGGCGGAGTCGTTCAGGAGATAATCCCAGTCGGTGGCCGCGCGCTGGAGCGCTTCCAGCCCTTCCCCCATGTAGGCGTAGTCGTCGGCGATCTTCGCCAGCCGCGGATAGGCATCGGTCGAGATGCGGGCGTACTGCATCAGCGGCTCGGCATAGATGTCCTTCGCCGCCCGATCGGTTTCGGCGATCCCGAGGAACACCGGCATGCCGAGACGCGGACGGTCGAGCGGGCCGTTCGGATCCCTCTGCCAGTTCGACCGGTAGGCCTCGACCATCTTCGCCTGGGCGTCCCAGCCCTGGTAGAGCGTGTGGCTGAGGACGGCGAGCCCCTGGCGGCCCGCCCAGACATGGCTGCGCTCGCTGGTCGCCGCGATGCCCATCAGCGGATAGGGCTTCTGGACCGGCTTCGGCACCAGCATGCGCGGCGGAACCTGGTAATGCTTGCCCTCGAAGGTGAAGATGTCCTTGCTGAAGGCTTCGCGGATCAGCGCGATCCCCTCCTCCATCTGCTCAAGGGTTTCCGCCGGCTCCACGTTGAAGGCGCGCATGGCGATGGTGGTGTTGGCGCGGCCGCAATAAAGCTCCATGCGGCCGTTGGACAGGATGTCGGTGACTGCGGCCCGTTCCGCCGTGCGCAGCGCGTGGTTGATCTTCTTCGGCATCAGCGAGACCGCCGGCCTCAGCCGGATGCGGGACGTGACCGCCGCGAGGTAGCCATACACGACTTCGGGGGCCGAGCTGGAGATTCCGCCCAAGGCGACATGCTGTTCGGACAGGCTGACGATGTCGAAACCCATCTTCTCGGCGAATACCGCTTCCTCGACAAGTTCATGAAGCCGGCGCGAATAGCTTTGGCCGACCAGGGTTTCCTGCTCGGACCAGAAGCCGAACTTGACTGCCATTTGGATGCCCTCTCGGGTTTGTTTGGAATGCCTCTTCGGTGATTGGAAGATTGTCATGAAGCCGGCGGCAGAACCTGCCGAAGATCCGTTATGCCGACTTCACGTTCAGAACATTATTTTGTGTAGGAATGATCGGCCGGATCGTGGGACAGCGCGCGGTCAAACCGGCTCGTCCTGGGAAAAGCTCTCGACGAGAAGCGAGGCGATGCGCTCGATGCAATGCCTGCCGATGGCCGCCGAGGAACCGGTGGGGTCGCCGAGAATGCCGTTGGCGCTGACGGCCGCAAGCCCGTCGCGCCACATCAGCTCCAGGTCGCCCTGCGAAAGAAGCCCCAATCGTCCGGCCTCGTAGCGCTCCATGCGCACCCGTTCGGGGTGGAGGTCGAGCATCAGCGAGGTTTCGGCGATGTCGGCATGGCCGCCGACCCTGATCGGCTCGCCGCCCGCCTCACTCACCGCATCGCGCCAGCACTCCAGCCACGCCTTCGCATCGGTGAAGGCGGAGATGCGGCAGGAGGCGGGCACGGCCGACCGCAAGCGCGGCAGCATCCTGGCCAAGGGCGGAGAATTGCCGACATGGGCGGAGAAGATCAGAATCCGCTCGAAGCCGTGTCCCGCCAAGCTGGTGCAGTAATCCCGGCAGATCATTTCGAACGTGCTGTCCTGCAGGGAGATCGTGCCGGGAAATGCCAGATGGTGGGACGAACAGCCGACCCTGATGGTCGGCGCCACCAGCGCCCCTCCCACACCCTTCGCCACCAGGATGCCCAAGTGGTCCGCGTGGTCGGCATCGACGCTGAGGGTCAGGTGCGGTCCATGCTGCTCCACCGCCCCGCAGGGGATGACGATGGTCCGGGTGCCGCCCGCGATGGCGAGAGCGACCTCGGACGAGGTCATGAACTCAAGCCGGAGATGATCGCCGTCAGTCATGCTGCTGCCTCGCCTTGCGCTGGAGGAATCGTTCACGCGCCGCGGCCGTCTCTCCGCGGTTCAGGTAATCTTGCATGTCGCCGAGCGTGCGCGCTTCAAATTCCTCGTCGGTCATCCGCGGCGCATCGATGAAAGTCCGTTTGATCGCCGAGAACAGAGCCATGTCCTTGAGGCGAAGCGTCTCGGCGACGGCACGGGTCCGGTCCTGCAGATCGGTGAAACCGACGATTTCGTCGACGAGGCCCATCGCCTGCGCCTCCTGCGCTGAAACAAGCTCCCCGGAATAGAGCAGGCGCTCGGCGGCCCGGCGCCCGAGGCGGTTCATCGCCTGCCGCATGCCCTTCGCGGCGGGAAGCAGGCCGTGATTGATTTCGGGAAAGCCGAACTTCGCCCCCTCGCTCGCCACGACATGGTCCGCAAACAGAACCAGTTCCAGCGCCCCGCCCACCGCATAGCCGTTGACGGCGCACAGCAGCGGGCAGCGGTAGCCTTCGAGCGCGACCAGCAGCCGGTGGAAGGCGCGCATCCGCGGGATCGCGGCATCCGCATGGATGGTGATTTCGCGGATGTCGCCGCCGGCACTGAAGAAGCGCTCGCCGGCCCCGGTCAGGATCACGGCCGGCGCGTCGGCCTCCTCGCCGAACCGGGCGAGATCGTCCGTCAGCGCCTGGATCAGATCGAAGGAAAGCGCGTTGGCGGGCGGCCTGTCGATGGTCAGCCGGACCAGCGTCGTGGATAAACGATCCATCCTCAGCATGTCGCCTCCTTTCAGGTCGCGCAGGGCTTCGTGGCGGCCGAGGTTAGCGCATGCCTCTCGAGGGGTTCTTCCGAAGACTCTCCGCGAGCGCGCCCGTGAAAGGATGTTCTGGCGCGACCAGAGTATTTGGCGGCCGAAGATGCCGCACGCTCCCGCAGCCGGTTACAGCGCGTCGGCGGCGGTTGCCGATTCGATGGCGACGGTCGCCGTCATGCCCGCCGCCAGCTCGACGCCGGGCGGGATCCTATCGATGTGGATGCGTACCGGGATGCGCTGGGCGAGGCGGACCCAGCTGAAGGTCGGCTCGACATTCGGGAGACCGAGATGGCCCGGCGTTCCGTTGCTGTCCTCGATGCCCCGGCCGATGCTTTCGACATGGCCGGAGAGCGCGTCATCGAAGCCCATCAGCATGATCCGCGCCGGGCTGCCCACGCGGATCCGCCGCAGCTTCGTTTCCTCGAAATAGCTGGTGATCCAGAAGCTGGTCGCATCGAGGATGGCGATCCTGGTCACGCCGGCCGTGGCATAGTCGCCGGGCCGCAGCCGCAGATTGGTGACATACCCGTCGGTCGGCGCCCGGATCGTCGCCCGCGCGAGATTGAGCTTGGCAAGATCGAGCGCCGCCACCGCGCCTTCATAGCTTGCGGCGGCCTGGGCGGCGGCGGCGGCCGTCTGTTGCAGATCCTCCTGCGAAACCACCTCGCGGAGCTGGCTTCGCCGCCGCGCCGCCGCCTGGCGGACGAGCATGTCCTGGCGCCGGGCTTCGACATCGGCCTGGGCGGACGCCACCGCGAGCGAAAAGCGCTTGGCGTCGATCGCATAGAGGATGTCGCCCTGATGCACATACTGGTTGTCGGCGACGGAGACGGCGCCCACGGTCCCGGAGACTTCCGGCGCGATCTGGACCACGTCCGCGCTCACCCGGGCATCCCGAGTCCACGGCGTCTGCTCGTGACGATTCCACACCTGCAATGCCACGAGGGCGGCGAGCGTGCCGAAGCAAAGGGTCAGGGCGTAGCGCCCGAGCAGAGACAGCACAGGTTTCATGGGAATGTTCCGCTGGATGGCAGAGCCTGCAAGAGCAGACCGTAGAGGAGGGCGAAGGTGGCGAGTTCGACGAGCGGCCGGCTGGCGGTCAGGCGGAAGAGTCCCGCGGCCGCGAAGAGGCGGACCAGCGCGACGGTGCCGGCGAGCGCGGCCAGGGCAAGCACCAGCAGGCCGGGGAGGAAGACGCCCCCGATGTCGAGATCGAGGATCATCGGCCGTTCTCCCAAGTCACCGCACCGCCCGGACCCAGGGCGAACCGGAGGTCGATGAGCAGGTCGAGCAGTTGAACACGGTCCTTGATCGGGCTGTCGGCGATCCGCGCCATCAATGTTTCGATGCGCCGGTGCAGAGCGACGGCATCGGAAGGTCCCGCCCGGTATCCGGGGCCGAAGCGCAGGGCAATCGCGGTGAGCAGCTCGAACCCGTCCCTGCCGATCCGGCCCTCATTGCTGCCACCGTCATTGACGTCGGAATGCCGGATCGCCCGATGAAGCCGGCCGGCGGCGTGGCCGACACGAAGATGGTGCAGGGTGTCGTCAAGCACGTCCGGGTGGGGTTTTCCGGACAGCCGGAGCCTCGGCAGCAGCAGTGCCGTCCGGTCGATCATGAGACTTGTCCAGTGCGCTTCGTCGGGTCCGCCGCCCAGGGCCCGCCGCCTGACATCCTGCCGGTTCAGCCGGAGCAGCCGGCCGATCGCCGCATCGACCGGTATGGTCTGGAACAGGCTCATGCTCACGGCCGCGAATCCCATCGCCGCGAACAGCGCGACGACGCTGTTGAGCGACCCGGCGAAGTCGCCGGCGTATGTGGCGCCCAGTCCCGAAAGGATCGGGATCGTCAGGGTGATGCCGAGCGCCATGAACGCCGTCGGCGGCCGCGCCTGCAGGGAGCCGGCGATCAGGAAGGCCGGCGCGAGCACCGCGACGAGGCCGGCAAAGTCCGTCACGCGGGGAAGGATGACGAAGCTGTAGACCAGGCTGACCGCCACCCCGGCGACCGAGCCGATCATGTATTTGACGACGTTCGGTGCCGGCGTGTCGACATTGCCGAACAGGGCGCAGCAGACGCCCAGGATCGACGCCGCCAGCCCGCCCTCCGGCCAGGCCGACCAGATCCAGAAGGCGCAGCCGACGACGATGCCGACGACCGCGCCCAGCGCGCTCCGGGCCGCCATCCAGGGATCGCGGTGGTAGACATAGCCCGTCGCACGCCCGGATCGGAGGTGCGATGCGGCGTCCGGCGACCGGACGGCGGCGCGTGCGAGGCTCCGTTCAAGCCGGTCGCACTCGTGAAGAAGACCGGTCATCTCGGCGAGGTGGCCGGCGAGGTTGGCCGCGATCCGGTCGCCAGCCGTAGCGGCGTTCGCGGCGATGCGCATCCGCGCCGTCCGGGCGCGCTCGATCAGCTGGACGGCGACGGCATCCCGCCCGGCCGCATCGGCGGTGGCGGACCAGCGCCCCACTCCATCCAGCAGCGCGGCCAGTTCGCCGGGCGGGCTGTGGCCTCCGGTGCGGAGGGCATGGATGCGGTCCTCGACGTCCGTCGCCAGCGGAAGCAGCCGCGCAAGACGGTCATGGATCAGTTGCAGCGTCTCGCGGCTCGGCGTCACCGGGACCGGATCGTATGGCAGGTGACCGGCCAGCCCCTGCAGGGCGAGAAGGTCCGCCGCGAGCCGGTCGCGGTCGCGGCGGATCTGCGGTCCGGAGGTTCCGGCAAGCGCGTCGCCCGCCAGCCGGCGGGCATCCCGCAGCGTTGCCGACAGCCTGGCGGTGAACTGTCCGGTCATGCGTTTCGGCAGGATGAAGCGATGAAGCAGGACGGCGCAGAGGATGCCGATGGAGATCTCCTGGACCCGCACCGACGCCGTATCGAAGACGGCAGCGGGATCGAACACGCTGGGGAAGCCGATCAGGCTGGCGGTGTAGCCGGACAGAACGAAGGCATAGGCGCGCGCGGTGCGGTCGAGCAGCGAGAGGTAGAGGCACAGGCCGATCCAGCAGGCGAGGACCGCGCTGCAGACGATCGGTTCGTTCACGAAACAGGGGATGATCGCCACGGTCGCCACGGCGCCGGCGAGCGTCCCGGCGAAGCGATGGACGCCGCGGCTGAGCGACGCGCCGGCCGAGTTCTGCGAAACGATGTAGACGGTCAGGATGGCCCAATAGGGTTTCGGCAATCCCGCGCGCAGCGCGATGTAGTAGGCCAGCATCGCCGCGGCGAAGCTCTTCGCCGAGAAGAGCAGCGCGTCCGCATCCGCCCGCAGTGCGGGGAGCCGGGACTGAACTGGGGCCGCACGCCCGATGGAGATCCAGGCGGCGGCGATCCAGGCGGCGACGATCCAGGCGGCGACGATCCAGGTGGCGGCGAGGGGCCGGATTGAAGGATGTTCGGTTCTCATGCCCGAGAGTATCGGCGTGTCGCGCGTTCAGATAAATTAGGTATCCTGTCAAAAAATACCTGAATCATGCCAAATTTCTCCGCTGTTGCGGGAACGTCCGACCGGCCATCTGCGATCGCCGCTTCGCCGCAACAACGTCGCCGGGCGCCCTACCCGCTCCGGCGTTTGTGCTGGAGCAAAGAAGGGGCCGGCGATCCGCGCTACAGGGGCGCATGGCGATCCTGCCGCTCCCCCACAGCCCAGACGGACGACGATGCCGACCACCACCGCCCCCCGCACCAGCGAGGCCCACGCCGGCCAGACCGAACCGGTTCTCGATCTCCGCGCCATCCCGCCCTATCAGCGCCACCAGCTGATCTTCCAGTCGGTGCAGGATCTGACGCCGGGCGACGGCTTCTCGCTGGTCAACGACCATGACCCGCGCCCGCTGCACCATCAGCTGCTCAGCCTGTTCGGCGCCGGATTCTCCTGGGAGTATCTGCAGCGGGGCCCCGAGGTCTGGCAGGTCCGCATCGCCCGTCCCGAGGGGGCGGCGGCGACCAGCCTGCGCGTGCGCATCGACCGCAACGGCGACGTGGCGGTGGCGGCCGCGGAGGCGCGGCTGGGTCCGGACCGCAGCGGCGCCTCGGTCTGCGAGGTGACGGACGTCCCGCCCGGCACGCCGGAGGCCGACGTGCTGTCGCTGCTGCAGGGCGTGATCCCGCCGGCCGGCGTGGTCGGCATCGCCTACGAGCGGCTGCTGGCCCGGCGGAACGGGTCCTGCTGCGGCGGCATGTGCGGCTGAGGCTCTCTCTGCCGCCGGGGTCCCCGTGTACCACTGAGGGCCAGGGGGGCGGCAACCATTCCGGGCCTGTCCGGTTCTGTGTGTGACGCTTCACCGCATCGCACACAGCACGCCCACCGAGGAGACAGGCATGGACCGGAAGGACGACACCGTCACGCCGCAGGACCCGCGCCACAAATACCCGCGCCCGCCCTTCAAGGGCCAGTCGCAGCCCTGGCCGGGGCTGGCCCGCGACATGGATCCGCCGCCCGACCATGGCGAGACCAGCTACAAGGGCTCCGGCCGGCTGGCCGGGCGCAGGGCGCTGATCACCGGCGGCGATTCCGGCATGGGACGGGCCGCCGCCATCGCCTATGCCCGCGAGGGGGCCGACGTCGCCATCAACTATTTCCCGACCGAGGAGCCGGACGCCCAGGACGTCGTCGCCCTGATCGAGGAGGCCGGCCGCAAGGCGGTGGCGATCCCCGGCGACCTGCGCGACGAGGCCTTCTGCCGGAAGATGGTGGCCGACGCCGTCGCGGGGCTGGGCGGGCTGGACATCCTCGTCTGCAACGCGGCGCGGCAGCAGGCCTGCCCGTCGATCCTCGAACTGAGCAGCGAGGATTTCGACGCGACGATGAAGACCAACATCTACGCCCCCTTCTGGATCATCAAGGCCGCCCTGCCCCACCTGAAGCCGGGCTCGGTCATCATCGGCACCACCTCGGAACAGGCCTACGACCCGACGCCGGATCTCTACGACTACGCCCAGACCAAGGCGGCGACGATGAACTACGTCAAGTCGCTGTCCAAGCAGTTCGCCGACAAGGGCATCCGCGTCAACGGCGTGGCGCCCGGCCCGATCTGGACCCCCTTGCAGGTCAGCGGCGGCGCCAGCCAAGAGAAGCTGAAGCAGTTCGGCAGCCAGACGCCGTTCGGCCGTCCCGGCCAGCCGGCCGAGCTTGCCGGCATCTATGTCCAGCTCGCCGCCGAGGAGGGCAGCTTCACCACCGGCCACGTCTATGGCGCGGCGGGCGGCAGCGGCCAGCCGTAAGGGCGGCCGGTCCCCCCTATGCGGCCGAACCCGCGACCTGCCGAAATTGCTCTACAGCCCGAACGCTGACCTGCACCCGTCGGCACTTCGGCATGGTTTGCATCGGCCGGCGGCGTTGCGCGCCGCCGGCCTGGGTTTTGGATATCGGCCAAAGTCAGGCTTGCAGCTTCGTGCGTTCCATAGGAGACGCACGGAGCTGGAGCTTTATGTCCGGAGCCTTATGTTTGGCGGTCGGGTTCACCCTCCAGGGCGATTCCGGTTCCACGCGATCCGCTCTAGAAAAAGCCCTTGTTGACGGTGATGCCGAAGAAACGTGCGGCATCAATCAATTTTTTCGAGTCGCTGCTAAGGCTTCCCTGCTTGCAAGAGCATTTTATGCATTGCGGGTAAAGCATCGGCTTCAAAACTTTCAGGCCTAATAGGTGAAAGCAGGATTGTGCATAGGATGTATTAAATTCCTTTGGAGGATAATGATCTGCGGTGTAGGCAGTATCTTTGCTTGTTGATTTTTTCTTTCCACAAATATGGCACTGTATGGCTTTGCCATCCCAGTTGTCTTTTAGGTCGGTCGTGTCTTTTTTTGTTGTCGGTATGGTATTTTTATCGGACCCTCCAACTATCATCTTTTTCAGCTTATCATTCCATACCACATTTTTTATATCAGGAATAGTATTCCTGTTGGAATATTCTTTTATGATATCCCGAACAAGACCTGACTGATCTCTTGAACAATCCACGCATGAGGGGTGGAGGTTGTATTTTCCAAAGACAAAATGCTTCTTGTATGCCGCATTCACATCATCGATGATGTCCTTCTTGAGGCCCACCGGTGGAATGTGGTCCGCAATCCAATTTGCCGCATCCTTGGCACCCATCGATGTGCCACAGGTCCAGCAGCCGTCCTTTTTGCCGATTCTTTGAATTTCCGTCCATGCCGCGTCGTTGGTTCCGACGTTGAGAATGGCAAGAGTTCCAGAGGCGCTCACGCCCTCGATATTTCCCGGCTTTTGTGCAAGGATGTAAGTGGTATATATGTCTTTGACAATATTTTTGTAGATCTTCTCTTCTACAATATGATCTCTCATTTCTTCAAGGTAAAGTTCGGCGGCTCCGATATTAAGATCGTTAAATGCTTTGGCGGAGAATTTTTTCTTATTTATAATAATCTTATGCAGTTTAGCAAACTCTATAGATTGTTTTTTCGACCTTTCATCTATATAGTCATACATCTCATCGATAATATCCTGTTGTTGCTTAACATCAGACTTATCGAATTTATTCTTTTTAAAAATATTATCAATATCAGGGGCGTCCCGGACCAATTTTGAAAATGTTCGGGCATTTTTCTTTTTTTGATTGGCAATATCCTTGTCTTTTTTACCAACGACTGAATCGTCATCAATGAATGACACGGCCCCTCTCCCCTTCATCGATTATCCAACTATACGAGAAGGGTAAGGCGTGGTGGACGATATTTTCAAGAAACGAAATTCGTCAGATCTCTTTCCGCGCTGTATTATGGTTCCGGGCGTCTGCTTGACACCTCTTCCGATGGCAGCCTTGCCACATCCAGTTGTGCCATGCCCTCGGAGACGTCAATTCGGGCTTCGTCATTACGGGCGGATCTTCACCAGGGGGGTGTCCGCCCAACTGCCCCATCATTCCATATGCGACTCTTGAAGCACAACTCCCGTTCGATACCGGCCCTTTTCAGACGGGCTTTCAACCCATCATGTCCTCGCCGGACCGTCTGCGGTTGGATTGGTCAGCCCTTGTCCCGGCGATATTCAACGCTGTATCCGGCGGCATATTCGCTGGCAGATCGATGCAGAGATCGAACCCGGCCAGCAGGCCCAGGCTCAGGATCGACGTGGCGGCGGTGATGCAGAGGATGGTCATGGGGTCGCTCCGTCCGGCGAGGCTATGTCTCGGCGCCGTGCATCCGACCGGGGATCGTTTGCGGCGTGCGGGCGATCCTGGACGGATTTCAGCCCGGCCGCTGTGAGCGGCTGCACAGGGGGAAGCAGTCCGGTTCGTTCCTTGAGCGGCGGCCGGCGTCACGGTAAACTTCGGACTCCCACACTGTTCGCGCCGATATGACTGAGGGATTCCGGTCATGGATACCGCACCGACGCTGAACGGCGTGCTCGAGACCGGCCTCTATGTCGATGACCTCGAGAGGGCCCGGGCCTTCTACGAGGGCGTCATGGGCCTGCGGGCGATGTCCCTGAGCGACCGGCTCGCCGCCTATCCCGTCGGGCCGCGCAGCGTGTTGCTGCTGTTCCAGAAGGGGCTGACCGACCAGCCCCTCGACACGCCCGGCGGGACCATCCCTCCGCATGGCGGGAGCGGGCGGCTTCATTATGCGTTCGCCATTTCGGCCGACCAGGAGGACGCCTGGCTGACCAGGCTCGCCCGGCATGACATCGCGGTCGAAGGCACGGTGTCCTGGCGCAAGGGGGCGCGCAGCCTCTATTTCCGCGATCCGGACGGTCACCTGCTGGAACTGGTGACGCCCGGATTGTGGGACAATTACTGACGGACGCCGCCGAAGAATCGACGGGGAGGAGTTGTTTGCGGTGACGCGACGACGACGGCCGCCGCATGGAGGAGCGCCGTCGCAACATCCTCCCTGCCGATGGTTGGGCGGCATGCTTGCGGATTCATGGTCAGAGTTCCGGCAACCGGATTTCCCGCCCGTCGAGCGCGATCCTGGTCAGTTGCGCGTCGTCGTCGAGAACGCCCGGCACAGGAAATCTCCGAAGCATCGCCACCCGCCCGCTACCAGCGATAGCTCAGGCCGAAGAGGGCGGAGCCCTGGTTTTCGCTGCCCTCGCGCTTGACCAGCGGGCTGTCGGCGGCGTCCCCGAGCAGCCGGCTGTAATTGAGCCGGCCCATCGCCATGATCGAGTCGGTCACCCGGTAGCCGAGGCCGACGGCGACCCCCGCGTCCTTGAAGCCGGCGGCAGCGTCGTAGCGGGCGTAACGGCGGGCGGAACGCGCGGCCTGGGCCGCGGTGATGCCGAAGCTGTTGTCCATGTACTTGTCGTCGGCCCAGGTGACGTGCGGGGTCACGCTGAACCGGCCCCGGCCGTCGAACAACCCAAGTCCATACTCCGCCTCGGCGGTGGCCTTGAGGCCCTCGCGGTCGCCGGACAGGTCGCGGGCGACCTCCAGCCCGAGGCCCGCGGGACCGGCTTGGTAGCCGAGCCGGACGACCGCCACCGCGCCACCCTCCAGATCCCCCAGACCTTTCAGGGCGTCGTTGTCGCTCTCGTCGCGCCCGAAGTCGTAGCGGACACCAAGGTCGACCCGCAGGCGGTCGGTCTTGACCGGGGTCGCGAAGACCCCCACCCCGCCCCGGGTGGTGAACCGGACCCGGTCCCGCCAGGACAGCTCCACCACCGGCACCGGCAGCAGCTTGTAATCGTTGGAGCCCTCATAGTCCGGCGCGTACAGGGCGCCGGCGCCGAGCGTGAAGGACCAGTCCGCCGGGGAGCGGTCCTCGGCCGCCGCGATCCGCGCCATCATGGTTCCCGCCGCCACCGCCGCGCAGAATGCCGCCGCCGGAAATGTGTATCTCATTATGATTGCGCCTTGTGTCCAGGTCAGGTTCGGCGCGGACCCTGACACCGCTGCCTGAACCGGACCTGAACGCGGCCAATGAGTGCGGCTGCGGCGTGTGGCCATTGCGGGCCCGGGCGTCGCGGCAGGGCATCGACTCAGCTTCGCTTCAGGTTTCCCTGCTATCCCTGTCTTCCGACCAACCGCCCCAACCCCCCCTTCAACCCCGTGAGTGAGGCATGCGCATTCTGCTCGTCGAGGATGACCCGCTGATCGGCGACGCCATCCGCACCCGCCTGACCCGGGCCGGCATGACCGTCGATTGGCTGGAGGACGGCGCCAGCCTCGACGGCGTCACCGAACTCGACGCCTTCGATCTGATGGTCCTCGATCTCGGCCTGCCCGACCGCGACGGCCTCGACATCCTGCGCCGGCAGCGGACGGAGGGACACGGCCTGCCGATCCTGATCCTGAGCGCGCGCTACGAGCTGGACAGCCGGGTGCGCGGCCTCGACCTCGGCGCCGACGACTATCTGGTCAAGCCCTTCGCCATGGAGGAACTGATGGCGCGCTGCCGCGCGCTCGCCCGCCGCCGCGGCGACGGCCGGCCGGGGATCCGGCACTACCGCGACCTGCGGATCGACCCCGCGTCCCTCGCCGTGCAGCGCGGCGGCGACAGCGTCGCGCTGACTCCGAAGGTGTTCGCGCTGCTGCTGCTGTTCGTCGAGAACCAGGGCCGGGTCCTCACCCGCAACGCCCTGGAAAACCATCTCTACGGCTGGAGCGGCGAGGCCGAGAGCAACACGCTGGAGGTGTTCGTCTCGCAAATCCGCCGCAAGCTCGGCGCCGACCTGATCCAGACGATCCGCGGCGTCGGCTACATGCTGCCGAAGGAGTGAGCATGCCGTCGATCCACGCGCACCTGCGGCGCCGGCTGGCTTGGCTGATCGCCGCGGCCTGGGTGCCGGCCTTCCTCCTGATCGTCGTCGCGGTGGCGCTGGAGTACAAGGAATCCTTCCACAGCCGGACGGCCCACACGGCGCAGCTGATGCTGGCCTTCGCCGCGACGCAGCCGGCGTCGCCCGCCGTGATGCCGATCTTCCAGGAGCAGCACGACCCCGACTTCCAGCTCGACGACTATCTGGTGGTGATCAGCCGGAACGGGCAGCTGCTCTACGCTTCGGAGCCGCTGCCGCCGGAGCGGCTGCTGGCCCTGCCCATGGATGGCAAGGCCGATGTCGGCGACGGCCTGCGCATCCTCCATGGCTTCGAGGACGAGCGCACCGGCACGCGGGTGGTGATCGGCATCGACGCGTGGGAGCCGCTGTGGTCCTCGCTCCAGGTGGCCGGGGTGGTGGCGGGCTATGTCCTGTGCGCGACGGTGCTGGGAGGGGCCGCCCTGACGGTCGGCATCCGCTCCGGCCTGGCGCCGCTCGGCGCCTTCGCCGATCAGGTCGGGAACCGCAGCGAGGAGAACCTCGCGCCGCTGGACGAGGTGGAGGTGCCGGGCGAGCTGCGGGTGGTCGCCCAAGCGCTGAACAATCTGATGGCACGGCTGCGGCTGGTGCTGGACCGCGAGCGCGATTTCGTATCGAACGCGGCCCACGAGCTGCGCACGCCGCTCACCGCGATCCGTGCCCAGGTGGAAGCCCTCGAAGACGATCTGCCCGAGCGCGCCCGGCCACGGTTCACCAAGATCCTGGCGGCCGTGGACCGGGCCGGCCGGCTGATCGCGCAGCTCCTCGACGTCACGCGGTCGCAGTCGCTCGACCTGACGCGGCACCCCGGCAGCCGGATCGACCTTGTCGAGCTCGCGCAGTCCGTGGTCGCCGAACTGGTGCCGGCGGCCAATCGGCGCGACGTGGAGATCACGCTGGAATCGTCCCGATCCGCCGCCGTCATCGCCCACCCCGAGCTGCTGGCGATCGTGCTGCGCAACATCGTCGAGAACGCGGTGAAGTACGCCGCCTCGCCGGGCCGGGTGACGGTCACGGTCGCCGCCGACGGGCCGGCCGGCACCGGACTGGCGGTGGAGGACGACGGCGCCGGCCTGTCGGCGGACGCGTTCGAACGCGCGTTCGAGCGGTTCCAGCGGCTCGGGCGCACCGGCGGCGACGGGGTCGGCCTCGGCCTCTCGATCGTCGCCGAGCTGTGCCGACGCATGCATGTGCCGGTGGAGCGGCTGGAACC
Organism: Azospirillum sp. 412522; assembly: GCF_019805165.1. Taxonomy (GTDB): domain Bacteria; phylum Pseudomonadota; class Alphaproteobacteria; order Azospirillales; family Azospirillaceae; genus Azospirillum. Next base: position 43,381 of record NZ_RWIJ01000030.1, read on the forward strand.
GGGAGCCCTCGGCGGGCTGCATGTCCGCATGCGGTTGCCGAGCGCGCCGCCGTTGCGGCTACCGGATCACCGGACCACCTCCTATGGTTGAGGTGAGGGACCGACCTCGGACGGAGCCGAAGGGCGGCGATCGCATCGTTGCGAACGTCCGCTAAGAGTGCCTCGTTCCGCCGGGCATTTCCGCCCGAACCTTTCGACGGGGCAAGGCGTTCCTGGCAGCGCCCCCGGCCGATCCGGCGGTCCCTTCATGCCGTTGCTCCGGGCTTCCAAAGCAGTCGGAGAGGCCGAAGCCGTCGACTGACCTGAAATATCAAAAAATTGACCGCTTTCATCAAGCAGTTTGGAGCCATTTCCCAAATCTTGATTGGGCAAGTCGTCTATCGGCATCGGCAGCAATAGACCCCACCGACCAAACTTCCGCCAGGAAGGGCGCTATCCGTGACACAGCGATCAAGCCCGGAAAATCATCGGCCTCCCGATGTCTCGGTCAGGGAAACGAAGAAGGGCCATCAAGAGATAAGAAAACAACCTTGGGTGCCGTAATAGATGGATAACGATACAACGTTGTTTGTTCATATTTATTTTTAAATCTCTCCCTTTTGTTGGCGTTATAAATACCTCACTAAAACAATAATCCAGAAGATCAGGGAATCGATCCCACTTCTTCGGACGCCCCCTCCCGACCAACCTCGCCTGCCGGGCGAGCGGCCCCTGCCGCCATCGTGAGCGCCGGAACGCTCGCCCAAGGGCGCTTTCAGGAAAGAACGACGCAATGAGCGACCTGCCCAGGATCGATTTCCTCTATCTCTCGGAACAGGACATGGTGAAGGCCGGCGTGACCGACATGGCCGCCTGTGTGGACACGATGGAAGACATGTTCGTGCTGCTGCACAGCGGCGATTACCGGATGGCCGGTGCCAACAACGATTCCCATGGCGCCATGGTCGTCTTCCCGGAAAACTCCCCGTTCCCGACCATGCCGAAGCCGACGGCCGACCGCCGCTTCATGGCGATGCCCGCCTATCTCGGCGGAAAATACTGCACCGCGGGAATGAAATGGTACGGCTCCAACATCGCGAACCGCGAGAAGGGCCTGCCCCGCTCGATCCTGATGTTCACGCTGAACGACGCCGACACCGGCGCTCCCCTGGCCCACATGTCCGCCAACCTGCTCTCCGCCTACCGGACCGGCGCGGTTCCCGGCGTCGGGGCGCGGCATCTGGCGCGCCGGGACTCCCGGGTGGTCGGCGTCTACGGTCCCGGCGTCATGGCGAAGACCTCGCTGGCCGCCTTCATGGCGACCTGCCCGCATATCGACACGGTGAAGGTCCAGGGCCGCGGGCAGAAAAGCCTGGACAGCTTCATCTCCTGGACACGGGAGACCTACCCGCAGATCGCCACCATCGAGATCGTCCACGACATCGAGACGATCGTCCGCGGCTCCGACATCGTCACCTACTGCGCATCCGGCGAGACCGGCGACGTTTCCAAGTATCCCGTCGTCAAGCGCGACTGGGTCAAGCCCGGCGCGTTCCTGTCGATGCCGGCCTCCTGCGAGATCGATGCCGGCATGGAGAAGTCCGACATCCGCAAGGTGATGGACAACATCGGCCTCTACGAAGCGTGGTTCGAGGAGCTGCCCAAGCCCGCCCATGTCCATGTCCCGGTCATCGGCGTCCGTTTCATGGACATGATCCATGAAGGGAAGATGAGCCGCGACGAGGTCGAGGACCTGGGCGCCATCTGCGCCGGCGCCCGGCCGGGCCGCCGCAACGACGAGGAGATCATCATCCTGTCGGTCGGCGGCATGCCGGTCGAGGACGTCGCCTGGGGCACGGTCGTCTACCGCAATGCCGTGAAGAAGGGGATCGGCGTCACGCTCAACCTCTGGGACACGCCGGTGCTGCGCTGACCCCATTCTCCCCTGCCCCAATCCCAGGGCAATCGCATAGGGAAATCATGATCCTATAGACCGAAACCCGTCATTCCCGCGAAGGCGGGAATCCATCCGTCTCAGCCGCTTTGCACGAGAGTCTCCTGGATCCCCGCCTTCGCGGGGATGACGGTAGTCCCTTCATAGGACTCCAGATTTCAAAAGCGATCGCCCCCCTGCCCCTTTCCCCTGGCATTTGAAAGTGTCTGAAATGGTGAAAATCACCAAAGTCAAAACCGGCACGAAGCTGGAAGAGGTCAGCAGCTATTCCCGCGTCGTCGCGGTGGACGACTGGATCTTCGTGTCCAACACCGCCGGCCGCAATCCCAGGACGAAGGAGATTCCGGCCGACCTGACCGCCCAGACCCATCAGGTGTTCGACAACATCGAACGGGCGCTGAAGGCGGTCGACGCCGGTCTGGCCGACGTGGTCTCGACCCGGGTCTTCATCCAGGATCCGGAAGATACCCACACCGTCATGGCGATCTTCGGCGACCGGTTCCGCGGCATCGACCCGACCACGACCGTGACCTGCCCGCCGCTCGGCTCGACCGTCTACAAGGTCGAGATCGAGGTGACCGCCCACCGGGGCAGCGGCAGGGCGGAGGTGGAGCGCATCACGATCGCCCCCTGACCCTCCTGCCCGCCCCTCTTCCCCGCGCCTTTCGCATCAAGGACATCCGCCATGGCCCCGGTCATCTTTCCCGTCCAGACATCCACGGTTCCGCCCAAATCGACGACCGTCGTCGTGATCGGGGGCGGGATCGTCGGGCTGACGACCGCCCTGACCTTGAGCGAGCGCGGCGTTCCGGTGGTGGTGCTGGAAAAGGGGCGGCTAGCGGGGGAACAGTCGTCGCGCAACCTCGGCTGGGTGCGCAAGACCTCCCGCTCCGCCCCCGACCTGCCGCTGGCCCTGGCGTCGGATCGGCTGTGGAACGGGATGACAGCGCGCACCGGCCAGGATGTCGGATACCGGCAGGCCGGGATCATGTTCCTCGCCAGGACCGAAGCCGAACTCGACGTCCATCGCCGCTGGATGAAGACGGCCGAGGCCCTGTCGCTGGACACGCGGATCCTCTCGCCGGCGGATATCGGCCGGCTGGTGCCGGGCGGGACGGGCGGCTGGGCCGGAGGCATCCACACCCCGTCGGACGGCCGGGCCGAACCCACCCTCGCCTCCAGCGCCATCGCCGCGGCGGCGATGGCGAAGGGCGCCGTCATCGTCGAGAACTGCGCCGTCCGCGACCTGTCCCGGTCCGGCGGCAGGGTGAGCGGCGTCGTCACGGAGCGGGGGGAGATCGCCTGCGAGGAGGTTGTTCTCGCCGGTGGCTTGTGGTCCCGCCGCTTTCTCGGCAACCTGGGCGTCTTCCTGCCCACCCTGCCGCTGGTCTGCTACGCGATCCGCACCGCCCAGATGGACGGCCCCAGCGAAATCGCGGTCGGCGCCCCGGATTTCTCGTTCCGCAAGCGCAGGGACGGCGGCTTCACCATCTGCCAGCGCGGGGCGGTCGGCTCGCCCCTGGTCCTCGACCATGCCCGGCTCGGCCTGCGCTACCTGCCGATGTTCCGCGAAGGGCGCAGCCAGCTGCGCATCAGCTTCGGCAGGGAGTTCTTCGAGGATCTGATGCTGGCGCGGCGCTGGCGTCCTTCCGCCGCCACCCCGTTCGAGAAGGTGCGGACGATGGACCCGCGCGTCGACCATGGCATCAACGCCGAGGCGATGGCGAACATCCGCTCGGCCTGGCCCGTCTTCGCCGATGCGAGGGTCGAGGAGGTCTGGGGCGGCACGATGGACATCACGCCGGACTCCCTCCCCGTCATCGACAAGGTCGGGGCGATCCCCGGCCTGACGCTGGCCACCGGCTTTTCCGGCCACGGCTTCGGCACCGCCCCTGCGGCCGGCCAGCTCGCCGCCGACCTCGTGACCGGCGGAACGCCGATCGTCGATCCAGCCCCCTACCGCCTCGGCCGCCTGCAATAGGCTTTTTCCGACGGCCCGGTTCCTGGCCGCCTCGATCGACCCGCCTCGCGGTCGGTCGCAGGCGGCTTTTGCGCTTGCCAACGGCGAACGGGAATTTGATATTTCAGGTCACAATTCCGCAGCCGGATCCGAAATCATGCCGAAGAAACCGTCTTCCGGCGATGAGCCCAAGATTTGGGCTATGGTGACGCAAAGCCTGATCGATGCGCTGAAGGGCCGGGGCCACGCGCCCGACACCCTGCTGAGCCGCTTCGAGCTGTCGGAGGCGACGCCGCGCGACCCCTACCGCGACATCCCCCTGCGCAACTATGTCGCCGCCTTCGAGGCCGCCGCCGCCCATGTCAAGGACGGCAATTTCGGGCTGTCCGTCGCCCGCAACCTTTCGCCGCTCACCCTCGGCCCGGTGGGGTTGCTGTTCACCACCGCTCCCACGCTGGGCGCGGCCCTCAAGGGCTTCATCGAATACAACTGGCTGGTCCAGCAGGGAACGACCTGCGCCATGACGCGGGACGGCGACGCCTGCGTCTTCCGCTACCGCATCGAGGACAAGCGGATCTTTCCCCGCCGGCATGACGCGGAATTCTCGCTGGCGATCGTCGTCGAAATGATGCGGTCGCTGGCCGGCCCGGCCTGGCGTCCGCTGGAGGTGCATTTCGAGCATGCGGCCCCCGCCGGCCTCAGGACCCACGATGCCGTCTTCAAGGCGCCGCTCTATTTCAACCAGCCGGCCAACGAGCTGATCTTCCCCGCCGCCGACCTCGCGATTTCCCGCAGCGGCGTCGACCAGCGGGTCAGCGGCTTCGTCGAGCATTACCTCGGCATGCTGCGCGAGCGGGCGACGCCCGTGCAGTCGCTGGAGGACAAGGTCCGCCGGATGGCGTCCGACCATTTCCCCGGCGACGGCTGCTTCGGCATGGAATCGACGGCCCACGCCCTTGGCCTGTCGCCCAGCACGTTGCAGCGGTCCCTGCGCCGGGCAGGAGAGAGCTTCTCGTCCATCAAGCAGGACAAGCGGCGGGCGCTGACGGCGAACTACCTGACCGGGTCCAACCTGTCGATCACGGAGATCGCCCATGTCCTGGGCTATGCCGACGGTGCCTGCTTCACCCGTGCCTGCCGCCGCTGGTTCGGCATGACGCCGTCGACGTACCGCAAGCGGCACGGAGCGCAGGAACCGGCGGCGTCGGAAAGGGAATGACGCCGGGGCCCGAAGTCTCTGCCGACTTCCGGCCCCGGCGCCTGTCCCGGCGGCTTGATCGCGGACGCTTCAGTCGAAGACGCGGCCGAGATTCTCGTACAGGTCGGGCTTGCACAGCCGGATCACCCGGGCCAGCAGCAGCCCGCCCAGCCCGAAGGCCAGCACCACCACCGGGAAGGCCTGGACGATGTGGCTGTCGCTGCCGGTCAGCAGTTCCAGGTTCTCGGTGACCAGGAAGAAGGCCCCGATCAGGCCGATCGTGGCGACGGCCGGCATGACCAGGGTGGAGAGCAGGCCGTGCTCGCCGCGGTGGTTGCGCTGGAAATACATGATGATCGCCAGCGAGACCATGATCTGCACGGCCAGAATGCCGAGCACCGCCAGCGCCGACATCCAGGAGAAGACCACCGCGAACCCGTCGGCGCCGCCCAGCACGAAGGCCAGCAGGATGGCCCCCGCCGAAAGGGTCTGCACAGTGCCGGCGACATGGGGGGAATTGTGGACCGGGTGGATCGCCGCCAGCTTGTGCCAGGCGACGCCCTCGCGGCCGAGCGCGAAGAAATAGCGGTTCAGCGTGTTGTGGAAGGACAGGACGCAGGCGAAGAAGGACAGCGCCAGCAACCCGTTCATCAGCGCGACCGACCAGCCGCCCAGCACCTTCTCGGCCGCCACGAAATAGAGGGTTTCCTTGTTGTTCATCGCCTCCTGCTGGATTTGCGAGAAGCCGTAATACTGGGCGATGGCCCAGGTCGAGAAGGCGTAGAACAGGGTGATGAGCAGCACGGCGACATAGGTCGCGCGCGGAATGGTCACCGCCGGGTCGCGGGCCTCCTCGCCGAAGATCGCCGTCGATTCGAAGCCGATGAAGGACCCGACGACGAAGACCAGGGCGATGCCCAGCCCCGGCCCGAACACCACCGAGGGCGAGAAGTTGTTCAGGGTCAGCCCTTCGGGGCCGCCGCCCTGGAACAGGATGCCGAGATCCAGCGCCAGCAGCACGACGAATTCGAGGATCATCGCGACGCCGAGGATCTTGCCGGAGAAGGAGATGTTGCGCTGGCCGCAGAGATGCACCAGCAGAAGCATCGCGAACGACCAGGCGTACCACGGCACCGCGATGCCGTGGCCTTCCAGCATGCCGGACATGAAGACGCCTGCCAGCGCATAGACCGCGATCTGCACCGAACTGTAGGTCAGCAGCGAGATCAGCGCGCCGCCGACCGCCAGATGCCGGCCGAGCCCCTGGGCGATATAGACATAGAAGGCCCCGGTGCCGCCGACATGATGGCTCATGGCGGTGAATCCGACGGAAAAGACGATGTAGAGCAGCCCGGCCAGCACGAAGGCGCCGGGGACCCCGGCGCCGTTGCCGAAGGCGAAGGCGGCGGGCGACGCCCCTACCACCGCGGTCAGCGGGGCGGCGGCGGCGACGACGAAGAAGACGATATGGAGAAGTCCGATGGAGTTCCGCGACAGGCGCTCCCCTTTGGGCGCACGGGCGGTTGCGTCGAGGGACATGAGACTGACTCCCTGTGTAGGTTTTTATTGTTTCTGGACTATGAACGCATTTTCCGGGGGACCCATTGTATTCCGCGCCATTTTTCCGATAGAGTGCGCCAACTCCCCGCCTGCGGACCCCCTTCCATGCCTCCCTCCAATACTCTATCCGCGAACCAGAGATCGGCACTCATCCGGGCCTCTGCTCTTGCTCCCCTCTTCACCCATCTGTCGCAATACAAGATGGATATTGCTGAGTTTTTGGGCAAGCATGGCTTAATTCAAGGCATGGTGACCGATCCCTATTCACGGCTCCCCCTGGCGCAATATGTCAGGTTGTTCGAGAGCGTGGCGGCCGACCTGAAGGAGCCGAACCTGGGAATCAAGCTGGGTTTGAAGATCCGGCCGGCCGACATCGGGCCGATGGGGGTCCTGTTCTCGCTATCCCCTACCGTGAGAGTCGGTTTCGAGCGGCTCTCCACCTACGTGAAGGCCTTGCAGGGCGGGACCCAGTCGACCCTGTTCGAGGTGGGCGAGGATCTGGTCTGGAGCTACCGGATCGCCGACGCGGCGCTCTGGCCGCGGCGCCAGGATGCCGAATACACGCTGGTCGCCAACTGCCAGCTGGTCCGGTCCTGCTTCGCGCAGGACTGGCGGCCGGTCGAGGTGCATTTCGAGCATGCCGAGGAGGGGGATGCCGCCCTTCTCCAGCGCGTCTTCCGGGCGCCCGTGCTGTTCCGGCAGTCGGGAAACCGCTTCGTCATGCGGCGCGACGACGCCTCGCGCATCTATCGGACGGAAGACCGCGGCCTGATAACCATCCTCGAACATCACATCGCCGATCTGATCGGACAGGAATATGCCGAGGAAACCATCGCCGAGCAGGTGCGCGCGCTGATCGGCCTCTATCTCGGGCAGAAGCCGATCACCGTCGAGACGCTCGCCAGCGATCTGCGGATGTCGTCCCGCAATCTCCAGCGCCGGCTGGCCGAGGAGAACACCAGCCTGCGCGACCTGCTGACCCAGCACCGGCAACAGATGGCGCAGGTCTACCTGTCCCAGAAGGGCGCGCGGATCTCCGAGGTCGCCAGCACGCTCGGCTATTCCGACGAAACGGCGTTCTGGCGCGCCTTCCGGCGATGGACCGGGGTGGAGCCGAGCGCCTTCCGCCGGGACGCCCAGCGGGCCGGCGACGGGCCGGCCGGCGGGGCCGATCCCGATTAGCCGCCCCACCCGCAGGATTGCCGGCGGTCGAGGGAGCGCATGAACTCCTCGGTGTGGCCGCCCAGCGCGTCGGCCAGCGCCTTCACGCCGCCGACATCGCGCGCCAGCCCGCCGACCGCGTCGCGGGTGTCGCCGGTCAACGCCTCGCAGGCGCCGATGCGGTCGGCCGCACTCGCGGTCTGGCCGGCGACATGCTGGATTCCGCGCGAAATCTCCTCCGTCGCCGCGCGCTGCTGCTCGACGGAGACGGAGATGCCGGCCATCACCTGCCCCAGCGTGCCGATGGCGCCGGCCAGGGCGCCGGTCGAGTCCGCCGCCTCCCGCGCGACCGCCTGGATACGCGCGACTTCGGCGCCGATCTCCTCGGTGGCCCTGGCGGTCTGCCCGGCCAACGCCTTGACCTCGGTCGCGACCACCGCGAATCCCCGTCCCGCCTCGCCGGCGCGCGCCGCCTCGATGGTGGCGTTCAGCGCCAGCAGGTTGGTCTGGTTGGCGATGGTCCGGATCAGATCGACGATGCCGTCGATCCGCCGGGCGGCGGCGTCGAGACGCCCGACGATCTGCCGGGCCTGTTCAGCCTGCCCGTCGGACCGTTCCGTCACCTCCAGGCCCGACAGAAGCTGGCGGCCGATTTCCGAGATCGAGGCCGAAAGCTCGATCGCCGCGGACGCGACCCCATCGGCCGCACCGTTCGCCGACGACACCGCATCGGCGCCGACCTTCGCCAGCCGGCTGGCATCGACGGCCAGTTCGGACAGCCTCTCAGCCTCCCGCACCGCCGCACCGACCTTGCGCGACAGATCCGCCTCGACCGTCCGGACGGTGGTGCTGAAGGCACCGGACAGGTCGCGCAGAAAGTCGCCCAACTCCTTCTGGCTGCGCTGTTCCGCCTGCCGCGCGGCGACCAGCGCATCGATGTTCTGCCAGAAGCTCAGCATCACCGCATGGCCGGCGATCCGGCAGGTCATCAGGGTGATGACGACGTGGAAGGGCGTGCCGTCCTTGCGGACATGCTGCCATTCGAAGCGGTGGTGGCCGTTGCGCCGCGCCTGTTCGACGATCTCCAGGCTGACATCGGCCGACCGCCGTCCGTCCGGCTGGTATTCCGGATCGAAATCGTCCGGCGACACGCCGAGAATGGCCTCGCGGCTGTCATAGCCCAGCATGCGCAACGCCGCATCGTTGCAATCGACGACGACGTCCCGATGGACCAGCATGAAGGCGTCGGGCGACGATTCGAAGATATGGCGGAACAGGTGCCGCCGGAACCGCCGGCCGCCCGGCCGGCCTGCAAGGATCGCGTCCAGCATGTCTCAGTTTCCCGCAATTCGGCAGCGCCGATGGCCGTCTCACCGGTAGGCGACGCAGACCGACTTGGTCTCCAGGTAATTGTCGAGCGCGCCGCGCCCGTGCTCCCGGCCGATCCCCGACTGCTTGAAGCCGCCGAAGGGCATGTTCTGGTCGGGCAGGTTGTGGCTGTTCACCCACACCGTCCCGGCCTGGATCCTGGGAACGTAGCGCATCATCTTGTTGAGGTCGGTCGTCCAGATCGACGCCCCCAGCCCGAAGCGGGTGTCGTTGGCCAGCCGGATCGCCTCGTCGGCATCGCTGAACGGCGTGACGGTGACGACCGGGCCGAACACCTCCTCCTGCATCAGCGCCATGTCCTGGCGGACATCGACGAACAGTTCCGGCGCGACATAGAAGCCGTCGGCGGGTGCGCTGGCCTGAATGACGGGCTTGGCGCCCTGCTCGATGCCGCGGGCGATGCAGGCCTGGACATGGGCCTTGTGGCGCGCCGAGACCAGCGGGTTGATCTGGTGGCGCGGGTCGAGGCCGGAGCCGATGGTCAGGCCGCGCGTCACGGCGGCGACGGTGTCCAGCACGCGGTCGTAGACGCCTTTCTGCGCATAGATGCGCACGCCGGCGCAGCAGGTCTGCCCGGTGTTGAAGAAGCTGCCGATCCCGGCGGCGACGCCCAGCAGATCGAGGTCCATGTCGTCGAACATGATCATCGGCGCCTTGCCGCCGAGTTCCAGCGTCACCCGCTTCATGTCTCGCACCGCCTGGACGCCGATCAGCTTGCCGGTCTCGGTGGAGCCGGTGAAGCTGATCTTCGCGATGCCGGGATGGGCGACCAGCGGTGCGCCCGCCGCCTCGCCCATGCCGGTGACGACATTGACCACGCCCTCCGGGATGCCGGCCTCCAGGCAGAGCTGCGCCAGCCGGATGGAGGTGAGCGGCGTCTCCTCCGCCGGCTTCAGCACGACGGTGCAGCCGGCGGCCAGGGCGGGCGCCACCTTCCACGCCGCCATGGTCAGCGGGAAGTTCCACGGCGTGATCGCCGCGACGACGCCGACCGGCTCCTTCCGCGTGAAGGCCTGATAGCGCATCCCCGGCGGGATCGGGATCGACACGTCGAGGGTGGAGCCCTCGATCTTGGTCGCCCAGCCGGCCATGTAGCGGAAATACTCGACCGCCCCCTGGACCTCCAGCAGCCGCGACATCATGATCGACTTGCCGTTGTTCAGCGTCTCGAGCTGGGCCAGCTCCTCGCCGTTCGCCTCGATCAGATCGGCCAGCCGCAGCATGGCGGCCTGGCGCTGCGTCGGCAGCAGGCGCGACCACGGCCCTTCGAACGCCGTCTGCGCCGCGGTGACGGCGGCATCGACATCCTCGGCGTCACCGGCCGGGACCTGCGCCAGGATCTTGCCCGTCGCCGGGTCGTGGACCGGATAGGTGCGGCCGCTCAGCGCCGGGACCGACCCGGCGCCGATCACCATCGCCGGCGCCTTGAGAAATTCGACGACCGCAGGGAAAAGCTGCTCCACGACGCTGTCGGGCTGCGCGATTTTCATGATGTCTTCCTGTTCATGGCCGGCGGCAGGGCCGGCGATTGTTGTCTTCGCTCACGCCGCGGCCTGATCGCCCGGCCGTGCGGCGGTCATTGCGTCCGGCGGACCAGGACGAAGTCGTATTCGGCCAGCCACCCTTCACTCGGATTCTCAGCCGGCTTGAAGTCGACGATCAGCTGCTCCTTGACCCCGAACACCGCGTCGGAGTCCAGATAGCCGTCGCCGGCGACGAAGATGTGCGTGATCAGGCGCTCGAAGCCCGGGGCGCCGATCAGGAAATGCATGTGCGCCGGCCGCCAGGGATGGCGCCCCAGCGCCGCCAGCATCCGCCCCACCGGCCCGTCGGACGGGATGGGATAGGACACCGGCCTGACGCCGCGGAAGGCGTAGCGCCCGTCCTCCCCGGTCACGAAGACGCCGCGGTTGTTGAAGGGCGGCTGGAGGTCCGGCTGCTGGACGTCGTAGAAGCCGTCCGCATTGTCGGACCAGACATCGACCGAGGCGCCGGCGACCGGGTTCCCGTCGGTGTCGAGCACCCGCCCGTGGAACAGGCACGGCTCGCCCTTGCCGTCGAGGCTGATCGACTCCCCCATCGGACGGACCGGCGCGCCGTCGACATGGAACGGCCCGAAAACCGTGCTTGGCGTCGCCGGGGCCGGCGTCCGGTGATTGATGGCGTCGACCAGCATCGACGCTCCCAGCACATCCGACAGCAGGATGAACTCCTGCCGGGTTCCGCTGCACATCCGCCCCGTCTCGGTCAGGAAGCCGATGGCCTGTTCCCATTCGGCCTCGGTCAGCCCGACGTCCTTGATGAAGCCGTGCAGATGGGCGATCAGCGACGCCATGATGCGCCGCAGACGGGGATCCGCCCCGACGCCGATGCGGTCGATCACCGTCTCGGCGGAGCGGGGTTCGCTGAAGTAACCGGACATCGTCCCTCCTTCACGAGGACAGCGGTTCCGCCCCGTCCCAGGCGCGCGCGATCAGGTCGCGCAGGGCCGGCCGTTCGAGGGGACGGGGATTCCAGTAGGGGTTGGACAGGGCAAGATCGGCGGCGCGGTCGATCCCGTCCTCCGGCATTCCGAGATCCTTCAGCCCCGCGGGGGCGCCGACGGCCCGGCCGATGCGGAACAGCGCTGCCGCCGGATCGGGGCCGAGAGCGCGGGCGAGCTTCTCCATCGCGCCGGGGATCGCCGGCGCGTTGTAGGCCAGCGCATGGGGCAGCACGATGGTGTGGGTTTCGGAATGGGGCAGATCGAAGCTGCCGCCCAGCGTGTGGCACAGCTTGTGATGCAGCGCCATGCCGACCGATCCCAGGCAGATGCCGCACAGCCACGCGCCGTACAGTGCCCGGCTGCGGGCGGCCGGATCGCGGGGGTTGGCGGCAATCGCCGGAAGCGCGCCGGCCAGCGCGCCGATGGCCTCGACCGCCAGCGCGTCGATGACCGGATTGCTGTCGCGGGCATAGAGCGCCTCGACGGCATGGGCGATGGCGTTGATGCCGCTGGTGCCGGACAGGCCGGCCGGCAGGCCGAGCGTCAGCTCGACGTCGTAGATCACCACCTCCGGCAGTATGCGCGGCGACGATTGCGTCCGCTTCTGCCCGTTGCTGGTCTCGCCCAGGATCGGCGTCATCTCCGACCCGGCATAGGTGGTCGGCAGCACGATCTGCGGCAGGTCGGTGCGCAGCGCGATCGCCTTGCCGAGGCCGGTGGTCGATCCGCCGCCGATGGCGACCAGGACGTCGGCCTTGAGGCTGCGCGCCCGGTCGGCCGCGAAGTCGCTGATGTCGACCGGCGTGTGCATCGCCGCGCCGGGAAAGACCCCGGCGGCACGCGCGCCCAGCAGGGCGGCGAGCCTCTCGGCCTCGCCCTGCTGGGCCGGGGTGGAGAGGATCAGCGCCCGCTTCGCCTCCAGCCGGTCGACCTCGTCCGGCAGCCGGGCGATGGTTCCGGCGCCGAAGATCACGCGGGCGGGATTGCCCACATAGGTGAAGCTGCGCGGTTCCGCGCGGAAATCCGTAGGCGTGTTCATGTCAGAATCCTCCGGCTTGCGAGAGCGGGTAATCCACCTGATGCCGTTCTACCCGCAACCCGTCGAGCGCGTCGCGCACGCTGCGGTGGGCCGGATGGTCGGCATAGCCCCGCAACGCCTCGGCGCTTTCGAAATCCGTGACCAGAACCATGTCGCAGGCATAGGAAATCCCGCTCGCGTCGATGCCGATCTCCAGATGGGTCATTCCGGGGATGGCGCCGCGCAGGGATTCGAAGCCGCGCTTCACCGTCTCCACATTGGTCCGCTTCTCTTCGACCGTCCTGCCGGCGACACGCCACATGACGATGTGGCGTATCGGGCACCGGGCGATTGCAGGATCGCTCATCGACAACTCCTTGGGACAGCCCTCCGGGCCTTACCGGTGGAACTCCGGTCGCCGAAACAGCGGAAAGCGGAATTGAGGCCTACACGGATCATTGGAGGCTGACACCGGACGATTACGGGATAAATCACCTATTTTGGGAAAGAGCTTTGCAGATTCCGCAAAGACGGATCGCCTCGTCAGTCGCCGGGCGAGCCCAAATTCCCGATTCAGCCCCTTGCCAAAACCGCTGGATATGTGAACATTACCGTAATTCCTCCCAGGCGGCGCAACAATGGACAGGCTCACCGAACTCGAGGTGTTCACCAAGATCGCCGAGGAGAACAACCTCAGCCGGGCGGCGGACGCGCTGGGCATCTCGGTCTCCGGGGTCAGCCGGCATCTGGCCAGCCTGGAAAACCGGCTCGGCGTCCGCCTCGTCCAGCGGACGACCCGCCAACTGTTCCTGACCCCCGAGGGCGAGAGCTTCGCGACGAGCGCGCGCGAGATCCTGGCGACGCTGGGCGAAGCGGAGGCGAGCGTCAGCATGGTGGTGGCGCAGCCGCGCGGGACGTTGCGCATCGGCGCCTCGCTGTCCTTCGCGCTGTTGCACCTGATGCCGGTCATCCGCGAATTCCGCGCCCGCCACCCCCTGGTCCACATCGACCTCAAAATCTCGAACCGCTACCAGGATCTGGTGGAAAGCGGGCTGGATCTCGCGATCCGCACCCGCCGGGTCGAGATGGACAGCAGCGTCACGATCCGCAAGCTCGCCGAGACCAGGCGCCTGATCGCCGCCGCTCCCGACTATCTGCGCGACCGCGGCACGCCGGCCGAACCGGGGGATCTGCTCAGGCACGACATGCTGCTCTACAGCCTCTCCGACGATCCCGACCATCTGAACCTCGCCCGCAACGGGGAACTGGTGCGCATCCCCCTGGTCGGGCAGATGGTCTGCAACGACGGTCAGGTCCTTCGTCAGGCCGCGCTCGACGGGCTGGGCATCATCGTGCAGCCGGCCTACATCATCCATGCCGACATCAAGGCCGGGCGGCTGGTCCGCATCCTGGCGGATTGGGAACTGCCGCGCCTGACGATGAATCTGGCCTTCCCGTCGCGGACCCACCTTCCGGCCCGCGCCCGGCTCTTCATCAACGCCCTGGTCGAGTATTTCTCGCGGAACGATTTCGAGGCCGAGTGGGATGCCGTCCCGTGAAGCCGGCCCCGGCTTTTCAAGGCTGCATCAGCACCGACTTGGTCGGGTAGTCGGACGCCCAGGTCGCCGGCAGCGGGGCGACGAACACGTTCTCTGTCCGGGTCCGGGTGATCCTCCAGCGGCCGTCCGGTTCCTTGCGGAAACCGTTGTTCAGGCGCGAGGAGCGCAGCAGCGCCTTGCCGTCGGAGAACAGCCAGGGCTGCATGTGGACCCACTGCCCATCCGCCGTGCGCCCGTCCCCGTGAACATGGATCTGCTCCGAGGTGAGGTAATGGCAGTTGAGGATCAACGCCGGATCCTGCCGGCTGCCCCAGAAATTCCGGAAATGGCCGCGCAGCGCCTCCTTGCCTTCAAGGCGGCCGAACTGGTTCGTATAATAGTCCCCCACCCCTTCCCAGACCGCATCCTCGCTGTAGAGCTGCAGGATCAGTTCGATGCGGGCCCGATCGTCCTCGACGCCGAATTCGGGATTGGGCGTGTCGCACAGGAACATGTAGCGCGCCTGCAGCCGGCGGATATCGGCCTCGGCTTCCAGAACCTCGATCCGCCGGACGAGGGCCGCGACATCGGCGGCAACATCTGTTGAGTTCGTCATCGCTCTGGGTCTCGCTCGATTCATGGAGAGGGGAGTTGGTTGCGGCGGGCGGTCCACCGGGAGCCGCAAAATAAGATCGCCAAGACACGGTAGCGGCGCTGCCCCCATGGTCAAGCGGTAATAATCACGTAATTTTATTACACCTCAAGCCCGTCGCCTTGGAAACCCCTGCGGTTCCAGAGCCTTTCCACCCTGACAGGCCGGTTTCCGGTCCGCGCAAAGTAGTTTTGCAGAAAATGGGAGAATTTTACGTCATCAATCATGTTACTGTGATGTTGAATTCCAAGACAGTCCGCAAACTGGACGATCTTTAAAAACCGTCACTCCCGCCTCGGCAGGGATGGCGGCCCTTCGTCGTGGTCTATCTATAAATAACTGAAAACAAACGAATATTTCCTGAATTGCCTTAAGATTTCCATTGACCGCGCGCCGATTTACGGTAATTTTCACGTAACGGCCGGCGACGGAAGCCGAGCATCTCCCCTTCATCCGGCCCCTCCATCTGGACGACAGCCATGGCAACGCCACGCAACAATCATGGGGCGATCTTCACGGATCCGCTGGAACTGGGCGCTCCGGACGGCCTGACGGTCGCGGTGAAGGACTGTCTGGACATCGCCGGCTTTCCGACCCGCTGCGGATCGGCGGCATTCGACCATGCCCCGGCGGCATCCCGTCATGCCGCGGTGGTGGGCTCCCTGCTGGCGGCCGGTTGCCGGATCGTCGGCAAGACGACCATGCACGAGCTGGCCTACGGCATGACCGGCATCAACGCCCGTTTCGGCACGCCGGCCAATCCCGGCTGGCCCGACCTGATCCCGGGCGGCTCCTCCTCGGGATCGGCGGTGGCGGTGGCCGCCGGTCTGGTGGATTTCGCGGTCGGCACCGACACCGGCGGCTCCGTCCGCCAGCCGGCGGCCTGCTGCGGGGTGTTCGGCATGAAGCCGACCTTCGGCCGCATCGACCGCCGGGGCGCCAGCCCCGCCGCCAGCTCGCTCGACTGCATCGGCCCGCTGGCGCGCAGCGTCGCCATGCTGGAACGCGCGATGGCGGCGATGGATCCGAGCTTCATTCCGGCGAAGGGCCTTAACCGCCCGCCCCGGCTCGCCCTGCTCCGCCATCCCGATGGCGCCGAGGCGGATCGCGACTGGACCGCGCTTCTGCCTGCGTCCGTTGCCGCCATGCCCAGGGTCGAGCTGCCGCTGCTCGACGACGCCTTCCAGGCCGGCATGACCGTGATCGCCCGCGAGACCCACCGGGCATTCGGCCATCTCCTGTCCGCTCCGGCGGCGCTGGGCGACGACGTGCGTGCCCGTCTGGCCGCCGCCGGAACGGTCACCGACGAGGAGCTGGCCCGGGCCGAGGATGTCAGGACGCGCTTCACCACCGAGGTGGATGCACTGCTGGCGGACTGCGACGCCCTGGTCACCCCCGCCCTGCCGGCGCCGCCGCCCAGTCTCGATGCGGCGCGGGATCCGAAGGCCGTTTTGCCGCTGACCCGCTTCCTGCGCCCCTTCAACCTCTCCGGACATCCGGCGATCGTCCTGCCGGCCGTCGATGCCAGCGGCTTGCCGCGCGGCATCCAGATCGTCGGCCGCAAATCCGAAGACCCCCAGCTCTGCGCCATTGCGGCCTGGCTCTGCATGGCCGAACCGAACTTCCAGGCGAAGGACCAGTCCCATGACCCCACGCAACGCGTCGGCCGCGACGGCGCTTGAAGCCCTCAAATCGGAAATCCGCGCGCGGCGCGACGAGTTCCACAAGCTCCGCCACATCCCCGTCGACATCGTCCGCAAGTTCCAGGAGGCCGGCGTCTACCGCGCCTTCGTCCCGACCCGCTTCGGCGGCGACGGCTGCTCCCCGGCGGAATTCTGCCGGCTGGTCGAGGAGATCTCGACCGCCGACGCCTCGGCCGGCTGGGTCGCCAGCTTCGGCGTCTCCTCCACTTATCTGGCGGCGCTGCCGACCGAAACCTATGCCGGCATCTACGGCGCCGATCCCGACACCGTCTTCGCCGGCGGCATGTACCCGCCGCAGCCGACGCGCAGGGTCGCGGGCGGGCTGGAGTTCTCCGGCCGCTGGCCCTGGTGCTCCGGCGTGATGGGCGCCTCGATCGTCGGCGGCGGGATCAAGGTGGAGGGAGAGTCGAGCGCCCTCCTGCGCACCGCCGTCATGCCGCGGAACAAGGTCACCGTGCATGAGACCTGGGACACCATCGGCCTGCGCGCCACCGGCAGCCATGAGGTGACGGTCGAGAACATCGTTGTGCCGGAGGAATGGACCTTCATCCGCGGCGGCAAGCCGTCGATGGACGACGCGATCTTCCGCTATCCCGCCATGGCGCTCGCCTCGCAGGTGCTGGCCGTGGTGGCCCTGGGCACGGCGCGGGCGGCCATCGACTGGGTGCGGCAGGACGCGGTCCGCCGCAATTCGATCACCGGCGCCCCCAGCCCGGCGGCGCGCGGCTACGTCCAGATGGGCGTCGCCCAGGCCGAAGGGCTGCTTCTCGGCGCCCGCGCGGCCTTCTACGACACCATCGAACAGGCCTGGGACCTGATGCTGACCAAGGGCGAGGTCGACCGGCCGATGCAGATCCGCCTGCGGCAGGTCGCCTCGAAGGCGGCGCAGGACGGGGCCGAGGCCGCGCGCATCGCCTTCGTGCTGGGCGGGTCGGATTCGATGAACAGCGGCCATCCGCTGGGGCGCTGCATGATCGACGCCGCCTGCGTGGCGCAGCACGCCTTCATCGGCGCCGGAAGCTGGCAGATGGCCGGCGCCGCGCTGCTCGACCAGCCGGCAGCCCCCGGCTTCCCGTGATCCGGCCCTTTCCTTGGGGCCGTCAAACAAACCTCAGAACAGGGAACCGACCCGATGACCGAGAAGAAGCCGATCCGCACCCTGCTGTGCATCGCCGTGCAGCAGAATTTCTTCGACCTTCCCTTCGATCAGACCGGTCCGGTTTGGACGGCGACGAAGCAGTTCCTGGCCACAGTTTACAAGATGCCGGGCGTCGCCGTGCTCGGCACCTTCGACGACGACGAGACGATGGTCGGCACCTCGCCCACCGGGTTCCCCTGGACCTGCTACCTGCTGGGCGATTTCCCCGACCGCGAGGCGGTGGTCGCCGCCTGCAACCTGTTCCGCACCATCGAGGTCGGCGACCAGGGACACCGGCTGTGGCGCTACATGCGCATCGAGGCGCGCATGGGCCGGCCGCTGCCGACGCCCGAACTCTGAGTTCCCGGCAAGCCGGCAAACCAAAAGGAGAAACCATGTCTCTCGATTACAATCCAGGTCGCCCGGAAGACCTTGTCGAGCATGACCGGGTCCAGACGCCGCTGTACGAGGATGCCGCCCTCTTCGAGCAGGAGATGGAGAAGATCTTCGCCCATAGCTGGGTGTTCGTCGCTCACGGCTCGGAAGTGCCGGAGAAGGGATCCTTCATCCTGTCCTGGGTCGGCCAGCAGCCGGTCATCGTCGTGCGCGACCGCAAGGGCGACATCAATGTCCTGGTGAACCGCTGCCGCCACCGCGCCGCCACGGTCTGCGAGGTCAAGAAGGGCAAGACCTCGTCCTTCCAGTGCCCGTACCATGGCTGGGGCTACGGCCTCGACGGCTCGCTGCGCGGCGTCCCCTATCCCGAGCAGTATGGCAAGGACTTCGACAAGTCGGCGCTGGGGATGAAGGCGCTGCGCGTCGAATCCTACCAGAACATGATCTTCGCCACGCTCGACGACGGCATCGAGCCGCTGGCCGAATTCCTCGGCCCGGCGAAGAAGTGGATCGACCTGTTCATGAAGCAGGGCGGCGGCTATCCGGTCAAGGTGCTGGGCGAGCATCAGTTCACCGTGCCGATGAACTGGAAGATCCAGCTGGAGAACACCACCGACGCCTACCACTTCCCGGTCGTCCACAAGTCCTTCATCCAGAGCCTGGACAAGGAGGCCGAGGCCACCTTCAACTTCTTCGACAAGGCGGGCTTCGTCGAGGATCTCGGCAACGGCCATTCGGTCGCCGTCATGATCCCCGAACTGATCGACCTCGACGAGAACCTCGACGACCCGATCCCGGAGCGGTTCGAGGAACTGGCCCAGGCGCTGCGCGACGAGGGCTTCGACGAGCCGCGCGTGCGCAAGATCGTCCGCGCCACCGGCGGCGCCGGCTTCAACCTGAACCTGTTCCCGAACGTGTCGCTTTCGCTGGCCTTCTTCCGCGTCCTGCGGCCGGTCGGCGTCAAGGAGACCGCCATCCGCCATGTCTGCCTCGGCATGGATGGCGGGCCGGCAGCCGCCAACCGGATGCGCATCCGTCTGCAGGAGCATTTCCAGGGCCCGATGGGCTTCGGCACCCCCGACGACGCCGAGGTGTGGGAGCGCGTCCAGCGCGGCACGCTGGGCGGCAGGGAACTGCCGATCCTGGTGAACCGCGGCCTTGTCGACGAGGTGCCGGGCGTCGACGGCCCGCGCGGCCATCTCAGCGCCGAAACCGGCATGCGCGCCTCCTATCAGATGTGGAAAAGGATGATGGCCCAATGAGCGGGATCACGACCGTCGACAGGGATGTCGATTTGCAGGAGCTGGCCGCCTTCGTCTGGCGGGAGGCCGATATCCTCGACCGCTGCGATTATGACGCCTGGCTGGCGCTGTGGACCGAGGACGGCCATTACATCGTCCCGATCGGCAAGGGCGAGAATTACGAGGATCAGGTCAACGTCTGCTACGACGATGCCAGGATGCGCCGGATGCGGGTCGAACGGTTCCAGCAGGGCTTCTCGATCTCCTCGGCACCGCCGGCCGACACGGTGCGCACCGTCTCCCGCTTCGTGCTTCAGGGCGCGACGGGCGACGAGATCGTCCTCGGCTGCGCCGAGCATGTGGTGGAGAACAAGTTCGGCCGGCAGCGGATCTATGCGGCGAACCTGACCTACACGCTGGTGCGTACCGAAAGCGGCCTGCGGATCCGCAACAAGGTGGCGCGGCTGCTGAATTCGGACGGGGAGCTGACGGCGTTCAGCTATCTGTTCTGATGGCGGCCCCCTCTCTCCAGACGGCGGTCGTCACCGGCGGCGCCAGCGGCCTCGGCGCGCTCACCGCCCGCGCCCTGCACCGGGCCGGCTTCCGCGTCGTCGTCACCGACCTCGCCGCCGATGCGGCCGAAGGGCTGGCCCGCGAACTCGACCTGTCGGGCGAGACCGTGGCGGCCGGCACGCTCGACGTGTCGAAGCCCGAGGATTTCCAGCGCATCCTCGACCGCTGCGTCGAGCGCTGGGGCTCGGTCGAGGTGCTCGTCAACAACGCCGCCCGCACCGAGGTCAAGCCGGTGCTGGAGATCGGCGTCGACGAGTTCAACGCGGTGATGGCGACCAATGCCGGCGGTACCTTCGCCGGCTGCCAGATCTTCGGCCGCCATTTCAAGCAGCGCGGCTACGGCCGCATCGTCAACATGGCGTCGCTGGCCGGCCAGAATGGCGGGACCGCCACCGGGGCGCATTACGCCGCCTCCAAGGGGGCGATCCTGACGCTGACCAAGATCTTCGCCCGCGACCTCGCCCCCTTCGGCGTCACCTGCAACGCCATCGCTCCGGGTCCGATGGACACCCCGATGGTGCGCTCGGTGCTGACGCCGGAGCGGCTGCCGGCGGCGCTGGCGGCGATCCCGGTCGGCCGGCTCGGAGACCCGGACTTCGTCGCCGACCTCGTCACCCTGCTGGCCAAGCCGGAGTCCGGCTTCGTCACCGGGGCCTGCTGGGACGTCAACGGAGGGATTTACATGCGATGAGCGACGACACCGACAGCCAGTCCCGCACCTTGACCGTCATCGAACGGATCGAGGAGCCGGGCGACATCCTGCGGGTCAAGCTGGCGGCGCCCGACGGCGCCGCCCTGCCGGCCTTCACCGCGGGAGCGCACATCGACATCCGCCTTGCCGACGGCGACACCGGCCTGTGGCGGCAATATTCGCTCTGCTCGGACCCTGCCCAAAACGGCCATTACGAGATCGGCGTCCTGCGCGACCCCAACAGCCGCGGCGGTTCGGTCGCCTTCCACCGGCTTGCGGCGCTGGGCGGCAGCTTCACCATCGAAGGCCCGCGCAACCATTTCGAACTGGCGGAGGACGCCCGCCACACCGCGCTGTTCGGCGGCGGCATCGGCATCACGCCGATGCTGGCGATGGCCTGGCGGCTGCACGCCCTGGACCGGGACTTCACGCTGCATTACTGCACCCGGTCGGAGCGGGCCACCGCCTTCCGCGACACCATCGCCGCGGCCCCCTGGGGGCACCGGGTGGTGTTCCATCACGACGACCTGCCGCAGGCGCAGCGTCTCGACCCCGCCCGCGACCTGCCGCCGCCGGATGCCGGGACCCATCTCTATGTCTGCGGACCCCAGGGCTTCATGGACTGGGTGATCGGCACCGCGAAGACCGCCGGCCATGCCCCGGCCAACATCCACCGGGAATATTTCTCGGCTCAGGTCGACAGCACGGGCGACGGCTTCGAGGTGACGGCCAGCCGGTCCGGCGTGACCGTGACCGTCGGCCCGGAGGACACCATCGCCAGGGCGCTCGCCCGCGCCGGCATCGCCATCCCGGTGAAGTGCGAGGAGGGCGTCTGCGGCACCTGCGTCACCGACGTGCTCGACGGCACCCCCGACCACCGCGACCAGTTCCTGACCGACGAGGAGCGCGCCGAGAACAGCATGATCTGCGTCTGCTGTTCGCGCGCCCGATCGAACTCACTCGTTCTCGATATCTGAGGAGCAATGACATGTCCGCAACCGCCGCCCCGCTTCCGCCCGCTCCTCTGCCGCCAGAGGCGCTGGCCTTCCGCGACGGCATGAGCCGCCTGGGCGCCGCCGTCAATCTGGTGACCACCGACGGCCCGGCCGGCCGCCACGGCCTGACCGTCTCCGCCGTCTGCTCGGTCACCGACACGCCGCCGACGCTGCTGGTCTGCATCAATGCCAACGCCTTCGCCCATGACGCCTTTCTCGAGAACGGCGTGCTGTGCGTCAACGTGCTGAACGCCGACCACCAGGAGCTGTCGCGCTCCTTTGCCCGCTGGACCGGCGAGGACCGTTTCGCCGGCGGCGCCTGGACCAGCGATGGAACCGGCGCCCCGGTGCTGTCCGGCGCCTCGGCCTCCTTCGATTGCCGGATCGTCGACCACCAGCGCAAGGGCACCCACACCGTGCTGTTCTGCGAGGTTCAGGCGACGGCGCTCTGCGACGGCCCCGGCGGCGGGCTGATCTGGTTCAACCGCGGCTTCCACACGCTCGGAACGTCGGTGTGACCAGGGGCGGCTTGACCGGTCAGACGTCGCCCAGCCGGTCGAAGACCTTCTCCAGCAGCCCGTTGAGCGCCGCCATCTCCTCGCTGGAGATGTTGACGAAGGAGGCCGCCAGGATGCCGTCGGCCTCGGCCATGGCGAGCTGGCGCATCCGGTCGCCGTGAGGCGTCAGGCCGACATCCGTCGCCCGCCCGTCGGTGGGCCGCACCCGTGTCGTCACCAGCCCGTCGGCGACCATCCTCTGCACGATCTTGGTCGCGGTGTTGAGCTTCAGGACGCTGAATTCGGCAATCTCGGAAATGCTCTGATGCTCGTCCTCATACAGGCACATCAGCACGCGCCAGCGCGGCATGTCGAGGTTCAGCGGCTTCAATCGCTTTTCCAGCGCCTGCACATAGCGGCCGTTCACCCGTGAAATCCAGTAGAAGGGCCAGTCGCGGCGCATGCGTTTCTTGGAGAACGCCGTGCCCCCCGCCTGCACCGGGAGTTGGGGTGAACTGCTGCCGCTCATGCTGCGCCCTTCATCCGGCTGTGGCGGGGCGGACGGGCTGCCAGCCGGTCCGGCCACGCTCGACACAACCATGTGGAGATGCCGGGTGAATAGCGGAAAAGCCGCCGCATCACAAGACGGTTGGCAGCCGGACACTCTACCGCAGACAAAGCCGAGTGGGAACATCCAGGACTCATCGGTAGATTTCCGGGAAAGATGAAGAATATATGCCTGCTCCGGAAAAACAATTTTTCAGTTTCTGAGAAAATGACCAGAGAAATACAGCGGATATATCCCGCATCTATGGATATAATCCACACCGCCATCAATCAGTGACATGTCTGTATTTGAGAAGCCGCGCGTCCGACGCAATGCCTGCGCTCGGACCGGACACGGCTTCACGGATCGTGAGCATGCATGGCGCACGCAGGGCGGCCAGCCTTGGCCCCGCCCCTGCCCAAACAAGAAAATCACCCGAACGGAGACAGCTTCATGGTCACCGCCCTGACGTTCGCCGGGACAGGCACCGCCCGGCCGAGCGACACCCCCCGCCCCCATCGGCCGCGCCGGAGAAGGATGCCCGCCGGCACGGCCCTGCTGGCGATGCCCTTGCTGGCGATGTCCGCCACCGCCCGGGCCGATGTGACGCTCTATGAACAGAACGGCGTCACCTTTGAAGGCGGCTTCACCGCCGGCATCGGCGCGGTCGCCGTGACCAACGCCAATCTCGGCGCCGGCGTGGTCACGCCGGACGGCAAGGTGCAGAAGGACCGCAACTGGGCCGAAGGCTACGTCGCCCCCAGCCTCAAGCTGACCTATGCCACCGAAGGCGCCGGCACCCTCTACGGCGGTGTGCGCGCGGTGTCGGGCGGCACGGTCGGCGACGGCGATGCCGGCGGCTTCACCCAGGGCCGCCAGGGCCGCACCGACCTCGACAACCTCTATGTCGGCTGGAAGAGCGGAGATCTGCTGTCCAGCTTGGGCAAGGATGCCGTCGATCTCAGCTATGGCCGGCAGAACTTCGCGATCGGCGACGGCTTCATCATCGGCGACGGCACGCTGGATTCGCGGCGGCAGGGCACCTACTGGCTGGGGCCGCGCCGCGGCTGGAACACCGGCAGCGCCGTCGCCAAGTTCGACGTGGCGCCGGTCCATGCCGACCTGTTCCGCCTGAAGAGCGACAAGTACAGCAACACCGACGTCATCTATGGCGGCAATCTGGAATGGCGCTTCGGGGCGGAGGGCGGGGAAGGAAAAAGCTCGCTCGGCGGCTCCTACATGCGCATCGACCAGTCGAACCTGCCGACCCGCAAGGGCATGGACATCTACAACCTGCGCGCCCTCGGGCTCACCATCCCGTCGGCTCCCGGCCTGACCCTGTCGGCGGAATATGTGAAGCAGCACAACAGCCGCGCCGGGGCGGAGGTCGATGCGTCGGCCTGGTACGGCGAGGCCGGCTACAGCTTCGCCGACGTCGCCTGGACGCCGCGTGTCGGCTACCGCTACAGCCGGTTCAGCGGCGACAGGTCCGGCACGGCGAAGAGCGAGGCGTTCGACCCGCTCCACATGGCCTTCCCGCGCTGGGGCACCTGGCTTCAGGGCGAGATCAACGGCGAATATTTCCCGACCTCCAACAGCAACGTGAAGGTCCACAATGTCCAGGTCGCCGTCCAGCCGACCGAGACGGTGACGCTGACCGCCCTGCTCTACGACTTCCGCTTCGACCGCAAGCCGGCCGGCGTGACCAGCGGCCATGTCGGCAACGAGATCAACCTTGCGGTCGACTGGGCGGCGACGGAGAATCTGCTGGTCAGCGGCGTGGCCGGCCGTTTCTTCGCCGGGGACGGCGGCAAGCAGTTCTTCGGCGGCAACAAGGACAGCTCGGTCTTCGAGGTGATGGCGACCCTGACCTATTGACGGTCGGTTGCGGACGGGTGAAGGCACCCGTCCGCAAGCTCCCTGCCGCGCTACTCCGTGACGCCGGCCTACATGCCGAGATAGGCGCGGCGAACCTCGTCGTTCTTCAGCAGGTCCCGGCCGCGCCCCTGCAAGGCGATCCGCCCCGATTCCATGACATAGGCATGGTCGGCGATGGACAGCGCGGCCCGCGCATTCTGTTCCACCAGCAGGATGGTCATGCCGGTGTCCCGCAGCATGCGGATGATGCGGAAGATGTCCGCGACGACCAGCGGCGCCAGCCCCATGCTCGGTTCGTCCAGCAACAGGAGCCTGGGCTTGCCCATCAGGGCGCGGCCCAGGGCCACCATCTGCTGCTGGCCGCCCGACAGCACCCCGGCGGGCTGATGGCGCCGTTCGCGCAGCGCCGGGAACAGGGTGAACACCTCCTCCAGCCCGTCCGCGATCTCCGCCGCCGGACGGGTGTGGGTGCCCATGCGCAGATTGTCCTCGATGGTCATGGGGGCGAAGACATGCCGCCCCTCCGGCACCTGACAGACGCCGGCCCGCACCCGCGCATCGGCGCTGGCGCCGGTGATCGGCTTGCCCTGCATCAGGACGGAGCCGGACGATATCGGCTGGACGCCGGAAATGCAGCGCAGCAAGGTGGTCTTTCCGGCACCGTTGGCGCCGACCAGGGCCACCAGTTGTCCCGCAGACACCTGGATGGACACGCCGTGCAGGACCTGGATGCGGCTGTAGGCGCTGGTCAGCCCATCGACCGTCAGCAATGCATCCCCCGCCTCCTGCGGTTTTTGCTCGATGATGGCAAGCGCGCGCATGGCCGTCAGTCCTCCTCGGCGTCGGCGCCGAGATAGGCGGCGATCACTTCCGGGTTTTCGCGGATTTCGCCGGGCGTGCCCTCGGCCAGCCGGCGGCCGTAATTCAGGACCAGGATGCGGTCGGACACGCTCATCACCAGCTTCATGTCGTGCTCCACCACCACCACGGTCAGCCCCGACCGGGCCAGATCCGCCACCAGGGTTTGGATGCCGTGGGTTTCGGTGTGGTTCAGCCCCGCCGCCGGTTCGTCCAGGAACAGGATCTTCGGCTCCGACGCCAGGGCGCGGGCGATCTCCAGCCGCTTCAGGGCGCCATAGGGCATCGCCGCCGCGTCGGCCTTGACGAAGGCGCCGCAGCCCACCCGCTCCATCAGGGCGGCGGCCCGTTCGCGGCAGGCCCTGTCGGCGCGCGACAGGCCCGGCCAGCGGAGCATTCCGGCGAACATGGAGGAATTGAGCGTCAGATGGGCGCCGACCATCACATTGTCGATGGCGCTGAGATTCCGGCAGATCTGCAGGTTCTGGAAGGTGCGGCTCATGCCGCGCCTGGCCAGCTGGTCGGGCGCGGCGCCGCCGATCTCCCGCCCTTCGAAGCCGATGGTGCCGGAGGTCGGCGTGTAGAGGCCGGAGATCAGGTTGAACAGCGTCGTCTTGCCGGCGCCGTTCGGTCCGATCACCGAATAGACGCAGCCCCTGGGAATGGTGAAGCTCACATCCTGAACCGCGTGAACCCCGCCGAACCGCTTGGACAGGTTGGCGACCGTCAGCATGCCGCACCTCCCTTGCCGGCGAGGCGGGCGGAGCGCAGGCGCGTCGCCAGGCTGGGAACGACGCCGCGCGGCAGGAAGATCATCGTCACCACCAGGATCACCCCGAACAGCACCGAATCCCAGCCCTCGTAGCCGGCCAGGATCTGCGGCAGCAGGCCCATGACCACCGCGCCGAAGATCGACCCGTAGATCGACGCCATGCCGCCCAGGACCACGATGATGACGAGTTCCACCGATTGCAGGAAACCGGCGATGCCGGGGTTTATGTATCCGGAATAATGGGCCGACAGGCTGCCGAGCATCGCCGAGACGGTGGCGGAGAGGACGAACACGGCGATCTTGCGCCGCCCGACGTCGATGCCCGCGACCGACGCCGCGGTCTCCGAGCCGTGCAGTGCCTGCAACGCCCGTCCGGCCGGGGAATCGATGAGGTTCTGCGCCAGGACCACGGTGCCGATCAGCAGGCCGCCGAACACCCAGTACCATTGCCGTTCGCCCGACAGCGTCAGCCCGAACAGGCTGAAGCCGTCCACCGGCATGCCGTCGGGACCGCCGGTCCAGGCGGCCTCGTTGCCGAGGACGATGGAGATGATGATGCCCAGACCCAGGGTGGCCATGGCGAGATAATGGCCGCGCAGGCGCAGGATGACCCGCGCCACGCCCCAGGCGATCACTGCCGTCAGTCCGGCGGCTGCCAGCAGGGCCGGCAGCGGCGTCCAGCCGAAATGCGTGGTCAGCACGGCGGAGCCATAGGCCCCCAGCCCGAAGAAGCCGGCATGGCCCAGGCTGATCTGGCCGGTGTAGCCCATCAGCAGATTGAGGGCGATGCCGTTCACCGCCAGGATGGCGATGCGGATCGCCACGTCGAAATAGAAGGCGTTGGGCAGAAGCAGCGGCAACAGCGCCACGACGGCGGCCAGCGCCGCCAGCCCGACGACGCGGCCCGCGCCGGTGCGGCGGGCGTCGGACCGCCCCAGGATGGACCCCAGGATGGAGGATTGCCGGCTGCCCGGCAGTGACTGGTCGGGATGATGGGTCATGGGTCAGATCCGATCCGTCGGTTTGGCGCCCAGCAGCCCTTGCGGACGCAGCACCAGGACGATGAAGACCAGGATGAACGGCACCGCGTCCTTGTAGGCGGAGGAAACATAGCCGGCGGTCAATGCCTCGATCAGGCCCAGGAACAGGCCGCCGAACACGGCACCCGGCCCGCTGCCCAGACCGCCCAGCGTCGCCGCCACGAAGCCCTTCAGCCCCAGCATCATGCCGGTGTCGTAGGCCACCGTGGAGATCGGGGCGATCACGACGCCGCCGACGGCGCCGATCGCCGCCGACAGCGCGAAGCTGAGCGTCAGCACCCGGCGGACGTCCACGCCGACCAGCTGGGCCGCCAGCCGGTCGTAGGACGTCGCCAGCATGCCCTTGCCGATGCGGGTGCGGCCGAAGAACAGGGACAGCCCCAGCACGATCAGCGCACCGGCCGCCAGCACCCACAGGCTTTGCGGCAGGATGGTCGCCCCCCGCAGCGCCAGGGGCGCCTCGCCGGAAAAATGCGGCAGGGCGTACGGCCTCTTGCCCAGCAGGATCTCGGTCAGCCCGCGCAGGATCATCGACACGCCGATGGTGATGATGATGATGCTGGCGACCGCGGCGTCGCGGGCGGGGGCGACCGCCAGCCGCTCCACCAGACCGCCGACGAGCCCGGCGATCATCACCCCCGCGACGCAGGCCAGCGGCAGGGGCACGCCCGCCGCCGACAGGAAGGAGGCCGCCATGCCGCCCGCCATGATGAACTCGCCCTGGGCGAAATTGATCACGCCGCTGGCGTTGTAGATCATCGAGAAGCCGAGCGCCGACAGCATGTACATGGCGCCCAGCGTCATGCCCGACAGGATGAATTGAAGAAGCTCTGGCAGCATGGGGTCCTTTTCCTCTCGGCGAGGTGCCGGCGCGTCCCCTCGCGCCGCGCCCTGGCAGGCGCGGTGGAACGGAGCGGGAGCGGACGATGAAGACGCCTCAGTCGGCGATCGCGAACTTGCCGTTCCTGACCGTGACGATCTTCAAGGCCGAGATGTCGAGGCCAAGGTGGTCCTGGGGCGACATGTTGATCATGCCCGACGTTCCGGGCAGGCCCGTCGTGTTCTCGATGAAATCCCGGACCTTGGCCTTGTCGACGCTCTTGGCCAGCGTCACCGCATTGACCCAGATATGCCAGGCGTCGCGGGCATAGGCGCCGAAGGACGACACGTCGGTCTTGTAACGGGATTCATACTCCCTGACGTAATCGACGGACAGCTTCTTCAGCGGATCGCTGTCGGGCAGGTCGGCGGCGACCATCAGCACCGGGGCCGGCAGGCGCACCCCTTCGGCCGCCGGCCCGGCCAGCCGGATATACTCCCGCGTCGCCACGCCCGAGGTTTCGTAGTGCGGCAACTCGATGCCGAGCTGCGCGATGTTCTTGGTCACGACCACCGCGCCCTGGCCGAAGGTCACGACGAACAGGGCCTGGACGCCGGGGGCGTTCTTGATCTTCGCCAGCTGGGTGGTGACGTCGGTGTCCTTCGGGTTGAAGGTCTCGTCCACCGCCACGGTGACGCCGACCTTCTGGGCGACGTTCAGCATCTCCTTGCGGGCGGACTGGCCGAAGCCGCTGGTGTCCGACAGCATGGCGATGGATGTGTAGCCCCTGGCCTTCATGTCCAGCATCACGCGCTGGCCGACCATCCGGTCGTGATGGGCGGGCTTGAACATCCAGCGCTTGACCGGCTCGACGATCACCAGGGCGCCGGCAAGCGAGATGAACGGGACCTGCGCCCGTTCGACCAGCGGGTACATCGCCATGCTGGCGCCGGTGGTGGTGCCGCCGATCAGCATGTCCACCTTGTCGTCTTCGATCAGGCGCTTGGCCAGGACGTTGGCCTTGCCGGGCTCGCTGCCGTCGTCGTAATGGACCAGTTCGACCGGGCGTCCCAGCAGGCCTCCGGCCTTGTTGGTCTGGTCGACCATCATTTCCAGGGTCTTCAGTTCCGGATCGCCCAGGCTCGACGCGCCGCCGGTCAGGGACAGGACCGCCCCGACCTTCACCGGGTCCGCGGCCGGCGCCGGCAAGGCCGGCACCCCGATCGCCAGTGCGCAGACGACGCCCACCATCAATTTGAAAAAGCGCATGGATCTCTTGTCTCCCTGAAGGACGCCCGAAAACCCTGTTCGTTCATGCAAGATCCTTCGGCGAGGGCTCCCCGCTGGAGAGCCATCCAACCGCGGATCGCGTCGTTGGTGCTTGCCCGAAGCCGTATCCGTGGCAGGCCCGGCGGCATCTTCTTGATGAGGCAGGTAAAGCCCGATCCTCCGCCTCTGAGCGGAAGGAAGTTCATTTTCCGAACCGACACCGCGGTCTGTCAAGGATTCGGGTTTTGAAATTATGGGAACCAGTTTTTCTCGATCTGCAAAAATCTGGTCTTGCCTCCAGCCTCCATGAGCATGGTGGAGCGTTCCGCCGCGCTGCGCAGTGAGGTCGTACCGCCGGGAGAATTCCGGAAGAAGGCCGCCCGTGCGGACCAAGACCGGGGCCGGGGCTTCAGGCCGGGATTTCCTGGATCGGGGGCAACTGGTGCTCCGGCCCCCGGCCCCCATAGTGCGGCGTCGGCCGGAACCTCGGGCGTGCCAAGAGAGGTCGGGCGGAAATCATATGGTCGACATCGACCGGAATGGTGGTGGCGCGGAGCTGCCGCATGACGGCGGCATTCCGCGACAGGCGTGGAAGGTCGCCGTTTCGCATGGCATCGCCTACGGGGACGGCCTTCATGGTTCCGTCCAGAATTGCGCGGCAGTGTCCCAACGGCTGCCGTCACGCCTTCCTTGACCATTGTAGCGTCTACCCCTACCCTCCGGCCCGGTTCATGCTGGGGAGGGGACGGTGAAGGGCGACGAGTTGCGGACCCATCGGGAAGCGAAAGGGCTGTCGCAGTCCGAGTTCGCCGTCTGGCTGAACGAGCGGCTGCAACGGCGCTACGACAAGCAGAAGATCAGCCGCTGGGAGAATGACGCGGAGCGCATCCCGACGGCGGTCGATGCGCTGATGACGCGCGAAATCAACGGGCCGGAGCCGGAGAGGCTGGGCGGCCCGGCGCTGGTCGTCGTCGTGGCGAACCAGAAGGGCGGCTGCGCCAAGACGGTGTCGGCGGTGAACATCGCGTCTGCCCTGGCGATCAAGGGCTACGCCACCATGCTGATCGACTGCGATCCGCAGGCCAACGCCACCCAGCATCTCGGCATCGATTCCTACACGATGGAGACGGAGGGCAAGACCCTCTACTACGTCATGCATGGCGATCTGGAGCTGGACGACATCCTGGTCACCGTGCCGGAAAGCGGGCTGCGCGTCGCCCCCTCCTCCATCCGGCTGGCGGAGACCGAGGTCGAGCTGGGCAAGGAAGCCGGCGGCGACTTCATCATGAAGGAGAAGATTGCCGCCGCGAAGCGCAGCTTCGACTTCATCGTCATCGACACGCCCCCCAACATCGGCGAGCTGACCAAGAACGCCATGGTCGCCGCCCACACCGCGGTCATCCCCTGCCAGACCGAGAAGTTCAGCCTGCTCGGCATGGCCTTCCTGCTGGAGAATGTCGCGAAGATCCGCCGCCGGATGAACACCGCGCTGGGGGTGCTCGGCATCGTCCCGACCATCTTCAAGCAGCGGGAACGCAACGACCGCGAAGTTCTGGAGCAGATCCACGAACAGTACGGCCCGCATCTGCGGGTGTTCGATCCGGTGCCTAAGGCGTCGGTCTATGCCCAGGCGACCTCGGTCGGCCGCGCGGCGGTGGAAGCGATGCCGGACGTTGCCGGCGCCGCCGTCTACCGCGATGTCGCGTCCGCCCTGGCCGAGGAACGCACCGCCCGCATCAAGGAGGTCGACCGTGTCGCGTAGTCTTCTCGGCAAGGCAACCAAGCCGGCGCAAAGCGCCACCGCAGCCGCAAGGATGAAGGACGCGCTGTTCGGCCTCAGCCGCCACGCGCCGCATCTGGTGGAGGTGCCGGTCGACCGCATCGCCCCCAACCCCAACCAGCCGCGCCGCGAGTTCGACGAGGAGGACCTGCGCGGCCTGGCATCCTCCATCGAGCGGCACGGGCTGCAACAGCCGATCGGCGTGCGCCAGACCGCCGACGACCAGTGGCAGCTGGTCTATGGCGAGCGGCGACTGCGGGCCATGCGGATCCTGGGGCGGGAGACCATCTTCGGCATCCTGTTCACCGGCGACGACGACGAGGAGATCGCCATCGTCGAGAACCTCCAGCGCAGCGACCTGAACCCGCTGGAGGAATCCGACGCGCTGGCCCGGCTGGCCGAGCGGCACGGCTACTCGCACCGCCAGCTTGCCGAGGCGCTGGGCCGCAAGAAGACCTACGTCACCATGATGCTGTCCTTCCAGCGTCTGGCTCCGGCGATCCGCGAGGACTATCCCCTGCTCCGCCCGACCAAGGCGAAGCTGGAGGCGCTGGCCGCCATCGATGACCAGGACGAGCAGCTCCGCGCCTGGGAAAAGCTGAAGCGTGCCGAAATGGGCCCCCCGCCCTCCCCGGCCGCTCCCGCCGCCGGTCCGTCCAGGCGCGAGGACGTCAGCGCCCCCGCCGGCATCGCGTCCAGCGCCCTGCCCAAGCGCGCCGCCAAGCCGGTGTTCCAGGCCCGCGACGTGTTGCAGGAACTCCAGGCCAAGCCGCAGCCGTTGTCCGACACCGACCGTCAGGCGCTCGCCGACATGCGCAGCGCCATCGACGCGATCCTGGCGGCGACCGGAAAGTAAGACCGGTCGGAATCCGACCACCGTGGGACGGGTGGTCGGATTCCGACCGGGACTAGGTCCTGTCTGACGAGGCTATTGACGTTGTGGTTTAGAGCCCAAGGTCAGTTTGATGGCTTACGATGCGACAGGGCTGCGA
>NZ_RWIJ01000031.1 GCF_019805165.1 Azospirillum sp. 412522
CTCATTGTGCCGATCCCCATCAGGAAACCAACACCCCAAGGCCGCAACGGCTACCAACTGCCGCCGCCTGCGCATCCCTTCTCGACTTCACGATCTACAATGTCCAAGATCCATCCCGATCACGACGGATCATCGACCGGCAAGCCGGATCAATGTATCGTCATTTTAAGATCGGAGGAGCGCAAACCGACCGGTTCGCGCTGGCAGGCATCTTTTCTATCTCTCTCAGCCGATCGGGTCAAGCCCTTTTTTTCGGCTTCCCCACCGAAGCGTCGGTGAAGCAAGAGTAGAAACAAACCCCATCCCCGATCCTTCAGGGCTTCGCCCTAGGGCACCTTCGCTGTGCGAAAGGCGCCGCCGGTCGAGGGGCGGGTATATACGCAGCCACTTGCGCCTCGTCCAGGACAAAATACGTCGGCCTGCGATTTTGCCGTACCTCTCCCGTCCTGTGTTGATGCCGAGCGGATGGCGGCAATTCAACGCTGCCCCTTGCCATCTCACTTGCAGGATGGGCGAGTGGGGGAGGATACAGGGGCGCCCCTACCCTTTTTCCATCCGGCCATGCACGACCCCACCCTCCTGCTCGATGTCCTGTTCCTGCTGCTGGCCGCGATCCTGGTGGTACCGCTGTTCCAGGCGCTACGTATCCCCGCTGTTCTGGGGTATCTGGTGGCAGGTGCGATGCTGGGCCCGCATACGCCGGGACCGGTTGTCGATCTGGCGGTGCCTCAGGTGCTGTCGGAATTCGGCGTGGTTTTCCTGCTGTTCGCCATCGGGCTGGAGCTGCCGGTCTCACGCCTGCGCGCCATGAGGCATTACATCTTCGGGCTGGGGCTGATGCAGGTTGGACTGACCAGCGCCACCATCGGCTTTGCGGCTTGGTGGCTCGGACTGTCGCCGGAAGCGGCGCTGATCGTCGGCGGCATGCTGGCCTTCTCCTCCACCGCCACTGTGCTGAAGCTGCTGGTGGAGCGCGGGGAGACCGTTGCCCGCTTCGGCCGGATCTCCGTTGCGGTTCTGATCTTCCAGGATCTGGCGGTGGTACCGTTGCTTGCTCTGCTGCCGCTGCTGGCCGATCCCGACGCCAGCATTCCGTTGGCATTGGCGCTCGCCGCGGCAAAGGCGGTGGCGGCCATCCTGGTCATCATGCTGCTGGGCCGCTTCGTCGTGCGGCCGGCCTATCGCTTCATCGCGTCGGCCGGCAACCCGGAGCTGTTCACCGCCACCAATCTGTTCGTCGTCCTGGCGGTCGGCTGGCTGACGGCCGAGGCCGGGATGTCGATGGCGCTTGGCGCCTTCCTGGCCGGCATGCTGCTGGCCGACACCGCCTATCGCCATCAGGTGGAAGCGGACATCGAACCATTCCGCGGCCTTCTGCTCGGCCTGTTCTTCATGACGGTGGGCATGTCGCTCGACCTGCCGGCGATGGCGGCGGAGGCGCAGACCATCGCGGCGCTGACCGCCTCCCTGCTGGTCGGCAAGAGCCTGCTGCTGTTCCTGCTCTGCCGGCTGTCGGGGTTGGGGCTGGCGACCTCGCTCAGGATCGGGTTGCTGCTGTCGCAGGGCGGCGAGTTCGCCTTCGTCCTGATCGGCAAGGCGGTCGGCCTGTCGGTGCTGGACGGCCATACCGGCCTGCTGCTGTCCTCGTCGGTGGCGCTGAGCATGGCGGTGACGCCGGCCATCGGTGCGATTGCCCAACGCCTTGCCCAACTGATCGAGGCGCGGCTGGGTGCCGAGGCCTTCGGCATCGAGACCAGCGACCTGAAAAGCCATGTGCTAATCTGCGGCTATGGCCGCGTCGGCAAAGCCGTCGCCAAGCTGCTGACCGAGCACAACATCGCCTATGTGGCGCTGGATCTGGAGCCGCAACGCATCGCCGCCGCCCGCCATGACGGACTGCCGGTCTATTACGGCGACGCCAGCCAGAGCACGGTGCTGCGCGCCGCCGGGATCGAGCGGGCGCGGGCTGCCGTCATCACGCTGAATCGTCCCGACGCCGCCCATCGCGCAGTGGAGGCGATCCACGCGGCCGCACCGAAGCTGCCGATCGTCGCGCGCGCCCATGACATGGGGCAAAGCGCTGCACTGGCGAGCGCAGGCGCCAGCGCCATCGTGCCGGAAACCATGGAGGCCAGCCTGCAACTGGCCGGTCTGGTGCTGCGTAGCGCCGGGGTCGAAGCCACGGCGGTGGACCTCAGCCTGAAAGCCCACCGCGAAGGCAATTACCGGACGCTCGCCGAGCAGCAGGCACCGAACTGAAGGACGTCACCGGGCGAACACGCGCGCCCGGTCGATGTGGATCGCGCAGCGGTCGCCGGCAGCGATGCCGAGCGTGGCAAGGCGTTCGCGGTCCATCTCCGCCTCGAGCGTCAGGCCGGCGAGGTCGATGTCGATCCGGGCGTCCGGGCCGACGACATGGATGCCGGAAATCCGCGCCGGACCGGCCGAGGCCGGGGTGACGCCGAGATCGTGCGGCCGGACATAGGCGACCGCCGGCCCCTGCACACCTCCTTGGGTCGGGATCGCCAGGGCGCCGTCGCCGACGCGGGCAATGCCGCCTTCCACCGTGCAGTCGAAGCGGTTCACCTGCCCGAGGAACTCATAGACGAAGGCGGACGCCGGATGGTCGTAGACCTCCGCCGGGGTGCCGATCTGCTCGATCCGGCCCTGATTCATCACCACGACACGATCGGCCAGTTCCAACGCCTCCTCCTGGTCGTGGGTGACGAAGACGGAGGTGATGTGGATATCGTCGTGCAGCTTGCGCAGCCAGCGCCGCAGTTCCTTGCGGACCTTGGCGTCGAGCGCGCCGAACGGCTCGTCCAGCAGCAGCACCTTCGGCTCGATGGCGAGTGCGCGGGCCAGCGCCACGCGCTGCCGCTGACCGCCGGAAAGCTGGACCGGATAGCGGCCGGCAAAGGGCGACAACTGCACCAGTTCCAGCAGTTCGGTCACCCGCCGCTTGATCTCGGACGCACCCGGCCGCTGACCGCGCGGACGCACCTTCAGGCCGAAGGCGACGTTCTCGAACACGGTCATGTGCCGGAACAGGGCGTAGTGCTGAAAGACGAAGCCGACCTGCCGGTCGCGCGGCTTCAGCCCCAGCGCCTCCTCCCCGTTCAGCAGCAGGCCGCCGCCATCGGGGCTTTCCAGCCCGGCCATGATGCGCAGCAGCGTGGTCTTGCCCGAGCCTGAGGGGCCGAGCAGAGCCAGAAGCTCGCCCGACTTCACCTCGAGCTCGACGGAGTCGAGGGCGGTGAAATCATTGAAGCGTTTGGTGATGCCTGAAACCTGGATCGCCATGGTCCCTTATCCTCTCAAGAACCCGGCGATCAGTGCCGGGACGCCGCCAGCTCGTCCCCGAAGCGCCACTCCAGCGCGGTCTTCACGACCAGCGTGACCAGCGCCAGCATGGCCAGGAGCGAGGCGACCGCGAAGGCGGCGACGAAATTATATTCGTTGTAGAGAATCTCGACATGCAGCGGCATCGTGTTGGTCTCGCCACGGATATGGCCGGAGACGACGGACACGGCACCGAACTCCCCCATCGCGCGGGCGTTGCACAGCAGCACGCCATAGAGCAGGCCCCATTTGATGTTGGGGATCGTTACCCGCCAGAAGGTCTGCCAGCCCGACGCCCCCAGCACCAGCGCCGCCTCCTCCTCGTCGGAGCCCTGTTCCTGCATCAGCGGGATCAGTTCGCGCGCGACAAACGGGAAGGTGACGAAGATGGTGGCGAGCACCAGCCCCGGCACGGCGAAGATGATCTGGACGCCCATGTCGCGCAGATAGGTGCCGAACAGGCCGTTCATGCCGAACAGCAGGACATAGATCAGGCCTGAGATCACCGGCGACACCGAAAACGGCAGGTCGATCAGCGTGATCAGCAGATTCTTGCCGCGGAAATCGAACTTGGCGACGCACCAGGAGGCGGCGACGCCGAACAACAGGTTGGCCGGTACCGAGATGGCCGCGACGATCAGCGTCAGCTCGATGGCGGCGACGGCATCCGGTTCGGTCAGTGCCGCCCAATAGGCGCCGAGACCGCGGCGCAGCGCTTCGGCGAACACCGCCACCAGCGGAAGCAGCAGGAACAGAGCCAGGAAAAGCAGGGCACCGCCGATCAGGAGGATGCGGACCCAGGCCGGCTCGGTCAGTGCCGACTGGGCCGGAGGCACCGCGATTGAGGCCGGCGCGGTGACGCTGGTATCAGCGGGCATGGCGCGACCTCATCCACTGCTGAAGGAGGTTGAGGATCAGGAGCATGACGAAGGAGACCCCCAGCATCGCCGTGCCGACCGCGGCGGCGCCGGCATAATCATACTGTTCCAGCTTGATGACGATCAGCAGCGGCAGGATCTCGGTCAGGCCGGGCATGTTGCCGGCGATGAAGATGACCGACCCGTATTCGCCGACGCCGCGGGCGAAGGACAGCGCGAAGCCGGTGACCAGCGCCGGCAGGATGGCCGGCAGGATGACGCTGCCGAAGGTCTGCAGACGCGACGCCCCCAGCGACGCCGCGGCCTCCTCCTCCTCCGGCGGCAGATCCTGGAGGATCGGCTGCACCGTGCGGACGACGAAGGGAAGGCCGATGAAGGTCAGCGCGATGGCGATGCCGAGCGGCGTGAAGGCGACCTTCAGGCCGAGCAGCTCGTTCAGCGGCTTGCCCAGCCAGCCGTTCGGAGCGTAGAGGGCGCTGAGCGCGATGCCGGCCACGGCCGTCGGCAGGGCGAAGGGCAGATCGACCAGCGCATCCACCAGCCGCTTGCCGGGAAAGTCGTAGCGCACCAGCACCCAGGCGACCAGAAAGCCGAACACCGCGTTGGTCAGCGCCGCGGCGAAGGAGAGGCCGAAGCTGACC
This sequence comes from Azospirillum sp. 412522, assembly GCF_019805165.1. Classification (GTDB taxonomy): domain Bacteria; phylum Pseudomonadota; class Alphaproteobacteria; order Azospirillales; family Azospirillaceae; genus Azospirillum. Next base: position 4,862 of record NZ_RWIJ01000031.1, read on the forward strand.
TCGAAGGCGGCCAGCACCCGGGGAGTCGTCACCGCCGACCAGAAGCCGCTCCAGCCGAGGCCGCTGGACCTGACGATCAGGGCCGCCAGCGGGACCAGCACGATGATGCTGAGATAGCTGAGCGTGAAGCCCAGCGTCAGCCCGAAACCGGGGAGGACGCTGGGCTTCCGGAAATGGGCAACGGGGGCGCGGACCGTCACCGCGCGCCCCTTTCCTGCCAGAGGGCCGTCGCTGTCGGCAGCGGCGACCATCGATCAACGCCCCTTCTGGAAGATCTGGTCGAAGACACCACCGTCCGAGAAGTGCTTCTCCTGTGCGGCACGCCATCCCCCGAATTGGTCGATCGTGACCAGCTTAACATCGGCGAAGCGTCCCGCATACTGGCTCGCCAGTTCCGGGAGACGCGGGCGGTAGAAGTTCTTGGCGGCGATCTCCTGCCCTTCGCGGGTGTAGAGGAATTGCAGGTAGGCCTCGGCCACCTTGCGGCTTCCCTTGCGATCGACCACCTTGTCGACGACGGCGACCGGCGGTTCGGCCAGGATCGAGAGGCTGGGCACGACGATCTCGAACTTGTCGGCGCCGAATTCCTGCAGCGACAGGTACGCCTCGTTTTCCCAGGCCAGCAGGACGTCGCCGATCTCGCGCTGGGTGAAGGTCACGGTGGCGCCGCGTGCGCCGCTGTCCAGCACGGGGACGTTCTTCAGCAGCTGCGACACGAACTCCTTGGCCTTGGCCTCGTCACCGCCATTGGCCTGGAGCGCATAGGCCCAGGCGGCCAGATAGTTCCAACGGGCGCCGCCCGAGGTCTTCGGGTTCGGGGTGATCACCTGGACGCCCGGCTTCACCAGATCGTTCCAGTCCTTGATCCCCTTCGGATTGCCCTTCTTCACCAGGAACACGATGGTCGAGGTGTAGGGGGAGCTGTTGTTCGGCAGACGGCTCTGCCAATCCTTCGGCAGCAGGCCGGCATCGGCGATGGCGTCGATGTCATAGCCCAGCGCCAGGGTCACAATGTCGGCGTCCAGGCCATCGATGACCGAGCGGGCCTGCTTGCCGGAGCCGCCATGCGACTGGCGCACGGTCAGGGCACGGCCGGTTTCGGATTCCCACTTCTTGGCAAACGCCTTGTTGAACTCAACATAGAATTCCCGGGTGGGATCATAGGACACGTTCAGCAGCGTATCCTTGGAATCGGCGGCGGCAACACCCAGCCAGGCCAGCGTCAGGCCGGCGGCGAGAAGGGTCAGGCGACGAAGCGACATGGCAGGGGTCTCCTTCGGTGGCTCCTGAATTGCACGGATCTTTTTCGTGGTACCCGCGCCATCTTTTCTATTTCTTGTGTAGAGTTTGCCCATTGGCCGTGCGCTTGGGAAGTGGTTTTTTAGCGAATTCCTGCGGGAAATCTGCGGCCGGCAATCAACCTATTGGCGGTAAAGCAAAAAACGCTTTCTGATCGACCGCTCCACCCCGGATGGCCGAGCCCGCGCCAAACAGGGGATCGTGATTGGAACCGGCAACTTTACCGGCTTTATCCTGTTGAATACGGACAGACCGATACTGTCAGGAGAAAGCACGATGGCTGGCCCTTTCCGGAAAGTGGGCACTGAACTCCCGAAGGCCGGCACCTCGCGGGGCATGGGTCGTCCCGCCATGTGGAGCATTCTGGGCATTCTCGCGGTTCTGGCGCTGCTGCTGCTGTTCTTTCCGACCTGGTAGAGACGGCCGGCGGCGATGCTGGTCTATGGTGACCAGGAGGTGTGTGAGGCTCCAAGCCGCCGAATCGCAAAGCTGAGGCGCCGCCTTGCCGGTATCGGCTCTGCCGCTTCGGGTCTGGATCGACACGGCGCGCTGGCGATCATGCTGATCGAGGCGGCCGAGCTGGCGCAGGGTTTGGCCGATCGGGAATTCCACGCTACGGGGATGGATGACCGGACGGCCATGCAGGATGCCGCGATGGCCGTGGTGATGGAGCTTGCCTCTGGCATGGCGGCATCCTGGCGGTCGGCCGAACCCCTGGAATCCTCGGGAGCTCTCGACGCGCTGGATCGGTTGTCCGCCCTGTCATTGCCGGATTCGGTTCACATGCGCAGGGCGGAGGGCCATGCCTTCTACAGCCTTTACCCCGAAGCCTATCTGGAGGCGGCGGCAAGGCTGCCGCAACAATTCCGCCGGTCTCCGGTGGTGATCGGCCTGCGCAGCATCGGCACCGGATTGGCTGCCATGGCGGCGGTGGCGCTGAACGCATCGGCACCGTCAACCTTGCGGCCGGTCGGCCCCCCCTTCCAACGTGAATTGCGGATATCGGAGAAGCTGCGCGCTACTCTCCTGGCGAATCCCGACGCCGCTTATGTGATCGTGGATGAGGGGCCGGGGCTGTCAGGCAGTTCCTTCGGGGCCATAGCCGACTGGCTGGAGATGCAGGGGGTGGCCGCCGACCGCATCGCCTTCCTGCCCGGCCATGACGGCGAACTTGGCCCGCAATCCTCCGAGCGGCACCGGCGGAGATGGGCCGAGGCGGTTCGACCGGTGATCGGCTTCGACGAGTTGCTTCTGTCCGGCAAGGGACCGTTCCCGCCGCTTGAGCGCTGGTTCGCCGACCGTCTCGGCCTGCCGGTTGTCCCGCTGGAGGATTTGTCGGGTGGGATATGGCGGCGGCTCTATGACCCTGAAGATGGACTTCATGGTGGACTGCCGGCCAATCCGCAGCAGGAGCGTCGCAAGTTTCTGCTGCACACGGCCGAGGGTTCGTGGCTGCTGAAGTTTGCCGGCTTGGGCGGCGGAGGGGAGGCAGCACTGGACCGTGCCCGCGCCCTCCATGCCGCCGGCTTCACCGCGGAACCCCTGGCTCTGCGCCACGGGATCCTTGTGGAGCGCTGGCTGGAAAATGCCCGCCCGCTGACGACGGCGACGCCCGACATCGTGGAACGGCTCGCCGCCTATCTGGCCTTCCGCGCCTGCCGTTTCCCGGCGCCGCCGGGGTCGGGCGCCACGCTGCCCGACCTGCTGACAATGGCGCGCACCAATATCGGTGAGGCGCTGGGCGACGAGCAGGCGAAGGCGCTGGACGGCTGGACGGCCGACGAACTGGCCCGGCTGGCAGCCGGCCTGCGCCGGGTCGTCACCGACAACCGTCTGCACCGCTGGGAGTGGCTGCGGCTGCCCGATGGGCGATTGATGAAGACCGATGCGCTGGACCATGCCGCCGCCCATGATCTGATCGGCTGCCAGGACATCGCCTGGGATGTCGCCGGCGGAATCGTGGAGTTCGATCTGTCCGACTCAGAGGTCGGCGCGCTGTGCCGGGCGATCGAAGGAGCGGTGCCGCTGGATCGTCGCCTTCTGGCATTCTATATGCCCTGCTACATCGCGTTCCAGATCGGCTATTGGACCTTCGCCACCGGCAGCGATCCGTCGGCGGCCGAAGAACGCCGCCGGTACGAGGGACGGTGGCGGCGACTCCTCTTGCCGTCGAAGGACGCGGAGTGATTGCGTTGACACCCGCCGGCATCACTCCTATGGGTGGAGGCGGATGCTGGCAGATTTTCCCACCGTCGAGACGCTGCCGGCCGTCGCGCCAATCGGGACCGCTCGAACGATGCATTCCCCCCACGCCACGCTGACCGCCCTGATTGACCGGCTGCAAGGTCCGGCCGGTACCGGGGAGGCTTTGAAGGCGATCTCGGAAAGCTGCGAAGCCGCGAGAGTGGCGGGGCTGGCACGCGACCCCGGAGCGATGGAGGCGCTGGAAAGCGAAACCGCCAGTCTCGATCCGATCCTGCGGGAATCGGCGCTGGCCTATGTGTCCGGCGACCTGCGGCGATATCTGCATATCCTGGACATGCTGGATAATGTGCTGGACTTGGCGTCGCTGGAGGGCGTCAACCAGATCTACTGGTCCATGCAGCGCCAGCTGTTCCTGATGCGCATGGACATGGCCACGGCTCCCGACTTCGTCACGGACCGTCTGTTCCCTTTCTACGAACGCTTCCTGCGGCAGACGGCGGTGCGGCTGGGACTGACTCCAAAGGATCGGCCCGCGGGCATGCCCGATACGGGACGGGTGGTCATCGTAACCAACCAGTTCCTGTCCGCCGAACACCAGCCATCGCGCGACCTGCTGACGCTGGCGGTCCGGCTTCAGCGCGATCATGGCCGGACCGTCCTGGTGCTTAACACCAACATGATGCCGGACCGCTATTACAGCCCCTTCGTCCCACCCTTCGCCGCAGCGGTCGAAGACAGGCTGTCGGGAGAACAGACGATCCGGGCTGGTGGCGAGCGGATCCGCATGCTGTCCTCGACCGCGCCCGGCATCACCACGGACAAGTTGAACGGTTTTTTGTCGGCGGTGGAAACGTTCGACCCCGATCTGGTGATCGCCTTCGGCGGCTCGGTGATCGTCGCCGACCTGCTGGAAAGCGCCCGTCCGGTGCTGTGCGTCCCAACCACCAGCGGGCACGCCCTCTCGCTCGCCGACATCGTGCTGGATTACGGTGGCCAAGCGCCGCCGGCCGGGAACGGGCGGCTGGCCCGGTCCTGGCGCCCGTCGCGTTTCAGGTTTTCGTTGCGCCACACCGGAGATACCGCGACGCGCGTCGAGTTCTCCCTGCTGGAGGCGGACTTCGTCTGCGTCGTGGTCGGCAACCGCCTGGATACGGAGTGCGACGAGGCCCTTCTGGGCCTGCTGGAACGGATTCTCGATGCGGTCCCGCAGGCGCTGGTGCTGTTCGCCGGCGGGGTCGAGAGCTTGCCTGGACGGCTGGCAGCCGCCCGGCATGCCGGACGGTTGCGCAGCCTCGGCCATGTCGATCGCATGGAGGCGCTGATGTCGGTCTGCGACCTGTTCGTGAACCCACGCCGCACCGGCGGCGGAGCGGGGGCGGCGCAGGCGATGGCGGGAGGCGTGCCGGTGCTGTCCTTCCAGGGCGGCGACGTGGCCAGCGTTGCCGGTCCGTCCTTTCTGGTCGCGGACGACACGGCGTTCGTCGCCCGCGCCGTGGAATTGGCGGAGGATCCGGCGCTGCTGGCGGAGGCGCGGCAGAAGGCCCGCACCCGCATTGCGACGATGGAGCGGGAAGGCACCGACAATGGGCAGCTGTCCGCCTACATGGCCGAGGCCGTTACCCTGTTCGAAAAGCGGAGATAGATCGGATCGCGTAAAATCGGGATCGATTTGAAGCGTGAATCCGATCGCCAAACATAAAGCCGGAGATACGTGCGTTTCACATTAAGCGCACGAATCTCCAGAAGGATGCATACCCTGCGCTGACGCGACTTATTCCCGCTTTCGCCGTTTTGCCTTGCGGACGATCGCCTCGATGCAGTCGAGCACGCGCACCGTGTTGGCGAGCCGGCCGTCGGCGTCCGGCGCCTCCAGCGCAGCGGATAGCCGGTCATCCTGCGCGCGCAGAAACCCTTTGGAGCGTTTCGCCAACGTCGCCGCCTTGGCCGCAGCGCGCTCGCCCCGCAAGGTCACCGCCACGCCTGCCGGGCCGCAGCCAAGCGAGGCGATACCCAGCGCCCGGCACCGGCAGCGCAGGTCGGCGATGACCAGCAGCCGCTCCACCGGGGCCGGCAGCGGGCCGAAACGGTCCTCCATCTCCTCGCGCAGGGCGTCCAGCTCGCCTGCCTCACGGGTGCGGGCGATGCGGCGGTGCAGGCCGATGCGCAGTTCCTCCTCCGGAATATAGGCGGACGGGATGCATTGCGGCACCGCGACCGTCACCTCCGGGTCCCAGCGCTCGTCGGGCTGGCGGCGCAGTGTCCGCAGGGCGTCGGCCAGGATGCGCTGGTAGAGTTCGGTTCCAACCGCGCGCAGGTGGCCGCTCTGGTCCTCGCCCAGCAGGTCGCCCGCTCCACGCTGGTCGAGGTCGAGCATGCTCAGCACGAAGCCGCCGCCCAGGCTTTCGATCACCTCAAGGGAGCCGAGCCGTCGGGCCGCCTTTTCTTCCAGCGGATGGTCGGGTTCGGTCAGCAGATAGGCATAGCCCTGCACCGCCCCACGCCCGACCCGGCCGCGCAGCTGGTGCAGCTGGGCCAGCCCGAACAGGTCCGGGCGGAACAGCAGCAGCGTGTTGGCGCGCGGGATGTCGATGCCGGATTCGATGATCGGCGTCGCCAGCAGGATGTCGCTCTCGCCATCGACGAAGCCCATCACCGCATCGTCCAGCGCCGCGGCGCCCAGCCGGCCATGCGCCACGGCAATGCGGGCCGATGGGGCCAGCGCACGGAGCCAGTCCTCCAATCCGCCCAAGTCGGCGATTCGCGGAGTGACGCAGAAGACCTGTCCGCCACGCCCGAGTTCGCGCAGCAGCGCCGCACGCGCGGTGACGGGATCGCGCGGGGTGACCGCGGTACGCACCGGACGGCGGCGTGCCGGCGGCGTGTCGATGATGCTGAGTCCGCGCAGGCCGGCCAGCGCTCCCTGAAGGGTGCGAGGGATCGGCGTGGCGCTGAGCGCCAGGCTGTGGACACCCTTGGTCCGCCGCTTCAGCGCCAGCTTCTGCGCGGCCCCGAACCGCTGCTCCTCATCCACCACCATCAGGCCCAGACGTTGGAACCGGACCTCCTTGGACAGCAGCGCATGGGTGCCGATGACGATGTCGATAGTCCCGTCCGCCAGTCCGGCGCGCACATGGTCGGCGTCCGCCTTGGTCATCGAACCGGTCAGAGGCTCCACCGCCACGCCGAAGCCGGCGAAACGGCGGCGGAAGACCTCCAGATGCTGGCGGGCGAGGACGGAGGTCGGGGCCATCACGGCCACCTGATGTCCGGCGAAAGCCGCTGCAGCGGCCGCGCGCAAGGCCACCTCCGTCTTGCCGTAGCCCACATCCGCACAGACGAGGTGGTCCATCGGGCGGCCCTGACGCATGGCGTCGAGCACGGATTGGATGGCACGGCGTTGCCCCTCGGTCGGATCGAAGCCGAAGCGGGCGCCGAAGCGGCGCATGCGGTCGGCCGGCGGGTCGATGACCGGCGCCACCTCCCGCGCACGGCGGCGGGTCTCTCGCAGGATGCCCTTGGCGGTCTCGCCGATTTCCGCCTCCAGAACGGTGCGGCGTTCCAGCCAATGGGCGTTCTTCAGGCTGTCGAGCCGGGCTCCGGTGTCGGCGGAGCCGTGGCGCCAAAGCCGGTCGAAGTCGGCGGTCGGCACCAGCAACCGGTCGTCGTGGGCATAGTCGAGGACCAGGAAATCGGCGGCCGGCTCCTCTCCGTCGCCATCGCCGGAGGCAATGGTCTCCAGACCGACCAGCCGGCCGATGCCATAGTCGAGATGGACGACGAAGTCGCCGGTCGACAGTTCCGACGGGGCGAGCGGCGGACGGGTCTGCACCTCTCCCCCGCGCTCTTCGGCATGACGCGGTGCCGCCAGCACCGTCATGCCGTCGCAGACGAAGCCATCGGCTGTCCGCAGCGCCAGCACGGCGCAGTCGCCGGCCGCCAGGGGCGGATCGGGCCAGCGGTCCAGGCAGGGCACGGGACGGCCCAATGCCGTGGACGCCCGCTCCGCCAGATGGTCAACTTCCCCTGGATTGCCGCCGGATCGGGTGGCGAGCAGCACGGCCCGCCCCTCCCCGATCAGCGCGGCCGCCCGACGCAGCAGCGTCCGTTCGGTTCGTACCGCTTCGACAGTGGGGCCGGTCGTCACCTCCACCGGCAAGACGGTACGGGCGGAGAGTTTCTTCTCCAGCGCATCGGCCTTGATCAGCCGGCGTTCCAACGCCGGGATCGGCAGCAGGCAGGGATCGTCACGGCGGATGCGCCGGTCCGGTCCGGCTTCGGTCAGATCGTCGGCCCGTGCCTCGATGCGGTCGCGCGCGCCGGCGTCCAGCACGACCAGCGCGTCCGGCAGCAGGTCCAACAGCAGCGGGCAATCGTCGAAGACGTTGGGAAGCTGAAGGTCGAAGGCGTAAGGCCGCCGTCCCCCCTCGATTTCCCGCCGCAACCCGTCCGGCAGGGCAGCCCCCAATCCGGCAAGGCTTGCGGCCAGCCGGTCGAGCATCCCCGGCCCGACGAGCAGGTCGGTGACCGGGCCCAGCATGAGCGCGTCGATCGTTCCGACCGACCGCTGGGACACCGGGTCATAAAGGCGCAGTTCGCGCACGATGCCGTCGGCAATCTCACAGCGGACCGGCCTGTCGCAGTCGCCGGGGAAGACCTCCACCACCGCACCGCGGATCGCCACCTCCCCAGGCTCGTCCACCCGGTCGTCCAGCACATAGCCGGTCCGGGCGAACCAGCCGCGCCAGGATTCCTCGTCATAGGCCATGCCACGAGTCAGGTGGAGGCGCCCTCCAGCCCAGGCCTGCGGCGGAGGCAGGCGTTGCAGGGCCAGATCGGCCGATGCCACGACCAGCCGTCCCCCCGCAGGTTCTTTGGCATCGGCAAGCCGCATCAGGCCGGCGGCACGGCGCCCGAGCACAGCCCGCGACGGGGCTGCACGGTCGCCCGCCGCCGTCTCATCGATGGGCAGCAGGACGACATCGAGGTCGGGAGACAGGTCGCTTGCCAGCCGCGCCAGCCGGGCGGCCCGGCCATCACTGCGGGAGAGCAGCAGAACGCCACCGGGCCGGCGGGCGAGCGCGGCAAGCCGAACCGCCAGTTCGCCTTCGCTCTGGACCGATAGAGCGGCGGGAGTGGGTGCCGGGATCGGGAATGGCGCATCGGGGGCGGGTTCGGCGACGGGAAATCCGTCAAGCATGATCGGCAGGCTCCGCTCTATCGCACCGCACGGCCCTCGGCAGGAGGGGTGTCGGGGCCGCGAAAGCTAAACACCGCCGGGCCCCGCGCGGTTGCCTACCCTTCAGTCTAGCGGAACCTTCCGGATCAGTGCAGCACCAGCCAGCCGACCAGCACGGCCAGGAAGGCGCCGGCCGTCGATCCCAGGACGGTCAGCAGCGGCGACCAGCCGGAACCGCCGGATTTTTCGGCCGACGCACTGTCCAGGCCGCGCAGGCTCTGGTCCATCCGCATCAGGAACACCTCCAGCCCGCCGACCCGCTCGGTCAGCTCCCGCAGGCTTTCGGTCAGGGCATCGGCCCGCTCGCCATGTGCCGTTTCGCTCCGCGCGGTATCGGCCCGGAGCGCCGCCACCCCCTCCCCCGCATCGCGCAGCAGGCGGCCGATGGTCTGCTGGGCCGCAGCAAGCTGGCGCTGGTCGCGGCGGAGCGCATCGATCCGCTCGCCGATGCGGTGCAGATGCGGCGCCAGCAGCCGGTCGAGCCGCTGGTCCTCCGGGTTCGGCTGGGCGAAGGTCGCCGTCTCGCCGGTGGAAGGCGACCGCACCACCGCCACCACCCGCGACGGGTCCGCCCCTTCCGGCAGGATCACCTCCGCCTCGAAGGCATGGGCACCGTCGCCGATGCCGCCGCCAGCCAGATCGGGCCGCAGCCGGTCGGCTGCCACCCGCCCCAGGATTTCCGGCGGTCCGCCGTCCCGCTCCAGCCGCAACTCCACCTCCAGCCGGTCGGCCGGATGGTTGCCGTCCCAGGCCCAACCGAAGACACGGCCACCCTGCAAGGCATCGATGTGCCCGACGATGGCTGCCGCTTGCGGTCCGTCGAGAGGATCGGCCGCCACGGCGGTGGAGTCGCGAAGCTCGACGATCTTGGCGGTGGCTGACATGGGGCCGGCTTCCGGTTGTTTTGGGCGGTCGTTGGGCTGGAGATGGCGTCGAGGCTTACGCCGCCTTGCGGTCGGTGGCGCGGCGCAGGGTATGGCTGGGCATGCGGTGGGGGACGTAGTTCTCGTCCAGGAACTCCCGCATGTCGCGATAGCGCTGATAGTAGGTGCGGTTGAACTTCTCGAACAGGCTCTGGTCCCAGTATTCCTCAAGGACGAAGGGCTTGTCCGAGTAGACGTTGTAGCAGGGGATCGCGAAGGTCTCCGCGAACTCCGCCGTGCGGCTGTCATAGCTGAAATAGACCGACGGCGTGGCGTTCGACAGCGCCATCAGGTTGCCGTGCAGGCGGTAGCCCAGCACCAGATCCTTCGACCGCACGAGGGTTTCATAATCGGCGACGACGTCCGAATACCACAGGCGCTCGCGGTACAGCGCGTCCATCTCGTCGTCGAAATACCACTGCTTCAGCCAGGCGCTGTCATGCAGGTGCGCCCAGGCCTCCGCCTTCTGCTCCCCGGTGCCCCACAGCAGGTTCTTCTCCTCCACCTCGCCCTGCATCATCAGGACGGTGTCGAAGCGGCGGGAGATGTCCTTCACGAAGTCGCGGTGGCGCTCCAGATACTTCCGCACGTCCGGCGAATAATGCTTGGAGACCTCGCGGCGCATGGTGATGCCGACCTTGCGGACGCTGTCCAGCGCCGGCAGGTCGATGCGCAGTTCCGGGTCGCGGTTGCGGAAGGCGGTCGGGCAGCCGACGATGCGGGTGTTCTTGATGCCCAGGTCCCACAGCACCTCGGCGGTGTAGGTGCCGCGCACGCCGAGCGTCGTCGACTTGTCGGCGATCATGCGCCAGATGCGCTTGCTTTCCTCGGTCAGCGTCAGCTTGCCGGTGGCCGGCGCCTGGGCGCCGACGCCGAAGGCGATGACGGGAATCCGCAGCTTCGCCAGCACCTGGATGGTCGCCGCCGGCCAGTCCATCGAATCGTGGATGTAGTTGCTGCCGCGCAGGAAGACATAGTCGTATTCCGCGTTGATCCGATCGACCGCCTCCTGCCGGAACTCGCGGATCTCCAGCACATCCAGCTTGTCGTAGGTCAGCAGCTTCAGCGAGGAGTCGAAGACGAAGGCGTCGCCGATGTTGTGGTAGTGGTTGATGCTGCGCTGAATGTCCTGGTAGCTGTACCAGCGCACGCAGTCGTGATCATAGACTTCGCCCGACGGAATCATGACGAGGATGTTGGCCACGGCGGCTCTCCCTGGGTTGGGCGATAATAGGGATGGAGGGTGCCCGGACCACTGCCGGGTCATTTCGAATCCATGCACAGGATTTACCGGAAGAATCCTGTGATTTTCACTTCAACTCTACCAAATTTACCGGCGCATTCTGGAATGAAATCTACTCTGTATTTGAAAATATCACAGGTCTTCCCAATGTTTCCTTATCACGGCCGTTGCGCCACCGCCCGCTCCGGAAGGGAGGACGCCGCACCGCCGGCAGCCAGCAGCGCGTCGAACACCTCCGAGTGCTGGCGGGCGCATTCGGCGCGGTCGATAGGGCGGCGGATGCGCAGGCGCAGGCGGTCCCAAAGGTCGGGAGTGGTCAGCGCTTCCGTCATGCGATCGACCAGATCCTCGACGCTGCCGTTGCGGAAATGCAGGCCGTCGACGCCGTGGGTGACCTTCTCCGCCATGCCGCCGATGTTGCTGGCGATGACCGGGCGGCCATGCAGGAAGGCCTCCTGGATGACGACGGGGGAGTTCTCCCACCAGATCGACGGGATGATCATCCAGTCGACGTCCTTCATCAGGCCCGGCAGTTCGGCCGAGCGGTAGCTGCCGTAGAAGCGCACCCGGTCGCCGGCCTTCTCGACCGCATCGTTGAAGCGCTTCTGGTAGGCCTCGGGCTGGCGTTCCAGGTTGCCGCCGAAGATCATCAGCGCGCCGTCCTCGCCCCAGGCCTTGTCGGAGATGCGGGACACCGCCTCCACCAGCAGGTGGGCGCCCTTGAACTCGGTCAGCTGGCCGAAGAAGGCGAAGCGGTTGCGCTTGCCGCCGCGGGCGACCGGGCGCGGCGGGGCGATGCCTTCGATGGTCAGGCCGTTCTCGATCATGCGGAACTTCTCGCGCGGCAGCCCCCAGTCGACATAGCGGTCGATCAGGAAATTCGACGGGCTGACGTAGAAGTCCGCCTGCTCCAGGAAGGTCTTCAGGAACAGCTCGCGCTTGAAGAACTCCGCCTCGCCGATGTGGGGGAAGCAGCCGGCGCAGTCGGCCGGGCTGGCGCGGTAGCACAGCGCGTTGCGGCTGGTCTTCACCATCTGGCCATGGTGGTGGCAGATCGACAGGTATTCGTGCAGCGTCACCACGATGGGCACGCGCGGCAGCGCCTGCCGCACCGCCTGGATCGTCTCGATCCCCAGGCCCAGGAAATGGTGGAAGTTCACCACGTCCGGCTGGAGGTCGCGGACGTAGCGGACGAAGTCCTTCTCCAGCCCGGGCAGGTTGCGGTTGGACAGGCGGAAATGGTCGTAGTCGTTGGCGTAGTACAGCACCTCCCGCTCCTTCTGGCGCAGCGCCATCAGGGCGGAACCGCGATGCTGGGCGATGGGCGGCGCCACGCGGGCGAGGTAATGGCTTTCCCAGCCCGGCAGGTCGTGCAGGCCGTTGTGCAGGTTGTAGGAGGCGACCTCACCCCCGCCCAGCGAGAAGGAGGGGTGGCCATGGCTGATGATCAGCGCGCGCTTGGTCTTGCTCATCGTGTGACCGTTTTCCGAGGCGGAGGGGGAGGGATTGAGGGGGAGAAAACGCTATGCCGCGATCGACGCCTTCCAGCGCTCCGCGAAGCTCCATTCGTCGATCAGCGCGCTCATGCGCTCCAGCCGGGGGGCGCGGGCGTGGCGGGGCTGTTCGTCGACCGCCACCAGCCGCACCTTCGGCAGCCAAAGGCAGGAGCCGCCGGCCGCCCGCACCCGCAGACACAGGTCCAGCCCCTTCGGCTCCGGCCCGAGATAGCGGCCGCCGTCGGCCATGGCGCGCATCAACAGCTCGCGCGGCAGCAGCGCGCAGTCGGCCGAAACGGCATCGACCGCCGACGCCTCCTGCTCCTTCAGCCAGTCGCGCGGATAGCCGGCGAAGCGGCGCTCGTAGGCGGTCGCGCCGCCCGGCCCTTCCACCGCGACGATCCCGGCGAAGCGGACCGAGTGATCCTCGTACAGCAGGGTCGGGCTGACCATCACCGGCGCCAGGGCGGCGGAGCCAACGGCGTTCGGCTTGCGGATCGCCCGTTCCAGCGCCGACAGCCAGCCGCGCTCCGTCGGCAGAACCGACGGCGACAGCAGCAGGACGCGATCGGCTCTCGCATGCGGCAGCGCCGCCGCCACCGCCTCGAACGGATCGGATGCCGTGGGCGCGGCAACGAAGCCGACCGCCAGCCGGTAGAAGCCGGCAGCCTGCCGGACCATGCCGGCCAGCCGCTCATGCGTGCCGACACCGGCGACCACCAGGATTTCCGCTTCCGTGAAATCCGGGTCGTTCGCCATGCGGGCAAGGTTCAAATCGACATCCTCGCGCCCGTCGCAGACCGGCAGGATTACCGACACGCGCGGACTCTTCAGCGCACGGCCCATCGGATGCAGGACGGAGGACGGGGCCGCCTTCGCAGAGGCCGCGGTGCGCAGCATCGGCCCGAGATGGGTGGAGACGACGCGGTCGATGGAGGGGCTGTCGGGATTGACCGCGCCCAGCATGCGCCGCAGCGAATCACCGGTCGGCGGCTGGCACGGCAGCGGCAGAAAGGCGATGCCGTCGGCCAACGTCAGCTCCAGATGGAACTCGGCGTCGGCGGCGATGCCGGCCGGCTCGCGGGCGAAGGCGGTGAAGCCGTGGGCGTCATTGCCCGGCAGGAGGCGGCCGGCAAACAGCGGATCGCAGCCGAAGGCATCGGACACGTCCTTGCGGGCCAGCCGTGACCAGTCGGCATCCAGCCGCGCCGCCATGCCGCCGCCCTTCACCGTCACCGCCCGCACCGCCTGGGTGGGGTCGAGCAGCCAGCCGCAGACGAAAAGCCCGGCGCCCGGCACGCGCACCGCCATGTCCAGCCCCATGCGCACCGGCGCCTGGACCTGCGACACCGTCTCCACCCCGTTGTAACGGGCGGCTATGGCGGCGGCGACAGCGCGGCGGGCGGCATCGCCCTGCAACTGGCCCAGCATGTCGCGGGCATGGGCGGAGGCGACGCCATCGGCCAGCAGTTGCCGATGCTCGAAGATCGCCAGATGACGCCAGCCGTCGGCGGCGCGGAAATGAATGCGGCGGATGGTGTCGGGGACGGCGACCGGCCCCTCCAGAACCGTCAGCAGGCCTGCGGCATCGTCGGGCAGGTCCGGACGGTGGAAGGGGGCGGCGGCGATGGCGTGAGGCCGCAGATCCTCGGCCTCGACCAGCACATGGGCGGCTCCGGCCGGAAAGCCGTGCGACCAGCCCTGCACCATCAGCGCGCCGTCACGGAAGCGGCCCAGCACCTCGGCAAAGCCGTCCGGGCGGGAGGCCTCATGGGCCAGGCCGGACAGCAGGCGGGTGCGGCGGTGGCCCTCCCCGGCCTCCCCCTCTCCCATCGCCGGGCCGGACAGCAGGGTGACGGCGACGTCCAGCGCAGTGTCGAGTGACTGCGGCTGCACCTCGCGCAATGCTGCGACCAGATGGGCCGGGTTGGTGCGGACGTTGGACAGGCGGGGCAGCAGCAAGTGCTTGCCCCGGGCATCCGCGATCTCGATGCGGGACGGGCGCATGTGGGCCAGACCGGTGACTCGGATGGCTCCCAGGAACCAGCGCTCCCCGGCCGCATCGGTCCAGCAGCCGCCGCGGAAGCGCCCGTCGATCATTCCATCCAGCATCACCGCACTGTCCGCCGGCAGAGGATGGTCGATCGCCCCGAACAGCATCAGCGTGTCCTCGTCCAGCAGGACGGCGGCGGTGATGTCGGCCTTGGTGCTGCGGTCCTTCATCGGGTGCGATTCCCCTGGATAAGAGCGGCTGGCGCCGGTGAGAGAAGTTCGCCGTAGAGCGCGAGGTGGAGCGACGCGGCCTCCTCCGTCGGACGGACGGAGGGGATGTTGGCCGACAGCCGCTCCCACAGACCGGGTTCGGTCATGGCGCGGGCCATGGCGCGGGCGAGGTCGGCGGGATCGTTGGGGCGGACATGCAGACCGTCGACGCCGTCGCGCACCGCCTCCGCCATGCCGCCGATGCCGCTGACGATGACCGGGCGGCGATGCTGGAAGGCCTCCTGGATCACCAGGGGTGCGTTCTCCCACCAGATCGACGGCATCACCACCCAGTCGGCGGCGCCGATCAGCGCCGGCATCTCCTGCGGACGATAGGGGCCGTGGGCGGTGGCAAGCCCGCGCGCCGCCTCGAATCCGTCGGCGATGCGCTGGCGGAACTCCGGCGCCTGGTACAGGCTGCCGCCATGGACGGCCAGCGAGGGGTTGAGCCCCTGACGCGCCATGCGGGCGATGGCGTCGAGCGCCACGGTGACGCCCTTGAACGGGTTCAGGTTGCCGAAATAGGCGAAGGCGTCGCGCGCGGCACCGGGGGCGAGGTGTCGGACCGGGGCCGGTTCGATGGCCGGGCGGCTGTTCGCCATCACCTCGATTCGCGCGGGGTCCAGGCCCCAGGCGACGTAGCGGTCGCGCAGGAAGCGGCTGGGTGCCAGAAAGCGGTCGACCAGCCCGAACATCGCCTTGATGTGCTTCTCACGCAGCAGGAACTGGTCGGCCGGCCGGTCGGGGAAGCAGCGATGACAGGCATCCGGCGACGCCTTGGTGCAAAGTGCGCGCGCACCGCCCTCGATATCGCCCTCGCCTCGCGGCGGGGTGACCATCTGCCCGTCATTGGCACAGATCGGGTAGTAGTCGTGAAGCGTGTAGACGATCTTCGCGTCCGGGCAGACACGGCGGATCAGGAACAGCATCTCCACGCCCAGCAGCAGCGTGTGATGCACATGCACGATGTCCGGACGGAAGGTGCGCAGCAGGTTCGACAGGTCGGGGACCAGCCCGTGCAGGTCGATCTGGCTCTGGTGGAAATGGTCGAAATGGCCGGCCCACAGCAAAACTTCGTCGGCGCTGCGTCCCAGCGTCTGGAAGCCGGTGCCGGGACGCGGCGCCCGGTGGGTGTCGTTGGTGCAGGCCAGGAACAGGCACTCGGCTCCCGCCGCCTTCAGGGCGCCGAACAGCTCGTGCGCGAAGATTTCGGTGCCGCCGGGATGCAGGCTCGGGTGGTTGTGCGCGATCAGCAGCACCCGCGGCGGCCGGGCGGCGACCAGCGGACGCGCCGGCTGGCGCGGGGCGGGACGGGCCGCGGTGTGTCCCGTTCCAGGATGGTTGGCGGGAAGAAGGGGAAGGCGGCGCCGGCTCATGGGGCGGCTCCTTTCTCCAGAACCAGCAGGTCCTGGAAGTTCTCGGCCTCGCGCTGGCCGCTCCAGTGGCCGCGCATCACGGCGCGGGCGGGGCGCAGGCCATGGGCGGTGAAGCGGCCGAGCAGGAACTCCTCTTCATAGGCGACAGCGGCGTTGGGATGCTCCGGATCGGCGAGCAGTTCCACGCCCGGCGCATCGCGGAAGGACGGCCGGGCGGTGCCCTTGGCGATGCCGGCCCGCGCGGTGGCGTCGGCCAGGAACAGGCTTAGGAAGCAGCGCCCGCCCGGCTTCAGCACCCGCGCGATCTCCGCCGCGTAGCGCTCGGTATCGGCCGTGCGCAGGTGGGTGATGACGGAGGTCAGAATGACGAAGTCGTAAGTGCCCGCCCTGAACGGCAGCGTCGCCGTCTCCCCCTCGATCCGGCCGTCGGGATTGTAGAGGCCGTTGGCGACGTCGAGATGGTGGAAGCGGAACTCCGGGTAGGCCGGGGTGATGGTCGACGCGCACCAGCGGATGCCGTCCAGCACGATGTCGATGCCGTCATAGGACGAGTCCAGATACTGGGTGAGCGGCAGAGCCATGCGGCCGACGCCGCAGCCGATCTCCAGCACCTTGTGGTCGGGACGCAGGCCGCCGAGACGGACGAAATGGCGCAGGAACTCCGCCCCGATGGCGCGGAAATCGCCGTCGCCAATGAAATGCAGTTCGGGCGGCGGCACCGGCAGGAAGCGGTTGCGCGCGATGTGGGCGCAGAGCCATTCCAGCCGCGGATCGGTCTGGCGGCGCAGGACGGCAAGCTGCGGGGACGGCAGAATCGCATTCATCGGGTCACCTGTGCGGTCTTGCGGGCGCGGCCATTTCGGGACGGCTGCACCTCGTCGTCGGCGTGCCAGTCGCGTGCCATCAGTTCGGCCATGCGGTCGGCCCAGCGGCGGCCATGGAGCCAGCGGTTGTATTCGGAGGCGACTCCGCGGGTGTAGCCCTGGTGCCGGCCGATGGAGCGGCGTTCCAGATGGTACAGCTCCACCGACGGGACATAGCGGACGTCGAGACCCTGGCCGCGGATGCGCAGGCAGAGGTCCGAATCCTCGAAGTCGCCGATGATGTAGTCTTCGCAGAAGCCGCCGGCGGTACTGTAGGCGGCGCGTGTGGTCAGCAGGCAAGCGCCGGTGACGCCGGGCACCGACCGCGGCCGGCAGGCGGCGGCAAAGTCGCGCGGCAGGCCCTTGAAGTAATGATGGTTGTACCAGGCGCCCTGCAGGTCGCGGTCGAAATAGAGTCCGGCATGCTGGAGGCTGTCGTCGTCGAACAGCAGCTTCGGGCCAACCGCCCCGATGCCCGGACGCTCCTCCAGCGCCGCGACCAGCTGCGGCAGCCAGCCGGCACGGTCGGGCACCACGTCGGAGTTCAGGAGCAGCAGGCGGTTGGCTCGGGCAACGGCGACGCCGGCATTGTTGGCGGCGGAATAGCCGTAATTGGCGCTTTGCACCAGCAGCAGCATCGGCAGGCCATAGAGGCCGTGGAAACCGCGCAGCAGATGCGCCACCTCGTCGCGCTGCTCCGGGCTGTCGAGCACGAAAACCAGTTCGGCATCGGCCATCGCCGGGTCGGTGGCGAAGCACGCGATCTGGAAGCGCAGGAACTCCAGCGTGCGGTAGAGCGGGATGACGACCGACACCGCGGGCTTCGCCTTGCGCTCGCCGTAGACGAGCAGTTCAGGTTCGCCACGGGTGGCGAGATGGGCTGCGTGCAGCGGGGCGACGGCCGGGCCGATGACGGTCTCCAGCAGTTCCGGCGTGGCGAAGCGCGGCGGCAGGCTGCCGAGCACCGCGGCCCGGGCGTCGGCGTGGACGCGCGGACGCGGCGGCGGGACGAGACGAAGCGCCCCGCCCGACGCCAGCCGAAGCTCCGCCGTAACCTGGAGCGCCTCCGCCGGTTCGGGGCTGCCCGGCAAATGCAGGACGAAGCCGCTGCGGTCTACGCCAGCCGTACCGTACAGTTTCGCCACATCCTCGCGCGGGAAGCGGTGAGCGAAGCGCTCCACCCGGCGTTCGCCGCCGAAGGGGGTGCGCACCACCAGTTCCGCCGCCAGCCCATGCGGGTCGTGCAGCCAGCCGGCGAGGAACAGCCCGCCGTCGGATGTCGGAACCGCCAGGTCGAGCGAAGCCCCGATGGGGCGCTTGGCGTCGGCGGCCTGCCGGCGCGGCAGCGGGGCCAGCGCCTGCAACTCGCTGACCGCCGATGCAGCCGACGCATCGTGGCGACCGCGCCGGGCAAGGCAGGTCAACAGATAATTGCGCAGCGTGGCCGGCGTGTCGGGGCGGGCGTTCAGCCGGTCGGTCAGAGTCGGCAGGCCGACGGGCTCTTCCGGGAAGCGGCGACAGGCGACGCCGTTGGCGCCAAGCACCACCAGCAGGTTGCCCGGCACACACAGCTCGCGGTCGATCAGCAGGTCGAAGGCGATCCGCCCTTTCCCCGCCGGGTCTGGTCCGATGCAAGCTTCGAAGGGCGCCCGCCCCATCGCGTTCGATGACAGCACCACCAACCCGCTTATCGTACCGAAGCGGCCGGACAGCGCACCGGCGCAGAGCAGAAGGTCACCGCCCGCCGTCGCGCGCACCGCCAGCATAGCCGGCTCAGCCGCGCGGTCCAGGACCAGCCGGCGGCACAGCGTGGCAAAGGTTGCATCGCCACGGAGCACCGGGGTGGAGCAGGCGAAATCGAACAGGAAGCGCAGCACCCGCAGCCGGGCGGCACCATCCAGGATGCCCAGAAGCCCGGCGGGATCGAGTTCGGCGGCGGCGGATTCGGTGCGAAGCTCGGCGATCACGCGGTTGTTGGCGATGAAATGGATCGGCATCCGCGGGTTGCGCGGTGCCGGCAGGATCGACAGGACGCGCCGCCCACCCCAACCGGTGTCGATGGTCAGCGTGGTGAAGGGCGGACGCACCGGCTGGCCGTCGACGCTCGGCGTGATCGGACCGACGGAATCGGCCGTGCCGGCCGTCCCGTCCATCGTCCAGGAGACGAGGAGGAAGCGGCGGCCCAGCGCCAGACGCTGGGCCGGGGCGATCGACACCGAATTCGGCAGAACGGCGATGACGGTCATGGATGGGTTTCCGGCAGCGTCGGTGGGTTTGAAAGTCGGAAAGGCGGAGTTCGGGCAAGGGGGGCCGGCGGCGGCTTTGACACCACCGGTCCCTCCTTCTCAGGCGGCGCTCAGGAAGCGTCGCTCGATCAGTGCCCGGTTAGTGGATGACGAAGAAGTCGTTCGGGTGGTTGTGGATGTCCGCAGCCGAGACACCCTTCAGCGTGATGCTGTCGCCATGACCCAGGTCGATCACGGCGTCGCCATGCTGGTCGGTGACGCGGGCAGCCAGATCGGCGGCGTCGGTCACCTTCAGACCGTTGATGTTGCGGGAGATCTGCAGAACGTCCTCGCCGGCCTTGAAGTCCAGGACCACGTCCTGGCCGCCGCCGCCGGAGAAGATGAAGACGTCGTGTCCGGCGCCGCCGATCAGCAGGTCGTCGCCCTTGCCGCCTTCCAGACGGTCGTTGCCGTCGTCGCCGAACAGGGTGTCGTCGCCGTCACCACCGTTCAACACGTCGTCGCCGGTGCCGCCGCGCAGCAGGTCGTCGCCCTTGCCGCCATTGAGGATGTCGTTATGGCCGCCACCGTACAGCGTGTCGTCGCCGGCACCGCCATTCAGCACGTCGTCACCGTCGCCCCCCGACAGCACGTCGTCGCCCTTGCCGCCATCCAGCAGATCGCGCCCGGCACCGCCGACCAGAACGTCGTCACCATTCCCCCCCAGGATGATGTCGTCGCCTGAACCGCCATCGATAATGTCGTCGCCGTTACCTCCCAGCAGCATGTCCGCCGATGCGCCGCCATGGATCACGTCCGTCCCGTTGCCCCCCAACAGAAGGTCGTGCCCATTGCCGCCAAGCAGAGTGTCGCTGCCGTTGCCCCCCAGCAACAGAGAGTCACCCTGCCCACCGACCAGCAGATCGTCATGATTCGTGCCGAGATGCACGTCGTAGCTGCCTCCAGGAACCGTAGCCATCGTAGGTGTCTCCTTGCGATGTGATTGGGATTTTTGGGCCTTCTTTAGGCCTCGCTCGAAAGGCTGAGCTCGCCTTTCGGTGTAACCAAATCTATCGGGGCGATAGTGTGATAAAACTTGGGCACATGGAAGAGAAAGTTGAGTCTAGATAGCAAATTCTTGCAGTACAACGCATTGTCGATATTTTAAAAAAGAGAGTTATTCTGATTTATTTCGAATTTCTAAGCAGTTTGCGTTTTAAAAAATGATGGTCAGACTCACATTTCCCCAGCAAGAAGGCGAAAAACGGCGGAATCTCAGGGAAAATTCGCAAATCGTTAAAAGAAGGTTCTTAAAATCGAATGATTCATTCAAAGCCACAACGGCGTTATCACCCGCGGTGGAAGCGCTTGCGCCGGCCAGGGCGAGACCGTCATCGGCAAAGAGAAAAGAAATCATTTTAATATTCAGCGGCCAGAACAAAAACTCGGCACTTTCAGACGCAAGATTCAGCCGAGCTGGCGGTAATGAAACTGCCTCACATCCGCCGCGGTCGTGCAAAAGGGCCGGCGCGGGGGACGCCGGCCCTTCCACGAAGCAGCTGGCCGGGGGATGGACGCCCAGGCAAGCGGCCTCAGCCCGCACCGGCCCGAACGGGGGGAGGGCCGGGGGGATGGCGGTTCCGCCTATTTTTCGCGGAAGGCCCGCTGAAGCCCGTCGGTCAGCGGCGTCAGGAAATAGTCGATGGCGCGGCGGGCATGGCCGTGGATCATCACCTCGGCCGGCATGCCGGGATGCAGTTCGACATTGGGCAGGGCCTTCAGCTCCGCCGCATCCATGCTGATCCGCGCCGCGAAGTAAAAGGCACCGGTGCGTTCGTCCTCCAACTGGTCGGCCGACAGCGACACCACCTGCCCCGCCACCGGCGGCACGGCGCGCTGGCGATAGCCGGTCAACTTCACCATCGCTTTGCTGCCGACCTCCACATTCTGGACGTCGTGGGGCGAGACGCGGGCCTCGACGATCATCGCGTCGTCCTGCGGCACGATGTCGAGGATGCCGGCACCGGCCGGAATCACACCGCCGGAGGTGAAGAACTTCAGCCCGGTGACCCGCCCCGCCTGCGGTGCGGTGACCGCTTGGCGCAGCAGTACGTCGTCGGCGCTGCGCAGCCGTTCCGACAGGTCGGCGACGCTGGCCTGGGCGGCCTGGAGATCGGTCGACACCTCCGACCGACGGGTGTTGCCGATGTTGATCATGGTCAGCTCGGCGGCGGCGATGGCCTGTTCCGCCTTGGACTTGTTCGCCATCAGCTCGCCCAGCCGGCCCTCCGAATCGGCGACGTTGCGCTGAAGCTCCAACAGGCGCGGCTTGCGTTCATACCCCTTGGCCAGCAAGCCCTGCACCACCCTCAGTTCGTCCTGGGTGTAGCGCAGCCGGTCGGCGGTGGCGACGCGCTGGGCATCCAGCGCCACGATCTCGTCGCGCAGCTGGGAGATCTGGCGGCGCTGGATGCCCAGCTGCGCCTCATAACTGTCGCGACGGGACCGGAACAGCCGCTCCTCAACCGCCACCGCCTCGGCCGCCACCGGGTTGTCGCCGACGGCCTTCCCCAGCTCGTCGGCGAAGAGTGGTTTCGGCGCGTCCGACTGCTCGGCCCGCAGCCGGCCCAGCCGGGCCAGCGCTGTCCAATATTGACCCTGCAACTGGGCGACCACGGCCTGGCTTTGCGTGGAATCCATCCGCAGCAGCACCTGACCGGCGCGCACGAGATCGCCATCCTTGACCAGCAGGTCGCGCAGGATGCCGCCCTCCAGATGGGAAATGGTCTTGCGATGGCTTTCCACCATCACCGTGCCGGCGGCGAGCGCCGCGCTGTCCAGGCTGGCGGCGAAGCCCCAGGTCAGGAATCCGCCGAAGCCGACGAGCACGGCGAGCGCCCCGGCCAGCGCTGTGCCGCGCAGGGAGGGTTCGGCCGGCATGGCGTCGATGGTCGCGGTCCAGACCGGCTGGGATGTCAGGAGGGGCGTATCGCTGCTCATCGCTGTTCTCCGCTGCGGACGAGGCGGGCCACGCCGGCGGGAGCGCCGCCGGGCTGCACCAGTTTCAGGACGTCGTTGCGGGCCCCGAAATGCTCGACGGCACCCTCCTTCATCACCACCAGCTTGTCGGCGATGGCAACGATGGAGGGGCGGTGGGCGATCATCACCACGGTCGTACCGTCCGCCTTCACCTTATGGACGGCGTTCAGCAAAGCCTGTTCGCCGTCGTGGTCGAGATTGGAATTGGGTTCGTCCAGCACCAGCAGGCGCGGACGGCCGAACAGGGCGCGGGCCAGCGCGATGCGCTGTCGCTGGCCGCCGGACAGGGAAAAGGCACTATCGCCCACCGGCGTGTCGTAGCCGAAGGGCAGCCGGCCGATCATCTCATGCACGCCGGCCAGCCGCGCGGCGCGGACGATCTCCGCCGGGTCGGCGCTGGCCATGCGGGAGATGTTCTCGCCGATGGTGCCGTCCAGCAGCGCCACCGATTGCGGCACATAGCCGACATATTTGCCGAAGCTCTCGCGCTCCCATAGGTAGGTGCTGGTCCCGTCCAGATAGATGCCACCGGCCGTTGGTTGCCAGACGCCGACCAGCAGGCGGGCGAGTGTCGATTTGCCGGCGCCCGACGGGCCAATGACGCCCAGCACCTCTCCCGCTTCCACCGCGAAGGTGACGTTGCGCAGCACCGGGCGGTTCAGTCCGGCCGGCACATGGGTCACCCGATCGACGGTCAGCACCCCCTGCGGCTGCGGCAATGGCATGGTGGAACGGGCGGAGGCGCCATTGTTCAGCAGGTCGCGGATGCGGCGATGCGCCTCCAGCGCCTTCACCCACTGCCGCCAGCCGTCAACGAGCTGTTCGAAGGGGTGCAGCAACCGGCCGGTGATCAGGCCGGCGGCCATCATGCTGCCTGGGGTCACCAGATTGTCGATCACCAGCGTAGCGCCGGCCGCGATCACGCCGACCTGCAGGATCATCCGCAGCGAGCGCGACGCCGCGGCCAGCCCGCGCGACAGGGTGGCGCCACGGTCGATCATCCCGGCCGACCCGCTCTGCGCCGACTGCCAGCGCCGGGCCAGCGCCGGCAGCATGCCCATCGCCTCGATGGCCTCGGCATGGCGGACGGTGCCGGCGATGTCGGCGAAGACGCGGGCCGAGGCCTCGTTGGCCTGGGCCATCGGCCGCCGGGTCAGCATGTCGGTCAACACCCCCATCACCAGCAGCACCAGGGCCGAGAGAATGGCGAGCACGCCATAGACCGGATGCAGCAGGAACAGGATGGCCAGGAAGATCGGCGCCCAGGCCAGCTCCAGCGGGGCGGTCACCGCGCTGCTGGTCATGAAGCTGCGCAGGTCGTTCAGGTCGCGCATGGTCTGCGCCGCGTTGCGCGGGCCACCCGACAGCGCGTCGACGATGGAGGCCTCCAGCGCCGGGACGTTGAAGCGGTGGGCGATCACCGCACTGGTCACCAGGAAGGCGCGGGCTCTGATGAAGTCGAGCACGCCGTAAAGCGCCAGCGCTCCCACCGCGATGATCGCCAGCATCGTCAGCGTTTCCAGGCTGCGGCTGCTCATCACGCGGTCGTAGACCTGCATGGTGAAGAGCGGCAGCACCAGCATCAGGACATTCACGAACAGGCTGAGGACGCCGGCCAGCAACAGGCCCTGTCCGATCTTCCGGTAGGCTTGGGTCAGCAGGGGCCGATCCACGGAACTCATCTTCGATCCTTCCTGAAGGAGGATTCGCCACCTGACGCGGCGCCGACAATCGGGGAGAGCAGGGAAAAACAGGAAAAGCTGCCGGCGGCGACGGACGCGGGACAGGAAGCCGGCTGGGGGGCGCCGGGTGCGGCCGGCCCGATGAACGGGGCCGCCTATGACGGGACAAATCCGGACGCGGGGGGAAGCGTCGGTGGAGTTGGCACGCTTAAGCTTTACACCGGAGACATTTTAGAGACGTGTGACAAGTTTCGGTCGCCACTCCTTTCCAGCTTGCGAAAAGGAGGTAGGCGAGGGTCATTAAGCCCATGATAAAAAACGCAGAATCCGCACTTCACCGAAGGTCTTATGTCGTTCGGGGCAGTTTTCGCAGCCATCTGGTCAGACGCCTTCGACATCGTGCATGCTGCGCTGCATGAGTTTTGCGCAAGGCGCCGTGATCCCCCATCCGGCCCCCTGCACCGCCCCCCGCTTTCCTTCCACCCTGCCGGCCGCCGGTTTCCAACTGCGGCCCGAAATCCGGTTCAAGGAAACCCTTCCATGACGATGTCCGAAGCCACCCTCGGCAAGACCATTCTCGTCACCGGCGGCGCCGGCTATGTCGGCAGCCACTGCGTCGCCGAGCTTCTCGACCGCGGCCACCGGGTCGTGGTGTTCGACAACCTGCGCCAGGGCCACGCCGCCGCCGTTCCGCCAGAAGCGACCTTCATCCAGGCCGACCTTGCCGACGAGTCGGCGCTGGCCCGCGTGTTCGGACAGTGGCGCTTCGACGCGGTGTTCCACTTCGCGGCCCTGTCGGTGGTCGGCGAATCGATGCGCGACCCGCACGCCTACCTGCACGGCAACACCGTCACCTCGCTGAACCTGATCCGCGCCGCGGTGAAGGCGGGGGTGATGAAGCTGGTCTTCTCCTCGACCGCCAACCTGTTCGGCTCGCCCGAGCGGATCCCCATCGACGAGGACGAGGCGATCGACCCCGGCAGCCCCTACGGCGAATCGAAGTTCATGATCGAGCGCGCCCTGCACTGGGCCGACCGCTGCCATGGCCTGCGCTCCGCCTGCCTGCGCTACTTCAATGCCGCCGGCGCCCATCCCAACGGCCGCCTCGGCGAGGACCACAGCCCGGAGACGCACCTGATCCCGCTGGTGATGGACGCCGCCACCGGCAAGCGACCGCACATCGAGATCTTCGGCGACGATTACGACACGCGCGACGGCACCTGCATCCGCGACTACATCCATGTCTGCGATCTGGCCGACGCCCATCTGCGGGTGCTGGACGCGCTGGAGGAACGGTCGGTCCGCTATAACCTCGGCAACGGCACCGGCTACAGCGTGCGTGAGGTGATCGCCTCGGTGGAGCGCATCACCGGCAAGACCGTGCCGGTCAAGGTCGGCCCGCGCCGCCCCGGCGACCTGCCGGTGCTGATCGCCTCGTCGGAGCGCATCCGCCGCGATCTCGGGTGGCAACCGCGTTTCCCGGAGCTGGACAGCATCATCGGCAGCGCCTGGGCCTGGCGGAGCACCCATCCCAACGGTTTCCGCGGCCTCGCAGCCGCGGCGGAGTGACCTGTGCAGGAAGGACACGGCAATGGATGAGCCGAGATCGTGGACGCGATGAGCAATCTGAACTGGGACGATGACGACGCGCCGGAACCGGGACCGGACGAAAAGACGGCAGACCGGGCGGGCGGGCAGACCGGGGGCAAGCCGGGCGAGGATCTCGACCTCGCCGACTTCCACGGCATGGCGCGGCTGATCGAGCGCATGCACCGCCGCTATCTCGACGTCGTCCGCGTCGGCCTGTCCAAGCTGGGCGTCGAGGACATCGGGCCGGTGCAGGCGCTGATGGTCATGCTGATCGGCGAGGACGAGCTGTCGGTCCGCGACCTGATGGAGCGCGGCTATTACCTGGGGTCCAACGCCTCCTACAGCCTGAAGATCCTGGTCGATGCCGGCTACATCAACCGCGCCGCCAACCAGCGCGACCGCCGGACCGCCCGCCTCCAGCTGACCGACAAGGGGCGGGAACTGTGGGAGGGGCTGCGGCGGATGGAGCAGGCGCAGGCCGAGGCGCTGGTCCGCAACGAGACCGAGGTCCGCGACCTGAAGGCCAGCTACCGCACGCTCCGCCGGCTCGACCGGCTGTGGGGCGACATGGTCCGCTATTCCTGCCTCGATTTCGATTGAAGGTGTTCCTCCGATGCCGCAGCCGGGTGCCATGATGCCACACGCCGCCGCCCACCCAGACATCCCCCATCCCAACGCCCTGTCGGCCAAGGACGTGGAGCGGCTGATCGCCTCGCCCGATGCGGAAACGCGGATCGAGACGATGAACAAGCTGTTCCACGACCTGGAAGCGGGGGCGCTCACCCCGGCCGAACGGTCGCTGGCGATCGAGGTGGTGCATTGCTTCGCCGGCGACGCCCAGGTGGCGGTGCGCGAGGCGGTGGCCTGGCAGCTGCGCAACAGCCCGCTGCTGACCGGGGATCTGGCGGAGCGGCTGGTGCGCGACGTCGGCCGGGTGGCCTTCCCCATCCTGCGCGATGCCGCCGGCCTGACCGACGACCTGCTGCTGGACGTGCTGTCCGATCCCGATTCCGGCAAGCATGTGGCGGTCGCCAGCCGCTCCACCGTTTCCGCCCGCGTGTCCGGCGTGATCGCGGAGCGCGGCAACGTGATCGCCGTGACGGCATTGCTGCGCAACGACGGCGCCGAGGTGCCGGACAGCGCGATGAGCCGGGCGCTCGACCGCTTCGGCCGCGTCCGCATGGTCAGCGAGGCGGCGGCGACCCGCCCCGGCCTGTCGCTGGCGATGGTGGAGCGGGTGGTCGCCTTCGTCTCCGACAGCATGCGCACCACGCTGATGCAGGCGCACGGCCTGTCGCGCGAACTGGTCGAACGGCTGGTGGAGCGCGGCCGGGAGGCGGCGACCATGCGCATGCTGCGGCCGGTGCTGCGCGGGGCCGAGGATATCGACGCGGTGATCCAGTGGCTGCACACCAACCGCCGCCTGACGCCGGTCCTGCTCTTTCGCGCCCTGTGCGCCGGCGACCTGACCCTGTTCGTCGCCGGCATGGCCGTGCGTGCCGGCATCCCGCCGGAGAATGCCCGCCGCCTCGCCTGGGACGACGGCGAACTGGGCATGGCGGCGCTGATGAAGAAGGCGACCGTCGCCCCCGGCCTGACCCATCCCTTCCAGGTCGCGGTCGGCGTCGCCAAGCGTATGGAGTATGAGGGCGGCGATGCCGGCCGCGAAGATTTCCAGGCGGAGGTCATCAGCGAGCTGTTCACCGCCTGCACCCCGACCAACGACTGGATGGTCGACGACCTGCTGCTGCAGCTGTTCGACCAGAAGTCCGAGGAGGTGATCGACCGGGCGCTCGATCAGGCCGGCCTGCCCTTCTCGCCGGTGCGCACGGTTCAGTGATCCGGAGGGCAGTGATCCTCAGGCCTCCTCCGTCCGCTCCAGCAGGTCCATGAAGCGCTCCATCACTAGGTTGGGCGGGACGCCCTTCTTGGTGACGGCGCTGAACTGCACCCGGTAATGATGGCTGTCGGGCAGCAGGGCGCGCATGTCGCCACGCTCCACCCAATGTGCCGCGTAATGCACTGGCAGGAAGCCGATGTAGCAGCCGGTCAGCAGCAGGAAGGCCACGCCTTCGCGGTCGGTGGCGGTCGCGGTGGCGTTCAGGGCGTGGGGCGGCTGCGACTGGGTCGGGGCGACGGCGTCGGCCGTCTCCACCGCCTCGCGGGTCACGGCCGCCGCATCGAACAGCGGATGGCCCCGCCCGCAATAGAGCCGGGACTCCTCCTCGTACAGGCCGAGACGCTCCAGCCCCGGCAGGGCGCGGCGTTCCGGCACCACGCCGACATGCAGCCGGCCGTCCAGCACGCCCCGCTCGATCTCGTTGGGCGGGATCATGCGGATGTTGACGCGGACCTCCGGCGCCTCTCGCTTCAGCCCGCGCAACGCGTTGGTCACCCGCATCCGCGGCATGGTGACGAGGCTGTCGGTGATGCCGATGCTGAGTTCGCCGCGCAGTCGCCCATGCGCCGCGTTGATCTCGCTGCGGAAGCTCTCCAGCCCGGCGAGCAGCCGGAGCGCCGCCTCGTGGGCGAGCCGCCCCTCCTCCGTCAGCAGGAATCCGGCCCGCCCGCGCCGGCAGAGCGACAGGCCGAGCCGCCGTTCCAGGTCGGCCATATGCTGGCTGATCGCCGCCCGGCTGATGTTCAGCTCGACCTCCGCCGCGGAGAAGCCGCCGCATTCCACCACGGTGGTGAAGACGCGCAGAAGCCGGATGTCGGCGTCGGCGACGGACGGCAACGGACGGGCGGGCTTGCTCATGGGACGGCTCCGGTTCGGGTAAGCACCGGCTTACGTGAAGTTCGCATGGTTTGGATTTAACCACAGCGAACCGGACGGCACACTCCTTCACATCATCCCCGGACCATATGAGGAGAGCGGCGTCATGGCCCCCCTGGACAACGAGATCGGCAACGCCCTCGACAAGGCTGGCGGCCTGACGCGCGAGGAGCTCGACGCCCACTGGATGCCCTTCACCGCCAACCGGGAGTTCAAGAAGAACCCGCGCGTCATGGTGAAGGCCGACGGCGCCTGGTACTGGGACGCGCAGGGCCGCAAGATCTATGACAGCCTGTCCGGCCTGTGGTGCAGCGGCGCCGGCCATTGCCGCCGCGAGATCGCCGACGCAGTGGCCCAGCAGATCACCACGCTCGACTACAGCCCAGCCTTCCAGCACGGCCACACCGCCGCCTTCAAGCTGGCGCACAAGCTGGCCTCGATGACGCCGGCCGGGCTCGACCATGTCTTCTTCGTCAATTCCGGCTCGGAGGCCGCCGACACCTCGCTGAAGATGGCGCGGGCCTATTGGCGGATGAAGGGACAGCCGGCCAAGACCAAGCTGATCGGCCGGGTCAAGGGCTATCACGGCGTCAATTTCGGCGGCACCAGCCTGGGCGGCATCGTCGGCAACCGCAAGCTGTTCGGCACCGGCGTCGACGCCGACCATCTGCCGCACACCCTGCTGCCGCAGAATCTCTTCACCAAGGGCATGCCGGACGAGGGCGCCCATCTGGCCGATGCGCTGGAGGATCTGGTCGCCCTGCACGACGCCTCCAACATCGCCGCGGTGGTGGTGGAGCCGATGGCCGGATCGGCCGGCGTGCTGCCGCCGCCCAAGGGCTATCTCCAACGCCTGCGCGAGATCTGCACCAAGCACGGCATCCTGCTGATCTTCGACGAGGTGATCACCGGATTCGGCCGGATGGGCACCGCCTTCGGCGCCGACTACTTCGGCGTGGTCCCGGACATCATGAACGTCGCCAAGGGGCTGACCAACGGCGCTGTGCCGATGGGCGCGGTGGTCGCCAGCCACGAGATCTACCAGACCTTCATGGACAATGGCGGGCCCGAGTATCTGGTGGAGTTCCCGCACGGCTACACCTATTCCGCCCACCCGGTCGCCTGCGCCGCCGGCCTCGCCGCGCTGGAGCTGTTCGAGCGCGAGAAGCTGGCCGACAAGGCGGCGGCGCTGATGCCGCATTTCGAGGATCTGATCCACGGGCTGAAGGGGCTGAAGAACGTCGCCGACATCCGCAACTGCGGCCTCGCAGGCGCCGTCACCATCGCACCGCTTCCGGGCGAGCCGGCCCGGCGGCCCTACGAGATCGCCATGAAGTGCTGGGACGCCGGCTATTATGTGCGCTACGGCGGCGACACCCTGCAGTTCGGCCCGCACTTCATCAGCGAGCGCGAAGACCTCGACCGGCTGTTCAACGTCGTCGCCGACGCGATCCAGGCGACCGCCTAGAAAGTGCGGTCGGTTCAGACGGAATCGTCTGAACCGTGAATCGCACGAAAAGTCAAATGGATAGTACATCCACACGCTACAGTCCGGGAAACGCCCAATGCCCATCGTTCCGCACCTGATCGGCGGCAAGACCGATGCCCCCGCCGACAGCCGCACCGCCGACATCGTCAACCCCGCCACCGGCGAGATCGCCGGACAGGTGGCGCTCGCCGGCCGCAAGACGGTCGAGGAGGCGATCGCCGCCGCCGAAGCCGCCTTCCCGGCCTGGCGGGCGACGCCGCCGGCCAAGCGCGCCCGCGTCATGTTCCGCTTCAAGCAGTTGCTGGAGGAGAATGCCGAGCGCGTCTGCGCGCTCATCACCCAGGAGCATGGCAAGGTCCTGGACGACGCCTTCGGCGAACTGACCCGCGGCATCGAGAATGTCGAATATGCCTGCGGCGTGCCGGAGCTGTTGAAGGGCGAGTTCTCCAAGAATGTCGGGCCGGCCATCGACAGCTGGTCCGAGTTCCAACCGCTGGGAGTCGTCGCAGGGATCACGCCCTTCAACTTCCCGGCGATGGTGCCGCTGTGGATGTATCCCATCGCCATCGCCTGCGGCAACACATTCGTTCTAAAACCGTCGGAGCGCGACCCGAGCGCCGCCCTCTACATCGCGCAGCTGGCCGAGCAGGCCGGCCTGCCGCCGGGCGTGCTGAACGTCGTCAACGGCGACAAGGAGGCGGTGGACACGCTGCTGACCGACCCCAGGGTGCAGGGCGTCAGCTTCGTCGGGTCGACGCCGATCGCCGAATATGTCTATGCGACCGCCACCGCCCATGGGAAGCGGGTGCAGGCGCTGGGCGGGGCCAAGAACCACGCCATCGTCATGCCCGACGCCGACCTGGACAATGCCGTCAGCGCGCTGATGGGGGCGGCCTACGGTTCCTGCGGCGAGCGCTGCATGGCGATCTCCGTCGTCGT
The DNA here is from genome assembly GCF_019805165.1 of Azospirillum sp. 412522. GTDB lineage: Bacteria > Pseudomonadota > Alphaproteobacteria > Azospirillales > Azospirillaceae > Azospirillum. The sequence continues at coordinate 35,505 of NZ_RWIJ01000031.1, forward strand.
GGCGGTGGGCGACGAGGTGGCGGAGCGGCTGAAGGACAAGCTGTCGGCGGCGCTGCGCGACCTCAAGGTCGGGGCGGGCACCTCGGCCGGCTGCGAGATGGGGCCGCTGGTCACCCGGGCGCATTACGACAAGGTGAAGGCCTATGTCGACCAGGGCGTCGCCGAGGGCGCCGAGCTGGCGGTGGACGGCCGCGGGCTGGTGGTGCCGGGCCATGAGAACGGCAATTTCCTGGGCGGCTGCCTGTTCGACCGCGTCACCCCGGACATGACCATCTACCGGGAGGAGATCTTCGGCCCGGTGCTGTGCATGGTCCGGGTCAAGACCATGCAGGAGGGCATGGACCTGATCGACGCCCACGAATACGGCAACGGCACCTGCCTGTTCACCCGCGACGGCGAGGCCGCCCGCTATTTCAGCGACATGATCAAGGTCGGCATGGTCGGCATCAACGTGCCGCTGCCGGTGCCGGTCGCCTATCACAGCTTCGGCGGCTGGAAGCGGTCGCTGTTCGGCGACCTGTCGGCCTACGGCCCGGACGGGGTCCGCTTCTACACCCGACGCAAGACCGTCACCCAGCGCTGGCCGACCGGCGGGGTCCGCGAGGGCGCCCAGTTCGCTTTCCCGTCGATGAAGTGATGCGCGGTCGCGGCCCTTCTCCCGTCATGGAGGGGGGCCGCGCTTCCGAAGGTCACCCTCCGCCGGCCGTCACCCCGCGGAGGATGTCGGACATGCTGAGGATCGCCTCCGCCACCTCGATGATCCGCTTGTTCTGGTTCATCGCCGTCTTGCGGATCAGCTTGTAGGCCTCCTCCTCCGACAGGTTGCGGGTGGACATCAGCAGGCCCTTGGCGCGGTCGATCACCTTGCGCTCGTTGAGCGCCGCCTTCGCCGTCTCCAGTTCCAGGCTGACGTCGCGCAGGCGCTGGGACTGCGCCTGCATGACGTCGAGGACCGAACGCATCAGCTTCGGCCGCAGCCCGTCGGGAGCGTAGAGGCCGCCGCCGTCCTGGCCGGCGAGAGCCGGATCGGCATCGACCAGCAGCATGGCGACCGGCATCACCGCGTCGGGAGCGCTTCCATCCGCCTGCTCCAGGTCGGCGCGGGCCTGGGCCAGCTTGACCTCGCACAGGCGGCGCAGATCCTCGGTCAGCCGGTCCTCCACCGTCTTCAGCAGTTCGATGCGGCGGGTCGCCTGCTCGAACCAAGCCTCCGGCGTGATGCCCGACAGCTCGCCATGGCGGGCGTCGGCGCCGAGGGCAACGGTCCGCATCCGCTCCACCTCCGCCACCGCCGGGTCGGCGAGGACGGTATGAAAGACGGCGGCGTGGGCGGGGTCGGCGAACTCCGCGAAGATGCGGAAGGCGCGGTTCTGCGCGTCGATCAGGTGTGCGAGCCGCCCATGCTCCACCCCGTCGAAGCGGCCGCGCGAAAAGCCGGCGCTGGCGGTCGCCCGCTCCTGCCCGGCGAACTCCTTGCCCTGCACCATGTTGAAGAGGGCGACCAGCGCGCGGGAGATCGCCGGGTCGGCGGCGATGTCGGCCGCCTCGAACACCACGGACAGCAGATGGCCGACGACGTCGGTGAAGGCCTTCACCGAATCCTGCGGCACCAGCGCCAGCGACGACACCTGATCGCGCAGGGCCGGCAGCCCGTCCAGCGCATGGAGCGCGATGGCGACCCGGCTGTAGAACTGCGCGCCGGAACTGAGGCGGTCGAGCTGCTCGTCCACCAGACCCAGCCGGCTGCGCAGCACCGCCTCCAGCGCCTTGGCATCGGCCTGCAAGCGGGCGCGGTCCTCGCCGAAACGGCTGCCGTTCGACCCGAGATAGATGGAGGAGGCGCCGCGCTCCTTCTGCAGGGCATGGATCAGGGCGCTGAGATCGCGAACCAGGGCGCTGACCGCCAGAAGCTGTTCGACATCGCGGATTCGGCACAGCTTGGCCGCGCGCAGGAACCGCGCGGCGGCGGCGCCCGTCCCTTTGCCCCTGGTCTCGCGCTCCGTACCCATGCGGCCTGCTCTCCCGACGACACCTATCCCACGGCCCTATACGCAATGGATATGCCAGCGGGAGGCAAGGCATTCGCAGGCAGCGGCGGCTCGCCGGCGTTCATGCCACTGCCCAGGAATGCGGCGTTCCTGCCGCAAATTTGGGCGGCTGAATGGCGCAACGATGTGCAGTGCAACATTGATGAACGGGCGTTGTTGTGGGATCAGCCGCCCCGTTCCGGAGTCGCCGCCATGATGACAAAGAACCCCTTCATGAGTGCGTGGTTGTCGTGGGCCAACCGCGCCAGCAGCCTTTGGACCACCGCGGCGATGTCGGCGGCCAAGCGCAACCAGTCGGCGGCATGGAAGGCCATGGTGACGCCGCCGAAGTCCGGACAGGCGAAGGCCAAGCCGAAGCGGAAAGGCAAGCCGGCGCGCTGAGGCGCGGGATACCGGCAGCCTTGCCGCAGCCATGGCTTGACGGTGCGCGGAGGGAGTGGCCAAATCGACGCCCTTCCGTTTCCCGCGCAACCGTCGAGACACGTCCCATGACCTCCGTTCGCATGCCTTCGTCGCGGCCGCCGTCGCGCTGGGCGAACCTGTTCACCGACCGGCCCGTCACCTGCATCGAGGATCTGCGGCAGCTGGCGGAATGGCGCGTGCCGCGGATGTTCTACGACTACGCCGATTCCGGCTCCTACACGGAATCGACCTACCGCGCCAACGAGTCCGACTTCGGCCGGATCAAGCTGCGCCAGCGCGTGGCGGTGGACATGACCAACCGGACGCTGGCCAGCACGATGGTCGGCCAGCCGGTGGCGATGCCGGTGGCGCTGGCCCCGACCGGCCTGACCGGCATGCAGCATGCCGACGGCGAGATCCTGGCCGCCCGCGCGGCGGCCAAGGCCGGCGTGCCCTTCACCCTGTCGACCATGAGCATCTGCTCGATCGAGGACGTGGCGGAAAACACCGACAAGCCCTTCTGGTTCCAGCTCTACGTCATGCGCGACCGCGCCTTCATCGACAAGCTGATCGACCGGGCCAAGGCGGCGGGCTGCTCGGCGCTGGTGCTGACGCTGGACCTGCAGATCCTCGGCCAGCGCCACAAGGACATCAAGAACGGCCTGTCCACCCCGCCGAAGCTGACCATCGGCAACATCCTGGACATGGCGACCAAGCCGCGCTGGTCGATCAACATGCTGCGCACCCAGCGCCGCACCTTCCGCAACATCGTCGGCCACGCCACCGGGGTCAGCAACCTGTCCTCGCTGTCCTCCTGGACGGCGGAGCAGTTCGACCCGACGCTGAACTGGGACGACGTCCGCCGCATCCGCGACCGCTGGGGCGGCAAGCTGATCCTGAAGGGCATCCTCGACCCCGAGGACGCGGTGATGGCGGCCGACACCGGGGCCGACGCGCTGATCGTCTCCAACCATGGCGGGCGGCAGCTCGACGGCGCGATATCCTCCATCTCGGCCCTGCCGGCCATCGTCGAGGCGGTGGGCGACCGCATCGAGGTGCTGATGGACGGCGGCATCCGCTCCGGCCAGGACGTGGTCAAGGCTCTGGCGCTGGGCGCCAAGGGCACCTTCATCGGCCGCGCCTTCCTCTATGGGCTGGGGGCCGGCGGCGAGGCCGGGGTGTCCCAGTGCCTGGAGATCATCCGCAAGGAGATGGACGTGACCATGGCGATGTGCGGGCTGCGCGACATCAGGACCGTCACCGCCAACATCCTGGCGGGGAAGCCAGACTTCAGGGGGTAACCGGGGACCGGTCCGGCGGCGACGGGATGGAACAGCGTGGAACGGATTTCGGGTGATGTTCCATCGCCCGCCTACCGGCGCCGGGAGAAGGGGCCGGCGGCGCCGCTGTTCGCCGTTTCGGCGGCGAGGTTGGGAAAGGGATCGTCGGGGTTGACGGTCCAGGAATAAGCTCCCTTCGGGCCTTCCGCTTCCGGCCGATTGAGGATGGCAGCGACGGCACGCGGATCGGGAGGGGTGCGTTCCCGCAAGGCGCCGGGAATGTCGTCGTCGAGTTCCGGCACGGTGACGGCGGGCGGGTCTTCAGGCCCCGGAGATTGAGGGCCGGGCGGCTGGGAGCTGGACGGTTGCGGCTCAGGGGCCGGGATGTCCCGCGGAGCGCTCCGCGCGGTATCAAGACCGGCGAAGAGGCCGAGCCGGTCGGCCAGCCAGCGGACGGTGGAAGGATCGCCGGAAGAAACCAAGCGCTCGATCTGTTCGGCCACCAGGATGCGCAGCGAGGACAGCCGCAGCTCGGCCTCGCGGTTCAAGGCCTGGCGTTCCCACCACACCCGGTGACGGAAATCCTTGGAACCGTAATAGGCGCGCCACAGCGTGGTGCGGCTGCACCCCATGGAGCGGGCGACATAGAGGAAACTGCTGCCGCGGGCCAGCATGCCGGCGGCCATGACCCACTGCTCCTCGTGGAACTGGGATCCGGGGACCAGCGAGCCTTCGGACGGCACCGGCGGCTCTTCGGCCCAGCGGGGGAAATGGTCGTTCTGGAGGGTACGGCTGTCGAGGGGCATGGCTTCGCTCCGCAGGGTGGTGGGACCTCTTGCGGAGAGGTTATAGGATTTTAATCTGAATAATAGGATTATATGTTAATTTCGGACCCCGCCGGCCGCCGTCCGTGCACTGCGACCACCTCGTCGAGGTAACGCGACAGGTCTGCCGCGGCCTCGGCCGGATCGGCACGTTTTGCGCTCCGGATCCCGGCTTCGGCCACCTCCGCTGCGAAAGCCGCCGGATTCTCGGCCAACAGGGCGAGACGGTCGACGGCCGCGGCGTAGTCTGGCACGACGAACCGGGGGCCGACGACGGCCGCCACGTCGCCCACCGGCAGCGAAACCGGGACGACACCGGCGGCCAGAGCCTCCGCCGCGCTGGCTCCGCCGCCGGTGCGCCGCGGGTTGACATAGGCGTCCGCTGCCCGCAGGAGCGCCGCCATGTCGCTCACGTAGCCCAGAGGAAACAGCCGGCCGGCATGCCGCGACCCGTGCAGGCGCCCGGCAAGAGCCGCCGCCTCGCCAGCGAACGCCACCGCGGCCAGCGGGACCCGGTCGATGAGGGAGTCGAGCATGGCAAGGAAGGCGCCATCGGCCTCCTCGTCCAGCCGGTTGCCGATCACCACGCACAGAAAGGCGTCGTCCGGCAGGCCGAAGCCGGCCCGGCCTTCCGCCCCGGAGGTTGCTGTCTGGGCCTCGGTCTGGGCGGTCCCTGCCTGGACCTGCGGCTGGGCGCCGATCAGCGAATGCAGGAAGCGGAACGGCCGCCACGAGGCTGCCAGCGGACCGCCGGCCGGCCGGCTGCCGCCGCCGAAATCCAGCACGATGTCGGCCAGGGACGGCGTGGCTCCGCTGGTGGTGGGAATGCAGAGGGTTGGACGGGCCGCCGCCAGCAGGTCGGCGACGATGACCGATCCGCCCAGCGAGACGACCACGTCCGGGTCGTGCCAGTCGACCGCGCGCAGGAACCAGTCGATCTTGTCCCGCGTCAGCATGCGGACGGTCGAGGACAGCATGCGATAGGACCGGCCCTCCGCCTCGATCACCTGCTTGCCGTCGAAAGCCGGCTCCACGCTGGCGGCGAAGGACGGCACGAACAGGCTGTGGATGTCGGCCGGCATGATGTTGGTGTTGAGAATGACGACGTCCCGCCCGCAGCGTTCCTCCAGGACCGTTGCATAGGACAGCAGGTCGCGCGACGGCTGGTGGCGCAGGGAGAGGAACTGGTTGGTCACCAGCATGACCCGCCCGGTGGCCGGGTTGCCCGCCGGACGGGGCCGCGGATCGATGCCGAGCCGGCGGCGGATCGCGCCGACCACGCGGATGTAGTAGGGAAACAGCCGGTCCTCGAAGAAGCCCGGCCGGCTCGCCGCGTCCATGCGCATCAGGAAGAGCTGGCGGCCCAGGCAGCAGTGGATGTGGAGCAGCCGGTCCAGCCCCGATTGCTCGAACTGCGCTTCGACCAGATCGAGCAGCTCTTCATAGTGGCGCAGGTCGCCGGTGATCGCGGCCAGTGCCGACAGGCGCAGGACCGGATCGGCATCGCGGGCCATCCCGGCAAGCTGCAGGACGGCTTCGGCGCGTCCGGCCGGCGACGCCTGGCCCGACAACGCTTGGCGGAGCGGCTCCAGCAGCGCCTCGATGGTCCTCAGATCGGATGTGCTTTCGACCGGCCGGCGCATCGCGGCGGCGAGCGCACCGACGGCGTCCGCGGAGATTCCGGAAAACTCTTCGCCGGAAGGCTCCTTGATGGATCCGCCCATGACACACTCCTGGTGGGGCCGCTCGGCCGTACCAGATCAGATTGCGCCGTTCCAGGCAAGGAACGCCCGAACGGCAGCGAAGCGGACACCGGAGCGCCTCTCGCCGCAACGCTTCCCGCCCTGCCCTGTTGTACCGGGGCGATGTGCCGCGCCGGCATGCAATGGGGAGTGGTCCATGAGCGTACTCCGTGAGGGCAGCGCCACCGTCAGCGCGGAGGCCGAGGCCTTCTATACCGAAAGCCTCAAGCTGCTGATCCAGTCGGGCATCCCGTTCCTGCTGGGCGGGACCTACGCGGTCAGCGCCTATACCGGGATCACCCGGCCGACCAAGGACATCGACATCTTCTGCCGCGGCGGCGATTTCCCGCGCATCCTCTCCCATTTCCAGGACCATGGCTTCGAGACGGAGATCGAGGACGAGCGCTGGATCGGCAAGGTCAGGCACGGCGAGCTGTTCTTCGACGTCATCTTCAATTCCGCCGTCGCCATCAACCCGGTCACCGACCGCTGGTTCAAGGAGGAGCACCGGGCGGTGATCTGCGGCGCCGACGTGCGGCTGGTGGCGCCGACCGAGATGATCTTCTCCAAATCCTTCGTCCAGATGCGCCACAAATACGATGGCCCGGACGTGGTCCACATGATCCTGAAGCAGCATGATGAGATCGACTGGAAAAGGCTGCTCGCCCATATGGAGCAGCATTGGGAGGTGCTGCTGATCCACCTCCTGAACTTCCGGTTCATCTATCCGACCGAACGCGACCGCGTGCCCGACTGGCTGGTGGCGGAGCTGCTGGAGCGGATGCAGGAGCGCGCCAAGCTGCCGGTCGCCCAGACCCGCATCTGCCGGGGCCGGCTGTTCTCGCGCGAGGATTACCTGATCGACGTCACCGAGTGGGGCTTCGCCGACGTGGTCGGGGAGGAGGGAACCAAGCAGAGCCTGAAGGAGACGGGGAATGGATGAACAGCGCAGGCTGACCGTCGCCGCCATCGGCGACATCCATGTCGGCGAGACCACGCAATATCCTTATCGCGAGCTGTTCCAGGAGATCGCCGGCAAGGCCGACGTGCTGGCGCTGTGCGGCGACCTGACCAACCACGGCAAGCCGCGGGAAGCCGAGATCCTGGCCGACGCCTTGCGCTCCATCGGCATTCCGGTGGTCGCGGTGTTCGGCAACCATGATTACGAATGCGGCCATCTGGAGGAGGTCCAGCACATCCTGACCCAGGCCGGGGTGCGGTTCCTCGACGGCGCGCCGCAGGAGATCGGCGGGGTGGGCTTCGCCGGGGTGAAGGGCTTTGGCGGCGGGTTCGGCAACCGCATGCTCGACAGCTTCGGCGAGCCGGCGATCAAGCAGTTCGTCCATGAGGCGGTGAACGAGGCGATGCGGCTGGAGAGCGCGCTGCGGCAGCTCGACACCGAACGGGTGTTCGTGGTGCTGCATTACGCACCCATCGCCGCGACGGTGGAAGGGGAGCCGACGGAGATCTTCCCCTTCCTGGGGTCCTCGCGGCTGGCCGAGACCATCGACCGCTTCGACAATGTGCGGGCGGTGGCGCATGGGCATGCGCACCATGGCAGCTACCACGGGACCACGCTGCGGGGGACCCCGGTCTACAACGTGGCGCAGACCATCCCGAAGGAGACCGGTCGACCCTATGCGCTGATCGAGGTTTGAGGCCGGCGGGGACATGCCGGCTCGTGGAAGGCACGTCCCCGGAGCCACCGGCAGGTCGGACTTCAAGCCGATGCGAAGTCGGTCGACCGCGAAACCCCGCGCCAGCTGTCGAGGATCGCCCGGTCGGCGGCGTGCTTCGCCTCGATCGCCGCGACGGTGTCGCTGCCGAGCGGCAGCCTGACCGGCGGGTCGGCGACATCGGCGAAGCCGACGAGCACATCGGCCAGTTTGGCAGGATCTCCGGGCTGGGCATGGTTGAGACCGGCGGCGATCGTCCGCACCCTGCCGGCGGTCTCCGCATAGTCGGCGATGACCGCCGGGCTGACCGACAGTGACGCCGCGTCAAGGAAGTCGGTGCGGAAATAGCCCGGTTCGACGACGGTGACGTGGATGCCGAGCGGGGACAGTTCGGCGTGAAGCGCCTCCGACAGTCCTTCGACCGCGAATTTGGTGGAGCTGTAGACGCCGAAGCCGGCGGCGCCACGATAGCCGCCGATGGAGGAGATGTTCAGGATGCGGCCGGAGCGCGCCTTGCGCATATGCGGCAGCACCGCGCGGGTGACGTTCAGCAGGCCGAACACGTTGGTGCGATAGACCGCCTCGACCTCGGAGGCGCTCGCTTCCTCGACGGCCCCCATCAGGCCGAAGCCGGCATTGTTGAGCAGGACGTCGATGGTTCCGAAACGCTCGATGGCGGTGGCGGCCGCGGCGATTGCCTGATCCTCCCGGGTCACGTCGAGCGCGACCGGGAGCAGGTTGGGATGAGTGCCGAAACGGTCGGCGACGGCTTGCGGATTGCGGGCGGCGGCAACGACGGCATCGCCCTTCGCCAGCGCGCGTTCGACGACGAGCGCGCCGAAGCCACGCGACGCGCCGGTGATGAACCAGGTCTTCATGGTCGTTTTCTCCTTTGCTATGCCGGTGGCATCGCACCGGGATTCAGCCCCGCGGGTGGATGACGGTGGCGAAGGTCAATTCCATGTCCCGGGCGAGAAGCTCGGGAAAGCGGGCGAGCATGGCCTTGGTGTAGGGCCGCTCGAAATGGGCATCGAGGTCGGCGCGCGAGCGCCAAGTCTCGTAGAGGATCCAGACGCTGGGATCGCCGTTGTCCCGGTGCAGCACGTAACCGAGGGATCCCTCCTCGGCCAGCGTCGGCGCGATGAGGTGCGACAGCCCCTCGCCCAGAGCTTCGGACAGTTCCGGCTTGGCTTTGAGGCGGGCGATCAGGATCAGGGGTCCGGACATATCGATCTCTCCAGGCATTCGGGGGTCAGGCCGGCGGATAGGTGACTTCCCACGGGGCCGCCGCATCGGTGGCGAGGCGCCAGAAGAGGTCGGCGACCTCCTGCGCCTCCTGCGATTCCGGGCCGACGAGCGTCGCAACGGTGGCGGTGGCGATCCGCACGCCTTTGGCGGCCAGCGGTTCGGCCAGCGCCTGGACGATGTTGCGGAGCGCCGCCTTGCCGAGGCCGAGGCTGGCGTAGCTCTCGTGCGGCGCGACCGCGAGGCCGCCGCCGGTAATCAGGATCGTGCCCGTCCGGCCGCCGAAGACCGCGACGGCGGCGCGGATGACATGCAGTCCGCCGGCGACGTTGATCGCCAGATCCTGCGTAACCTCGCTGTCGGTCATGCTGAACAGGTCCTGGCGGCGGACCACGGCGGCGTTGAAATGAATGGCGGTGAGTCCGCCGGTGAGGCGGTCCGCCTCGTCGATGGCCGCACGGAGCGCCGCCGGGTCGGTGGCATCGGCCGGGATCGCGTGGGCGGTGATGCCCTGGGCGGACAGGTCGGCGGCGAGGCCGGCAAGACGCTGCGGGTTTCTGGCCGTGAGCACGACGGTCCAGCCCTCGCGGCCGAAGCGCCGGGCGACGGCCTGTCCGATGCCCGGACCGGCGCCGACGATCATGATGGCTTTGGTCATGACGGTTCCTTTCGGGATATCCTTTCGGTGTTCCTGCCGGCCGGCTCCAACCGGGAGTTGCGACCGGGAGCTGCGGCCGGCCGGGGGGATGGATCAGGCGAGCAGCTCGGCCAGCTCGATCAGGTTGCCGAAGGGGTCGCAGAAGAAGGCGAGCCGGCGGCTGATCGCGGGCAGTTCGAACGGCTCGGTCACGATGGTCACGCCGCGCTCGCGCAGCGTCTCGACGGTGCGGTCGACGCTGTCGACGTTCAGGCAGAAATGGTGGTAGCCGGCATATTTCAGGCTGTCGCCGAGGTCGGTGTAGGGGCGCACGTCCTGCGGGGCCGGCTCGCCGCCGCCCAGCACCTCGATGTAGAAATGGTCGTCGGTCGGCGGCGCCAGATAGGCCAGCTTCTCGTCGGCATAGTCCCACTCGGCGACGACGCGGAAATCGAGCGTGTCGACGTAGAAGCGCTTGGCCGTTTCGAGGTCCGGCGTGCGGACGGCGACATGGTGGCCGCGCATGTCGGCGAAGGGGGACGCGCTGTTATGGGCGGGGGGAACGAAGTCGGCCATGGTCTTTCTCCTCTGGGGCGGCCCGGCACCCGCCGGGCTTGCGAGGAGAAATCTGCCGCTTTTCGATTGCGCTGATTAGTGAGACAGTTCTCTCATCAATGCTGAGCGGGTTTCATCAATGCGCACCACCGACCTTTCGGAACTGGCCGCCTTCGATGCGGTCGCGCGGCACCGGAGCTTCCGGCGGGCGGGGGAGGAGCGCGGCGTCACCGCGTCCGCGATCAGCCATGCGGTGGGCAATCTCGAAGCCCGCGTCGGCATCCGGCTGCTCAACCGGACCACCCGCAGCGTGTCGCTGACCGACGCCGGCGCCATGCTGCTGGCCCAGTTGTCGCCGGCCTTCGGCGAGATCGGCTCGGCGCTGGACGCGCTCAACCAGTTCCGCGACACGCCGTTCGGCAAGGTGCGGATCAACGCGCCCAACTCCATCGCGCCCTTCGTCTTCGGCCCGGTGATGGGGACGCTGATCGCGCAGAACCCGAAGCTGGAGTTGGAGATCGTCGCCACCGACCGGCTGGTGGACATCGTCGACGAGGGGTTCGACGCCGGCATCCGGCTGGGCGAGAGCCTGCGCGACGGCATGACGGCGGTGAAGATCAAGCCGCGCCTGAGACTGACGGTCGTCGGGTCGCCGGCCTATTTCGAGAAGCGGCCGGTTCCCAGGGTCCCGGCCGACCTGAAGGACCATGTCTGCATCCGCAACCTCTATCCCAGCGGCACGGCCTATGCCTGGGAATTCAGCCGGGCCGGCAAGATCATCGCGTTCGAGCCGACCGGGCCGCTGTCGCTGGACGACCATGAACTGATGGTCGAGGCCGCCAGATCGGGCGTGGCCCTGGCCTATGTCTGGGAAGAGCGGGCGCGGCCCGTCATCGCGCGGGGCGAGTTGATCGAATGCCTCGCCTCCTGGTGCGCGCCGGAGGATTGGCTGTATCTCTACTATCCAACCCGAAAGCACCTGTCGGCCGGACTGAGGGCGGTCATCGACGCGCTCCGGGTCTGAGAATGCCGCCCCCGCCTCGCGCGCAAGGTTGGCTTGCGCGGGAGGCGGGGGCGGAGAAGGCCCCGCTCAGAACACCCAGAGCTGTTCCGGCGGCAGGTGCAGCCAGTGGGTGCCGGCGGCCAGCGGACGGCCGAAGGCGCGCAGGGTCTGGTCACCGCAGCGGAAGACATGCTCCCAGTGGCTGCCGAGATAGACCGAGGTCTCCAGCTCCGCCGGGATGCGGTTCTCGCCTTCCCCATCCGCCACCTCGACCTGTTCCAGACGGATGACGCCGGTGGCCTCCTCCGACACGCCCTTGCCGGCGCGGTCCTTGCCCCACAGGGGATGGCCGGACAGCTCGATGCGGGCGTAGCCGCCGCGCTTGTCCTGCACGCGGCTTCTGATCTGGTTGTTGACGCCCATGAACTCGGACGCGAACAGGCTGACCGGCTCGGTGTAGAGCTGTTCCGGCGTGCCGGCCTGGACGATGCGGCCGCCGTCCAGGAGGACGATGCGGTCGGCGATGGCCATCGCCTCCACCTGATCGTGGGTGACGAAGACGGCGGTCAGGTTCATCCGCTTGATCAGCGTGCGGATCCAGATGCGGGCCTCCTCGCGCAGCTTGGCGTCGAGGTTCGACAGCGGCTCGTCGAGCAGGATGACCGGCGGGTTGTAGACCAGCGCGCGGGCCAGCGCCACGCGCTGCTGCTGGCCGCCGGAGAGCTGGTGCGGGTAGCGCTCGCCGAGATGGCCGAGGCCGACGCCCTCCAGAACCCCGGCCACGCGCTGCTGGATGTCGGCCTTCGCCACGTTGCGCAGACGCAGGCCGTAGGCGACGTTCTCGAACACCGTCTTGTGCGGCCACAGCGCGTAGGACTGGAAGACCAGCCCCAGGCCGCGCTTCTCCGACGGGACGTTGAGGCCGGCGGCGGCGTCGAACACCGGCTGGTCGCCGATGGAGATGACGCCCTTCTTCGGTTCCTCCAGCCCGGCGATCGAGCGCAGCAGCGTGGTCTTGCCGCTCCCCGACCGGCCGAGCAGGGCGACGATCTCGCCCTGGGCGAAGGTGGCGGTGATGCCCTTCAGGATGTCGGTGCTGCCGTAGGACAGGTGCAGGTCGTCGATGATGAGCTTAGCCATGGGAGCGTTTCCCGAAGAGCGACATCAGCAGCAGGCCGCCGCCGATCATCGCGATGTTGACGGTGGAGAGCGCGGTCACGAGGTCGACGGCGCCGGTGCCCCACAGCGAGACCAGCAGCGAACCGATCACCTCGGTGCCGGGGGCCAGCAGATAGACGCCGGTCGAGTATTCGCGCATGAAGGTGACGAAGATCAGCAGCCAGCTGGAGAACAGCCCGACCTTGACCAGCGGGATCGTCAGGTCGCGCGACACCCGGCCGGGGCTGGCGCCGACGATGCGGCCGGCCTCCTCCAGTTCGGGGCCGATCTGGAGCAGCGCGCCGCTGACCAGACGCATGCCGTAGGCGAGCCAGACCAGCGTGTAGGCGACCCAGATGGCGATCATGGTCTGGCGCAGCGGCGACAGGAAGGGCGTGAACAGGAACACCCAGAAGATCGCCAGACCTGCGACGAGGCCCGGCATGGCGCGGGGCAGCAGGACCAGATAGTCCATCAGCCTGGTCCAGCCCGACTGCCAGCGGTGGGCGGCGAGGTTCAGCATGGTGTAGACGCCGACCGACAGCGCCCCGCCGACGGACGCGATCAGCAGCGTGTTGACGATGCCGCGGGTCAGGTTGGGGAACTCCATCAACTCGCGGAAATGGGCCAGCGTCAGCACGTCGAGCAGGTTGACGCCCTCGCCCCAGCTCGACACGAAGGCGCGCAGCACCAGACCGCTGATCGGGACCACCACCGTGAACAGCAGCCACGCGGTGATCATCGCCGCGGCCGGCCAGCGCCAGACGCCGATGGACACCGGCTTCTGCGCCGCGGCCTTGCCCTTCACCGAGACGTAGCGGTTGGCGGCGCGCAGCAGGAAGCGCTGGAGCGCCACCAGCGGCAGGGCGATGCAGATGATCGCCACCACCACCACCGCCATCAGCTGGTAGGACGGCGTGCCCAGCTTGTTGGTCAGCTTGTAGAGGTATGTGGCCAGCACGAGGATGCCTTCGGGGTCGCCGAGAACCAGCGGCAGGCCGAACAGCTCGAATCCCAGGAAGAAGACCAGCACCGCGGCGTAGAGGATGTTCGGCATCACCATCGGCAGGCTGACGGTCAGCGCCGTGCGCAGCGGGCCGGCGCCGGTCATCCGCGCCGCCTCCTCAACGTCGGAGCCGAGGCTGCGCAGGGCCGACGAGGTGTAGAGGAAGACGTGCGGGACGTGGGTCAGGCCGGCGATGACGATCAGCATCCACTTGGAATAGAGGTACCAGGGGACGAAGCCGAAGGCGCTCTTGAACCAGAGCGTGACGAAGCCCGCCGGGCCGAGGCTGACCACGAAGCCGAAGGCCAGCACCACCGACGACACGAACATCGGCACCAGGATCACCGGCTCGATCCAGCGGCGGCCCGGCAGGTCGGTGCGGGTCATCAGGAAGGCCAGCAGCGCGCCGACCGGCACGGCGATGGCGGTCATGCCGAGCGCGATGATCGCCGAGTTGTAGAGGGCGTCGAAGAAATCCTCGTCGTCCAGGACGAACTCGTAGGCGCTGAGCGTGAAGGCGGTCTTGGGCTGGAAGAACGGCCCGTCGAGGAAGCTCTGGTAGACGACCAGGCCGATCGGGGCCAGCACGGCAATCGCCATGGCGACGATCACCGCGATGCGCGTCGCGCGGTTCATGGGGGATTCCTTTGCCGAATCTCCCTCTCCCCCGCTCTCGCGCAAACTTCGTTTGCGCTGACGCGACAGGCGGACCCTCGGTCCGCCGAAAGCAGAGGGTCGGGGTGAGGGGGAGGCGTGGGGTGGATTTTGGGGGGACGGGACGTGGCTTCAGTTTCAATAAGCCACGCCATGCGTCCCCCTCACCCTAACCCTCTCCCCGCCTTTCGGCGAAGCTTCGCTTCGCCTGTCGGCAACGCGAGCTTTGCTCGCGTTGGGGGGGAGAGGGGACTAAGCGCGGGGGAGAGAGGTGCTAGATCACTTCCCCTGGAGGGCCTTCTGCCAGTCCTTCAGGAACTTCAGGCGCTTGACCTGATCGAGGTAAGTCAGCAGTTCCGGGCCGACATGGATCGGGCGCAGCGTGCTTTCCGGGATGCCGGCGGTCGGGTTGGCCGACGCCAGATCGGTGCGGATCGAGCCCATGTAGCGGGCCTGCATCGCCTGCTGGCCCGGCTTCGACAGCAGATAGTCGAGGAACAGCTTGGCGGCGTTCGGGTGCTTGGCGCCCTTCGGAATGAAGGCGATGCGCGACATCACGATGGTGTAGTCGGACGGCAGCACGATGCCCAGCGACTCCGGATCCTTGTGCTGGCGCTCGTAGACGTAGGAGCCGATCATGTTGTAGCCGATGGTGTGCTCGCCGGACGTCAGGCGCTCGATCATCGCGCCCGACGAGGTGTAGAGCTTCACCCCGGTCTGGCCCATCGCCTTCACCAGATCCCAGGTGTTCTTGTTCGCCTGGACGTCCTGGGTGATGTAGAGGAAGCCGACGCCGCTGCGCTCCGGATCGTAGGAGGTGACCTTGCCCTTGTAGGCGTCGGGCTTTTCGCTCAGCAGCTTGGCGAGGTCGGCGTGGGTCTTCGGCACGTCGGCGGCGGGCACCACGCGCTTGTTGTAGGCGAAGACGATCGGCTCGGCGGTGGTGCCGAAGGCCTCGTTCTTATAGTTGGCCCAGTCGGGGATGCTCTTCGATTCGGGCGAGGTATAGGACTGGGCGTAGCCGTCATTGACCAGCTTCATCTGCAGGTCCATCGCCGACGACCACATCAGGTCGGTGGTGCCGGTGTTGGCCGCCGCCTCGCTGATGAAACGGTTGTACATCTCGGTCGAGTTCTGGTCGGCGTATTCCAGCTTGATCTTGGGATAGAGCGCCTCGAACCCCTTCAGCAGTTCCGACACGGCGGCCGCGTCGGTGGCGGAATAGATGCTGAGCGCGCCTTCCTGGTTCGCCGCCTCGATGATCTTGGCATAGGCGGGATCGTAGCCGGCGGGGACCGACTGCGCCTGGGCGGTGCCGGCGGTGAAGGCGGGCACGGCGACGGTGAGGGCCGTCGCGACCAGAAGGGCCAGTTTGGTGCGCATCTCTTCCTCTCCTGCGGTTGGTTTCCACGGCGCCGTTGCGGGCCGGGTTGGTTGGGCTTACAAGCGGATTTGCCGTGACTATAGGCAATCAACCTGTCGCCAATCTGTCGCGTGCAAAAATTGTTGGTGGAACGGAACAGGCGCGATCGGATGATGGCCCATTCGGATGATAGGCGGCTCCCTTGCGCATCCTGATCGTGGAGGACGATGCCGCCCTGGCGCGCGGGGTGACGGGCGGGCTGAAGCTGGCCGGCTATGCCGTCGACCACGTCGCGTCGGGCGAGGAGGCGGTCCGGCTGGAGCGGGCGGAACCCTACGGGCTGGTGGTGCTCGACCTCGGGCTGCCCGACCTGTCGGGCTTTGAGGTGCTGACCCGCATCCGCCGCCGCGGCTCCACCGTGCCGGTGATGATCCTGACCGCGCGGGAGGCGGTGGCCGACCGGGTGAAGGGGCTGGATCTGGGGGCCGACGATTACCTGCTGAAGCCCTTCGACCCGGCGGAGTTCGAGGCGCGGGTGCGGGCGCTGATGCGCCGCGGCCAGGGCACGCCGGTGCCGGAGCTGGCCTGCGGCGCCCTGCGCTACGACCGCTCCACCGCGACGGTGACGCTGAACGGCCGGGTGCTGGATTTGCGCAAGCGCGAGCTGGCCGTGCTGGAGGGGCTGATCACCCGGGCCGGCAAGGTGGTGCCGAAGGACCGGCTGGCCGGCGAGGTGTTCGGCTTCGACGAGCCGGTGGCGCCGAATGCCATCGAGCTGTATGTCGCCCGGCTGCGCAAGAAGCTGGAGCCGGACGGGCCGCAGATCCGCACCATCCGCGGGCTGGGCTATCTGATGGAAGGCGCCTGATGGCGGCGTTGCCGGCGGGACGGCGCGAGCGGGTGCCGTCGCTGCGCCGCCGGCTGCTGACCCGGCTGCTGGTGCCGCTGGCGGCGCTGGCGGTCGGGCTGGGCGTCGGCGGGGCGGCGCTGATCCACGGCTTCGTCCAGTCGACCCACGACCGGCTGCTCGCCGGCTCGACGCTGGCCATCGCCGAGCGGCTGGCGGTGAGCGACGACGACGGCGAGGTGACGGTCGATCTGCCCGCCGTCGCCTTCGGCATGCTGGAGAGCCAGGCGCGCGACAACATCTATTACAACGTCGCCCATGACGGCGGGGTGATCACCGGCTATCTCGACCTGCCGCTGCCGGACATCGCCGCCATGCCGGCCAACGTCACGGTGTTCCGCGACGCCACCTATCACGGCCATCCCGTGCGGGTGGCGGCGCAGGTCCGGCGGCTCTACGGCGCGCCGCGGCCGGTGCTGGTCCAGGTGGCCGAGACGACCGAAGGGCGCCGCGCGGTGGAGGTCAATCTGCTGCTGTGGCTGACCCTGCTGGAGGTGGCGCTGGTCGGCGGCAGCGGCCTGCTGGTGTGGGGCGCGGTCGGGCGCGGGCTGGCGCCGCTGGGGCGGCTGCGGCGGGCGATCGACAGCCGCTCCGTCCGCGGCGTGACGGGGGGCGGGCTGTCGCTGGTGCCGTTGCCGCTGGCGGTGGTGCCGGCGGAGGTGCTGCCGCTGGTGGTCGCCATCAACGGGCTGCTGGCCCGGCTGGACCAGTCCATCGGCACCATGCGCCGCTTCACCGCCGACGCCTCGCACCAGCTGCGCACGCCGCTGGCGGTGCTGCGCACCCATCTGGCGCTGCTGCGCCGCCACGGCACCGACAGCGCCGAGGGGCAGGCGGCGCTGGACGACGTGGAGGGCGCGGTGAAGCGGCTGGAGCGGCTGCTGGTCCAGCTGCTGGCGCTGGCCCGCGCCGACGAGGACGCACCGGTGATGCCCACGGCCCCCGAGGTGACCGACCTGATGCAGGTGGCGATGGAGGTCGCCGCCGAGCAGGTGCCGGCGGCGCTGGCCCAGGACATCGAGGTCCGCTTCGAGGGGCCGGAGGACGGCACCGCCCTGCGGGTCGCCGGGAATCCGGTGCTGGTCGGCGAGCTGCTGGGCAATCTGCTGGACAACGCCATCCGCTACAACCGGCCGGGCGGCACGGTGACGGTTCGGGTCGGAGCCGGGCCGCAGCCGGTGATGGAGGTCGAGGACGACGGCCCCGGCATCCCGGAGGCCGAGCGTGGGCGGGTGTTCGAGCGCTTCTACCGGCTGGACCGTCCGGGCGAGCCGCCGCGCAGCGGCAGCGGGTTGGGGTTGGCGATCGTCCGCGCCCTGGCCGACCGGCTGGGAGCGTCGGTGCGGCTCGACGCCGGGCAGGATGGCAAGGGGCTGAAGGTGACGGTCAGCTTGCGAGCGGCGGAAAGCGCTGCCGGTTCAGAGGGTTCGCTGGTGGGCGACGGCGCGGCGTAAAAGTGCCTCCCCTGCCCCCAAGCCGTGACATGACAATTTCGTTAACCAGAGCTGCGCGGATATGTCGCCGGCTTCCATTGCCAGTTCGCAGCTGCGGGACTATCTGACCGCTCCGCACAGCCTGTGCTGGCAAGGTGTTGGAAGTAAATACAGTTCGGACAACGAACGATTATTTTCCCTCACCCTGGCCCGGCTCACGGAAGAAAGAAACGGCTCCCGGCGTCTATTGCCCAGGAGACCGCACAATAAGGGTCTGGCCGCCGGGGAAACCGGACGGCCGAAAGAGGTTAGGGAAAGGGTCTGTCGCTATGCTTTGCAACATCGTCACCGTCGCCTCGCTGGGCGTCCTTCTGCTGTCGGGAATCGGCTTCACCGTCACCAAGGCGCCGAAGCAGGACCGCCAGCACCAGACCGACATGCCTCGCCGCATGGCGGACGAGAACATCATGGGGTGATGTGGGTTTTTTAGTGGCTGGCGGGTTGGCCGGCAGCCGCGAAGGTGATGGGTAGTCCCCTCTCCCGCCTCGGGAGAGGGAGGGGCCCGCCGAAGGCGGGAGGGTGAGGGGTGATCCAAGAAGCCCTGTAGTTCGGGATACTTGCACTACCCCTCACCCTTCCCAAGCTTCGCTTGGGCCCCTTCCCTCTCCCGGGGCGGGAGAGGGATACTCACGGGCTGCTAAGCCTCCAGAATCCTATCCAGCGTGATCGGCAGGTCGCAAAGGCGCTTTCCGGTCGCGTGATAGATCGCGTTGGCGATGGCGGCGGGAACGCCGACGATGCCGATCTCGCCCACCCCCTTGGCGCCCAGCGGGTTGACGATGTCGTCCTGCTCCTCGACGAAGATCACGTCGATGTCGTGGACGTCGGCGTTCACCGGAATGTGGTACTCGCCGAAATCGTGGTTCATGAAGCGGCCGAGGCTCTGGTCGGTCATCGACTCCTCCTCCAGCGCCATGCCGATGCCCCACACCACGGCGCCCATCACTTGGCTGCGCGCCGTCTTGGGGTTGATGATGCGGCCGGCGGCCACCGCGCTGACCACGCGGGTGACCTGCACGGTGCCGAGATCCTCGTCCACCCGCACCTCGGCGAAGATGGCGGAGTGGGTGCCGAGCGCATGCTGCATCTGCGACTTGTAATAGGGGATCGAGCGCGCCTCGTCCTCCAGCACCAGAAGGTCATTGGCGCGCATAACCTCGGTGATCGACATGCGCCAGGACGGGTCGGCCTTGGCGATGAGGAAGCCGTCGGCGAAGACAAGGTCGTCGGCCCTCAGCCCCTTCAGCGGACCGTCGTTCAGCCCGGCCGCCAGGCCGGCGAGCTTGTCGCGCAGCCGGTCGCACACCGCCTTCACCGCCGAGCCGACCGACGACACTGTCCAGGAGCCGCCCTGCAGAGGCGCCATCGGCAGGTTGCTGTCGCCGAGTTGGAAGGACACCTGGTCGATGGGCAGCCCCAGGATGTCGGCGGCGATCTGCGTCATCGCCGTGTAGGTGCCGGGGCCGATGTCGGCGGTGGCGCTGCCGACCGTCAGCGTGCCGTCGATACCGAGCCGGGCCGAGGCGACCGCCTGCCCCTGCATGGCGTCCCACACGCCGGTCGCCATGCCCCAGCCGACCAGCTGCCGGCCCTCGCGCATCGAGCGGGGGGCATGGCTGCGTTTGTGCCAGCCGAATCGTTCGGCGCCCTGCCGGAAGCAGGTGCGCAGCTCCTTGCTGGAGAAAGGCTTGCCGGTGTTGGGATCGACCTCGGTGTAGTTCTTCAGCCGCAGTTCCAGCGGGTCCATGCCCAGCTTGGCCGCCAGCGCGTCGATGGCGATCTCCAGCGCCGGAATCCCGGTGGCGGCGCCGGGCGCCCGCTGGTCGAGCGGAGTGTGGGTGTCCATCCGCGCCAGCTTGTAGTCGAGCCGGACATTGTCGCACGTGTATTGCTGCCCTGACCAGTTGACGACGACCTCGACGTAGTTCTCGTTCTGCGAGGTCTCCTGCACCGCCTCGTGGATGACGGCGGTGAGGGTGCCGTCCTTCCTCGCCCCCAGCGCCACGCGCTGGAGGGTTTCGGGGCGGTGGCCGAAGCTGAACATCTGCGGGCGCGTCAGCTCGACCCGGACCGAGCGCTTCAGCGTGATCGCCGCCAGCGCCGCCATGAAGAGCTGATGCTGCGGCCGCAGGCCGGAACCGAAGGCGCCGCCGACGAAGGGGGAGATCACCCGCACCGAGTCCTTCGACAGGTCGAAGACGTTGCAGACATAGGTCTGGGTGTTCAGCGGGCCCTGCGTCTTGTCGTGGACGGTCAGCGTGCCGTCATTGTGGTAGACGACGGTGGAGGCGTGCATCTCCATCGGGTTGTGATGCTCGACCGCCTGGGTGAACTGCAGGTCGACGCTGACCTCCGCCTCGGCCAGCGCCCTGTCGGCGTCGCCGCGCGGCTTGGGCGGGGGCTGGAAGCCGCCCTTGTCCTTGCCGGGGGTGAAGGCATGGGCGCTGGCCTCGCGCAGGTCGGTCTGGTGGTCGTCGGCCTCGTAGGTGACGTGGATCAGGCGGGCGGCGTAGCGCGCCAGCTCGAAGCTCTCCGCCACCACCAGGGCGATGGGCTGGAGCGCATGGTGGATCGTCGCGTCGTAGAGCGGGCGGAAAGGCGAGCCCTTGGGCGCGTCGTCGTCCTTCCACTTGCGGTCGAACCAGGGCAGGCTCGGCCGATTCTCGTGGGTGAAGACCTGGAGCACGCCGGGCAGCGCCAGCGCCTTGGCGGTGTCGACGGCGAGGATGCGGCCGCGGGCGATGGCGCTGGAGACGATATAGCCGTGCGCGAGGCCGGGCGTGTTGAACTCCGCGGCGTATTTGGCGCCGCCGGTCACCTTCAGCCGGCCGTCGACGCGGCTGACGGGCTTGCCGATCTGGGAGCCTGGACGATCGAGCGGATCGGGGATGGTCGGTTTGGCGATCATGGATGCTCCACTCCGGCGGCTTCGGCCAGCGCCCGGACGATGGCGCGCTCGGCAAGTCCGATCTTGAAGGCGTTGTGGGACTGGCCCCTGGCGTCGCGCAGCAGGACGCGCGCGGCCTTGCGAAAACTCTCCAGCGAGGCGGGCCTGCCGGCCAGCTCGGCTTCGGCCGCCGGGTCGCGCCAGGGCTTGTGGGCGACGCCGCCGAGCGCGAGACGGGCGGTGCGGACCGTCTGGCCGTCCATCTCCAGCGCGGCGGCCACCGACACCAGGGCGAAGGCGTAGGAGGCGCGGTCGCGGACCTTCAGGTAGGTCGAATGGTCGGCGAAGCCCTCCGCCGGCAGGTCGATCGCGGTGATCAGCTCGTCGGCGGCCAGATTGCTGTCGATGTGCGGGGTGTCGCCGGGCAGGCGGTGGAAGTCGGCGAAGGGGATGGTGCGCTCGCCCCTGGGGCCGCTGACGCGGACGACCGCCTCAAGAGCGGCCAGGGCGACGCACATGTCGGACGGGTGGACGGCGATGCACCGGTCGCTGGCGCCCAGGATGGCGTGGATGCGGTTCACCCCGGTCAGCGCGCCGCAGCCGGTCCCCGGCTCCCGTTTGTTGCAGGGGGTGCCGGTGTCGTAGAAATAGTAGCAGCGCGTGCGTTGCAGCAGGTTGCCGCCGTTGGTCGCCATGTTGCGCAGCTGGGCCGAGGCGCCGGCCAGGATCGCCTTCGACAGCATCGGGTAGCGCGCCTGCACCCGCTCGTCATGGGCGGTGTCGGCATTGCGGGCGAGCGCGCCGAGGCGAAGCCCGCCGTCCGCCGTCTCCTCGATGCGGTCGAGGCCGAGGCGGGAGATGTCGACCAGGCGCTCCGGCCGCATCACGTCGGCCTTCATCAGGTCGAGCAGGTTGGTGCCGCCGGCGACGAACTTGACCGCCGCCTCGGTCGTGGTGCCGGACTGGCCGGCCACGCCGCGCAAGGCCGCATCGACGCTGTCAGGGCGGTGGTAGGAGAAGGCCCTCATGGCGTGCCTCCGTCCTGCGATGCCGGCTGCGAATCCATCACCTGACGGATGGCGGCGACGATGTTGGGATAGGCGCCGCAGCGGCAGAGATTGCCGCTCATCAGCTCGCGGATGTCGTCGTCGGTTCTGGCCTGGCCCTCCTCCAGCAGGCCGACGGCGGAACAGATCTGGCCGGGCGTGCAGTAGCCGCACTGGAAGGCGTCCTGCTCGACGAAGGCCTCCTGCAGCGGGTGGAGCGCCTCGCCGTCGGCAAGGCCCTCGATGGTGGTGACGGCCCGCCCCTCCGTCATCACCGCCAGGGTCAGGCAGGCGTTGATGCGCCGGCCGTCGACCAGCACGGTGCAGGCGCCGCACTGGCCGTGGTCGCAGCCCTTCTTGGTGCCGGTCAGGTCGAGATGCAGGCGCAGCGCATCGAGCAGGCTGGTCCAGGGCGCAACGCGCAGGGTCTTGCGGCTGCCGTTGATGGTGAGGGTGACGTCCATCGGCTCGGGCGGAGGTGCGGGCTGTTTGCGGGCATGACTCCGCGACGCTGGACCTGTTGGCTGGGACATGACCGCTCCGACTGCTGGCAGGTGGGTTCCGTAAATGTACTCCGGAGGTCAACAGGAGCCCTTCCGGGGCGTTCCATCGGCGGGGACAGTGTCAAACAGCGACAGCGGCCCCATTTGGTGCGGGTGAACGCATCAGATCGCGGAGACCCCTGCCATGAAGCTTTCCGGTTCCTGCCGCTGCGGCGCCGTCCGCTTCACGCTGAACTCGCCGACGCCGGTGCCCTACATGCGCTGCTACTGCACCATCTGCCGCAAGAGCGCCGGCGGCGGCGGGTACGCCATCAATCTGGGCGGCGACGCCGACACGCTGGAGGTCGAGGGCCGGGAGGCGGTGGGGATGTGGCGGGCGCCCATCGAGGACCCCGACCATCCCGGCCGGACCCACCCCGGCCCGTCGCACCGGCATTTCTGCACGAAGTGCGGCACGGCGCTGTGGGCGGAGGATCCGGCCTGGCCGGAACTGGTCCACCCCTTCGCCTCGGCCATCGACACGCCGCTGCCGACGCCGCCGGAACGGGTCCACATCATGCTGGACTTCAAGGTGCCGTGGGTGGAGGTGCCGGACGGACCGGACGACGTGCAGTTCGCCCGCTATCCCGAGGAATCGCTGGAGGACTGGCACCGCCGCCACGGGCTGCTCGACCGCTAGGGTTTCGCGATGGCGAGGCTGCTGCGGTGGCTGGCGCTGCTGGCCCTGCTGGCGCTGGCCGGGGCGGCGGCGGGTGTGTGGGCCGGGGTGATCGCGGTGCCGCCGCGCTACGACCCGTGGGCGCGGCTCGACCTGCGGGCGGAGCCGGACTGGCTGACCGGCTTCAAGCTGGCGCGGCTGGCCCGCGATCCCGAACAGTGCCGGGCGGCGCTGGGCGGGACCGGGCTGCGCTTCACCCCCCTGCCCGACCGCCCGTCCGACCAGAACTGCGCGCTCAGCGGCGTGGTGCGGGTGTCGCGGTCGGAGGTCTCCTTCAGCAGCGGCTTCGTCGCCACCTGCGGGCTGGCCGCCGCCTGGACCCTGTTCGAGGCGAACGCCCTGCAGCCGGCGGCGGAGCGGCATTTCGGGCAGAGGGTGGCACGGGTCGAGCATCTCGGCACCTATGCCTGCCGCAACGTCTATGGCCGGGCGGAGGGCCGGCGCAGCGAGCATGCCGGCGCCAACGCCATCGACCTCGCCGCCTTCGTGCTGGCCGATGGGACGCGGGTCGGCGTGCTGAACGACTGGGAGCAGAAGGGCGGAGCCGACGGCCGCAAGGCGGCCTTCCTGCGAGACCTGCGCGACGGGGCCTGCCGCTTCTTCGACGTGGTGCTGGGGCCGGACTACAACGAGGCGCACCGCAACCACTTCCACCTCGACATGGGCGCCTTCCGCGCCTGCCGCTAACGTGCATCCGATCGGACTATGCCCGGTGGGTGCGACACCGATTCGACGAAAGAAAGGGTTACCGCATGCCGGCCTCTCCGCCATTTTCATAATAAAAGCGGGAGGAGGCCTATGCTGACTTTGCTTTATCGCAGCGATGCGGTGTCCCTGCTGCCTTTCTCTGCATTGGCGGATATTTGTGTGCGAAGCTCAACCAACAATCGGCGGCTGGGCATCACCGGATTCCTTGTGGAGCATGAGGGGACGTTTCTTCAGGTTCTGGAGGGCGAGGCGGAAGCGATAAACCGCCTGTTCGCCCGCATCTCGAAGGACGAGCGGCATTACAACATGGCGGTGCTGGGCCGGTGGGAGCGGCCGGGACGGTCCTTCGGCTTCTGGGCGATGAATTTCGGCCCGCTGGACAATCCTTCCTTCTGGCAGGGGCGGTTCGCCGACCTGCGTGACGGCGAGGCGTTCCGGCTGAGGAGCGGAGATGCTGAGACCGCGATGGCGGTGCTGTGCCAGGCCTACGTCTTCGCCGGCACGGTCGCCGGAGCCGACCCGGTGATCGGCGACTTCGTGATCGGCTGACCTCCGGCACCACAATGGCGGCACCGCGACGGCGGCACTCGGAACGGTCAAGCCCCTGATTCAACAGATTGCTTGACGGGACGGCGCTTGCTCGTGCCATCGTCGCACCTCGCCCGGCCGGGAATGGCCGGCCGCCGAGGAGAATCCCGTCGATGAACGCCTTGCGGCGTCTGTCCGCCCCTGCCCTGGTCCTGGCCCTTCTGGCGGCGCTGGTCGCCGCCAAGCCCTGGCTGCACACCCATCTGGACCCCCTGGTCGGTCCGGTGCTGAGCGGCGGCTTCACCATCGCCGCCGCCTCGGCCGCGTGGCTGGTGGCGGCCTGGGGCGGGGCGCGGCTGATCGACCTGCTGGCGACCGGCAACGGCGGCCTCAACCCGGACGGCACGCCGCGGCCGCCGCGCATCCCGCGGCTGCTGGCCGACCTGCTACGCTTCTTCGTCTATGGCGTCGCGGTGCTGGCGATCCTGGCCTTCGTGCTGGAACAGCCGGTGACGGGGCTGCTGGCGACCTCCGGCGTCGCCATCGCCGTGCTGGGCTTCGCGCTCCGCAACATGATCGCCGACATCTTCGCCGGCATCGCGCTGAACATCGAGCACCCCTACCGGATCGGCGACTGGCTGGAGCTGTCGCCCGGCGTGTCGGGGCGGGTGGACGAGATCAACTGGCGCGCCACCCGGCTGATCGCCGGCGACGGCAGCGCCATCGTCGTGCCGAACGGCATCGTCGCCGGCAGCCGCTTCATCAACTACAGCCGCCCCAGCCCGGCCTTCCGCGGCAGCGTGCCGGTCCTGCTGGACCAGGAGGTGCCGGTGGAGCGCGCCAAGCGCATCCTCTTGTCGGCCATGCTCTGCGCCGATGGCGTGCTGCCCACCCCGCGGCCCGACGTGGTGGTGGAGGCGGTGACGCCCAACGGCGTCTCCTATCTGGCGCGCTATTGGCTGGATGATTTCGGACGGGTGGCGATGGTGCGCGACTCCGTGCTGGCGGCGGTGCTGGGCAACCTCGCCCGCGCCGGGATCGAGCCGGCCCGCCCCAAGCAGGAGGTCCGCCGCCGCCAGCCGGCATTGCCCGACACCGACACGCTGCGCCGCGGCCTGCTGCGGCAGCTGGAGTTGTTCGACCACTTCGACGACGAGGAGGTCGACGCGCTGGCCCTGGCGATGCGGCAGATCCATGTGCCCGCCGGCTCCGCCGCCGTCAGCCAGGGCGATGCCGGCGAATCGCTGTTCGTCATCGCCGAGGGCGTGTTCGACGTCCAGATCGCCGCCTCCGCCGACCTGGGGGCCGCTATGGGAGCCAACATGGGAGAGGGACAGCGGCCCGGGGTGATCCACCTGACGCGGCTGCGTCCGGGCGACCTGTTCGGCGAGATGTCGCTGCTGACCGGCCAGCCGCGCAGCGCGTCGGTCGTCGCCTGCACCGACGCGCTGGTGTTCGAGCTGTCCCGCGCCCATCTGGACCCGGTGCTGCGGCGCCGGCCGGAGCTGGCGGAGCGGCTGGCCGACCTGATGGCCGAGCGCCAGAGCCGCAACACCGCCGAGCGCAGCCGCCAGCAGGACGCCGCCCCGCCGCCGCCGGTGGAATCCCAGGCGCTGCTGGCCCGGCTGCGGGGGTTCTTCGGGCTTTAGCCAGGGGGGCTTTAGCCAGGGGGGCTTTAGCCAGGGGGGCTTTAGCCGGGGAGCTTCAGGCCTTCAGGAAGTCCCTCAGCGCGTCGGCCACCGCGCGCATCTCCTGCTCCGTGCCGATGGTGATGCGCAGGCAGCTCGGCAGGCCGTAGGACGGCATCTGGCGGACCAGGATGCCGCGGCCCTTCAGGAACTGCCGGGCGGCCTCGGCGTCGTCCTTGCCGGCCGGCTGGCCCTTGAAGTCGACCAGGACGAAGTTGGTGACGCTGGGGTGGACGGTCAGGCCCAGCTCCCGCACGGTGGCGGAGAACCAGTCGCGCCACTGCTCGTTGTGGCGGCGGGAGCGGTCGAGGAACTCGGCATCCTCCACCGCGGCGATGCCGGCGACATGGGCGGCGTTCGACACGTTGAAGGGACCGCGCACCCGGTTCAGCACGTCGACGATCCCGGCCGGGCCATAGCACCAGCCGATGCGCAGGGAACCCAGCGCGAAGATCTTCGAGAAGGTGCGGGTCATCACCACGTTGGGGAACTTCTCCACCAGCTCCTCGCCGGCGGTGTAGTCGTCCTTGTTCATGTATTCGGCATAGGCCGCGTCGATGACCAGGATGACGTCCGGCGGCAGGCCGGCATGCAGCCGCGCCACCTCAGACGCCGGCAGGTAGGTGCCGGTCGGGTTGTTCGGGTTGGCGAGGAAGACCAGACGGGTGCGCGGGGTGACGCGGGCCAGCAGGTTGTCGACGCTGGCGGTCAGCCCGTCCTCCGGCGCGGTCACCGGGGTGGCGCCGACCGACTTGGCGCCGATCGGGTACATCAGGAAGCCGTACTGCGAATACAGCACCTCGTCGCCCGGCCCGGCATAGGAACGGATCAGCAGGCTGATGATCTCGTCCGAGCCGGCGCCGCAGACGATGCGGTCGGCGTCCAGGTTGAAGCGCTTGGCGATGGCGCCGCGCAGCGCCGCCGACCCGCCGTCGGGATAGCGGTGCAGGGTCCCGGCCGCCGCCGCATAGGCGTCCATCGCCTTCGGGCTCGGCCCCAGCGCCCCTTCGTTGGAGGCGAGGCGGATATGACCCTGATGCTCGCCGCCGACATAGGCGGCGATGTCGAGAATCCCCGGACGCGGCTGCGGGCCGTTCGGCTGGGTCATGGTCTGCTTACCTTCCGACAGAGTGGGATGGGCGTGTTTGGGAGGGGGTGGAACGGGATGGAACGGATCCGGCGCCGGTGTTCCGTCGCAGGATACGCGAGCGCAGCTTAAGGCAGGAGCCGGCCCGCCGGCTTGCCGCAAAAGCGCGTATCAGCCCAGATGCAGCGGCACGGCATAGCCGCCGACGACGGTGACCCGGACCGGGATGTCGCCCGAGCGCTGCATCAGCCCGGCGAGGCGGGGGTCGGCCTGCCCGACGAAGTCGGCGACCTCGACCAGATGGATGGACGGCCCGCCGCCGCTCATTCCGGTGGCATGGCCGGCCGGATGCCAGGTGCAGAAGCTGACCGGCGGCAGGCCGCAGGCCTCCAGCAGATCCTTCAGCCGGCCGCGGCTGAGGTCGCCGCCGATCTCGATGCTCAGCAGCGTGCGGTCGTCGCCGGTCGCCTCGTGCGGGACGGCGGCGATGGCCAGCGCGTCGCGGTTCTCGCCGCGCGCGTTGCCGCGCCCGCCGAAGGGCAGACGCGCCACCACCTGCGGCCGGCCGGCGTCGGCCGACACCAGGAAACGCCACCAGGGATCCGAATCGTCCTCGGCCGGATAGGGCACCACGGCGACGGTCGCCGTCCCCTCCGACACGGCACGCAGCGCCGCGGCCGGGGTGTTGACGGCGGTCATCGGCACGAAGCCGCCGAAATGGTCGCGGGCGACGTCCCAGAAACCGCGGCGGTCCTCCGGCGCGTAGACGGCGACGGCGAACGGTCCCTGCATGCGGGTGAAGGCGGTGATCATCTCGCGCCAGATGCGCACCACGACCTGGGCGGGGAAGGTTCCGGCATGGCGGGCCATCAGGCGCCGCAGGATCGTCGCCTCCCGCGCCGGGCGGAGGAACACCGGCTGCGCGCCTGCTTCCGCGGCGCCGTTGCCCTTGGCCGCCCCGATGCGTTCCACCACGGCGGCGCGGCGCATCAGCAGGTCATGGATCGCGTCGTCGATCTGGTCGATTTCGCGGCGCAAATCGTCGAGCGGGGTCCGGGCGGAGGCCATGGGTCACGAAGCCATTGAATGCAAAGCCGGATAGTAGTAGTCCGCATGCGCCGCGAAATCAAAGAAAACATTGACACTCCGAAGGCCGGCTTCGTAGCTATACGCTCCCGTTCCGCCACAGCTCACCGACGGTTTCCGCCAAGGCGCCGCGGGGCTTGCATTTGGGCCGGATTTCCGAAGGCCAGAACCGCTCTTAAGGCACGAAACGACATGTCCGCGCCGCTCCCCACCGCGCAGCAGCATCCCCCGGTCACCCCTGCGGCCGCCGATGGCGCCGCAGACGACCAGGCGATGCCGGGAAAGCGCGTGCGTCTGGCGGTGGACCGGCCGATGCGGCTGGACAGCGGCGTGGAGATCGGCGGCTTCCAGATCGCCTACCAGACCTACGGCACGCTGAACGCCGACAAATCCAACGCGATCTTCATCTGCCACGCCCTGACCGGCGACCATTTCGTGGTGGAGAAGCACCCGGTCACCGGCAAGCCGGGCTGGTGGGAGATGCTGGTCGGTCCCGGCAAGCCGGTGGACACCGACCGCTATTTCGTCATCTGCTCCAACGTGCTCGGCGGCTGCCTGGGCAGCACCGGGCCGAAGGACCTCGACCCCGCCACCGGCCAGCCCTACGGCCTCTCCTTCCCCATCGTCACCATCGGCGACATGGTGCGGGCGCAGAAACTGCTGGTCGACCATCTCGGCATCGAGAAGCTGTTCTGCGTCATCGGCGGCTCGATGGGCGGCATGCAGGTGCTGCAATGGGCGGTCGCCTATCCCGAGTCGGTGTTCGCCGCGGTGCCCATCGCAACCGCCGCCCGCCATTCGGCGCAGAACATCGCCTTCCACGAGGTCGGGCGCCAGGCGATCATGGCCGACCCCAACTGGCGCGGCGGCAACTACCTGCTGGAAGGCACCCGGCCGGAGGCCGGCCTGGCGGTCGCCCGCATGGCGGCGCACATCACCTACCTGTCCGAAACGGCGCTGCACCGCAAGTTCGGCCGCAACCTTCAGGACCGCAAGGCGATCACCTACGGCTTCGACGCCGATTTCCAGGTGGAGAGCTACCTGCGCTACCAGGGGGCGGCCTTCGTCGAGCGGTTCGACGCCAACTCCTACCTCTACATCACGCGGGCGATGGATTACTTCGACCTCGCCGCCGATGCCGGGGGTTCGCTGGCGAACGCCTTCCGGCCGGGCGGCAGGACGACGCCGGTGCGCTTCTGCCTTGCCAGCTTCTCCAGCGACTGGCTGTTCCCGACCTCGGAATCGCGGGCCATCGTGCATGCGCTGAACGCCGTCGCCGCGAATGTCAGCTTCGTCGAGATCGAGACCGACAAGGGCCACGACGCCTTCCTGCTGGACGAGCCGGAGTTCCATCAGGTGATCCACGGCTTCCTGGAGGGCTGCGCCGAGCATCGCGGCCTGTCCGTCCGCCGCCGCGCGCGCTGATTGGGGCGATAGGACCGACCATGGTGGACATTCGCGACGATTTGAAGCTGATCGCCGAGATGGTGGAGGCGAACAGCCGCGTGCTGGACGTCGGCTGCGGCGACGGCGCCCTGCTGGACTATCTGTCCCACGCCAAGAACGTCGACGGCCGCGGCATCGAACTCAGCATGGACGGGGTGCGGCAGTGCGTGGCGCACGGCCTGTCGGTGATCCAGGGCGATGCCGAGACCGACCTGAAGGACTACCCCGCCGAGGCCTTCGACTACGTCATCCTGGGCCAGACCCTGCAGGCGATGAAGCAGCCGCGCGACGTGCTGGAGATGCTGTGCCGCATCGGCCGGCGCGCCATCGTCTCGGTTCCGAACTTCGGCTACTGGCGCGTCCGCATGCAGCTGATGCTGACCGGCCGCATGCCGGTGACGGAGAAGCTGGGCTACCAGTGGTGGGAAACGCCCAACATCCATTTCTGCACGCTGCGCGACTTCGTCGTGCTGACCGAGGAGATGGGCATCACCATCGAGCAGACCCGGATCATCGACCGAGCCGGCCGGGTGACCAGCCGCGCCCATTCCGGCTTCGCCAACCTGCTGGGCGAACAGGGCGTCTTCCTGCTGCGGCGCAACGGCTGAGGTTTTCCGGTCGAAGGGGGAACTTTTCGCCTGCAGGAGTGTTCATGATACGTTCCTTTCTTGGAGGCACGGATCATGACGACCAAGCGTTCCGCCGATCCCCGCGACCAGTCGCACCACGAGAATCCGAAGACCGGCGAAGACACGTCGAACCGCGACAAGAACCCCGACGACTGGACCACCGGCGACGAGCCGATGACCGGCGCCCAGGCGTCCTACCTGAAGACCCTGAGCGAGGAAGCCGGCGAGTCGTTCGACGACGGCCTGACCAAGGCCGAGGCGTCGAAGCGGATCGACGCGTTGCAGGACAGGACCGGGCGGGGGAAGTGAGGGGGGAAGCAGCGTAAAATCCCCTCTTCCCCGAGGCTACCGGCTGCGCAGATCCCGCGGGCGATTAAAGCACTGGAAACATGCCACTTATTCGGCCGTCATTCCCGCGAAGGCGGGAATCCAATCGACTCCGCAACGTCCCGTGAGGGTTTCCTGGATCCCCGCCTTCGCGGGGATGACGCAAAGTTCCCTTGGCTCCAGAGGCTTAATGTCGCTCATGGTTGTGTGCATCCCGTAGCCCCTCGGGAGAGGGAGACAGGCGCGGATTTCTCCCGGCAACCCAAGGGCATGTTCCGCTGTTACCCAGGGCGATACCGAATCCGAATGGAAGGGTCGCCCCGATGCTCCGCCCCCTCTTGCTCGTTCCGGCCGCGGCGCTGCTGCTGACCGGCACAGCCTTTGCCCAGACCGCGCCGGCGCCGGGCGCCGCCGCCTCGCCGCCGCTGATGACCGCGCCGCGCCCGGACGACCAGCCGGCGACCGGACAGATCGCCTCCCCGCCGGGGGTCAGCGGCGAGGCCCCGTCGCAGGAGGTGCAGAACCCGGCTCCGCCGGTGGGACCCGGACAGGGTTCGTCGCCGCCGGTCGCCGCCCTGCCGCCGGCCGCGCTCAACCCGGACCAGGCGCGGGCGATGGTGGGGACGGAGCTGCGCACCCGCGACGGCCAGCCGGCCGGCCGCATCCTGGACTTCACGATGGATCCGGCGGCCGAGCGGATCGACCGCATCGTGGTGGCGCCGAACGACGTGCTGGGACTGGGCGAGAAGCTGGTGGCGGTGCCGGCCGGCACGCTCGCCAACGGTCCCGACGGGCCGATGCTGGACATAGGGCAGGCCGAGTTCGCCAAGGCGCCGGCCTTCGCCTATGGCGGGGAGCCGACGCTGACCCGGCCGGAAAGCCAGCAGCCCAAACCGTAGGAAACGAGCCCTGAAAGACTGAGGTCAGGCGGCGGCACGGCGGCGGAAGATGCCGGTCAGGCAGGCGACGAGGCACAGGCCGGCGCCCAGCCACAGGACCATGACGCTGCCGTCCGCCTTGCCGATGGCGGTGAAGACCAGCCCGACCGTGGCGGCGCCCAGCGTCTGGCCGAGCAGCCGGCCGGTCGCCTGGATGCCGCTGGCGCCGCCGCTGCGCTCCTTCGGCGCGCTGCTGACCAGCACCTTGTTGTTCGGGGTCTGGAACAGGCCGAAGCCGAAGCCGGCCAGCGCCATCCGCCACACCACGTCCAGCGTCGACGGGTCGGGCGGCAGCAGCGCCATCAAGGCGAGGCCGGCGGCGAAGGCCAGCAGCCCGGCCGCCGCCAGCCGCGTCGGCTCGTAGCGGTCGGCCAGCCGGCCGGAGACCGGGGCGACCAGCGCCACCATCAGCGGCCAGGGCGTCAACAGCAGCCCGGATTCCGCCAGCGACCGGTTCAGCACGTCCTCGAAGAAGAAGGGCATGGCGACGAAGACGATGTTCTGCGCCGCGAAGGAGCAGACCGACGTCGCCACCGTCAGGGCGAAGACCGGCCGGCGCAGCAGATCCACCGGCAGCAAGGGGGCCGCCTGCGCCAGCTCGCGCCGGACCAGCGTCGTGCCGAGCGCCAGCGCCGCGCCCAGTTCCAGCGCGACCAGCCAATAGGGCTGGCTGCCGTCCACCCCTTTGAAACCGACGATCAGCAGGCCGAGCGTGGCGGCGTTCAGCGCGGCGCTCAGCCAGTCGAAGCGGTGACCGGCCGGGTTCGACGCCGGCATCGCCCGCGCCGCCACCGCCAGCGCCGCCAGCCCCAGCGGCACATTGACCGCGAACAGCCAGGGCCAGGACGCGACAGACAGGATCAGCGCCGCGAGGCTCGGCCCCGCGGCGGAGGACACCGCGACGATCATCGCGTTGTAGCCGACGCCGCGCCCGAGATGGGTCGACGGGTAGATGTGGCGGACCAGCGCCAGATTGACGCTCATGATCCCGGCGCCGCCGATGCCCTGCAACACGCGGGCGGCGGTCAGCACCGGCAGGTTCGGCGACAGCGCGCAGGCCAGCGAGGCCACGGTGAAGACCGCGAGGCCGAACCAGTAGACCTTTCGGTAGCCTATGATGTCGCCGAGCGAGGCCATCGGGAACAGCGAGACGGTGACCGCCAGCTGATAGGCGTTGACCACCCAGATCGCGCTGGCGGCATCGACCGCGAACTCGCGCTGGATGGTCGGCAGGGCGATGTTGGCGACCACCCCGTCCAGCACCGCCATGATCAGCGCGACGGTCATCGCCGCCATCGCCCAGTAGCGCTGCGGGACCGGCAGGCCGTCGGCCGCCGATGCCGGCGGCTTGCGGGTGGCGGATTGGGCGGGGGCGAGGGACGGCGCGGAGGGGTTCGACATGACGGTCAGCATAAGGGCCGTCCTGCGTCGCCGGGTCGCAGCAATTTCGCATGAAAGCATTGCGGAAGCCGGGCGGTCCGGCCTCTGCGCCGCCGGAACCCCTCCCCCGCCCTCCTGTTGGGTTGAGACGCGAGCCAACGAAAGGAGCGCCGCCATGACCAAGCACATCCCGCCCGTTCCGCCCGAGGGGCGCAGCGACAAGGGCCCCGGCGAACCGCCGACCAGCGCCTCCCCCGACGACGGCGCCGGCAACCGCGGCGCGCCCGACCCCAAGGAGCAGGGCCAGCAGGGCAACAGCCGGCAGAACACCACCCATCAGGGCTACCAGCAGGATCGGTGAGGCATGAGCAAGCGCAACGAGGCTGCCGACCGCCACCATGGCGGTCCCGGCAGCAGCCGGCAGAACGCCGACAAGCCGGAACCGGCGGCGGAGAAGCGCCCGCATCCGGGTGAACCGACCAGCGGCCGCCAGTCCGGCACGTCCGGCGGCGGCGGCGAACGCGACCTCCACCACACGCACGACCCGAAGACGAAACGGTAGGGGGTGAGGGGGGTGAACAGCGGGGATTTGGCAGGGAGCGCGGAGTGCGCGACTTTTGAAGATCCTCGCCGCGCGTCCCCCCTCACCCTAA
Organism: Azospirillum sp. 412522; assembly: GCF_019805165.1. GTDB lineage: Bacteria > Pseudomonadota > Alphaproteobacteria > Azospirillales > Azospirillaceae > Azospirillum. The sequence continues at coordinate 69,122 of NZ_RWIJ01000031.1, forward strand.
CCCTCTCCCCAGGGGGAGAGGGAACATTGGGGATGATCGGGGCCGTTCACGACGCCAGGTCCTTCAGGATCGGGCAGTCCGGCCGCTCGTCGCCGTGGCAGGCGTCGGCGAGGTCGTGCAGGGTGTCGCGCATCGCCTGCAACTCGGCGATCTTCGCCTCCAGCTCGTCGATGTGCTGGAGCGCGATCCGCTTGACCTCGGAGCTGCACCGCGAGCGGTCCTGCCACAGGCCGACCAGCTTCTGGATGCGCTCGATCCCGAAGCCCAGCGTCCGCGCCCGCTTGACGAAGCGCAGCACGTTCACGTCGCGGTCGCTGTAGACGCGATAGCCCGACGCCGTCCGCCCGGCCTCCGGGATCAGGCCGATGGATTCGTAATATCGGATCAGCTTGGCGTTGACGCCCGACGCCTTGGCGGCGTCGCCGATGGTCATGCCGTCCTTCATCATGCGTCCTCGCTGTTCGCCTCATTCTTCGGCGGCGTCCAGCCGCGCAAGGTCAGGGCGTTGACCACCACGCTGACCGAACTGAGCGCCATCGCCGCCCCCGCCAGCACCGGGCTGAGGTTGCCCGACGCCGCCAGCGGGATGCCGATCACATTGTAGGCGAAGGCCCAGAACAGCCCCTGCCGGATCTTGGAATAGGTCCGGCGCGAGACGTCGATGGCCCCGGCGACCAGACGCGGATCGCCGCGCATCAGGGTGACGCCGGCGCTGTGCATCGCCACGTCGGTGCCGGTCGCCATGGCGATGCCGACATCGGCGGCGGCGAGCGCCGGGGCGTCGTTGATGCCGTCGCCGACCATGCCGACCGTCCTGCCCTCCCCCTTCAGCGCCGCGACCACGGCGGCCTTGTCGCCCGGCAGCACCTCGGCGAACACCCGCCCGATGCCCAGCGCCGCGGCGACCGAGCGGGCGGCGCCCCAGCCGTCGCCGGTCACCATCACCGGCTCCACCCCCTGCGCCTTCAGCGAGGCCACCGCCGTCATGGCGCTGTCCTTCACCGTGTCGCCGAAGGCGACGAGGCCGAGCAGGCGCGGCGTCTCGCCGATTTCCATCAGCCAGGACAGGGTGCGGCCGGATGCCGCCAGCGTGTCGGCCGGTTCGGCCAGCGCGCCCGGCTGCAATCCGGCCTCCGCCACCGCGCGGGCGTTGCCGAATTGCAGGCGGCGCCCGCCACCGTCCCG
>NZ_RWIJ01000032.1 GCF_019805165.1 Azospirillum sp. 412522
GGCGCGGAACTCGCCCTGGCTGCCGCGGTGGGCGGTCGCGCCGATCAGCATCTCGCCGGTGATGGTCATCTTGGGGTCTCCTTGCCCGAAACTGCTTGCCCGAATGCCGCTCAGCGCGCCCAGCGCAGCACCAGCGGATCGAGCCGCTTGGCGGCGTCGAGCAGGCCTTCGCGGCTGATCGGATGCGGGTTGGCCGTCGGGTGGCGCATCGCGTCGGATGCGATGATGCCGCCTTCCTTCATCAGGATCTTGGCGGTGGCGATGCCGCACTGGCGGTTCTCGTGGTTGATCAGCGGCAGCCAGCGCCCATAGGCCGCCACCGCCGCCTCGCGGTCGCCGGCCAGATAGGGATCGACGATCTGGCGGATGCCGTCGGGATAGCCGCCGCCGGTCATCGCGCCGGTGGCGCCGGCGTCGAGGTCGGCCAGCAGGGTGATCGCCTCCTCGCCGTCCCACGGCCCCTCGATGGCGTCGCCGCCCAGCTCGATCAGGGTGCGCAGCTTGGCGGCGGCCTGCGGCACCTCGATCTTGAAGTAGGAGACGTTGGCGATCTCGCGCGCCATCCGCGCCAGCAGCGGCGCCGGCAGCGGCGTGCCGCTGACCGGCGCGTCCTGGATCATGATCGGGATGTCGATGGCGTCCGACACGCGCTGGAAGAACTCGACGATGCCGGCCTCCGGCACGCGGATGGTGGCGCCGTGGTAAGGGGGCATCACCATCACCATCGCGGCGCCGAGATCCTGGGCGCGGCGGCTGCGGTCGGCGCAGGCGCGGGTGCTGAAATGGGTGGTGGTGACGATCACCGGGACCCGACCGGCGGCATGGGCCAGCATCGTCTCCATCAGCACCGTGCGCTCGTCGTCGGTCAGCACGAACTGTTCGGAGAAGTTGGCGAGGATGCACAGGCCGGTGGAGCCGGCGTCGATCATGAAATCGACGCAGCGCTTCTGGCCGTCGAGGTCCAGCTCTCCCGTTTCGGTGAAGATGGTGGGGACGACGGGGAAGACGCCGCGATAGGGGCGGGCGCTGGACGGCATGGCGGTGGTGTCCTTTATCGAATTCTGGTCGGCAGTCGGCTTTTGATCGGCAATCAACCTGACGAGGTTCCGAAGCGGCAGGCCGGCAGGCCGCGCACGCCCGGATCGCACTCGAACAGCGATCCTGCCAGCGGCTCCTCCTGCCGGCCGTGCGCCGCGGTGGTGATGAACAGCCGGTCGAGGTCCGGACCGGCGAAGACGCAGGAGGTGACGCGGGAGGCCGGCAGCGGGACCGCGCGGTCCAGCGTGCCGTCGGGACGGAAGCGGCTGACCCGGGCGCCGTCCCAATGGGCGATCCACAGCCCGCCCTCGGCGTCGCAGGTCATGCCGTCGGGATAGCCGTCCGCCTCGCCGAAGCGGATATGGACGCGCTTGCCGGACAGGCTGCCGTCGGCGCCGATGTCGAAGGCATAAACGGTCCGCGCCGCGCTGTCGGTGTGGTAGACCGTCCGCCCGTCAGGTGCCAGTGCCGGCCCGTTGGCCACGGTATAGCCGTCATCGACCTTCGTGACCGCGCCATCGGCGTCGATGCGGTAGAAGCCGCCGGCCGGCGCCTCCTCCGCATCGTCCATGCTGCCGACCCACAGCCGGCCCTGGGCATCGGCCTTGCCGTCGTTCAGCCGGTTGCCCGGCCTGTCAGGCTCGATCCGCGCGATCTCCTCCCCGACGACGGCAGCCTGCCCCGGCTCCAGCCGCAGGCGGACAACCCGGCGCGAGCGCAGACCGGCTATGAGGCCGTCGCCGTCGGCGCTCTCCACCAGCCAGCAGGCGGCGTCATCCAGCTCCCACCCCGCCTGCGAGCCGTCGGACAGGCCATGGCGCAGGATGCGGGAGCCGCGGATATCGACGAAATAGACGGCATCCTGCCGCGGAGACCAGAGCGGACCTTCCCCGAGCAGCGCCCGGGCCTGCCAGACGCAACGCGCTTCCTGCGCCATGCCGCTTCACTCCCCCTTCATCTGCTCTTCTCGTCCCGGCCGGCAGCCCCGCCGGCGACCCCCGCCGGCGACCCCCGCCGGCGACCCCCGCCGGCGACCCCCGCCGGCGACCCCCGTCGACGGCCATTTTCAAAATTTGTTGACGGCGCAAACGATAAGAGGCCTCTTGATAATCGTCCAATACGAAGATCGGCGCTTGCGATACCAAATGTCGTATCTCGGCATCTGCGGTCAAGGCGCCACCGCCCCATTCGGAGGCCGCAGTCCGTGACCCCCCAACGCTTTCCGCCGAACTGGTTCCAGAAGGCGCGGCTGAAGCTGCGCCATCTCCAGCTCTTCGCGGCACTCGACGAGCACCGCAACCTGCACCGCGCCGCCGCCAGCCTGAACATGTCGCAGCCGGCCGCCTCCAAGCTGCTGGGCGACCTGGAGGAGACGCTGGGGATCGAGCTGTTCGATCGCCACGGCCGCGGAATCGAGCCGAACTGGTACGGCAGCCTGATGATCCGCCACGCCCGGATGATTCTCAGCGAGCTGCAGGAGACGGGAGAGGAGCTGAACGCCCTGCTCGCCGGCCACAGCGGCCGGGTGTCCATCGGCACGGTGATGGCGCCGGCGGTGGAGCTGGTGGTGCCGGTCATCAGCAGCCTGACCCGCGAGCATCCCAACCTGAAGGTCGCCGTGGCGGTGGAGACCAGCGACGTGCTGGCCGACCGGGTCCACCAGGGGGTGATGGATTTCGCCATCGGCCGCCTGCCTGGCCATTTCGACCCCGTCGCCTTCGAGTATCAGGAGATCAGCAGCGAGGAGCTTTGCTTCATCTGCCACGACCGCAACCCGCTGCTCCGGCTCGGCCGCCCGCTGACTGCGGCGGACCTGTCCGACGCCACCTGGATCCTCCAGCCCGTCGGCACGCTGCTGCGCGACCGGGTCGAGGCGCTGTTCCGCGCCGAGGGCGCCCGGCTGCCGCACCGGGTGATCGAAAGCGCCTCCCCCGTCATCTCGATGGCGATGGTGGCGGAAACCGAGTCGATCACCGTCTTCGCCCGCGCGCTTGCCCAGGTCTTCTCGCCCAGCGGTTGCTGTGCGATCATGCCTTTCCACAAGCGTTTCAGCGTCGAACCCTACGGCATCTTCTGGCTGAAGGACCGGCCGCTGTCGCCGGGCGCCCGCACCGTGCTGTCCGCCGTGCGCGCGGCGTCGGAGCTGAAGATGCGCCTGATGGCGGCCTCCACGGCCACCGCCCCGGCCACCTCCTGAACGCCTCGGCGGCTTCCGTGACGGTCGATACCTAAATGCATATCGATTTGCCGAATAATCGTATTTGACAGTTATAGGAAAACGGAGGATTGCTAGGGGCACAAACCATCGCGCCCAACGCCATCCGCGCCGCAGAACGCGGGGGCGGCGTATCGCGTGCCGTAGTAACGGGGAGGATTCCGGTCCATGTCGTCTCCTAAGCGTACTTCCTTCAGTTCCAAGCTGGCCGGCCTCGCCGTCGGCCTGATCTTCGTCGCCGGCGCCGCCGCCGTCCCGGCGATGGCCCAGGACAAGCCGACCGTCGGCATCGCCATGCCGACCAAGTCGTCGGCGCGCTGGATCGACGACGGCAACAACATGGTCAAGTATTTCCAGGAAAAGGGATACAAGACCGACCTGCAATATGCAGAGGACGACATCCCCAACCAGCTCGCCCAGATCGAGAACATGGTCACCAAGAACGACAAGGTTCTGGTGATCGCCGCCATCGACGGGACGACGCTGACCGACGTGCTGCAGAAGGCGGCGGAGCGGGGCGTGAAGGTCATCGCTTACGACCGCCTGATCCGCGGTTCGGCCAACGTCGACTATTACGCCACCTTCGACAACTTCCAGGTCGGCGTGCTCCAGGCCTCCTACATCGAGAAGGCGCTCGGCCTGAAGGAGGGCAAGGGCCCGTTCAACATCGAGCTGTTCGGCGGCTCGCCCGACGACAACAACGCCTACTTCTTCTACAACGGCGCCATGTCGGTGCTGCAGCCCTACATCGACAGCGGCAAGCTGAAGGTCGGCAGCGGCCAGGTCGGCATGGACAAGGTGTCGACCCTGCGCTGGGACGGCGCGGTCGCCCAGGCCCGCATGGACAACCTGCTGAGCGCCTATTACGGCAACAAGCGGGTGGACGCCGTGCTGTCGCCCTATGACGGCCTCAGCATCGGCATCATCTCGTCGCTGAAGGGCGTCGGCTACGGTTCGGCCTCGCAGCCGATGCCGGTCGTCACCGGCCAGGACGCCGAAGTGCAGTCGGTCAAGTCGATCCTGGCGGGCGAGCAGCGCTCGACCGTCTTCAAGGACACCCGCGAGCTGGCGAAGGTCACGGTGGGCATGGTCGACGACCTGCTGGCCGGCCGCACGCCGCAGGTCAACGACACCAAGACCTACGACAACGGCAAGAAGGTCGTCCCGTCCTATCTGCTGAAGCCGGTGCTGGTCGACGCCTCGAACTGGAAGCAGGTCCTGGTCGACGGCGGCTACTACAAGGAATCGCAGATCAAGTGAGGGAACGGCGCGGGAGGGGATGCCATCCGGTCTTCCCTCTCGCGCCTCGCCTAACGGCAGGTCGGGCGCCAGGGTCGGGCGATCAGAGGTTTACATATGGACAGCATTCTTGAGATGCGCGGCATCATCAAGACGTTTCCGGGCGTCAAGGCGCTCGACAACGTCAACCTCTCGGTCCGCGAGGGGGAGATCCACGCGCTGATCGGCGAGAACGGCGCCGGCAAGTCGACGCTGATGAAGGTGCTGAGCGGCGTCTACCCGCACGGCACCTACGAGGGCGAGATCCGCTTCGGCGGCCAGCCCGTCGCCTTTCGCGGCATCGCCGACAGCGAGAAGCTGGGCATCATCATCATCCACCAGGAACTGGCGCTGGTCCCGCTGCTGTCGATCACCGAGAACCTGTTCCTCGGCAACGAGCAGGCGAAACGAGGCCGGATCGACTGGGTCGCCGCCACCGCCCGCGCGCGCGAGCTGCTGCGCATGGTCGGCCTGACCGATTCGCCCGAGACCCTCATCACCGACATCGGCGTCGGCAAGCAGCAGCTGGTGGAGATCGCCAAGGCGCTGTCCAAGCAGGTCAAGCTGCTGATCCTGGACGAGCCGACGGCGAGCCTGAACGAGAGCGACAGCGACGCCCTGCTGGCCCTGCTGCTGCGCTTCAAGGAACAGGGCATCTCCTCCATCCTGATCTCGCACAAGCTGAACGAGATCGCCAAGGTCGCCGACCGCGTCACCATCCTGCGCGACGGCACCACGGTGGAGACGCTGGATTGCCACGACGGCCCGATCAGCCAGGACCGCATCATCAAGGGCATGGTCGGCCGCGACCTCGCCGACCGCTATCCGCGCCGCGCCAGCAACCCGGGCGACATCCTGTTCCAGGTCAAGGGCTGGAGCGCCGACCATCCCATCCATCCCGGCCGCCGCGTCGTCAAGGACATCGACCTGCATGTCCGCCGGGGCGAGGTGGTGGGCATCGCCGGGCTGATGGGCGCCGGCCGCACGGAATTCGCCATGAGCCTGTTCGGCCGCTCCTACGGCCGCAACATCCGGGGCAAGGCCTTCCTCGGCGGGCGCGAGATCGACGTGTCGACCATCCGCCGGGCGATGGACAGCGGGCTGGCCTACGCCACCGAGGACCGCAAGCATTACGGCCTCGTGCTGGACAACGACATCCGCCACAACGTGACGCTGGCCAACCTGGACGGCGTCGCCAAGCGCGGCGTCATCCACCACGAGCGCGAGATCGAGGTCGCCAACGACTTCCGCCGCCGCCTGCGCATCCGCTGTTCCGACGTGTTCCAGCAGACGGTCAACCTGTCCGGCGGCAACCAGCAGAAGGTTGTGCTCAGCAAATGGCTGTTCGCCGACCCGCAGGTGCTGATCCTGGACGAGCCGACCCGCGGCATCGACGTCGGCGCCAAATATGAAATCTACACCATCGTCAACCAGCTGGTGGCCGAGGGCCGCGGCGTCATCCTGATCTCGTCGGAGCTGCCGGAGCTTCTGGGCGTCGCCGACCGCATCTACGTGATGAACGAAGGGGCGCTGGTCGCCGAGATGCCGGCGGCCGAGGCCAGCCAGGAAAAGATCATGCACGCCATCATGTCGTCCGCCTCGAAATCCACGGCGGCGCGCGCCGCCGTGGCCGCTGCTGCCCGGGAGTCCCTGCAATGAGCGCCGAACTGAACCTGCCCGCCCAGCAGCCGCGCCAGGCCTCGATGGCCAAGTTCCTGAAGAGCCACATGCGCGACTACGGCATGCTGATCTCGCTGCTGGCGATCGTGGCGTTCTTCCAGTACATGACCAACGGCACGCTGCTGCAGCCGCTGAACCTGACCAACCTCGTCCTGCAGAACAGCTACATCGTCATCATGGCGCTGGGCATGCTGCTGGTGATCGTCGCCGGGCACATCGACCTGTCGGTCGGCTCCATCGTCGGCTTCATCGGCGCGCTGGCCGCCATCCTGATGGTGCAGTTCCACTGGCACTTCATCCCCACCGCCATCGTCAGCCTGCTGGCGGGCGCCGCCATCGGCGCCGCCCAGGGCTACTGGGTCGCCTATTTCCGCATCCCGTCCTTCATCGTGACGCTGGCCGGCATGCTGGTGTTCCGCGGCCTCAGCCTCGCGCTGCTCGCCGGCCAGTCCGTCGGTCCCTTCCCGATCGAGTTCCAGCGCCTCAGCTCCGGCTTCATCCCGGACTTCTTCGGCACCGAGGGCTTCCACACCACCACGCTGGTGCTGTGCCTTCTGACGCCGGCGATCATGATCGGCTTCAGCATCGCCGCCCGCCTCCGCCGCCACCGCTTCGCCATCGAACAGGAACCGCTGGTCCTGTTCGTGCTGAAGAGCGCCGGGCTGTTCGCGGTGGTCGCCTATGTCGGCTGGCTGCTGTCGACCTACAAGGGCCTGCCGAACGTCCTGATCATCATGGCGCTGCTGATCGGAATCTACGCCTTCGTCACCCGCGACACCACCATCGGCCGGCGCATCTACGCGCTGGGCGGCAACGAGAAGGCGGCCAAGCTGTCGGGCATCGACACCCGCCGCCTGTCCTTCTACACCTTCGTCAACATGGGCGTCCTGGCGGCGCTGGCCGGCCTGATCTTCGCCGCCCGCCTCAACACCGCCACGCCGAAGGCCGGCGTCTCGTTCGAACTGGACGTGATCGCCGCCTGCTTCATCGGCGGCGCCTCGGCCTCGGGCGGCGTCGGCCGGGTGACCGGCGCGGTGATCGGCGCCTTCATCATGGGCGTGATGAACAACGGCATGTCGATCGTCGGCATCGGCATCGACTGGCAGCAGGTCATCAAGGGTCTGGTGCTGCTCGCCGCCGTCTGCTTCGACGTCTACAACAAGGGCAAGGCCTGACGGCGGTCTTTTGACCGCCCTCCCCTTCCCCGACCGGACATATCGCCATGACGCTCCCCACCCTCGGACTTGTCGGTCTGGGAAAGATCGCCCGCGACCAGCATATCCCCGCCATCGCCGCCACCGGCCTGTTCCGGCTCGCCGCCGTGGTCAGTCCGGACGGTGCGACGGCCGACGACGTTCCGACCTTCCGCTCCCAGGCGGAGATGCTGGCGGCCCTGCCCGGCCTCGACGCCGTGGCGCTCTGCACCCCGCCCGCCGTCCGCCATGGCCTGACGGTGGAGGCGTTGCGCGCCGGCAAGCATGTGCTGATCGAGAAGCCGCCGGCCGCCACCCTGTCGGAGCTTCACGATCTGGTGTCGGAGGCGGAGGTCGCGCGCCGGACCCTGTTCACCGCCTGGCATTCGCAATTCAACCCGGCGGTGGAGGAAACGAAGCGCCGGCTGGCCGACACCGACATCCGCAGCGTCGCCATCACCTGGAAGGAGGATGTGCGGCGCTGGCATCCGGGCCAGGACTGGATCTTCGCGGCCGGCGGCTTCGGCGTCTTCGATCCCGGCATCAACGCGCTGTCGATCCTGACCGACATCCTGCCGGCTCCGGTCTTCGTCCGCGCCGCCGACCTGCATGTCCCGGCCAACCGCGACACCCCGATCGCCGCGACGCTGGAGATGGGCGCCGCCCCCGGCTCCCGCATCGGCCGCGTCACCGCCGATTTCGACTTCCTCCAGCAGGGCGAGCAGACTTGGTCCATCGTCATCGAGACGGCGGACGGGCGCCTCGACCTCACCCATGGCGGCACCCGCCTTTTCGCGGATGGCGCGCCGGTGCTGGCCGAGCCCGACACCGAGTACCAGCGCATCTACCGCCACTTCCACCGGCTGGTGACGGACGGGGCGAGCGACGTGGACGGCCGTCCGCTGTCGCTGGTCGCCGACGCCTGCATGGTCGGCCGCTGGCACCGCACCGATTCCTTCGACTGGTAGAAGGTCCCGCCGAGGGTCCGGCAACAGGGAGGTCCCGCATGTCCATCGCCACCCGCGTCAGAATCGGCACCCGCATCGGCCACCGGATCACCGCCGGCAGCGCCGGAATCCTGCTGTTCCTCGCCGCCGTCGCCTGGGTCGGCATCGGCAGCCTGTCGGAAACCGGAACGGTGGTGCGGACCTACGGCGATCTGGCCAAGCGCTCAAACGATCTCGGCCGCCTCCAGGCGCTGATGCTCGAAGCGCGCCTCAAGGCCACCGGCTTCCTGCTGAGCGGCCGCGACGAGGATGCGGACGGCGTCCGGGCGCTGCTGGACGAAGCCGCCCGCATCATCGGCGAGGGCGCCGGGACGATGGGCGATCCGGCAATGGCGAGCACGGTCAATTCGATGGCCGAGCAGACCGGACGCTACCGGGTCGCCTTCTCCGAAGTGCAGGAGATGCAGGCGAAGCGGGCCGCCGCCCTGGCCGAGGAGGCCAGGCTGGGCTCCCGGCTGCGCACCATGCTCGACACCATCCTGGCCGACGCCCGCAAGTCCGGAAACGCCGAGCTGGTGATCCTCGCCAGCCAGACGATGGAACATGTGCTGTCCGCCCGCTTCGTCGCCATGCGGTTCCAGAAGGAGGGGTCGGCCGGTTTGGCGGCAGCGACGCGCAACGAACTGAAGAACGCCGTGCAGAAATGCGAGGCGATGACGAAGACCGCCGCCGCCCCGCCCCTCGCTGCCGCCCTGATCAAGACGCTCGCGGCCTACGGAACCGAATTCGACCGCCTGGTGAGCGCGACGGAGACCCGTGACGAACTGGTCGGGGACACCCTCGCCTCGCTCGGCACGGCGATCGGCACCCAGGCCCGCGACCTGACCGACCAGGGCATTGCGACCGAGAGGACCCTGCGCACCAGCACGATGGCGCAGCTTGAGGAGCAGCGCCGGGTGATGGCCGCCGTCTCGGCCGCCGGGCTGATCCTCGGCCTTGCCGCCGCCGTGCTGATCGCCCGGAGCCTGTCGCGCCCGGTGGTCGCCATGACCGACGCCATGACCCGGCTGGCCGGCGGCGACCGCTCCGTCGCCATCCCCGGCCTCAACCGCCGCGACGAGATCGGCGGCATGGCAAAGGCGGTGCAGGTCTTCCAGGCCGGCTTGGTCGAGGCCGACCGCATGGCCGCCGACAAGGCCGCAGAGCATGAGGCCCGCGTCCGCCGCAGCGAACGCATCGACGGCCTGATCCGGGACTTCGAACGGACGGTGGAAAGCACGCTCGGCCGGGTCGACGGCGCCGCCACCCAGCTCCAGTCCACCGCCCAGGCCATCCAGTCGACCACCGACGCGACCAGCCGGCTGGCCGGCGACGCCGTCCGCAGCTCCGGCGAGACCACCGGCAGCGTCGAGACGGTGGCCGCCGCCGCCGAGGAGCTGTCCGTCTCCATTGCCGCCATCAGCCAGCATGTCGCCCACAGCAGCCGGGTGACCGAACAGGCGGTCGGCATCGCCCGCATCACCGACGAGACGGTGCGCAGCCTGACCGGGGTCGCCCGCCAGATCGGCGACGTGGTCCAGCTGATCAGCGGCATCGCCGCCCAGACCAACCTGCTGGCGCTCAACGCGACCATCGAGGCGGCGCGGGCCGGCGAGGCGGGGCGCGGCTTCGCCGTGGTGGCGAACGAGGTCAAGAGCCTCGCCGCCCAGACCGCCCGGGCGACCGAGGAGATCGAGACCCAGATCGCCGCCGTCCAGCGCGTCAGCAGCGAGGCGGCCGGCGCCATCACCGAGATCACCAGGGTGATCGGCGAGGTGAACGAGGTCTCCGCCACCATCGCCGCCGCCGTCGGCGAGCAGCGGGCGGCGACCAACGAGATCAGCGGCAGCATCCAGCGCGCCGCCCGCGGCACCCAGGAGGTCCGCGACACCATCACCGGCGTGACCCACGCCTTCCAGGCCACCAGCGACGCCTCGCGTCAGGTCAGATCGGCCGCCGACGGCCTGTCCGGCGAGGCCGGCGATCTGCGCGGCTGCGTCTCCCGCTTCCTGGCGGACATGCGCGTGGCCTGATATTCCAGACGCTGACCAGCGAGACCCACCCCAACTCCGCGCCGGGCCGTCCGGTCCGCGCCCCAACCTGAAACCGGTGTCGACATGTCCGAGACGAAGCCCCCCTTCCCCCCCAACGCCGATGGTTCAGAGCGTCGCCTGCGGTCGCGCGCGTGGTTCGACAACCCCGCCAACCCCGACATGACCGCGCTGTACCTGGAGCGCTACCTGAATTTCGGCCTGACGCGGGAGGAGCTGCAGTCCGGCGCCCCGATCATCGGCATCGCCCAGACCGGGTCCGACCTCAGCCCCTGCAACCGCCACCATCTGGTGCTGGCCGAGCGGCTGCGTGAAGGCATCCGCACCGCCGGCGGCATCGCCATCGAATTCCCGGTCCACCCGATCCAGGAGACCGGCAAGCGGCCGACCGCCTCGATCGACCGCAACCTCGCCTATCTCGGCCTAGTCGAGGTTCTGCACGGCTATCCGCTGGACGGCGTGGTGCTGACCATCGGCTGCGACAAGACCACCCCGGCCTGCCTGATGGCGGCGGCCACCGTCAACATCCCGGCCATCGCGCTCTCGGTCGGCCCGATGCTGAACGGCTGGTTCCGCGGCGAGCGCACCGGCTCGGGCACCATCGTCTGGAAGGCGCGCCAGATGATGGCGGCCGGCGAGATCGACTATCAGGGCTTCATCGAGCTGGTGGCCTCCTCCGCCCCCTCGACCGGCTACTGCAACACGATGGGCACCGCCTCCACCATGAACTCGCTGGCGGAGGTGCTGGGCATGCAGCTTCCGGGATCCGCCGCGATCCCCGCCCCCTACCGCGAGCGCCAGCAGGCCGCCTACGAGACCGGCAAGCGCATCGTCGAGATGGTGCGCCAGGACATCAAGCCGTCGGACATCCTGACCCGCGACAACTTCCTCAACGCCATCGTCGTCAATTCCGCCATCGGCGGCTCGACCAACGCGCCGATCCACATCAACGCCATCGCCAAGCACATCGGCGTGCCGCTGACGGTGGACGACTGGCAGACCCACGGGCTGGGCGTGCCCCTGCTGGTCAACCTGCAGCCGGCCGGCGAATATCTGGGCGAGGACTTCCACCGCGCCGGCGGCGTGCCGGCGGTGGTCGGCCAGCTGATGACCCAGGGCCTGATCCGCGAGGACGCGCCCAACGTCAACGGCCGCACCATCGGCGAGAACTGCCGCAACACCGAGATCCTCGACACCCGGGTCATCCACCCGATCGACGACCCGCTGAAGATCAACGCCGGCTTCGTCGTGCTGCGCGGCAACCTGTTCAACGCCGCCATCATGAAGACCAGCGTCATCTCCGACGAGTTCCGCGAGCGCTACCTGTCCAACCCGCAGGACCCGGAGGCCTTCGAGGGCAAGGTCGTCGTCTTCGACGGTCCGGAGGACTACCACCACCGCATCGACGACACGTCGCTCGGCATCGACGCCTACACCATCCTGGTCATCCGCGGCGCCGGCCCGATCGGCTACCCCGGTGCGGCGGAGGTGGTGAACATGCGGCCGCCCGCCGACCTGATCAAGCAGGGCATCCATTCCCTGCCCTGCATCGGCGACGGCCGCCAGTCCGGCACGTCGGGGTCGCCGTCGATCCTCAACGCCTCGCCGGAGGCGGCGGCCAACGGCGGCCTCGCCCTGCTGCGCAGCGGCGACCGCGTGCGCATCGACCTGCGCCGCGGCAGCGCCGACATCCTGATCTCCGAAGCGGAACTGGCCGACCGCCGCGCCGCCCTGGAGGCCGCCGGCGGCTACCCCGCCCCGCCGTCGCAGACGCCGTGGCAGGAGATCCAGCGCGGCATCGTCGATCAGCTCGACGAGGGCATGGTCCTGAAGCCGGCGGTCAAGTACCAGCGCGTCGCCCAGACCATGGGGATCCCGCGCGACAACCATTGATAGGCATTGACAAGTGCCGGGGGGGCGCCTGCGCGCGCCCCCTTCTCCCCCCACGCATCCCTGCAATGCCCCACCATTCCGTGTGACCTTTCACGCGCGCCCTTGACGTACGTCCCCCTTTGCCCACATAAGCCCTGACGACACACTCGAAACCCAGCCGTCCGACGGCCGCCGCATGGCGCCTCCGGCCGGGTCCCTCCCACCCAGAGATCCGCATCGACGAGCGATGCACGCCCGTCCGGCAGCGTCGAATGCCGGCCTAAGTGAGACGTACGACAGAGGCATGACGTTTGATTCAAAGCGGCGCCGCATGGCGCCGAACAACCGCGCACGCAACCGCAACCCGCGTCCGCGTGATGACTTCGACGGCTCCCGCCCGCCGGCCACTCCGGTCCACGGCGGCGGCCCCACCGGCCCGGTTCCGGGCAAGGACGAGATCCTGTTCCTTCCGCTGGGCGGCTGCTCCCGCATCGGCATGAACATGGCGCTCTACGGTCATGCCGGCAAATGGCTGATCGTCGATGCCGGCGTCGCCTTCGTCGGCGACGAGCTGCCGGGCATCGACAGCCTGATGGCCGATCCGGCCTTCATCGAGGAGCGGATGCAGGACGTCGTCGGGCTGGTGGTGACCCACGCCCACGAGGACCATATCGGCGCGATCCACCATCTGTGGCCGCGCCTGCGCTGCCCGATCTACGCCAGCCCCTTCGCCTCCCACATCATCCGGGACCGGCTGAAGGAAAAGGGCGCGCATCGCGCCGCCAAGGTGCAGACCTTCGAGATCGGCGACACGCTGACCATCGGCCCCTTCCGGATCGAGACCATCGCCGTCACCCATTCGATCCCCGAGCCGATGTCGCTGGCGATCCGCACGGCGGCCGGCACGGTCCTGCACACCGGCGACTGGAAGTTCGACCCCAACCCGCTGGTCGGCCGCAGCACCGATTTCGCCGCGCTGAAGCGGCTGGGCGACGAAGGGCTGCTCGCCATGATGTGCGACAGCACCAACGCCGACGTGCCCGGCTCGACGGGATCGGAGGCCGACGCCCGCGCCGGCCTGATCGGCGCCTTCGCCGGCCGGTCGGGCGCCATCGCGGTGACCGGCTTCGCCTCCAACGTCGCCCGCATGACCGCGGTGGCGGAAGCGGCGGCGGCGGTCGGGCGCAAGGTGGTGCTGGTCGGCCGCTCCATGCTGCGCATGGAGAAGGCGGCGCAGGCCTGCGGCTACCTCGACCATGTGCCGGACTTCATGGATGTCCGCGAAGCCTCCTGGACCCCGCGCGAGAACCTTGTGTTCCTGTGCACCGGCAGCCAGGGCGAGGAGCGGGCGGCGCTCAGCCGTCTGGCCCGCAACGAGCACCGCGAGCTGTGGCTGGAAGAGGGCGACACCGTCATCTTCTCCGCCCGCGCCATCCCCGGCAACGAGGAGGCCCTGGCCGAAATCCACGAGCATCTGCGCGGCATGGGCGTCGAGATCGTCACCCCGGCCGACGCGCCGGTCCATGTCTCCGGCCATCCGAAGCGCGACGACCTCGCCCGCATGTACGGGATGGTCCGCCCCCGCTTCGCCGTGCCGGTCCATGGCACCATCGAGCATATGGAGGCCCATGCCCGCCTCGCCCGCGGCTGCGGCGTCGAGCGCGCCCTGGTTCCGGAGGACGGCGACATCCTGCGCATCGCGAAGGAAGGCACCCGGGTGATCGGCCGCATCGAGCCGAAGCGCCTCGCCAACACCGGGCGGGAGCTGATCTCCTGGATCCCCGCCGACGTGCAGACGGACGAGGATCTCGTGGTCGCGGCCTGACCGCCGCCCGGCCTCTTCTTTCCGGACGGACAAAGCGAACGGGCCCTGTGGAACGCTCCACAGGGCCCGTTCGCTTTTCACGATGCCTGAACCGTCATTCGGCCGGGGTGGCGACCATCGGAACCTCGACGGCGCGGGCCTGGAACAGCTCCTTCCATTTCCGCAGCGCGGCGATCAGGATGACGAAGCCCAGCACCAGCATGATGATCGAGATGCCGGCGTTGAAGGGGTTGTAGCCCTTGGCCGCCTTGTTCAGATAGACGTTGGCGATCATCCAGTAGCCGGCCACGTTGACCGTGACGAACAGGTAGGCCAGCGGGATCAGGCAGGTCAGCACATAGACCCGCTTCTGGGCCAGCCGCAGGATGATGGTGGCGCCGATGATCAGGCCGACCGAGGCCATCAGCTGGTTCGACACCCCGAACAGCGCCCAGACCGAGTTGATGTCGCCCGAGGTCAGCAGATACCCCCAGGCCACGCAGGCGATGACGCTGGCGATGATCGATCCGGGGACCCAGTCCAGCCGCTTCATCGGGGCATAGACGTCGCCCAGCAGGTCCTGGATCAGGTAACGGGCGACGCGGGTGCCGCTGTCGACGGCGGTCAGGATGAACACCGCCTCGAACATCACGACGAACTGGAAGAAGTAGGAGGCGAGGCTGTTGAACCACGGCACGCGGGTGAAGATCTCGGTCATGCCGACCGCCAGGGTCACAGCACCACCGGTCCGGCCATAGAGGTCGAGGCCGATCTCCTGGCTCAGCCGCGGCAGGTCCACCACGTCCATGCCCAGCGCCTTGAAGGCGGCCGGCGCGGAGTTGATGGCGAAGTAGTCGGCCGGATGCAGCGAGGTGGCGGCGATCAGCGCCATGACGCCGACCAGGCATTCCGCCAGCATGCCGCCGAAGGCCACCGGACGGATGTCGCTCCACTTGTCGATCAGCTTGGGCGTGGTGCCCGACCCGATGAAGGCATGGAAGCCGGAGATGGCGCCGCAGGCGATGGTGATCGAGATGAAGGGCCAGACCGGGCCGTTCAGCACCGGGCCGCCGCCATGGATGAAGTCGGTCAGGGCGGGGAAGCGGATCTCCGGGTTGATGAAGACGACGCCGACCACCAGCGCGCCGAACACGCCGACCTTCATGAAGCTGGACAGGTAGCCGCGCGGGGTCAGCAGCAGCCACACCGGCAGCGCCGTGGCGAAGAAGGCGTAGATGGGCAGGATGACGGCGACCGTCTCGGCGTGCAGCGTCAGCCACTGGCCCAGCAGCGTGCCCTCGATGTAGGGGCCGGCGAAGACCGAGGCGGCGATGGCGGCGATGCCGACCTGGGTGGCGCCCTTGGACGAGCCGGTGACCCGTTCATAGAGGCCGAGCGCGACGGCGATCGGGATCGTCATGAACACCGCGAAGGCGCCCCAGGCGTTGCGTTCCAGCGCATGGACGACGACCATCGACAGGCCGGCCATCGTGATGGTGATGATGAACAGCATCGCCAGGCCGGTGCACCAGCCGGCCACCGGGCCGAGTTCGGCCTTGGCGACCTCGGACAGCGACTGTCCCTTGTGCTTCATCGAGGCGAACAGCACGACGGTGTCGTGCACCGCGCCGCCGATGACGCAGCCGATCAGCAGCCACAGGAAGCTCGGCAGATAGCCGAACTGGGCGGCCAGCACCGGGCCGACCAGCGGGCCGGCGGCGGCGATGGCGGCGAAATGCTGGCCGGCATTCACCCACTTCTTGGTGGGCACATAGTTCTTGCCGTCCTCCAGCATATGGGACGGGGTGACTTCCGAATCGTCGGCACGGAGAACCTTGCGCACGAAGAACACGCCGTAGAAGCGGTAGCAGAGCGCAAGAATGCAGAGTGTCGCGATCACAAAGGTTAGGGCGTGATCCATGACGGCTCTCCTGAAAAGGATATGCCGCCGGTGTAATCCCGCCGCGAAGTGCCGTGGGGTGGAATGCCGCGAGCGGCAGCCGGGAGCTGCTAAGCGGCAGCCGTCCGGGGGCGAGCGGCGCTGCTCGGGCGGCCGGGGATGGGCCGATCAGGTGGCCGGCGGCAATGCTCACCGGGAATCGACCCCTTGCGGTCCGGGACGACGCTGTCCTGGGACCATCGCACAGCTTGGCCACATCTCCTTTTCCGGGAACGGGAAGGAGAGCCATACCGTCGGCGTGACCGTGGACAGGGCGTTCGAGGTTATGGAAACACGTGATAAAGTTTGTCCTTCTCGTCATGCGCACGCGCCATGGTTGATATTTGTGGATGCCGGGATTTCAGCCATGTAGAGTTCCGCAACGTCCCGACATATCAGCGGAAGGCCGCGCGCCCATGACCGACCATTCCTTCCAGCCGACCGACGCGCTGCTTCTTATCGATATCCAGAACGATTTCTGTCCCGGCGGCGCGCTGGCGGTGCCGGCAGGCGATGAGATCATTCCCGGCGTCAACCGGCTGATCGAGGCCTTCCAGAGCGTCATCCTCAGCCAGGACTGGCACCCGGCGAACCACAGCTCCTTCGCCACCCAGCACCCCGGCAAGGCCCCCTACGACACGGTGGAGATGTCCTACGGCACGCAGGTGCTGTGGCCGGCGCACTGCGTGCAGGGCACCTGGGGGGCGGAGTTCCATCCCCGCCTCAACGCCACCAAGGCCGAACTGGTGATCCGCAAAGGCTACCGGGCGGGCATCGATTCCTATTCCGCCTTCTACGAGAATGACAAGACGACCTCGACCGGTCTGGCCGGCTACCTGCGCGACCGCGGTTTCCGCCGGCTGTTCTTCGCCGGGCTCGCCACCGACTTCTGCGTCGCCGCCTCCGCCATCGATGCCGTCCGCTGCGGCTTCGAGGCGGTGGTGGTGCACGACGCCTGCCGCGGGATCGACACCAACGGTTCGATGGCCGACGCCCACAAGCGCCTTGCCGCCGCCGGGGTAATGGGGATCTACGGGCCGGTGTGACCGGCCGCCGGCCGGCGCACGTGGAACCGTCGAATGCCGCAAGTGGCGGACGCGACGTGGCGGGTGGCAATCGGCAAAAAGGGTGGGCGGCACCGCTCAAGCCCCGGAATGAGCCGCTCAAGCGGCCAGACCGCCGCTCGCCGGAAACCGGCCCAGCGCATGCCGCGACGGCCTATGGTGGGACGTCCCACAACGCGGACTCCCCGCCAGAGATCTCCGATGAACGCTCCCAGCCCGCGTACCCCCCTGCGCAAGGCGCTCGCCAACCTCCGCCGCCTGTTCAACGACGATTCCTACGAGCGCTACCGCGAGGCCCAGGCCCGCCTCGCCCCGGACGAGCCTCCGCTCGACCGCCGGTCCTTCAAGGCCCGGCAGATCCTGATGACTCTGGGACGCGGCTGCTGCGGCCGATAGCCGGCTCCCCCGGACCGGGACCGGGACCGGCCTCGGGCTTCAGACCGGGCAGCCGCGCCCGGCTGCCGCTGCGCTCCGAATAGGCGCGGGTCAGCTCCGCCCCGAACAGGAAGATGACCGCCGAATAATAGACCCACAGCAGGATCAGCACGAAGGAGCCGGCCGCGCCATAGACCGTCACCACCCCGCTGGTGGCGATGTAGAAGCCGATCAGGAACTTGCCCACCGCGAACAGGAAGGCGTTCACCGCCGCTCCCAGCCAGACGTCGGCCCAGCGGATGTAGGTGTCGGGCAGGATGCGGTAGATCAGCGCGAACAGGCCGGTCAGCACCGTCCAGGACACCACCGCGTCGACCAGCCACAGCAGCGACGGCATCGCCGGCAGATAGCCGGCGGCCCAGCGGCCGGCCGCCGCCAGCGCGGCGCTGACCACCAGCGACACGATCAGCAGGAAGCCGATGGCGCCGATCAGCGCCAGCGCCTTCAGCCTCACCCGCACCAGCCAGGTGATGGTCGATTCCTGCGGCGCCGCCACCCGCCAGATGCGGTTCAGCCCGGCCTGCAACTCGACGAAGACGGTGGTGGCGCCGACCAGGATGGTGCCGATGCCGATGATGCTGGCGACGATCCCGGTCTCCCGCGCCCCGGCCCGCGCGATCAGATCCTGCAGGGTCTGCCCGGCGTCATGGCCGACCAGCGCGGTCAGCTGGTCGACCAGGGCGCCGCGCGCCGCCTCGTCGCCGAACACCAGCCCGGCCAGCGCGATCACCAGGATCGCCAGCGGCGCCAGCGAGAAGATGGTGTAGAAGGCGATGGACGCCGCCATGCTCATCGCGTCGTCGTTCATCCAGCCATAGGCCGCATCGACCACGATCGCCCATCCCCGCCGCACGCCGCCCATCGCCGCCCTCCCCGTCCCGGACCATTCCTGCGGTAACACCGGCAGCGGCCTTTCCATCCCGCCCTACCCGCCTCCGCGATCCCGTGTTAGGAAGAAAGCATCGTCGGCCGGCAGCCGTTGAACAGGTGAACAGCGCGCCGGAAACTGTTTCACGGCGTTCCAGACGTTCCATCCAAAGCCAGGACAGGAGACCGGCCCGGTGTCGCAGAAGGTGATCGGCCTGATCGGGGGCATGAGCTGGGAAAGCTCCGCCGAGTACTACCGCATCGTCAACGAGGGGGTCCGCGACCGGCTGGGCGGGCTGCGCTCGGCCCGCTGCCTGATGTGGTCCTTCGACTTCGCCGAGGTCGAGGCGCTGCAGCATGCCGGCCGCTGGGACGACGCCACCGCCCTGATGATCGACGCCGCCCGCCGGCTGGAGCGTGGCGGCGCCGACTTCCTGCTGATCTGCACCAACACCATGCACCGCATGGCCGCCGAGGTGCAGGCCGCCGTCGCCATCCCGCTGCTGCACATCGCCGACCCCACCGCCGAGCGCATCCGCGCCGCCGGCCACCGCCGCGTCGGGCTGCTCGGCACCGCCTTCACCATGGAACAGGACTTCTACAAGGGCCGGCTGGCCGGGCACCACGGGCTGGAGGTGCTGACCCCCGACGAGGCCGACCGCGCGACCGTCCACCGCATCATCTACGAGGAGCTGGTCCAGGGCCGGGTCGAGGCGGCCTCCCGCCAAGCCTACCGCGAGGTGATCGCCCGCTTGGTGGAGCGCGGCGCGGAGGCGGTCATCCTCGGCTGCACCGAGATCATGCTGCTGGTGAAGCCGGAGGACAGCGCGGTTCCGCTGTTCGACACCACCGCCATCCATGCCGAAGCGGCGGTGGAGACCGCGACCGCCGGCTTCACCCCATCCCCAACCGCTCCTTGAGCGGACCCAGGAAGCGGCGGCTGACCGGCACCGCATGACCGCCGGTGGTCTGGATTTCCGCCAGCCCGCCATCGGCGAAGCGGATTTCCCGGATGCGCTCCGGGTTGACCAGATGCTGGCGGTGGCAGCGGAACAGCGGACTCTTCTCCTGGATGGTGTGGAGCGTCAGCTCGGTGAAGCGCTCCTGCCCGTCCTCCCCCACCACATAGACGCCGGCGGGGCGGGAGACGACATACTCGACATCGGCCAGCTTCATCAGGGTGATGCGGTTGACCCCGGTGCAGGGGATGTGGCGCAGCTCCGCCGCGCCGGGCAGGACGGACACCTCCTGCGGGGCGCGCTGGCGGCGCAGGCGTTGCAGGGTCTTCTCCAGCCGCGCCGGGTCGGCCGGTTTCAGCAGATAGTCGAAGGCATGCTCCTCGAAGGCCTGGACGGCGTATTCGTCGTGGGCGGTCAGGAAGACGATGCGCGGCATCCGCTCGGGGTCGAGCATGCCCAGCATCTCCAGCCCGCTGACCCGCGGCATCTGGATGTCGAGGAACACCACGTCGGGCGCCTGCCGGTTGATGGCGCCGATCGCCTCGATGGCGTTGGCGCATTCGCCGACGATGCGGACGTCGGCGGCCTCCTCCAGCATGCGGCGCAGCTCCTCGCGCGCCAGCGGCTCGTCATCGACGATCAGGACGGTCATGGCAGGGGGCATCATGGTCGCCATCATGCGGGCACAGGCTCTTCCAGGGGCAGGCGCAAAGTGACGCGGGTGGAGGCATCGGGCTCGCAGGCGACCGAGACGCCATAGGCCTCGCCGTAGCGGTTGCGGATGCGGCGGTCGACGATGGTCATCCCCAGCCCGTCGCCGCCCGGCTTCGCTTCATAGAGGCCGGCATTGTCCTCGACCGACAGCAGCAGGTCGCCGCCGTCGCGCCGGGCCGCGATGCGCACCCGGCCGTCGCCGAGAAGCTGGGCGGTGCCGTGCTTGATCGCGTTCTCCACCAGCGGCTGGAGCGAGAAGGCCGGCAGCCGGGCATGGCGAAGGTCGTCCGGCACCGCGATCTCCACCGCCAGCCGCCCGGTGAAGCGGGCCAGCTCGATCTGGAGATAGGCGCTGACATGCTCGACCTCGTCGCCCAGCGTCGCCGTCTCGCTGGGCCGCTTCAGGTTCTTGCGGAAGAAGGTCGAGAGGTTCTGCACCAACTGCCGCGCCCGTTCCGGATCGTTGCGGATGACGGCGGAGATGGTGTTCAGCGCGTTGAACAGGAAATGCGGGTTCACCTGGGCGTGCAGCAGCTTGATCTCCGACTGCGCCAGCAGGGCCTTCTGCTGCTCGTAGCGGCCGGCCAGGATCTGGTTCGACAGCAGGCGCGCCACGCCCTCGCCGAGCGTGCGGTTGATGGTGGAGAAGATCTTGGTCTTCGGCTCGTACAGCTTGATGGTGCCGATCACCCCGCCATCCTCGCCCACCAGCGGGATGACCAGCGCCGCCCCCAGCCGGCAGGCCGGGCTGATCGAGCAGCGATAGGCCACCTCGTTGCCGTCGGCATAGATCACCTGATTGCTGGCGATGGCCTGATGGGTCTGCCTTGAGCTGATCGGCGTGCCGGGCAGATGGTGGTCGTCGCCCATGCCGATGAAGGCCAGCAGCTTCTCGCGGTCGGTGATGGCGACGGCGCCGACGCCGGTCTCCTCGTAGATGATGCGGGCGACGCGGGTGCTGTTCTCGCTGTTGAAGCCGCCGCGCAGCACGCCGTCGCAGCGCGCGGCGATCTTCAGCGCCTTGGCGGAGAAGGCGCTGGACTGCTTCTCGTCCAGCACGCGCCGTTCCAGCAGGATGCGCATGAACAGCGCGGCGCCCAAGGTGTTGGCCACGATCATCGGCGCGGCCACCACCTCGACCAGATGCAGCGCCGCCTCGAAGGGCCGGGCCACCGCCAGGATGATCAGCATCTGCACCACCTCCGCCACGAAGGTGACGGCGCCGACGCGCAGCGGGTTGAACAGCGGCTCGATCCGGCCCTGGCGCACCATGTGGCGGTGGACCAGCCCGCCGATCAGCCCCTCCGCCATGGTGGAGATGGCGCAGGCCAGCGCCGACATGCCGCCCAGCGAATAGCGGTGCAGGCCGCCGGTCAGCCCGACCGCCAGCCCCACCGACGGCCCGCCGAAGATGCCGCCCAGCACCGCGCCGATGGCGCGGGTGTTGGCGATGCTGTCGTCGATGTGCAGGCCGAAATAGGTTCCCATGATGCAGAAGATCGAGAAGATCACATAGCAGGCCAGCTTGTGCGGCCAGCGCACCGTCACATGGGTCAGCGGCAGGAACAGCGGCGTCCGGCTCAGCAGATACGCGATCACCAGATAGACGCACATCTGCTGAAGCAGGGAGAGGACCAGGGTGAAGGGTTCGACAGGCATGGCGGTATTCCCGGCGGCGGCCTCGACGAACCGGCCCCGCTCCGCGCCATCCTACACCGGCGCGCTGCCGCCGCCGATGGGACATCCTTGCATCCCTACTCCCGCGCCGGTGCTCAGTGCCGGCGCGGCGCCGGATGCAGCAGCGCCAGTTCGGGGGTGACCGACTGCCGCATCGCCGATTCCCATTCGCTCATGGTGACGAAGCGCAGGCCGCGCCGCTCCCCCTCCTCCAGGATCGCCGGCAGCGCCGCGACGGTCGCCGCCTTGGTGCTGTGCATCAGCACGACCGCGCCGGGCGCCAGCCGTTCGACGATGCGGTGGCGGATGATTTCGGGGCCGGTGTCCTTCCAGTCCTGGCTGTCGGCGGTCCACTGCACCGTCGCCATGCCGTGGTGGCGCGCCAACGCCGCCAGCGCATCGTCCACGTCACCGTAGGGCGGCCGGAACCACGTCGCCTTGACGCCGACCGACGCCAGCGCCTTTTCCGCCTGCGCCAGATTCCACTCGCGCAGATCCGGCTTCAGGTCGGTGGTCATCGGGTGGGTCTCGGTGTGGCTGCCGACCTCGTTGCCGGAGGTGGCTACCAGCTTGGCGATCCCGTGATGCTCGGGGATCTTGGCGCCGATGTAGAAGAAGGTCGCCTTCGCCCCGTGCGCCCGCAGGATGTCGAGGATGTGCGGATCGTTGGCGTCCGGCCCGTCGTCGATGGTCAGCGCCACCACCCTGGCCGTCGGCAGGGTCAGATCCACCTGGGCGAGGTCGAGGTCCGATCCGGGGATCAGATGCTCGGTCACGAAGGGCGCCGCGCCATGGGTGGCGGCATAGCTGCGCTGCCCGGCCATGGCGGCGGACGGCAGGACGGACAGGGCGGCCGCCAGCCCCAGCGGCAGGACGGCACGGCGGAACAGGGTCATCATCGCGGAAGCACTTGAGCAAAGGTCGGTGCCGCCCTTCCCTTCGAAAGAGGTAGGGCCGGCGGATGGCCGAGCTTTGCTCCCGCCCGCCGCGATGGACAAGCGATTTATTGCGGACAGGCGGGGACGGAGGCTGGCCGGCCCCCATCCCCGAAGCCCGCCCTTACAGCTTCGCCCGCAGGGTCAGCAGCACGGTGCGCGGCTCGCCATAGATGTTGCCCGACTGCACGTTGTTGATGCGCTGGTAATAGGTGCGATCGAACAGGTTCTTGACGTTGACCGCCGCCGTGACCTTCTCGGTCACGTCATAGCCGATGCGGGCGTCCACCGTCGCATAGCCGCCCTGGGTCAGGCGGGCATAGTTCAGCGACGGGAACTCGTTGTACATCGAGGTCTGGGCGGTCACGCCGCCGCCGACGCTCAGCCGGTCGTCGATGCTCTCGGGCAGGCGGTAGTTGGTCCACAGCTTGATCTGGTGCATCGGCGCGATGGCGGTGAAGGCGCTGCCGGAGTTCGCGCTGCTGTCCAGGCTCTTGGCGCGGGTGAAGGTGTAGCCGGCATAGGCGTCCCAGCCCGGCAGGATCTCGCCGGAGACGTCCAGCTCGAAACCGCGGCTCTGGGCCTTGCCGCCGGAGATGTAGATCGACTGGTTGGGGAAGCGCGGATCGGCCTGCGGCCGGTTCTCCTCCTCGATGTGGAAGACCGACGCGGTGGCGTGCAGGCGCCCGCCGAAATAGTCGGCCTTGACGCCGGCCTCATACTGCCGCCCCTTCAGCGGCTCCAGCACCTTGCCCGACGCATCCACGAAGGATTGCGGCTGGTACATCTGCGTCACGCTGGTGTAGAGCGCGTAGGTGGAGTTGACGTCGTAGACGAGGCCGGCATAGGGCGTGACCTTGCCGCGGACCGAAGCGCTGCTTTCCGGCGTGCGGGCCAGCGCGTCGGCATCGACCTTGGTCTGCCACCAGTTCATCCGCCCGCCGACGATCAGCTTCAGCGGATCGGCCAGCTTCAGGCGCAGGACGCCATAGGTGCCCCAGCTGTCGGTGGTGGTCCTGGTGTCCCTCTGCCAGTCCCGCCAGGCCGGCTCCGGCGCCGAGGCGTCGGGCGAGAAGATGTTCTGCGTCACCGACCAGCTGCCGACCGGATTGGCCGCGCGGTGGCGGAAGGTCCAACGCTCGTAATTGGCGCCGACCACCGCCTCGTGCGTCCGGCCGAACAGCCCGAAATTGCCGCTGGCCGACAGGTCGGCGCCGATCTGGTCCTGATCGTAGCGCAGCTTCTGGGCGAACAGCGTCGTGCGGTTCACCCCCGGCGTGACCGGCGAATAGGCGTAGGCCATCTTCCGGTCCATCTCGTTGTCGATGTAATGGGTGGCGAGCTTCAGCGCCCAGCCATTGTCGAACCGGTGCTCCAGGTCGGCGAAGCCGCCCTTGGTGGTGAAGACGTCCTCGTTCCACTTCTCGCCCAGCGAGGTCGAGCGGTCGACGTCGAGCAGGCGCATCTGCGGCTGGCCGTTCACCACCGACATATAGCCCGGCAGGTTCCAGGCGCCCTGGTAGCTCATGCGCTGGTACCAGGCGCCGGCGGTCAGGGTGGTGTCGGGGGTCAGGTCGGCGGCGATGCTGCCATAGGCCACCCCGCGGCGCTGTTCCGTCCAGTCCTGGAAGGCGTTACGGTCCTGATAGGCGCCGACGAAGCGCCCGCGCAGGCTGCCGGACTGGTTCAGCGGCCCGGTGATGTCGCCTTCGCCGCGATAGTTGGCATAAGAGCCGGCGGTCAGCTCGCCATAGCCTTCCAGCGTCTTCTTCGGCATCTTGCGGACGAGATTGATGGCGCCGCCGGGGCCGCCCATGCCGTTCAGCAGCCCGGCCGGTCCCTTCAGCACCTCAACCCGCTCATACATCGCCAGATCGGGCGAGGCGAAGATGCGGCTGTCCAGCGTCGTCGGCACGCCGTCGAACTGCAAATTCGTCATCTCGAAGCCGCGCGAATAGAATTGCAGCCGGTTGCCGTCGATCGGCTCCACAGTGACGCCCGGCGTCTGCTTCATCGCGTCTTCGAGCGTGATGAGCTTCTGCTCCTCGATGCGCTCGCGCGGCACCGTGGTGACGGTCTGCGGCACCTCGCGCGGGGCGAGCGGCAGCTTGGAGCCGACGCTGGTCGGCGGGTTGGCGTCGCGCTGGCGCTCGGCGCTGACGTCGATCGCCGGCAAGGTCATCGATCCGGACGACGCCGTACTCCCGGAAGCGCTCCCACTGCCGGACGTCGTCGCTTGCGCCAAGGCCGCGACCGGCAGCAGCAGGGCCACGGCCGCGACCGACGCCGACAGGAGGCCCCGCCCCCTGCTCCGCCCCCCGAAGCATCCAGACTGCCCGATTTCCTTCATTGCGATGATCCCCCACTCGTCACTGTGCCGATGTCGATTTGCCCATTGATTGGCGATGCTCGCCCCGGTCAGCGTTCCAAAGCCGCTCCAGCGCTGAGAACTGGCGACCATCAAATGCAACTAATAATTATTAGCATTTGATGGCCGCCAGTTCCCCGCTGGATGGTTTTCATGGCAAGCCTGCCGGAACGATCACGCTCCGCCTTTCTGCATAGTGATATTGATAGTTATTCTCAAGATGATTTGCAGAATGCCGGTCGCCGCCCCGTGGCGGAGAGGGAACTCCGCCCTCCCCTTCCAGGAGATCGGCCTTCCAAGAGACCGGTAAGCTTGGCCGTCAGCCCGCCAACAACCAGTGACGGAACCGCATCGCGCCGACGCCCCATGACGCCGCCGGCCAACCACTCGTCGAACCAGTAGGATCTACAGCGACGCCAGGACCGCGGCCAATTCATGGAGATTGGCGATGGTGGGCGTCGCCACCGGGAAGGGATGTCCGCCGGACGCGTCGCGCACCCCGACGAAGGCCAGCTTCAATTCCTCTGCCGCAGCGTAATCTTGCACGGCGTCGCCGACGAAGGCCACGCGCTCCGGCCGGAAGCCATGGCGGGCCAGCAGCATCGCCGCCGTTTCCGCCTTGCGCGGCGGACTGCCGTGCACCGACACGAAACGGTCGGTCATGCCCCGCCCGGCGACGATCCGCAGCATCTCCTCGTGCGGCGTCGCGGAGATGACGAACAGGGCCGGCCGGCCGGCATGCGCGGCGAGGAAATCCGCCGCGCCTGGGATCTCGGCGCAGGCGACCACCGCCTGCTCGACCGCCAGGGCGAAGTCGTCGACCAGCCGGTCCAGCCGCTCCTCGGCGATGTCGCGCCCGAGCAGCTCGCGTTCGAAGCGCATCAGCTTCTCCCGCCGCGGCATGCCGCCGTTGGCGCGGTGATAGGCGCGGATGGCGTCCTGCACCTCCGGCCCCTCGTCGGCGTAGAGCGCGACGAAGGCCTCACCCTTCAGGCCGTTGGAATCGGCCAGCACGCCGTCGAAGTCGAAAATGATCGCGTCCCAACGCTCCTGCAACATGCCGCTCATCTCCCGAACCTGTCCTTGTACGTCTCGCGCAGCAGGGCCTTCTGTACCTTGCCCATGGCGTTGCGCGGAAGCTCATCGACGAAGGCCACCGCCTTCGGCACCTTGAAGTTCGCCAGCTGCTCCTTGCAGGCGCCGATCACCGCCGCCTCGTCCACTGCCCCACCGGCGGCGCCCGGCCGCTTCAGCACCACCGCCATCACCGCCTCGCCGAAATCGGGATGCGGAAGGCCGATCACCGCCGATTCGACCACCCCGTCGATGGCGTCGATCACCGTCTCGACCTCCTTGGGGTAGACGTTGAAGCCGCCGGAGATCACCAGATCCTTGGCCCGGCCGATGATGTGGACATAGCCGCGCCCGTCGATCCTGCCGACGTCGCCGGTGATGAAGAAACCGTCGGCGCGGAACTCCTGCGCCGTCTTCTCCGGCATCCGCCAATAGCCGGAAAACACGTTCGGCCCCTTGACCTCCAGCACGCCGATCTCGCCCCGGGCCACCGGTTGCCCGGTCTTCTCGTCGGCGACGCGGACCCCGACCTCCGGCAGTGGGAAACCGACGGTGCCGGGAATGCGGTCGCCGTCCAGCGGATTGGAGGTCAGCATCCCGGTCTCGGTCATGCCGTAGCGTTCCAGGATGGCGTGGCCGGTGCGCGCGCGGAACTCCTGGTGCGTGTCGGCCAGCAGCGGGGCGGAACCGGAGATGAACAGCCGCATGTGCGCCGCCGCCTCCGGCGTCAGCCGCGGATCGGCCAGCATCCGGGTGTAGAAGGTCGGCACCCCCATCATCACCGTCGCCCGCGGCAGCAGGCGGAACACGGCGTCCGCGTCGAACCTGGGCAGGAACAGCATGCCGGTGCCGTTCATCAGCACGCAGTTGGTGGCGACGAACAGGCCATGGGTGTGGAAGATCGGCAAGGCATGCAGCAGCACGTCGTCCGGCCGGAACCCCCAGATGCGGTGCAGGGTCGCGGCGTTGGAGGACAGGTTGCGGTGGCTCAGCATCGCCCCCTTCGACCGGCCGGTGGTGCCGGAGGTGTAGAGGATCGCCGCCAGATCGTCCGCCGCGCAGGGCACCGTGTCGAACGCCGGATCCAGCCCCGCCGCCCGCTCGGCCAGACTGCCGTCGCCGTCGCTGCCCAGGGTCAGCAGCGTGCCCACCCCGGCCGCCCTTGCGGTATCAACCAACGCCGCCGCGTTGCCGGGCGTGCAGACGAACAGCTTCGGCTCCGCATCCCCCAGGAAATAGCCGACCTCCGCCCTGGTATAGGCGGTGTTCAGCGGCAGATAGGCCGCCCCGGCACGCAGGCAGGCGAGATAGAGGAAGACCGCCTCGGGAGACTTCTCCACCTGCACCGCCACGCGGTCGCCCTTGGCGACGCCCATTTCCGTCAGCAGCCGGGCATAGCGGCCGCTGATCTCCATCAGGTCGCCATAGCCGTAGCGACGGCCGGACTCCAGCTCGATGAAGGGGGCGTCGGCATCGGCGGGAAAGCGCGCGGCGACGATGTCGAAGAAGTTGTCGGTCATTCTCAACGGATCCCTGCGGAACGGTCCGCCCATCATACACGGTCGGCGGTCGGGAGCGAGCGGGGCGGGAGGAAGGGCAGGTTCGGGATTTGTGGGACGTCCCACATCACCGGCGGACGACCTGCTCATCCCGACCAGGAAACGGTGCAACGAATGACTTCGTTTGCCATCAACCGCAAAAGGGTGCCGTCACAATTCACTCTCCAGAAGTTACAAATTGTGCAATTCGCTGATTATTCATGGTGGAAACTCCTGAAATGCTCGCGTAAGCACGATACAGGGGAGCGGGAAAAACATAGCCACAGAACAACCATTTGCCCCTTCCCCGCATGCCCACCCGCCCCGGCAGCGCCGCCGGACGAACCAGGAGACGGAGCGAATGACGGCCAACGACCCCACCAAGAGTCCCCCCTGCTTCGACTGCGCGACCAACGCCACCCAGCGGCTGGACCAGATGTTCATCGCCATGGGCCAGATGAAGCGCATCGCGCTGGGCCAGAAGCCGGCGGAACGCGCGGTGTTCCGCAAGCTGCACGGCGCCGCCCACGGCCGTCTGGTGATGGACCCCAACCGGCCGGAAGCGCTGCGCGTCGGCGTTTTCGCCAAGGACGACCTGACGGCCTGGATGCGCTTTTCCAGCGACACCGGCCCGACCTCGCCGGATCTGGGTTCCACGCTCGGCATCGGGCTGAAGGTCTGGGGCGTCGACGGAGTCAACGCGCTGGGCGAGCAGGGCGACGTCGCCGACTTCATCATGCAGAACTACCCGGTCTTCTTCGTCGACAATGCGGAGGAGATGTGCGAGTTCACCTATGCCGGCGTGGTTCTGAAGGATTATCCCGGTTATCTCGCCAAGCATCCCAAGACCGACGGCATCCTGAACGCCATGTCTGCCCAGGTCGATGGCAGCGTGCTGACCACCCAATATTGGGCGATCCTGCCCTTCGATTTCGGCCCCGATCACTACGCCAAATATTCCCTGGTGCCGGAAACGACGCCGCCCGGCCACCCCGCGGTCAACGTCCCGACCGACGACAAGAACTATCTCGCCACCGACCTTGCCAACCGTCTGCTGGACGATGAATACCGCTTCACCTTCCTGGTGCAGGTGGTGCCGAAGAGCGCCGGCTATCCGCTCGACAAGGCGACGGAGGAATGGCCGACCGACCAGTACCCCTACCAGCCGGTGGCGACGCTGATCCTGCCCAGGCAGGATGTCTGCGCACTGGGCCAGGGCGACTATGGGCAGGAGCTGGCCTTCAACATCTGGCGTACGCCGGTGGAGCAGGCGCCGCAGGGCAGCATCGCCGCGGTGCGCAAGCTGGTCTATAACCACGGCGCCGCCGTCCGCCACCAGGCCAACGGCCAGCCGCTGGAACAGCCGACGCAGCCGCGCACCCAGGCGCCGCCGCCGCCCAAGGAGGACGATTGCATCGTCAAGGCGGTGATCTATCCCGCCATCGGCGTCGCCCGCGTCGGCAACGCGCCGGAAGGCTATGTCGTCGGTCCCGAGGTGCCGAACCCGGAACCGGTGATCGTCGGCGACGATCCGGCGCGGAATCCCTACCGCGACGCCGAAGGCCGGCTTCTGCCGCAAGCCGCGCGCTTCCGCGTTTATGGCGTCAATGCCATGGGCCGCATCGTGCGCGAGCTGACCGCGGCGGACAGCGGCGCGGACATCACCTGGAAGGTGCATCTCGCCAACAAGAAGTCGGCCTGGTACGGCTTCCAGCTGGCGCTCGACATTCCGGAAGCGGCGTCGGTCGATCCGACCACGCTGCGCAACCCGACGGTCACCGACCGCGAGGCGCTGGTGCTCGACGCCGGCGAGCATGCGATCCGTGCCGGCCATGGCAAGCAGAGCCGCAAGCTGGTCGCCGGCAAGTTCATGCATCAGGGCGAGCCGGTCTATCTCGGCCGCATGTGGTGCGAGGAGGGCGACCACCGCCTGCTGGTCACCGGCGGCCATGGTTTCTCCGCCTCCTGCAACGGCACCAAGGCGATCACCTTCGGCAACAACGAGGGCTGGCACGACGACGTGTCGGACGGGCCGGTCGACGCCGTCGTCAAGTTGAACGGCATGGAGCTGCCGGTCACACCCGCCTGGATCGTGGTCGCCCCGCCCAACTACGGTCCGCAGCGCAAGTCGGTCCGCACCATGTGGGACCTGATGCGCGACGTGGCGATCCAGGCCGGAACCCTGCCCAAGCCGGCGCGCCCCTCCTTCACCCACGACATCTACCCGGTGTTCGAGCGGATGACCGGGCTGCAATGGGTCAATGCCGGCTTCGCCGCCGGGTTCGGCTGGAATTCCGCCAACGACTTCACCAGGCCGGACTGGATCGCGCGGCTCAGCGACCGCAGCCTCGCCAACCAGGAAACCCGGCGGGTGCTGAAGAACTCCTTCCGGCATGACGCTGTGGACAGCTGGTCGCCGATGCCCTGGCCCTGGGTCTATGGCGACGCGATGAACATCCCGCCGGCCCCGACGCCGCGCCAGTACACGTCGCTGACCCAGACGCAGCTGGGGTTCCTCGACCAGTGGGTCGCCGGAGATTTCGAGGACGACTGGGGCAAGGTTCCGGTCTATACCGAATTCGATCAGATTCCGCTGGAAGAGCAGGGCGAGGTGTTGACCAAGGCCGCGCTGGAGTTCTGCCTTGCCGACGCCTTCCATCCCGGCTGCGAAATGACGTGGCCGGTCCGCGCCTCCAGCATGTATATGGAGCCGTTCCGCTTCGCCCATGCGCCCAAGGGCTGGGTGGAGCCGGGCATGGGCGCCATCCTGTCCAGCGACACCGTGACCATTCCCAACGGTCCGCTCTATGGCCAGCTTCCCGGCGGCATCACCCGCTGGATGGCGGTGCCGTGGCAGACCGACACCGCCAGCTGCCGGTCGGGCTACGATTCCAGCTACGATCCCAACGTCCCCACCTTCTGGCCGGCCCGCGTCCCCAACGAGGTGCTGACCAGGGAGAATTACCGGATCGTGATGGATGCCGACCAGCCGCCCCAGGTGCGTCTGGCCGCCTTCGCCAACCGCGCCGCCTGGATCGCGCCGCTGGGCACCACCAGCTATACCGACCAGATCAACAACATGATCCATCACTTCGACCATCTCGGCGTGGTCGAGGTCCATCCCGGCCCGACCGATCCGGAGGGGGCCAAGCTGTTCCCGTCGCTGATCGAGGTGGAGGACCGGCACACTCCCATCCCCGATGTGGACGACACCGTAGACACCAAGGCGGTCCGGACCGCTCACCGCACCCTGGCGTCCAGGGCGCCGGCCGCGTCGGGCAGCGCTGCCGGGCTGCGGGCGACCCAGCCGGTGGACATCAGCCGGATCGACAAGGTCCGCCGCTTCCCGCGCGGGCTGCGGTGAAGCTGACGGCAGCCGCTGCGATCGAGGCGGATGCGGTCGTGGTCGGGGCTGGCCCCGCCGGAACCGCCTTCGCCCTCAACCTCGCACCGCTGCGCCGGGTCCTGGTGCTGGACCGGCGGGACACCCCCGCCATCCGGATCGGCGGATCCCGCATCGGTGAATCGCTGGCCCCGGCAGCGCGCCGGCTGCTGACCGACATGGGGCTGTGGGAGGCCTTCCTCGCCGAAGGCCATTCCCCCTGCCATGGCGGCCGGTCGGTCTGGGGCGGGCCGCTGCCGGTCGAGGCCGACAACCTGCGCGACCTAGACGGGCCGGGCTGGCACCTCGACCGCGGCCGCTTCGACGGCTGGCTGCGCCGGATGGCGGCATCGCGCGGTGCCGCCCTGCTGGTTCCGGCCCAGCCGCTGGCCGTAACGCGGGACGGGACCAAAGACGGGGAGGGCTGGCTGCTGGAGGTGGAAAATGCCGGCCGCCGCTTCCCCGTCCGCACCCGCCTGCTGGTCGACGCCGGCGGGCGTGGCTCGCCCTTGGCCAAACGCTTCGGCGCCCGGCGGACGGTGTCGGACCGGCTGGTCTGCGGCTGGGTCCACGGCCGGGACGCCCCCGGCCGCCAGTCCGGCCTGACCTGGATCGAGGCGGAACCGGACGGCTGGTGGTACAGCGCCCCGCTGCCCGCCGGCCGCCGGGTGGTCGCCTTCCACACCGACGCCGACCTCCCCGCCGCGGCCGACGCCCGCGACGCCGGACCGCTGCTGCGCCGGCTGTCCTGCTGTTCCGTCCTTTCGCAGTCGCTAAGCGCCTGCGGCTTCGAGCCGGACGGGCAGGGCGGCTTCTGCGCCGCCCACAGCAGCGCCCTGTCCCCCGCCGCGGGCGACGGCTGGCTGGCGGTGGGCGACGCCGCCCTGGGCTTCGACCCGCTGTCGTCGCAGGGCATCTTCAACGCACTCTACACCGGCTTGGCCGCCGCGGAAGCCGCCGACCGCCACCTGTCCGGCGACCCCGGCGCGCTGCCCGGCTATGCCGCTGGCCTAGCCCCGATCCGCGACGCCTACCGCACCCACCTGCGCGCCTGGTACGGGCTGGAGCGCCGCTGGCGGGATCGCCCCTTCTGGAGCCGCCGTGTGAAGGAATAGGGCAGGGGCGTGATTGTGGGACGTCCCACATCGCCCCCTATCGTCCGCCCCCAAGCTCCCGCACCAGATCCACCAGCGCCCGCAGCCCCGGCGGCAGATGGCGCCGGCCCGGATAATAGAGGCACAGTCCAGGGAACGGCGGCGTCCAGTCCTCCAGCACGCGCAGCAGGCGGCCGGCGGCGATATCCTCGGCGACATGCCACTCGGCGAGATACCCCAGCCCCAGCCCGGCCCGGACCGCGTCGAGCATCAGAAGCGGATCATCGAGGATCAGCGGGCCGTTGCCGTCGATGGCGACCGTCTCGCCATGGCGTTCAAACTCCCAGCGATAGAGGGCGCCGCCCGGCAGGCGGCTGCGGATGCAGCGATGGCCCGCGAGGTCTCCCGGCGTCAACGGCATGGGCCGGCCCGTGAAATAGTCAGGCGTTCCGACGACGGCGAAGCGCAGCTCGGGACCAAGCGGAATGGCGATCATGTCCTGCGGAACCTGTTCCGCCAGCCGGATGCCGGCATCGAAGCCCTCCAGCACGACATCGACCAGCTTCCCCTCGGTGACGATGTCCACGATCATCCCGGGATAGCGGTGCAGAAACTCCAGGATGACCGGCTTCATGATCATCCGCGCAGCCCCGGCCGAGCTGTTGATGCGCAGTGTTCCCGCGGGCGTCGCCCGGTGGTCGCCCAGCCGGTCGATGGCGGCCCGGATGTCGCGCAGGGCAGGGGCGGTGTCGGCGACGAACTGCTCTCCCGCCTGGGTCAGGGCAACGCTGCGCGTCGTGCGGTGGAAAAGCCGCACCCCCAACCGTTCCTCCAGCGCCGCGATGCCATGGCTGAGCGCCGACCGCGACATCCCGAGTTCGACTGCCGCGGCACGGAAGCCGCGATGGCGGGCGACGGCCTGCACGGCCTCCAGTTCCGCCAACCCGGTCGTCGTCAGCCCGGTGATCGCCATTGTCCCGATCCATTCACCGATTCATGCAGGATTGTCCATCTTATCACCCGATGGCCCGCATGCCACCTGGATGGGCAGACACCCACCGGCCATTCAGCGAGACCCGTCATGCCCCACAAAGACGTCCTCGAGATCGACACCATCTATATCGACGGCCGCTTCGTCACCCCGCATGGGACCGAGCTGTTCGACCTGCACAACCCGGCGACCGGCGCGGTGACCGGCCGCGTCCGCCTCGCCGACGAGGAGGACGCACGCGCCGCCATCGCCGCCGCCAAGCGCGCCTTCCCCGCCTTTTCCCGGACCGGCAAGGCGGAGCGGATCGCCCTGCTGCACCGGATGGCCGATGCCGTCGCCGAGCGGCGCGGCGACCTGCTCGACGCGGTGATCGAGGAATATGGCGCTCCGGTCTCGCGCGCAGCCTTCATGGTCGATCACCCGGTCAACGTCCTGCGCGAGGCCGCCGAGCTGCTGGGCGACTATCCCTTCGTCCGGCGGATGGGCACGGCCGAGGTCAGCATGGAGCCGCTCGGCGTCGCCGGTCTGATCACGCCATGGAACAGCAACGCCGGCTTCATCTGCGGCAAGCTCGCCACCGCCATCGCCGCCGGCTGCACCGCGGTGGTCAAGCCCAGCGAGATGAGCGCCCGCCAGACCCGGATCGTCACCGAGGCGCTGCATGCCGCCGGCTCGGCCCCCGGCCTGTTCAACATCGTCACCGGCCGCGGCGACCGGGTGGGGGCGGCGATCACCGGCCATGCGGACGTCGCCAAGATCTCCTTCACCGGCTCCACCGCCACCGGCAAGGCGATCCTGCGCGCGGCGGCGGACACGCTGAAGCGGGTGACGCTGGAGCTGGGCGGCAAGTCGCCGACCGTCCTCCTCGACGACGCCGACCTGTCCCGCGCGATCCCGCTGGCGGTGAGCGCGGCCTTCATGAACAGCGGTCAGGCCTGCATCGCCGGCACCCGCCTGCTCGCTCCGCGCAGCCGCCTCGCCGAGATCGAGGCTCTGGCCAAAGCAGCGGTCGAGGCGGTACGCGCCGGCGATCCCCGCGACCCGGCCACCACCGTCGGCCCGATGGTCAGCCGGACCCAGTGGGAGCGGGTGCAGCGCTATATCCGCATCGGGATGGAGGAGGGCGCCGTCCTGCTGGCCGGCGGGGAAGGGCGGCCGGAGGGGACCGAAGGCTGGTTCGTGCGGCCGACCCTGTTCACCGCCGTCCGCAACGACATGACCATTGCGCGCGAGGAGATCTTCGGCCCGGTCCTCTCGATCATCCCCTATGGCGACGAGGAGGAGGCGGTCGCCATCGCCAACGACACCGTCTACGGCCTCCAGGCCTATGTGCTGTCGGCCGACGCCGCCCGCGCCCGCCGCGTCGCGGACCGCATCGTCGCCGGCCGCGTGCTGATCAACAGCCTCGCCCACGACCCGAAGGCGCCGTTCGGCGGCTTCAAGCAGTCCGGCATCGGCCGCGAGTATGGCAGCTTCGGCCTCGACGCCTTCCTGGAACCCAAGACGCTGCTGGGGGAGGGCGTCTAGGCGCCCCCTTCCAGAATCGCGTCGATCTCGGCCCGCAGCCGCACCAGCCGGTCGCGGTTGTCGGGGTCGAGGTAGCGGCGCTGCTCGCGCACCACCGCCACGTCGCGCAGGATGCGCTTCACGCTGGCCTGCAGGCTCCGCACCGCCTCCTTCGCATCCGGCTCCCGGGCCGCGTCCTCCGGCGGAGCCTCGGCATCGGCACCACCCCTGGCATGGTCGCGCTTGGCCTGCCGCACCGCCTTGACGCTGGCGCCCTCCTTGGCGCGCTCCCACAGCCGGTCCTGCAGCTCGGCCGGGGCGGCGGCGATCTCGATCATCACGGAGCGGGAGACATGGGCGAACTCGGTCGCATATTCCTCCCGCATCCCGTCCGGCAGGCCCATGATCGCCAGCAGCTTGGTCACGTCGGTGCGGTCGCGCCCGACCACGGCGGCCAGCTCGTCATGGGTGTAGCCGTGCTTGTCGATCAGCCGGGCCAACGCCGCCGCATATTCCACCGCGTTCAGGTCGACGCGCTGGACATTGTCGATCAGCCCGATCTCGTCCGGGTCGCCGGAGGTCAGGATGGCGAACACCGTCTTGCGGCCCAGCATCTCGTGGGCGCGGACCCGCCGCTCGCCGCCGATCAGCAGATACTCGCCCTGGGGCAGCGGGCGGACCAGGATCGGGTTCTGCAGCCCGTGCCGTTCGATGGACGAGGCGAGGCTGCGCAGCTCCGCCTCGTCGAAATGGCGGCGGGGCTGGTCGGGGTTGCGGTGGACGCGGGCGAGGTCCAGCTCCACCACATGCGGGAAGCCGGCCGAGGTGCCGAACAGCCGGTCGCTGCCCACCGTCAGCCCGCCCGTCATGCCGCCTGTCGCCGCGCCGCCCGGCCCGCCGGCGGTGCCCAGCAGCTCGCGGGTCTTGCGTTCGAACTTACGCGACATGCGACGTCTCCCGGTTCTGGGCATAGGCGCGGATCTGGCGCGCCATCTCGCGGAAGGTCTCGGCCCCCGGCGCCTTGGGGTCGCCGGCCAGCGTGATCATGCCGGCCGCCGCCGCCTTGCCATAGACGGTGGCGCGCGGGATCGGGTCGAAGACCGGCACCTGACCGGCGTAGGATTCGTGCAGTTCCTGCAACGTCGCGCGGTCCTGGGTCAGCCGGTCGTTGTACATGGTCGGGATGATGCCGGCGATGCGCAGGGCCGGGTTCACCCGGCGGCGGATGCGGCCGATAGTGTCGATCAGCCGCTTGACGCCCAGCAGGGCCAGCGCCTCCGTCTGCACCGGCACCACCACCAGCTCGGCCGCCGACAGGGCGTTGGCCGTCACCAGCCCCAGGTTGGGCGCGCAGTCCATCACCACGTAGTCATAGGAGTGGCGGACCTCGTCCAGCTTCTCCCGCAGGATCAGCCCGCCGGTGGAATCGGCCGCCAGCTCGACGTCGGCATCGGCCAGCGACAGCCCGGCCGGCGCCAGATCCAGCCCGCTTTCCGTCGTCGGCATGATGACCGAGGTCAGCGGCTCTTCCGAGCGCAGCACGTAATAGAGCGTCTTGCGCTGCTGCTCCAAGGCGACGATGGCGGCGTTGCCGATGCCGACATGGACGGTGGCGTTGCTCTGCGAATCGCAGTCGATCAGCAGAACCCGCGCCCCGCCCTCGGTCAGGGCGTAGGCGAGGTTGACGGCGGTCGCCGTCTTGCCGACGCCGCCCTTCTGGTTGGCGACGGCCAGATACGTCGCGACCCGCGGCCGCTCGTCCGCCTTGTGGCGGGTCAGGAAATCGACGAGCTGCTGCGGGATCCGCTCCGCCCCGCTTTCCCAGCGGCTGATCCGCGCCTTGGTGTAGCTGCGGCCGAGCTGCCCGTTCAGCCAGTCGGCGAACTGCGTCTGGTTCTCGCCGCGGCGCTCGCGCAGCTGGCGCATGTCCTCGCCCCCGCCCCCCATCGACAGCACTCCCGTCATCCCCGTCGAACGCCGATCCCCCCATGGCCGGCCGCGCGGAGTCTGAGCAAGTTGCCGGAACTTTGTCAATGGAGCCTGTGCGGAGTTGCAACAACAGACGCAACCCCGCACCGGACATCGCCGCCGCCTTTACTCCCCGGTCTCGGCCGGCTGCTCGACCCGGGGCATCACCAGCACCTTGTCGATGCGGCGCCCGTCCATGTCGACCACCTCGAAGCGGACGCCGTTCCACTCGAACCACTCGCCGGCCTGCGGCACATGGCCCAGCCGGTGCAGGACCAGCCCCGCCAGCGTGTGGAAGTCGCCGGCATCGCGCAGGCCGCGCACGCCGACCGTGTCCTCGAACTCGTCCACCGGCATCCAGCCCTCGACCAGCCAGGAGCCGTCCTCGCGCCGGATCGCCGCGGTCTCCACCGCCTCGCCGGCCTCCGGCAGGTCGCCGGCGATGATCTCCAGGATGTCGGTCAGGGTGACCAGCCCCTCGATGCTGCCATACTCGTCGACCACCATCGCCAGATGGTGGCCCGAGTTCTTCATCAGGTCGAGCAGCTTCAGGATCGGCGTGCCGTCATGCACCACCAGCGGCTTGGCGGCCCCGGCCTCCAGGTCGAAGGGGCGGCCCTGGACGACGATGCCCAGCAGGTCGCGGGTATGGACGACGCCGACCAGCTCGTCGAGCGTGCCGCGGCACACCGGATAGCGTGAGTGGCCGCCGGCGCGGATCGCCTCCAGCAGTTCGGCCTGCGGCTTGCCCAGGTCGAGCCAGGCGACGTCCGGGCGCGGGATCATGATGCTGCGCACCGAACGGTCGGCCAGCCGCAGCACGCCGTCGATCATCTCCTTCTCGGCCGGGGCGAAGACGCCGGTCTGGGTGCCTTCGGAGATCATCGAGCGGACCTCCTCCTCGGTGACCGTCTCCTCGCGGGCGCCATGGAGGCCGAGCAGCCGCAGCAGCAGGTCGGTGGAGGCGCCGAGCAGCCAGACGAAGGGGGCGGCGATGCGGGACAGCGCGCGCATCGGCGGCGCGATGAGGGCGGCGACCCGCTCCGGATTCTTCAGGGCGATGCGCTTCGGAATCAGCTCGCCCAGCACGATCGACAGGTAGGTGATGACCACCAGCACGCCGCCGACGCCGAGGATCTCGCCCTTCCCGGCCAGGACTGGGAAGCCGTCCAGCCACTGGCCCAGCCGGTCGCCCAGCGTGGCGCCGCCATAGGCGCCGGCGACGACGCCGACCAGGGTGATGCCGATCTGGACGGTGCTGAGGAAGCGGCTCGGCTCCTCGATCAGCCGCAGCGCCGTCCGGGCGCCGCGGTCGCCCTGGTCGGCCAGATGCTGGAGCCGGGCCTTGCGCGAGGAGACCACGGCCAGTTCGGACATGGCGAACACCCCGTTGAGGAGCGTCAGCGCGACGATGATGGCAATCTCAAACGAGAGCATCGAAGGATTCCTTGGAAGAATGGGCGGAAAAATGGGCATGAGTCGTCGCGCGGCCGGCGCCCGGTGGCGCCCCGCGTCCGACTGGATCAGGGAAGAAAGGAAAACCGGCAGAGTAATGCGCGTCAGGCATCGGCCGGCCCAAGCCCCATCCCGGGCCGCATGTCGGGCGGCGCGGGAACGACCGGATCGTTCATGCAGATGGATATGGTTACGCCGCGGGCGACCGGAGATCCGGTCCCCCGCGGCCGTCTGGGGCCGCTTGGCGAACTGTTCATCGGCTCCCCGCCTGCCGGGCAGGGCTGCTCCATCCTGGTTGCGCGCTGCCGGTGATGTGGTGCGGGTTCAGCCCTTTGCAAGGGTCGCCCGTTCGCCTGCCGCCCGCAGCTCGGTGAAGACACGGCTGATTTCCGGGAAACGCTCCTTCACCCGGCGTTCGATGCGCGCCAGCGCCTGTTCGACCTCCCCGGCGCCGACCTCGTCCCGCACATCCACGCTGAGATTGACGATCACCGCCGTCGGGCCGAGATGGATGGTCAGCACCTCGTTCACATGGTCGACGACGTCCTCCTCCTGCACCAAGGCGCGCACCCCATGGACGAGGTCGGGGCGGGCGGCCTCGCCGATCAGCAGGCTCTTGGTCTCATAGGCGAGGAAGGCGGCGGTAGCGGCCAGCACCAGCCCGATCAGGATCGACCCGACGCCGTCATAGACCGGCTGGTCCAGCAGCAGGTCGGCCGACAGGCAGGCGGCGGCGATGACGAGGCCGACCAGGGCGGCCGAATCCTCGAACAGCACGATGAAGACGGTCGGGTCCTTGCTGGCATGGACGGTCTCGAACACGCCGGCCTCGCCACGCTCGGCATTGAAGGCGCGCAGCGCCACCACCCAGCTAATCGCCTCCATCACGAAGGCGACGCCCAGCACGACGAAGTTGATCCAGGCCTGCTCCACCGGATGCGGATGCAGGATCTTCTCTACCCCTTCATAGAGGGAGACCACCGCGCCGCCGGCGAAGATCACCAGCGCCACGACGAAGGTCCAGAAATACAGCTCGCGCGCGTAGCCGAAGGGGTGGCGCTCGTCGGGCGGCTTCCTCGACCGTTTCAGCCCGACCAGCATCAGCGCCTCGTTCCCGGTATCGACCAGGGAATGGACCGCCTCGCTCAGCATGGAGGCGCTGCCGGTGAGAAGCGCCGCCACGAATTTGGTGACGGTGATCGCCAGATTGGCCGCGATGGCGGCAAAGACCACCTTGGCCGATTCCCTGTCTTCTCCTCCCCCCGCCGACGCCGGTCCGGCCGGCTCCACCGCTTCCGCCAACGCATCCCGCGCCATGTCGCCCCCTCCACCGCTCCAGCCCCAGGGCAAGACAACTCCGCCGCGGCCGGCCTGTTCCCTGGCGCCGGGACTCCTGAACCTTGGTGACGCTCCCTTGGCGGAAGGACCGGCCCGGATTTGAACTTTGGTGACGCCCCCCGCCCGGCCGACTCGGCATGACTCCTGAACTTTGGTGACGCCAAGGGCGACGACATGCCTTCCATGGCTTGAACTTTGGTGACGCCCCGGCACCAGCCAAGAGTGCGAATCGACTCGAACGGACGTTTGAACTTTGGTGACGCCCTGACGATATGGGCCGACGAAGAGCGGCAGAACGTGCCTCCATTCATATCGGCGTCATTCCCGCGAAAGCAGGAATCCAGACAATTCAAACACTTACCCGCGAAATTTCCGTCATCCCCGTCCTCACGGGGATGACGGGAGGCCTATCCTTTCCAATTGCCCGCGGCCCGGCCCCCTCTCGCAGCCTCGAAACGCCCTCCGGCTTACCCGCTGGAATCCTTGAACTTTGGTGACGCCCCCCAGGCCCCGAAGCCAGACTCCGGCCCCGAATCGACAGGTCCGGCGTCACCAAGGTTCAAACCGCAGCGCGCTCCACCGCCGCGATTCGTCCACAGGCCCCCCACTTTTCCCCCTGAACTCTGGTGACGCCCAGCTTGAACTGTGGTGACGCGACTCGGACTTATCCCCTGAACTCTGGTGACGAATCTAATAGTTGGTTCCAAATAGCTTCCAATTAGCCTGCGTCACCAAGGTTCAAATTGCCTTCGGCGCGATCCGGGGTGTTGTATCTGGCAGGTTCGGTCATCGGCCGGTCACAGGACCGTAACGGGGGCCAAAGCCGGAGGTCGGAGCGGGAGATCGCCATGGGCAGCATTCATCGTTTGATCGAGACTCACGGACGCGACGGCGCGCTGGCCCTCGTTTCGGACGAGGAACGGCCGCTGATCGACATCGCCGCCGCGGTCCAGGCGGCGGAAAACGGCAAGCTCGGCATCACCTATGCCGGATTCTGCCAGACCGCGCTGCCCCACCGCCAGCTTCCCGACGACCAGCATTGGGAACGGCCGGGCCACAAGGTCAAACTGGTGATCCAGCCCGGCGTGATCGAGGACCGCAACGGCGTCACCCGCCGAATCGGCGTTCCCTATGGCAGCCGCGCCCGCATGATCCTGCTCTATCTGCAGACCCGCTCGATCCAGACCGGGAATCCGGAGGTGGAGCTCGGCGGTTCCATGCATGACTGGCTGAAGCGCATGGACATCCCGATCTGCGGCAAGGCCTATCGCGACGTCGAGGACCAGGCGGCGAGGCTGTCCGCCTGTCATCTGACCTTCTTCACCGACGCCGACGGCGGCCGGCGGCAGAGCAAGGAATCGATCGTCGCCGACGCCATCCAGCTACGCCGGCCCGACGATCGCCAGGGAACCCTGTTCACCGAGACGGTCCGGCTGAGCGACAGCTTCTTCAAGGCCCTGCGCGAGCATCCGGTCCCGGTGGCGGAAGAGGCGCTGAAGGCGATCAGCGGCAAATCGATGGCGCTCGACGTCTATATCTGGCTCGCCTACCGCCTGCATTCGCTGGACAAGCCGACGCCGATCACCTGGGCGGCCCTGCACGGCCAGTTCGGCGCCGGCTATGC
This sequence comes from Azospirillum sp. 412522, assembly GCF_019805165.1. Lineage (GTDB taxonomy): Bacteria > Pseudomonadota > Alphaproteobacteria > Azospirillales > Azospirillaceae > Azospirillum. The sequence goes on from NZ_RWIJ01000032.1 coordinate 41,046, forward strand.
CCTGGTCCGCCAGTTCAAGACCAAGTTCATCCCGAACCTGAAATACGCCATGGCCGCCTATCCGGATGCCCGTGTCGAGGAATCGGGGGAGGGACTGATCCTCCACCCGTCGCGTCCGCCGATCAACGAGCGGGCGATGGCGCGCATCGCCTGATGCGCTGCTGAATCCCGGCCCCGAATCTCGGCACTGAACTTTGGTGACGCCAACCTTTTCGATTCCTGAACTTTGGTGACGCTTCCGCCCTGCGGACCGCCCTCGCCGGAATCGCGTCACCAGAGTTCAAGACAAATCGCCGCTGACGGAGCACGCAGCGGCGATTTTCCTGCCCGGACTTATCTCCGCGCCGTCTCCGTGATAGGACTATGAACCTATCACTGGCCACGGAACCTGTCCCATGGAACACCCGCCGCAACCCTCCCGGCCCGCCGATTGCCCGGTAACGTCGCAAAGGCCCGGCGCAGCGACCATGCAGGCCGTCGGTCCGGATGCAATAGTGGAACAACCTGCCGGATCCTGTTTCACGGTGTTTCAAACGTCCCATTTCCTCTCCGCCCCACGAGCGGCGAAGAGAGTGGCGAAGGGGGTGGAACCGGCAACCGGGCCGTTACGCCCGCCCCACCGTCACGTCCCGCAGATAGCCGCGCGGCAGCGCCTCGTTCAGCCCGTCGACTCCGGTCTGCACCGCACGGGCAAGCGCGGTGCGGGCCAGCACCACCAGCAGGTCGGTCTGGGTGATCATCCCCAGCACCCGGCGGTTCTGGTCGACGATCACCACGTCATGGGTGCGGCCGTCGGACAGGCGGCCGAGCAGGCGGAAGACCGGCGTGTCGGGAAGCTCGGTCGCCGCCGGCGCCATCACGGTGGCGACGCGCGATCCGTGGTGGAGGGCGTCGCCATGCGAAAGTTGCTCGTGCCCGACGATGCCGACGATGGCGTTCTGCCCGTCCACCACCGGCAGGGTGCGGAAACCGTGCTCCAGCAGCCGGGCTCGGGCCACCTGCGGGTGGGTGTCCGGCGTGACGGTGACGAGGTCGCGCGACATGATCTCGCGGCAGGTGATGTCGGCATGCAGCCGCTCCAGCGCGTGCAGTTCGGCATTGACCAGCAGGGCGCCCAGGTCGTCGCGGCTGACGTCCAGCGTCTCGGCCAGGGTGCGCAGCGCGTCGTCGACGTCGCCCTGGGTCAGGCCGGGGCGCAGCTGCGGCGGCGGGTCATTGGTGCGGTGGGCGTTGACCGGCTTGTGCGGATAACGGTGGCCGGACAGCCGGTGGAACATCAGCCCGGCGGTCAGCAGCAGGATGGAGTTCACCGCGACGGGGAAGAAGGCGAACTTGATGCCCATCTCCGTCACCGCCGGCCCGCCCAGCACCGCGGTCAGCGCGGCGGCGCCGCCGGGCGGATGGAGGCAGCGGGTCAGCGACATGGTGGCGATGGCGAGCGCCACCGCGGCGGCTCCGGCCAGCATCGGATCGGGGATGACGGCGGCGACCAGCACCCCGACGATTGCCGACAGCGTGTTGCCGCCGACGATCGACCAGGGCTGGGCCAGCGGGCTGGCCGGAACGGCGAAGAGCAGCACCGCCGACGCTCCCATCGGCGCCACCAGAACCGGCGCGCTCGACATGTAGGTCAGCATGTTGCGGCAGAGCAGCCCGGTCGCGGCGATGCCCAGCAGAGCGCCGCAGCAGGCGATCATGCGGTCGCGCAGCGTGGCGCCCGGCAGGATCGGCCGGAACACGAACTCACCCAGTTCCGCCAGACGTTTCCGCAAGGCGGCAAGCTTTCCCCTGCTCATTCGGTCCCGATCCCCACTGGCCTATGATCCTGATTACCCAATCGGCATTCTGCCCGTTTGGGCGGCAAAGTCGGGGCAGGCTAAAACCTCAACAGAACTTGAGGTCAAGCGGAAAAGCCTCCAGACTGCCGGGACGGAGGGTTGCAGGAGAGGGGAGGGGCCGGAATGCTGTCGCCGGAGGACTATGACAAGGACCTGACGGTGGGGGAGGTGGCGCGCCGCTCGGGCGTGGCGGTCTCGACCATCCATTTCTACGAGGCGCAGGGGCTGATCCGGAGCTGGCGCAACCCCGGCAACCAGCGCCGCTTCTCCCGCGACGTGCTGCGGCGGGTGGCGGTCATCAAGGTGGCGCAGCGGCTCGGCATCTCGCTGGCGTCCATCGCCGACGCGCTGAACGCCCTGCCGCAGGACCGCTCTCCCGGCACCGCGGACTGGCGCCGCATGTCCGAGCGCTGGCGCGAGGAGCTGGACGACCGCATCGCCAAGCTGACCAAGCTGCGCGACAATCTGGACACCTGCATCGGCTGCGGCTGCCTGTCGATCCGCGACTGCCCGCTGCGCAACCCGTGGGACGAGCTTGGCGACGGCGGCGCCGGACCCAGGCTGCTCGATCCCGCCTAGGCCTGCGGCCGTCCCACATTAAAATTGGGAGCCATACGAAAATAATGGGTGAAGCCGGCGCGGCGATGGTCCATGGAAACGGCCGTCACAAAACCCATCCGTCGCCTCAGGGGATCCACAGGGTGATCGTCGTCAATCCGCGGCCGGAAAGCCGTTCCGCCGCCCTCATCCGCCATCTGGCCGCCTGCCTCTCGCTCGCCGCCGCCATTCTGCTCCCGGTCCCCGCGCTTGCGCTGTCCCAACCGGAAACGGCGGCCAAGCAGGCCTATCTGGTCGATCTGTCCAGCGGCGCCGTGCTGCTGGACAAGAACGGGACGACCCGCATGGCGCCGTCCTCGATGACCAAGATGATGACGGCCTACCTGACCTACGACGCGCTGGTCCATGGCCGGACGACGCTGGACACCGGCTTCCCGGTCAGCCAGACCGCCTGGAAGATGGGCGGCTCGCGCATGTTCCTGAAGCTGGGCAGCCAGGTGCGGGTGGAGGATCTGCTGCGCGGCCTGCTGATCGACAGCGGCAACGACGCCGCCGTGGCGCTGGCGGAGGGGCTGGCCGGCAGCCAATCCGCCTTCGCCGCGCAGATGAACGCCAAGGCGCGCGAATTGGGGATGACCGACAGCCATTTCATGAACGCCAGCGGCTGGCCGGATCCGGACCACTACACCACCGCCCGCGATCTGGCGATCCTCGCCACCCACCTGATCCGCGACTTCCCGCAATTCTACCATTACGAGTCGGAGCGGACCTTCACCTGGAACGGCATCCGCCAGGGCAACCGAAATCCGCTGCTCTACCATCCGGTCAGCGTCGACGGCATCAAGACCGGCCACACCGAGGTCGGCGGCTACGGCCTGACCGCCTCGGGAGAGCGCAACGGGCGCCGTCTGGTGCTGGTGGTCAACGGCCTGCCCAGCCCGCAGGCCCGCAACGACGAGCCGACCCGGCTGCTCGACTGGGCCTGGAACAGCTTCAGGCTCTACCCCCTGCTGCGCAAGGGCGAGCTGGTCGAGCAGACTCCGGTGTGGATGGGCGAGGAGGACAGCGTTCCGGTGACGGTCGCCGACGACGTCACCGTGACCATGGCGCCGGCCGACCGCAACAGCCTGCATGTCGTCGCCACCCTGGCCGAGCCGCTGCCCAGCCCGGTCCATCGGGGCGACGTCGTCGGCCAACTGCGCATCGACTATGACGGCGCCGTCCGCCGGCAGGTCGATCTGGTCGCCGGCGCCGACGTCCCGGCCTCCAGCGGCCTGACCGCGCTCGGCCAGCGGCTGGGGCATCTGCTACCGTGAGGTTGTCGCGGGCCGGTGGGTGCCGGCCCGCTCACCCTCCGTTCAATCGACCTTCAGCGTGATGGTGCCCATGGTGCCGTAGCGGGCGACCGACCGGCTGCCCGGCTCGACGAAGACGGTGCCGGTGCAGGAGCCGGTGGTCACCACCTCGCCCGCATGCAGCCCGCCGAAGCTGCGGGCGCCGACATTGGCCATCCACGCCAGCAGGCGGACCGGATCGCCGGCGCTGTTGCCGCCGACGACCTCCACCTTGGTCTCGCCGTCGACCTCCAGCGTCACCGTCTCCTTCAGCGGGTCGAGCGAGCGCCAGTCGGCGATGGCCGGACCGACGATCAGCGCGCCGTGGTTGAACTGGTCTGCCATGTGGCTCAGCCGATCCTGGCTGCCGAAGCCGGCGAAGCGGGTGTCGACGATCTCCCAGGCGGGATGGACGGAGGCGACGGCGTCCAGAACCTCTTCGCGGGTATAGGGCAGCTCGCGCACCGGCAGGTCGCGGGCGAAGCGGTAGGCGATCTCCGCCTCCACGCCGATGACCTGGAAGATTTTCGCCGGCAGATGGTCGGTGTTCTCGAAGACGGTGGCGGCGTTGATCGGCGCGCGGAACGGCTCGGCGTCGGGCGTGGCGGCGCCGACCTTCCAGGCGGTGACGGGGCCGAGGCGGCGGGCGACGGCGTCCTGGATCTCATAGGCCTCCGCTTCGGTCGCGGGGCGGCTGTCCAGCCCGGTCAGCCACTGGCGGGTCTCGCGCGCCTCGATCAGGGCCTCGACGGTATCGGTCATGACAAGTCTCTATGGTGGAGGGAAGAAGAGGGAGAGCCGCAGGATTGGCGGACGACCAGCCGGCTCGGCAGGATGATCCGCTCGGGCGGGCCCTGCGGGTCGGCGATGCGGCGCAGCAGCAGCCGGGCGGCGTCCTGCCCGATCTGCCTTGCGGAGGTGGCGACGGTGGTCAGCGCCGGCCGGCTGAGCGCCGCTTCCGGCACGTCGTCGAAGCCGGTGACGGCCAGATCGCGCCCAGCCCGAAGACCGCGTGCCTCCAGCCCCAGCATCAGGCCGAGCGCCACCACGTCGTTGTAGCATAGAGCCGCGGTGGGAGCCTGCGGCCGATTCAGCAGATCATCAGCGATCTCCGCACCCGACCGCCGGGTCAGCGGGCAGCGCAGCACCAGATCGTCGGCCAGCCCGTGCCGCCGCATCGCCGCGGTGAAGCCGGCATGGCGGGCGGCATAGGCGGAATGGTCCAAGGTGCCGCCGACGAAGGCGATCCGCCGGTGGCCCAGAGAGACCAGATGATCGACGACCGTCTCCATGCCCGCTTGGTAATCCACCCCGGCATAGTCCCGTCCCCGGTCGGAAACAAAGCCGTCCGGAACGAAGCGCAGGGCCTGCACGCAGGGCAGCCGCCAGCGGTCCAGCCGGTCCAGTAATTCACTCCGCGTCCCGGCGGCGGGGCAGAGGATCACCCCGTCGACATTGTGTTCCCGCATCCGCTGCAGGAAGCGGTCCTGCCGGTCGGTCTGCTCGGCGGTGTTGGCGATGAAGGCGACGAAGCCTTCAGTGTCCAGCACGTCGTCGACCCCTGCCGTCAGCTCGGCATAGAAGGGGTTGTTCAGTTCGCAGACCAGCAGCCCGACCGTCTGGGTGCGGGCGGCGCGCAGGGTGGCGGCGCCGCGGTTGTAGATGTAGCCGAGCGCCGCCATGGCGGCCTGGACCCGCTCCCGCGTTTCCGCCGCCACCAGCGGACTGCCGCGCAGCACCAGCGACACGGTCGAGCGCGACACCCCGGCCTGTCCCGCGACATCCGTCAGGGTGACGCTGCCCGCCCTCTGCCCGTCGGGTTTGCCGCTATCGGCCGGCCGGGCCATGACGGCGGTGCCTCACACCACGGCGGTCGGCAGCGGCCGGCCGGCGAAGAAGGCTTCCAGATTGTCCAGCACAAGCTGGCCCATCGCCGTCCGCGTCTCCACCGTGGCGCTGGCCTGATGCGGCTGGAGCACGACGTTGTCGAGGCCGTAGAAGCCCTCCGGCACGTTCGGCTCGTCGGCGAAGACATCCAGCGCGGCGCCGCCGATCCGGCCCTCTGTCAGGGCGGCCAGCAGCTCCGGCTCGTCCACCACGCTGCCGCGGGCGACGTTGACCAGCAGCCCGTCCGGTCCCAGCGCGTCGAGCACGGCGCGGCCGACCATGTTGCGGGCGTCCGGCCCGGCCGAGGCCGCCACCATCAGGATGTCGCTCTCCCGCGCCAGATCGACCGGCGAGGCGACGAAGCGGTAGGAGACGCCGTCGCGCGGCTTGCGGTTGGTGTAGGCGATGGTCATGCCGAAGGCCTCGGCCCGCTTGGCGATGGCCTCGCCGATGCGGCCCAGACCCAGCACGCCCAGCCGCTTGCCGCTGACCTTGCGGGCGAGCGGCATCTTGCCCTTCGGCCATTGCCCGGCGCGGACGAAGCGGTCGCCCACCATCATCCGGCGCGACCCCGCGATCATCAGCCCGACCGCGAGGTCGGCGACATCGTCGGTCAGCACGTCCGGCGTGTTGCTGACGCGCACGCCGCGGCCGCGGCAATGCTCCAGATCGACCGCGTCGGTGCCGACGCCGTTGATGGCGACAATCCCGAGATTGGGCAGGGCATCGACCACCGCGTTCTTCACGCCGGTCCCACCGCCGGTGACGACGGCGCGCACCCGGCCGGCGACCTCGGCGATCAGCCGGTCGCGATCAGCAGCGGCGGACAGACGGTGGACGGTGTAGGCCGCGTCCAGACCCTGCTCGATGGCGGGCATCATGGGTTCGACGAGGAGGATTTCGGGTTTCATCGCAATTTGTCCTTGATGGAACGGCAGGTACCTAATGCGCGAGAATCTGGCCGAGGAAGCTCCGCGTCCGCTCCGATTTCGGAGCGGTGAAGAATTCCTCCGGCGTGTTCTGCTCGACGATCTCGCCGCGGTCCATGAAGATGACACGGTGGGCGACCGATTTGGCGAAGCCCATCTCGTGGGTCACGCACAGCATGGTCATGCCGTCTTCCGCCAGACCGATCATGGTGTCCAGCACCTCCTTCACCATCTCGGGATCCAGGGCGGAGGTCGGCTCGTCGAACAGCATCACCTTCGGGTTCATGCAGAGCGACCGCGCGATGGCGACGCGCTGCTGCTGGCCGCCCGACAGCTGGCCGGGATACTTGTCGGCCTGTTCGGGGATGCGCACCCGCTCCAGATAGCGGATGGCGGTGGCCTTCGCCTCGGCCTTGGTGGTGCCGCGCACCTTCATCGGCGCCAGCATGCAGTTCTCCAGCACGGTCAGATGCGGGAACAGGTTGAAGCTCTGGAACACCATGCCGACCTCCCGCCGCACCATGTCGAGCTGGCGGTGGTGCGGGCCGAGTTCCACGCCATTGACGCTGATTCGGCCTTTCTGGTGGCGCTCCAGCTGGTTGATGCAGCGGATCAGGGTGGATTTGCCCGATCCGGACGGGCCGCAGATGACGATGCGCTCGCCCCGGTGGACCTCCAGGTCGATGTCCTTCAGCACCTGGAACTGATCGTACCATTTCTGGACGCCTTCCATGCGGATGACGACATCCGCGCTCATCGCAGGCGCGACGCCGTTGCGCGTCGGTTCGGTCGCCAGTGCCATGGTCCTGTCCTCCACCGGGGTTTGCGCTACGCTCGTCTTACGACTTGCTGGCGGTGACCGCCGCCGGCAGGTCGGTGCCCAGCCACTTCTGATGGATGGCGTTCAGCTCGCCGTTCTTCTTCACGGTGTCGAGGAAGCCGTTGACCCAGCCCAGCAGCTTGTCCTGGCCCTGGCGCAGCGCGACGCCCTGCACCTGGCTCTTCAGCACGAACTTCATCTCGTAATTGGCCTGGGGCGCCATCGTCTTGATCTGCTGGGCCACCACGTTGCTGACGCCCAGCGCATCGACCTGACCGGACAGCAGGGCCTGCACGGCGCTGGCGTCGTCGTCGAAGCGCATGATGCGGGCATCCTTCGGCGCCACCGCGGTCAGCGACTGGTCCTGGGTGCTGGCGCGGGCGACGCCGACGCTCTTGCCCGACAGATCCTCGGCCTTGGCGACCGGCGACTTCTGCGGGGCGAGCAGCCCGATCTCGATGGCGGCATAGGGCTCGGAGAAGGCGACCTGCTTGGCGCGCTCCGGCGTGATGCCGAGCGAGGCGACCAGAACGTCGACCTTGCCGGTCAGCAGGTAGGGGATTCGGTTCGGCCCGGTCACCGGCACGATATCCACCGGCACGCCCATGTGCTTCGCCATCAGCTTGGCGACGTCGGCGTCATAGCCGTCCGGCTTGCCGTCGCTGCTGGTGATGCCGAAGGGCGGGAAATCGACCAGCATGCCGATGGTCAGCTTGCCCTTGCCCTTGATGTCCTCGACGCTCTGGGCGTTTGCTGTGGCGGCAAGGCCGACTGCGGCGGTCATCAGGGCGCCGGCGACGACGAGGCGGCGGGTGACGGTGAAGGCCATGGGGGTTTCCTCCGGGTGCGGGTGTTTGTTGGAGCTTCAACGGGCCAGAATTTAACGAGACGGCGCGGCGTAGCGGGCTTCCAGCCGCTGGCTCAGCAGCGACAAGGGCCAGCAAAGCGCGAAATAGATCGCGGCGACGATGCCGAAGACCAGGAAGGGCTGGAAGGTGGCGTTGTTGACGATCTGGCCGGCGCGGGTCAGCTCGACGAAGCCGATGATGGCGGCCAGCGAGGTGCCCTTGATGACCTGGACCAGATAGCCCACGGTCGGCGGCACCGCGACCTTCACCGCCTGCGGCAGGATCACGTAGCGCATCAGGCCGGGATAGCGCAGGCCGAGCGACGAGGCCGCCTCCCACTGGCCGCGCGGCACCGATTGGATGCAGCCGCGCCAGATCTCGCCGAGGAAGGCGCTGGTGTTCAGCGTCAGCCCGACCGCCGCGGCGACCCACGGACTCATGTCGATGCCGATCACGGTGGCGCCGAAGAAGACCAGGAACAGCTGCATCAAGAGCGGCGTGCCCTGGAAGATCTGGATGTAGCCGGTCGATACCCAGCGCAGGGGTTTCACGTCGGAGGTGCGGGCGAGCGCCACGAACAGCCCGACGATGCCGCCGCCGAGGAAGGCGATGACCGACAGCAGCAGCGTCCATTGCACGGCGCTGAGCAGGAACAGGAACTCGTTGTAGCCAAAGGCGCGGATCATGGCTCGGTCCCCTTCAGCGCCGGTCAACGGTATAGGCGAAGGCCAGCCGGTAGATGCCGGCGAACAGGGCCGAGAACATCAGCGCCAGCACCAGATAGATCCCGGTCACCACGATGTAGATCTCGAAACTGCGGAAGGTCTGCGACTGGATGTTGTTGGCGACGGACGTCAGCTCGTCGGCGGAGATGGCGGACACCACGCTGGAACTCAGCATCAGCAGGATGAACTGGCTGGTCAGCGCCGGATAGACCGTGCGCAGGGCCGGTTTCAGGATGATGTAGCGGAAGATCTGGAGCGGCCGCAGGCCGAGCGCCAGACCGGCTTCGATCTGGCCCTTGTGGATGGATTCGATGCCGGCGCGGATGATCTCGGTGGCGTAGGCCCCGACATTGACGACCATCGCGATCATCGCCGCCACGTCCGGCGACAGCCGGAGACCGACCGTCGGCAGCCCGAAGAAGATCAGGAAGATCTGCACCAGGAAGGGCGTGTTGCGGATGATTTCGATATAGGCGTTGATCAGCCAGCGCACCGGCTTCGGACCGGAGGTCTTGCCCAGCGCGCAGAGGATGGCGACCACCAGACCGATGGCCATGGCGCCGAACGACAGCCTGACGGTCAGCCAGGCGCCGTCCAGCAGGTAATCCCATGACGCGAACACCGCGTCGAATTGAAAGTCGTAGGTCACGGGCGTTCCTCCGCACCCGCGTCGCGCCGCCCTTCAAAAGGCATGGCTGCGCGCGGATCGCCTTTGTCCGCTCAGGGCTTGTGATCCGGGGGAACCTCACCCGGACGACAGGGGGCGTCCTTCGCGCTCCAACTGTCCGGACACGGTAATTGGATCGATCCAAAAGCGCAACGGGAAATGAGGAGGGTCACGACAATTCGCATGCCGGATATTTGACGGCGCCCTGTGCGGGCGGAAACTTTCCAGGGATACGCCGCGTTTCACCGGAACACCGTCAGCTGCGGCCGCCATCCTTGAGGAGCCTGCCCGAATGACCGCAAGCAAGAGCGTCGTCGCCGTGAGCAGCCTCGTGCCCGCCCGGATGGACCGGCTGCCCTGGGCGCGCTTCCACTGGATGGTGGTGGTCGGGCTGGGCGTCAGCTGGATCCTCGACGGCATCGAAATCCAGCTGATCTCGGCCTCCGGCTACAAGGACAGCCTCGGCATGTCGAGCGCCGAGGTCGGGCTGGCCGGCACCATCTATCTGATCGGGCAGGTGGTGGGCGCGCTGGTCTTCGGCCGGCTGACCGACCGCTGGGGCCGCAAGCGGCTGTTCATCACCACGCTGGCGCTCTACCTGATCGCGTCGGGCATCGCCGGCTTCGCCTGGACGCCCTGGTTCCTCTATCTCTGGCGCTTCATCGCCGGGATGGGCATCGGCGGCGAGTACGCCGCCGTCAACTCCGCCATCGACGAGCTGATCCCCGCCCGCTTCCGCGGCCGGGTCGACATCGCCGTCAACGGCACCTATTGGGCCGGCGCGATGATCGGCGCGGTCGGCAGCGTCTTCCTGCTCGACCATGCGCTGGTGCCGGAGAATCTCGGCTGGCGCATCGCCTTCTTCATCGGCCCGTTGCTGGGGCTGATCATCATCCAACTGCGCCGGCACATCCCGGAAAGCCCGCGCTGGATGGTCACCCACGGCCGGGAGGCGGAGGCCGAGCGCATCGTCGACGACATCGAGGCCAGCGTGCGCGAGCAGGGCAAGACCCTGGCGCCGGTCGATCCGCAGCGGGCGATGCACATCGTTCCGGAGGAGTCGGTGTCCTACGCCCAGCTGGTCGATGTGTTCTTCCGGCAGTACCCGTCGCGCACAGTCCTGGGCGTGACGATGATGGTGACGCAGTCCTTCCTCTACAACGCGATCTTCTTCACCTACGCGCTGGTCCTGCAGAATTTCTACCATCTCGACCCGTCACAGACCGCGGTCTATTTCTTCCCCTTCGCCGCCGGCAACCTGATCGGGCCGCTGCTGCTCGGGCCGCTGTTCGACACGGTGGGACGGCGGCGGATGATCTTCGGCACCTATCTGCTGGCGGGAAGCGTGCTGCTGGTCTCCGCCTTCCTGTTCCGCCAGGGGGTGCTGACGGCGAACACGCACACGATCTTCTGGTGCGTCTCCTTCTTCTTCGCCTCGGCCGGCGCCTCGTCGGCCTACCTGACGGTCAGCGAGATCTTCCCGCTGGAGGTCCGGGCGCAGGCGATCTCCTACTTCTTCGCCATCGCCCAGGTGGTGGGCTCGACCGGGCCGCTGCTGTTCGGCTGGCTGGTGGGGGAGGGGACGGAGCGCGACGGGCTGTTCTGGGGCTATGTGCTGGGATCGGTGGTGATGATGGCCGGCGGGGTGGTCGCGCTCTTCTATGGCGTCGACGCCGAGGGCAAGGGGTTGGAGGACATTGCCGAGCCGCTGACCAAGGCCGACCGCCACCGCGGCGTGGGGGGCGAGGCTGCGGAGACCGTTTAGCGCCCCTTGCCCGTCATGCCAGCCAATTTTCGACGGCAAGGCCGCGAACGCGCTGGAATTCCCGCATGTTCGCCGTTACCAGGACGTTGTCGAGCGCGAGGGCATGGGCGGCGATGAGCAGATCGTTGCCGCTGATTGGATGGCCGGCAGCCTCCAGTTCAGCCCGGATCCTGCCATATTCGGCATCGGCCGGCTGGTCGAAGGGAAGCACCGCCACATCGGACAGCAGAGCCTCGACCCGTTGGGACAGTCTTGCCGACGCTTTCTTGGCTGCGCCGTACCGCAATTCCGCAGCCACCACGATGCTTGTGCAGATCGCATCCTCCCCGACACGCCGCACATGTCCGGCCACCATGCCGGACGGGTTCCTGACAAGGTCGCTCATCATGTTGGTGTCGAGCATGTAACGCATCAAAAAATGTCCTTGGGGGCGACGGGCTTGTCCTCGATCTCCGGGAACTCCTCGTCCAGCGGTCCCCAGCTTTCAAGCAGTGCCAGAAGCCCTTTCTTCCGAACCGGTTCGATGATCAGTCGATCCCCATCGCGACTGATGAATACCGACTCTCCGGGGAGTTCGAACTCCACGGGAATGCGGACGGCCTGACTGCGGTTGTTCCGGAACAGTCGGGCTTCCTTGCGCTGTGGCGCTGCTGGCTGCGGCATGTCATGTCCCTCCATGCATATGCCATTCACATATGTCACTGACGGGGGGCGGTCAATCGCGGGGCGTCTCCGGTGCGCTGGCACCGTTCAGGAACAGCCGCACCGCCTGCCGGACATAGCGGTCGAGGTCGGGGATGGCGGGCGCGCTCTGCGGCAGGATCAGGCGGCGGATCACCAGATTGCCGGTGACCATGCCCAGGAAGGCCTGGGCGGCGGCGGCCGGGTCCTCGATACGCAGCGCACCCTTGTCCGACAGCCGCTTCAGATAGTCCGCCAGCCTTCCGATGGCGTTTTCCGGCCCGATGCGGAAGAAGGCCTCTGCGATGTCGGGCACGCGGTCGCCTTCCGCGATCAGGATGCGGACGGTGCCGGTGGTCTCCTCGTTCAGCAGGGCCTTGACCAGATGCAGAGCAAAGGCGGTCAGCGCGGCTTCCGGCGTCAGGTGCTCGTCAGCCTGGGCTGGGGCGAGGCCGGAGAGGATCATGGCGTTGTCCTCCTCCATGATGGCGCGGAACAGGCCCTCCTTGTCGCCGAAATGCTCATACAGCGTGGCGCGGGAGCCGCCGGCCTCGGCGATGATGTCGCTGAGCGTCGTCTTCTCGAACCCCTTGTCGAGGAACAGGCGCCGCGCCGTCGCCAGGATCGCCTGCCGGCGCGCCATCCCGCGCGGTCCCCAGGTGGACGGATCCTTCATAGTTCCTGGCACAGTTCCTGGCACGGTTCCCGGATGGTTGCTGCTGGTCATCGTCGTGTTTTCCTGGCGATCCGGCTGTCGACTGCCAGATTTCTTGTGTCGTTCGTTGGAGCCGGGATACGTCACTGTGAAGAGGGTGCCACGCCCCGCAGGAACAGCCGGACTCCGGCGCGGACATAGCGTTCCACCGCCGCGAAATCGACCGGCCGGTCCGGCAGGATCAGCCGCTCCATCAGCAGGTTGCCGGTCACCATCCCGCAGAAGGCCTGTGCCGCCATCTCCGGATCGTCGATGCGGATCCGCCCGCGGGCATCGAGGTCGCGCAGGCAGTCCGCCATCTGCGCCCGCGTGCGCTCCGGCCCGACGCGGACGAAGGTCTCCACCAGATCGGGGATGCGGGCGCTCTCCGAGATCAGGGTGCGCAGGATGGTGGTGGTCCGCGGCGCCATCAGCGTTTCGGCGATGTGCAGCGCGATCCGGTTCAGCCGCTCTTCGGGATCGGCGACGTGATCGGCCGCGGCGCTTTCCGCCATGGTCTCCAGCACGCGGGCGCAATGCTCCTCCATCATGGCGCGGAACAGCCCGTCCTTGTCGCCGAAATGCTCGTACAGCGTGGTGCGCGACCCGCCGGCCAGTTTCAGCACGTCGCTGAGCGAAGTGGCGGCATAGCCCTTTTCCACGAACAGCGTGGCCGCGGCATCGAGCAGCGCCCGGCAGCGCGCATGCCCGCGTCCGGTCCCCGTCGTCCCTTGACCTCTATGTTCCAGCCCCATATCGGGCATTTGCGGAACCCCCTTGCGCGGTGCAGCATTCTGAATGTATCGTCCAGTACACTGTACTGTATGAGACAGTACTAAGCAACGGGGATGAGCCGGACCACCCGTCGCCCGGACCGAAGGCCGGCCTGAAGCCCGGCGTAACAGGGAGACGGGGTCCGCGGGACGCGCGGCGCCGAGACGAGGAAAGAGATGTCGAAATCCAACTCATTCATGACGCTGGCCGCGGCGGCCTGCCTGATCGCGGTGCTCGCCGGCTGCAACCAGCAGAAGCAGGCGGCCGGCCAGCCCCAGGGTGCCGGCGGCCCGCCGGAGGTGTCCGTCGCCACCATCGAGCCGCAGCGCCTGGCGGTGACGACCGAACTTCCGGGCCGCACCACCCCCTACCGGGTGGCGGAAATCCGTCCGCAGGTCAGCGGCATCGTGCTGAAGCGCCTGTTCCGCGAGGGCAGCGAGGTCAAGGCCGGCGACCAGCTCTACCAGATCGACCCCGCCACCTACGAGGCGTCGCTGGCCAGCGCCCAGGCCGACGTCCAGAAGGCCGAGGCCAATCTGCAGGCCGCCCGCAACAAGGCGTCGCGCTACGGTGACCTGGTGAAGAACAGCGTGGTCAGCAAACAGGACTTCGACGACGTCCAGGCCTCGCTGAAGCAGAACGAGGCGCAGCTCGCCTCGGCGAAGGCCGCCTACAACCTCGCCAGCATCAACCTGAGCTACACCAAGGTGTTCGCTCCCATCTCCGGCCGCATCGGCAAGTCGGCGGTGACGGAGGGCGCGCTGGTCACCGCCAACCAGGGCACGGCGCTCGCCACCATCCAGCAGTTCGACCCGATCTATGTCGACGTGACGCAGACCGCCTCGCAGCTGATGAAGCTGCGCGAGGATATGGCGACCGGCCGCATCCGCCCGGCGGAACCGGGCAAGATCCCGGTGACGCTGTTCCTGAACAGCAACGCCAGCGGCGACGACACCGCCTATCCGGCGAAGGGCGAGCTGCAGTTCGCCGACGTGACGGTGGATGCCGGCACCAGCTCGGTCCAGCTGCGCGCGGTCTTCCCCAACCCGAACAAGGAGCTGCTGCCCGGCCTGTTCGTCCGCGCCCGCGTCGAGCAGGGGGTGGCGGAGAACGCCATCACCGTGCCGCAGTCGGCGGTCGCCCGGTCGCCGGACGGATCCGCCCGCGTCTGGGTGGTGGGCGCCGACAACAAGGCGAACCCGCGCACCATCAAGACCGAACGCCCGGTCGGCAATGTCTGGCTGGTGTCGGACGGTCTGGCCCCCGGCGAGCGGGTGGTGGTCGAAGGCCTGCAGAAGGTCAAGCCGGGCGCCGAGGTGAAGCCGGTGCCGGCCCAGAACGCTCTCGCCTCGCTGCCTGAAAAGTCCGCCTCGGCCCGCTGATCCCAGGTACCGCCCGTAGGATACCGTCCCCATGTCAAAATTCTTCATCGACCGGCCGGTCTTCGCCTGGGTCATCGCCATCGTCATCATGATGGCGGGCGCCTTGGCGATCCTGCGGCTGCCCGTCGAGCAGTATCCGAAGATCGCGCCGCCGACGGTGTCGATCACCGCCAGCTATCCCGGCGCCTCGGCCAAGACGCTGGAGGACACGGTCACCCAGGTCATCGAACAGAAGATGACCGGACTCGACCATTTCCGCTACATGTCCTCCAACAGCGACTCCTCCGGCAACGTCACCATCACCCTGACCTTCGAGCCGGAGGCCAACCCCGACATCGCCCAGGTCCAGGTGCAGAACAAGCTGCAGCTGGCCACCCCCCTGCTGCCGCAGGAGGTCCAGCAGCGCGGCATCCAGGTGTCGAAGGCCGGCAACGACTTCCTGCTGGTGGTCGGTTTCGTGTCCAGCGACGGGCGCCTCAGCCAGGGCGACATCGCCGACTACGTCACCTCCAACCTCCAGGACACGCTGAGCCGTGTCGAGGGCGTCGGCGACATCACCGTCTTCGGGCCGCAGCACGCCATGCGCATCTGGCTCGACCCCGACGCGCTGAACAACTTCGCGCTGACCACCACCGACGTCTCAAACGCGATCAAGACCCAGAACGCCCAGGTCTCCGCCGGCCAGCTCGGCGGCGCCCCGGCGGTCCAGGGCCAGCAGATCAACGCCACCATCACCGCCCAGTCGCGGCTCCAGACGCCGGCGCAGTTCGGCGCCATCCTGCTGCGGGTGAACCCCGACGGGTCGCAGGTGCGGCTGCGCGACGTGGCGCGGATCGAGATCGGGTCCGAGACCTACGAGATCAACGCCGCCTACAACGGAAAGCCGGCGGCCGGCGTCGGCATCAAGCTGGCGACCGGGGCCAACGCGCTCAACACCGCTGCTGCGGTCAAGGCACGGGTGGCGGAACTCCAGCCCTTCTTCCCGGCGGGCATCGAGGTCATCTACCCCTACGACACGACGCCCTTCGTCCAGCTGTCGATCCACGAGGTGATCAAGACGCTGTTCGAGGCCATCGTCCTCGTCTTCGTCGTGATGTACCTGTTCCTGCAGAATTTCCGCGCCACGCTGATCCCGACCATCGCGGTGCCGGTGGTGCTGCTCGGCACCTTCGGCGTGATGTCGGCCTTCGGCTTCTCCATCAACGTGCTGACCATGTTCGGCATGGTGCTGGCGATCGGCCTGCTGGTCGACGACGCCATCGTTGTCGTCGAAAATGTCGAGCGCGTGATGGGCGAGGAGGGGCTTCCCCCGCGCGAGGCGACGCGCAAGTCGATGGACCAGATCACCGGCGCGCTGGTCGGCATCGCGCTGGTCCTGTCGGCGGTGTTCGTGCCGATGGCCTTCTTCGGCGGGTCGGCCGGCGCCATCTACCGCCAGTTCTCGCTGACCATTGTCTCGGCGATGGCGCTGTCGGTGCTGGTCGCCCTGGTCCTGACCCCGGCGCTCTGCGCCACCCTGCTGAAGCCGGTCGCCGGCCATGGCGGGGGACACGGCCCTGCCCGCGGGGGTTTCTTCGGCCTGTTCAACCGCGGCTTCGACGCCGGCAGCCGGGTCTATGTCCGCGGCGTGCGCGGCGCGGTCAACCGGCTGGGCCGCTACTTCATCGCCTATGCCCTGATCCTGGGCGGGCTGGGCTACCTGTTCGTGCAGATGCCATCCTCCTTCCTGCCGACGGAGGACCGCGGCCAGCTGTTCGTGCTGTGGTCGGCCCCGCCGAACGCCAGCTCCCAGCGCACGGCCGAGACTGCCAAGGCCGTCACCGCCTATATGCTGGAAAAGGAGAAGGACAGCGTCGAGGGTCTGTTCACCATCGTCGGCTTCAACTTCTCCGGCCGCGGCCAGAATGCCGGCATGGCCTTCGTCCGGCTGAAGGACTGGAGCGAGCGCACCCAGGCCTCGCAGAAGCCGCAGGCCATCGCCGGCCGGGTGATGGGGGCGATGTCGAAGCTGAAGGACGCGGTGCTCTTCTCCTTCCTGCCGCCGTCGGTTCCCGGCCTCGGCAACGCCACCGGCTTCGACCTTCAGCTTGTCGACCGCGGCGGGTTGGGCCATGACCGGCTGATGCAGGCGCGCAACCAGCTGCTGGGGGCGGCGGCGCAGAACCCGAAGCTGGTCGGCGTCCGCCCCAACGGTCTGGAGGACACCCCGCAGTTCAAGCTGGACGTCGATCGCGAGAAGGCGAGCGCGCTCGGCCTGTCGCTCAGCGACATCAACACGACGCTGTCGGCGGCCTGGGGCTCGTCCTATGTCAACGATTTCATCGACCAGGGCCGGGTGAAGAAGGTCTATCTCCAGGCCGACGCGCCCTACCGCATGCAGCCCAGCGATATCGACCGCTGGTATGTGCGCAACGCCAGCGGCCAGATGGTTCCCTTCTCCGCCTTCACCACGGCGCAGTGGATCTACGGCTCGCCGAAGCTGGAGCGCTACAACGGCTCCTCCTCGGTGAACATCCAGGGATCGGCTGCGCCGGGCATCAGCTCCGGCGAGGCGATGGCCGAGATGGAGACGATGATGCAGAAGCTGCCGCCGGGCATCGGCTACGAGTGGACCGGCCTGTCCTACGAGGAACGGCTCAGCGGCTCGCAGGCACCGGCGCTCTACGCCCTGTCGATGATCATCGTCTTCCTCTGCCTCGCCGCCCTGTACGAGAGCTGGTCGGTGCCGGTGTCGGTCATCCTGGTGGTGCCGCTGGGCGTGATCGGCGCCGTCATCGCGGCGACGCTGCGCGGCCTGCCGAGCGACGTCTATTTCCAGGTCGGCCTGCTGACCACCATCGGCCTGTCGGCGAAGAACGCCATCCTGATCGTGGAGTTCGCCAAGGCGCTCTACGACCAGGGCATGGAGTTGAAGGAAGCCGCGGCGGAGGCCTGCCGTCAGCGCCTGCGTCCCATCATCATGACCTCGATGGCCTTCATCCTCGGCGTCCTGCCGCTGGCGATCAGCACCGGCGCGGGGTCGGAAAGCCAGAACGCCATCGGCGTCGGCGTGATGGGCGGCATGATCTCGGCCACCGTGCTGGCGGTGCTGTTCGTGCCGGTCTTCTTCGTCGCGGTCTACCGGCTGTTCGTCCGCCGGCGGCCGGGGCATGGCGCCATGCCGCAGCCGGCTGCGGGGGACTGAGGCACACCGTCCCTCTTCTCTGGAAAAATCCCCCCCTCTCCCCCCCTCACGCGCAAGCTTCGTTTGCACGCGAGCGGGGGAGAGGGTCGGGGGAGGGGGCGGGGCATGGTGAGGATCTCTTCGGCGTTGCCGAACCCCCTCATCCTAACCTTCTCCCCGGGGGGAAGAAGGGATCTCCATCCCCACCCGCCCGGCATCGGTCAGCAGCGTGTCCAGTACCTGCACCAGATGGTCGATGCGGTAGGGCTTCGGCAGCACCATCACGCCGGTCGCGCGGGCGACCTCCTCGCTGTAGCCGGTCGCCAGCACGACCGGCAGCTCCGGGTGGAGCCGTTGCGCGGACCGCGCCAGATCGACGCCGCTCATCAGCCCTGGCATCACCACGTCGCTGAACAGCAGGTCGAAGCCGCCGGCCTCCAGCAGGGGGAGAGCCTCGTCGGCGCTGGCGGCGCGGGTGATGGTGAAGCCGGCATCCTCCAGCGCGGTCGCCACGGTCAGCGCGACGATGGGATCGTCCTCGACCACCAGCACATGGCCGCCGACGCGGCTGGCGCCGGTCACCGCCGGCACCGGTTCGACCGTGGTCGCCGGGGTGGTGCCGGAGCGCCGGATCAGCAGCCCGATGGTGGTCCCGCGCCCTTCCTCGCTTTCGATCCAGACGGTGCCGCCGCAATGGCGGGCGAAGCCGTAGACCTGCGACAGGCCCAGCCCGCTGCCCTTGCCGGTCTCCTTGGTGGTGAAGAAGGGATCGAAGGCACGGGCTTTCACCTCGTCCGGCATGCCGGTGCCGGTGTCGCTGACCGTCAGCCGCACGAAATCGCCCGACAACTCCTCTGGCAATCCGGAAGGTCCCTGCGGGCCGCCGCGCGTCAAAGTCACGTTGGCCGCCCGGATCGTCAGCACGCCGCCGTCCGGCATCGCATCCCGCGCATTGACCACGAGATTCAGCAGGGCCAGCTCCAGCTGGGTCGCATCGACCTCCACCGGCCACAGCCCGGTGCTGAAGTCGATCTCCAGCCGTATGTCGGCGCGCAGCGCCCGGTTCAGCAGTTCCGACATGCCGAGCACGCGGTCGCGCAGATCGACCGTCTCCGGCCGCAGCGCCTCGCGGCGGGCGAAGGTCATCAGCTGCTGCACCAGCTTGGCGCCGCGGTCCACGGCCTGCCGCCCGGCGTCGACCAGCGGCTGGACGCGCGTCCCCTCCGCCCGCTTCTCGATCATGTGCAGGCAGCCGGACACCGCCTGGAGCAGGTTGTTGAAGTCATGGGCGACGCCGCCGGTCATCTGGCCCAGCGCCTCGGTCTTCTGGGCCTGCAGCAGAGACACTTGGACACGCTCGCGCTCCGCCACCTCCTCGGCGACGCGGGCCTCCAGCGTGGCGTTGAGCTGCTGCAGCTCCCCCTCCGCCCGCTTGGCCTCGGTCACGTCGCTGCCCTCCACGAACAGGCCGGTGACCCGGCCATCCTCATCCTTGATCGGCTGGTAGACGAAGGTGAGGAAGCGCTCATCAAGCGGCTCGCCGGGAAGGCGCTGGACCCGGATCGGCATGCTGTGCCCGACGAAGGGCTCGCCGCTGGCATAGACCCGGTCGAGCAGCTCGAAGAATCCCTGGCCCTGCACCTCCGGCAGAGCCTCCTTCGCCGGCCGGTCCATCAGGTCGCGATGGCCGACGAGCTTGAGATAGGCGTCGTTCGCCATCTCGAAGACATGCTCCGGCCCGCGCAGGACGCACATGAAACTCGGCGCCTGCCGGAACAGCGTGCGCAGGCGTTCGCCCTCCGCCGCCAACCGGGCGTTGGCCGCCTCCACCGCGGCGCGTTCACGGATCAGCGCCTTGTTGGCGGCGCGCAAGGCCGTTTCGGCGAGCGCGCGCTCCACCGCCGCCCAGGTCCGCTCCGCCACATCCTCCGCCAGGGCGATGTCGGTGTCGGTCCAATGGCGGGCTTTGGCTTCGTGCAGATAGAGGATCGCCGTCAGCCGTCCCGCCTTCAGCAGCGGCACCACCAGCAGCGCGCGCGCGCCGATTCCGCTGAAGGCCGCCGCCGGTCCGCTGCCTGCCGTGCGGGGATCGGTGGTGACATCGTGTACCCGCAGCGTATACCCCGCCCGCAGCTCGGCGATCAGCGCCGGGCCGAAGCTGTCGAGCGGCCGGGACTGTCCGGCGAGGCTCTCCACCCCGCTGTCGCTCCAGTCCCGATCCACCGAAACCGCGCCGCCGGCCGGATCGATGCGGCCATAGCCGGCCCGTGCCACCCCGAGATGGCGGCCGATGGCCTCGGCGGCGGTGGCGGTGATGCCGGTCGGATCGTTCAGCCCGCGCAGCCGCTCCGCCAGATCGAGCTGGAAGGTCAGCCGCCGTTCGGCGAGAACCCGGGCGGTGTTCTCGGTGCAGGCGCAGAACATGCCGGCGACGCGGTTGCTCTCGTCGCGGACCGGGCTGTAGGAGAAGGTGAAGTAGGTCTCCTCCCGATAGCCGTGCCGTTCCATGAACAGCTGCAGATCCTGGTGGTAGAACGCTTCGCCGGACAAGGCCCGCGCCACCAGCGGGATCAGCTGGCTCCATATTTCCGACCACACCTCGGCGAAGGGGCGGCCCAGCGCCTCCGGCTTGTCGCCCAGGATCGGGCGGTAGCTGTCGTTGTAGAGGAAGGTCAGCTCCGGCCCCCAGGCCGTGAACATCGGAAAGCTCGAGGTCAGCATCAGGTTGACGATGGTGCGCAGCGATTGCGGCCATTGGTCCGCCGGACCCAGCGGGGTGGCGGACCAGTCCATCCTCCGCATCCGCTCGCCCATCTCCCCGCCGCCGGTGAAGGCGTCCAGGCCGATGCGGAGTTCCCTGCCGGTGTCGTCCGTGTACGAACCGCCGCCGCCACGGCCGCCATTCCGGTCGCGGCTGGCGAGGGCGGCTTGCCGCATGCGGGCGGCTTCCTCCCAGACCGGATCGTGCCAAGCCGGATCGGTCACCATGCGGCGAAGGCCGTCGCTGCGGAACCGCGGCGAAGACTCCCGGTCATCCGATAAGAAGGGGCGATTCCCGCGCGGATCATGGCGCGAGATTGGGAAATCGTAAGAGGAATGACACTCAGTGACCTCTGACCATTTGGAAGGATTTTTTCCGAATCGCCGCATCGGCGCGACGTTTCCGCCTCCGTCGATGTTGTCAGGAACATTGCAGTCGGGCGGCGGTTTCTTGTCCTCTCCAGAAGAGTGGCCGCTCAGCCGTTCATTCTACGCCGCTTTTTTCGGTGCTGCGGCCTTTTCGGAGAGCGCTTGTGGGTCCGTTCCATCTTTCCGCCATCCTGCTGACCTTGGCGGCGATCTTCGGTTTCATCAGCCATAGATGGATGAAGCTGCCCGGTACCATCGCGCTGTTCTTCCAGGGGTTGGCATTTGCTCTGCTGGTGAGCGCCGTGGATGTCGTCGCCGCAAGCCTGGGGGCGGGCGACTGGCTGCGGCACTTGATCGGACAGATCAGCCTGCCGGCGATCCTGCTCGACGGCATCCTCAGCCTGCTGCTTTACGCTGCGGCGGTGAACGAGGATCTGTGCGCTTTGCTGAAGCGGAAATGGACGGTGCTGGCGCTGGCGACCGTGGGGGTCGTGCTGTTCACTGGGCTGATGGGGCTGGAGGCGACGGTGGTTGTCGCCTGGAACTGGCCGGCCTTGGCGGCCACCGCGCTGGCTGTGCCGCTGGCGCTGGCGGCGCGGCGGCTTTATGGCGGATCAGAGGAGGAACGGTAAGTGTCCCAGTCCGACGCAGGGCAGCCGCGCAGGCCGCGGCGTGGAACTCGCGCCGGTGCGACCATACCTTGAAACGAGACAGTTGGCCGCAAGCCGGCCCCCTATCACGGCCCCCTATTACGGATTGCGCCATGATCCCCTTTTCCGTTCTCGACCTCAGCCCGATCGTCCAGGGGGCGACCGCTGGCGACAGCTTCCGCAACACCCTCGATCTCGCCCGCCATGCGGAGCGCTGGGGGTACAAGCGCTATTGGCTGGCCGAGCACCACAACATGCCGGGCATCGCCAGTGCCGCCACCGCCGTGGTGATCGCCCATGTCGCCGCCGGCACCTCGACCATCCGCGTCGGGTCGGGCGGGGTGATGCTGCCCAACCATGCGCCGCTGGTGGTGGCCGAACAGTTCGGCACGCTGGAGTCGCTCTATCCCGGCCGCATCGACCTCGGGCTCGGCCGCGCGCCGGGAACCGACATGATGACGGCCCGCGCGCTTCGCCGCGACATGACCGACAGCGGCGACCGCTTCCCGCAGGATGTCGTCGAGCTGCAGATGTATTTCGAGGAGCCGGAGCCCAACCAGCGCATCCGTGCCGTGCCGGGGGCCGGGTTGAAGGTGCCGCTGTGGCTGCTGGGGTCCAGCCTGTTCAGCGCGCAGCTGGCGGCGATGCTGGGGCTGCCCTTCGCCTTCGCCTCCCACTTCGCCCCCGACATGCTGATGGAGGCGCTGGCGATCTACCGCGCCCGTTTCGAGCCATCGGCGACGCTCGACAAGCCGCACGCGATGGTCGCCGCCAATCTGTTCGCCGCCGACACCGAGGGGGAAGCGCGGCGGATCTTCTCCTCCGCGCAGCAGCAGTTCGCCAACCTGCGCCGCGGCACGCCCGGCAAGCTGCCGCCGCCGGTGGACGACATCGAGGCGTGGTGGAGCAGCCCGGCCGAGAAGATGATGGTGGAGCGCGCACTCGGCACCATGGCCGCGGTTGGCACGCCGGACCAGGTGGCGGCCAAGCTGTCGGAGATCGCCCGCGCCACCCAGGCGGACGAGCTGATCCTGGCCGGCCAGATCTACGACCATGCCGCCCGCCTGCGTTCCTTCCAGATCGGGTCGGAGGTGCGCGAGCGGCTCGGGTGAAGACTTGGTTCGGATGAAAATTGCGAGGGGGCGAAAAAAGCGCTTGCGCGGCATCGGCCAAGCGGCCTATACACCGCCTCCCGCGACGCAGCACGGTTCGAAAGAGCAGTGACGCTTCAAGGGAAACAGTGGTCCGACCAAGTAACTGCCGAGCGCCTCGAAAAAAGAGGTTGACAGCGAAAGTAAAGACCAATAAATAAGATGAACAAGACGCGGCACTCCAAGACGGAGCGTCGCTGAAATGTTCGGAAGCGGCGCCGTTGAGTGCCGCGGGCTCTTTGACAAGTTTATACCGTGTTGTGAGAAGGGATGCGCAGGCGGCGGCAGTTGGTAGCCGTTGCGGCCTTGGGGTGCTGGTTTCTTGATGGGGATCGGCACAATGAGGATCGTCTGTGCATCTTTTGAGCAGAGAAACTGTAACAGTATCGACGTTTCAGGAGATCGCTTCAGGCGGTCCTGTCAGTCGCTAGCTTCGGTTGGCGATCTGAACCTGAGAGTTTGATCCTGGCTCAGAACGAACGCTGGCGGCATGCCTAACACATGCAAGTCGAACGAAGGCTTCGGCCTTAGTGGCGCACGGGTGAGTAACACGTGGGAACCTGCCTTTCGGTTCGGAATAACGTCTGGAAACGGACGCTAACACCGGATACGCCCTTCGGGGGAAAGTTCACGCCGAGAGAGGGGCCCGCGTCGGATTAGGTAGTTGGTGAGGTAATGGCTCACCAAGCCTACGATCCGTAG
>NZ_RWIJ01000033.1 GCF_019805165.1 Azospirillum sp. 412522
GGGGGGGAATGCGAGAATCCGGAACCGCATGGTTCCTTGCACCGCCCCTCACCCTTCCCACCGCTTCGCGGCGGGCCCCTTCCCTCTCCCGGGACGGGAGAGGGAGGTGATCCCCGCTCCACTGCTTCCGTCGATCAACAAGGCCGCCATGACCGGACGGCCACATAAGGAGGAAACACGATGAAGCACCGCCTCACCGCTACCGCCGCCGGCCTGTTCCTGACGCTGGCCGCCGCGACCACCATGACCTCGACGGCGGCGCTGGCCGCCGGCGCCACCGTCGGCGTGTCCTGGTCCAACTTCCAGGAGGAGCGCTGGAAGACCGACGAGGCGGCGATCAAGGCCGTGATCGAGAAGGCCGGCGGCAAATACCTGTCGGCCGACGCGCAGTCCTCGCCGGCCAAGCAGCTGTCGGACATCGAATCGCTGATCTCCCGCGGCGCCAACGCGCTGATCATCCTGGCCCAGGACAGCGACGCCATCCGCCCGGCGGTGGAGAAGGCGGCGGCCGAAGGCATCCCGGTCGTCGGCTACGACCGGCTGATCGAGATCCCGTCGGCCTTCTACATCACCTTCGACAATAAGGAGGTCGGCCGGCTCCAGGCGCGCAGCGTCTTCGCGATGAAGCCGAAGGGCAACTACGCCTTCATCAAGGGCAGCTCCACCGATCCCAACGCCGACTTCCTGTTCGCCGGCCAGATGGAGGTGCTGAAGGCCGCGATGGACCGCGGCGACGTGAAGAACGTCGGCGAGGCCTACACCGACAAGTGGCTGCCGGCCATCGCCCAGCAGAACATGGAGCAGATCCTGACCAAGAACGGCAACAAGGTCGATGCCGTGGTCGCCTCCAACGACGGCACCGCCGGCGGCGCCGTCGCCGCGCTGGCGGCGCAGGGGCTGGCGGGGACCGTGCCGGTGTCGGGCCAGGACGGCGACAAGGCGGCGCTGAACCGCATCGCGCTCGGCACCCAGACGGTCTCGGTTTGGAAGGACGCCCGTGAACTCGGCCGCCGCGCCGCCGAGATCGCCATGGAGCTGGCCGGCGGCAAGAAGATGACCGACGTCGCCGGCGCCACCACCTTCGACGGCGGCCCGAAGAAGCAGAAGATGACGTCGCTGTTCCTCACCCCCATCGCCATCACCAAGGACAATCTCGGCCAGGTGATCGACGCCGGCTGGGTCACCAAGGACGTGGTCTGCCAGGGCGTGAAGCCCGGCAGCGTCAAGGCCTGCAACTGATGGCGGAGCCGTCCACCACCCTGTCCCCGGCGCCTTCCTCGGAAGCACCGGCCGGACGGCGGGCCGGCCTCGGCGACGCCCTGCGCGCGCTGGAGCTGGACACCCGCATGGTCGGGATGATCGGGGCGCTGGCCATCGTCTGGATCGGCTTCGACATCCTGACCGGCGGCGCCTTCCTGACCCCGCGCAACCTGTGGAACCTGTCGGTGCAGACCGCGTCCGTCGCCGTGATGGCGACGGGCATGGTCCTGGTCATCGTCACCCGCAACATCGACCTGTCGGTGGGTTCCATCCTGGGCTTCACCGGCATGGTGGTGGGCGTGCTCCAGGCCCGCATCCTGCCGGAACTGTGGGGCTTCGAGCATCCGCTCACCTGGGTGGTGGCGGTCCTGGCGGCGATCGCCGTCGGCGGGGCGGTGGGGGCGGTGCAGGGGGCCGTCATCGCCTATCTCGGCGTGTCGTCCTTCATCGTCACGCTGGGCGGGCTGCTGGTCTGGCGCGGGGCGGCGTGGTGGGTGACCACCGGCCAGACGGTGGCGCCGATGGACGGCCTGTTCAAACGGCTGGGCGGCGGGTTCGAGGGCGCCATCGGCGCCGGGCCGAGCTGGGTGGTCGGCATCGCCGCCATCCTGCTGTCGGTCGCCGCCATCCTGGTGACGCGGCGGCGCCGGGCCGGCTTCGGCTTCCCCGTCCGGCCGCTGTGGGCGGAGGGGGTGGTGATCCTGCTGGTCGCCGCCGCCATCGCCGGCGCGGTGCTGGTGGTCAATTCCTACCCGCTCCCCATCCCGGTGGTCCGGCGGATGATGGAGACGCAGGGGATGTCCACCGACGGCGGGCTGCCCTTCGTCGCCCACGGCTTCGCCATCCCGGTGCTGATGGCGGTGGCGGTGGGGGTGGGAATGACCTTCCTGTCGCGGCGCACCCGCTTCGGCCGCTATGTCTTCGCCATCGGCGGCAATCCCGAAGCGGCGGAACTGTCGGGCATCAACACCAAGCGGGTGATGGTGATGGTGTTCGGGCTGATGGGGGCGCTGTGCGGCCTGTCCGCCTGCATCGCCACCGCCCGGCTGAACGCCGCCACCAACGCCAACGGCACGCTGGACGAGCTGTACGTCATCGCCGCGGCGATCATCGGCGGCACCTCGATGGCCGGCGGCGTCGGCACCATCCTGGGGGCGATGCTGGGGGCCATGGTGATGCAGTCGCTGCAGTCCGGCATGGTGCTGCTGGGGGTGGACGCGCCGATGCAGAACATCGTCGTCGGCCTCGTCCTGGTCGCCGCGGTCTATGTCGACACGCTCTATCGCAGGGGGTTGAAATGAGCGGGCTTGCGATGGCGGTCCCAGCGGCCGCCCCGCTGGTGGAGATGCGCGACGTCTCCATCGCCTTCGGCGGCATCAAGGCGGTGGACAGCGTCAGCATCGACCTCTACCCCGGCGAGGTTGTCGGGCTGCTCGGCCACAACGGTGCCGGCAAATCGACGCTGATCAAGATCCTGTCCGGCGCCTATGCCGCCGACCATGGCGAGATCCGGGTGAACGGCGAGCCGGTCCACATCGCCAGCCCGCGCGACGCCAAGCGCTGCGGCATCGAGACGATCTACCAGACGCTGGCGCTGGCCGACAATGTCGACGCCGCCGCCAACATCTTCCTGGGCCGCGAGAAGCTGACCGCCTGGGGCACGCTGGACGACCACGCGATGGAGGCGGAGGCGCGCAAGGTGATGGGCCGCCTCAACCCGCATTTCCGCCGCTTCAAGGAGCCGGTCAAGGCTCTGTCCGGCGGCCAGCGCCAGTCGGTCGCCATCGCCCGCGCCATCCATTTCGACGCCCGCGTCCTGATCATGGACGAGCCGACCGCGGCTTTGGGTCCCGCCGAGACCCAGCAGGTGGGCGAGCTGGTGAAGCAGCTCAAGCAGGAGGGGATCGGCATCTTCCTGATCTCCCACGACATCCATGACGTGTTCGACCTGGCCGACCGCATCCATGTGATGAAGAACGGCAAGCTGGTCGGCACCGCCCGCGTGTCCGACGTGACGAAGGACGAGGTGCTGGGGATGATCATCCTCGGCAAATGCCCGCCGGGCGCCGTTCCCGGACCGGGCGCCGCCGCCTGACCGCCGCCCTTCACGAGGCGAGGCGGATGGCCTCCCGCCGCGGGGTTGCGGCCAGGACCGCCTCGTCATGCATCAGGTGCAGAACCTCCCGCTTGTAGCGCATGAAGTCGGGGGAGGTCAGGGCGTCCAGGTCGCGCGGACGCGGGATGTCGATGCTCAGCGACCGCTTGATGCGTCCCGGCCGCGCCGTCATCACATGCACGGCGTCGCCGAGGAAGATCGCCTCGTCGATGTCGTGGGTGATGAACAGGACCGTCTTGCGCCGTGCCTGCCAGACTTCCAGAAGCAGCTCCTGCATCAGCTGGCGGGTCTGGCTGTCGAGCGCGCCGAACGGCTCGTCCATCAGCAGGATGCGCGGGTCATTGGCGAGCGCCCGCGCCAGGGCCACCCGCTGGCGCATGCCGCCGGACAGCTCCTTGGGGAAGGAGCGCTCGAAGCCGGAAAGCCCGACCGCGCGGATCAGGTCGTCGGCGATGTCCTCGCACTCCGCCTTCGGCAGCCCCTTCAGCTTCGGCCCGAACATCACGTTCTCGCGCACGCTCAGCCAGGGGAACAGGGTGTAGCTCTGGAACACCATGCCGCGGTCGGCCGAGGGGCCGGCGATCGGCTGGCCGTCCAGCGCCATGCTGCCGGAGGTCGGCGTCTCCAGCCCGGCGACGAGGCGCAGCAGGGTGGATTTGCCGCATCCGGACGGACCCACGATCACCGCGAAGGTGTCGTGGGCGACCCGCAGCGAGACATCGTCGAGGGCCGTCACCTCCGGCTTGCCCTTGGGCTTGAAGCGGACGGTGACGTGGTCGAGGGCGAGCAGGCTCATCGGGCGCTCCTAATACGCGGTCGGAGGGGTTCTGACCGCTGCGTTCATAAGCCACGCAGGCTTCGCGCCTGCCGGCGCGCGCCCGCGGTCGCGGTCGATACCGGGTTCGGAAAGTCAGAACTTTCTGAACCCGGCACTACAGATCGGCGGACCAGGACAGCAGGCGCTGGCGCAGCAGTTTGAAGAGGAAGTCGGTGATCAGCCCCAGGACGCCGATGGTGAAGACGCCCAGCAGGATCACGTCGGTGAACAGGCCGCGCATGGCGTTGAGGATCATGTAGCCCAGCCCGCTGTCGGCGGCGACCAGTTCCGCCACCACCAGATAGGTCCAGGCCCAGCCCATGGTGACGCGCAGGGTGTCCATCACGCCGGGCATGCAGGCCGGAAACAGGATGCGCTGCACCACCTGCCGGCGGCTGGCGCCCAGCGTGTAGGCGCAGTCGATCAGATCCTTCGACACCCGGGCCGACACGTCGGAGATCAGGATCAATTGCTGGAAGAAGGTGCCGAGAAAGATCACCATGATCTTCTGTTCGATGCCGATGCCGATCCACAGGATCAGCAGAGGGATCAAAGCCGACACCGGGATATAGCGCATGAAGCCGGTGATCGGCTCGATCGCCGCCTGCACGGCCCGGAAGCTGCCCATCAGGATGCCGAGCGGCACCGCCGGGATGGAGGCCAGCAGGAAGCCCGACAGGATGACGGTCAGGCTCGACCCGATGTGGCGGAACAGCGACAGGTCGCCGATCCGCTTGACCCCGGCGGCCAGCACCTTGTCCGGCGCCGCCAGGAAGTCGGGGGGCGTGAAGCCGCCATAGGTGAGCAGGCACCAGAAGCCGAGCAGGACGCCGACGGAGCCTGCGCCGAGCGCCAGCGCGGCGCCGCGCGGGATATCGACTTTCGGTGCGAACAGGGAACGGGTCGACATGGTGCCTGCTCCGCGGGTCACTTGACGATGCCGGTGGCGACCATGGCGGCCGGGTCGGCGTCGAGCTTGAACAGGCCGGCCGCCTCGCCGAGCGTCCTGGCATTGGCGATGGTGGCGACGATCCCGGCGGGGTTGGCCGGATCCATGAAGGCGGCGTTCATCGCGGTATCGTAGAAGGCGATGCCGGCGCGGGTCTCGGCGAACACCGCCGGGTCCTCCAGCCAGCCGCCGACTCCCTTCGCCATGATGGCGTCGGCGTCCTTCTCATGAGCCTTCTGCCAGTCGACCGCCTTGCTCCAGGCGCGGTAGAGCGCGATCATTTCCGGCCGGCGGGCCTCCAGCTTGCCCTTCGTCGTCACCATCACGTCGGTGATCAGCCCGGGCTTGGCCCGGCTGTCGACCAGCAGAGCGCCGTGCGGCGTGGCCTTGCCGCGGCTGAGCCAGGGCTCCCAGGTCACGGCGGCGTCGACCTTACCGGCGACGAAGGCGGCACCGGCATCGCCGGCCGTCATGTTCAGCGCCTCGACGTCCTTGACGCTCAGTCCGGCGTCCTTCAGCAGCACGCTCAGGAAGAACTGCGAGACCGAGCCTTCGGTGAAGGCGACCTTCTTGCCCTTCAGCCCGGCGATGTCCTTGATCGCCTTGTTGGCGACGATGCCATCGCCGCCGCGGCTGTCATCGACGGCGAACAGGTAGGTCAGCGGACGGTCGGCCGAAGTGAAGCCGAGCACCGCGTCCACCGTCGTCACCGCGACGTCGATGCGGCCGGCGGCCAGCGCCGGCATGCGGGTCTTGACGTCCTCCATCAGCACCAGCTTGACGTCGAGCCCCTCGTCCTTGAAGAACCCCTTCTCCTTGGCGATGTAGAGCGGGCCGTAGCCGACCCAGGTCGAATGGGCGACGGTCAGCTCGGCCGCCGACGCGCCGGAGGCGAGGCCGCCGACGGCGGCGGACGCAAGACCGCCGAACGCGGCGAGAAGGGCGAGGGCCGGTCCGCGAAGTCGCGACAGGAACTGCTTCATGCTTCGGTCTCTCTTTGAAGGGCGTTCAGGCGGGACGGGCGCCACGGCGGAGCGTGGCGGGGGAGGCGGCGAGCACGCAGAGCAGCTCGTACATCATCGAGATGCCGACCCAGGCGGTGCCGCCCGACGGGTCGAAGGGCGGCGAGACCTCCACGAGGTCGGCGCCGACGAGGGTGAGGCCGGACAGCATCCGCACCATGCGCTGCGCCTCGCGGGTGGTCAGGCCGCCGATCTCCGGGGTGCCGGTGCCGGGCGCGAAGGACGGGTCGATGCAGTCGATGTCGAAGCTCGCATAGGTGGGGCCGTCGCCGACGATGGCGCGCGCCTCCTCCATGACGGCGGCGATGCCGCGGTCTTCGACCTCCTCGATGCGGATGATCCGCACCCCCTGCTCCAGCCCCCAGGCGACGTCGGCGCCGTCATACATCGTGCCCCGGATGCCGATCTGGACGGTGCGGCGGGGATCGAGATAGCCGTCCTCGATGGCGCGGCGGAACGGCGTGCCGTGGGTGTATCTGAAGCCGCCGAAGTAATTGTCGAACAGGTCGGTGTGCGCGTCGAAATGGATCATCCCGAGCGGCCCGTCCACCGCCAGCGCCTTCAGGATGGGATAGGAGACCAGATGGTCGCCGCCGGCGCTGAGCGGGGCGATCCCGCGGCTCTTCAGCGTGCCGTAGAAGCCGGCAATGCGGTCGAGCGCGTCGGCGACGTCGGCCGGATTGACCGGAGAGTCGCCGAGGTCGGCGACGTTGCGCAGGCTGAACGGGTTCATGCCCGTCACCGGATGGACCGGCCGGATCATGGTCGAGAGGTCGCGCAGCTGGCGGGGACCGTGGCGGGTGCCGGGCCGGTTGGTGGTGCCGCCGTCCCAGGGGACGCCGACGATGGCGATGTCCACCTCGGCGGTGGCCGGGTCGTCGAGCCCGAGATAGGGCAGGCGCATGAAGCTCGGCAGCCCGGCATAGCGCGGCAGGTCGAAGGCCGACACCGGCTGGAAGAATGTCGGCGACGCATCGGACAGGGGCCGTTCGCCAAGCTGTCCGCCAGACTGTCCACCGTCGGATTTGAAGGGCATCGCGGTCTCCGCAGGGGGCAGGGGATTGGATGACCGCAACGTTGCCACAGGACGAAACGTCCAATAATATCGAAGTTCGAACCTGAACGTCCGACAAAGCCAACGTAAGATGCAGCCCAGCCTGCCGCCGCTCAGCGACATCGACCTGCGTCAGCTCCGCATCTTCCGGACGGTGGTGGAGAACAACGGCTTCACCCAGGCGCAAGGAGAACTCGGCATCTCGCGCTCCACCATCAGCGCGCAGATGGCGGCGCTCGAAACACGGCTCGGGCTGACGCTGTGCCGGCGCGGGCGGTCGGGCTTCTCGCTGACCGAGCACGGCCAGAAGATCTATGCGGAGACCATCAAGTTCTTCGCGGCGATGGACAATTTCCGCACAGAGGTTGGCGCCATGCGCGGCCGGCTGGTCGGGGAGCTGCGCATCGGCGTCGTCGACGCGGTGGTCGAGAATCCGAACTGTGCGCTGGACCGGGCGATCGCCGTCTTCAACGAACGGGTGCCGGACGTCCATCTGACGCTGATGATCGTTTCACCCAACCAGATCGAGACCGAACTGCTCAGCCGGCAGATGCAGATCGCCATCGTGCCGAACCAGCCGATGAACGGCGCCGTCCAGTTGCAGCAACTGTTCCATGAGGAGCAGAACCTGTTCTGCGGCGCCCGCCATCCGCTGTTCACGGCGGACGCCCCGCGCGTCTCGCTGGAGCGGATCGCCGAACAGGCCTATGCGCGCCGCGGCTATGCCGTGGCGACGGCCTACAACACGCTGTTCAAGCATGCGCCCAGCGCCACCGCCTACAACATGGAAGGGCAGGCCCATCTTGTCCTGAGCGGCCGCTTCGTCAGCTTCCTGCCGCGCCACTATGCCCAGCGCTGGGTCGACAGAGGCGAGATGCAGGCGTTGCGGCCCGATCTGCTCAGCTTCAAGATCGCGCTCTGCGTCGCCCATCTGCCGCAGAGCGTGTTGTCCCGGGTGGCGAAGGCTTTCCGCGACTGCCTGATCGAAGCCCACACGCGAAAGCCGCGGTAAGGCCTGACGCAGGGAAATCGGGTGAAGCCGTAAGTTTCCTATATCAGGAAACTCGTCATCCCCGCCTCCGAGCTTGTGAAGAAATTGGGTACTCGCTGAGAGAGGCCTCAAGAAGTTTGAAGCGCGTCGCGTCCCATCGCATCGCATGCTTACCTCGGCCGTCATTCCCGCGAAGGTGGGAATCCAGCTTTTACAAGCAGGATCAATGGGTAAGCCTGGCTCCCCGCCTTCGCGGGGATGACGGGAACTCCTAGAACCAAGACTATGGTCCTTCACCCGATTGCCCTGAGGCCTGACGACCGCCCGGCGGCATCAGTGTTCAGACTCGCTGTAGAGCTGCTCGGCCAACGCCGTCTCGTACATTGCGTCGATCTGCTCGACCGACAGCTCCGCCAGCCCCGACTGGTCCTTCACCACCTGACCGGGCGACGGCATGTCCTGGGGAATGGCCCAGGCGTCGGGCTGCCACAGGTGCGACCGGCGCAACGCCTTGCCGCAATGGAAGAAGGCCTCCCGCACCGACAGGCGGATGGCGGCCTTGGGCGTGCGTCCCTGCTCCGTCAACCGGTCGAGCAGGGCGGGGTCGGTGGTCACGGTGGCGACGCCGTTGACCCGCAGGAAGACATCCGTCCCGGGCACCAGGAACACCAGCCCGCAGGCCCCGTCGGAGGTCAGGATGTTGGTGATCGACGACAGCTTGTTGTTGCCGGGCCAGTCGGGCAGGGCCAGCGTGCGGCGATCCTCGGCAAGGACGAAGCCGGGACGCCCGCCGCGCGGCGAACAATCCATCCCGCTTTCCGCCATGGTGGCGACGAAGGCCAACGGCGATTCCGCGACGAAGCGCAGGCAGTGATCGTCCAGGAACGGAAAGGTCATCTTGACCATGCGTTCGGTCGGCATGTCGTAGAGCCGCCGCAGCGCCTCGACCGTGTCGATACGATAGGGATCCATGATGCCTCCTCTGCCAAGCCGCGACGCGGCGCAGCCATCAAACTAACGTTGTTAGATTTCGCCTAACGTCGTTAGATTGTCAACCGTCACGGAGAGGACGGGGAAAAAGGCGATGCGCGTGCAGCGACAGGACATCATCGACGCCGCGATGGCCCTGCTCGACGAAGGGGGAGTGGATGGGCTGACGATGCGCCGGCTCGCCGGGGCCTTGCGGATCCAGGCACCGTCGCTCTATTGGCATTTCGCCGGCAAGCAGGCCCTGCTCGACGCGATGGCCGACGCGCTGTTGGCGGAGATGGTTCTGCCCGAAGAGGAAATGCCCTGGGACGCATGGCTGCGGGCGGTGGCGACCGAGTTCCGCCGTGCCTTGAAGTCGCGGCGCGATGGGGCGCGAGTCTTTGCCGGAACCTTTCCGGCGACGGACAATGTGCTGCGCATCAGCGACCACATCATCGCGAGACTGCGCGCCGCTGGTGCCGATGAGCGCCTGGCCGTCCGTACGCTGTTCACGCTGCAGTATTTCGTGCTCGGCTTCACCATCGAGGAGCAGGCGACGATGCCGCCTCCCGGGGGGCAGGGGGAGGGGGTGAACCTGATACAGGTCGCGCAACGGCTGACGGCGGAGCAGGCGGCGCGCTATCCGAATGCCGCTGCCACCGTAAGGCTGCTGGCCTCGGACGACGACGACGCCCGCTTCCGCTTCGGCCTGGACCGGCTGATCGACGGCTTGAAGGTCGTCATCCCCTCCTGACCGTTCAGGCCGCGCGGTCCTGAACCGTCTTGGCGAGGAAGGCGCGGGCGACCTTGGAACCCGGTTCCCGGCCAAGCTCGCGCGAGATGAAGTCGGCGGCGGCCACCAGCGCCGGAAGATCGACGCCGCTGTGGATGCCAAGGCCGTCCAGCAGATAGACGACGTCCTCGGTGGCGACGTTCCCGCTCGCCCCCTTGGCATAGGGGCAGCCGCCGAGACCGCCGACGGCACCGTCCACCACCGCCACCCCCAGTTCGAGACAGGCGTGGATGTTGGCCAGCGCCTGTCCCCAGGTGTCGTGGAAATGGACCGCCAGCCGCTCCACCGGCAGATGCTCCGCGACCGCGCGAAC
Organism: Azospirillum sp. 412522; assembly: GCF_019805165.1. Taxonomy (GTDB): domain Bacteria; phylum Pseudomonadota; class Alphaproteobacteria; order Azospirillales; family Azospirillaceae; genus Azospirillum. The sequence continues at coordinate 10,285 of NZ_RWIJ01000033.1, forward strand.
CATCGCCTGGGCGGCGGCCGGCGTGCCGACCCCGATGGTGTCGCCCAGCGAGATCTCGTAGCAGCCGAGCGCCGACAGACGCTGTGCCACCTCCGCCACCGCCGACGGGGCGATGGCGCCCTCATAGGGACAGCCGAGCACGCAGGAGACGTAGCCGCGGACGCGGATGCCGTGGCGCGCCGCCGCCGCGACGACCGGAGCGAAGCGGTCGAGGCTCTCGGCGATCGAGCAGTTGATGTTGCGGCGGGAGAAGCTCTCCGAGGCGGCGGCGAACACCGCGATCTCCCCGGCCTGCGCGGCCAGCGCCGCCTCGAAGCCGGTCATGTTGGGGACCAGCACCGGATAGGAGACGCCGGGCAAATGGCGGATGCCGGCGAGCACCGCGGCGCTGTCCGCCATCTGCGGCACCCATTTGGGCGAGACGAAGCTGCCGGCTTCGATGGTTCGCAGCCCGGCGGCGCCGAGCCGGTCGATCAGCTCGATCTTGGCGGCGGCGGACACCGGCCGCTTTTCGTTCTGGAGACCGTCGCGCGGACCGACATCGACGAGGCGGACATGGGAGGGGACAGGCATGGAAACTCTCGCTTCTTTTCGGATGGCCCGCGCGGCGGACGTCAGACGCCGATCAGCTTGGTCAGGGCGGGAACCGTCAGGACGGCGGTGTAGTAGCCCATGAACTGCACCCCGGTGTTGAAGCCCAGCGTCCGGTAGAGCAGCCCGCCGACCAGCCCGATGGCGAGGATCACCAGCAGCCCCATCAGCCCGCCCTCCCACACCCCGATCACCAGGATCAGGCCGGAGAAGGTGGCGATGATCGCCTCGTGGCTCAGGCGGCGGGCGACGAAGGCCGCGGCGCTGCGGGCGTAGTTCATGGCGAAGGGGTAGGAGACCAGCGCCGCCAGCGCGACCGCCAGCAGCCCGTAGCCCAGGAACTCCCAGCTGGTCAGCAGGTTGTGCAGGTTGTTGACCTGCCCGGTGGCGGCGTCGACGCTGAAGCGCGGCGGCGCGTTGAACAGCGGGGCGGCCGGACCGGCGGCGACGGGGCTGAGCGGCAGGCCGAAGGCGATCAGCGGGATCAGCGCCTCGGCGATGTAGGTCGATTCCGTGACGCCGTTGCGCGCGGTCAGCACGGTGGTCATCCGGTGGTAGACATGGCGGACCCGCGAGCCGACCACCTCGCCCAGCAGCACGGTCATGGCGACCGGGCTGAAGACGAAGGTGGCGCTGGACACCGCCGCGGTGCCGAGCGTCCAGCGGACCTGCGAGGCGTCGAGCACCTTGAAGGGGTTGGGGAAATAGCCGCCCCAGCTCTTCACGTCCGGAGCCAGCGCGAAGCTGCGGACGCGGTCGCGCTCGATCCGCTTGCGGTCGGCCGGCGACAGGACGGAGAAGAGGTCGGCCACCAGCGGCCCGATGGCGATGCCGAGGAAATAGCTGATGCTCAGCTTCACCCCGAACTTCGCGGTCAGTCCCTGCAGGGCGACGATCACCAGCACGAAGGGGAACAGGGCGACGACCGACGCCCAGCGTCCGGCCGAGAAATAGGCGATGGCGACGGCCGCCGCGACAAAAATCCAAGGCGCCGCCTTGGTGATCGACGGCCCGAAGGGAGCCAGCAGGACGGCGAACAGCACCGCCAGCGGCACGGCGACGAAGGCGGCGATGATGGCGCCCGACACCATCTTGCGCAGGGCGATGTGCGGAACACCCAGATTGCGCAGCACGCCCGCCTGCTGCATCAGCGGAATCGCCATGGTGTCGCCGGGAATGCCGAGCAGCGCCGTCGGCACCGCATGCGTCATGTGCTTGGCGACCGCGCTGGCGAGGAAGAAGGTGAAGACGCCGGCCGGCGGCACGCCGAGCAGGACGACCAGCAGGGTCAGCGGCGCGATGGTGGTGGTTTCGTCGGTGCCGGACACCAGCCCGATGCCGGCGAACAGCACGGCGCCGACCAGCCCCATGCTGGCGGCCCAGAGAAAGTCGACCAAGAGAGAATTGGAAAGAAGAAGTTCCATCACGCCCGCGCCTCCCGCGCCGCCGGTTCCGCACGAAGGCTGTCGGAGCGGAGGGCCGGCCCGGCCTGGGCGGCCGCCGCTGCCTCTTTCTCCTCCGCCGCGAACAGGTCGTAGAGTCCCATTTCCTTCAACTCGGCGACCGCCGCCGGGGGCAGGTCGGCAAGCCGGCCGAAGCCGCCCGGCTCCGCCCGCAGCTCGGCCATCAGCGTTTCCCGCCAGGCCGGATCGGCGGCCCGGTCGACCACCTCGCGCTTGGGCGGGAACAGCCGGGCGCACAGCGCGCCGGCCACCAGGCAGCCGGCCAGCCCGACCAGCATGGAATAGGCCCGCGCCATCTCCGGCGCGGCGACGAGGCCGGCTAGGATGCGGTTAGCCAGCAGGAAGGCGCCGAGGCTGATGGCGCAGCCGATCGCCATCGCCCAGCCGAGATGGACGCTGTCGACCGTATCGCCCCAGACCTCTATCAATCGTCCCGTCTTCATTGCGTTTCCTCTTCATGGGGCGGGAGTCCCGATCACGGGACTCCCTGCCGGGTCCTTGAGCGGACCTTTGAGCGGACCTGCGTGTTCGATGCCCCGCCTATTGGGCCGCCGCGCGCATGTCCTCCAGGATCGCCTGGGCGACGTCCTGGCGGACGGTGCCGCGCTCCACCAGGATGCGGGCGACGCGGTCGATCTCGCCGCCGACCGCCCCGGCCATCATGGCGATGTTCTGGGCGTGCAGCGCCATGTGGCCCTTCTGGATGCCGGTGGTCGCCAGCGCCTTCAAGGCCGAGAAGTTCTGCGCCAGACCGACCGCGGCGATGATGCGGGCCAGCCGCTCGGCGCTGGCGACGCCGAGGATCTTCAGGCAGGCCTGCGCCGTCGGGTGGGCCTTGGTGGCGCCGCCGATCAGCCCGACCGCCATCGGCAGTTCGATCGACCCGCTGAGATCGCCGTTGGCGGTGACCTCGAACCGGGTCAGGCTGCGGTAGCGGCCGTCGCGGGCGGCATAGGCATGGGCGCCCGCCTCCACCGCTCGGGTGTCGTTGCCGGTGGCCAGCACGACGGCGCTGACGCCGTTCATGATGCCCTTGTTGTGGGTGGCGGCGCGGTAGGGATCGGCATCGGCGAAGTGATAGGCGCTGACGATGCCGTCGCGCACCGCCTCGCCGCCGATCTGGTCGAGCGGCCACACCGCATGCGCCCGCGCCAGCCGCCGGTCGGCGAGGTTGGACAGGATGCGCAGATAGACGCGGCCGCCGGTCCATTCGGCGATGTGGGGAGCCAGCTTTTCCGCCATGCTGTTGACGGCGTTGGCGCCCATGGCGTCGCGGGTGTCGACGATCAGGTGGGTGATCAGCATCGGCCCGCCCTGGCTGTCGAGCACCCGCACCTCGACGTCGCGGAAGCCGCCGCCGAACTTCAGCAGGATCGGGTCGCAGCCGTCGCACACCGCCTTGATCTCGTCGCGCCGGCCGAGGATGCGCAGGCGCGCCGCATGGGGATCGGCGACGCCGATCGCCTGGATCTGCGCGATCATCAGCGTGCCGGACATCGAGCTGGTGAAGCCGCCGGCGTCGTAGCATTGGCGCGCCGCGTTGCAGACCGCCGCGACGACCGACGATTCCTCCGTCGCCATCGGGATCAGCAGATCCTCGCCGTCGACCTTCATGTTGGTGGCGATGCCCAGCGGGATGTTCATCGACCCGACGACGTTTTCGACCAGCCGGTCGGCAAGCTCGAGATCCAGGTTGCCGGTGTCGGAGAGCATCGCCGCGGCCGCGCCGTCGAGACCGGCGAACTCGGAGACGATCGCCAGCCGCTCCGCCGGCGACTTCTTGTGGAATCCGGAGATGCGGGAGCTGCGGTGGGATTGGGACATTGCTGAACCTTGCTGTCTGCGGGGCCACGGCCGTGGGACCGGGCATGGAGCCGTCCCCGGACGCCTTGGAGGGGCGTCCGCCGAAGGGGACGTTCGGTGGGGAGAGGAGGAAAAGGGTTCCCGGCGGGATGCGCGAGAACCCCGTTCGCAGGCAGAATGATCAGTGATACAAAGGGACAGATCAAGGGACAGTTTGCCGGAATCTCCGGGACACTGTCCCAGTGATTCCGATGGGACACTGCAACGGAAGGCCGGCTGCCGGATGACGCGCGAGATGACCAGGGTGGCCAGCATCGTCGACAGGATCACCGGCCTGATCGGCGACGGGCTGCTGAAGCCGGGGGAGCGGCTGCTGTCGGTCCGGGCCGGCGCCGTCGAGCATGGCGTCTCCAAGAACACCATGGCGGAGGCCTACGACAGGCTGGTGGCGCTGGGCTATCTGGAGGCCAAGCAGGGGTCCGGCTATTACGTCGCGCGCGTGCGCCGGGCTTCGGCCGAACAGCAGCCGGCCCATGTCGCAGAAGCCGTGGATTTCGTCTCGCTCCTGCGCGAGCAGCTGGTGCAGAGCTACGCCGTGCGCATCGGCGACGGCCGCCCGCCGCCCTCGTGGATGGAGCGGTTCGAGATCGGCAGCGCCCCGCGCTTCATGGCGGCGGTGCGCGGGCTGGCGTCGGAACATGGCTACGGCTCCCCCTGGGGCTTCCTGCCGCTGCGGGAAAGGCTGGCGCTGACGCTGGGCGAACGCTCGATCAAGGCGTCCCCCGACCAGATCCTGCTGACCCAGGGCGCCAACCACGCGCTCGACCTCGTCGCCCGCCAGATGCTGGAACCGGGGGACACGGTGCTGGTCGACAGCCCCGGCTATTACCCGCTGTTCGGCAAGCTGCGGCTGTCGCGCATCGCCATCGTCGGCGTGCAGCGCCGCCAGGACGGCCCGGACCTCGACGATCTCGCCGCCAAGGCCGCCGCCCACAAGCCCAAGCTGTTCTTCACCCAGTCGCTGGCCCACAACCCGACCGGCGGCTCGATCACGCCGGCCGTCGCCCACCGCCTGCTGCAGGTCGCCAGCCAGCATGGCTTCTACGTGGTGGAGGACGATCCCTTCGCCGACGTGCTGCCGGCCGCCAGCCCGCGCCTCGCCGCGCTCGACCAGCTGGACCGGGTGATCTATGTCGGCACCTTCTCCAAGACGCTGTCGGCCAGCCTGCGCGTCGGCTATGTCGCGGCGAAGCGCCCGCTGATCGACCGGCTGTGCGACGTCAAGATGCTGACCATCGTCAGCACCTCCGATTACGTCGAACGGATCGTCTACGGCTTCATCGCGTCGGGCCATTACCTGCGCCACCTGCGCCGGCTGAAGACGCGGATCGAGGAGCACGCCGAAAAGGCGATGCTGGCGCTGGGCCGCATCGGGGTCCGGCTGCCGCCCGCCGCCTCGGGAAGCTATTACCTGTGGGGCGAGCTGCCCGGACACATCGACGAGCTGGGACTGACCCACCGGGCGGCGGAGCGCGGCATCTTCCTGGCGCCGGGCAGCCTGTTCATGCCGGCGAAGGCGCCGACCGCGCCCGCCATGCGGATCAACATCGCCTATGCCGACGATCCGCGCTTCACCGATTTCCTGGCGGAAGAGCTGCGCGCCTGACGCCGCGCCCCTACTGCGGCGAGCGCGCCTGCCACAGCAGGAACTGCTCGAACAGCTTCTCCGCCTGCTGGGGCGGCACCCCGCGCTGCTCGACGAAGCTGCGGAACTCCTCCTTCCTGGCGGCGACGGTCTGCGGCTCCTTCGCCGCCGACGCCTGGCGCAGCCACTGCTCCGCCGGTTCGAAGCGCGTCCAGCCGGGGACGTCGGCGGCCAGATTGACCTCCTTCCATTTCGGATGGCGCGGCGGCTTCAGGAACTCGTCGAACCTGCTGAAGAAGGCATCGACGAAGCGGGCGACCTTGCGGTGCCGCTCCAGGTCGCGCTCCCAGCCATAGACCGCCATCACCGCGCCGACCGCCACGGTGTCGACCTGCTCGCCGGGCCTGATCAGCCCGTCATAGTCGGCGCTGGTCAGGCGCGACGGCAGATAGGTGTCGAGCAGGGCGGCGCTCATCGGGACCGACAGGAAATGCAGCCCGTCCCCCGCCTTCAGGTCGCGGAACAGCCGGGTCGGCTTGCCGGCGACATAGGCCATCGCCGCGATCTCCCCCTTGCGCAGCTTCTCCAGCGCCAGGGACTGGTCGCTCGCCTGCGGCTCCACCTTGATGCCCAGCATGTCGAAGACCAGCGACGCCGTCATGTTGGTGCCGCTTCCCTGGACGTCGACATTGACCTTGCGGCCGGCCAGATCCTCGATCCGCGTCACGTCGGGCCCGGCGAGGATGTGCAGTTCCTCATTGTAGAGCTTGGCGATGTATTTGATGCGGCGGTCGAGGTTGGGCAGGAGCCTTTCGCGCTTGGCATAGGCCAGCACGTCGGACTGCACGATGCCGACGTCGATCCCCTTCAGCAGCACCACGTCCTTGAGGTTCTGGACCGATCCCTTGCCCAGCATGGGGAGGACGCGCAGCGTGTCGCCGTCGTCCAGCACCGACGCGAGGTCGGCGGCGATGCGCACATAGGTCCCTTCGACCCCGCCCGACACGATGCCGACGGTTCCGCTGTTGGCATTGACGCCGCGCGGATCGGCGGCCGGGGCCGGGCCGGCGAGACCGATAAGGCCGCCGACGATGCATGCGCCCAAGAGTAGACTGCGGACGACCGTTGCCTTCATGATGTTTCCCCCTCCATGGCTTCGCCTGTGCCCGGTTATCTGGATTTGCCGGCGAGCCAGACGGTCAGTTTCTGCAGTTGCTGTTCCGCGTCGCCGCTGCCGGCGGCAATCGCCCGCCGGTACCAGGAGGCCGCCTGCTCCGGATCGGGCGGGAGGCCCCGGACATGGAGCCGCTCATGGACCAGCGGATCGTGGGTCCGGCCGAGCGCCAGGGCCGCCTTCGCATTGCCGGCCTCCGCCGCCATCTCGTAATAGAGCCGGGCCCCCGCCAGATCGCCCTGCGCGAACAGGTCGTCCCCACGCTTCATCAGCGTCGCTTCGGGGATGGTGGAAGGCGGCTTGGCCGGGCGCTGCACCACCGCCTCCCGCGGTTGCGGACGCTGCGGCTCCGGTGGAGGGGCGGCCACCGCCGGAACGGCGGCGAGGGCGACGGTGGAGACCGGCGGCTCCGGCGGGGAAGGAGCGGCGGTGACCAGCGGAACGGCCGGCGGAGCCTCGACCGGCGGCGCGGCGGCGACCTCCCGATCCGCCGAAGGGGCCGGGCCCCGGTCCGCTGACCGGTCGGGCGCCGGACTTGGCGCCGGACTGGGCGCCGGATCGGGTGCCGGACCAAGCGCCGTCTCGCTCACAATGGGTGCGCTTTGCTGCGGCTCCTGCGGGGAGGGCGGGGCGGAGGAACTTCCTGCCGTCCCCGGATCCGGGTTCGGATCCGCCTTTGCCGGCTCCGGAACCGCCGCCGCCTCCATGCCCTGCGACGAGCCCCCCTGCGCGGGAAGCGGCGGCTTTTCCATGCCGGACGGCTCGGCGGCGGCAACGGCTTCGGCAACCGGGATCGCCAGAGTCACGGCCTGCCTGGCGATCACGCCGCCGCCATGATCGGTCACCGCCGTGATGTGCAGCGAAACCGTTTCGGCGATGTCGGCCGGCAGGGTCAAGGTGAGGTCGGGCAGCCCCTCCAACGGCACCTTCCACACGCCGTCGGCGCTTCTCTCGCCATTCGAGAGACTGGCTTTCTCCGGCAGGTTGCCGATCGTCACATAGGTGATCGCCTCGTGCTGCGGGTTCGGCTGGCCGTAGGGCGAGGTGACCGCGATGGACAGCGGGATCGGTTGCCCCGCCAGCCCGCCGGGCGACTGGGCGGCAACGAACGGCATCAGCCGCCAATCGGTCTCCGCCTCGCTGCGTTTCGGGAGCACCGTCGTCTGCGTGGCCGTCTTTGTGGCCGTTTGTATGGTCGGGTGGGTGGCGACGGTGTCGGCGGCCGGCATGCCGGCAGGCGGCGTGTTGGCGGGCGTGTGGGCCGGGGGCCTCTCGCGCATGACGAGCCAGGAATCCAGGCTGCTGTCCGCCCCGCCATCCTCACCCTGCGTCGCACCGGCAAGCACCGTGCAGCACCCGGTGCCCGGACCATGGCTTCGGGCATCGACGCGCCAGGACAGGCCGTCCGCCTGCACCGGCAGCGCCAGCACCGTCAGTACGGCCAGGCAGTGGCGGACAGAGCGTGAGCCTGGGAGTAAAGAACCCGCGCTCCCCCGTCCGCGTTCGCGATGCAGAAAATCTGCACGATGCAGGAAACGGCGCAGAAAACGGGACTGCGTCTCGCGCATGGCGGCATCCTCCCAGACAAAATCCCGCAAACCCCGCCACGCGGGCAGGCCATATTTCGGGACTTTTGAAAGACATGCGGCGATGTTTTACGCCGTCAGTTGTTTCGAATTCTTAATTATTTAGCCGGCCTCTTAGGGTCGTTTCATTTTATGATGTAACCGAAGAAAAACAACCATCCCGTAGAGGGCGTTTCCCGTTTTGCGGCAAAGAGTGGATTACTTCCCAATATCTGGAACCGGAGCGGACGGCGGGGCGCCGATACCGCCGGCAGGTGCCGCAACCGGAACGGGGTGCCGCCATCGTTCCGGCGACAGCCCGTTCGCGAAGCAGGATCGGCGCAAAGGCGATCAACGGACCTCCATCAACGGATCCGGGCCGGATTTCCCACCACCGTCGCGCCGGCCGGCACGTCGCGGGTCACCACGCTTCCCGCGCCGACGATGGCATCGTCCCCGACGGTGACGCCGGGCAGGATCAGCGCGCCGCCGCCGATCCAGACATTGCGGCCGATCCTGATCGGCCGTCCGAACTCCAGTCCGGACTCCCGGGCGGCGAAGTCTCGCGGATGGTCGGCGGTCAGGATCTGGACCCCCGGCCCGATCTGCGTCTTGTCGCCGATGGTCACCGCCACGACGTCCAGGATGACGCAGTTGAAGTTGAGGAACACCCCGTCGCCGAGGCTGATGTTGTAGCCGTAGTCGCAATGGAAGGGCGGGCGGATGACGGCCCCGTCGCCCACCGCGGCAAGCCGCTCCAAAAGAAGTTTCCGCCGCTCGCCGGCCGGCAGGGCGAGCGCGGCGTTGTAGCGGACCATCCACTCCTTGGCCGCGGCCTGGTCGGCCTGGATCTCCGGCGCCGAGGCGTCATAGAGATCGCCGGCCAGCATCTTTTCCTTTTCGCTGCGTCCATCGGACGTCCGCATCGCTCATCTCCCAAATCGGTTTCCGCCAGGGGCGCCCGATTAGAGCAGATGCCGGCCGGCGATGCGCCGGCGCTTGCGGATGGGTCAGCCTTCGCCCTGGCCGCTGCGCGCGCCCAGCAGGTTGCCGCGGCGGCGGCGCACGTCGACGCTCTGGCCGGGTGTGATGGGCAGGAACTCCTTCGGCCGCTCGTCGCTGCCGGCGATGGCGCGGAAGGTGGCGGCGTTGGCCTCCTGCACGTCGTTGCCGCGGCGCACCTGATCCAGGAATTTCCTGCTCGGCATCATGATGTATTCGATGTCGTTGATGCGCCGGCCATCCTTCGACACCGTCTTCTCGACCTGGTCGAGGATTCCCTCCTCCACCAGGGAGTCCACGGCCAGCGTCACGGTGCGCAGCGTGTCGCGCCGCCGGCTCCACTCGTTCATGCCGCTGTTGTTGATGATGTCGTCGGCCGACAGGGTCATCGGCGGCACGCCGTCGGGCAGGTGGGTCAGGTCGAGGTCGCCATATTCGATCGACAGGCGGTTGTAGAGCCAGCGCGCCACCGGACTCTTCAGCCGCATGATCCACTGGTAGGAGATCGGCTTGAATTCCAGGTTGCGGATGGCCGAGGCGACCAGCGCGTTGAACTCCAGATAGGTGTCGTTCTCGTCCTCCTCGCCGCCCTCGCCGGTGCGCGGGCGGATGTAGAGGGTGGGGAAGACCGAGGATTCCAGCACCGGCCGCGCCGACTTGCGGCCGCTCTCCGGCACCTTGCTGATGATCATGCGGGTACGGGCGAGGATCTCCAGCGCCTCGCGGATCTCCGCCGTGTCCATGGTGCGGTTGACCGCGCGCAGCTCCCGCCGGATCTCGTAGAGCGAGAAATGCACGCGCACCCGGTCCTGCTTGTCACCCATCAGCGACAGGCGCGAGCGGTCCATGGCGAGGCGGCGGACCACCTGCTCGACGATCTGCTCGCGCTCGGACGGGAACACCTCGTACTCGACCATGCGCTTGTCGGCCGGATCCTCGCCGGGTCCGGGCTTGGCCGGGCGGTAGATGCGGGCGGGCTGGAGGGTCAGCGAGAACAGCGCGTCCTTGAAGGGGAACTCCTTGTGCACCGACTGGACGAACGCATTGGCGGCCGGCAGGTCAGGCTCGGTCCCCCGGCCCTTCGACACGAAGACGAAGCGCGGCGCCGTGTCGTAAAGCGCGATCATATGGGACTGACTGCGGTCCTCCATCTCGAACAGAGTCAGCTGGACCGCGTTCGCCTTGCTCATGGCTCATCCCTCCTCGCCAAAGGGCACGATAGGGGCTGGTCTCCGGCCGAAGCAACCGGCGGAGACGGATCGCCGCCAAACCCTGTGTCCCGTTTGGCCGCGCTTGTGTAGGAAATGGCCGCAGCTGTGTCCCGAATGCCCGCGCTTCGGCCGCAACGGAACGGCGGCCCGCTTTCGAATCATGCTGAACCGGACGGAACGGCGCGAATCGCGGGGCCGGACGGCGAAACGCGGGCATTCGGGACACAGACTCGGGCGTCTCCCCGCCCCACCAAAACGACGAAGCGCGGGCAAACGGGACAGATCCGTGGCCGGAGCATGGCCAAACGCGAGCATTCGGGACATGGGATGGACCGGGGGGAGGGCGGCCAGACAACCAAACGCGGGCAAATGGGACCGATTCCAGGGGACGGGGGCGCCATCCGGCGCGACAATCCGCCCTCCGGACCGCGGGCAACCGCTGCAAACGCGGGCAAGTGGGACAGCCTGCCCCCCATACCGCCCCCAGGCCGCCCCCAGGCCGCCCGAGGCGGACCGGGGCTGGAATCCGGCAAAGCGCGGGCAAACGGGATCGGATCCGATTCGCGGCGCTGGCGCGACCAAAAGCGACCTGTCCGCGACCAGGAGCGACACAGGCGCGGGCCGATGGGACACAGCCGCGGGTGAACGGGACACAATCGACCCGGTCCCTTTTGCCCGCGATTCGACGCCCGCCCCGGCCGGCGGAATCCTTCGCGCAAGTTCACCGGACCTCCAGCCGGCCTTTCCCGCAGGCCGCCAGCCGGTCCCCCTGCTTCGCGGAGTTTCCCATGTCCCTGTCCACGCCGCATCCGACGGACGGCCACCCGCTCGACAATCGCCGATGGGGGCGGATTCCCGCCTGGTGGCTCGACCACCCCGGCCTGGATGCCGACGGTTTCGCCGTTCTCGCCGCGCTCGCCACCTTCGCCGACGACGGCGGCCTGTGCTGGCCGTCGCAATCGACCCTGGCCGCCAAGCTGAAGCGGTCGCGCCCCACCATCAACCGCATCATCCAGGGCTTGAACGACCTGGGGCTGGTCGGCGTCGAGCATCGCCGCGGCCGCGACGGCGCCCGTCTGTCCTGCCTCTACCGCCTGCGCTTCACCCCTCCGGATGACGAATCGCCGGGGATCGCCGCCGCGGACCACCCTGTTCCGGGGACCGACAAGGATGACTCCATCACGGACATCCCCTGTCCGCCGGCGAGTCAGGAACAGGTCCATTTCAAACAGATTCCGGACTCGCACGCTTCGGGCGGGCGCGAGCCGGCACAGGCGGTTCCCGAGGGCTGGATGCCGACCGCAGACGACCTCGCCTGGGCCAGGACCCGCCATGCCGGGATCGACCTCGGCCGCCATGTCGAGGGCTTCATCCTGCGTTGCCGTGCCCATGGCTACCGCTACCGCGACGTCTCCTCCGCCTGGCGGGCGTGGCTGTCCCAGGACGCCGCCGTCGGCAAGGCCCCCCTCTCCAGCTCCCCCTCCGCACTGCCGACCATGCCGGGGCCGCCCGCCCGCCCGCCCGTCCTGGCCGAGCAGCGTCTCGGCGCCTGGAGCGCCGCCGCCGCCGAACTGCGTCGGCGGGCCACCCCCTCCACCCCCTCCTGGTCATGAAGGGAAAACCGATGACCGCAAGATCCGGCCGCGCCACCGTCACCGCCCTGTCGCGAACCCATGGTCCGACCTCTCCCGCCGCCGCCTTCGATCCGGATCTGCCCGCGCCGCAGCGCCGGATCCGGCTGACGGCCGCATTGCCGCCGGCCCTTCAGGAGCTTCTGGCGCAGGGCCGCACCGACCGCCGCCCGCGCTTCGGCGAGGATGGCTTCGACGGCATGATCGAGCTGTGGTCGCCGCCGGCCGGGGTCACGGCCGCGCAGGCCGCGCTCGCCCGGCAGACCCTGGTTGAGCTGTCCGACACCGTGCTGGCCCCCGCCGACAGCGACCATCTGCTCGGCCGCGTGCTGACCCTGCTCAGCCATTTCCCGGCCAAGGGGCTGTCGCCCGAGGTGGAGCGGATGATGGCGCTCGACTGGGCCGAGGATCTGGGGGAATACCCGGCCTGGGTCATCGACGCCGCCGCCCGCCACTGGCGCCGCAGCCGGAAATGGCGCCCGTCCATCGCCGAGATGCGCGCCCTGTGCGAGGAGCTCTGCGCCCCGGAGCGGGGGCTTGCGGATCGTCTGCAAGCCCTTGCCAATGCCGCACCCTGCGGGGAAACCGGTCCGGATCCGCGGGCATCGGCGACGGGAGCGGCGACGGCAGCGCTGCGCCGCATGGGATGATGCCGTCCGCGACCGGCGCTGCGGTGGAAGCGGGGGATGCGCGGTCCATATTAAGCGGCCCGTCCGCTACCCGACGCCGTGCGATGCCCGACAGCGCCCCCATGCCTCCCGCCTTCGCCGCCCGTTTCGGCTGGTGCTGCCAGTTCGTGCCGCCCGATGGCGACGCCGGACTTGCCAGGCGCATGAATCCCGGCACCGTCACCATCGCGACGCTGAGCAAACTGAGCCCCGCCCGCGCCGAGGAGAAGCTGACGGAGGTGCTGCGCCGCAACCTCCAGGCCCTGCACCTGCAGCTGGACGAGGTCGCCCGGCATCCGGCCTACCGCCGCCTGCTGCGCGTCAACAGCGGCCTGCTGCCGGCCTACACGCACGAGGTCGGACGGCCGCTCTACCGGCAGCCCGGTGTCCAGGCGCTGGTGCGCAGCGGGCTGGAGCATGCCGGCCGCAAGGCGACGGAGGCGGACATCCGCATCGGCCTGCACCCGGACCAGTATTGCGTGCTGAACAGCGCCAGCCCCTCCACCCTCGCCAATTCGGTGGCGGAGCTGGAATACCATGCCGACATCCTGCGGATGATGGGGCTGGCCGGCGGCTGGCATCCGCGGGGCGCGCACGTCAACATCCATGGCGGCGGGCGCGGCGAGGGGATCGCCGGCTTCCGCCGCGGCCACGCCCTGCTGTCGGAGGATGCCCGCAACCTGCTGACCGTCGAGAACGACGAGATGTCCTTCGGCCTGGACGATCTGCTGCCGCTGGCCGATACGGTGCCGATCGTGCTCGACCTCCATCACCATTGGGTCCGCACGCAAGGGCAGTATCTCCGCCCCGACGATCCGCGCATCGCCGTGGTCGCCGGCTCCTGGCGCGGGGTGCGGCCGGTCGCCCACGTCAGCGTGTCGCGCGAGGATCTGCTGCCGGACTGGCCGGCCGACAGCCTGCCCGATTATGCGGCGCTGGCGGCGCGCGGGCTGACGACGAAGGACCTGCGCGCCCACTCCCAACGGATGTGGAACCATGCGGTCAACCGGCTGGTGGCGGAGCACCTCTCCTGGGCCGACTTCGAGGTGGAGGCCAAGGCGAAGAACCTCGCGGTCGACGATCTGGAGCTGGACGCCCTGCGCAGCGGTGCCGTCTCCGCTGATTGCCGGTCTTGACCCATGGTTGCACTCAACTACTCTGTTGCGGAAGAATGATGAGAGGTCGAGGGTTGGGACGTGGCCGACGATAGCAGGGACGATGACCGGGACCGGAACCTGGGCGCTCTGTCGCAGTTGCAGGCGATGCTGGACACCGTGCCCGACGGGGTCGTGATCATCGATGACCGGGGCCGGATCAAATCCTTCAACCCCGCCTGCGAACGCCTGTTCGGCTGGGCCGCAGCGGAGGTGATCGGCCGCAACGTCAAGATGCTGATGCCCGCCCCCTATCGGGAGGAGCATGACGGCTATCTGGAGCGCTACCAGCGGACGGGAGAGCGGCGGATCATCGGCATCGGCCGCGAGGTGACCGGCCAGCGCAAGGACGGTTCCTGCTTCCCCATGGACCTGTCGGTGGGCGAGGCGAGCCAGGACGGCGCCCCCGTCTATATCGGCATCATCCGCGACCTGACCGCGGCCAAACAGGCGGAGACGGCGCTGCGCGAGCGCGAAGCGCGGCTGACCTCCATTCTCCAGACGGTGCCGGAGGCGATCATCGTCATCGGCGAGACGGGGCTGATCGAATCCTTCAGCCCGGCGGCCGAGCGGCTGTTCGGCTGGACGGCAGCGGAGGTGATCGGCCGCAACATCAGCATGCTGATGCCCTCGCCCTACCGCGAACAGCATGACGGCTATCTCGAGCGCTACGGGCGGACCGGTGAGCGCCGCATCATCGGCATCGGCCGCATCGTCTCCGGCCAGCGGCGCGACGGATCGGTGTTCCCGATGGAGCTGGCGGTGGGGGAGGTGCTGCTGGCCGGCCGGCGCTGCTTCACCGGCTTCGTCCGCGACCTGACCGAACGGCAGGCGACCGAGCGGCGCCTTCAGGAATTGCAGTCGGAGCTTCTGCATGTCAGCCGGGTCAGCGCCATGGGCCAGATGGCCTCGACGCTCGCCCACGAGCTGAACCAGCCGCTGACGGCGGTCATCAACTATGCCAAGGCGGCCAAGCGCCTGATGGAGCGCCCGGAAACGGTGTCCAAGGCGATGGACATGGTCGACAAGGCGAGCGCCCAGGCCACCCGCGCCGGCCAGATCATCCGCCACCTGCGCAGCTTCATCGAAAAGGGCAAGACCCACCGCTCGGTCGAATCCCTCAACAAGGTGGTGGAGGAGGCGAGCGCGCTCGCCCTGGTCGGCGCCAAGGATCGGGGGCTGCATGTGCGCTTCGATTTCGACCCCGCCGACCCGCCGGTGCTGATCGACAAGGTCCAGGTCCAGCAGGTGATCCTCAACCTCGTCCGCAACGCCATCGAGTCCATGGCGGCGGGCCAGGGCGACCAGCGGGCGCTGACCGTCCGCACCGGCCCCGAACCGGAGGAGGCCGCCTTCCGCCGCGTCTCCGTCATCGACAGCGGCCCCGGCGTGCCGGAGACCGTGCGCGCCCAGCTGTTCCAGCCCTTCGTCACCACCAAGACCGGCGGCATGGGTCTCGGGCTGTCGATCTGCCGGTCGATCATCGAGGCCCATGGCGGGCGCCTGTGGCTGGAGCCGGCGGCGGTCCCGCCGGCTGCCGGCGCCAGCTTCGCCTTCACCGTGCCGCTCTCTGTTTCCCTGCCCGCATCGGACGCCGACGATGCCTCCTGACGCCAAGCCCGATGCCGTGTCCGACATGACCGCCGACCTCACCGTCTTCATCGTCGACGACGACGACGCCATCCGCGATTCCCTCCAGATCCTTCTGGAATGCGCCGGCTTCCGGGCGGAGAGCTTCTCCACGCCGCTCGCCTTCCTGGAATCCGGGGCGCCGTCGCGGCCGGGCTGCCTGCTGGTCGATGTCCGCATGCCGCAGATGAGCGGGCTCGACGTTCAGGAAAGGCTGACCCGCGACGGCCACGGCATCCCGGTGGTGGTGATGACCGGCCATGGCGACGTGCCGCTCGCCGTGCGCGCCATGAAGGCCGGGGCGGTCGATTTCGTCGAGAAGCCCTTCGAGGAGGAGGCGCTGCTCGCCGCCGTGCGCTCCGCCCTCGACCGCGCGGCGGACAGCCGGGCCGTGGACGCGGCCCCGCCCGCTGCGGCCGTGGAACAGCCCGCTCCCCCGTCCGCCGTCTCCGCCCCGCCGGAGGTGCTGATCCGGCTCTCCGCCCTGACGCCGCGGGAACTCGACGTGCTGCGCTGGCTGGTGGCGGGCAAGTCGAACAAGGTCATCGCCTTCGAGCTGTCGATCAGCCCGCGCACCGTGGAAATCCACCGCGCGCGCGTGATGGAGAAGATGCAGGCCGACAGCCTGCCCACGCTGGTGCGTATGGCGATCGCCGCCGGCGTCGTGCCGGGCGGCGGCTGATCTGCATCAAAAGCGCGCCGCATACGCAATGGTCCGTATATCGGCGGCACCTGCCGACTTTTATCTTCCATGACGCGCCGCATCGCCGGCGCCGCTGTTGTCTGCATGGAAGTTCGGAGGCTGTGATGGATCAGTGGGACAACGGGCCGGGCAGGTTGCCGGGTGCCGGGATCGTCCACATCGTCGATGACGATGAGCCGGTCCGCGACTCCCTGAAAGCGCTGCTGGAAGCCTTCTCCTTCGATGTGCGGGACTTCTCGTCCTGCCGGGAATTCCTCGACCGCTATGACGGAAACCCGCAGGGCTGCCTCGTTCTCGACCTGCACATGCCGGTGATGAGCGGCCTGGAGTTCCTGGAACGCCATCGCGGCGACCTGCACGGAATGCCGGTGATCATGGTGTCCGGGCGCGGCGACCCGGCGACCTTCGCCCGCGCCAAAGAGGCCGGCGTGATCGCCGTGCTGGAGAAGCCGTTCGACGAGGACCAGCTGATCGACATGCTGAACGGCCTGATGCCGGAAGCGGCCTGACGTCTGCCGCCGGGCCCCGTACGGCCCGATCCGTAGGTACAGTTACGTACGCAAACTTCCTTAGGTACATCACCGAACTGCACAGGATGACAGGGGATCGATAGCTTCGGCCCATCGGATGCACCCCGGAACGAACCGGACCGCATCGCACAGTCAAGGCCGAGGTCACCATGTCCACGCACGCCGCCATTGCCGCCCACGCCAACCGCGCCGTCCCTGGTTACCTGGTCTCCGCCCTGGCGATTTCCCCGGCCTCCGGCCTCGCTGCCGCCATCCAGCCGCGCAACCCCGCCGACCCGCTCGCCAGCCTGGGCCACGCCAAGGTCCATGAGCGCGAGACCACGCTGTTCAGCGAAGGCGACGCCGCGGGTTCGGTGTTCCGCGTGCTGAGCGGCATGGTCCGCCTCTACAAGATGCTGCCCGACGGCCGGCGCCAGATCATCGGCTTCCTGCAGGCCGGCGACATGATGGGGCTGGCCTTCGCCGCCCAGTATCTCTACACCGCCGAAACCGTGACGGCGACCACCATCCAGCGCATCGCGCGGCTGGAGCTGGACGCCCTGATGGACGCGCAGCCGGCCTTCGCCCGCAAGCTGCTGTCGGCCACCACCTCGGAACTGATGGCGGCGCAGGACCAGATGGTCCTGCTGGGCCGCAAGACCGCCGCCGAGAAGGTCGCCACCTTCCTGCTGCGCCTCAGCGACCGTAAGGGTGGGGACCGCACCATCGAGCTGCCGATGGGCCGCAGCGACATCGCCGACCATCTGGGCCTGACGACCGAGACCGTGTCGCGCACCCTGACCAAGCTGAAGTCGAGCCGCCTGATCCGCATCCTCGTCGGCGGCAAGCTGGACCTGCTGGACCGCGACGCCCTGGCCGACCTCGCCGGCGGCTTCTGATCCCGACGGGTCGGGATGCAAGGCCGCCGGCATGGGGCCGCCAGGTAGAGCCGCCGGGCGGGGCCGAACCCGATCAGCGCTCCGATTGCAGGCCGCTCTCCGCCACCAGATCGGCGATGCTCACGATCGGCATGGCATGGTCCTCGGCGAACGCCGTCAGCTCCGGCAAACGGGCCATGGTGCCGTCCGGATTCATCACCTCGCAGAGAACCCCCGCCGGCTTGCGTCCGGCCCGCGCCATCAGTTCGATGGTGGCCTCCGTGTGCCCGCGCCGCGCCGCCAGACCGTCGGGATGGGCGCGGATCGGGAAGACGTGGCCCGGCCGCGCCAGATCCTCCGGACGGCATCCGTCGGCGATGGCGGTGCGGATCGTCGTCACCCGGTCGGCGGCCGAGACGCCGGTGGTGACGCCCTCGCGGGCTTCGATCGACACGGTGAAGGCGGTTCCGAAGCGCGAGCTGTTGGCCGGCACCATCGCCGGCAACTCCAGCCGCCGCAGATGCTCGTCGGGCAGGATCAGGCAGACGATGCCGCTGCAGGCGCGGATCAGCAGCGCCATCTGCTCGACGGTGATGCTGTCGGCCGGATAGATGATGTCGCCTTCGTTTTCGCGGTCGGCGTCATCGACGACGATCACCCCCTGTCCCTGCCGAAGGCTGTCGAGGGCGCGGGCAACCCGTTCGGCTGGCGTGCCGAAGCGGGCGAGAAGATCGTTCTGGCGGTAAATCTGATTCATGGTTCTCACATCCATTGAAGGGTGAGCCTGAATCAGGGCGCAAAGAGACCTCCAACGCGTCGGACCGGAACCCGACGCGTTGGCGCGAACCGACGGCGGCGGGCCTGCTCGCGGCAAGCCACCGGCGCGGTCTGCTCATTCTCTTCCATCCGGACTGTAACCGTCGGCCCCGGCCTCACACCGGGTCTGCTGACCTCGCCGTCCCTGGGTCTTCCCCTGGGGCGGCAAGCGCTCGCGGGCTCCCCTTCTGTCGAAGGAATACCGCCGGTCGGGAGTTTCACCCTGCCCTGAGAACAAGCCTGTATCGCCGGCCGGGATCGGCCGACCGCGTCACCATTCCGCAACCCGGCAGCCGCTGTCAAGGGAGCAGGGCGGCGGTTTCCACCGGATGGCAGCGCGGGCGCTCCCTCATTTCACCAGTTCCAGCGCGGTGTCGCCGTCGATGATCAATCCGCGCGCCACCCCGCTGGCGAGGAAGGCGCGGGCGGCCTGGAGCTTGGTCCGGCCTGCCACCAGCGCCACCGTGTAGGTCTGCTTCAGCCCGTCGAGGCCGAGCGCCAGCGTGCGGCGGTTCAGCGGATGATCGACCGCCTTGCCGTCCTGGTCGAAGAACAGCCCGTTGGTGTCGCCGACCGCCCCGGCCGCCCGCAGCTCCGCCAGTTCCTCGGCGCTGATCATGCCCTGCGTCCGCAGCAGCGACGCCTCGCGCAGCTCGCCGATGGAGATGTAGGCCACCGTCGTCGAGCGGGCGAGCTGGAGCGCCGTCTGCACCGACTGCTGCGACAGCAGCACGTCGCGCGCCTCCAAACTGTCGGCGATGAACGGAACCGGCAGGAAATAGCCCTCCGCCCCGGTGGTCCGCGCCAGCGCATGCACCACGTCGAACGGGTTGTAGGCCGAGCGCGCGGTCAGCGACCCCATCAGGCTGATGAATTTCGCCCGCGGCGCGCTGACCCCCGCCATCTGCAAGGTCATCTGCTCCAGCGTGCGGCCCCAGCCGGTGCCGACCACCGCTTCCTCCGTCTCCGCCAGATGGCGGCGCAGATGGGCGGCCGCGGCGGCCCCCACCGCCCGGAAGGCGAAGGGGGCGAGCAGTGCGTCGTCGCGGTCGCCGCCGGCATCCTGGGCCAGCGCCGGCGTGCAGATGCAGACATCCAGCCCGTAGCGCTCGCGGATCGCCTCTTCCACCGGCAGCAGCCCGACATTCGCGGAATTGATGGTGATGCTGACCATGCCGCTGTCGCGGGCGTCGGACAGCAGCTTGTTGACCCGCGCCCGGGTGACGCCCAGCCGGCGCGCCGCCGCCTCCTGGTTCAGGCCGCCGACATAGTACAGCCACGCCGCCCTCGCCATCAGCACCTCGTCCTCCGGCCCTTCGCTGGTCCCGTTCCGCATCGCGCGCTTTCCCCCTCTACCCCTGTCAGGTGACAAATGTATCTGGTGTTGACATTTGTCACGCCCCACCACAAGCTCATCGTCGTCGGCGCAAGACCGGCATCGAGAATTCGCCAGCCAGATAGCTGGCAATGGGAGGAGAATGGAAATGAAAAACCGGCTTTCCGGAATGCTTGCGGCTGTCTCGATGGTCGCGATGATGACCGCCGCGGGTGCGGCGCAGGCGCTCGACATCGCCTGGGTTCATGCCAACGCCGCCGCACAGTCCGAGCAGCGGGTGAAGGCCGGCTTCGACGCCTGGGCCAAGCAGAGCGGCAAGACCGACTGGAAGATCAGCGTTCTCGACAGCGGCGGCTCGGGCGAGGCGACCGCCTCCAACATCCAGGACGCCGCCAACCGCGGCGTGAAGGCCATCGTCATCACCATGGCCGACCTGCGCGCCAGCCGCGCCGCGCTCGACGCCGCCAAGGCCGCGAAGATCCCGGTGTTCGCCGTCGATTCCGGCTATGTCGACGGGGTGCTGGTCGATGTGACCACCAACAACTGGGCGATGTCGGCCAACGTCTCGGTCTATCTGCTCGACCAGATGGGCGGGCAGGGCAACCTCGTCTTCCTGCGCATGGCCGAGCATCACGGCACCCGCAAGCGTGGCGACGTGATGGCGACGGTGCTGAAGGAATATTCCGGCGTGAAGGTGCTGGCGGAGCACAACATCAACTACACCGCCTTCTTCGAGGACACCAACCGCACGATGGAGGATTACGTCGCGCGCTTCGGCAACACCATCACTGCCGTCTGGGCGCCGTGGGACGAGCCGGCGCAGGCCGCCGTCAACGTCATCAAGGGCGCCGGGCTGAAGAACGTGAAGGTGATCGGCATCGACGGCCACCCGCAGGCGGTCGCCGAGGTCTGCAAGCCCGACAGCCCGATGATCGCCACCGTGCGCCAGCCCTTCGAGGAGATGGGCAAGACCGTCGGCCAGTGGCTCGACGACGTGGTGGTGAAGGGCAAGCCCGCCGCCGAGGTGATCCCGACCAAGACCGTCTATCTCGACGCGCCGCTGATCACCAAGCAGAACTGCAAGCAGTTCATGTGACCGGGTGCCGCCGGCCCAGGGTGGCGGACCCCTCCGCATCCCGTTTCTTGCGCTATGGGATGCAGTCATCTCCAGGCCTTGGTAAGCCCCTGGGATCAAAGTAACTTTACGTCATCCCCGCGAAGGCGGGGATCCAGGCAACTCCGCGGTTTGGCGGCCGAGCCGACTGGATTCCCGCCTTCGCGGGAATGACGGCCAAAAAAGTTGCATTGGTTTCAGTGCGCTGCACAAGGCCAGGATTGGGTGCATTCCGTAGCGCCGACGCGGGCAAAGGCTGGGGTGAGGGCAGCCGGCGCCGTCGCTCAATTCTCTCTGAAGTTCCAGGAGGTCGCCATGGAAATCCATCTGGCCGACATCGCCATGCAGTTTCCGGGAACGCGGGCGCTGGACGGCGTGGACGTCGTCTTCCGCAGCGACGAGGTGCATGGCCTGATCGGCGAGAACGGCGCCGGCAAATCGACGCTGGTCAGCATCCTGGGCGGCAGCCTTCAGCCCAGCGGCGGCACCATCGCCATCGACGGGCGCACCGTCCGCTTCGGCTCGCCGCAGGACGCGCTGTCCCAGGGCATCGCCCATGTCAGCCAGGAGGGCAGCCTCGTCCCCGGCCTGACCGGGGCGGAGAACATCCTGCTCGGCGTCGAGCCGCGCCGCATCGGCGGCATGATCCGCGCCTCGGCCCTGAAGGCCCAGGCCGCGGCGCTGCTCGCCAAATGGTTTCCGCAGGTCGCCATCGACCTCGGCTGCCCGGTGGCCGAGCTGCCGATGGCCGACCGCAAGGTGATCGAGATCGTCCGCGCGCTGCGCGGCACCGCCCGCATCGTCATCCTCGACGAGCCGACGGCGACGCTGCCCGCCCGCGAGAAGGAGCAGCTGTGGGCGATCATCCGCACGCTGCCCGCCCGTGGCGTCGGCGTGGTGCTGATCAGCCATTTCCTGTCGGAGATCAAGGCGCTGTCGCACCGCATCACCGTCCTGCGCGACGGCCGGCGCATCTGCACGGAATCCGCCGACGCGCTCGACGAGCAGATGCTGGTGGACATGATGCTGCGCCGCAGCGGCTCCGGCCCGCAGCGCAAGTCCGAGGAGGCGGCGCGGGCAAGCCGCGGCGAGGTCGTGCTCGACATCCGCGACTGGCGGGTCGGACGGCTGCATGTGCCGCGTTTCACCCTGCATGCCGGCGAGATCGTCGGGCTGATCGGCCTGACCGGTGCCGGCCATTTCGGCTTCGCCCGCTCGCTGCACAGCCCGTCCGGCGTGCGCTGCGCCGGGCTGGCGGTCGGCGGCCGGCCGGTGAAGCCGGGGCCGCCCGCCCACATGCAGGCGGCCGGCATCGCGCTGGTCCCCGACCACCGCATGGAATACGCGCTGATCGGCGAATGGACCCTGCGCGAGAATCTGGCGATGGTCCATCCCGGCCATGGCGCCATCGCCGCCGGCATCCTGTCGCCCGGGCGGGAGGAGACGGAATCCCGCCGCGTCATGCGTCTTCTCAACGTGAAGGCCCATTCCTCCGGCCAGCTTCTGCGCACGCTGTCGGGCGGCAACAAGCAGAAGATCTCCATCGGCAAATGGCTCTACGGGGCCGAGGGCCGCTACCGCGTGATGATCTTCATCGAGCCGACCGAGGGCGTCGACATCGGCGCCAAGGCCGAGATCTACGCCGAGATGCGGCGCCTCGCCGCCACCGGCGTGGGGATCGTCATCGCGTCCTCCGACCTGCTGGAGATCGAGGCGCTGGCGCACCGCGTCATCCCCTTCCATCACCTGCGGCCCGGCCCGGAAATCCCCGGCACCGGCTTTTCCGAGAGCGCGTTCATCGCCGCCATCTCCGGAGCCGTCCCGGCGGCTGCCACTTCAGGAATTCCCGCATGACCGACACCGCCACCGGATCCCTCCCCAGCCATGACCGGCTGTTCGGGCTGCGCAAGGAGCATGTCCAGCGCTACAGCACGCTGGTCGTGCTGGTCGTCCTGTTCCTGGTCTTCTCGCTCGGCGTCGATCGCTTCCTGACCGGGCAGAACCTGCTGAACATCGCGCAGCAGATCTCGATGCTGACCATCGTCGGGGCCGGCCTGACCTTCGGTTTCGCCGCCCGCGAGATGGATCTGTCGGTCGGCTACACCGTCGGCCTTGCCGGCGTGCTGGTGCCGCTGCTGCTGGTCAAGGGCGTGCCGCTGCCGCTCGCCCTGCTGGCGGGTCTCGGTGCCGGGCTGGCTGTCGGGGCCGTCAACGCGATCCTCGTCACGCTCGTCGGCATCCCGTCGCTGATCGCGACGCTGGCCGTCGGCTCCATCCTCTACGGCATCAACTTCCTGATGACCGGCGGCCGGGCGATCTATGGCGGGCTGGACGAGGTCTATCTCTGGCTCGGCCAGGGGCGCGTCGCCGGCATCCCGGTCCTCGCCTTCTTCATGCTGGCCGCCGTGCTGGTCGCTTGGTTCGTCATGGAGCGGACGATCTTCGGCCGCTACATCTACGCCGTCGGCGGCAACCAGAAGGCGGCGGAGCTGTCCGGCATCCGGGTGCGCAAGTACCGCGCCGCCGCCCTGGTCGTCTGTTCCCTCTTCGCGGTGATGGCCGGCACGCTGCTCGCCGCCCGGCTCGGCTCCGGCCAGCCGAACGCCGGCGAACGCTACCTGCTCGACGGGCTGGCGACGGTCTTCATCGGCATGACCATGTTCCGGCCGGGCACCGCCACGGTCCTCGGCACCTTCTTCGGCGCGCTCTTCATCGGGGTCATCAACAACGGCCTCAACCTGATGGGGATGGACACCTACATCCAGGCGATCGTGAAGGGCGTCATCATCCTTGCCGCCGTCGCCGTCGTCTCGCGCAGCACCAAGCTCAACCTTCTTTGAAATCGGAGTCTTCGATGTACGAGGCTGACCTCCGGGCTACGGCCGGCCAAACCATGGCGGGCCGGGTCGGGGCGGGCGCCAACACGCGCCTTCCCGAACTCTACCGGACGATGCGCCGGATCCGCACCTTCGAGGAGCGCGTGGGCGAACTGTTCGTCCGCGGCCAGTCGGCCGGCTCCATGCTGCACCTGTCCATCGGCGAGGAGAGTGCCGCCGCCGGTGTCTGCGCGCACTTGCGCGACGGCGACAGCTTCACCACCCACCACCGCGGCCACGGCATCTTCCTCGCCCGCGGCGCCGACCCGGCCCGCATGATGGCGGAGATCGGCGGCAAGGAAGCCGGCTATTGCCACGGCAAGGGCGGGTCGATGCACATCGCCGACATGGGGCTGGGCCATCTCGGCGCCAACGCCATCGTCGGCGGCGGCATCCCGGCGGTGGTCGGCGCCGGCCTCTCCGCCCGCCACCACAAGACCGGCGCCGTCAGCGTCGCCTTCTTCGGCGACGGCGCCACCGGCCAGGGCATCCTCTACGAGAGCATGAACATGGCCGCCCTGTGGGGCCTGCCCTGCGTCTTCGTCTGCATCAACAACCAGTATGGCATGGGCACCAACATCGCCCAGGCGACCGCCAACCCGAACCTGCACGAACGCGCCGCCGCCTTCGGCCTCGCGGCGGAGACGGTGGACGGCCTCGACGTCGAGGCGGTGGCCGAGGCCGCCGAACGGCTGGTCGAAGGGGCGCGGGCCGGCAAGCCCGCCTTCCTGGCGGTGTCCTGCTACCGCTTCTACGGCCATGCCCGCAAGGACAAGTCGCCCTACCGCGACCCGGTGGAGGAAGAGGCCGGCCGCCGGCAGGACCCGGTCGCCTTCGCCCGCGCCGCATTGATCGACCGCGGTCTGGAATCGGAGAGCGAACTGGACCGGCTGGATACGGAGATCGGCTCCGAGATGGACGCGACCATCGACTTCACCGTGGCGCAGACCGAGCCGCCGCTCGCCTCGATGTTCCGCGACGTCTATGCGCCCGAGGAACCCGAACCCGAACCGGTGCGCGCCCGCATCGACCGCGTTCTGGCGCGGGACTGAGGAGACCACCAATGGCACTTCAGGAACTGACCTATCGCGATGCCCTGCGTAAGGCGCTGGCCGACGCGATGACCGAGAACCCGGACGTGGTGATCCTCGGCGAGGAAGTCGGCCGCTATGGTGGCGCCTATGGCGTCACCAAGGATCTGATCAAGGAGTTCGGAGCGGAGCGGGTGATCGACACGCCGATCTCCGAACCGGCCATCGTCGGCGCCGCGGTCGGTGCGGCGATGACCGGCCTGCGCCCGGTGGCGGAGCTGATGTATGTCGATTTCATCGGCATGACGATGGACCAGCTCGCCAACCAGGCCGCCAAGATCCGCTACATGTTCGGCGGCCAGATCGGCGTGCCGATGGTTCTGCGCACCCAGGGCGGCACCGGGCGGTCGGCCGGCGCCCAGCACAGCCAGAGCCTGGAAGCCTATGTGATGCACACGCCGGGCCTGCGGCTGGCGATGCCCGCCACGGTGGCCGACGCCTATCACCTGCTGCGGATGGCGCTGACCAAGCCCGACCCCGTCGTCTTCATCGAGCACAAGGCGCTCTACACCATGAAGGAGAGCGTGGACCTCGACGCCGAGCCGCTGGACTGGGGCAAGGCGGCGGTGCGGCGCGAGGGGCGCGATCTGGTCATCGTCACCTATTCCCGCCAGCTTCATTACTGCCTGGAGGCGGCGCGCACGCTGTCGGCCCGGGGCATCGAGGCGACGGTGATCGACATCCGTACGCTGAACCCGCTCGATTTCGACACCATCCGCGCCCATGTCGAGCGCACCGGCCGCGCCATGGTGGTCAGCGAGGGCGTGATGACCGCCGGCGTCGCCGCCGAACTGTCGGCGCGCATCACCGAGGAATGCTTCGACTTCCTCGAGGATCCGGTGGTCCGCGTCGCCGGCGAGGACATCCCGATCTCGGTGTCCACCGCGCTGGAAGCCGGGTCGGTGCCCGGCCCGCAGCTGATCGCCGACACCGCTCTCCGGATGCTGGCCGGACGGGTGCCGGCATGACGACCGTAACCACCACGACCCTCACCCTGACCATGCCCCGGCTGGGCGAGACGATGGAGGAGGGCGTCATCGTCGGCTGGCTGGTCGAGCCGGGACAGCAGTTCCGCCGCGGCGACGCCATTCTGGAACTGGAAACCGACAAGACCGTCGTCGAATATCCCGCCCTCGGCGACGGCCGTCTCGACGAAACGCTGGTGTCGGCCGGCGACCGCGTGCCGGTCGGCGCCCCGATTGCCCGCGCCGCGGTCCTGTCAGCCGAGGACTGGGCTGCCGCCCTGCCCGACACGGCCTCGCCCGATGCCGCCGAAGCCGAGGCTGAAGCAGCCCCTGCGGCCGGCGCACCGGCAGCGGAAAGCCGCTCCGACGACCGGCTGCGCGCCACGCCGACTGCAAGGCGGCTGGCCCGCCAGCACGGCGTCGTCCTGGAAACGCTCCATGGCAGCGGACGCCGTGGCCGGATCGAGCGTGCCGATGTCGAGCGTGCCGCCGGTTCGAACGGTTCTGCACCCGCCGACCTGCGCTGGCTCGACATACCGGCCGGCCGGCTGGCCTATGCGCAGGCGGGAAATGCCGGCCCGGTGCATCTGCTGGTCCATGGCTTCGCCGGGGATCGCACCGCCTGGGCCAACCTGGCCTCCGGTCTGGCCCGTTCCGGCAAGCGCGTGGTGATGCCGGATCTCCCCGGCCATGGCGCGACCGCCATCGAGGCGACGGATGTGGACGGTCTGGCCGCCGCGGTGGCGGCTCTGGCGGAGAGCCTGCCCGGACCGCTGGTGCTGGTCGGCCATTCGCTGGGCGCCGCCGCCGCCGTTCACGCCGCCCGCCGGCTCGGCGACCGGGTGGCGCGCCTCGTCCTGCTCACCCCCGCCGGCTGCGGCCCCCGGATCGGTGCCGACTTCGTCCATGGCATGGCGGCGGCGGAGACCACCGGCGAGGTGTCGCATCTGCTGCGCCTGCTGGGGCCGCGCGGCGGCCAGCTGTCCGACGCGGCGCTTGCCGCCATGGCGCGCGAGATGGGGCGGGGACGCCTGCGCACGCTCGCCACCGCGCTCGCCACCGCCGACGGCCGGCAGCGGATCGACCTGCTGCGCCCGCTGGCGGAGCTGGCCGAGCGCATTCCCGTCCGTGCGGTTTTCGGCCTGGACGACCGCATCGTGTCCGCCACCGACGCGCTCAATTTGCCGCCGCGCGTGGCAGCCCATTTCCTGCCCTCCGGCCACATGCCGCAATGGGACGCCCCGCGCGAGGTCGCGGCCCTGATCGACGAGGAGACCCAGCATGGATGACGCGAAGACCGATCTGGCGGCGGCGAAGGCGCGGCTCGGCGCCTTCGCCAAGGCTTCCCCCGCCCTGATGAAGGGCTTCGCCGAGGTCAGCCGCACGGCCAGCGCCGCCGGCTCCTTCACCCCCGCCCAGAAGGAACTGATGGCGGTTGCGATCTCCGTCGCCACCCGCTGCGAGGACTGCATCCTTTACCATGTCGACGGCGCCCGCCGGCACGGCGCCGCCGAGGCGGACCTCGTCGAGGCGCTGGAGGTCGCGGTCGAGATGGGGGGCGGTCCCGCCGTGATGTATGCCGGCAAGGCGCTGGCGGCGTTCCGCTCGCTCGGCTGAGGGGAGGGGAATCTCCTTCTCCTGGGAGATACAGCATTCACACAAATCGGAACGGTATTAAGTTTTTGGAATAAAAGGAACTTTGCGTCATCCCCGCGAAGGCGGGGATCCAGGAAACTCCGCGATGAGGCGGCTGGAACGGCTGGATTCCCGCCTTCGCGGGAATGACGGCCGAGTAAAGGTTCTGATTCCAATGGCTTAAAGGCCCACGAGATCTGTGAATCCGCTAGCCCCCTGGGGAGAGGGGATCTCCGCGTCCATAAGGCGGTCCGCAAAGGGCTGCGTGTCTTCAGGGAGGATAAGGGAATGTATTACCTGACCGCCGACGGCGGCACCGAGAGCCTGCGGGCGCGCATCTACGATCTGGCCGGACGCTGCCTCGGCCAGAAGGCCGTCGCCTACGACACGCAGTTCGGTCCCGGCGCCAGGGCGGAGCAGGATCCGGAGGACTGGTGGCGGGCGCTGGCCGCCGCCACCCGCGGCGCCGTCGCCGACGCCGGCATCGACGCGGCCGACATCGAGGCGATGTGCTTCGCCACCACCTGCTGCACCGTCGTGGCGCTCGACGCCGACGGCCGCGCGCTGCGCCCGGCGCTGCTGTGGATGGACGTGCGCGCCCATGCCGAGGCGGAGGCGGTGCTCGCCACCGGCGACCCGGCGCTGAAGATCAACGGCGCCGGGCGCGGCCCGGTCTCCGCGGAATGGATGATCCCCAAGGCGCTGTGGCTGAAGCGGAACGAGCCGGCGACCTTCGCCGCCGCCCACACCATCTGCGAATACCAGGATTTCCTCACCCTGCGCCTGACCGGCGAGCGGGTGGCCAGCCTCGACAATGCCGGCCTGCGCTGGCACTACTCCAGCCGCGACGGCGGCTGGGCGCGCGGCATCCTCAAGGCGCTCGACCTTGAGGAGCTAGAAGGCAAATGGCCGGCTCGCGTGCTGGCCCCCGGCGCGGTGGTCGGCACGCTGAGGCCTGAGGCCGCCGCCGCCCTGGGGCTGCGGCCGTCGGTCAGGCTGGTGCAGGGCGGGGCGGATGCGCTGATCGGCATGATCGGGCTCGGCGTCGCCCAGCCGGGCCAGCTGGCGCTGATCACCGGATCGTCGCACCTGCAGTTCGGCGTCACCGAGGCGCCGCTGCATGCCCCCGGCGTCTGGGGCAGCTATCCCGACATCGTCTATCCCGGCCGCTGGATCGTCGAGGGCGGCCAGACCTCGACCGGCTCCATCGTCAACTGGCTGCGCCGCTTCAGCGGCGGCACGCTCGACCTCGCAGCCCTGAACGCCAAGGCGGCGGCGCTGGAGCCGGGATCGGACGGGCTGCTGGTGCTCGATCACTTCCAGGGCAACCGCACCCCCTACACCGACCCGCTCAGCCGCGGCGCCATCGTCGGTCTGACCCTTGCCCACGAACCGCACCACGTCTTCCGCGCCATCGTCGAGGGCATCGGCTTCGGCACCCGCGCCATCCTCGACGCCTTCCGCGCCGGCGGCTACAGCTCGACCGAGATCACGGTCGGCGGCGGCGCCACCGCCTCGCAGCTGTGGATGCAGATCCACGCCGACACCGCCGGCCTGCCGGTGCGCATCCCGGCCTCGGCCGACGCGCCCTCCACCGGCTCGGCGGTGCTGGCCGCCCATGGCGCCGGCCGCTTCGCCAGCATCGACGAGGGCATCGCCGCGATGGTCCGCCCCGGCACCAGCATCGAGCCGCGCCCGCGCGAATCCGCCCTCTACGAAGAGATTTACCAGCGCTATCTCGCCCTCTATCCGGCGCTGAAGGGCGTGCTGAACGGGCCGGTACCGGCACGGGGGACGGTGGCATGAAGGAGTTCGACCTCACCGGCCGGCTCGCCGTCGTCACCGGCGGGGCCGCCGGCATCGGCCAGTCCATCGCCTGCGTCCTGACCGAGGCCGGCGCCCGCGTCGCCATCCTCGACCGCGACGGCGACGCCGCCCGCCGGCTGGCGGACGGGATCGGCGGGCTCGCCTACACCCTCGACGTCACCGACGCCGAGGCGGCCGAGGAGACCGCCGCCCGTCTGGTCGGCGAGGCCGGCGTGCCGCACATCCTCGTCAACAACGCCGGCATCGTCCACAACGGGCCGGCGCTTGAGGTCGATCTGGCCGACTGGCGCCGGGTGATCGACGTCAATTTGCACGGCGTCTTCCACACCGCCCGCGCCTTCGGCCGCCCGATGGTCGAGGCGGGCAGGGGATCGGTCGTCAACATCGGCTCGATGTGCGGCGAGATCGTCGTCCATCCGCAGCCCCAGGCCGCCTACAACGCCGCCAAGGCGGGCGTCAATTTGCTGACCAAGTCGCTGGCGGTGGAATGGGCCGGCCGGGTGCGGGTGAACGCCGTCGCTCCCGGCTACACCGCCACCGAACTGACTTTGGCCGGCCGCTCCCGCCCGGAATGGTTCGAGCGCTGGCTCGCCGCCACGCCGATGGGCCGGCTGGGCGAACCGCGAGAGGTCGCGCTGGCCGTCGCCTTCCTCGCCTCCGACGCGGCGAGCTTCATCACCGGAACCGTCCTGGCCGTCGATGGCGGCTACACCGCTCTTTGAAGGAGAACACCGAGATGGCACAGGGCAACAGGGCACAGGGCCACAGGACACAGGGAAAGATCGCGCTGGTCACCGGCGCCAGCCGCGGCATCGGCCGCGCCATCGCTCTCGGACTGGCGGCGCGCGGCTTCGACCTCGCGCTGAACGACATCGCCCGGCAGGCCGGCGCGCTGGCCGAGACGGCGGGCGAGGCGCGGGCGCAAGGCGTCCGGGTGGTCGAGCTGCATGCCGACGTGTCGGCGAAGGACGAGGTGCGGGCGATGGTGGACCGCGCGGTCGCGGAACTCGGCACCATCCACGCGCTGGTCAACAACGCCGGCATCCTGATCGCCGCCACCGTGGAGTCCTGCCCGGAGACCGCCTGGGACCAGGTGATGGACGTGAACGCCAAGGGCACCTTCCTCGTCACCCAGGCTGTGCTGCCGCTGATGAAGGCGCAGGGCTACGGCCGCATCTGCAACATCGCCTCCATCGGCGGCAAGCACGGCGCGCCGGAGCAGGCGCATTATTCCGCCTCCAAGGCCGCGGTGATGGGCTTCACCCGCGTGCTGGCGCAGGAGGTCGGGCCGCTCGGCATCACCGCCAACTGTGTCTGCCCCGGCATCATCCTGACCGACATGGGCCGGGTGAACCTCGACGATCCGGCGGTCCGCGACGGCTGGAAGGCCAAGACCGCCATGGCGCGGATCGGCGCGCCGGAGGATGTCGCCGGGCCGGTGGCCTTCTTCTGCTCCGACGACAGCGCCTTCGTCACCGGCCAGACGCTGAACGTCGACGGCGGCATCGTCCTGTCCTGACCAGTCCCAACCGGGGCTACACCTTGGTGCAAGGCGCCTTTTCGCGGGGTATCGCGTAGGGTCGGACGACCGAAGCGCTCCGGCCGGATCGCTTCGGGACGCCGATTTCGAAGAGGGTCCCCGCATGAGCGATGCCGCAGCGCCACCCCAGCCAGTGGGCCAGCAAGCGGTCCAGCAACCGCCTCCGGCTCCGCCGCCCCCGGCCGCCCCGCCGCCGGTGGCCTGAAGTCCCTGGCTGGTGCGGCTGGCGGTGCTGGGGCTGGCGGTGGTGCTGGTGGTGGCCTTCGCGACACGCTGGGACCGCTGGATCGGCTCCGCCGCGCGCCAGACCACCAACGACGCCTATCTGCAGGCCGACATCACCCCGCTGTCGGCCCAGGTGACGGGCATCGTCCGCGACATGCCGGTCGGCGACTTCCAGCGGGTGAAGGCCGGCGACCCGGTGGCGCTGATCGTCGACGACGACTACCGTGCCCGTGTCCAGCAGGCGGAGGCGGCGCTGGAGGCCGCCGACGCCGCCATCGCCCAGTTCGACATCCAGAAGCGCACCCAGCGCGCCCTGGTCGATCAGGCCGAGGCGAACGTCCATGGGCTGGAGGCCGAGGCATGGCGGGCGCGGCTGGAGGAGGCGCGCCAGCGTTCCCTGACCGAGCAGGGCGTCGCCGGAACGATCCAGGCGCTGCAACAGGCGCAGGCGACCTCCCGCCGGGCCCAGGCGGCGCTGGAGGCGGGGCAGGCCCAGATCGACCAGCAGAAGGCGACACTGGACGGCATCGACGTCCAGGTGCGTCAGGCCCAGGCGACCCGGCTGCAGCGGCAGGCCGACCTCGACCTCGCGCGGATCACGCTCGACCGCACGACGATCCGCGCCCCGGCCGACGGCATGGTCGGGCAGCGGCAGGTCCGCCCCGGCCAGTATGTCGGGCAGGGCAGTCAGATCGTCACGCTGGTGCCGCTGCCGGCGGTGTGGGTGATCGCCAACTACAAGGAAACCCAGATGACGCGGATCCGGTCCGGCCTGCCGGCGACCGTCCGCATCGACAGCTTCCCCGACGTGACGCTGACCGGCCGCGTCGCCGCCCAGTCGCCGGCCAGCGGCAGCCAGTTCGCCCTGCTCCCGCCGGACAACGCCACCGGCAACTTCACCAAGATCGTCCAGCGCATGCCGGTGAAGATCGTCCTGGACGACCCCAACCCGTTGCAGGACCGGCTGCGGCCCGGCATGTCCGTCGTCGTCACTATCGATACCGATGGAGACGTAAAGGAAGGTGGATCATGAGCGTCGGTCTGGCCGGCGGGCGGCTGTCCCGGATCCTGCTGCGCCCGTCCCAGCCGATCCTGACCCACCATCCCATCGTCGGCCTGCTCGGCGTCATGCTGGGGGCGCTGATCTCCACCCTGACCTCGCGCATCACCACCTTCGGGCTGGCCGACATCCGCGGCGCCATCGGCGCCGGCTTCGACGAGGGGGCCTGGATCACCACCGCCTACACGGTGGCGCAGATGCTGGTCGCCCCGGCCGCCGCCTTCCTCGGCGTGGTGTTCGGGCCGCGCCGCGTCCTGCTGGTGTCCTCCCTGACCTACGGGCTGGCGATGCTGGTCCTGCCGCTGACCGGCACGCTGACCGGGGTGCTGGCCTTCCAGCTGCTCGCCGGCCTGTCGTCGGGCACCTTCATCCCGCTGACCATCGGCTTCATCGTCCGCAACCTGCCGCCGCGCTATGTCGTCTACGGCATCGCCGTCTATGCGATGAACGTGGAGCTGTCGCTGAACTTCGCCGCCTCGGTCGAGGGCTGGGTGATCGAGCATCTCGACTGGCGCTGGCTGTTCTGGGACACGGCGCTGCTGGCGCCGCTGATGGCGCTGTGCGTCCATTTCGGCATGCCGGCCGAGCCGGTGCGCCGCGACCTGCTGAAGGACGGCGACTGGTGGGGCATCGCCTATGCCAGCATCGGCTTCGCCCTGCTCTATGCCGGACTGGACCAGGGCAACCGGCTGGACTGGTTCAACTCGGGCCTGATCACCGGCCTGTTCCTGGCCGGCGGCCTGCTGGTCGGCGCCTTCGTCGTGCAGGAGATGACCTGCCCCAAGCCCTGGATCACCTTCAGCGCGCTGTTCCGCGGCAACATCCCGCTGCTGTGCCTGCTGCTGGTGCTGCTGCGGCTGATCATGCTGTCCACCGCCTTTCTGGTCCCGCAATTCCTGATCACGGTGAACAACTACCGGGCGCTGGAGGTGGGGGACACGCTGCTGCTGATCGCGCTGCCGCAGTTCCTGCTGGCGCCGCTGGTCGGCACGCTGCTGCGCCATGCCGATCCGCGGGTGGTGATGGCGGCCGGCTTCGCCGCGGTGGGGGTCGCCTGCTGGCTGGCCTCGCATCTGACGGCGGACTGGGTCGGCGCCGATTTCCTGCCGTCGCAGATGCTCCAGGCCTTCGGCCAGTCCTTCGCCATGACCTCGCTGATCTATTTCAACATCAAGAACCTGTCGCTGGCCCATATCCTGGCGCTGGGCGCCCTGCTGCAGACCGCGCGTCTGCTGGGGGGTGAGCTGGGCGCCGCCTTCATGCAGACCTTCGTGCGCATGCGCGAGCAGTTCCACAGCTTCCGGCTGGTCTCCGACGTGGTGGCCGGCAGCACCGACACCGTCCACCGGCTGGCCGGCACCGCCGCGCGGGTCGCCGCCCAGTCGACCGGGCCTGAGGAGGCGACGGGGCGCGCCCTGTCGCTGTTGTCCGCGGCGGTGCGCAAGCAGGCCTATGTGCTGGCCTACATCGACGGCTTCGTCGTCATTTCCTGGTTCATCGTCGGCGGCCTGCTGCTGATCGCCCTGCTGCGCCCGGCGCCTAAACAGTAGGGTGGTCAGACTCCGACCACCCCCTCAAAGTTTGTCGGTTTCTATGAGCCTTGCCGAGAAATGCGGGACGTTTGAACCGCTTCGCATCGTATATCATCACGAGCGTCTCTCGGCCGTCATTCCCGCGAAGGCGGGAATCCAGACGTTCTAAAGGCTCAAGAGGCCGGTCAGCCTGGATCCCCGCCTCCGCGGGGATGACGGCTGGGAAAGCCCATAAGAATTCTCACCCCCTCACGGCCGCAGCGACTTCAGCACCAGCTCCACCATATGGTCCAGCCGTTCCTTCTTCGCCGGCTCCGCCAGCAGGTCGCGGCCGAAGATGACCGACAGGGTGTGGACGTTGGACAGGTAGAAGTAGGACAGCCCGGCGATGGAGATGTAGAGCTGCACCGCATCGACCCCGGCGCGGAACACCCCGTCCCTCACTCCGCGCGCCAGCACGTCGCCGATCATCTGCACGAAGGGGGAGTGCATCGACTGGACCTGGCCGGAGGTCTTCAGCAGCTCGGCCCGGTGCAGGTTCTCGATGTTCAGCAAGGCCATGAATTCGGGATGGTCGATGAAATACTGCCAGGTGAAGCCGATCAGCCGGGCGATGGCCTCGGGCGGCGCCAGCTTGTCCAGGTT
This sequence comes from Azospirillum sp. 412522, assembly GCF_019805165.1. GTDB lineage: Bacteria > Pseudomonadota > Alphaproteobacteria > Azospirillales > Azospirillaceae > Azospirillum. The sequence goes on from NZ_RWIJ01000033.1 coordinate 44,573, forward strand.
CAGCGTGCGCTCGGTCTCTCGGATGTGGGCATAGGCATCCTCCAGCACCGCGAGATACAGCTCCTCCTTGTTGCCGACATGGTAGTAGAGCATGCGCTTGTTGGTGCCCGCCTGCTCGGCGATGCGGTCGACGCGGGCGCCGCCCAGGCCGTAGCGCGCGAACTCCTCCGTCGCGGCGGCCATGATGCGCGCCCGCGTGCCCTCCGGGTCGCGGGTCGCCTTGGCCGGCGCTGCGGCGTTTCTGTTCGGTGTGTCGGTCAGGCTGTCCATGCGGCGAGCCGGCTCCTGCGGTCCGGGTAGAGGGGGCGATCTTCGCCGCATGGTAGAATGCCGGCCGGCGCTTTTGGAAGGACGACCTTCCAGAACCGCCGGCCGGCCAGTCTCCATCAAACGGCGAAGCCGTCACACCACGCTGCGGTGGCGGTCGATGCAGGTGTCCAGCACCTCGCCCATCGGCTTTTCCCACCAGTTGGCCTGCGAGAAGATCTCCACCTCCGAATAGCCGGCGAAGCCGCACTCCTCGACCCAGCCGCGGATGCGCGGGATGTCGATGACGCCGTCGCCCATCATGCCGCGGTCGAGCAGCAGGTCGCTGGTCGGCACCAGCCAGTCGCAGACATGGAAGGCCAGCAGCCGCTCACTACCGGCGCGGCGGATCTGCGCCTCCAGATCCGGATCCCACCAGACATGGTAGACGTCGACCGCCACCCCCAGCGATCCCGACTTTTCCGGATCCAGCCGGTCGCAGAGGTCGAGCGCATGGGCCATCGTGTTCACGCAGGCGCGGTCGGCGGCGTACATCGGGTGCAGCGGCTCGATGGCCAGCGGCATGCCGGCGTTGCGGGCGTAGTCCAGCAGCTCGGCGATGCCGTCCTCGACCTGCGAGCGGGCCAGCGCGATGTCCTTGCTGGCCGGCGAACCGGGTCGGGAAAATTGCGGAAGCCCGCCGACCACCAGCACGAGGCAGGCCGCGCCCAGCGCCGCCGCCTCGTCCACCGCGCGGCGGTTGTCGTCGCGCACCTCCGCCGCCTTGGACGGATCGGCCGGGAACATGCCGCCGCGGCAATAGCCGGACAGTTCCAGTTCGCCGCTGCGCACCGCCCGCACCGCGGCATCCAGCCCGACCGCCGCCACCTGATCGCGCCAGGGGGCGACGCCGCGGATGCCGCGGCGGGCGCAGGCGTCGAGGATCTCGACCAGATTGCCCTGCTTGCGCACCGTGGCCGTGTTGATCGACAGCCAGCGATGATCTGCGGAAAAATCGCGCATCAGGCGATCCCCCGCACCGCCAGCACCGCCGCCATCCGCTGGGCGGCGCGGTCCGGATCGGACAGCAGCCCGGCCTTGTCGGCCAGCCGGAACAGCTCGGCCAGATGCAGGGTGGAGCGCGTGCTTTCCTGCCCGCCGACCATGGTGAAATGGTCCTGATGGCCGTTCAGATAGGCCATGAAGACGACGCCGGTCTTGTAGAAGCGGGTCGGCGCCTTGAAGATGTGGCGCGACAGCGGCACGGTCGGCGCCAGGATGTCGTGGAACCCCGCCTCGTCGCCCTCGGCCAGATGGGCCAGGGCCGCTGCGGCGGCCGGCGCGATGGCGTCGAAGATGCCGAGCAGCGCGTCGGACTTGTGCTGCCCGTCGCCGGCGATCAGCTCGGCGTAATTGAAGTCGTCGCCGGTGTACATGCGCACGCCGTCCGGAAGACGCCGCCGCATGACGATCTCCTTGTCCTTGTCGAGCAGCGAGATCTTGATGCCGTCCACCTTGGACGCGAAATCGCCGATGATCGACAGCGCGGTGTCCATCGCCGCGTCGACGTCGGCCGTGCCCCAATAGCCGGCCAGCGCCGGGTCGAACATGTCGCCCAGCCAGTGCAGGATCACCGGCTGCTTCACCTGCGACAGGATGCGGCCATAGACGCGGACGTAGTCCTCCGGCCCCTTGGCGACGCGGGCCAGCGCGCGCGACGCCATCAGGATGATGCGCCCGTCGAGTGCCTCGATGGCCTCGATCTGCTCCTCATAGGCGCGGATGACGTCGTCGACGCTGCGGGCGTTCTCCGGCGGCAGATGGTCGGTGCCGGCGCCGCAGGCGATCACCCCGCCGCGCGCCTTGGCCGCCGACTGCGAGCGCCGGATCAGCTCCAGCGAGGTCGGCCAGTCCAGCCCCATGCCGCGCTGCGCCGTGTCCATCGCCTCGGCGACGCCGAGGCCGAGGTCCCACAGATGCTCGCGGAAGGCGATGGTCCGGTCCCAGTCGATGGCCGGGGCCAGCCACGGATCGCATTCGGCCAGCGGGTCGGCGACCATGTGGGCGGCGGCGAAGGCGATGCGGGTCAGCGGCCGCTCGGTGCGGGCGGGAAAGCCGCGCGGCGGGGCCAGCGTGTAGCTTTCGATGCTGCGGTCGGCGCGGGGGAGGCGGATGGTCGGCATGGGCGGTATTCCTGGGATAAGTCGCAGCGGAGGGGCCGGGGGAGGGGTGGGGGAGGGGGCGGACCGCACCCCTCCCCGGCGGACGCCTCAGCCCTCGATGGCCGGCACGTCGACCCAGCGGCGTTCGCGCCAGCTCTGCATGGCGCATTCCACCAGCTGGACGCCCTTGGCGCCCTCGATCAGGCCGTGATTGTAGGGGGTGTCCTCGACCACATGGCGGATGAAGGACTCCCACTGCACCTTGAAGCCGTTGTCGAAGACGGCGTTGTCGGGCACCGGCTGCCAGGTGTCGTAGAAGTCGATGGTCTGCTTCTGGTCGGGGTTCCACACCGGGCGCGGCGTGCCCTGGCGCGGCTGGATCACGCAGTCGGTCAATCCTGCGACCGCCGAGCCGTTGGTGCCGTCGACATGGAAGGTCACCAGATCGTCGCGGTAGACGCGGGTGCACCAGGAGGAGTTGATGGTGGCGATCACGCCGCCCTCAAGCTCGAACATCGCATAGGCGGCGTCGTCGGCGGTCGCCTTGTAGGGCTTGCCCTTCTCGTCCCAGCGCTCCGGAATGTGGGTGGCGCCCAGACAGGAGATGCTCTTCACCGTGCCGAACAAATTGTCGAGCACATAGCGCCAGTGGCAGATCATGTCGAGGATGATGCCGCCGCCGTCCTCCTCGCGGTAGTTCCAGGACGGGCGCTGCGCCGGCTGCCAGTCGCCTTCGAACACCCAGTAGCCGAACTCGCCGCGCACCGACAGCATGCGGCCGAAGAAGCCGCTGTCGCGCAGCATGCGCAGCTTCTCCAGGCCCGGCAGGAACAGCTTGTCCTGCACCGTGCCGTTCTTCACCCCGGCCTCGTTCGCCAGCCGGACGACGCGCAGCGCCTCGTCCAGGTTGGTGGCGATGGGCTTCTCGCAATAGACGTGCTTGCCGGCGCGGATCGCCTTCTCCAGCAGCGTCGGGCGCATCTGGGTGGTGCCGGCGTCGAAGAAGATCACGTCGTCCGGGTTTTCCAGCGCGGCGTCGAGGTTGTCGCTCCAGCGCTCGATGCCGTGGCGGCGGGCCAGCTCCTGCATCTTCTCGGCGTTGCGGCCGACGATGATGGGGTCGGGCATGACGCGCGAGCCGTCCGACAGGGTGACGCCGCCCTGGGCGCGGATCGCCAGGATCGAGCGGATCAGGTGCTGGTTCATGCCCATCCGCCCGGTGACGCCGTGCATGATGAGGCCAAGGCGCTTGGTGCTCATGGGTGGACTCCTTCGGAAAACGCTGATGTCGGGTTTGAAAGGGGGGAAAGCGTGGCCCGGTCGGGACCCGCGGAAGACGCGAAGCCGGTGCCGGACAGCGGGGCGGTCGGCAGCCGGCCGGTGCCGGTGGCGAGCCTGACCGTGCCGTCGGCGCGGCGTTCGTAGAAACCGGGATGGGCGGCGAGGAAGGCGTCGGCCTCGGCGGCGCTGCCGAAGCCCTCGCCATACTGGTGCCCGTTGCGCTCGGCATGCGGGATGCCGAGGAAGGCGACGAGCGCGGTGTCCTGCTGCACCGACAGTCCGGCCTGGCAGGTCAGATCCTCGGCGGAGATGAAGTGCGGCGGTCCCCAGGCCGCGCAGCGGGCGCGGTTGAGCATCGCCTTGTAGAGGCCCTTGCAGGATTTCGACGACACGCCGCGATAGCCCATGGCGCAGGCGCGCGGGAAGGCGTCGTAGCCGTCGTCGGACTCGTCGATGATCACCGGCACCCGCTCCGCCACCGAACCCAGCGGCCGGGCGAGCGCCGCCTCCCGCGCGATCGGCTGCTCCAGATAGGCGAGCGCCCCGCGGAAGCCGGCCAGCGCCTGGGAGGCGTCGATGCGGTCGAGCAGTTCCGCGACATGGGCGGCGTCGCGATACTGCTCGTTGCCGTCCAGCGTGGCGCGGTAGCCGGGGGCGGCGGTTTCCAGCACGCCGGCCAGCTCCGCCAGCCGTTCGGCGTCGGCGGCGGCATCGCCGCCCAGCTTGATCTTGAACCAGCGCAGCGGCGCCTGCTCCAGCAGGGCGCGCAGGTCTTCCGCCTTGTCGAGCAGCCCGACCGTGTGGCGCAGCTCGACCTCGCCGAGCGGGGAAAGCCCGCGCAGGAACCCGTCCAGACCGAAGCCGGCGAGGTCGGGCGCCAGCCGTGCGTCCAGCCCGGCGACATTGCCGCCCAGCCCGTCGAACGCATTCAGGCCCAGCACCCGCAGCAGCCCGTCGAACACCGCCTTGTCGATCTGCGCCGGCCCGAAGGCGGCGGCCAGCTTCGGCTCCAGTGTCGGGCTGTAGGCGGCGTGATGGCCGAAGGCGGTGTCGAGCCGGTTATCGGACAGGTAGGCGTCGCGCGCTTCGACCAGCGAGCGGCGCAGGCCGTCCACCGTCTGGGCCGGGCTGCGGTCCGGGCTCTTGTCGAACCATTTCGGCATCATCATCTCGGCCGTCGCCCCCCAGGCTTCCCCCTGTCCCTCGACCGCGACCAGGGCGCGGACGAAGGATTGCGGGGCGGCCTCCACCGTCACCGCGCCGAAGCGGAACGGCTTCACGAAACGGACGGGCCGCTCGTACAGCTCGATGGCGCGGATCTGGAGACGGGGGGCGGCCGGGTGGGCGGACATGGCGAGATTCTTTCAATCCATCTTCGGCCGTCATCCCCGCGAAGGCGCTGACTTTCAGGACTTCGCGCACTCCATGGCGACCCTGCACTCTTCCCCCGTCATCCCCGCGGAGGCGGGGATCCAGGCTCACCCGTTGGTATCGCTTGGGAGGCTCTGGATCCCCGCCTTCGCGGGGATGACGGTCGATAAGGGATGTGCTTGGCTCCGGGGGGAAACGAACCTGTGAGTTGGCGCCTACAAGCGTTCGCGGGGATGACGCACAGTTTCTGCGGAGGGGCGTCCGGCGCTTAGTCCAGATGCCCCTGCGCCGCGAAATGCTTGCGGATGGTCTGGGTCAGCTGGATGAACACCGGGTCGCCCATGACGTCCAGCGTCCGCGGGCGCGGCAGCGGGACTTCGTAGGTGGCGGCGATGGTGCCGGGACGCTCCGACATCACCATCACCCGGTCGGCCAGGAACACCGCCTCGGGGATGGAGTGGGTGATCAGGATCACCGTCTTGCCGGTCTCATGCTGGATGCGTTGCAACTCGACATTCATCCGTTCCCGCGTCATGGCGTCGAGCGCGCCGAACGGCTCGTCCATCAGCAGGATCTTCGGGTCGTGGACCAGAGCCCGGCACAGGGCGGCGCGCTGCTGCATGCCGCCCGACAGCTGCCAGGGATACTTCTGCTCGAACCCCTTCAGCCCGGTCATCTCGACCAGCTTGTGGGCGCGCTCCAGATAGCGCTCCCGCGGCAGCCGGCGGATCTCCACCGGCAGCATGATGTTGCGCAGGACCGACCGCCAGGCCAGCAGCGTCGGGCTCTGGAAGACGATGCCGGTGTCGTCGTGCGGCTCGGTGACCGTGTCGCCTTCGATCTTGATTGTCCCGCTGCTGACCGGCAGCAGGCCGGCCAGCATCTTCAGCAGGGTGGACTTGCCGCAGCCCGACGGACCGACGATCACCAGGAACTCGCCCGGCCGCACGTCGAAGGTGATGGGGCGGAGCGACGGCACCTCCCCATCGCGGGTGCGGTAGGTCTTGGTCACGCCGTCGATGCGGATCAGCGGCTCGCCGGACAGGCGCTGCGTCGCCGCGTCGCCGACCAGTTTCAACTGAGGCTGTGCCATGCTCTCCTCGTCGCTCCCTGCTGTGGGCTGGGCGGTGGGTCGGGCGGGGTCCCGGTCGGTCACTTCGGTTCGTTACTTCGCGGCGGCGTTCACGGCTGCGGCGGCCGGGTCGGGCGGCAGGAACTCGCGGGTATAGAAGCGCTTGGGGTTCTCCTTGGCCGCCGCGTCCAGCCCGCCATACTCGACCAGCAGATCGACCGTCTCCTTCATGTTGGCGTCGGTGACCTGGAAGGGCCGCAGCTTCTCCGTCTCCTTGGTGCGGTAGAGCGGGATGGTCAGTTCGAAGCCTTCCTGCAGCGTGTCCGGCTTGCCGCCCTTCGGATTGGCCTTCAGGATCGCGGCGGCGGCGTCCTTCGGCGCCTTCTCCGCCTCTTCCACCGCCTTGGTGGTGGCGGCCATGAAGCGGCGGACGAGGTCCGGGTTGCTCTTCAGCGTGTCGGTGTTGGCGATGATGCCGGACGAGACCATGTTGACGCCGTAATCGGCGAAGCGGATCGGCGTCACCGACTTGCCGGTGGCGTCCTTGATCTTCATGCTCTGGTCCATGACATAGCCCAGCAGCAGGTCGGCCTGTCCGTTGATGACGGCGTTCAACTTGGTCTGGGCGTCGCCCGACACCACCTCGAAATCACGCTCCTTCAGGCCGGTCTTCTTCAGGAACAGCGGCCAGATCTGGGACATGCTGTCGCCCGGCGTCATGGCGACGATGCGGTTCTTGATGTCCTCCGGCTTGCGGATGTTCTTCTCGGTGAAGCCCATCGCCGACATCGGGCTGGTCTGCAGCAGCACGCCCGGCGAGGTCACCGGCGCGCCCTTCATGGCGGCCTTGATCATGGTCGGCACGTCGACATAGCCGAAGGTGACGCCCTTGCTGGCGACCAGCTGCGTCGTCACCGCCGAGCCGCGGCCTTCCTGGATTTCCAGGTCGATGCCTTCGGCCTCGTACAGCCCCTTGTCCTTGCCGTAATAGAAGGGCGCGTGCTCGCCATAGACGTACCAGTTCAGCATCAGCGTCACCTTGTCGGCGGCCTGCGCCGGCAAGGTAGAGGCGGCGAAGGCGCAGAGCGCTGCGACGATGGTTTTCTTCATCACGACCGGTGTCCTCCCATGGGTGGTGGATCGCCCCGTCGGCCTGCGTTGCGCGGCGTCGGGGTTCTTGTCGATGAATGGATGTTTTGAAGTGCCGTCAGGCGCCGAGATTGGCCTTGTGGCGCTGGCTGGAGTGCCAGGGAATGGAGAAGCGCTCGACCACGTCGATGACCCAGAACAGCACGACGCCCATCAGCGCCAGCACGGTCAGCGCCGCGAACATCAGCGGCAGCTCGAAGTTGCCGATGGAGCGTTGCAGGACGAAGCCGATGCCGGAGTTGGAGCCGACGAATTCGCCGACCACCGCCCCGACCACGGCCAGCGTGATCGAGACCTTCAGCCCGGCGAAGATCGCCGGCAGGGCGTGCGGCAGGCTGACCATCTGGAAGGTCTGGAGGCGCGACGCCTTCATCGAGCGGGCGAGATCCATCATCTCGTTGTCGACCGACTTGAAGCCCTGCACCGCCGACACCACGACCGGGAAGAAACCCAGCAGGAAGGCGGCGATCACCTTCGGCATCAGGCCGAAGCCGAACCACACCACGAACAGCGGCGCGATGGCGACCTTGGGGATCGACTGCGAGAAGACCAGCAGCGGATAGACGTAGGCCTCGACCACGCGCGATCCGGCGATCAGCATCGCGATGGGAATGCCGAACAGCACCGACAGCGCGAAGCCGCCGAGCGTGGCCGTGAAGGTCGGGACGGATTCGGCCAGCAGGCGCGGCCATTCGTCGATCATCGCCAGCACGACGTCGCCGGGCTTCGGCACGAGATAGGCCGGGACGCCGAACACCCGGACCGACAGATCCCACAGAACCAGCAGGATGACCATCAGCAGGATGGGGCGGACCCAGTCGGAATTGAGCAGGCGCAACGCTGCGCCCGAGCGAGAGCGGGGTTCCATGCGTCTCCTCCGGCCGGCGGGCTCGGGGCGACCTGTGTGGCGGTCGCTATGTTTTAACCGGCTGGTTAAAAGTACGTCCGTATACCCCCTGCGGTCAACACAGAAAATGGCGCGGACGAATCATTTGCGCTCTCAACCATCGGCGTGGCGGCTCCTGCCGCTTGGCCAAAAAAATGCCCCGCACCTGGGAGGTGCGGGGCAGTCAGGGAGGAAAGCTTGAGGAGGAAACGCCGGCGTCAGTCGCGGCCCTTGCCGACCAGCAGCCGCTCCAGCCCATAGACGCGGTCGAGCACCAGCATGGCGGCCACGGTCAGGAAGATCAGCACCGCCGACACCGCCGCCACCAGCGGATCGATGTTGTCCTGGATGTAGAGGAACAGGCGGACGGGCAGGGTGGTGGTCTCCGGCGAGGCGATGAAGACGGTCATCGTCACCTCGTCGAAGCTGTTGATGAAGGCCAGCACCCAGCCGCTGGCAACGCCCGGCAGGATCAGCGGCAGCGTCACCCGGCGGAAGCAGGTCCAGGACGACGCGCCCAGCGACGCGGCGGCATTCTCCACCGCCCGGTCCATGCCGGTCGACGCCGCCAGGATCAGCCGCAGCGCGAAGGGCAGGATGATGATGACATGGCTCAGCACCAGCCCGGCGAAGGTGCCGCCCAGCCCGATCATGGTGAAGAAGCGCAGGAAGGCGATGCCCAGCACGATGTGCGGCACCATCAGCGGCGACAGGAACAGCGCCTGGATCGCCTCGCGCCCGAAGAACTGGTGGCGCGCGATGGCGAGCGCGGCCGGCACCGCCACCAGGATCGCCAGGGTGGAGGACACCGCCCCCAGCAGCAGGCTGTCCTTGAAGGCGCGGATGAATTCCGGATTGTCGCCGATGGCGCGGAACCAGCGCAGCGACAGCCCCTCGGTCGGCAGCGACAGGTAGCCCTGCGAGGTGAAGGCCACCGCGCAGACGATCAGGATCGGCGCCAGCAGGAAGCTCAGGAACAGGACGTGGAAGATCAGCGCGATCGGGCCGTTGCGGTTCATTCGAACACCTGTTTGTAGCGACGTTCGACCAGCCGGTTGCAGCCGACGATGATGACGACGTTGGCGATCAGCAGCAGCACCGCCACCGTGGCGCCCAACGGCCAGTTCAGCGTGTTCAGGAACTCGTCATAGGCCAGCGTCGCCGCCACCTTCAGCCGCCGCCCCCCGATGATCGCCGGGGTGGCGAAGGCGCTGGCCGCCAGCGCGAAGACGATGATCGACCCCGACAGGATGCCCGGCACGATCTGCGGCAGCACCACCCGGCGCATCACCGTCAGCGGTCCCGCACCCAGCGACAGCGCCGCATTCTCCACCTGCGGGTCGAGCCGCTGGAGCGACGCCCACACCGACAGCACCATGAAGGGCACCAGCACATGGGTCAGCGCGATGATGACGCCGGTCTCGGTGTACATGAACTCGATGGGCGTCGCGATCAGCCCCAGCCCCATCAGCCCCTGGTTGACCAGACCGGTCGAGCCGAACAGCAGCGCCCAGCCCAGCGTGCGCGACACCACCGAGATCAGCAGCGGCCCCAGCACGATCAGCAGGCACAAGCCCCGCCAGGGCGACTTCATCCGGCGCAGGATGTAGGCTTCCGGCGCGCCGAACAGCGCGCACAGCAGCGTCACCACCGCGGCGATGCGGAAGGTGCGCAGGAACACCTCGTGGAAATAGCTGTCGGCGATGATGTCGGCATAGTTGCCGAGCTGCCAGACGTTCTCGATGCCGCCATAGAAGCTGAAGCTGTTCAGCGACAACAGGAAGGTCATCGCCAGCGGCACCAGCAGCAGCACCGCGAACAGGGCCAGACCCGGCGCGCTCAGCAGATAGGGCGTCCAGGGCCAGCGGCGCGGACGGCGCGGCGGGGGTGCCGTGGCCTTGGTGCCGGAAAGGTGGGTTTCGGTGGATGCCGCCATGCTCATGCCGCCTCCCGGTCCGCAGGCATCACCGCCATGTCGTCGGGCCGCCAGCCGACCATCACCCGCTCGCGCTCCGCCGGCAGCGGCGAGCCGTCATGCTGGCGGATCACCATCAGCCGCCCGGCGGCGGTCTCGATCTCGAACAGCCATTGCGTGCCCTGGAAGACGCGGGCCAGCACGGTGCCGCTGAGGCCCCCGGCATCGACGAAGCCGATCTTCTCCGGCCGCACGGCCAGCGCCCCCGGACCGGCCGCCATCGGCTGCGCCACCGGCCAGACGCTGTCCGCCACTGTGATGACGGTCCCGCCCGCGCCGCCGCCGACCATGCCCGGCAGCAAATTGGTGCGGCCGAGGAAGTTTGCGACGAAGGCGTTGGCCGGATGGTCGTAGGCCTCCTGCGGGGTGGCGACCTGCTGGATGCGGCCCTTGTTCATCACCACCACGCGGTCGGACAGCGCCATCGCCTCCGACTGGTCGTGGGTGACGAGGATCATGGTGGTGCCGACGGTGCGCTGGATGCGGCGCAGCTCGATCTGCATCTCCTCGCGCATCTTGGCGTCCAAATTCGACAGCGGCTCGTCCAGCAGCAGCAGGCTCGGCTTGATCACCAGCGCGCGCGCCAGGGCAACGCGCTGCTGCTGGCCGCCCGACATCCGGCGCGGGTGGCGGTCGCCATACTGCTCCAGCCCGACCAGCTTCAGCGCGTCGGCGACCATGCGGTCGCGGTCGGCGCGATTGATCCTGCGCATCTCCAGCCCGAAGGCGACGTTCTCCGCGGCGGTCATGTGCGGGAACAAGGCATAGCTCTGGAAGACGATGCCGAGCCCGCGCTCGTTCGGCTTCTTCGCCAGCAGATCCTGGCCGTCCAGCATCACCCGCCCGCCGTCGGCGTCGAGGAAGCCGGCGATCATCTGCAAGGTGGTGGTCTTGCCGCAGCCCGACGGCCCCAGCAGCGAAATCAGCTCGCCCTTCTCAACGGTCAGCGAGACGTTGTCGACCGCCGTCCAGTTTCCGAAGCGCTTGGTCAGTTGGTCGAGAACCAGATAAGCCATGCCGTCGTCTCCCTTTCCCTTCGCAGGGGACCCGCCCGCCGCTGGCCAAGGCCGGCGGCGGGCGGGTGCTCACACCCTCAGCGCTCGATCTCGCGGGTCCAGCGCTTGTTCCAGACTTCGCGGTTCTTGTTGATGGTGTCCCAATCCACCACCAGCAGCTTGCCGACCTGTTCCGGACCGTAGGGGATGCCGGCCTGCTTCTCGGCGGGCAGCTCGACCGTCTTGTTCACCGGGCCGAAGCCGGCACTGACGGCCAGCGCGGTCTGCGCCTCGACCCCCAGCATATGCTGGATGAACTTCTGCGCCTCGGGCGCATTCTTGCTGCCGGCGACCTGGCAGGCGGCGGAGCCCAGCACGATGCCGCCTTCCTTGGGATAGACGAAGGTGGCGGGGAAGCCGGTGTCGGCCAGCGCCTTGGCGCGGCCCGAGCCCCACACCGCGATGACGGCCTGGTTGCTCTGGAACAGCTCGGTCATCTTGCCCGGCGACGGCTCGTAGGCGAGCACGTTCGGGTTGATCTTGTCCTTGAACTCCTTGAATCCCGGCTCGATGTTGGTCTCGCCGCCGCCGTTCAGGCGCGCCATCATCACCAGCGCGTGCAGGCCGTAGCTGTTGTTGATCGGCGGGATCGCCAGCTTCTTCTTGAAGCGCGGATCCTCGATGTCCTTCCAGGAGGTCGGGGCCGGGAGCTTGTTCTCGTCGAAATAGGCCTTGTTGTAGAGGATGCCGGTGCCGACCGCGCCGAAGTTGACCGCCTTGCCCGACGGCATCTTCGCCAGATCGTAGAGCTGGTCGTAGACCGGCGCCTTCTCCAGGTCGGCGCAGAAGTTCAGCGCCACCGCCTGATACATCGGGCCGTCGTCGAGGATGACGACGTCGATCTGCTGGTTGCCCCTCTGGGCCTGCAGCTTGGCGAGGTTGTCGGTGGAGTTGCCGGCGACATACTCGACCTTCACCCCGTTCGCCTTCTCGAAGGCCGGGATGATGTCCTTGCGCATGGTCTGCTCGAACGACCCGCCATAGGCGGCGACATAGAGCGTCTTTTCCTGGGCCTGGGCCGTCTGCACCGCGGCCATGCCGCACCACAGGGCCGCCGTCGCCATCAACCCGCACATCACGGAGCGCATCGTCATTCTCCTCTAGAGCCTTGATCCCTGTTGGCAGGGTCCCTGTTCATGGGCTCCCAGTTCGCAGCCTGGGGGTTCATCGGGGTTGATCTTCGGACCGCACCGCAAACACGTGTCCGGATCGCCGCCTTTGCCGTCCGTCACCTTGCCGGCCGCCCATGTTCGGGCTGTTCTTCATGAAGGGTCGCGGACGGGACGTGGCCCAAGGGTGATGGTGCAGTCACATAACCGTCAAATCGAATTCCCGCCATCATTCATCCGGTAATGTTATAATTCCGTGCTGCGAACGAGTTCGCCGCCATTTCCGGGCCCGAGAAAATTATCGCGGAAGCGGGTTGCCTCCTCCATGAAGCCGGCCAGGAAGTCCTCGGCGATCATCGACAGCGGCACCTGGGCGGAGCGCAGGATGGCGATGTCGAAGCCGATGCGCGGTTCGAACGGGCGGACGATCAGCCCGTGCGGGACATAGTCCTGGGCGGTGAAGGGATCGACGATCGATACCCCATAGCCGGCCGCCACCATGGCGCAGGCGTTCATCGTCAGCTGGGTTTCCACCCGCATCAGCCGCGACACGTCATGGTCGGCGAAAACGGTGTCGATACGGGAGCGCAGGAGGGCCGGCGGCGTGGTGGAGATGAAGCTTTCCCCCTCGAAATCCTTCGGCACCAGCACCTCCCTGCCGGCCAGCGGATGGCCGGGCGGCAGGATGGCGACGGCGGGAATCCCGTGGATCTTCTCGGTCAGCACCGCCGCATGGTCGATGGGGGTGTGGGCGAAGCCAAGCTCGCACTGGCCGGTCGCCACCCAGTCCAGGATGGTCGGCGAGGTGCTGCCGCGCAGCGCGATGTCCACCCGCGGCCGGTCGCTGAGGAAGCGCGCGACGTAGCGCGGCAGGAACCCCACCCCCAGCGCCGGCATCGCCGCCACCCGCAGCGCCCCGCTGCGCCTTGCGGTCAGGTCGCGCGCCGTCTGCTCGATCAGTTCCAGCCCGACGAAGGCGCGGTCGACCACCTGATAGAGCGAGATCGCCTCGCTGGTCGGCGCGATGCGGGGGCCGCGCCGTTCGAACAGGGTCAGCTTCAGCGCATATTGCAGGTCGCCGATCAGCCGGCTGACCGCCGGCTGCGAGATGTTCAGCAGCTCCGCCGCCGCGGTGATGCCGCCGGTCAGCATCACCGCGCGGAAGGCCTCGATCTGGCGCGGATTGATCATGGCGTCCGCCCGGTCCGAAAGACCGCACCATAACATTCCGTCATGAAACACCCCTTCGATCTGATTTGACAGTTATAGGTTGGCTGCCGATGCTGTCGCAAGGATCACGGGAACTCGGGGTGGGGGTTAGGGACCACAGGGCAGAATCCCGCGGCGCTCCGGCAAAGAAAACCCTGCAGTTTGCAATACATCCATGTGTAACGCCGGCAGATCCGGCGCCATCTCAAAGATTTACGGCGTATCGTCAAATATTCGACACTGTATGCGGGTGACGGATGCGGCGATGCGCGCCACACGATAACGGCGGCAGCCGACGCGCACGGGAAACGGTGCAGCGGCGGCGGGAGTGGAGACGATGACGCAGCCCAGTCGGGGCGGAGAATACGACGTCGCCGTGATCGGCGGCGGGCTGGTCGGATCGGCGCTGGCCTGGGGCCTCGCCCGTGCCGGGCAGACGGTCGCCATGCTGGACGAGGGCGACATCGCCGTGCGCCCGTCGCGCGGCAACTTCGCCCTGGTCTGGGTGCAGGGCAAGGGTCTCGGCATGCCGGAATATGCCGGCTGGACCAAGAAGTCCTCCGACGACTGGAGCGGCTTCGCCGACCTCCTGCGCGAGCAGACCGGACTGGACGTCGCCTACCGCCGTCCCGGCGGCTTCATGCCCATGCTGTCGGAAGAGGATTTGCAGGCCCGCGCCAACACCATGATGCGGCTGCACAACCAGCCCGACATGATCCGTTACCCCTACGAGGTGATGGACCGCGAGACGCTGCGCAAGGAACTGCCCTTCATCGGGCCGGACGTGGTCGGCGGCACCTATTGCCCGCTGGACGGCCATTGCAACTCGCTGCGCCTCTTGCGCACGCTGCACAAGGGCATCGGCCTGCTGGGCGTCGATTACCGGCCCAACCACCGGGTCGAGCGGATCGAGCATCGCGACGGCGGCTTCCGTATGAGCATAGCGGATGGGGGGGCCGGCGGCGAAGTCCGGGCCGGCAAGATCGTGCTGGCCGCCGGTCATGACAGCGCCCGGCTGGCGCCGATGGTCGGCCTGTCGGCCCCCGTCCGCCCGCAGCGCGGCCATGTCATCGTCACCGAGAAGACCGCTCCCTTCCTGCACCATCCCACCGTCTATGTCCGCCAGACCGACGAGGGCGGGGTGATGATCGGCGACAGCTTCGAGGAGGCCGGCTTCGACACCACGCTCCAGCCCGGCATTTCTTCGGCCATCGCAGAGCGCGCCATCCGCTTCTTCCCGCTGCTGGGCAAGCTGAACGTGGTGCGGAGCTGGGCGGCGCTGCGCGTGCTGACGCCGGACGGCTTCCCGATCTACGAGGAATCGAAGACGGCGCCCGGCGCCTTCGTCGCCACCTGCCACAGCGGCGTCACCCTCGCCGCCAACCATGCGCTGACGCTGGCGCCGCTGATCGCGGCCGGCGGCCTCGGCGACGGCTTCACACCCTTCAGCGCCCGGAGGTTCCATGTTCCGCAGGCTGCCTGAGATCGAAACCGCCACCCAAGCGGTCTCCTTCACCATCGACGGCCGTCCGGCCAGCGCGCGGGCGGGCGACAGCGTCGCCGCCGCCCTGCTGGCGAACGGCGTCACCGCCTGCCGCACCACTCCGGTCAGCGGCGCGGCGCGCGGTCCCTACTGCATGATGGGCGTCTGCTTCGACTGCCTCGTCACCATCGACGGCACCGGCAACCGCCAGGGCTGTCAGGTGCGCGTGGCCCCCGGCATGGCGGTGGAAACCCAGAACGGCAAGCGCGAGGTGGAGCGATGAGCGCCCCCAACCCCAAGTTCGACTTCGACATCGCCGTCGTCGGCTCCGGCCCCGCCGGCCTCGCCGCCGCCGCACTGGCCGCGTCGAAAGGCGCGTCGGTCGTCCTGCTCGACGAGCAGGCGGAGCCGGGCGGCCAGATCTACCGCGCCGTCACCGAGACGCCGGTGCGCGACCGCAAGGTGCTCGGCCCCGACTACTGGCATGGCGCCGAGCTGCTGGGTCCGCTGCGCGACAGCGGAGCCGCCCACTGGCCGGGCGCCGTCGTGTGGAGCGTCGCCCGCCCGCGCGAGGACGCGGCCGACGGCCACCGCCCGATCCAGATCGGCCTGTCGCGCAACGGGTCGGCGGCGATGCTGACCGTGCGCCACGTCATCCTGGCGACCGGCGCGCTCGAACGGCCCTTCCCGATCCCCGGCTGGACCCTGCCGGGCGTGCTGGGCGCCGGTGCGGCGCAGGTGCTGCTGAAGACCTCCGGCCTCGTGCCGTCGGGCGCCACGGTGATGGCGGGCAGCGGCCCGCTGCTCTGGCTGCTTGCCTGGCAGTATCTCCAGGCCGGCGCGCGGATCGACGCCATCCTCGACACCACGCCGAAGGAGAACTGGCGCGCCGCCCTGCCGCTGCTGCCTGGGTTCCTGCGCTCGCCCTATCTCGGCAAGGGCATGAAGCTGATGCTGGAGGTCCGGCGCAAGCTGACCGTCATCGGCAACGTCACGGCCTTGCGTGCCGAAGGGGCCATCGGGGGCGACAGCGCGTTGAAGAGCGTCGTCTACACCCGCAACGGCGCCGAGCACCGGCTGCCCGCCGACACGCTGCTGCTGCATCACGGCGTGATCCCAAACCTGAACCTCGCCAACGCCACCGGCTGCGCCCAGCGCTGGGACGAGCAGCAGCGCTGCTGGCGCCCGACCACCGACGAGTGGGGCGCCACCTCGGTCGAGGGCGTGTCGCTGGCCGGCGACGGCGCCGGCATCGGCGGCGCCCGCGCGGCGGAGGAGGCCGGTCGCTTGGCCGCCCTCGACGCCCTGCACCGGCTCGGCCGCATCGGGCGCGAGCAGCGCGACAAGGCCGCCGTTCCGTTCCGCGCCGCGCTCGACCGCGCCCTGACCGGCCGCGCCTTCCTCGACACGCTCTACACCCCGGCGGAAGCCTTCCGCGCGCCGGCCGACGACACCATCGTCTGCCGCTGCGAGGAGATCACCGCCGGCGCGGTGCGCGAAGCGGTGCGGCTCGGCTGCTCCGGTCCCAACCAGGCCAAGAGCTTCCTGCGCTGCGGCATGGGTCCGTGCCAGGGCCGGCTCTGCGGCCCGACGGTGACCGAGGTCATCGCGGCGGAGCGCGGCGTCTCCCCGGCGGAGGTCGGCTATTACCGGCTGCGCCCGCCGGTGAAACCGATCACGCTGGCCGAGCTGGCCGCCCTGCCGAAGACCGACGCCGACATCGACGCCGTGTTCAAGCACTGACCGGAGGCGCCCGATGACCGCGACCGCCTCCTTCAAACCAGACGTCATCGTCATCGGCGGCGGCCTGCACGGCTGCTCCGCCGCGCTGCAGCTGTCGATGCGCGGCGTTCGCGTGCTGGTTCTGGAGAAGGACCATGTCGCCCGCCACGCCTCCGGCGTCAATGCGGGCGGCGTGCGCCAGCTCGGCCGCCATGTCGCCGAGGTGCCGCTGTCCGTCGCCTCGATGGCGCTGTGGCACCGCATCCGCGATCTGGTGGACGACGATTGCGGCTTCGAGAGCCACGGCCAGATCAAGGTGGCGGAGAGCGAGGCGGAGCTGGCGACCTCGCACGCCCGCGTCGCCGAACTGAACGCGCTGGGCTTCACCCACGAGGAGGTGGTCGGCCGGGACGAGCTGCGCGCGCTGGTGCCGGCCATCGCCGACCATTGCGTCGGCGCGCTGGTGTCGCGTGGCGACGGGGCGGCGATCCCCTTCCGCACCACCTTCGCCTTCCGACGCAAGGCCATCTCACTCGGCGCCCGCTTCCAGGAGGGCGGGGCGGTGACGCGGCTGGCCCGCCGGGGCGGCCTGTGGACCGTCGAGACCGCCGACGGCGAGAAATTCGAGGCCCCGGTGGTGGTGAACGCCGCCGGGGCCTGGGCCGACCGCATCGCCGCCCAGGTGGGGGAGCCGGTGCCGCTGGAGGTCATCGCGCCGATGCTGATGATCACCGCCCGCGTCGCCCCCTTCATCAAGCCGGTGGTGGGGGCGACCGGCCGCACCCTGTCCTTCAAGCAGTTCCCCAACGGCACCGTGTTGATCGGCGGCGGGCTGCTCGGCCGGGCGGTGCGCGACGAGAACCGGACGGAGCTGGACTTTTCGCAGGTGTCGGTCAATGCCCGCACGGTGTGGGACCTGTTCCCGTGCATGCGCGGCGCCACCATCGTCCGCTCCTGGGCGGGGATCGAGGCGCGGATGCCGGACCAGATCCCGGTGATCGGCCCCAGCGGCACCGAACCGGATCTCTACCATTCCTTCGGTTTCTCCGCGCACGGCTTCCAGCTTGGCCCTATTGTCGGGCGCATCACCGCCGACCTGATCACGGGCGGGTCCACCGACCTGCCCATCGCCCCTTTCAGTATCGGCCGCTTCGCCGCCTGACCCTTTGGAGCATTGCCCCGTGACGATCCAGCGCTTTCACCTGACCCCGCGCCTCTGCGACATGGTCATCCACAAGGACACCGTCTATCTCGCCGGCCAGATCGTCGATGACGGATCGACGACGGTCGAGGCGCAGACCCGCGACGTGCTGCGCCAGATCGATTCTCTGCTGGCCCAGGCCGGCACGTCGAAGAGCAACCTCCTGACCGCCACGGTCTATCTTGCCGACATCGCCACCTTCCCCGAGATGAACGCCGCCTGGGACGCCTGGGTCGACAAGGCCAACCCGCCCGCCCGCGCGACGGTCGAGGCCCGCCTGGCCGACCCGTCGATCCTGGTCGAGATCGTCGTCGTTGCGGGACTCTGACCCGAAGTGCGATCGACGCTTCAAGCGGACCCGCCTGAAGCGTTGATCGCACGGAAAACCAGAAGCCAGGAGCCCGTACGGTAATTTTGCCAGCACCGGACGGGCTCCTGTCCACCTTCGCCACTTCCGGAGTCTGCCATGAAGCGCCTCGTCACGGGCGTTGCCGCCCTCCTCTTGCTTGCGTCCGGCGGTGTCGCCGCCGCGCAGGAGATCCGCATCGCCACCGAAGGCGCCTATCCGCCCTTCAACTTCACCCAGCCCGACGGCAAGGTGGCGGGGCTGGAGGTCGATCTCGCGCAGGCGCTCTGCGAGCGGATGAAGCGTCCCTGCACCGTCGTGGCGCAGGAATGGGACGGCATCATTCCGGGTCTGCTGGCGAAGAAGTACGACGCCATCATGGCGACGATGAACATCACGCCGGAGCGGGCGAAGGCCATCGGCTTCTCCACCCCCTACATGGTGGTGCCGGCCTATTTCGTGGCGCCGGCCAGCTCCGCCATCGACGGCTCGCCGGCCAGCCTGCGCGGCAAGACCATCGGCGCCCAGGTCTCCACCACCCATTCCCGTTATGTCGAGAAGCATCTCGGCAGCGAGGCGACGCTGAAGACCTACGACACCGCCTCCAACCTGCTGGCCGACCTGAAGGCCGGGCGGCTCGACGCCGCCATCACCACCGGCGCCACCGCGTCCGACTGGGTGAAGGGCGACGGCGGCAAGTCGGTCAAGCTGGTCGGCCAGCCGGTGATCGACGCCGAGGTGTTCGGCCCCGGCATCGGCGTCGGCCTGCGCAAGGAGGACACAAGCCTGAAGCAGTCCTTCGACGAGGCGATCCGCGCGGTGGTGCAGGACGGCACGCTGGCGCGCATCGCCGCCCGCTACGTCGATTTCTCCATCACCCCCTGAGTCTTTTATAAAACCAAGGAGCAGTTCCCCGTGATCAAGCGCATCGAGAAGACCAAGATCATGCACCGCGTCGTCGTCAACAACGGCACGGCCTATCTCGGCGGCATCATCGCCGACGACGTCAGCGTCGGCATGGGCGGCCAGGTCACGCAGATCTGCGGCAAGCTCGACCAGGTGCTGGCGCTGGCCGGCAGCGACAAGACCAAGCTGCTGTCCGCCCAGCTCTTCATCACCGACATGAGCCTGAAGGACGAGATGAACGACGCGTGGCTGTCCTGGCTGGACGGCAACGACCTGCCGGCCCGCGCCACCATCGGCGTCGCCGACCTCGGCAAGCCGGAAATCCTGATCGAGGTGGTCGTCACCGCCGCGGTGTGAGGACCACAGCACCCCCATAAGGATCCCCTCTCCCCCCGGGGAGAGGGTTAGGTCCTGTCTGACGGCCTGCTGACGCGCAGGGATTGCTGGATCATGGCGAGCTTGATGAAGGTCATATAGTTGACGGCGAGCTTGTCATGTCGCGTGGCAACGGATCGGCATCCTTTGAGCCATCCGATGCCACGTTCGACGGCGTTTCT
>NZ_RWIJ01000034.1 GCF_019805165.1 Azospirillum sp. 412522
CGCGTCCGGCCCTGCGCAGCCTGCCGGTCGAGGACGACCACGACCATGACGACCACGCCCCGCCGCCGGCCCGGCTGGAGCCGCCGCCGCGCCGCGCCGCCGCCCGTGCCGAACCGCCGGCCGAGACGCGGGATCCCATCACCCGCGATGGCGAGAGCCTGTCCCGGGCCGAACGTGAACTGCTTCAGGCGATCGAGAACGCCGGCAAGGGGCTTGGATGACCATGCGCACCAATGACGGCAAGCCCGCCCCGGCGGGCGGCGAACCCAGGGTCGTGATCCGCCCGGCCGGCGCCGCCCCGACCGGCGTCCGCACCTCTCCGACGCTGGCCGCCCAGCAGGCCCAGCAGGCGCAACTGCCGGCGGTGCGCCCCGCCGCGGGCAAGGTCCCGGCGAAGAAGGGCAAGGCGAAGGTCAAGCCCCGCAAGCCGGCGACCCCGCGCGTGCCGCTGGCCGAGCGGCTGCGGGCGCGGGTGCGCGGCTTCCGTTTCCGCCTGCTGCCTCTGACCATCTTCGTCGCGGTGATGATGCTCGGCGTGCGGGTCGGCGACCTGTGGCGCCTCGCCACCCATGACGCCCGTCTGCCGGACTTCCCGGTCAGCCTCGCCCAGGGGCCGCAAAGCGCCCCCCCGGCGACGCCGCCCATCCAGATGGCGGCGGGGCAGGCTCCGACCGCGACCACCAAGCCGGCCGGCAAGGACGCCGCCCCGGCTCCCGGCGGGGCCAGCGGTCCGGCGAACGCCCCTGCGGCCAATGCTCCGACGGCCAACGCGCCGCTGGCGCCGCTCGGTCCCATCGACAATCAGGAGCTGCTCCAGCATTTCGCCGAACGCCGTGCCGAGATCGAGCGCCGCACCAAGGAGATGGAGCAGCGCGAAGCCCTGCTGGCCGCCGCCGAGAAGCGGATCGACCAGAAGGTGGCGGAGATGGAGAAGACCCGCTCCGACATCCAGAAGCTGATGGCCCAGGGCGACGAGAAGCAGTCGACCCAGCTGGAAAGCCTGGTGAAGATCTACGAGACCATGAAGCCGAAGGAAGCCGCCCGCATCTTCGAGGAGCTCGACATGCCGGTGCTGCTGGGCGTCATCCAGAAGATGAAGGAACAGAAGACCGCGCCGATCCTGGCCGCCATGGATCCGGTCAAGGCCAAGGAGGTCACCTCGGCCCTGGTCGAACGGCGCGTACCGCTGACCGCGACGGTCACGACGCCGAAGTAGGTGGCACTCCCTCTCCCGCCCCGGGAGAGGGAAGGGGCCCATGGCATCGCCATGGGAAGGGTGAGGGGGATCCAAGAATTCCGAACCGCATGACTTGGTGCCTAACCCCTCACCCTCCCCACCGCTTTGCGGCGGGTCCCCTCCCTCTCCCGCCCCGGGAGAGGGTGTTTGTCATCAAATAAAATTCTCACATAAACCGGTTGTTCTTCGGGAAGCCGTTCGGGGGCATCTTGCCCTGGCCGGCGCGGTCGCCCATCCAGCCGGTCAGGTCGGTGACGGTGAAGTTGCGCTCGCCGTTCTTCCAGCTCAGCCCTTGGGCCAGCGTGAAGGTCTTCACGTCGGCGACGCTGGCGTCCTTGTATTTCTGAAGCTGGACGCCCTTGCCGCGGGCCATCACCGGCACCTGCTCCAGCGGGAAGACCAGCATCTTGCGGTTGTTGCCGATGATCGCGATGGTGTCGCCTGTCACCGGCTGGCAGATGCGGGCGGACTTGCCGTCCTCCAGGTTCAGGACCTGACGGCCGGCACGGGTCTGGGCCAGCACCTCCGCCTCATCGACCCGGAAGCCGCGGCCGTCCTCCGACACCACCAGCAGGGTGCGGCCGGGCTGGTGGCGGAACAGGTCGACGATGTCGACGTCGTTGCCGAGGTCGATCATCAGCCGCACCGGCTCGCCGAAGCCGCGGCCGCGCGGCAGCTTGTCGACGCCGATGGTGAAGAACTTGCCGTTGCTGGCGAAGACCAGGAGCTTGTCGGTCGTCTCGCAGCGCTCGATGAAGCCGCGCTCGTCGCCGTCCTTGTACTTCACGTCCTCCGCTTCGGCGTCGGTCAGGTGGCCGCGCACCGTGCGGATCCAGCCCTTGGCCGAGCAGAGGACGGTGACCGGTTCGCGCTCCACCAGCGCGTCCAGCGGCACCTCGATCACCGTCGGCGCGTCGGCCACGTCGGTGCGCCGCTTGCCGAGCGCGCCGCTGCCGAACTTCTTCTTGATCTCGGCGACCCCCTCGGCGATCCGCTTCCAGCGCAGGGCCTCGTCGCCCAGCAGCTCCAGGAGGCCGTTCTTCTCGGTGGTCAGCGCCTCGTGCTCGCGCCGGATCTCCATCTCCTCCAGCTTGCGCAGGTTGCGCAGGCGCATGTTGAGGATGGCGTCGGCCTGCACGTCGGTCAGGGTGAAGGCGCGGATCAGCTCCTGCTTCGGCTCGTCCTCCTCGCGGATGATGCGGATGACCTCGTCCAGGTTCAGGTACGCGGCAAGATAGCCGCCGAGAACTTCCAGCCGGTGGTCGATCTGCTTCAGCCGGTGGTTGGAGCGGCGGACCAGCACCTCGTGCCGGTGGTCGAGGAAGGCCTGCAGCACCTCGCGCAGGTTCATCACCCGCGGCACATGGTCGGCGCCCAGCACGTTCATGTTCAGCGAGAAGCGGATCTCCAGGTCGGTCGCCTGGAACAGCGAGGCCATCAGCACCTCGGGATCTACGTTGCGGGTCTTCGGCACCAGGACGAGACGGACGTCCTCGGCCGATTCGTCGCGGACGTCGTCCAGCAGGATCAGCTTTTTGGCCAGCAGCAGCTCGGCGATCTTCTCGACCAGCCGGGCCTTCTGCACCTGATAGGGCACCTCGGTGACGACGATCTGCCAGGTGCCCTGGCCCAGCTTCTCCACCTCCCAGCGGGCGCGCAGGCGGAAGGCGCCGCGGCCGGTGCGGTAGGCCTCGACCACATTCTCCCGCGACTCGACCAGCACGCCGCCGGTGGGGAAATCCGGGCCGGGCATGAAGCCGACCAGCGTCTCGATCGACGCGTCGCGGTGCTTGATCAGGTGGCGCAGAGCGTCGCAGATCTCGCCGACATTGTGCGGCGGGATGTTGGTGGCCATGCCGACGGCGATGCCGCTCGACCCGTTGGCCAGCAGGTTGGGGAAGTTGGCGGGCAGCACCGCCGGCTCGTCGCCGTCGCCGTCGTAGGTCGGGCGGAAATCGACGGCGTCCTCGTCGATGCCCTCCAGCAGCGCCTTGGCGACTTCGGTCAGGCGGGCTTCGGTGTACCGCATCGCCGCGGCGTTATCGCCGTCGATGTTGCCGAAATTGCCCTGGCCGTCGACCAGCGGGTAGCGGACGGAGAAGTCCTGCGCCAGCCGCACCAGCGCGTCGTAGACGGAGGTGTCGCCGTGCGGGTGGAACTTGCCGATCACGTCGCCGACGACGCGGGCCGACTTCTTGGGCGGCGTCGTCGGTTCCAGCCGGAGCTGGCTCATCGCGAACAGCAGGCGCCGGTGCACCGGTTTCAGCCCGTCGCGCACGTCGGGCAGCGAGCGGGACATGATGGTGGACAGCGCATAGCTGAGATACCGCTCGCCGAGTGCATCGGCCAGGGGCTTTTCCAGGATCTCGGAGGCGGGGTTTTGCGGCTTCATGATGAGGTCGGTTTAGCAGTTTCAGCCGGAGCGCGCTACCGCGTTCGCGTAACGTTCTCTTAGCCGTTCGCGCGCGGGCGGCAGCGGCCCGTTCAGCACATGGCGTTCCAGGAAATGCGCGGTCAGCCGCAGCCCGTCGGACACCGCCGCCGGACCGCCGCCGCCGCGCCCGGCGAGGAAATCGGGCAGGGGAAGCAGGCGGTCGCGGTAGGGCTCGCCCACCGACGCGGTCACCGCCCGGCCGGTGCGCGGGCTGACATAGGCAAGATAGTCGTTGGCCCCCGACACCGCGCAGCGGTCGAGGTCGAGCCCGAATCCAAGCTCCGCCAGCAGGCCGATCTCCCAGCGCACATAGGTCTCGGCCCAGGCCGGCCCATCCAGCAGGTCGAACAGGGCGAGCAGCCCGTCGAACAGGGCGGGGTGCGCCTCCCGCTCCGGCAGGGCCGCCTCCACCAGCGCGCAGGCGCTGATGAGCGCGGCCAGAGACTGTGCGTCGTCGAAGAAATTGGCGGCGTAGCCCTTCACCGGCTCCAGCGTGAAATGGCCGAGATGCTCCGGCAGCCGGCCGCGCCAGCGGGCATGGACCAGGGTTCCCGGCTCCAGCGTGCCGCGCTGGCGGGCCGACCGTCCGCCCATCACCATGCCGGCATGGCGGCCGTGCCCGCGCGTCAGCAGGGTCGCGACGGCGGACCCTTCGCCCTGGGGGCGGGCGGACAGAACGATTCCCTGATCGGACCAATCCATCGGTGCCGGTCCCGGACGAGGTGGCGAACCATCCTAATATAGGAAAAAATTTCGCGGAAGGAACCCTTCACGATCGGGACGCCCGTCACGTTTCGGCCATTTATGGTTTCTTCACCAAACCGCTCCTACAATCGGGCCCTCAACGGTGGGAGGCCCCACCAATCGCTGACCGCCGACAGGTCCGACGAGGGGTCTTGAACACCAACATCGACCGATATCTGCTGGCGGAAAAGGCCGGAACCGAGGGCGTCTGGGATTGGGATCTGCGTAGCGACACGCTGTATCTCTCCCCCC
Source organism: Azospirillum sp. 412522 (assembly GCF_019805165.1). GTDB lineage: Bacteria > Pseudomonadota > Alphaproteobacteria > Azospirillales > Azospirillaceae > Azospirillum. Next base: position 4,668 of record NZ_RWIJ01000034.1, read on the forward strand.
GCTTCAAGGAGTTCCTCGGGCTGCCGCCGGGCGATCCCAGCCGGGAAACCAACCGGCCGAACGACTGGCTGTCGCTGGTCCACCCCGAGGACGTCGATTGGCTGCATGCCTCGTTCGAGGCGCAGATGGTCGGGCTGTCCGTCCCCTTCCAGATCGAACACCGTGTCCGCCGCGCCGACACCGCCGGCGCCAACGCGACCGCCAAGCCGCATTGGCGCTGGCTGGTCTGCCGCGGCATGGCGGTGATGGACGATTCCGGCGAGCCGATAAGGCTTGTCGGGTCGGTCGCCGACATCACCGACCGCAAGCATGCCGAACAGGAGCTGCGCCGCAGCGAGGAACGCTATGCGCTCGCCGCCGCCGCCAGCAACGACGGGCTGTACGACTGGGATCTGGTCACCGACCGGGTCTACTACTCGCCGCGCTGGGCCTCGCTGCTCGGCCTGTCGCCGGCCGACCTGACCGACCATCCGCAGGAGTGGCTGGGCCGCATCCTTCCGGCCGACCGCGCCATCCTGACCGACGCGGTGGCATCCCTCGGTGGGGTGGTTGCCGAGCCGGACGCCGAGGCGGCCTTCCAGGTCGAATACCGCATGCGCAACGCCGCCGGGGCGATCCGCTGGATGGCCTGCCGCGGCATCGCCGTGCTGGACCCCGCCGGCAGGCCGGTCCGGCTGGTCGGCAGCCAGGCCGACGTGACCGACCGCAAGACCGCCGAACAGCGCCTGCGCCGGAGCGAGGAGCGCTATGCCCTCGCCGCCGCCGGCGCCGCCGACGGGCTGTGGGACTGGCACATCGACAGCGGCGAGGTCTATTACTCGCCGCGCTGGAAGGCGATGCTGGGCTTCGACGAGGTGGAGGTCGCCGGTTCCATCGACGAATGGTTCAACCGGGTCCTGCCGGGCGATCTGGACGGGCTGCGCACCGCCATCAACCTGCATCTGACCGGCGAGCGTCCGCACCTGCAGCAGGAGTTCCGCATCCGCGGCAAGGCCGGGCAGGAGAAGTGGATGCTGGTGCGCGGGCTGGCCGTCCGCAACGAGAAGGGCTGCGCCGTCCGCATGGCCGGCTCGATGACCGACATCACGGCGCGCAAGAAGGCCGAACAGCAGATCCTGTTCAACGCCGTCCACGACAGCATGACCGGCCTGCCCAACCGCACGCTTCTGCTGGACCGCATCGGGCAGGCGCTGGACCGCAACCGGCGGGCCGGCGCCCGGCCCTTCGCCACCATCATCATCGACCTCGACCGCTTCAAGGCGATCAACGACGCGCTGGGGACCGGCGCCGGCGACAGCGTGCTGCGCATCGTCGCCAAGCGCCTCGACATCAGCCGCCGGGTCGGCGACACGCTGGCCCGCCTGTCGGCCGACGAGTTCGCGGTGCTGGTGGACGAGTTGGACGATCCCGGCGACGCGTTGGCGGCGGCCGAGCGGATGGCCCGCGCCATCTCGCGGCCCGTCGCCCTGGAGGAGGGGCAGGACGTCGTCCTGACCGCCTCCATCGGCGTGGCGCTGAGCCAGACCGGCTACGACAGGCCGGAGGACATGCTGCGCGACGCCAGCCTCGCCATGTACCGCGCCAAGAGCGGCGGGCGGGCGCGCATCGACGTGTTCGACGCCAACCTGCGCCGGCAGGCGATGGCCGCCATGCGGATGGAGGCCGACCTCCGCGCCGCGCTGGAGCAGGGCCAGCTCTGCCTGTATTACCAGCCCATCGTCCTGCTGGAGACCGGCGCCATCGCCGGCTTCGAGGCGCTGATGCGCTGGAACCATCCCGACCGCGGCCTGGTCTCCCCCGTCGAGTTCATCCCGTTGGCCGAGGAGACCGGGCTGATCGCCCCGATGGGCCGTTGGGCGTTGGGCGAGGCGGTGCGGCAGCTGGCGGCGTGGCAGTCCCGCTTCCCGCGGCCCGTGCCGCTGTTCATGAGCGTCAACGTCTCCAGCCGCCAGTTCCGCGACGACGACATCGTCGGCGCGGTGCGCGACCTGCTGGACGCGGTGCCGATCCCGCCGTCCAGCCTGAAGCTGGAGCTGACGGAAAGCCTGCTGATCAAGGATCCGGACGAATGCCGGATGCTGATGCAGAGCCTGCGCGACATGGACGTCCGCCTGTCGATCGACGATTTCGGCACCGGCTATTCGTCGCTGGCCTATCTGCACAAGCTGCCGGTGGACGTGCTGAAGATCGACCGCAGCTTCGTCAAGGCGGCCTCGACGGGGGAGGGCAACGCCGCCATCGTCAAGGTCATCGCCGGGCTTGCCACCATTTTGCGGCTCGACGCCGTGGCGGAAGGGGTGGAAACGGCGGACGAAGCGGTGTATCTGCGCGGTCTGTGCAAATACGCCCAAGGCTATCACTTCGCCCGTCCGGCCCTGCCGGAGGCGGTGGAGCGGCTGCTGGCCGCCGAGAGCGTGCACATCGCCCTGCCAGCACCGGTGTAAGCCGCTGCGAGCCGTCGTTATCTGGAGTTAGCGTGATGTCCGACCGCAACTGCGGTGAATGCACCCTGTGCTGCAAGCTGATGGGCGTGCCCGAGCTGAAGAAGCCCTCCGCCAAATGGTGCGCGTCCTGCGACCAGGGCAAGGGCTGCTCGATCTACGAGGAGCGGCCGCAGTCCTGCCGGAACTTCCAGTGCTTCTGGCTGATGGACGAGAATTTCCCCGACGAGTTCCGCCCCGACCGCATCCACGCGCTGGCCGCCTTCAACGACGTGAAGGACAGCTGCGTCCTTCACGTCGATCCCGCCAAGCCGCGCGCCATGGGCAGCCCCGAGGTGCAGGCGCTGACCGACGCGCTGCTGAAGGTCTATTCGAAGGTGTTCTTCCTCTGCGGCAAGGAAAGCGCGATGGTGCAGCGCTGAGCGGGGCGGGGCGGAATCCCGCCCCGATCCCTTACCGCTGAAGTCCGCTGTTGTGGATGCTCACCGCGTCGCCGATCCCGGCGGCCAGCGTGCGGGCGACGCAGTCGTAGCCGAGGTCGTTCTGGTGGACGCCGTCCGGCCCGATCAGATCGGCCATGGTCATCCCGCGGGTCTCCACCAGCGCCCGCATCACGTCGAAGCGATGGAACAGGCCGATGTGATTGTCGGCGGCGATCCCGGCTATGCGGGCCAGCATCGGGGCGACCCCGGTCTTTTCCAGCATCTTCGGGGCGTATTGCAGGTCCATCAGCACCACGTCGACCCCGGCGGCGCGCAGCCGGGCCACGCCCTGGCGGACCGACCGCTCGCTGAGACCCTGGTCGCCGTCGCGCAGCACGGTGTTCGCGCCGGTCTGCCAGATCACCAGGTCGGGCTTGGCGCCCAGGGCGTCGGCGTCGATCCGCTTTTCGGTCTGGTCGTCGGTCTCGCCGTTGATCCCGCGGTTCAGCACCGCGATGTCCGAACCGCGGAACCGCTCGCGCAGGTAATGTTCGAGCCGGGCCGGATAGGCGTTGCCCGGCGACGTCGCCCCCGCGCCGGCGGTAGAGGAGGAGCCGATGGCGACGATCCGGATCGGCGTGCCGGCGGCGATGCGCTGCGACAGTTGCGGCAAGGGCGCCGACAGGGCCGTCTCGCCGCGCGGCAGCTGGCAGCTTGCGGACGTGACGGGATCGGCGGCCAGGACCGGGGTGGAAACGGCGAGGGCGGCGATCAGCGACAGGATGCGGACGGCGGACGGCAGGACAGAACTCAATTGCTCGCTCCGGTGCGCCGGCCGATCGACAGGGGGTCGATCATCGTCGCGACGCTTTGCGCCAGCAATTGTCCGATGCATTGGTGAACGAAATCATAAGAACGCCGCTTCGCCTCGTCCGATTCGTCGGCGAAATCGACCCGGCCGTCCTCCACCCAGTACCGCATGATGTCGTAGCGGGGAAAGTGGAAGACGTCGGAACTCTGGGCCAGCCAGGACATGTAGGACACGTAGGGGGCGGAGTCGATCAGCTGCGCCGTATGCATGCTGTACTGCATGTCCATGATGACGATGTCGGCACCGCGGCGCTGGACCTCGGCGATCCCGGATTGCAGCGCCGTGCCGAAGCTTTCCAGATCCAGGCTGCGCATGGCGTCGACGGTGCCGGTCTGCCAGACCACCAGCGCCGGCCGCTGCTCCTCCACCGCCCGGGTCAGCGGGGCGACCATGGCCGGCGCCGCTTCGCCGGGGAGGCTCAGCACCGCGGTGCTGACCTCGCGGCCGGGCAGGCGGCGCTTCAGCTCGCCTTCCAGCCGGGCGGGATAGCCGACGATGCCGGGCTTGGAAGCCGACTTGTTGGAGACCGACTTGGCGGAATGGACGACCAGCACCGACAGCGGCCGTCCGGCAGCCAGCTGCGCCGACACCCGCGGCAGTCCGCTGCCGGGGGCGAGGACGGAGTCCGGCACGGCGCAGGCGGGATCGACGGGCGGGAGGGCCGCCTGGTCTGCAAGGACGCGATCCGGGGAAACGAACAGCGAGGCCGCCAGCAGGATCGCCGCGACCGTCAGCATCCGCAGCACCCGTCCGAGCGCCCGCCCTCGCACCATGAACCCCTCATGCGCCCATCTTCGTCGTGGCCGCAACCCGCTGGCGGCGCGACCGTTCGGCCGACTGGTACCAGTTCAGGAAGCGCGCCATCAGCACCATCGCGGCGATGCCGAGCACGGTAACAAGGAACTGGGCGGAAAGCGAGCCGCTGACATGGACGAGCATGGTCTGTCCGGCGAAGGACAGCAGCACGCCCAGGCAGAACACCGGCAGCGACTGCTTTCCGCAGGCGAGCACCGGGGCGGCCAGCGATCCGCGCAGCCAGGATGCCCCGGCCGGCACCAGCCACAGCACCAGATAGGCCAGGGCGAAGAAGTGCAGCAGGCGCAGCGGGTCGAGGTCGGTCTTGCTGATCGGATAGAGGATCTCGGTCAGCGACACCGGGATCAAGGCGTGCAGGGGCGCGAATTTCCAGGACAGCGTCAGGAACAGGCTGGCCAGCAGGACCGCCCCGGCCGCCACCGCCACCGGGCGGCGGAAGCGGGTCAGCCCGGCCCTGAGGTCCGGCTGGAACTGCAGCGACGCGCCCAGGACGAACAGGAACTGCCAGGTGAAGGGGTTGAAGTACCAGACGCCGCCGTCCGGATAGGTGGGCAGGTTCCAGCCCCATTGCCGGGCCGCGAGGTACAGCGCGGCGGAACCCGCCAGCACCGCAGGCGGCCGGCGGCGCAGGGCCGGCAGCAGCAGCGGGAAGGCCAGCAGCAGGACGATGTAGAGTGGCAGGACGTCCAGGTTGGCCGGCCGGAACTTCAGCAGGATGGCCTGGGTCAGGGCGGTGACCGGGTCCTGGAAATAGCCGGCGATGCCCATCTCCTCCGCGAACAGCGGGCTGTCGAAGGCGCGGGCGGTGTAGGCGATCTGGGCGGTGTAGGCGAAGAACAGGATGATGTAGGTGGCGTAGAGCGTCCAGCAGCGGTGCAGCACCTGTGCCGCCGCCATCGGCAGGCCCTGTCCGTCCAGCGTCCGGCCATAGACCAGTGCGGCGGTGTAGCCGGAGATGAAGACGAAGATCTCCGTGGCGTCGCTCAGCCCGAAATTGCGCGGCGTCGCCCATGAGATCTGGTTGGCCGGGATGTGGTTCACGAAGATGAACCACAGGGCAAGGCCGCGGAAGAAGTCGAGCCGCAGATCCCTTGCGGCCGCCCCGTTCCCGCCCATCGGCACAGTCGCCTCTTTCATGGCCGAGTCCTTCATGACCGCCTGACCCGCAAATGCCTGCTCCGCCCTCATCAACACTCCAGCCCGGCCCAGTTCCCGGCGCTGCTTTGCAAAAGATGGGAGTGCCGCCGCCGGAGTCGAGAAGTTTGATGCCGGATGCGCCGCAGGCCATTGCCAGGCCCCTGGTTGAACGGAACCCGCGGCTTCGCGCCGCAGCCTTAAACCTCTGAAATACAGACCGCAATTCCGGTTCGCGCTTGATCCCGACCATTTGCTTCCTGCATAATCCGGACAGCAAAAGAAAGCTGGGGCGGATCGGCCGGAAGGCCGGCGGCAAACCCGGGTGGACGGGAGGAGACGCATTCCAACGCCGGGAGACCGCGGGACCGGACGGGGGCGCATTGCGCCGGCACCCACCGGCTCCGCGGCTCCCCGCGATGCCCCTGTGGCCGGATGTCCGGGTCGGCCGGGCGTGCATCCCACTCATTCGTGCTTTCCCTGCTCACCCGTCCGGTCCCGTGAGGGATCGGGCCTGGACGGGTGCGGGCCGGCTCGTCCTGCAAAGGGGCGTACGCCGGTCCGGCGACAAGAACACATAACGAGAATGGACAAGGGAGCTTCTGGATGAAACGTCGTGCATTTCTGACCTCCGCCGGTGTGGGCGTCGCCGCCAGCACGCTTGCCGCCCCCGCCATCGCGCAGTCCGCGCCCGAGATCAAGTGGCGTTGCGCCTCCAGCTTCCCGAAGAGCCTCGACACCATCTATGGCGGTGCGGAGTTCGTGGCGAAGCGCGTGGCCGAGCTGACGGACGGCAAGTTCCAGATCCGCGTCTTCGCGGCCGGCGAGATCGTTCCGGCGCTCCAGGTTCTGGACGCGGTCAAGGACAACACGATCGAGTGCGGCCACACCGTCTCCTACTACTACGTCGGCAAGGATCCGACCTTCGCCTTCGACGCGGCGATGCCGTTCGGCCTGAACGCCCGCCAGCAGAACGCCTGGATGAGCCATGGCGGCGGCAAGGAGCTGATGGCGGAGTTCTTCGCCGGCCACAACCTCGTCTCCATCGGCGCCGGCAACACCGGCACCCAGATGGGCGGCTGGTTCCGCAAGGAAATCAAGACGGTCGAGGATTTGAAGGGCCTGAAGTTCCGCATCGGCGGCTATGCCGGCACCATCATGGCCAAGCTGGGCGTCGTGCCGCAGCAGATCGGCGGCGGCGACATCTATCCGGCGCTGGAGAAGGGCACCATCGACGGCGCCGAATTCGTCGGTCCCTACGACGACGAGAAGCTCGGCTTCCAGAAGGTCGCCAAATACTACTACTATCCCGGCTGGTGGGAAGGTGGGCCGCAGGTCTCCATGCTGTTCGGCAAGGAGAAGTACGAATCGCTGCCGCCGACCTACAAGGCGGCGCTCCAGGCGGCCTGCGCCGACGCCACGCTGGACATGCTGGGCAAGTACGACGTCCAGAACATGACCGCGCTGAAGCGTCTGGTCGCCAGCGGCACCCAGCTGCGCCCGTTCCCGAACGAGGTGATGCAGGCCTGCTATCAGGCCGCCATCGAGGTCTATGAGGACGAGGCGGCGAAGAACGAGAAGTTCCGCAAGGTCTACGACGCGTGGAAGAAGTTCCGCGAGGAGGAGTATCTGTGGTTCCGCGTCGCCGAATACAGCTTCGACCGCTTCGTCTACGCGGCCCCGCCGCTTGAGAAGAAGAAGTAAGGTTCTTCCGGGAGGGGGTGGGTTTCCACCCCCTTCCCTCGGGAATCCTAAACCTCGATCACCAGCCCGTCATAAGCCGGCTCGACCCCTTCCGGCAGGATCCGCCGCAGGCTGTCGTAGTCCATCGTGTTGTCCATATGGGTCAGGTAGGCCCGCCGCGGCTTGACCCGCGCGATCCATTCCAGCGTCAGCGCCAGATGGGCGTGGACGGGGTGGGGCGGTTCGAGCCGGCCGCAATCGACCATCCAGGTGTCCACCCCCGCCAGCGCCTCGAAGGCGCGGTCGTCCAGCCGCACCACGTCGGTCGAATAGGCAAAGCTGCCGAACCGGTAGCCGACCGTCCGCATATAGCCGTGGTCCTGCTCGAACGGCGTGATCTCCAGCCCCTTCACGTTGAAGGGCCCGTCGATCCGACAGGCCTTCAGCACCGGCCGGTAGAAGGGATAGCCCTCCGGCAGCGGATCGAAGCAGTAGGAAAAGCGCGCCTCGATGTCGCGCAGATGCTCGTCCCAGCCATAGGCGTCGATCGGCGCGTGCATCTGCCGGCAGATCTCGCGGACCTCGTCGATGCCGTGGCAGTGATCGGCATGCTGGTGCGTCCACAGCACGGCGTCCAGGCGCGAACAGCCGCTGTCCAGCAACTGCTGCCGCAGGTCGGGGGAGGTATCGACCAGAACCGACACGCCGTCCCGCTCCACCAGCACAGACGGGCGCATGCGGCGGTTCTTCGGATTGGCGGGATCGCAACGGCCCCATTGGCCGCCCGGCACTCCGGCGATCACCGGCACGCCGCGCGACCCGCCGCAGCCCAGCACGGTCACGCGCATCGCGCCGGTTGATGCGCCGTCTACGGTCATGCAGCGGCCTTGCCCTGGGCGGCCTTTTCGAACAACCGGAAGAAGTTCTCGGTGGTGACGCGGGCCAGATCCTCGGCCGACACCCCCTTCACCTCGGCGACGCAGGCCGCCGTGTGGGCGACATAGGCCGGCTCGTTGCGCTTGCCGCGGAAGGGGATCGGCGCGAGATAGGGCGCGTCGGTCTCCACCAGGATGCGGTCGAGCGGCACGTCCTTCACGATGGCGCGCAAATCTTCCGATTTCTTGAAGGTGACGATCCCCGACAGCGACAGGGTGAAGCCGTACTCCACCGCCTCCTCCGCCAGGGCTCGGCCGGAGCTGAAGCAGTGCAGCAGCCCCTTCACCTTTTGCCCGGCCGCTTCCTCCTTGACGATGCGCATGGTGTCGTCGTCGGCGTCGCGGGTGTGGATGATCAGCGGCAGGCCGGTCTCCAGGCTGGCGCGGATGTGCCGACGGAAGCACTCCTGCTGCTGGTCGCGCGGGCTCTTGTCGTAGAAGTAATCGAGTCCCGTCTCTCCCAGCCCGATCACCTTGGGATGGCGCGACAGATCGACCAGTTTGTCGACGGTGGTGATGGCGAACTCCTCCGCCGCCTGATGGGGATGGACCCCAACGGTGCAGAGGATGTCGTCATAGCGCTCGGCCACCGCCAGGATGCGGTCGAAGCGGCTGATGTAGGTGCAGATGGTGACCATCCGCCCGATGCCGGCCTGCCGGGCGCGGTCGACGACCGCGTCCAGCTCTTCGGCGAAATCGGGAAAGTCGAGATGGCAATGGCTGTCGACGAGCATAAGCGGAACTCAGGCCTTCGGTTCTTCGACGTAGCGCGGGAAGACGCCCTGCGGGGTCGGCAGCGGGGTGCCGGCGGCCAGCGCCCCCGACGGACCCAGCGTGCCGAAGCCGCGCGCGTCCGGACCCAGCGCCAGCAAATCGAGGATCCGGGCGGAGGCGTCGGGCATCACCGGCTGGGTCAGGATCGCCAGATGGCGGATCGTCTCGGCCAGCACATAGAGCACGGTCGCCATGCGCGCCGGGTCGGTCTTCTTCAGCGCCCAGGGGGCCTGTTCGTCGACATAGCGGTTGGCGTCGCCGACCACGGCCCAGATGGCGTCCAGCGCCTTGTGGAAGGCCTGCGCCCTGATCTCCGCCCGGACGATGGCGATCATGCCATAGGCGGCGCCGAGCAGCGCGTTGTCCGCCTCGGTGAGGGCGCCCGGCACCGGCACGGCGCCGCCGCAGTTCTTGCCGATCATCGACAGGACGCGCTGCACCAGATTGCCGTAATCGTTGGCGAGGTTGCCGTTGATCCGGTTGACCATCTGCTTGTGCGAGAAGTCGCCGTCATTGCCGAACGGCACTTCGCGCAGCAGGAAATAGCGGGTCTGGTCGAGGCCGTAGGTGTTGACCAGCGTGTCCGGCGCGATGACGTTGCCGAGCGACTTCGACATCTTCTCGCCTTCGATCGTCCACCAGCCATGGGCGAAGACACGGCGGGGCGGCCGCAGGCCGGCGGCCATCAGGAAGGCCGGCCAGTAGACGGCGTGGAAGCGCAGGATGTCCTTGCCGACCATGTGCAGGTCGGCGGGCCAGTACTTCGCATAGTCGCCGGTGGTGTCGGGATAGCCGACGGCGGTGATGTAGTTCGCCAGCGCGTCGAGCCAGACATACATGATGTGGGCGTCGTCGCCCGGCACCGGGATGCCCCACTTGAAGGTGGTGCGGCTGACCGACAGGTCCTTCAGGCCCGACTTGACGAAGGCCATTACCTCGTTGCGCTTGCCGGCCGGGGCGATGAAGTCCGGATTCTGCTCGTAGAACTCGATCAGCCGGTCCTGCCAGGCCGACAGCTTGAAGAAGTAGGACGGCTCCTCCACCCACTCGCACTCGGCGCCGGTCGGGGCGATCTTCTTGCCCTCGGCGTTGGTGGTCAGCTCGTCCTCGCCATAGAAGGCCTCGTCGCGGACCGAATACCAGCCGGCGTAGGAGCCGAGGTAAATCTCGCCCTTCTCCTTCAGCACCGTCCACAGCGCCTGCACCGATGCGACATGGCGCGGCTCGGTGGTGCGGATGAAGTCGTCGTTGGAATAATTCATCAGCGACACGAGGTCGCGGAAGTTCTGCGACACCCGGTCGGTGAACTCCTGCGGCGGAATGCCGGCCTTCTCCGCCGACTTCTCCACCTTCTGGCCATGCTCGTCGGTGCCGGTCAGGAACTTCACGTCATAGCCGTCGAGGCGCATGAACCGGGCGAGGACGTCGCAGGCGAGCGTCGTGTAGGCGTGGCCGATGTGCGGCACGTCGTTCACGTAATAGATCGGCGTCGTCAGGTAGAAGGTCTTCGGCCCGGCCATTTGCGGCACTTTCTTTCAAGTCAGGTTTAACCGGCAGGTTCTGAAATAACCCTAGGCGGCTGCCGTTTCCAGCGCCGCCAGGGCGTTCAGGACCACCTGCTTGCGGTCCAGGTTTGCGGATTCCGCGCGCGCGAAAAGACGCTGAACCTTTTCCCACACCTCCACCCAACGTTCAAGACCGCGGGCGTTGGCCAATCGGGTCATCAGGGCGGCCTCGCCCGCCACCACCTCCGCCGGCCAGGACCCGCGGGCGAGCGAGCGGGCGAAGCGGGCCAGCCACCAGACCAGCAGCTCCGTCGCCGTCTCGAACATCCCGTCGTCCTGTTTGCGCGTCAGCTTGTCGCCGAAGGCGTGCGCCGCGACGATGTCGATGCGCGGCAGGTCGGACAGCAGCCCGATCATCTCGCGGTAGAGCGCCAGCCCGCCGGCGTCGGCGAGGTCGATGGCGCGGCCGACGCTGCCCTCCGACAGGCGGGCCAGCGCCGGGCGGTCGTCGGCGGCGATGTCCGGACGGTGCTGCCCCAGCAGGTCGATCACCGTCTCTTCCGCCAGCGGCTTCAGCGTCAGCTTGCGGCAGCGCGAGCGGATGGTCGGCAGCATGCCGCCGGGATTGTCGCTGACCAGCAGCAGCAGGGCGCCGGGCGGCGGCTCCTCCAGGATCTTCAGGATGGCGTTCAGGCCGCTGAGGTTCATGCGGTCGGCGCCGTCGATCACCGCGACGCGCCAGCCGCCCTCCGCCGAGGTGCGGCGCAGGAAGGGGCCGATCTTGCGCACGTCGTCCACGGCGATGTCGCGCTTCAGCCGGTCCTTCTTCTCGTCGCGCTGGCGTTCCACCGTCAGCAGGTCGGCATGGCCGCCCGACGCCACCCGGCGGAACACCGGATGGTCGGGGCCGACGTGCAGCGAAGTCACCGGGGCGCTGCCGCCGAACAGGCTGTCGCCCGGCGGTTCCTGGGCCAGGACGAAACGGGCGAAGCGGAAGGCCAGCGTCGCCTTGCCGATCCCCGGCGTGCCGCCGATCAGCCAGGCGTGCGGCAGCCGGCCGGAGTTCCAGGCCTCCAGCAGCAGCCGTTCCGCCTCGTCATGTCCGACGAGGTCCGGGTTGCGCCGGGGGGAGAGCGCCTCCTCCGCGGCCGGGGCGGCGGTGGCCGATGCGCGCGCCTTGCTCACGACTCCCGCCCCTGGGCAAGCCCGAGCCGGCTCGACACCGCGTCCCAGATGCGCGCCTGCACGCCGTCCGGGTCGGCGTCGGCGTCCACCACCGCGCAGCGGTCCGGCTCCCGCCGGGCGATGTCGAGGAAGCCGTCGCGCAGGCGCTGGTGGAAGCCGATGTCCATCCGCTCGTAGCGGTCCTCGCCGCCGTGGCGCGCCACCGCGCGGCGCAGGCCGGTCTCCACGTCGATGTCGAGGATCAGCGTCAGGTCGGGGCGGAAGCCCCCTAGCGCCGCCGTCTGCAAGGTCTCCACCAGTTCGCGCCCCAGCCCCAGCCCATAGCCCTGATAGGCCATGGTGCTGTCGAAGAAGCGGTCGCACAGCACCCAGGTCCCGGCCTCCAGCGCCGGCCAGACCGTGCGCTCCAGATGGTCGCGGCGGGCGGCGGTGTGCAGAAGCGCCTCGGTGGTCGCGCTCCAGCGGCCGGTCTCGCCGGTCACCAGCAGGCCTCGGATCTCCTCCGCGCCCGGCGACCCGCCCGGCTCCCGCGTCGTCACCAGCCCGACGCCGCGGGTATGCAGCGACGCGCGCAGGGTCTCGGCCAGCCGGCGCAGCTGCGTCGACTTGCCGGCCCCTTCGCCGCCTTCCAGCGTGATGAAGCGTCCGCGCGCGGGAGAGGTCGGCATGGTCGTCACGGTCACAGGCTGTTGCCGAAGACGAGGTACTTGGCGGCGGCGAAGGCGCGGCCGACGAAGCCGGCCTTCGGCACGTCCTGTGCGGCCACCACCGGCACCTCCTTGCCCGGGAAGCCGGGGGCGGTGATCACCAGCTTGCCGACCGTGTCGCCCTTCTTGATGGGGGCGGCGACCGGCGCGCTGCTCACCAGCGACACCTTCATGCCGGGCCGGTCGGCGCGGGCCATGGTGACGCTGGTGTTCTGCGGCACGGTGACCGGGACCGTCTCCTGCTCGCCCAGCCAGACCGGCACCTGCTCGATGGTCTCGCCGTCCTTGTAGAGGGTGTAGGAGGCGAATTCGCGGAAGCCCCACTCGATCAGACGGGCCGATTCGTCGGCGCGCGACTGCATGCTGGGCAGGCCGTTGACCACCAGCAGCAGCCGGCGCCCGTCGCGCTCGCCCGACGCGGTCAGGCCGTAGCCGCCGGCGTCGGTGTGGCCGGTCTTCAGGCCGTCGACGTTCATGTTGCGGTAGAGCAGCGGGTTGCGGTTGCCTTGGGTGATGCCGTGGTACTTGAACTCGCGGATCGAGTCGTACTTGTAGAACTCGGGGAAGTCCTTGATCAGCCGCTCGGCCAGAAGCGCGAGATCGCGGGCGGTCATGTAGTGGTTGGGGTCGGGCCAGCCGGTGGCGTTGGTGAAGTTGCTGTTCTTCAGCCCCAGTTCCCGGGCGCGCTTGGTCGCCTGTTCGGCGAAGGCCTGCTCCGACCCGGCCAGCCCCTCGGCCAGCACGATGCAGGCGTCGTTGCCGGACTGGACGATCATGCCCTTCAGCAGGTCGTCGACCTTGATGTTGTTGTGAAGCTCCACGAACATCTTGGAGCCCTGCATCCGCCAGGCCCGCTCGCTGACCGGCAGCGTGCTTTCCAGCGTCAGGCGGCCGCCCTTGATCGCCTCGAACACCAGATAGGCGGTCATGATCTTGCTCATCGACGAGGGCGCCATGCGCTCGTCGGCGTTCTTCTCGAACAGCACGGTGTTCGAGGTCAGGTCGACCAGGATCGCCTGCTTGGCGATGGTGTCGATGGTCGCGGCCTGGACCGGGACCGCGGTGAAGCCGGCGCCAATCGTGGCCCCGGCCATCGCGATTCCGGCCGCCATTCCGATCGAGGCGGCAACGGAACGGCCGAAAACGGCACACAGGCGGACGACATCAGCGTTCATGGCAACAATCCTCCAACAGCACTCGGTACAGGCATAAGGTCACTGGCGCCCGGGAAGAGCGCCGGGGATGGTGTCGGGTGGCCGGATCAATCCACCACGATTTTGGCCTCCGTAAGGCCGGCCTGGATGATCTGGTTCAGCAGGCTATCCGCACGGTCGACGCTGTCCAGCGGCCCGACGCGGACGCGGTGCAGGGTCATGCCGGCCGACCGCGTCTGGCTGACGCTGGCGCGCTGGCCGATGGAGGACAGGCGCGCCCGGGCCTTCGCCACATTCTCCTCGCTGCCGAAGGCGCCGACCTGCACATAGATCGCCTCATGCGCCTTCACCGGCACCTGCGCCACCACGGCTGCCGGCACGAACCGTCCCTCGGCCATGCTGCCGGCGACGGTGGCGGGCGGCGGGACGGGAGCGCCGACCACCGCCGGACGCGGCGTCCCGGTGGAGGCAGCCAACGCTGTTGCCGGACCGGCCCCCGTCACCTCGATCCGGCCGCGCGGGGCGGCCTTCGGCGGCGGGCCGTCGATCTCGGCCAGCAGCGGGGCCGGCGTGCCCTGGCGCGCGGCGGCGGCGATGGCGCGGCTTTCCTCCGCCAGGATCTGCACGCGGACCTTGGCGGTGCCGGGACCGTCGAAGCCCAGAAGCTGGGCGCCCCGGCGCGACATGTCGATGATGCGGCCGTTGGCGTAGGGGCCGCGGTCGTTGACGCGCACCACGATGGAGCGGCCGTTGTCCAGGTTGGTGACCCGCACTAGGCTCGGCATCGGCAGCGTCTTGTGCGCGGCGGTCAGCTCGTTCTGGTCGTAGATCTCGCCGTTGGCGGTGTTCTTCTCATGGAAGCCGGGGCCGTACCACGAGGCGATGCCGGTCTCGTCGTAGCTGAAATCTTCCTTGGGATAATACCAGACGCCGTTGATCTGGTAGGGCTTTCCCACCTTGTAGATGCCGCTGGTCGGCAATCCGGAGCCGGTGCCGGCGGGCTTCTGCGCGCAGGCGGCGAGCGCTGCCACGCCGACCAGCACGACGACCCTGCTCACCCCGCGCCAGCGACGCATCCCGCCAATTCCTTCCATCCCCGACCCGGCCCGACCGCCGGGGCGGCGGCACTCTAGCGGAGTGGCACCGCCGCGCCAATGGCTCGAACGCGGCGGCGGTACGATGACACAGGCGATGGCGGCCTTGTGGGGATCGGAGGCCGGGGAACCGGGGCCGGGGATCAGGGACCGGGGAACGGGCTCTCGGTCCGGCCCATCAGCCAATAGGCGGTCAGCCCGATCCATTCCCGCACCGCGTCGTCCAGGATCACCAGATTCTGGCCGAACTCGAACCGGAGCCAGGGCTTGGCGCCGATGCGGGTGCGGTAATCGACGGGGTAGGGGATCACCTCCCACCCGACGGCGCGGAAGATGCCGACCGACCGCGGCATGTGCATGGCGGAGGTGACGAGGATCCAGCGTTCTTCCGGCTGCGGCTTGACCATCTCCTTGCTGAAGACCGCGTTCTCCCAGGTGTTGCGGGACTCCGCCTCGTAGAGCACGCGGTCGGCCGGGATGCCGGCCTGGAGGAGGGCGGCGCGGGCGGTGACGTCCTCCTTGTACTCCTGCCCCAGCAGCCGGCCCGATCCGCCGGTGAAGACCGCCTTGGCTTCCGGATGGCGGCGGACGAGGTCGGCGAAGCCGAGAATCCGCTCTGCCGCCTCGTTCAGCGACGGATCGCCGCGGTCGGCGGTGATCGGCGGGTTGACGGCGCCGCCCAGCATGATGATGCCGTCGATCCGCCCCTCCGGCTCCGCCCGCGGGAAGCGGTTCTCCAGCGGCAGGGCGACCAGCGCGCCGACCCCCGTATACATGACCAGCAGAAGCATCACCGACGCCAGGGTGACCAGCCTCCGGCCGGCGCGCTGCCAGCGCCGCGTCCGCCACAGCACCGTCCCCAGCGCGACCGCCAGCACCAACGCGTTGCCGGGCGCGAAGACGCCCCACAGCAGCTTCGACAGGATGAAGGACAGCACCGGCGCATCCATGACCGTGAAGGGGAGGGCGGAGCATAAGCGGGGCGGTCGGCGAAGGGCAACCGCGGCGGGCTTGTCGGCGGGATCAGCCTCCGACCGGCGTGCACAGCTCCACCAGCGTGCCGTCGGGGCAACGGAGGAACGACACCGTCTGGCCCCAGGGCATGGCCTTCGGCGCCGCCAGTTCCATGGCGCCGGCGGCCAGCGCCGTGGCGTGCGCCGTTTCCACGTCGCCGGTGACCAGGGCGATCTCGACGCCCAGCGGCTTCTCGCTGCCGCTGGCGAACACGTAGCCGGCGGGGTGGTGCGACAGGGCGAGTTCCTGGCTGGCGAAGGACAGGGTGGTGGCGCCGGTGTCCAGCTCGCCATAGTCGCCCGTCTCGGCGAGGAAGCGGCGGCTCAGCCCGAAAGCCTTCTCGAAGAAGGCCAGCGACGCCGCGACGTCGGGAACATAGAGGATCGTATAGCCGAACTTCATGGGGACCTCTCGCTGGTCGGGTTAAGGGGGTGCTCGAAGTTTGAACCGCTATCGATTGGCCCTCATCTTGAGCGTCTCTCGGCCGTCATTCCCGCGAAGGCGGGAATCCAGCCTTTACAAGCACTTGTGTTGGAAATCCTGGTTCCCCGCCTTCGCGGGGATGACAGCCGACAAGCGCCTCTGGAAACTCACAAGCTCTGACAGGGCCGAAGACTCTATCACTCCCCGGCGCGGCGGTATCCCCATACCGATGCCGGCGGCAAATTGCGCAGGGTGAAGCCCAGCCGTTCCCCCGTCAGCCCCAGCGCCTCGCGGTTCAGCGGCGAATGCGGCATGAAGCTGTAGAGCAGGAAACGCCCGCCCGGCCGCAGGATGCGGAAGGTGGCGTCCAGCACCTCGCGTTGGAACCCCAGCGGGAAGGTGATCATGGGAATGCCGATCACCACCGTGCCGACCTTGCCGCACAGCGCCTCGCCCAGCAGCTCCGGCGCCTTGCGGCAGTCGTCGGCGATGACGGTGACGGCGGGGCAGCGGGCGCGCAGATGGCGGGCGAGGTCCTGGTCGATCTCGAAGCTGTAGAGCCGGTCGGCCGGGACGCCGGACCGCAGGATCGCCGCGGTGATCGGGCCGGTGCCGCCGCCGAACTCCACCACCGCCTCGTCCGGCTCGCGGCGGATCTCGCGGGTGATGCGGCGGCGCAGCGCCTGGGAGGAGGGGGCGACCGACCCCATCGCCCAGGGATCGGCCAGCCAGCGGCGGAAGAACAGCCAGGATTCGGAAAGCGCGGCGGATGCGGTCTCGGTCATGTGGGCCTCCCTGGATCGGGACGGCCTGCACCCATGGTTCCGATGCAGCCGTCCTAATGCAGAGTTGCTGCCAGAAGTTGGTGACCTGCGTATGACAGGCTGCTCGCCACCAGCGTCAGGAACACCAGCGCCGCCGCGGTCAGCCCCAGCCCGATGCCGATGGCGCCGCCGTCGCGCTCGATCAGCCCCAGCGAGATCAGCACCAGCGCGAAGCCCGGCAGCCAGCCGGTCAGCGGCAGCGGCACGATGCAGGTCAGCGTCAGGATGAACAGCAGCAGCCCGAACCAGCGTTCCTCGTCGATGCGGGCGAGGCGATGGAGCCGCGGCTTCAGCATCCGCTCGATCCACACCAGCCGCGGCATGGCGGCGTCCAGCGTCCGCGCCGCCAGCCCGCTGCCGATGGAGCGGCGCAGCAGCCAGTCCGGCAGTCCGGCCCCGCGCCGGCCGAAGGCGAGCTGCGCGGTGTAGAGCACGATGGGCAGGTCGAACAGGCAGGACACGCCCAGCGGCACCGGGGCGATGGTCGGCAGCGACAGCGCCAGCAGGATGGTGCCGAGCGAGCGGTCGCCCAGTGCCCGGATCAGGTCGCCCAGCGTGACCCGCCCCTTCGGCAGGTTGACGCGGAAGCGGGCCAGGACGTCCGACGTGCGCTCTTCCTCCTCCGCATCGCAGGGAACAGGCAGGGCGATGGTGCCGTCCTGCTCCATCTCCGCCTGATCGCCGGCGCCGGAGCTGTCGATGTGCCGGCGGGCGTTCAAACGCCGGCCTCCGCCGCGGCGCTCTCGTAGAGTTCGAGCGCCTCCAGCCAGGTCTCCTCGGCGGTCGCCAGCTTCTTCTCCACCGTGCCGAGGTCAATCTGCAGCTTGGTCAGCTTGTCCGACGGGCCGGTGTAGAGCGTGGGGTCGGCCATCTTCGCCTCGATCTTGCGCTTCTCCTCGCCCAGCTTGGTCACCAGCGCCTCGGCGTCGGTGGCCTTGCGCTTCAGCGGCGCCAGCGCCGTCCGCGCCTCGGCCGCCGCGCGGCGCTGGTCCTTCTTGTTCGGCCCGGCGTCGCGCTCAGCACCGCCCTTCGCCACCGCCCGCTCCGCCTTGGCGCGGTCGAGCAGATAGCGGCGGTAGTCGTCGAGATCGCCGTCATAGGCCTGGACCGTGCCGTCGGCGACCAGCAGCAGCCGGTCCACCGTCATCTCGATCAAATGGGGATCGTGGCTGATGATGATGACGGCGCCGGGGAAGTCGTTGATCGCCTCGATCAGGGCCTCGCGGCTGTCGATGTCCAGGTGGTTGGTCGGTTCGTCCAGCATCAGGATGTGCGGGACTTCCCGGCTCATCAGCGCCAGCAGAAGCCGCGCCTTCTCGCCGCCGGACAGGCTGGCGATCTTGGTCTCCGCCTTCACCTGGGGGAAGCCGAAGCGGCCGAGATGGGCGCGCACCTTCTCCTCCAGCGCCAGCGGCATGATGCGCTGGGTCTGCTGGATCGGCGTCAGCGACAGGTCCAGCTCCTCGGCCTGATGCTGGGCGAAATAGCCGATGCGCAGCTTGGGCGGGCGCCGCATCTCGCCGGCCATCGGCTGCAGCCGGTTGGCCAGCAGCTTGACCAGCGTCGACTTGCCGTTGCCGTTGGCGCCCAAGAGGCCGATGCGGTCCTCCATGTCGATGCGCAGGTTGACCCGCCGCAGGATCACCTTGTCGCCATAGCCGATGCTGACCCCTTCCAGCGCGATCAGCGGCGGCGCCAGCTCGTCCGGCGGCGGGAAGTTGAAGACGACCTCGGGATCGTCCTCCATCAGCGTGATCGACTCCATCTTCTCCAGCAGCTTCAGGCGGCTCTGCGCCTGGCGGGCCTTGCTGGCCTTGAAGCGGAAGCGGTCGACATAGGACATCATGTGCTTGCGCCGCGCCTCCTGCTTGGCGGCCATCGAGGCCAGCCGTTCCTGGTTGGCGCGGCGCTGCGCCAGGAACTGGTCGTAATTGCCGCTGTAGGTGACGAGCTTGCCCTGGTCGATGTGGATCGTGGTTGTCGGCACCGCGTTCAGCAGCTCGCGGTCGTGGCTGACCAGCAGGATGGTGTGCGGGTAGTTCTTTAGATAGCCCTCGAGCCAGATGGTCGCTTCGAGGTCGAGGTGGTTGGTCGGCTCGTCCAGCAGCAGCAGGTCGGGTCGCGAGAACAGCACGCCGGCCAGCGCCACGCGCATCCGCCAGCCGCCGGAGAAGTCCGAACAGGGCCGCTGTTGCGCCTCGGCATCGAAGCCCAGGCCGGACAGCACCTGCGCGGCGCGAGACGGGGCGGAATGGGCCTCGATGTCGGCGAGCCGGGCGTGGATTTCGCCGATGCGCATCGGGTCGGTCGCCGTCTCGGCCTCCGCCAGCAGGGCGGTGCGTTCGGTGTCGGCGGCCAGCACGGCGTCGATCAGCGTGGTCGGGCCGCTGGGGGCCTCCTGCGCCACCATGCCCATCCGCATGCCCGCCGGCAGGGTGACGGCGCCAGCATCGGTCTGCAGCTGGCCTGAGATCAGCTTCAGCAGGGTCGATTTGCCGGTGCCGTTGCGCCCGACCAGCGCCACGCGATGCCCCTTGGGCACCACCGCCGTCGCGTGGTCGAACAACACTCGGCCGCCGAAGCGGAAGGTCAGGTCATTGATATGCAGCATAGCGCGCGAGGATGTAGCACGCGGGGACGCCGATTTGAAGCGGGGGCCGGCGAATGGCACGGCTTTGTCCCGCGCGGGACCGCCGGAACGCCGCCATCGCGGCCGGAACGGGGCCATCCGGTTTGTTTGAACACGACCAATCCAGAGAACGGAATCGCCACCCGATCTTTTTTAATTGAACGTCCAATCAATAAAAATCAGGCTGCAGTCCTGAACTCAAATTGCTGCGGTCCAACGCACCCTCGGGACCTGGGATCAGGGAGACGGGACATGATGCGGTTCGAACGGCAGGGCCATTACATTCATGGCCGTCCTGTCACGGGCGAGGGGGAGGAGCGCTTCGCCACCGTCAATCCTGCGTCCGGCGAGACGCTGGCCGAGGTCGCGCAGGCGACGTCCGCGGATCTGGATCTTGCGGTGGACAGCGCCCGCGCCGGGCAGGCGGTGTGGGGTGCGATGACGGCGATGGAGCGCTCGCGGGTGCTGCGCCGGGCGGTATCCCTGCTGCGCGAGCGCAACGACGCGCTAGCCGAGATCGAAACGCTCGACACCGGCAAGCCGCTGAGCGAGACGCGCGCGGTCGACATCGCCACCGGCGCCGACGTGCTGGAATATTACGCCGGCCTCGCCCCGGCGCTGGAAGGGCGGCAGATCCCGCTGCGCCCCACCTCCTTCGTCTACACCCGGCGGGAGCCGTTGGGGGTGGTGGCCGGGATCGGCGCCTGGAACTACCCGATCCAGATCGCGCTGTGGAAGTCGGCCCCGGCGCTGGCCGCCGGCAACGCCATGATCTTCAAGCCGAGCGAGGTGACGCCGCTGACCGCCCTTCATCTGGCGGCGGTCTACAGCGAGGCCGGACTGCCCGACGGCGTGTTCAACGTCGTCCAGGGCGACGGCCGGGTCGGCGCCCTGCTCGCCGCCCATCCCGGCATCGAGAAGCTGTCCTTCACCGGCGGGGTGGAGACCGGCAAGCGGGTGATGGCCGCGGCGGGCGGATCGACGCTGAAGGACGTGACGATGGAGCTTGGCGGCAAGTCGCCGCTGATCGTCTTCGCCGACGCCGACCTCGACCGTGCCGCCGACATCGCCATGATGGCGAACTTCTACAGTTCCGGCCAGGTCTGCACCAACGGCACCCGCGTATTCGTCCACCGCAGCATCGCGTCGGCGTTCGAAGAGCGGCTGCTGGTCCGCGTGCGCCGCATCCGCATAGGGGATCCGCTCGATCCCGACACCAATTTCGGTCCCCTCGCCAGCTTCTCCCATCGCGACAAGGTGCTGCGCTACATCGAGGCCGGCAAGGCGGAGGGCGCCAGGCTGCTGGCCGGCGGCGGCGTTCCGGAGGGTGCCGCCTTCGCGCGCGGCGCCTATGTGGCGCCCACGATCTTCACCGACTGCCACGACGGCATGGCCATCGTGCGCGAGGAGATCTTCGGCCCGGTCCTGTCGCTCCTGACCTTCGACGAGGAGGAGGAAGTCGTCACCCGGGCCAACGCCACCAGCTACGGCCTCGCCGCCGGGCTGGTCACCGGCGATCTGGCCCGCGCCCACCGGGTGATCCACCGGCTGGAGGCCGGCATCTGCTGGATCAACGCCTGGGGGGAGTCGCCGCCGGAGATGCCGGTCGGCGGCTACAAGCAGTCGGGGATCGGCCGCGAGAACGGGGTCGAGACGCTCGACCACTACACCCGCCTCAAGTCGGTCCAGGTCGAATTGGGACCCTATTCCTCGGTGTTCTGAGCCCGCTTTTTACAGAAGGGGTGTTCGATGTCGAATCCACAGACCTCCGGAGCCGCTACCCCGGAGAACGGCACCGCCATGCCCGACGCCATGTCTGCCATTGCCTCCGCAGTGCGCGAGTACGACTACATCATCGTCGGCGCCGGGTCGGCGGGCAACGTGCTGGCCTGCCGCCTGACCGAGGATGCCGGCGTCAGCGTCCTGCTGCTGGAGGCCGGCGGACCCGACCACCGGCTGGACTACCGCACCCAGATGCCGGCGGCTCTGGCCTTTCCGCTCCAGGGCCGCCGCTACAACTGGGCCTACGAGACCGAACCCGAGCCGCACATGGACAACCGCCGGATGGAGTGCGGGCGCGGGAAGGGGCTGGGCGGGTCGTCGCTGATCAACGGCATGTGCTACATCCGCGGCAACGCGCTGGACTATGACGGCTGGTCCGAGCTTCCGGGTCTGGAGGACTGGAGCTATCTCGACTGCCTGCCCTATTTCCGCAAGGCGGAGACGCGCGACATCGGTCCCGACGCCTATCACGGCGGCGACGGCCCGCTGTTCGTCACCACCGCCAAGCCGGGCGTAAACCCGCTCTACGAGGCGATGGTGGAGGCGGGGGCGCAGGCCGGCTATGGCCGCACCGACGATCTGAACGGCTACCGCCAGGAGGGCTTCGGCCCGATGGACCGCACGGTGACGGCGCAGGGGCGGCGGTGCAGCACGGCGCGCGGCTATCTCGACCGGGCGCGCGGGCGGCCGGGGCTGACCATCGTCACCCACGCGCTGACCGACCGCATCCTGTTCGACGGGCGCCGCGCCGTCGGCGTCGCCTATCTGCGCAACGGCACGCCGGTGACGGCGCGGGCTCGGCGGGAGGTGCTGCTGTGCGCCGGAGCCATCGCCTCGCCGGCGATCCTGCAACGCTCGGGCGTGGGGCCGTCGCCGCTGCTGCGCGAGCTGGGGGTGCAGACGGTGCTCGACCTGCCGGGGGTCGGCGGCGATCTCCAGGATCATCTGGAGATGTACATTCAGTATCACTGCCGCCAGCCGGTGTCGCTCTATCCCGCATTGAAATGGTGGAACCAGCCGGCCATCGGCGCCGAATGGCTGTTCCTGGGCACCGGCGTCGGCGCCAGCAACCAGTTCGAGGCCGGCGGCTTCATCCGCACCGGCGACGACGTGCCCTGGCCCAACATCCAGTATCACTTCCTCCCCGTCGCCATCAGCTACAACGGCACCAACGCGGTGGAGGCGCACGGCTTCCAGGCCCATGTCGGCTCGATGCGCTCGCCCAGCAAGGGGCGCGTCCATGCCCGGTCGCGCGATCCGGGGCAGGCACCCAGCATCCTGTTCAACTACATGGCCGATCCGCAGGACTGGCGGGAGTTCCGCGCCGGCATCCGCATCACCCGCGACATCATGCGCCAGCGCGCCCTGGCGCCCTATCGCGGCGAGGAGATCAGCCCCGGCGCCCAGTGCGTCACCGACGCCGACCTCGACGCCTTCGTCCGCCATCACGCCGAGACCGCCTACCACCCCTGCGGCACCTGCCGGATGGGGACCGACGACAATGCAGTGGTTGACGGCCAGGGCCGGGTGCATGGGTTGGAGGGGCTGCGCGTCATCGACGCCTCGATCATGCCGCGCATCGTCACCGGCAACCTGAACGCGCCCACCATCATGATGGCGGAGAAGCTGGCCGACGCGGTGCGCGGCCGTCCGCCGCTGCCGCGCGCCGACGTCCCCTATTACGTCGCCGACGCCGCCCTGGCTTTGAAGGAGTCACGCAAGGACCAGCGACTGCGGGCATGAACCCGCGCGCCCGCACAGCGAGAACTAGGGAATATGCCTATCTCCAATTCAAATAACTCTTCGAAATCAAATGAACTCCGCGTTATTCCCGCGAAGGCGGGAATCCAGCCTTTACAAGCACTTGTGTTGGAAATCCTGGTTCCCCGCCTCCGCGGGGATGACGAGTGGGAGATGTGCACGCCTGCCAGATCAGGGCCTTCTCATATAAGTTCGATGTCTTCACAGGCTCCTTCGCGGGAATGACGGCCGAGAGAGCTGTTTGAATTCGGAAGGTTGCTTGAAGGTGAGAGCTGTGGAGCCGACAGTTCAGCGAAAACGGTGCCCCACAACGAAAACGACAACGATAACCACAAGCAAGGAGAACAGGGATATGGCCAAGACATTCGGTAAATTCTCCGCTCTCGCCGTCGGCCTGATGCTGGCGGCCGGGTCCGCCGCCCTGACGGCGGGGACGGCGCAGGCCGCCGATCCGGCATCCTGCAAGGCGGTGCGCTTCGGCGACGTCGGCTGGACCGACATCGCGGCGACGACGGCGCTCGCCTCCGTCACGCTGGACGCGCTGGGCTACAAGCCGACCACCAGCGTCTCGTCGGTGCCGGTCGTCTATCTCGGGCTGAAGACCAAGTCGCTGGACGTGTTCCTCGGCAACTGGATGCCGACCATGGAGACCTTCATCAAGCCGGTGCTGGAGGACGGCTCGGTCGAGGTGACGCGCGTCAACCTGGAAGGCGCCAAATACACGCTGGCCGTCCCCACCTACGCCGCCGAGGCCGGGCTGAAGAGCTTCAAGGATCTGGCGAAGTACAAGGACAAGCTGGACGGCAAGATCTACGGCATCGAGGCCGGCAACGACGGCAACCTGATCATCGACAAGATGCTGAAGGCCGACGCCTTCGGGCTGAAGGACTTCAAGATGGTTGAATCCAGCGAGGCCGGCATGCTGGCCGAGGTGAAGCGCGCGACCCGGGCCAAGAAATGGATCGCCTTCCTCGGCTGGGCGCCGCACCCGATGAACAAGACGATGGACATCACCTATCTCGCCGACGGCGACGACTGGTTCGGCCCGAACTTCGGCGGCGCCACCGTCAGCACCAACGTGCGCAAGGGCTATGCCGCCGAATGCCCGAACATCGGCAAGTTCCTGTCCAATCTGGTCTTCACCGTCGACATGGAGAATTCGGTGATGGACGGCATCATGAACGGCGGGCGGAAGCCGGAAGCGGTGGCGGCCGACTGGCTGAAGAAGAATCCCGCCGTCCTGAAGACCTGGCTGTCCGGCGTCACCACGCTGGACGGCAAGGACGGCCTGGCCGCGGTGCAGGCCAAGCTGGGGACGGCCAAGTCCTGACCCGCCCCCTCCTTTCCGAGTAGCCTCCTGAACTCCGGCCATGGCGGGATACCGTCACGGCCGGATTTTTTCTTTGGAACGCCCCCCCGGTCGCCCGCCTCAACGAACGCCTTGCCGCGCCGCCAAAGCGCCTCTATAAAGCCGCCCATCCGGCGCCCCGGTCATCCGGCGGCGCCTGCGCGTTTTTAAATCGGCGAAAAGCCCCAATCCCGCAGGAGTCACCACCATGGCCGTCGAACGGACCCTCTCGATCATCAAGCCCGATGCCACCCGCCGCAACCTGACCGGCAAGATCAACGCCAAGTTCGAAGACGGCGGCCTGCGCATCGTTGCCCAGAAGCGCGTCCAGCTCTCGAAGGCCCAGGCCGAGCAGTTCTACGGCGTGCACCGCGAGCGTCCGTTCTTCGGCGACCTGGTCTCCTTCATGATCTCCGGCCCGGTGGTCCTGCAGGTCCTGGAAGGCGAGAACGCCATCGCCCGCAACCGCGAGATCATGGGCGCCACCAACCCGGCCAACGCCGCCGAGGGCACCATCCGCAAGGAGTTCGCCGAGTCGATCGAGGCGAACTCGGTGCACGGTTCGGACGCCCCGGAGACCGCCGCCCAGGAGATCGCCTTCTTCTTCGCCGGCATCGAGCTGGTGGGCTGATCCCGCGAGACTGACTTCCCGTCAGGCTCGGCGAAGGGCCGCTCCCGCGAGGGGGCGGCCTTTTTTGCGTTTTGCATCAGGCTCTGGCAGTATCGGGAGCCGTAAACCCTTTGCCCCGCGGATCAGCCGGGGTTGATTTCGACAGGAGTTGCCCGCGATGGAATCCCAGTCCGCAAAGCCGATCATCGCGGCGCTGCTGCAACCGCTGCCGGTGCTGACCCAGCCCCAGGCCCGCAACGACCTGTCCGACGAATCCGTGGTGCGGCTGCTGGTCCGCCAGTTCATCGACCTCAGCCTGGAAGCCTTCAATCAGGTCCTCCAGGGCAAGCTCGACCAGGACGAGGCGGTGGACGGCATCAACCGCCAGGCCATCGCGCTGAACTCCGTCTTCCTCGGCACCAGCGGGTTCGACGGCGTCATCACCCATCCCTGGAACACGCCGGACCAGCTGGGCGCCTTCCTGAAGGACGTCGTGGCCCTGGAGTATCCGGAGGACGACTGCGTCCGCGCCATGCTGATCCATCTGGCGACCCAGGTGATGCATGCGCTGCGCCTGCCTGACGAGGAACGGAACGAGGAGGTGGAAGCGCTGACGCTCGACGCCGCCGACCTGCTGCTGGGCCGCGCTCCGGAAGACGACGGCGAGATCGACATCGATATCGACATCTGAGCGCAAAGGCGTCCGGGCGGCCGCGCCCCTCTCCCGGCGGCTTCAGCCCGCCGGGTTCAGGTTCACCTCGATCAGCACCGTGTCCTCGACGAAATCGGCGCTGTGCCAGGCGCCGGGGTCGAAGCGGATGACCATGCCCGGCCGCAGATCCACCGGCCCGGCTTCGCAGTTCAGCAGGGCGCGGCCCTCCACGACGATGACGAACTGCTCCTGCGGATGGTCGTGGCGCGGGGCGGCGGTGCCGGCCTTGATGACGATGTGCTTCAGGGAGGCGCCCGTACCGGGAAAGCTGCGCCTCTCCACTCCGCCGTCCGTCTGGGCCGGGAGGTCGCTCCAGGTGGTAACGTCGGTCCCGGGGGCGGCAGGCGGCATGCCGGGCGGAGCGGCTGGCGGAGAGGCTGGAGGCATCGCGGGGTCCTTCCTTTCAAAACTGGCCGGCAATCAAGCAGCAATCGGTTCATACGCGCGACAGGGCTTTATGGATCTGTCGCGGGCCGCCGGTTCCGCACTCGCTCCGAAGCATCGCATTTGTGAGAAAGCTTAGCGGCTAAACCTGCTGTTAACGCCTGACGGCCTAAGACGGGGAGGATCGGGCGATGATGTCGTCGGACAACCATTCTTCCGGACCGACGGAGGCCCCGTGGACCTTGCAGACGCCGATCCACCGCTCCGCACCGCGGGTTCCCCCGAACCGGCATCCGTCCCGTCCCGTCTTTCCGCCTCGCTTCCGGGCCTCCTTGCCGGGCTGACCGCCGTCGGCGGGCTTCTCGGACTGTCCTCGGCCGGCCAGTTCAGCTGGCCGCCGGCCGCGGCGCTGGCCGCCGCCGGCGGTCTGGCGCTGTGGAGCGCCCGGGGCGCCGGATCCGCCTCTGCGGCGCTGGCGCGGTCGGACGCCGCCCTCCGGCAGGCGCGCGACGAGCTGGACGGGCTGCGCGCCCGTTCCCGCGACTTCGCCGCCGTGTCTCCCGGCTGGTTCTGGGAAAGCGGCGCGGACCACCGCTATCTCTCGCTGTCGGGAGGGCTGGCCGCTCTGCTCGGCTGCGATCCACGGACGCTGTTCGGCGATTCCCTGCTCGATCTGGCGCCGCTGGTCGCCGACGACGCGACCTGGGCCGAATACCGCGCGGACATCGAGGCGGGCCGCCCCTTCCGCGATCTCGAGGTGACTGTCCAGGGAGCGGACGGCCGCGACCTCGTGCTTCGGCTCAGCGCCGTGCCGGTCCGCGGCGTCGACGGGCGGTTCCGCGGCTATCGCGGCTGCGGCGTCGACGCCACCGCCGAGACGCTGGCCCTGGTCGAGGCGCGCTTCATGCAAGCGGTGGTGCATGACGCCATCGACAGCGTGTCCGAAGGCTTCGTGCTGTTCAGCGCCGACGGGCGCCTGCTGATCTGCAACGAGCAGTACCGCCGCGCCTATCCCACCATCGCCGACATGCTGACCCCCGGCCGCAGCTTCTCCGAGATCCTGCACGCCGCCGCCGAGCGCGGCGGCTACGAGGGCGAGGGCGACGTCGGCGCCTGGGTGGAACAGCGGCTGACCCGTCATCTCCAGCACTCCACCCCGGTCGACGGGCGGCTGTCCGACGGGCGCTGGTACCGCATCAGCGAGCATGCCACCGGCGCCGGCGGCGTGGTGAAGATCCTGATGGACATCACCGAGCTGAAGACGCGGGAGGAGGAGCTGGCCGGCCAGACCGCCCGTTTGAAGCTGACCGTCGGCGCCCTGCGCGAAAGCGAGCTGCGCTACCGCCAGCTGGTGGAGCTGGCTCCCTACGGCATCGTCATCTGGGACCGTGCCGTCGTCCGCTTCGCCAACGGCGCCGCCGCCGCGATCCTCGGGGTCGGCGCCGATGCGCTGGAGGGCCGGCCGCTCGCCGGCTTCCTGGAGGATGGCGATGCGCTGGCGGCGACGCTCGCCACCGCCGCCGAGGGCGAGGAGCAAAGGCTGGAATGCGACGCCCTGCGCCCGACCGGCGAGCGCCGCCGCCTGGAGGTGGCGGCCAGCCCGGCGCTGTATGGCGGCGGGCCGGCGGTGCTGCTGGTGCTGAACGACATCACCGACCGCCGCCGGGTGGAGGGCGAGCTGCAGCGCGCCCAGAAGATGGAGGCGGTGGGCCGCATGGCCGGCGGCATCGCCCATGAGTTCAACAACATGCTGACCGCCATCGGCGGCTTCGCCCGGCTGGCGGAGCGCAACCCGGCCGATCCCGACCGCGTGCTGACCTGCGTGCAGGAGATCGCCAAGGCCTCCGAGAGGGCGGCGGCGCTGACCGGCCAGCTTCTGGACTTCTCCCACCGCCGCGTCACCGACGAGCGGGAGGTGGTGGCCGTCGCCCCGCTGGTGCGCGACCTGCGCGTCTTCCTGAAGCCGCTGCTCAGCGCCGGCATCGACGTGGAGATCCTGGCGGAGGACGAAGGCGCGCACGCCCTGGTCAATCCGGTCACGCTGAACCAGGCCCTGCTGAACCTCGCGCTGAACGGGCGCGACGCCATGCCCGACGGCGGCGCCCTGACCATCGCGCTGGCGGTGGAGACGCCGGACGACGCCTTCTTCGCCCGCCACCGCGGGCTGAAGCCGGGACGCTATGTGGCGATCCGTGTCGGCGACCAGGGGCCGGGCGTGCCGGCGGAGATCCGTGACCGCATCTGGGAACCCTTCTTCACCACCAAGGAGCCGGGAAAGGGCACCGGCCTCGGCCTGTGGATGGTCTACGGCACGGCGCAGCAGTCCAACGGCGCCGTGGAACTGGAGGGCGGGAAGGGCCGCGGCGCGACCTTCGCCCTTTACCTGCCCGCGGTCGATCCGCCCGCCGCGCCGGCCCGACCCGACCCGCTGCATGTCGCGGAGGGGGAGGGCGCGGTCATCCTGCTGGTCGATGACGAGGACTCGGTCCGCCGCTACCTGCGCCTCGTGCTGGAGGAGGCCGGCTGCACCGTGGTCGAGGCGTCGGACGGGCAGGAGGCGCTGGACCGCTACGACGAGGCCGGCGGCCTGTTCGACGCGGTGGTCAGCGACGTGTCGATGCCGCGGATGAACGGGCTGGAGCTTGCCCGCGCGCTGGAGAGCCGCAACCCGCTCCTGCCCATCCTGTTCCTGACCGGCTATGCCTCGCGCGGGACGGCGGCCGGGCTGACGGCGCAGGAGGGCCGGCAGATCGTGATGAAGCCGGTGGCGCCCGAACGGCTGCTCGACGCGCTGCGCGACCTTCTGGCCGTGTGAGGGCGGCGATGGACGCGTCTCACCATGGTGACCGGGCGGACGGCGCCTCGCCGGAACCGGCCCTGGAGGGGGCGGAAGGGGCGGCTCCGGCCGCCTGCCGCGAGCCGGCCGACTTCTACGCCCCGGCCGGGCGGGACGGCGTCGGCCGCTTCTGCCGCCGCTTCCTCGACGAGAACGCGCTGACCGCGACGGAGCTGCTGCACCACCCGCGCCACCAGACCGGGCTGTCGAACACCGCCACCTTCGTCGCCATCCTGACCCAGGCCGAGCGGGCGATGGAGCGGAAAGGCGGCATGGCCCCGCTGGTCAACGAGATCGCCCGGCTGACGCGCGAGCGGCTGAAGGAGCACCCGCCGCCCGAGTTCCTGGCCGACGCCTATCCCGGCGCGGCGGCGGAACTGCTGTCGGTCGGCGGTTTCCTCGGCCGCTTCCTGCTGGACGCCGCCGTCACCCAGCACATCGCCGTCTGCCGCAGCTTCGCCGAGAAGGCGGAGGCTCTGCTGGCGCTGGCGGAGACCACCGAGCATCCCGACGCGCTGGTGCCGCTGGAGCGGCTGCTCGGCGAAATCCTGCTGAGCGACGCCGGCACCGCGTCCTGCGCCCGCGACGCGCCCTTCGCCGCGCTGATCGACCTGATCGTGACGCTGATCGCCGCCGACCGGCCGATGCCGGACGAGGCCCCGCCGGTGTTCCGGCGGCTCGACGCCCTGATGCGCCGCGTGCCGATGCCGGGGCTGCGCGACGCGCTGGCCGCCGCCTTCCGCCGCGAGATGGCCAAGCCCGCCTGCTTCACCATCGCCAGCGCCGGCGACATGTTCGGCATCGAGGCGGTGCAGCGCGAGATCCTGGCGCTGAGCGACCTGTCCGCCCGGCTGCGCGACCGCGAGGGCGCCTATGTCGGCGGCGCCCGCACGGAGGCGGCGCTGCAACGCCGCACCGCCCTGCTGGTCAACGAGGACACCGTTCCCGAGATCACCCGCGGCCGCAATTTCGTGCAGAAGCTGCGCATTCTCTTCATCCTCCAGAAGATGCCGCTGTCGCCCACCGCGGCCAAGGCGGTGGCCGACTACCTGAAGAGCTTCTTCGACAGCCGCGACTTCGCCGGCCGGCTGCTCGATTGCTGGAAGGACCGGAACGAGAAGCTGAAGGGGCTGGCGGAGGTCCAGCGCATGGTGCTGTCCAGCGCCTTCCATGAGGAGGAGCGGGAGTATCTCGGCGGCCAGATCGACGACATCCAGAACGCCTTCCTGCGCACCCAGCGCGTGCTGGCCCCGCTGATCCAGGCCAAGGACGACCCGCCGCCCGACAGCGTGCTCGACATCGTCCGTCTGGCGGGGGAGGGGGCGTTCTGCGCCGGCAAGAGCCGGCTGGCGGTGGCCCGCGTGCTCTATCGCCACTGCCACCGGCCGCGCTTCGTCCGCCATGTGCTGCTGAACGCGCCGGGGCCGAAGGAGCGGGCGGCGCGGACCAGCTGGCTGCGCCAGTCGCTGGGCATGGTCGGCGTTCCCTTCATCGACCTTGCCGCCCAGCGCGTCCTGGTGGTGGATGACGAGTCGGGGCCGCGCGCCTTCGTCACCTCCGTCCTTCAGGAGCTCGGCATCGGCCGGGTCGACGCCGCCGCCGACGGGCAGGAGGCGCTGGAGCGCTTCCAGGCCGACGGCGCCGCCTACGACCTGATCGTCTGCGACTGGATGATGCCGCGGCTGAACGGACTCGACCTGCTGAAGCATGTCCGCGAGACGCGCAGCGACCTGCCTTTCCTGATGGTCACGGCGCTCGCCACGCTGGAGGCGGTGAAGAAGGCTCTGGCCCATCAGGTCAGCGGCTACATCGCCAAGCCCTTCACCCCCGACCAGCTGGAGGAGAAGATCTTCCTGGTCCTGGCGCAGAAAGGCGGCGGCGAATAGAGGCCGGACTGGATGCAATCCCGGCCGGCGCGGGCGGGCTGCGGTCAGTGGGGCTTCGAAAGCCTGACCTATGACGTCGGAATGGCGATGGTGCGCCGTTCCGGCCGTTGGCGGGCTGTCCCGGTGCGGTGCGCTTCCCGGTGTATTGCACGGGGGCGCACAGCATCGGGTCCACAGGTACGCTGGCGATCAGCGGAACAGGCCGGGCGCGACCTCCACGATGACACCGGTTGTGGAAACCACCAGTACCGCGTCATGGCCGACGCGGATCCAGCGATGGCCGCGTGGCGGACGGTGCAGATGGTATGCGGCCGGCTTGACGATCACGTAATGCTGTGCCCGCCACTCATGCGGCAGCCGTTCGCCGGCCCGCCAGCCGCGGCCTTCCGGCGGACCGGGGCGGCGGTCGGGCCAATGGGAGTTGAGGGGGGCATTTGGGTAGGCGTTGGGATGGCTGTCGGGAAGCTGCCGGTGCAGGTGGCCGGGCGCACGGTCGTATGGTCCGGGCTGCCATCCCTGGGCCAGGGCGGGGGTACCGGTCGCCGCGGTGACGGCGAGGATCGCGGCAGCCACGGCAAGCAGGGTCTTCTTCATGCTGTCCATCCTATCGCAACGGGTGCCCCCGCTTCCGTTGGGGGGCGTCCATGGCGATCAGCATGGCGCGCCATCGTTGCCGGCTTGTGTCCGCCGGCCGGTCATTCGGTAACGGATTGTATCCGGGACCAAAGCCCGCGCCCGTCTGTTGTGACGGTCACACATGATGGAAGGAGCGATCCCATGGCAGACCAGAAGCCCGATACCGGCAACACCCTGACCAATGAGCCGGACCGCGACATCGCCGATCCGCTGGAGGCGGCCAGGGCGGTGTCCGAAACCGGCAAGCCCATCACCCCCGATACCGAATCGGCCAAGCGCATCGACCGCCCGGCCAGGAAGGACAAGACCAAAAAGAAGGATTGAGGAAAGTACGACGGTTCCCCTCTTCCAGTCCGGGAGAGGGGAAGCAGGGACTCAGCGCAACTCCAGACCCGCCTGTCTGAAGGCGCGGGCGAGCGCGTCAACGATGGCCGGGTCGACTTCACCCGTGCCGTAATCGAGGTTCATCACGGCGTACCACGGAACACCGGCCTTGTTCGCCAGCATCCGTGTCGACCAGCCAAGCCGCAGGCGTGCCTCTTGGCACTGCGTCCCGGTCATGATGCGTCGACTCCACACGTTAGCGTCTGCCTTCCATGCCCTTTCCCCGGATGCGCGTCGGGCGGCCCGAACGGCCTGTCCCGCCCACAACCGAGGGCTATCCACAATAGTGCAAGAATTTGCCCGGCTTGTCATGTGTCGGTTTGTTGCACAGCGAAGCGCTCTGCTTTGCCGGATTGTCATGGAAGGCAATCCGCCGGCATTTGGTGAAACGCCTATAAAGTTGGCAACTCCATCTAATATGCCCCTGTCGGTCTTGTGGACTTGGCGTCGCTTGCCGGGATCGCCGCTTGAGGTTGCGTCCCTGCCGGATGGTCAGCCGATTCGCTTGGCGAGCATGACCAGATTGCGGCCGCCTTCGCGGCGGTAGCTGGCGCGGTCCATCGTCCTTCGGACAAGGAAAACGCCGAGGCCTCCGATCCGCCGGTCCTCCAGGCGGCTTTCCAGGTCGGGCGCCGGGGCGTCGGCAAACGGGTCGAAAGGGGCGGCGTCGTCCTCGATCTCCGCCCTCAGTTCGTGCCCGTCCACCTCCAGCCGCACCCGGATCCCATGAGTGCCGGCATCGCCATAGCCGTAGGACACGGTGTTGGCGATCAGTTCCTCGAAGCACAGGTTGAACCGGAAGGCGAGGTCGGGGGCCAGGGCGTTGCGTTCGGCGAAGCCGTCCACCGCGGCGGCCAGACGCTCCAGTTCCGACAGGTCGTTGCGCAGGACCAAATCCAGGCGGTTCGCCGTTGCGCCGTCCATCCGCTCCACCTTCCGCCCCACTTTTTCTCCTATGCGTCCGGATAGGATGGAACGCGAAGGGATGGTCATTCTTGACCGAAGGCGCCGGCATGGCAATTCCTCGACCGCCGGCTGGGGAGGTTGAACGGATGGCGGCGGGGGGACAGACTCGGGCGCAGGGGATGATCCACAACGCTGCGGCGACTGGAATAAAGCCGGTTCGCGCGCCGTTCGTGGGATGGATGCCCAGGGGACAATCGACGAAGGTG
Source organism: Azospirillum sp. 412522 (assembly GCF_019805165.1). Lineage (GTDB taxonomy): Bacteria > Pseudomonadota > Alphaproteobacteria > Azospirillales > Azospirillaceae > Azospirillum. The sequence continues at coordinate 37,790 of NZ_RWIJ01000034.1, forward strand.
CCAGCGCCATGTCCATGCTTGCCAAGCCCACGCTTGCCACGCCCACGCTCTGGACCCGGATGAAGGCCGGACTGGGCGGCGCCGACGCCCAGTACCGGCTGGCGGAGGCGTTGCGGACGACCGATGTCGCCGCTTCCGTTTCCTGGTACCGCCGCGCCGCCCGCCAGGGCCATGTCGCGGCGCAGACCATGCTGGCCTTCCTGCTGGCCAACGGGATCGGCGTGCCGCCGGACCCGCGCCGGGCGGTTTCCTGGTACCGCCGCGCCGCCGCCAAGGGCGATGTCGGCGCGCAGAACAACCTCGGCTATATGCATGAACATGGCGCCGGCGTGCCCTGCGACCCGGGCAAGGCGGCGCTGTGGTACAGGCTGGCCGCGCTCCAGCAGTCCGCTCCCGCCCAGGTCAACCTCGCCCTGCTTCTGCTCGACGGCCGCGGCATCGACCGCGACGAGGGGGAGGCGGTGCGCTGGCTGCGCGCCGCGGCGGAGCAGGGTCATCCCGCCGCCCAGTTCCGCCTGGGCCTCTGCCTGCGCGAGGGCGTCGGCGCGGCCCGCGATCCGGCCGAAGCCGCCCTGTGGCTTCAGGCGGCCGCGGCGGCCGGCGACCGCGAGGCGATGGTGGCGCTGGCCGAGCTGCGCCAGACCGTCGTCCCGGCCTGGGCTGACGGTGCGGAGGACGAGGACGGCCCGGAGCATGAAGACGGCGCGGCGGAGTGGCGGCCGGAACAGCGTTCCATGCGGGATGCCCATGCCGGCGCGATGCCGCATATCTGATTGACGCCTGCGTCATTCGGACGCATTGGCCCGGTCCGGAATGAAGCCTCCAATTCCGTATCCGCCGGCGCGGCCTTATACCCGCGCCGGTCACAGGAGGCATGACCACGATGACCGTGACGGTGTTTCCCGGAAACGGGGGGCTCCACCGCATCAGCCGCCGCTCGCTCCTGCGGCTGGCTGGCTCCGGCGGGCTGGCGTTGCCGGGTCTCATGCCGGGCGGGCGGGCGCTGGCCGCGGCGGTGCCGGACCGGACCTTCCGAATCACCATGGTGCTGGGGCGGGGCGAAAGCGACAGCGAATACGGCTTCAAGGACCATCTGGCCCGCCGCGGGCTGACGGTCGACTACACCATCCGCGACACCGGCGGCGACGTTTCCCGCCTGCCGGCGATCGTCGAGGAGATCAGGAACACCCGTCCCGATCTCGTCTACAGCTGGGGCACGCCGCAGACCCGCGGCATCGCCGGCCCGTTCGGCGATGCCGATCCGCGTCGCCACGTCACCGACATCCCCGTCGTCTTCACCTTCGTCACCGCGCCGGTGGACGCGGGGATCGTTCCCGAACTGGGCCGGCCTGGGCGCAACGTCACCGGCACCATCCACATCGCGCCGATCGCGGTGCAGCTGAACACCATCCAGGCCTATAGCCCGATCAGGCGGCTGGGCGTGGTCTACAACCCGCAGGAACGCAACTCGGTCTATACCGTCGAAGGATTGCGGGCGGAGACGGCACTGCGCGGGCTGGAGCTGGTCGAGGAGCCGGTACCCCTCAACGACCGGGGCGAACCGGTCGCCGCCGCGATTCCCGACGCGCTGGCCCGCGTGACGCAGCGGGGGGCGGAGTTCCTCTATATCGGTCCCGACACCTTCATCGCTTCCCACAACCGCTCGACCGTGGCGGCCGAGGCGTTGCGCCTGCGCCTGCCGACCTTCTCGGCGACCGAACTGATCGTCCGCTCCGACAAGGCGCTGCTGGCACTGGCCAGCAACGCCTACGCCATCGGCCGTCTCACCGCGGTGAAGGCCGCCCGCATCCTCGTCGATGGCGCCAGTCCGTCGGAGATACCCGTCGAAACGCTGAAGCGCTTCTCCGTCATCATCAACATGGCCACCGTCAGGGCGCTGGAACACTACCCGCCCATCGGTCTGCTCAACTTCGCGGAAATCATCGAATCCTGAACCGCGGGCCGCCCTGTCAGCTCGGCACGCCCCGCCGCCGATCTCGTCCCGCCGCCGATCTCGTCCCGCTGACCGTCTTCCGAACCGCCATTGCATCGCCGGGCGTCCGGCGACATGCTATAACCCCGAACGTGGTAGGAAGAGACAAGGGCAGGGTATGAATATCACCGAACATTCGGTCGGCGGTGTCGCCGTGCTGCGGGTGGACGGTCGGATCGACAGCGGCAATGCCGCCGGGTTCGAGGCCGCGCTGCTGTCCGCCGTCGATGCCGAAGGCGCGCGGATCGTTGTGGATATGGCCGAGCTTGCCTACATCAGTTCCGCCGGGCTTCGCTGCCTGCTGGTCGCCGCCAAGGCGGCACGGGCGAAGCGCGGCTCGATCACCCTGTCCGCCATGGCGCCGCGCGTCCGCGAGATGTTCGACGTCAGCGGCTTTTCATCGCTGTTCGCGATCCACCCCGACGCTGCTGCGGCGGTGGCCGCGTTGAACGGCTGAAGGGGCGGGCGAAAGGTTACCGGGCTGAACTCCGCCGGCCTCGGCCGGCTTTTCGAAGGCGGTTCCCAAAAAGAACCGGGTGCATGATGGGAAGTTCCACTCGGCCCAACATTCTGGTCGTCGAAGATTCTCCGGCGGTTCGTCTTTCCGTCGCCGGCTATCTGGAGGCCCGCGGCTTCGAGGTGACGGAGGCGGAGAACGGACGCGCGGCGATCCGCGCGCTCGACCGCCGCAGTTTCGACCTGATCGTCACCGACGTGCTGATGCCGGAGGTGGACGGGATCGAACTGATCAAGGCGGCGCGCAGCGCCCAGCCCGACGTCAAGATCCTCGCCATGTCCGGCGGTGCCCCCAACATGCCGGCCGGCTATCTGCTGAAGATGACCCGCATGTTCAATGCGGACGAGATCATCTACAAGCCTTTCCTCAACGATGAGTTGGGCGCCGTGGTGACCCGGCTGCTCGACCAGCCGCTGCATAATTAAGCAGATCGGAGTCTCTGCTCAATAATGGGGCGCAAAAGAAAACGGCTCCGGTGCATGAAGCGCCGAAGCCGTAAGTGATGCGTGGAACCAACCGCTCATCACCACGCAAGCGCCGTGCCAGGAATCCCTGCTTCTTCCAGCCCCTCCCGGTAAAATTCCGGAACGCCGTTCGGCCGCTCCTGTTGTTCGGGACATGCGGGCCCGCCGCGCCATGCGTGACGTGCGGCCCGTCAATCCAAGAATCCGACAAGAGGGAGCCGACCACGATGGCGCAGTACGAGAATCGGTGGCGGGGCGAAGGCCGCGACTGGCGTGACGACGACCGCGAACCCAACCGGCATCGCGACTGGGGCGAGGCTCCGCGGCGCAGCGGCGTCTATGGCCAGGACGACGGCGGCCAGCATGAAGGCATGTACCGCACCCAGGACCACCGTCACCAGGACGACCAGGGCCGCAGCTACCGCGATGCCGGCTATGGCGGGCGCGTCGGCAACGAATCGGGCGGCTATGGCCGCGAGTCCCGCTACGACAGCGATGCCCGCCACGACAATTCCCGCGAGATGGAGCGCGTGTACGACCGCAGCTTCGGCGGCGGCCGCGACATGAGCCGTGGCGGCTACGGCGCCGGCTATGGCGGTCGGTCGGGTTCGAGCGGCTATGGCGGCTATGCCGGCGCCGGCAATGCCGGGACCGAGGGCAACTACACCAGCCGCGACGTCGGCAATGCAGATTACCGCGACCGCGACTATGGCGTGCGTCCCTATGGCGAGGACGCCCGTGGCGGCAGTTCGCTCGGCTATGGCGGCCGGGAGTATGGTGGGCGGACCTACGGCGACCGCCCCTACGACAGCGGCGACTACCGCAACCGAGGCTACGGTTCGCAAGGCGGCTCCCAGAACAGCGGCTACGGCGGCGGCTACGAGTCCGGCCGCGACCGCGGCGACTGGGACCGCGGCGGCTGGAGCCGGCGCGACTTCGGCGGCAGTTCCTCGGCCAGCCAGGGCGGCGGCTACGACCGCGACGATTATCGCAGCCGCTCCTGGGGCGAGGATCGCGGCGGCATGTACCGCACCCAGGAAAACCGCGGCGGCTATGGCGGCGGGTACGGTGAAGGCCGTGGCCGGGGCGAGCAGCGCGGCTTCTGGGAGCAGGCCGGCGACGAGATCGCCTCGTGGTTCGGCGACGACGATGCCGAGCGCCGCCGGCACGAGGACCAGATGCGCGCCTCGCAGCACCGCGGCCGCGGCCCGCGCGGCTACAGCCGTTCCGACGAGCGCGTGCGCGAGGACGTCAGCGACCGGCTGACCGACGACGCCTATGTCGACGCCTCCGATATCGAGGTGACGGTCAGCGGCGGCGAGGTGACTCTGACCGGCATGGTCCCCGACCGCCACACCAAGCGCCGGGCCGAGGATGTCGCCGAGTCCGTCTCCGGCGTGTCCCATGTCCAGAACAACCTGCGCGTCCGCACCCAGACCGGCGCCCAGACCGGATCGGGCTGGGGCAACTCCACCGGCGCCGGCGCCTCGGCCATGGCGACCGCGGGCAGCGGCTCCGGCACCACCTCATCCTCCATGGGCACGGGCACCGGCGGCCTTCAGGGTTCCGACGCCACCGGCGCCGGCACGACCGGCGGGCTTGGAGTCGGCACCGGCGCCAACACAGGATCCGGCGCGTCGTCGGTCACCGGGACCGGTGCCGGCACCAGCGGCGGCCCGGCCGGCGCTTCGGCGGGCACCGGGTCGCCGGCCGGCTCGACCACCGGCGTGAGCGGATCCACCAGCGTCGGCCGCTCCACCACCACGCGAAGCTGAGCGGATAATACCGCGTTTCAGCTTACGGGCGCGAAGCCCGGCCTCCCAGGCATCTCCGCCTCGGGGGGTCGGGCTTCGCGCCTTTTGCGTGTGGAGAAGCAAGACGGAAACCACGCCGCCCACACGCCGGAATGACCTTTCCATGACAGGAAATAGCGGTTTTCCCCAGATGACGCCGAATTCATTTTTATTGGAAACTGGTTCCTTGACACTCTAAGGAACTCGACTATCGTCAGTTTTTGAAACCCGTGAGTTCCATTCATGCCTCTCGATGCGGAAGAGATACCCGACTGGCGCGCTCGGCGGCGCGAGGTGATCCTCAACGCCGCGGCGGAGCTTTTCGCCGGCCGCGACTATGCCTCTGTCCAGGTTGAGGAGGTGGCGAAGCGGGCCGGCGTCGGCAAGGCCACGCTCTACCGCTACTTCCCTTCCAAGGAAGAGCTTTATCTGGAATCGCTGGAACGCGCGCTGGGCGGGCTGGAGCACAAGCTGAACGCCGAACTGGCGCCGCAGCAGGTCCCCGCCTCCGTCCGGCTTTCCTCGATGGTCTCCGCCCTGGTCGACACGCTGAGCGAGCAGTTGCAGACGCTGAAGCTGCTGGGCGGCGACCAGTCCGATCTGGCCGACCGCACCCGCCGCATCCTGCGCCGCCGCAGCCAGCGCACCGCCACCGCGCTGCAACAGGTGCTGGCCGACGGCATGGAGTCCGGCGAGTTCCGCAAGATCGACCTGGAGGTCGTGCCCCTGCTGATCATCGGCATGGTCCGCGGCGGCATCATGCAGCTGGGCGACCGCCCGCGCGAGGCGCTCGAACGCTCCGTCATCGACATCCTGATGTCCGGCATCACAAACCTGCCCCCCTTTATCTAAGCCTGTGCCGGCCTCTGGCTCCGGCGTTTGGAGTCCCGATCCGATGAGACGGTTTTTCCTGGTCCTGCTGGTTGCCGCTCTGATCGGCGGCGGCGGGTACTATTGGTATGCGACCCACCAGGTTGGGCAGGACGGCAGGACGGCCGCAGCGGACGGCCAGAAGGCGGACGGCCAGAAGGGGCAATCCAAATCGCCGGCGCCGGCTGCCGGCCGCGCGGTCCCCGTGGTGACCCAGACGGTGGCGGCGCAGGCCGTGCCGGAGCAGATCGTCACCATCGGCAGCGTCCAGCCCATCGCCGCCATCGCCATCAAGGCCCGCGTCGACAGCGCCGTGGAATCGGTCGCCTTCACCGAAGGGCAGGAGGTCAAGACCGGCGACACGCTGTTCACGCTCGACAGCCGCTCGCTCGACGCCCAGCTGCGTCAGGCCCAGGCCAACCTGGAGCGCGACCGCGCCAACCTGGAAAAGGCCAAGGGCGACGTGAAGCGCTATGCGGAGCTGGTGCGGACCAGCGCCATCTCCCGCACCACCTACGACGCCGCCGTCGCCACCGCCGACGCGCTGGAGGGCACGGTGAAGGCCGACCTCGCGGCGATCGAGGCGGCCAAGGTGTCGCTCAGCTTCACCCGCATCACCGCGCCGATGGACGGCCGCACCGGCACCGTCGCCGCCAAGGTCGGCACCATGGTCCGCGCCGCCGACGCCAACCCGCTGGTCACCCTGACCCAGCTGCGTCCGATCAACGTCTCCTTCAACGTCCCGGAAAAGCATCTGCCGGCGATCCGCGCCGCGATGGCCTCCGGCTCCCTTCCCGTCACCGCCACCATCGCCGGGGGATACGGCCAGAAGCCGGGGGGCGAGAAGGCGGAGGGCAAGCTGTCCTTCGTCGACAGCCAGGTCGACCAGCAGACCGGCACGATCCTGGTCAAGGGCGAGTTTCCCAACGCCGACACCCGGCTGTGGCCGGGCCAGTTCGTCGATACCGTCCTGACCCTGCGGGTCGAGCAGAACGCCCTGACCATCCCCGATCTGGCGGTGCAGACCGGCCAGAAGGGCCGTTTCGTCTATGTCGTCAAGGCCGACGAGACGGCGGAGGTCCGCCCGGTCACCGTCGAGCGCAGCCATGGCGGCCTCAGCGTCGTCGCCTCCGGCCTGAAGGCCGGGGAGCGGGTGGTGGTCGATGGCCAGTCCCGCCTGTTCCCCGGCGCGAAGATCACCGAGAAGGCCGGCGGCAAGCCCGCCGCCCCCGCCAGCGGCGGCGAGACGGCCGAAGGCGGCCGCCAGCAGGGATCAGCCACCCAGGACGCCGCAGCCCGCAGCGCCGCGACCAATGGGGCGGCCAACGGCCAGTCCGCCGAAGGCAAGAGCACCGGGGGCGCCACGTGAACCTCTCCGAACTCTGCATCCGCCGTCCGGTGATGACCATTCTCCTGACGGCGGCCCTGGTGCTGAGCGGTCTGGCGGCCTACCGCCAGCTGCCGACCGCGGCGCTGCCGCGGGTCGATTTCCCGGTGGTCAGCGTCACCGCCACCCTGCCGGGCGCCTCGCCGGAAACCATGGCGGCGTCGGTCGCCAGCCCGCTGGAGCGCGAGTTCTCGACCATCGCCGGCATCGACACCATCACGTCGAACAGCACGCTCGGCAACACCAGCATCACCATCCAGTTCGTGCTGGAGCGCGACATCGACGCGGCGGCGGCCGACGTGCAGGCGGCCATCGCCCGCACCCAGCGCCGGCTGCCGGCGGAGATGACCACCCCGCCCAGCTACCGCAAGGTCAACCCGGCCGACCAGCCGATCCTGTTCCTGTCGCTGAACTCGCCGACCCTGCCGCTGGCGCAGCTCAACGACATCGCCGAAACGCTGATCCAGCCCAAGGTCGCCACCCTGCCGGGCGTCGCCCAGGTGCAGATCTACGGCTCGCAGAAATACGCGGTGCGGGTGCAGGTCAACCCCAACGCGCTGGCGCTCCGCGGCATCGGCATCGACGAGCTGCAGAAGGCGCTGGCCGCCGCCAACGCCAACACCCCCGTCGGCACCCTGACCGGCCAGCAGCAGCAGCTGGTGATCGCCGCCAACCCGCAGCTTCCCGACGCCGCCGCCTTCCGCGATCTGATCGTTGCCTACCGCAACAGCGCGCCGGTCCGTCTCGGCGACGTGGCGCAGGTGCTGGACAGCGTCGAGAACGACCGCACCGCCAGCTGGCTGAACGGCACCCGCAGCATCATGCTGGCGGTGCAGCGCCAGCCCGACGCCAACACCGTCGACGTGGTCGACCGCGTGCGCGAGCTGGTCCCGGTGTTCCAGACCCAGCTTCCGGCCGCCGCCGCCATCCAGGTGGTCAACGACCGCTCCGAATCGATCCGTCAGGCGGTGGAGGACGTGCAGTTCACGCTCGGCCTGACCATCGTGCTGGTCGTCATGGTGATCTTCCTGTTCCTGCGCCGGCTGTCGGCGACGCTGATCCCGGCGCTGGCCGTGCCGATCTCGCTGATCGCGACGGCGGGCGGCATGCATCTGCTGGGATTCTCCGTCGACAACATCTCGCTGATGGCGCTGACGCTGGCGGTCGGCCTCGTGGTCGACGACGCCATCGTCATGATGGAGAACATCGTCCGCTACGTCGAAGAGGGGATGAAGCCGTTCGAGGCCGCCATCAAGGGCTCGCGCGAGATCGGCTTCACCATCCTGTCGATCACCCTGTCGCTGGTCGCGGTCTTCATCCCGATCCTGCTGATGGGCGGCGTGGTCGGGCGGCTGTTCCACGAGTTCGCCCTGGTCGTCACCATGTCGATCGGCGCCTCGGCCTTCGTGTCGCTGACGCTGACGCCGATGATGTGCTCGCGCTTCCTCACCCATGCCCACGACCAGAAGGAGGGCTGGTTCGGCCGCATGCTGGAGGGCGGCTTCTCGGCATTGCTGAACGGCTATGCCCGGACCCTGCGCTGGACCCTGCGCCACCGGCCGCTGATGGGGCTGGTGATGATCGGCACCGTCATCGGCACGGCGCTGCTCTACCAGGCGATCCCCAAGGGCTTCTTCCCGACCGAGGACATCGGCCAGATCCAGGTGACGACCGAGGCGCGGGCCGACATCGCCTTCCCGTCGATGGCGGAGCGGCAGCAGCAGGTCGCCGCCATCATCAAGGCAAACCCGGCGGTGGTCGACGTCATCTCCTCCGTCGGCGTCGGCGGCAGCACCGGCAACCAGGGCCGCATGTTCATCACCCTGAAGCCGCGCGACGAGCGTCCGTCGGCGACCGAGGTGATCCAGCAGATTCGCCGGCAGGTCAACGGCATCCCCGGCATGGCCGTCTACATGCAGCCGGTGCAGAACCTGCGCATTGGCGGCCGCGCGTCGAAGAGCCTCTACCAGTACACCATCCAGGGCCTCGACCTCGACGAGCTGTACCAGTGGTCCGGCCGGCTGGAGCAGACGCTGCGCGGCATCCCCATCCTGCAGGACGTCACCAGCGACCTTCAGCTGAACAATCCGCAGGCCTATGTCCACATCGACCGCGAGAAGGCGGCGACGCTGGGCATCGGCGTCGATCAGGTGCGCTCGACCCTCTACAGCGCCTTCGGCCAGCGTCAGGTCTCGACCATCTACACCCCCAGCAACGACTATCAGGTGCTGATCGAGCTGGAGCCGAAATACCAGGGCGACGACAGTTCGCTGTCGCGCATCTATGTCCGCTCGCCCACCACCGGCAAGCTGGTGCCGCTCGACGCCTTCGCGCGGGTGGAGCGCACGGCCGGCCCGCTGGCGGTCAACCACCAGGGGCAGCTGCCGGCGGTGACCCTGTCCTTCAACCTGGCGCCCGGCGCCTCGCTGGGGCAGGCGGTGGATCTGATCCGCGCGTCGGAGCGGGAGATGGGCCTGCCGCCCACCATCACCACCGGCTTCGCCGGCACCGCCCAGGTGTTCCAGGATGCCCAGGCCGGTCAGGCGCTGCTGCTGTCGGCGGCGGTGCTGGTGATCTACATCGTGCTGGGCGTGCTGTACGAGAGCTTCATCCACCCGCTGACCATCCTGTCTGGCCTGCCGTCGGCGGCCATCGGCGCGCTCGCCACGCTGATGCTGTTCGACGTCGAACTCAGCGTCATCGCCATCATCGGCATCCTGATGCTGATCGGCATCGTGAAGAAGAACGCGATCATGATGATCGACTTCGCGGTGGACGCGCGGCGCAACGGCATGTCGGCGCGCGAAGCGATCGAGCAGGCCTGCGTGCTGCGCTTCCGCCCGATCATCATGACGACGATGGCGGCGATCATGGGGACCCTGCCCATCGCCATCGCCCATGGCGCCGCCGCCGAACTGCGCCAGCCGCTGGGCCTCGCCGTGGTCGGCGGCCTGTGCGTGTCGCAGGTGCTGACGCTCTACATCACGCCGTCGCTCTACCTCTACATGGAGGATCTCGGCCAATTCGTCGGCACGCTGTTCCGTGGCCGCAAGGCGGACATCCCCCATGGCCCGATGCCGGCCGGCGGCGATGATTGAGCGATTGAGCGTCTGGAACGTTACCCCTCTCCCGTCCTGGGAGAGGGAGCCTTACACCGCGATCTGCGTGACCAGCGGCGTGTTCACCCCGGCATCGGCGCGGCGGTAGGCGTCGATGGCCTCGGACCAGGGTTCGATGGTCAGGCCGCTGCCCATCGCTTCCTGATGGATGCTCTGGGCGATATAGCCGGCGTTGGGGAGGGCGTTCAGCGGCACCGGGCCGCCATTGACCGGGCCGGCATCCTCATCCGCCCCGCCGATCGCGAAGCCGCCGGCCGATCCGCCCGCCGACCTCGCCCGAGTCGCCGTCGATTCTGCGTCGGCGCGGCCGCTGCCCTGCAAGGCGTCGCCGGTCGCTTCGGTGCCGTCCTTGCCGCGCCTGCGCTCCTCCTCGCCGGGGACGCGGCGGATCGGTTGTACGGCCGCGGCATCGCTTGCCAGCATCTGACGCAGCCTCGCGACGCCCGAACTGGGCATGGCGCTGGTCGGTGCGGGAAGGGCGGCCAGTCCGGACAAGGGGCGGTTACCTCGAGAACAGCCAGGGGAAACGGGAGAGCACAGTATCGCTCATCGGGTGATCTTGCACAAACCCCCCGCGATCTAAAACAGGGTAGCGCGGTAAAGGTTCCAAAATATTTAAAATGCCACACAATTGTTCTCTGATTGCGACTCCCTGGTGCAGAGGGAGGCTCGGCAGGACCGGATACGGCTGTTACAGTGGGGCGTTCGCCCACGGACCCGCATAATGACCGCGTAACGAAGGATGGCGCGCCGACCTTGCCAGCCCGGACTCCCGACCTTCCGACGAACCTCTCCGCTCCGGGCGACGAGCCTGGACCGGAGCCATTGACCGGCGACGATCTCGCGATGCTGGCGTTGGAGCAGATGGACCAGGGCGTGATGCTGGTCGACGCCGACCTGACGGTGCGCGTCATCAACCGCCGGCTCTACGAGATGTTCGACGTGCCGCAGGGCTACATGCCGGGTGCCGACTATGCCCGCATCGTCGCCTATCTCGCCCACCGCGGCGAATATGGCCCGGGTGACCCCGACGCCGTCGCCGCCCGCCATCTGGAGCGGGCGCGCCGTGCCGATCCGCCGCTGTACGAGCACCGCCGCCCCAACGGCCGCGTGCTGGAGGTGCGGTCCCGGCGCACCTCCGGCGGCGGCTTCGTCCGCACCTACACCGACGTGACCGAGCGCCGCCGGGCGGAGGACGACCTTGCGACCCAGCGTCACCTGCTGCGTTTGACGCTGGAGAATATGGGGCAGGGCATCGTCCTGCTGGACCGCGACCTGCGTTACATCGCCTGGAACCGCAACGCGCTGGACATACTGGGCGTGTCGAACGAGGTGATGCGCAGCCACCCGACGCTTCCGGACCTTGTGCGCCACCAGATCGCCAGCGGCATGGTGGATCTGCCGTCCGGCGCCCCTGATTTCGGCGACGATCTGGACGCCAAGACCGTCTATCTGATGGATCGCATCGGTCGGCCGGAGCGGGAGTTCGTCTATGCCCGCCCGCAGGGCGACGGCCGCTTCATCGAGGTGCGGGTGGTGCCGCTGCCGGACGGCGCGCAGGTGCGGACCTACACCGACATCACCGACCGCGTCATCGCCGACGAGGCCCTGCGCCAGAGCCGCGAGATCCTGACCGGGGTGATCGACGCCATCCCGGCGCTGATCGACGTGAAGGACCGCGACGGTGTCGTCCGGCTGACCAACCGATTCTATCGCGACACCTACGGTCCGGCCGAGGCGCCGCCGCCCGGTCCCTCGACCGACCGGGCCATGGCGCTCGACCGGCTGGTGGTGGGCGGCGGGCAGGGCATCCCCTTCCACGAGGACCGCGCGCCCGACGGCGACGGCACCCTGCGGGATTGGCTGACCACCAAGATGCCGCTGACCGATGACGACGGCGAGGTCACCCATATCGTCACCGTGGCGCTCGACATCACCGCGCGGAAGCGGGCGGAGGCCGAGCTGCGCGACGCCCAGGCCAGCCTGATCCAGGCGGAGAAGCTGGCCTCGCTGGCCCAGCTGGTCGCCGGCGTCGCGCATGAGGTGAACACGCCCATCGGCGTCACCCTGACCGCGATCTCCCATCTGGGGGAGGAGGTTGAGCGCATCCGCACGCTCTTCGAGGAGAACCGCATCCGCCGCAGCGATTTCCAGGAGTTCCTCACCGTCGCCTGGGAATCGACGCGAATGATCCTGGCGAACGTCGAGCGCGCCACCGGCCTGATCCAGAGCTTCAAGCAGGTCGCCTCCGACCAGGCGAGCGGCGAGCGCCGGCCCTTCGACCTCGCCGCCTATGTCGACGAGGTCCTGCTGAGCCTGCGCCCCCGCCTGCGCCGTACCCATGTGACGGTGGACCTCGACATCCCGACCGGCCTGATCGTCGACGGCTATCCCGGCGCCTTCGCGCAGGTGCTGTCGAACCTGATCATCAACGCCCTGGTCCACGCCTATGACGAGGGCGGGACCGGCCGCATCCTGCTGTCCGCCCGCGAACAGCCGGCCGGCTGGATCGAGATGCGCTATGCCGACGACGGCAAGGGCATCCCGGCCGACATCCGGTCCCGCATCTTCGATCCCTTCTTCACGACGAAGCGCGGGATGGGGGCCAGCGGGTTGGGCCTGAGCATCTGCGCCAACATCATGACCGGCACCATGCGCGGCAGCATCGCGCTGGAGGATGGCGAGGGGACGGGCGCGCGGTTCCTGCTGCGGTTTCCGGTGGAGTAGGGGGGGCGGCCAGGGCCGGCGCCCTATGGCCCCGGCCGGGCGGCCGGCGTCTCGAACCGCAGGCCGAGCACCAGCGGCACGCTGATCGCGTAGACGGCCACGACCGACAGCCAGATCGCGCCCGGCCATTGCGCCCTGACCCAGAGGTAGACGCTGGAGAAGGCAAGGGGAGCCACGATCGAGGCGAGGCTCAAGGCCGACGCCAGGACGCCCTGGAACTGTCCCTGCCGGCTTTCATCGACCTGCCGGGTCGCCAGGGATTGCAGCGCCGGCACGCCGATGCCGCCGAGGGCGAAGACCGGCATGATCGCGAAGACCATCCAGCCCCGGGTGTTGAACGCCATCACGACCAGCGCGATGCAGGAGCTGGCGACGCCCAGCAGGATTGCCGCCCGTTCGCCGAGCAGCCTCACCGCCGGGCCTGGAAGGAAAGCCTGGGCAAGGGTCTGGCAGACGCCGAAGGCGCCGAGCGACAGGCCGATCCAGAAGCCGTTCCACTGAAAGCTGTCGCTCCCCCACAGCGCCCAGCTGGTGCCGTAGGCTTCGCCCGTCGCGCTGAACAGGAAAAAGACCAGGATGATGGGGAGCAGGCTCCTGACCGAGAACGCCCAGCGCAACGGCTTCAGCGGATTCAGCGCGGCGAGGTCGATCCTCTCCCGGCTGGGGGGGCGCGACTCCGGAAGGATGAGGAGCGCCAGCAGGAGATTGCAGGCGTTCAGGGCCGCCGCCGTGATGAAGGGCAGGCGCAGCCAGTGGTCGCCCAACGTGCCGCCGAGCACGGGCCCGATGATGAAGCCGATGCCGAACATGGCGTTGAACAGGCCGAACAGGCGGGCGCGCTTATTCTCCGGCGAAATGTCGGTGATGTAGGCGGTCGCCACGGAGACGTTGGCGCTCGTCAGGCCGGCGATGGCCCGCCCGAGCAACAGCATCCAGAGGTTGCCGGCGAAGGCGAGGAACAGATAGTTGACCGCCGCCCCGGCCAGGGAAACCAGCAGCACCGGGCGCCGGCCGATCCGGTCGCTCAGGGAGCCGAGGACAGGGGAAAAGATGAACTGCATCGCCGCATAGAGGGCGGTCAGGATGCCGATGTAGGGAGCCACGTTTTCGGCGTGTGTCACGTCCTGAAGCAGGGAGGGCAGAATTGGAAAGACGAGACCGATGCCGACGGCATCGAGGACGACGGCGGCGAATATGACGATGAGCCGTTTGTTCATGATGAACTCCGGTGAACGCAAGCATGCGGCGCCGCCAAGCGCAGATGGCTTGCGGCCAATGGCTTGCGACCCGTGACTCGCGGTTGAGCCTGACTGTGCAGGCAATCGATTTGTCGGGAACGCTGGCCGATCCATGCCTGAGACCGCATGGATGGCGTGTGCTTGACCGCCTGGACGACTATTCGTCCACCTGTTTACTCCGCCACTGAGCGGATCAAGGAAAGCGGTCGCTTTTCGCGCAATCGCTATCTACGCCCTGCGCGCAGGCGCGGCAAGCGGCTTTCTCACGCGCCGCCTCCGCAAGCGTCACCCGCCGACATAGGCGGCCAGCTCGTCGGGCGTCCCGTTGGGAAAGGCCTGCTTCAAATGGTCGAGGAACGCCGACACCCGGGCGCTCAGCAGCCGTCTCGACGGATAGAGCGTCCACAGGGTGATGTCGGGACCATCGGCGTCCGCCCAATGCACCAGCCTGCCGTCGGCCAGATCCCGGCTCACCAGCGAGACCGGGAGGCAGGCGGCGCCGACACCGGCCCGCACCGCGTCCCGCACCATGATGAGCGACGACAGGACCAGCACCGGGGCGAACCCGATCGCCGACCGTCCGTCCGGCGTCCTCACGTCCCAGGAGCGCCGGTCGCCCATCCGGTCTCCCGCCGTCCGCACCACGGCGGGAACGGCGAGGTCTCCGGCCGGCCGGGCGAGGCCGGGGGGCGCCACGATCACCAGACGGTCGCGCAGGAAGGCCCGCCCGACCAAGGTCTCGTCCGGGTCCGGGTTGACGCGGATCGCCAGGTCGAAGCCTTCCTCGATCATGTCGACGGCACGGTCGTCCGTCGTGACCTCCAGCCTGACCTCCGGATGCTTCAGCGCGAAGCCGGCGGCGATCTTCCCCATCGCGGTCTGGGAGAACAGCAGCGGCGCGCTGATCCGCAGCCGGCCGCGCGGCGTCTCCCCGCCGGAGGCGATGGCCGCCGCCGTTTCGTCCAGTTCGGACAGCAGCAGGCCGGTTCGCTCGAACAGGATCCGGCCTTCCTCGGTCAGCGCCAGCCTGCGCGTGCCCCGCTCGAAAAGGCGCAGGCCCAGGCTCGCCTCCAGGTCCGCCACCCGCCGGGACAGGGTCGCCTTCGGACGCCCCGATTCCCGTGCGGCCCGGCCGAACCCGCCATGGCGGGCGACCAGGTTGAAATCGGCCAGGGCCAGCAGGTCCATCCGTTCCATCAGTGAGACATCCCGTCCAGAAAAGGCGTCTATTGGACCATCAGTGGACCGCGCATAGTCGGGGTGTCAAGAGGTCCACCCCCATCCGCAGGAGAGCCGCCATGATTTATTCGACCGCCACCGTCCCGGTGAACCCGCAAGGCGAGGCCACGCTGACCCGCGCGCAAATCTGGGCCGGCCTGGTGCTGAAGGCCCGCGACGCCCGCGAGTTCCTGCCGCCCGGCCTCTGCACCCGCTGCGATGTCGTGGAGGAAAGCGCCACCCATTTCGTCCGTGAAGCCACGATTGCCGGCGCCGACCTGCGCGAGATCATCACGCTCGAACCGCAGGGCAAGGTCACCTTCTTCCAGGCGACCGGACCGCGCGAGGGCGCCATCGT
This sequence comes from Azospirillum sp. 412522, assembly GCF_019805165.1. Classification (GTDB taxonomy): domain Bacteria; phylum Pseudomonadota; class Alphaproteobacteria; order Azospirillales; family Azospirillaceae; genus Azospirillum. The sequence goes on from NZ_RWIJ01000034.1 coordinate 53,474, forward strand.
CAACGAGCTGTTCGAAGACGCCGACGGTGCGCTCCAGCTCCGCTTCTACTGCTATCTCGGCCTGCGCGGCAAGGAGCCGAACGGCCCGGAGGAGCAGGCCGAGCAGGCGCAGTTCGACAGCGACAAGGGCTACAGGGCCGCTCTCCTGTCCACGCTGAAGCGCACCCGCGAGTTGCTGGCGGCGGGACGGCTCTGACGATCCCCGGCACCAGCGCCATCACCATCAAAGACCATGATTTCCAACGCGGGCCGCCTCCCCGGAGGCGGTCCTCCATCGGAGGCGACCACCATGCAGAATTCCGAAACCGGCACCGTCCGGTCCGCCGCGCCCAGGATCCTGGTCCTGGGCGCCACCGGCGGCACCGGCCGGCTGATCGTCCGTCAGGCCCTGGACCGCGGATATGACGTCGCCGCGCTGGTGCGGTCTCCCGAGAAGGCCGCCGGCCTCGACGGGGCGACGCTGATCGTGGGCGATGCCCGCGACGGGACCGTCCTGCGCCGGGCGCTCCAGGGCCGGGACGCCGTCGTCAGCGCGCTGGGCACGCCCGCCAGCCCGTTCCGCGGCGTGACCCTTCTCTCCTCCGCGACGCGGGCGCTGGTCGACGCGATGAAGGCCGAACGGGTCGGCCGCCTCGTCGCCATCACGGGAATCGGCGCCGGAGACAGCGCGGGACATGGCGGCTTCCTGTTCGACAGCCTGATCTTTCCGCTTCTGCTGCGGAAGGTCTATGCCGACAAGAACCGCCAGGAGGCCGTCGTCAGGGAAAGCGGACTCGACTGGGTTCTCGTCCGTCCCTCGGTGCTCAACGACAAGCCGGGCCGCGGCACGATCCGCGCCCTGACCGATCTTTCCGATTTCCGGGGCGGCACCATCGCGCGGGCGGATGTCGCACGGTTCGTCCTCGATCAGCTGCGGGACGGCACCTGGACCCACCGCGCCCCGCTCATCACATGGTGACGGCACATAGGGACCGCCGGACCGGACGCGCCGGCCCGTCCGCCTACCCCGCGATCAGCTCGCGGATGCGCGACGCCAGCACGTCCATGGCGAAGGGCTTGGTCAGCACCGACATGCCCGGTTCCAGCTGCCCGTTGTTCAGCAGCGCGTTCTCGGCGAAACCGGTGATGAACAGGGTCTTCAGCTTCGGGCGGCCGACCCGGGCCAGGTCGATCATCTGCCGGCCGTTCATGCCGCCGGGCAGGCCGACATCCGTCACCACCAGATCGATCCGCGTCTCCGACTGCAGAATCCGCAGTCCGGCGGCGCCGTCCGCCGCCTCGATCGCCGCATAGCCCAGGTCGTTCAGCAGGTCCATCACCATCAGGCGCAGGCTCGGCTCGTCGTCCACCACCAGGACGGTCTCGCCGTCCCGGGCCGGCGGGGTGATCGCCGCCTCGTCGCGGGGGGACTCCTCCTCCGCCTCGCCGCGGTGGCGGGGCAGATACAGGCAGACCATGGTGCCTTCCCCGACCTCCGAATAGATCTTCACATGCCCGCCCGACTGCTTGGCGAAGCCGTAGATCATCGACAGCCCCAGCCCGGTGCCCTGGCCGATGGGCTTGGTGGTGAAGAAGGGGTCGAAGGCCTTCTCGATCACGTCCGGCGTCATGCCGGTGCCGTTGTCCGACACGCAGAGCGAGACATACTGCCCCTCCTGCATGTCCTGCTGGCGGGCGCCCTCGCGGTCGATCCAGCGGTTGCCGGTCTCGATGGTGATCCGGCCGCCGCCCGGCATGGCGTCGCGGGCGTTGATGCACAGGTTGAGCAGGGCGTTCTCCAACTGCGAGGGATCGACCATCGTCGCCCACAGGCCGGACATCCCGACCATCTCCACATGGATGCCCGGTCCCACCGTGCGCTGGACCAGGTCCAGCATGCCGCCGACCAGCCGGTTGACGTTGACCGCCTTCGGAGCCAGCGTCTGCTGGCGGGAGAAGGCGAGCAGCCGGTGGGTCAGCGCCGCCGCCCGCCGCACCGCCCCCTGCGCGGCGATGATGAACTTGTCCAGCTCGTTGACCCGGCCCTGGTCGACGCGGGCGGCGATCCGCTCCAGCGCGCCGGAGATGCCGGCCAGCAGATTGTTGAAGTCATGGGCCAGCCCGCCGGTCAGATGCCCGACCGCCTCCATCTTCTGCGACTGGCGCAGCTGCTCCTCGGCCCGCATCAGCTCGGCCGTGCGTTCGGCGACGCGTTGTTCCAGCGTCTCGTTCAGGGCGCGCAGCGCCGCCGCCGCCCGGTCGCGCTCGGCCTCCACCGCGCGGCGTTCCTGAACGTCCAGCAGCACCCCGGGAAAGCTCACCGGCGTGCCGTCCGGCCCATGTTCGACCCGCCCGTTCGCCTCGATCCAATAGTAGTTCCCGTCCGCCCGTTTCACCCGGTACTGGTGGGCGTAGGCGCCGCCACGGGCAAGGGCCTCCTGGATCGCGGCGACCAGGCCCGGCTTGTCGTCGGGATGGACGCTGGCGACGACCTGTTCCAGGCTGAGTCTGTCGCGGTCCAGAGACGGGTCGAGGCCGAAGGCTTCGGCGAACGGCTCGTCCACCGTGAAATGGTTGCCGGGGACTTTCCAGAGCCAGGTGCCGATGATCGCGCCGGCCGCCAGCGCCAGCTGGACGCGCTGCACGTTCTCCCGCGCCAGCGCCTCGCTGACCCGCAGCGCCTCCTCCGCCCGGCGGCGGGCGGTGATGTCGCGGAACAGGACGGAGACCTGACGCCGGCTTGCCGGCTCCAGCCTTGCGGCCGACACCTCGATGTAGCGTTCCACCAGGGCGAAGTAGCGCTCGAACCGGATCGGCTCGCCGGTGCGCAGCACGTTGCCGTACAGCTCGATCCAGCCGTCGGCCTCGTCCGGGGCCAGCTTGCGGACCGGCATGCCGACGATGTCGGGGATGCCGGTCTGGCGCTCGTACCCGTCATTGGCCTCGACATGGACATAGTCGACAAGGGAACCGTCGGCGGCTTCGACGAACTCGATGATGCAGAAGCCATCGTCGATGGCGTTGAACAAGGCGCGATAGCGATCCTCGCTCCGGTCCGACAGTTCGGACGTCAACCGCTGTTCAGCCACCCAACTCTCCCTCATCCGGTCGGACCGCAGGCTCCACCGCCTGTTCTATCGGCCGGCAGGCGTCTGAGAGCAATTCGACGTAATAAATATGCGAAAAGGATAATTCTTGGCGGAAGTATGTGTTAGGACGGGTTCAACATGCAATGACGCAGTCATGACAAAATGCTGCGCAAGTTTTCCTGGCCGCAGGGGCGCGGGGCGGCCGCTCCGATCGTTCCGTTCATCGAAGCGGAAGGGCGGCCGAAGCCGCCCTTTTTCTAAATCAGGTTGTTCCCACTGCTTCCCGTCCGGCCCCATCGACGGCCGAGGATGCGGGCGAAGCCACCCGTTCTCCGCATGGCTGTCACGCCGCGCGGATGCCGGCCAGGAACCGCTCGACCTCGATCTTCATCTGTTCGGACTGCCGCGACAATTCGCCCGCGGCCCCCAGCACCTGGGTCGCGGCGCTGCCGGTCTGGGTGGCGCCCTGGCTGACCTCGGCGATGTTCGCCGTCACCACCTCGGTGCCCCGCGCCGCCTCCTGGACGTTGCGGGCGATCTCGCCGGTGGCGGCCCCCTGCTCCTCGATGGCCGACGCGATCGAGGTGGCGATCTCGTTGATCGAGGTGATGGTGCCGCCGATCCCGGTGATGGCGTCCGCCGCTTCGCCGGTCGCCTGCTGCATCGCCTGGATCTGGCCGGCGATCTCCTCCGTCGCCTTGGCGGTCTGGTTGGCGAGGTTCTTCACCTCGCTGGCGACGACCGCGAAGCCCTTGCCGGCCTCGCCGGCGCGGGCCGCCTCGATGGTGGCGTTCAGGGCCAGCAGGTTGGTCTGGCTGGCGATGTCGGTGATCAGCTTCACCACGTCGCCGATGCGCTGGGCGGCCTCGACCAGCCCCTGGACCTGCCGGTTGGTCGCCTGCGCCTCGCCGACCGCCTGGGCGGCGATGGTGGTGGAGCGCGAGACCTGGGCGCTGATCTCCGAGATCGACGCGGTCAGCTCGTCGGTCGCCGACGCCACCGTCTGCACGTTGACCGAGGCCTGCTCGGCCGCCGCCGCGGTGCTGGCGGCCTGGCTGTTGGTCTGCTCGGCGGTGTGCGACATGCTCTGCGCGGTGGCGTCCAGCTCGGTGGCGGCGGCGCTGACGGTGCGCAGGATGCCCGACATGCTGCTGTCGAAGCCGGCGACCAGCCTTTCCACCGCGGCGGTGCGCCGCTCCTTGTCCAGCCGCTCCGCCTCCTCGGCCGCCGCCATCCGGGCGCGGTCCAGCGCGTTCTGGCGGAAGACCTCGACCGCGCGGGCCATGCCGCCGATCTCGTCGCCGCGGTCCTTGCCCGCGACCTCGACCGACAGGTCGCCGTCGGCGAGGCGCGACATGGTTTCGGTGATGCCGGTGATCGGCTTGACGATGCCGGAGCGCGAGACGGCGACGCTGACCACGACCGCCATGCCGATGCCGCCGATGCCGACCACCAGCATCAGTATGATCGTCCGGGTGCTGAAGGCGTCGAGTTCGTCGTTCGCCTGCTGGATGCTGTCGATGTTCCGCTGCGCCGCAGCCTCCAGCGACTTGCCCAGCGCGGTGCGGCCGGCCCGGCTTTCCGGCGTGTCGCCGTGTTTCTGGGCCGCCTCCTGGGAGACCTCGACGCCGAGCCGGGCGACTTCGTTGCGGATGGCGATGAACTCGTTGGCGCTGGCCATCATCTTCTGGAAATCGGCCTTGCGGTCGGGCGTCAGCAGACGCTCCCATTCCGCCATGCGCTGGCCGATCGACGCGGTCGACTCCCGCATCCCCTTGCTGAACAGCAGCAACTCGTCCTTCGACTTGGCGGCATAGAGCCCGCGGCTGTCCATCACCGTCTTGTAGATCAGGCTGCTGACCTGTTCGGCAAGCAGCGCCCGCTGCGAGCGGACCTGGATGTCATCGACCCTGCCGCTGAAGGTCTGGATGGCGACGAAGCCGATGACGCCGACCACGGACGCGATCAATGCCAACAGGACGACGATGGCGGAGATTTTGCGGCTGATGCTGATGCGGTTTAGCAAGGTGCCCATGGTCCGGCTCATCTTTGGCAGGGGGGATATCCCAACCATCATACATCAGTATGCATAGGAGCCTGTCAACCCAAGTTGCGGCGAATTCAGTCGGCATTCGTTTTCCGGCACCCAATTCTGTCCGGAAAATTCAGAATTCCTAAATCGTCCTGCCGCATTTCGTCACCTGGGCCCGTAGCCGATGACGTTTGTGCAATGGTCTGGCGATGCTGTTCACGGGTCGAACATTAACAGACTCTGCGTCGTTCGCTATGAGACTTTTGCAGGTGCCGCCGAGTCGGCCGATGAGTCATCGATCGGACGGGGCAATGATCTTGGCTCGTCTGCAAGCCGGCCGCCCCGGTCCTGACCGCCCTGGACCCGGGGCGGCGAACCCTTCCCGCGAGCGGCGGGAAGGGCGCCATGTCCATTTGCCTCGGCCGGTTACTCCGCCGCCATCGGCCGCACCGCCGGCGGGGCGCGGAAGGCGTCCAGCAGCCGGGATTCCTTCGCCTTCGCCGCCGCCACGTTGCGCGCCTTCACCGGGCCGTAGCCGCGCATCTCCATCGGCAGGGCGGCGATCTCGACCGCCACTGCCAGATTGTCGCGGGTCAGGCCGTTCAGCAGCTCGCCCACCACCGCCTCGTAGTCGGCGATCAACTGACGCTCCTGGCGGCGCTCGGCGGTGCGGCCGAACGGGTCGAGCCGGGTGCCGCGCAGGCGCTTGCCCTTGGCCAGCAGGCGCAGCACCGGCAGCATCCACGGGCCGAAGCTCTTCTTCTTCGGTTCGCCGCCGTCCTCGCCGGTCTCGCCCATCACCGGCGGGGCCATGTGGAAGGTCAGCTTCCAGTCGCCTTCGAACATGCGCTGGACGTTCTCGACGAAGCCGCTGTCGGTGTAGAGCCGCGCCACCTCATACTCGTCCTTGTAGGCCATCAGCTTGAAATGGGCGCGGGCGACCGCCTCGGTCAGCGCGGTGGAGCCGGGAATCTTCTGCTGCTCGGTCCGGCGGGTCCAGTCGACCAGCGCGTGATAGCGGGCGGCGTAGGCGGCGTCCTGGTAATCGACCAGGAAGCGGTGGCGGCGCTCGATCACCTCGTCCAGGCTGCCGGATTGGCGGCGCTGGTCGAGCAGCAGCGACTGCGCGGCCTGCACCGGCTCCTGCGGTTTCGCGGCGGCTTCCACCGACGCCAGGTCGACGGCGGCGCGGCGGCCCCACTGGAAGGCGTCGAGGTTCAGCTTCACCGACACGCCGTTCAGCTCGATGGCCTTCAGGATCGACGCCTCGCTCAGCGGGATCAGGCCCTTCTGCCACGCATAACCCATCAGGAAGGGGTTGGCGTAGAGGCTGTCGCCCAGCAGCGCGGTGGCGAGCTTGGTCGCGTCGAAGGCATCGACATTCGCCTCGCCGCCGCAGGCCTTGCGGATGTCGCCGACGAGGTCGCGCACCGGGATCACCATGTCCGGCTTCTTGATGAAGTCGGCGGTGATGCTGTCATGGGTGTTGATGACGGCGCGGGTACGGCCGGCGGTCATCTTCGACAGGCCGTCGCCGGCCGCCGCCACGATCAGGTCGCAGCCCAGCACCGCGTCGGCCCCGCCGGCGGCGATGCGGACGGAGTGGATGTCCTCCGGCGTGTCGGCGATGCGGATGTGGCTGGTGACGGCGCCGCCCTTCTGGGCGAGGCCGGTCATGTCGAGCACGCCGACGCCCTTGCCCTCGATATGGGCGGCCATGCCCAGCAGCGCGCCGATGGTGACGACGCCGGTGCCGCCGACGCCGGTGACGTAGAGGCTCCAGGTCTTGTCGTAGGCCGGGAGGACGGGGGCGGGCAGGGCGGTGGCGTCGGCGGCCTTCGCCGCGGCCGGCTTCGGCTTGCGCAAGGACCCGCCTTCCACCGTCACGAAGCTGGGGCAGAAGCCCTTGGTGCAGGAATAGTCCTTGTTGCAGCTCGACTGGTCGATCTGGCGCTTGCGGCCGAATTCGGTCTCCTGCGGGATCACCGACACGCAGGACGACTTGGCGGAGCAGTCGCCGCAGCCCTCGCAGACCAGCTCGTTGATGACGACGCGCTTGGCCGGGTCGACCATCTTGCCGCGCTTGCGGCGGCGGCGCTTCTCGGTGGCGCAGGTCTGGTCATAAATCAGGACGCTGACGCCGGGGACTTCGCGCATCTCCTTCTGCACGCGGTCGAGGTCGTCGCGATGCTCGACGGTGGTGAATTGCGGCAGGCCGTTGCCGATGCCGTATTTCTCCGGCTCGTCGCTGACGACGGTGATGCGCTGCACGCCCTCCGCCCGCAGGACATGGGCGATCGACTGCACGGTCAGCGTGCCGTCGAAGGGCTGGCCGCCGGTCATCGCGACCGCGTCGTTGAACAGGATCTTGTAGGTGATGTTCACCTTGGCGGCGATGGCCTGACGGATCGCCAGGATGCCGGAATGGAAATAGGTGCCGTCGCCCAGGTTGGCGAAGATGTGCGTCTCGTCGGTGAAGGCGGCCTGACCGACCCACGGCACGCCCTCGCCGCCCATCTGGGTGAAGGTGTCGGTCGAACGGTCGAGCCACGTCGCCATGTAATGGCAGCCGATGCCGCCCAGCGCCCGGCTGCCCTCCGGCACGACGGTGGAGGTGTTGTGCGGGCAGCCGGAGCAGAAGGTCGGCTTGCGCACCACGCGCGCCACATGGGCCTTCTGCTTCTCCTGCGCGTCGAGGAAGGCGATGCGGCGGGCGAGGGTGTCGTTGTCGATGAAGCGCTGCAGGCGGCGGCCGATCACCACGGCGATCTGCGCCGGGGTCAGCTCGCCGGCGCTCGGCAGGATCCATTCGCCCTGCTCGTCGAACTTGCCGACCACCTTCGGGCGGACGTCGGGGTTCCAGTTGTAGAGCTGTTCCTTCAGCTGGTTCTCGATGACCGCGCGCTTCTCCTCGACCACGACGATCTCTTCCAGACCCTCGGCGAAGTGGCGGACGCCGTCGCGCTCCAGCGGCCAGGGCATGCCGACCTTGTAGACGGTGATGCCCCAGTCGGCGGCCATCTCCTCGGTGATGCCCAGCTCGTCGAAGGCCTGGCGGACGTCGAGATAGCTCTTGCCGGTGGTGACGATGCCGAAGCGCGGGCGCGGGCTCTCCATCACCACCCGGTCCAGCTTGTTGGCACGCGCGAACGCCAGGGCGGCGTACAGCTTGTGCTTCATCAGCCGGTATTCCTGCTCCAGCGGCGGGTCGGGCCAGCGGATGTTCAGGCCGCCCGGCGGCAGCGCGAAGTCGGTCGGGACGATGGGGGAGACGCGGTGCGGGTCGATGTAGACGGACGCCGAAGTGTCCACCGTCTCGGCGATGGTCTTCATGGCGATCCAGCAGCCGGAAAAGCGGCTCATCTGCCAGCCGATCAGGCCGTAATCCAGGATCTCCTGCACCCCCGACGGGTTCAGCACCGGGATCATCGAGTGCATGTAGGCGTGTTCGGACTGGTGCGGGAAGGTGGAGGATTTGCAGTTGTGGTCGTCGCCGGTCAGCACCAGCACGCCGCCGTGGCGGGACGTGCCCGCCGCGTTGGCGTGCTTGAAGACGTCGCCGGAACGGTCGACGCCGGGGCCCTTGCCGTACCACATGGCGAAGACGCCGTCATATTTGGCGCCCTTGAACATGCCGACCTGCTGGCTGCCCCAGACGGCGGTGGCGCCCAGCTCCTCGTTCACGCCGGGCTGGAACTGGATATGGTTCTTCTCCAGGAACTTGCGGGCGTTCCACAGATTCTGGTCGAAGCCACCCAGCGGCGAGCCGCGATAGCCGGAAATGAAGCAGCCGGTGTTCAGCCCGGCGGCGAGGTCGCGCTGGCGCTGCATCATCGGCAGGCGGACCAGCGCCTGGGTGCCGGTGAGATACACGCGCCCCTGTTCGAGCGCGTACTTGTCTTCGAGCGAGACAGTTGCCAGCGCCATTCTTCATTCCCTCCCATCGGTCGGCGGCCTGGCAAACTCCGTTACGGAGTGCTGGGGAGCCGATTTGTTCGCTGGGCAAAAAGGTAATGAAGGCTGCCTTATTTCGCAACAGCTGCGGCCGGACGTCCTGCAAAACGCAAGGAACGGCGCGGCAACCGCCGGTCTTCCGTAACGGAGCGTATGGAATGCCCTGCCTTGCGGAAATTCCCGCTCCGCTCCCCTCTCGCCCAGAGAGCGTCTCCAGACGATATGGGGGCGGACTCAGCGGCCGGTGAGGGGGGATTTGCCCGGAGGTGTCGGGCCGCCGGCTTCGGGCCAGCCGCCGAAGTCGGACTGGCCGCGGGCGGCCAGCGTGCGGACGCTGGCGCGCAGCGTGCGGATCAGGCACAGCGCCACCGCCATCGACTGGGTGCTGCCGTCCGATCCGGCCAGCCAGCGCAGGGCCGCGGCATGGGCCTGGAGGGCATCGACATAGCCTTCGATGTCCGGCTCGACCCAGGTGACGCAGGTGGACAGCGAGGCGGCGATGGACGAGGCGGCGGAATCGCCGGCGGTGGCGATCTGCAGATCGGACAGGGCGTGGCGCAGCCGGCTGCCGATGGGGTCGGGCCGGTCGATGGCCGCCTCGAGCTTGTCGAGCGCCAGCATCAGCCGCACCCGTTTCGGTTCGTCGCTGCGCATGGCGGCCGCGCCGCGGTCGGGCGGCATGGCGGATGCCGGGGCCGCAGGCATGGCGGTTGGCGGAATGGAGGTTGGCGGAATGGAGGTTGGCGGAATGGGAGGCGGCAACTGCGCCGTGCCCTCCATCGGTGGGCGCGCGGCGGCGGGCCGGGGAGGCGGCAGGCCGGTCGCGGCGGTGCCGCCCTGGCCGGCCGGGCGCGCGGAGTCGCCGCGGCTCTC
>NZ_RWIJ01000035.1 GCF_019805165.1 Azospirillum sp. 412522
TCGCAGCCCTGTCGCATCGTAAGCCATCAAACTGACCTTGGGCTCTAAACCACAACGTCAATAGCCTCGTCAGACAGGACCTAGGGCGCAAGGATGCACATGGCAGCCGCGCGGTAAACGGGACGGAGCCGGCGTCGCCGCTCCGGGAGTCGCGGCGTAGACTGCTCCCGGTCATCGTCCTCGCCGGCGATGCACGCGAAAGGAGCCTGCCCATGACCATCAAGCGCGTTCTCGCCGCCGTGGTCCTGCTGGCGCTGCTCGGTACCGGGGCCGCCTATGGCTGGCGGGCGATGCAGGGCAACCGGCTGCCCGCCGGCTTCGCCGCCGGCAATGGCCGGATCGAGGCGAACGAGATCGACGTCGCCACCAGATACGCCGCCCGCGTCCTGACCATCCCGGTCGAGGAAGGCGATCTGGTGGAGGCCGGCGCCGTCATCGCCACGCTCGACACCCGCGACCTCGAGGCGCAGCTCCGCTCGGCCGAGGCCCAGCTGCGCCAGTCGCGCCGCGCCCGCGAGGAAGCGGTCGCCCTGGTCGCCCAGCGCGCCAGCGAGGCCGATTTCGCCGCCAAGGAGATGGAGCGGGCGCTGATCCTGTTCGGCAAGGGCCATGTCGCCGAACAGCGCGTCGATCAGGCCCGCAACAGCCGCCGCACCGCCGACGCCGCGCTGGACGCCGCCAGGAGCCATCTCGCCAGCGCCGAGGAGGCGATCGCCGCCGCGGCCGGCGACGCCGACCGGCTGAGCACGCTGGTCGCCGACGGCGTGCTGAAGGCGCCGCGCAAGTCGCGCGTGCTCTACCGCCTGTCGGAACCCGGCGAGGTGCTGGCGGCCGGCGGCAAGGCGGCGACGCTGCTCGACCTGTCCAACGTCTACATGACCTTCTTCCTGCCGACCGACACGGCGGGCACGCTGGCGCTCGGCGCCGAGGCCCGCATCCTGCTGGACGCGGTTCCCGACACCGCGATCCCCGCCGCCGTCACCTTCGTCGCCCCGCGCGCCCAGTTCACGCCCAAGCAGGTGGAGACCAAGTCCGAGCGCGACCGCATGATGTTCCGCGTCAAGGCCCGCGTCCCGGAAGCGCTGGTCACCCGCTACATCGAGCGGGTGAAGACCGGCCTGACCGGCATGGCCTATGTAAAGCTGGACGACAAGGCGGTCTGGCCCGACTGGCTGGAGTCGCCCCTGACGCGGGAGGATCCCTCTCCCCCCCGGGGAGAGGGTCGGGGTGAGGGGGACGCACAGCGTGACTTCGCCGGGATGACTCCCTCTCCCGCCCCGGGAGAGGGAAGGGGCCCATGGCATCGCCATGGGAAGGGTGAGGGGTTGGACACGAAGTCATGCGGTTCGGGGCCATGCGGTTCCGGTTTCTTGGACCACCCCTCACCCTCCCCGCCTTCAGCGGGTCCCCTCCCTCTCCCGGGGCGGGAGAGGGCATCATCGTGACTCCCGCCCGCGCCGTCTCGCTGTCCGGCTTGCGGCACCGCTACGGCCGGACGGTGGCGCTGGCGGACGCCTCGCTCGACATCCCCGCCGGCACCAGCGTCGCGGTCATCGGCCCGGACGGCGTCGGCAAGTCCACCCTGCTCGGCCTGATCGCCACCGCCAAGCGCATCCAGCGGGGCAGCGTCCGCGTGCTCGGCACCGATGCTTCCGACCGGCGCGGCCGCGCCGCCCTCCAGCCGCGCATCGCCTACATGCCGCAGGGTCTCGGCCGCAACCTCTACGCCGACCTCAGCGTCGCCGAAAATCTCCAGTTCTTCGGCCGCCTCTTCGGCCTCGACGCCGACGAGCGCCGGCACCGCATCGCCGACCTGCTGGAGTCGACCGGCCTCGCCCCCTTTCCCGACCGTCCGGCCGGCAAGCTGTCCGGAGGCATGAAGCAGAAGCTCGGCCTGTGCTGCGCCCTGCTGCACGATCCCGACCTGCTGATCCTCGACGAGCCGACGACCGGCGTCGACCCGCTCTCCCGCCGGCAGTTCTGGGACCTGATCGCCCGCATCCGCGCCGGCCGCCCCGGCATGACCGTGCTGGTCGCCACCTCCTACATGGACGAGGCGGAGCGCTTCGACCAGGTCGTGATGATGAACGCCGGCCACCTGCTGGCCCACGACACCCCCGCCGCGGTGAAGGCGCGGACCGGCACCGCCGACCTGGAGGAGGCCTTCGTCGCCCTGCTGCCGGAGGAGGTCCGGCGCGGCCACGAGCGCCTCGTCGTCCCGCCCCGCCCGCCCGAGCCCGCCGGTGCCGAACCGGCCATCGAGGCGATCGGCCTGACCCGCCGCTTCGGCGACTTCACCGCGGTGTCGGACATCGGCTTCCGCATCGGTCGCGGCGAAATTTTCGGCTTTTTGGGATCCAACGGCTGCGGCAAGACCACCACCATGAAGATGCTGACCGGCCTGCTGCCCGCCAGCGCCGGCGAGGCGCGGCTGTTCGGCAAACCCGTCGATGCGACGGATCGGGAAAGCCGCCGCCGCGTCGGCTACATGGCGCAGGCCTTCTCGCTCTATGGCGAGTTGACGGTTCGCCAGAACCTCGACCTGCACGCCCGCCTGTTCGACCTTGCCGACGCCGGCGCCCGGCTGGCGGCGCTGGTCGAGCGCTTCGGCCTGTCCCCCTACCTCGACGCGGTGGCCGACCGGCTGCCCTTGGGCGTGCGGCAGCGTCTGTCGCTGGCGGTCGCCATCCTGCACGAACCCGAGCTTCTGATCCTCGACGAGCCAACCTCCGGCGTCGATCCGGTGGCGCGCGACCAGTTCTGGCGCGACCTGATCGCCCTATCGCGCGACCAGGGGGTGACGATCTTCGTCTCCACCCATTTCATGAACGAGGCGGCGCGCTGCGACCGGGTGGCCTTCATGAACGCCGGCCGCGTCATCGCCGCCGGCCCGCCCGACGAGCTGCGCCGCCAGCAGCAGGCCGACAGCCTGGACGACGCCTTCATCGGCTTCATGGAGCAGGCGGAGATTCTCCCTCTCCCGCCGCCGCCTGCTCGCCTACGCCTGGCGGGAAACGCTCGAACTCCGCCGCGATCCCGTCCGCCTGACCGTCGCCCTGCTCGGCACCGTCCTGCTCATGCTGGTCTTCGGCTTCGGCATCACCATGGACGTCGAGAACCTGACCTTCGCCGTCCTCGACCACGACCGCTCGCCGGAAAGCCGCGCCTACATCGAGCAGTTCGACGGCTCCCGCAGCTTCCGCGCCACCCCGCCGGCCATGGACGCCCGCGACCTCGCGCTCCGCCTGCAACGCGGCGAGGCGGCGCTGACCATCGAGATCCCCGAAGGCTTCGGCCGCGACCTGCGCCGCGGCAGACCCCCGGAGGTGGCGGTGCGCATCGACGGCGCCATGCCCTTCCGGGCGGAGACCATCCAGGGCTATGTCGCCGGCCTGCACCAGCGCTTCATCGAGGATGCCGCCACGGCTTCCGGCATCATCCTGCCCGCCGCACCCGCCACGCTGGAGATGCGTTACCGGTACAACCAGGCCTTCCGCAGTCTCGACGCCATGGTACCCAGCACCATCGGCCTGCTGCTGGTCTTCATCCCCGCCATCCTCGCCGCGCTGGGCGTGGTGCGGGAGAAGGAACTCGGCTCCATCACCAACCTCTACGTCACCCCGGTGACCCGGCTGGAATTCCTGCTGGGCAAGCAGTTGCCCTACATCGCGCTGGCCGCCTTCAACCTGCTGCTGATGGTGGCGATGGCCGTCACCCTGTTCGGCGTGCCGGTGAAGGGCAGCCTGACCGGGCTTCTGCTGGGCGGGCTGGTCTATGTGGTGGCGACCACGGCACTTGGCCTGCTGATCTCCGTCTTCACCGCGACCCAGACGGCGGCGGTGTTCGGCACCGCCATCGTCACCATGCTGCCGGCCACCCAATTCTCCGGCATGCTGCAACCGGTGGCGACGCTGGAAGGCGGGGCTTGGCTGTTCGGCACGCTGTTTCCCACCACCCATTTCCTGAAGGTGTCGGTCGGCGCCTTCACCAAGGGGCTGGCCCTGCCGGAGCTTCTCCCCTTCATCCTGGCGACCGCCGCTTTCATCCCCGTCTTCCTGGCGCTCGGCGTCGCCTTCCTGCCGAAACAGGAGCGCTGAGCGATGACGCGCTTCCTCCGCAACAGCCTGACGCTGGCGCGCAAGGAGTGGATCAGCCTGCTGCGCGACGCCTTCATGCTCGGCTTCGTCGTCTATTCCTTCACCTTTTCCGTCTACAGCCAGGCCACCGGCATCTCGCACGAGCTGCGCAACGCCGCCATCGCCATCGTCGACGAGGACCGCTCGACCCTGTCGCAACGTCTGGCCTCCAGCTTCCATCGGCCGGAATTCCAGACCCCGGCGATGATCGGCCATGCCGAGGTCGATCCGGCGATGGATTCCGCCCGCTACACCTTCGTCCTCGACATCCCGCCCGATTTCCAGGCGGACGTGCTGGCCGGCCGCAGCCCGGCGATCCAGCTGCTGATCGACGCCACCGCGATGATGCAGGCCGGCATCGGCGCCGGCACCATCCAGGGCATCGTCGACGACGAGGTCGGCCGTTTCGTCCGCCGCGAGGCCGACGGCAGCGCCGCCCCGGTGTCGCTCCAGCTCCGCGTCGCCTACAACGAGGCGCTGGATACGAAGTGGTTCACCGGCACCATGTCGGTGGTCAGCAACGTCACCATGCTGGCGGTGCTGCTGTCCGGCGCCGCCCTGATCCGCGAGCGCGAGCACGGCACGCTGGAACATCTGCTGGTGATGCCGGTGCGGCCCGCCGAGATCATGGCCGCCAAGGTGCTGGCGAACGGCTCTGTCATCCTGGCGCTGACGCTGGTGGCGCTCTATGCGGTGCTGCGCGGCCTGCTGTCGGTGCCGCTGGCCGGTTCGGTCCCGCTGTTCCTGGCCGGGACGGCGCTCTATCTGTTCTTCGCGACGGCGCTCGGCATCTTCCTCGGCACCGTGGCGCGGTCGATGCCGCAGCTGGGGCTTCTGTTCATCCTGATCGTGCTGCCGATGAACATGCTGTCCGGCGGCTTCACCCCGCTGGAAAGCGAGCCGGAGTGGTTGCAACTGGCGATGCAGCTGTCACCCTCGACCCATTTCGTCGCCTTCGCCCAGGCGATCCTGTTCCGCGGCGCCGGCTTCGACGTGGTGTGGCCCAGGTTCGCGGCGACGGCAGGGATCGGCGCGCTGTTCTTCGCCTGGAGCCTTGCGCGGTTCAGGCGGCATCTGGCGAGCTTCCGGTGAAGGGGCGCCCCGCCCCCTCACCGGCATGCGCTCCCCAGCCTCACCTTTGGAACGGCGTGAAGGTCTGCACCAGGATCTTGCCGTCCCGCACCAGCAGGGTATCGGTGGCCATCGGCACGAAGGGGTCGGCCGACCAGGTCAGATAGGCGATGTCGCCTTCGACCGCCTGGGCGCCGACCCTGAAGGCATCCCAGAACTCCTGGGTCGCCCCGTCCAGGAATGCCTGGAAGAAATCCCGGATCGGCTGAAGACCGCGATAGGTGGCGTCGGGCGTCAGCAGAACCGATTGCTCCGTATAGTCGGACAGGATGGCCTCGATGCCTTCGCTGAATGCGCCGAGATGATGCGCGAATACCCGCAGCGTCGCATCCTCGGCGACCGCCTTTTCTGTCGACATGCTTGTCCGATCTCCCCGTAAAGGGGGGCCGATGGTCCGGTTCCCCAGAACCTTGATGACCGGCCCCGATCAATCCGCCAGCGCCGCGATCAAGCCGCCTTCCGGGAACTCACGAAGGCGTCCCAGGCGCCCTGCGCCTCGGCCCAGCCGACGTTGGCGATGACCGAGCCGTCCGGCCTGACGAAGGCCAATGGCCCAAGGAAGGTCATGTAGAACTCGCTGGGAACCGGGAAGCAGGTCTTGTCGTGATAGGCACCCGAGGATTCGAAGCCGTAGCCGGGCGCGACCGCGGTGTCGCCGCCCTGTTCCCTGCCGCCACGAACGTCCATCCGCCCTTTCGTCAGCAGATACTCGCCCGGACCGGTATGGATATGGGGGTTGAAGGAAGACCCGGCCGGGCAGGCGAAGATCGCCGTCCAGCTGCCCATCTCGGGAGAGACATGGAGAAGCCTCCAGGTGATCCTGCCTTCGGAAAACGCCTCCGGAAACGGAGCCCAGGCAGCGTCGTCGATCTGCACATATTCTTCCGCGGCCTGCTTCTTGGTTGTCCTTTCGGCTTGGACCTGCATGGCGTTGCCTCCCTGGGGTTCGTTGCACCGGAAGCGCCTTCGGCTGCTTCTAGCGGATACACGAAGCCTATCGGGGGCCGGTTGCCTGCGCATGTCTGCCCGTGCACGTCCCGTTGACCGTGGGTGCACAGCCGGAGCGCGCCAGAGCACCTCAGGACGGGTGCTGCTCGTCCCTTGTCACCGGGAGGGCTTCATGGCGGAACTCGTGCGGCGACAGCCCGTACTCTTCCTTGAAGCGCCGGCTGAAATGGGTCGAACTCTGGAACCCCCAGGCGAAGGCGATCTCGGTGATGGTCCGGCGGGCCATCGCAGGGTTCGACAGCTCGCGGCGGCAGCGGACGAGCCGCTCCTTGATCACGTGCTGGAGCACGGTGACCCCTTCCGGCTCGAACAGGCTGTGGAGATAGCGCACCGAGATGCCGTTGGCCGCGGCGATCCGGGTCGGGGAAAGGTCCGGATCGTCGAGATGGCCGTCGATGTAAGCCTTGACGCGCAGCAGCTGGGCGTCCCGCAGGGTCGGGGAGCCGGCAAGGGCATGGTCGATGCTCATGCTGCTGATGAGCAGGCCGATCATGGCTTCGGTCAGCGCCTCGCCATGCCGGAGCGTGCCGGAGAAGAAGCTTGGCGACACCGACCTGATGAAGGACGCGAGCAGGCCGGCCGGCTCGGACCCGTTGGGCAGGCGGCTCTCCAGCGAATGCCAGGAGGCGGGAAGCCAGCTCCGCAACCGCGCCAGCGGCATCATGACCGAGATCTTGTGAAGCCGCTCGACGACCTCGAAGCTCATCGGGCGGGTGGTGTTCCAGATCAGCACGTCGCCGGGGCCGAGGGCGGCCGTCCTGCCGTCGATCGTGAAATGCTCGCGGCCGGCGAGCACAAGCTGGATCGCCAGCATCTCATCGCGGTCCCCGCCGGGGCCGCCCTTCCGTCGAACCGCCCCGCAGGGATCGCAGGAACAGGTGGCGAATGTCAGATTGCCAGCCGACCGATGCGACAGCTCGGCATTGAAATCGGGCTTTCCCTGACCGGTCAGAGTCCAAGTGCCGTACACATCGTTCAATTGATGTTGCCAGGCTTCGTACCGGTCCCTCTGTGCAAACACGCCGGTGTTCCAGGTCGCCTCAACCGCTGAACGCATGTTGGTCAACCCTCCCGGTCGTGTCTTTGGCCCCCTGTTTTGTTTTTACCACTGATTGCTATGTGCGCAAACATCGTTCACCAACGATGCCGCCAAACCTGCAGCGCGCGGGGGGCATCGCGGGAAGCCCCGGGATCCCCCCCAACCGCTCACCTCAGTGCGACCCGCCGCCCTCGAAGGACGGCGCGCTCAGCCCCGAAGCCACCAGCTGCTCGATCAGCGCGCCCTTCAGCCGCTCCAGCCCTTCCGGGCTGTAGGACTCGGCGCGGGCCACCAGCACGTCCTGGGTGTTGGACGCGCGCAGCAGCCACCAGCCGTCGTCGGTCGTCACGCGGACGCCGTCGATGTCGTTGACCTTGGCGCCCGACGCCTTGACGCGGCCCTTGACCTCCTCGACCACGGCGAACTTGCGTTCCTCGTCGATCTGGAAGCGGGTCTCCGGCGTGTTGACCATGTCCGGCAGGCCGTCGCGCAGGGCCGCCAGCGTGGTGTCCAGCTTGCTGACCAGCCCGGCGAGGCGGACGCCGCAATAGAGCGCGTCGTCGAAGCCGTACCACTTGTCGGCGAAGAAGATGTGGCCCGACATCTCGCCTGCCAGCGGCGAGCCGGTCTCGGCCATCTTGGCCTTCAGGAGCGAGTGGCCGGTCTTCCACATCAGCGGGTTGCCGCCATGCTTGGCGATCTCGTCGAACAGGGCCTGGCTGGCCTTGACGTCGGCGATGATGGTGGCGCCCGGATGGCTCTTCAGCACGTCGGCGGCATAGAGCGCGACCAGCTGGTCGCCCCACACCACCCGGCCCTTGTGGTCGATGGCGCCGATGCGGTCGCCGTCGCCGTCGAAGCCGATGCCGATGTCGCAGCCATGCTCCGCCACCGCCTTCTTCAGGTCGACGAGGTTGGCCTCGACCGTCGGGTCCGGATGGTGGTTGGGGAAGTTGCCGTCGATCTCGTCGAACAGCAGGACATGCTTGCCCGGCAGCTTGGCGGTCAGGCGGCGCAGGATCTCGCCCGACGCGCCGTTGCCGGCGTCCCAGGCGATCTTCAGGTCGCGGGTGCCGTCATAGTCCTTCAGCAGGCGGGCGACATACTCGTCCTGGACGTCGATCTTCTCCGACGAGCCCTGGCCCTGCTCCCAGTCGGCCTTCGCCGCCATGGTGCCGAGTTCCAGGATCTGCTGGCCATAGACCGGGCCCTTGCCCAGCATCATCTTGATGCCGTTGTAGTCCGGCGGGTTGTGCGAGCCGGTGATCATGATGCCGGCCGCCGCCTCGCGGTCGCGGGTGGCGAAATACAGCATCGGCGTGGGGCCGAGCCCGATGCGCAGGACGTGCAGGCCGGTGGAAACCAGCCCCTCGACCAGCGCCTCCTCCAGCTCCGGCGAGGACAGACGGCCGTCGTAGCCGACGCAGACCGTCTTGCCGCCCTTGCGCACCACCACGGTGCCGAAGGAGCGGCCGACCGCGCGGGCGTCCGCCGGGGTCAGCGTCTTGCCGACGATGCCGCGGATGTCGTACTCGCGCAGCACCGTGGGGTGGAAGGTATGGGCTTCGCTCATCGTCTCGTTAGTCCTCTGTTGGACGCCGTCTTTGGACCGTCAGCCGCGGTCCATTCCGCCGGCCGGCGACGGCCGGCCGATGGAGGTATAGGTGAAGCCGGCCTTCGCCATGTCCTCGGGGTTGTAGATGTTGCGCAGGTCGATCATCACCGGCCGCTTCAGCATCGACTTGACCCGACGCAGGTCGAGCGCGCGGAATTCGTTCCACTCCGTGAGAATAGCGACGCAATCGGCCCCTTCCAAGGTGCCGTAGGCGTCCTTGGCCCATTCCACGCCGGGAAGCAGCTTTCCGGCCTCGTGCATCGCCGCCGGATCGAAGGCGCGGACATGGGCGCCGGCCGCCTGGAGCGCCGGGACGATGTCGAGCGACGGGCTGTCGCGCATGTCGTCGGTGTTCGGCTTGAAGGCGACGCCCAGCACCGCGACGGTCTTGCCGTCCACCGTCCCGCCGCAGGCGGCGATGATGCGCTCGGCCATCTGCTTCTTGCGCTTGTCGTTGATGTCCACCACCGTCTCGATGATGCGCAGCGGGCTGCCGACCTGCTGGGCGGTGCGGACCAGCGCCAGCGTGTCCTTGGGGAAGCAGGAGCCGCCGTAGCCCGGGCCGGGGTGCAGGAACTTCTTGCCGATGCGGCCGTCCAGCCCGATGCCGCGGGCGACGTCATGGACGTTGGCGCCGACCTTCTCGCAGAGATCGGCGATCTCGTTGATGAAGGTGATCTTGGCGGCCAGGAAGGTGTTGGCGGCGTATTTGGTCAGCTCCGCCGTCTCCAGCGAGGTCACCACGATCGGCGTCTCGATCAGGTAGAGCGGCCGGTAGAGCCGGCGCATCACCTCGCCCGCGCGGTCGGAGGTGGCGCCGATGACGACGCGGTCCGGCCGCATGAAGTCGCCGATGGCCGAGCCTTCGCGCAGGAATTCCGGGTTGGAGGCGACGTCGAACTCGGCGTCGGGGCGGACGCGGCGGATGATCGCCTCGACCTCGCGGCCGGTGCCGACCGGGACCGTCGATTTCGTCACCACCACCGTGTAGTGGTCGAGATGCTGGGCGATCTCCTCGGCGGCGCCATAGACGTAGGACAGGTCGGCATGGCCGTCGCCGCGGCGCGACGGGGTGCCCACCGCGATGAACACGGCGTCGACGCCCTGCATCGCCTCCTTCAGGTCCATGGTGAAGGACAGGCGGCCGGCGGCGACGTTGCGGGCGACGAGGTCGTCCAGGCCGGGTTCGTAGATCGGAATCTCGCCGTTCTTCAACCGCTCGATCTTGCCGGCGTCCTTGTCGACGCAAGTGACGTGCACGCCGAATTCCGAAAAGCAGGCGCCGGAGACCAGGCCGACATAGCCCGTGCCGATCATCGCAATGCGCATCGCGTCCCCCTCATGTCCTCAAAAAGGAATGCTGTCTGTCTCTGGGATGCCCCGGTGAGTCTTCACCCCGGGAGCGTTCCTCGTGGCCGGCCATGTAAGCCGCCGGCTCTTTTCTCAAATCGCGGTTTCCCACGGCGCAGTCCAAACGCGCGTGCCCGCCGCCGTCCCGGTCAGGGGACGGGGCGGGCACGGCATCGGGGATGCCGCCCGTCGGTCAGCAATATTTCCGCAGCATGGCGCGCACCTTGTCGGCCATGTCCGGCCGGTTCAGCGCGTGGGCGAGCGTCGCCTCGATGAAGCCGACCTTGTCGCCGCAGTCGTAGCGGGTGCCTTCGAAGCGCAGGCCGTGGAACGGCTGGGTGCCGATCAGGTTGGCCATGGCGTCGGTCAGCTGGATCTCGTTGCCGGCGCCGCGCTGCTGCTTTTCCAGATGGTCGAAGATCTCCGGCTGGAGGATGTAGCGGCCGATGATCGACAGGGTCGACGGCGCTTCCTCCGGCTTCGGCTTCTCGACGAGGCCGCGGACGGTGGCGAGACGGCCGTCGTCCT
This sequence comes from Azospirillum sp. 412522, assembly GCF_019805165.1. GTDB lineage: Bacteria > Pseudomonadota > Alphaproteobacteria > Azospirillales > Azospirillaceae > Azospirillum. The sequence goes on from NZ_RWIJ01000035.1 coordinate 10,808, forward strand.
TCTCGACGTCGAGGATGCCGTAGCTGCTGGTCTTCTCGCGCGGCACGTCGACGACGGCGACGACGTTGCCGCCGACCTCCTCGTACGCCTCGACCATCTGCTTCAGGCAGGGGGTCTTGCCCTGCACGAAATCGTCGGGCAGCACGATGGCGAACGGGTCGTTGCCGATCAGGGCGCGGGCGCACCACACGGCGTGGCCGAGGCCCAGCGGAACCTGCTGGCGGGTGTAGAAGCAGCGGCCTGGCGCGATCTCGCTGTGGCGGACCTCTTCCAGCGCGTCCATCTTGCCGCGCTCTTCAAGCGTGCGGTTCAGTTCGGTGTCGGCATCGAAATGGTCTTCGATGGCGCGCTTGGAGCGGCCGGTGACGAAAACGAAATCCTCGATGCCGGCGGCGCGCGCCTCTTCGACGGCGTGCTGCAGCAGGGGGCGGTCGACCAGGGGCAGCATCTCTTTCGGGATGGCCTTGGTGGCCGGCAGGAAGCGCGTGCCGAGACCGGCGACCGGGAACACCACCTTGCGCACGGGTTTCCGCATTGGACGTCTCTTGTGGTTGAGGCGAAGTCAAATCCATGGTTCCACGGCGGCACGCGACCGCAAGCGAAGCCTGCGGAAGCACGACCGTGGTTCCGGCTTTCTGCCACGCCTTCCGTCACTGCGCAACAAACCTTCCGAGACCGGGCAAAAGGCTAGTCCTAGAGGCCGAAATCAAATGAAAACCGGCTGAAACTCCTCAATCAAGCCGATCTTTATCCGTTACGTCCAGGCCGGCACCAAACCTTCCTCATAGGCTGGACCGCTTGAAAAAGCGGCGGAATCCAGCGGCGCGACACCGTGCCGCTGCCTGTACGGCATCATGGCTTTGACAACGAACTTTCCGTATGACGTTTTATTGCGAATACTTGCACGAAGGGTGCGTCCCCGGTCATGGTGCCGGCCATGATCCCCGACTCGCTTACCCCGACTCCCCCGACTCAGGAGCTGCCCGCTTCCGGCTCTCTCACTGCGGACCAGCTGCACGCCCGTGTGCTGCACCGGGACGGACTGTGCCTGGTCATCGACAAGCCGGCCGGTCTGGCGGTCCACAAGGCCGGGCGCATCACCGACCATCTGGAACTCTATCTGCCCCATCTGGCGGAGCCGGACGGGGAGCCGCCGAAGCTCGCCCACCGGCTCGACCGCGACACCGCCGGCTGCCTGATCCTGGGCCGCACGCCCTGGGCGCTGAAGCGCCTGGGCCAGATGTTCGCCGCCGGCCATGTCGGGAAGACCTACTGGGCGGTGGCCGAGGGCATCCCGCAGGCCGAGACCGGCGTGATCGACCTGCCGCTGCTGAAGCGGATCGAACCCAAACCCCCTGCGGGATCCCTTGCGGGAGCCGGCCGCTCCTCCTGGACCATCCTGCCCGACCCGGCCGGCCAGCCGGCGGTCACCGACTACCGGGTTCTCGGCACCGGCAACGGCCGCTCCTGGCTGGAGCTTCGCCCGCGCACCGGCCGCACCCACCAGATCCGCGTCCATTGCGCCGCCATCGGCTGCCCGCTTGTGGGGGAACCCTTCTACGGCCCCGAACGCCGGCCGCCCGGCAACCTGCACCTGCTGGCCCGCTCCGTCGCCTTCCGCATGGCCTTCGAATACGCCCCCGTGAACGCCGTCGCCCCGGCGCCGGAGCATATGCGGGACGCGCTGTCCGCCTGCGGCTGGCAGGGGGAGTGAGGGTTTGGTAGCAAGTGTGTTTCCGCGCAAAAGGAGGGCGGCCGTCCGGTTCGCGGTATCCCGCTGTTAAAGGGAGACCTCTTCACAACCGACGGAGCATGGAGGATGGGACAAGCGATCACCGACAACCGCGCGATGAGCCGGTTCGAACTGGCGGTCGGCAACCAGACGGTCTTCGCCGACTACCGTCGCAACGGCCGGACCCTGGTGATTTCCTATGTCGAGGCCCCGCCCTCGCTGCGCGGCACCGGCGCCGCCGGCCGCCTGATGGAGGGCGTGGTGGAAACCGCCCGCGCCGACGGGCTGAAGATCCTGCCGCTCTGCGGCTACGCCGCGATGTGGATCCGCCGCAACCGGCACGACGACCTGCTGGCGTGATGGGGACTTCAGGCGCGCCCCGAAAGATGGGAATATTCCCTTGAGAGTCCCGGACAAGGGTTTGCCCATGACAGAGGTCAGGCCGCTCTGGCCGGACGATGCGGAGGCATTCCGCACCCTCCGCCTCGAAGCCCTGCAACGGCATCCGGAGGCGTTCGGATCGAGCCATGCCGAGGAAAGCGTCCGCCCCCTTTCCAGCTTCGTGGACAGGATCGCGGGCGGATACATCGCCGGCGGCTTCGTGGGTGGGCAACTGGACGCGATGGCCGGGCTGCTGATTCCCACCCAGGCCAAGTCGCGGCACAAGGGCATGGTTTGGGGCGTCTATGTCCGGGAGAACCGGCGGGGCGGCGGCCTGGCCGCCAAGGTCATGACCGCCCTGCTCGCCCATGCCGCGGAGCATGTCGAGCAACTCCACCTCTCCGTCGCGGCGAGCAACGAACGGGCCGTCGGCCTTTACCGACGCCTGGGCTTCGAGCCGTTCGGAACGGAGCCGCGGGCGCTGAAGGTGGATGGGGTCTATATCGACGAGCTTCTGATGGCGAAATTCCTGCGCTGACCGGGCACTCACCCCAGCTCGAAGCTCGTAACCCCGAACAGCCGCTTCGGATCCGTTGCCGGCGCCGGTCCCAGATACATCCGCGCCGTCTCGAACTGCGGCGACAGTCCCATTTCTTCCGCCAGCCGCACCGCCACCCCGTTCGGCTCCGGCACGTCGAGGAACACCGGCCCGGCGCCGGCCGCCCGCGCGAGCGCCAGCACCAGATCCCGCGCCACCGTCCCGTCCGCCGCATAGAGCGGGCCGATCTTGAAGCCCGTGTGGCAGGGGCGGATCGCCCCGAAGCCGGTCACCTCCCCGTCCCGCACCGCAGCCAGCGCCGTGGCTCCCGGCAGGGCGATCCAGTTGGCCAGGAAGCCGGGCCGCGGCGCCGGGAACAGCTCGGCGTCCAGCGCCGTCAGCCGGTCGAACGGCACCGTCCGCGCATCCGTCAGACCGGTTCCGCCCGGCTTGCCGTCCGGGACGCTGCCGCCGAAGCGGATGTTTCGGTGGGACAGGACGAAGCCGGACTTGCGGTAGTTCTCCTGCTGGGCGACCACACCGTCGAGACCGACGGTGCAACCCTCCAGATGACGCAGCCCCTCCTGCCACAGCCGCCAGCCATAGCCCCGCCCGCGCGCCTCCGGCCGCACGATGTAGAAGCCGAGGAAGCCGAAATTCGCCGGATGGCGCCCCCCTGAATAATGGCCCACTGGATAACGGCCCACTGAATAACGGCCCACTGAATAACGGACGACGGACAGCGAGGCCACCGGCTGCCCGTCCAGCAGCCCGACCAGGAAGCCCGCCGGGTCGACGGCATGGAAGGCCCCGGCATCGTGCAGTCCGGGGTTCCACCCCTCCGCCCGCGCCCAGTCCACGGCAAGGTCCAGTTCGGCCCGGCTCATCACGCGGACCCGGTAGCCGTCGGTCGCCTGCCCCACGCTGCGTTCCATCTCCGCCTTCCTTCGACGATGTTCTGGGAGGGTAGCCGCCGGCGTCGCCGCAACGCAATCCCCGGCGCGCCGGGAACCATCCAGTTACATGAGCGGCATCCACTCTCCCCCCGGGGCCAGCGGATTCACACAACTCAGAGCAACATTAAACCTCTGGAATCAAAGGAACTTTTCGTCATCCCCACGCAGGCGGGGATCCAGAAAACTCCGCAATAAAGTGGCTGGAACGGCTGGATTCCCGCCTTCGCGGGAATGACGGCCGAATATAGTGATTTGATTCCATTGCCTTAATGGCCCGTGAGATCCGTGAATGCTCCAGCCCTGGGGAGAGGACATCATCCGCAATTTTCACCCACCCTTTCCTCAAGCCCCCACACTCATGGTAGGAATGCCATCCTACTCATCGCCAGGAGGGAACCGCCATGCCACGCCGGATGCCGCTCACCAAATCTGCGTTCCCCATCAAGGGCTTCGCCCCCGATGAAACACTGGAACGCCGCCTGGAATCCTGTTTCACGCTGTTCCAAACGTCCAGTCCGGCCCCACCCCGGCACTGCTCCACCGCCGGATGAAACAATGGAACAGGCCCCCGAAACCTGTTCCACGGCGTTTCAAATGTTCAGCGGAGCCCCCTTCCGCCATCGACCGCGCGCCGTTGCTTTCGCGGCGAAGGTGCGGTTAAGTCCCGGCCGGTTTCCGCTGATCCGCGTCGAGGTCATGCCCGTCAAGTCCCTGGACGCCACCGCGTCGCGCCCCGCCTCCCCGCCCTCCGCCCCCGGCCCGGCTCCGTCTCCCGCCGGCCTTGGGGGCGATGCCGTGTTGCGGGGTCTGGCGGGGGCCGCCGCCCTGGCGCTGGGGCCGCTGGCCGCGCTCGCTCCGCGCGGGCTGCCGGTCTGGGCCATCCTCGTCCTCGCGCTGTCGCTGGCCGGTCTGGCCCGGCGTGGGGCCTTCGGCCGCATCCTGCGATTGACGCCTGCGGTCGCCGCGGTCGGCGCCTTCCTGATCCTGGCCCTGGCCTCCTGCCTGTGGAGCCCGTCGGACCGGGCACTGGCGACGGTGCTGGAGATCGGCTACATCGCGCTCGGCGCGCTGGCCGGCGGCGCCTGGATCGCCGGGCTGCCGACGGCGGAGGCGCGGCGGCTGGCCGGGCTGTTCCTGGCCGGCGGACTGGCCGGCGGGCTGCTGTTCGCGGTGGAGGCGGCGCTGGACTTCCCGCTGAACCGCTGGTGGAACGTCGTCCCCGACGACCAGCTGCCCAACCTGCTGAACGGCAATGTGCCGAAACGGACGGCGGCGCTGCTCTGCCTGCTGGTCTGGCCGGCCGCCCTGGCGGTCGACCGCTTCGGCCGCAAGGCGCCGGCCCTGCTGGTGCCGGCGGGCTATGCGCTGGCCTGCCTGCCGCTGACCAGCCGGTCGGCCATGCTCGGCATCGCCGCCGGGCTGGTCACGCTGGCGGCCGCCCGTGCGTCGGCCAAGTGGACCCGCCGGCTGTTCAGCGCCGCGGTGACCGCCGCCTTCCTGCTGGTGCTGCCCGCCGCCCTGCTGTTCTCCGGCCCGCTCGACCTCGACCATTCCGGCCTGCTGTTCCGCTCCGCCCAGCACCGGGTGGAAATCTGGGGCCATGCGGCTGAGCGCGCCCTGCGCACGCCGGTGTTCGGCCAGGGCATCGACGCCTCGCGCTCCCTGCCGCCGGAAGGGGCGGTGTCGGAGTTCTCGCCGATCGGCGACAGCCTGCTGCCGCTGCACCCCCACAACGCCTTCCTCCAGGTCTGGCTGGAGACCGGTGCGGTCGGGGCGGCGCTGGCACTGGCCGTCCTGCTGATGCTGCTGGCCGCCACCACCCGGCTCGACCGCCGCGACCAGCCCTTCGCGCTCGCCCTGTTCGCCACGGCGATGGCGATGGGCAGCACCGCCTACGGCATCTGGCAACCCTGGTGGATGGCAGGATTCCTGTCCGCCGCGCTGATGCTGCGGCTGGCAACCCGCATCGGGGCCCGTATCGGGGACAAGACACGATGAGCAAGCGCCCGCTCCGCATCCTGGTCATCAAGCTGGGCGCCTTCGGCGACTTCTTCCTGGCCCAGACCGCCTTCGCCGCCATCCGCCGCCACCATGCCGGCGACCGGCTGACCCTGCTGACCCTGCCCTCGCTGGCCCCGCTCGCCCGGATGAGCGGCCTGTTCGACGAGGTACTGGAGGACCCGCGCGACCGCTCGCTGTCCGCCTATCTGGCGATCCGCCGCACCCTGCGCGCCCACCGCTTCGACCGCGTCTACGACCTCCAGGCGCAGACCCGCACCGACCTGTACCATCGGCTGCTGTTCCCCGGCCCCTGGCCGGAATGGTCTGGCACCGCCCATGGCGCCTCGCATCCCGACCGCTACGAAGGCCGGCGCAAGGTGCCGGTGCGCGACCGCTATGTCCGCCAGCTCGCCCCCTTCGGCATCGTGCCGGACGAGACGCCGGACCTGTCCTGGCTCGACGCCGACATCTCCAAGTTCGCCCTGCCGCAGCGCTTCGCCCTGCTGGTCCCCGGCTCCTCCCCCGGACGGCCGGACAAGCGCTGGCCGGTCCGCCGCTATGCCGAGGTGGCGGCAGCTCTGGCCGAACGCGGCGTCGTCCCGGCGGTGGTCGGCACCGGCATCGAGCGCGACCTCGCCCGCAGCATCGCCGACACCTGCCCGCAGGCGGTCGACCTCACCGACCGCACCAGCGTGCCGGAACTGGGCGGGCTGGCGCGCCGGGCCTGGGGAGCGGTCGGCAACGACACCGGCCCGACCCACCTGATCGCCGCGGTCGGCTGCCCCACCGTCGTGGTGTTCTCCGACGCCTCCAACCCGATCCACAGCACCGGCCCGCGCGTGCTGATCCACCACCGCCCCGACTTCAACGACATCGACAGCGCCGGCGTCGTCGAGGCGCTGGACCGTGCCCGGGAAAAGGGAGGCGCCTAACGGCAGAAGGGGAACGGCGCCACCTTGGGCATGTAGATCGGGATCCACTCGCAATGGGTGACCGGATTCGGCAGCTTCCGGGTCTCGATGACCGGCCAGGCATGGGCCGCGACCACCACCAGCGCCACCCCGCCCAGGATCCAGCGCCGCGGCTTCTTGCCATCCAGCAGCCCCGGCATCCGCGCCAGAACCCAGGCCGCCGACAGGATCGCCAGCGGATCGGTGTAGGCGGCATAGGCGCGCTGGAAGCCGCGCAGCGAGAACAGCGCCTCCAGCCCCCAGGCGACCAGCAGCAGGAACAGCGCCTGCACCGCGGCCAGCCGTTCCCCCCGCCGCCACAGCGCCACCGCCCCGGCGATGGCGAACCACTCCACGACGATGGTCTGCGGGATGTTGTCGGGGTGCAGGACGATGGTGCGGATCGCCAGCGTCCGGCCGATGCCGGCCAGCAGCAGGCCCAGCGTCCCCTGCCCCACCACGTTGCCCTGCCCCTGCAGCTCCGCCCCATGCCGCCAGGAGGAGAAGACGAACATGTGCTCGACGAAGTTCGCCACGGCGATGGCGTTCTGCTCGTTCCAGCGGATGTCGAGCGCCAGCAGCCCGACCGCCAGCCCCAGCAGCACCGCCGCCGCCCCGGCCACCGCGCGGGCCGCCGGCACCCGGTGCACCGCCGCATGGACCAGGACGCCGACCAGCACCCAGCCGGCGACGACGCTCTGATAGCCGCCGCCCGACAAACTCCCAACGGGGGTATAGGGATAGACCGCCCGCCCCCAGCCGGCCAGCCCGGCCTGGATCAGCCCGAAGGCCGGCACCGCCGCCACCGCCGCCAGCAGCCCGACCACCGCCGCCACGCCCCAGCCGCTGCCGGACGTGGTCTCCCGTTCCGCCCGCCGCCCGAACAGGATCGCCGCCACCGGCAGGCCCATCGCCAGGAACACCGCCTGCACCTTGGTCACCATGGCGAGACCGACCAGCAGCCCGCCCAGCGCCAACTGAAGGAGCGACGCGCCGCTACAGGGCCTGCCCTTCGCCGGTCGCACCGCCCGCAGGACCAGCAGCAGCGCCAGCACGACGAAGCCGGCCGACAGCAGGTCGGTGCGCATCTGCCGCCCCTGCGCCGTCAGCCCGACGCCGAAGGCCAGCAGCACCCCGGCCAGCAGCGCCACCCGCCGGTCGCCCACCAGGCCGCGCAGCAGCGTGGCGTAGCTGACGGCGAAGGCGGCGGTCAGCAGGATCGACAGCGCCCGCCCGGCCTGGACCAGCGACTGCCACACCGCCTCCGTCGCGGCGACATCGCTGCCCGGCGGCAGAGCCGACAGGGTGGCGACCGGCAGCAGTCCGACCGCATGCAGCAGCCGGAACCAGACGTCGATCACCAGGAAATAGCCGTAGCCGGGATGGTCGAAATACTCCTGCGGCAGGCCGTCTCCGAACAGAAGGCCATGATAGGCCAGCACCAGATCCTGGTCGGCATGCACCCAATAGGGCAGCCTGAACCCGACCAGCAGCACCGACAGCGCCATCGCCGCAGCCAACCCCGCGCACAGCAGCCACCAGGGCGCCGCCGCGACGCGGTCGAGCAGGGAGGGGCGAGCGACGGAGGGTGCGGGGATCATGATTCGCATGCTCACGGTTCAGGTCGGCGGGCGCCTTGTGGCACGGAATGCGCCGGTTGGGAACCGTCTCGCTTTCTCTTCGGGAACCTGTGCGATTCTAGGGTGTTGCCCTGGTGGAACGGCGGAGACGGGAGTCTTCGCCTCTTTCGTGGTGCCTCGCACGAGTGGCTTTGCAACGTTGGTGGGTCGCTGCCACAGAATACGGTATGGCAGATCCGCCGGGCAGACAAATGGGGAACTCGATGGCCGATACCGACGATATCCAGGAGCGTATCCGACACCGCGCCCATGAGTTGTGGGAGAGCGAGGGCCGCCCTCACGGCCGCGACGCCGACCATTGGACCCAGGCGGAAGCGGAGATCCGTGGCGCCGGTGCGCTGGAGCCGACCGGCAAGGTCGCCGGCTCGCGCAGGAGGACCGCCAACTCCAAGCCCATCTCCAAGACCGCCGGCAAGAGCACCCGCGCCGCCGCCGAATCCCTGTCGGAGGTCGCAAGCGCCCCGGCGGAGAGCGCCAAGTCCGAAACCGCCAAGCCTGCGAAGGCCAAGCCTGCCGCACCCAAGGCAAAGGCCGACGCCGCGCCGGCGGAAGAGACCGCCTCCGCGAAAGCTCCTGCGAAAGCCGTCCCCAAGGCCGCAGCCGGAAAGACGGCCGCCAAGGCGACGCCAGCCAAATCCCCCGCCACCAAGCCCTCACGCGCCTCGAAGAAGGACGGTGGCAAGAGTGCCTCGGCCGGCTGATCCCGGCCGTCACCGTCGGAACCCTGCGGCCCCGGAGCCGGTTGTCAGGTCGATCCTGCAATCTTCTCCGGAGGAACCGTCATGGCAAACATGCCGTCGATGGACGACTGCATCCGCAACTGCACCGACTGCCACACGGTCTGCCTGGAAACCGTCGCACACTGCCTGAGCAAAGGCGGCGTTCATGCGGAGGCCGGGCATACCCGGCTGATGCTGGACTGCGTCGACATCTGCCGCACCAGCGCGGACTTCATGATCCGCGGCTCCCGCTTCCATCACCTGACCTGCGGCGCCTGCGCCGAGATCTGTGCGGCCTGCGCCGACCAATGCGACCGCATGGCCGACGACGCCATGATGAAGCGGTGCGCCGAAATGTGCCGCCGCTGCGCCGAAAGCTGCCGGGCGATGGCGAGCATGGCCGCCTGATCTGGCTGCCTACTCCATCACCGCGGCTTCCTCCGGTGCCGGAGCTCCCGCCTTCGGCCGCCGGAGGAGGAGGAGCATCGGGATGACCAGCAGGGCCACATACATCATCAGCTTGAAGTCGTCGATGTAGGCGATCATCGCCGCCTGCTGCGTGACCTGGGCGTTCAGCATCGCCAGCGCCTCCGGCGTGGCGGTGACCTGCTCCGTCATCGCCTGGGAAAAGGGCGTCAGGTGCGCCGCCAGGCTGGCGTGGTTGACCTGGGTGTTCTGCGACAGCAGGGTCATCACCACCGAAATGCCGACGCTGCTGCCCAGGTTGCGGACCAGGCTGAACAGGCTGGCAGCGTCGGTGCGCAGCCGCGGCTCCAGCGTGGCGAAGGCGATGGTGCTGAGCGGCACGAACACCAGCCCCAGCCCCAGCCCCTGGACCACCCCGCTGACGATGATCGGCTCGCGGTCCATCACGATGGTGAAGCCGGTCATGTACCACAGCGACCAGCTGGTCAGCAGCACGCCGGCCAGGATCAGCAGCCGCGCGTCCACCCTGCGCACCAGCCGCCCCACCATCAGCATCGAGATCATCGTGCCGACGCCGCGCGGCGCCAGCACCAGCCCGGTCGTGACCGTCGGGTAACCCAGCAGGTTCTGCAGCATCGGCGGCAGCAGCGCCATGGTCGCCAGCAGGATCACGCCGATCACGAAGATCAGGATCAGCCCGGTGACGAAGTTGCGGTCGCGCAGCAATGCCGGGTCGATGAAGGGTTCGGTCTTCGTGTTGCCGTGGGCGGTGGCGATGTGGATGGCGAAGACCCAGAAGGCGCAGGCGGCCAGCGCCGTCTCGATCCAGATCTCGGTCGCGCCGAACCAGTCCAGCTGCTCGCCGCGGTCCAGCAGCATCTGGAAAGCGCCAACCGCCAGCCCCAGCATGGCGAAGCCGAAGAAATCGAAGCTGCGTATCCGCCCCTTGGTCTCGTGCAGGAAGACCGCCATGCCTGCGAAGGCCAGCAGGCCGACCGGCAAATTGATGTAGAAGACCCAGCGCCAGCTGAAGCTATCAGTGAGCCAGCCACCCAGCGTCGGTCCGGCGATGGGACCGACCATGATGCCGGCGCCCCACAGCGCCATCGCCTGCCCGTGCCGCTCCTTCGGGTTGATATCCAGCAGCACCGACTGCGACAAGGGCACCAAAGCCGCGCCGAAGATTCCCTGCACCAGCCGGAAGGCCACCATCTGGGTCAGGCTGCCGGCCAGTCCGCACAGCACGGAGGCCGCGGTGAAGCCCGCCACCGCGATCAGGAACAGCCGCTTGCGCCCGAACCGGTCGGCCATCCAGCCGGTGGCCGGCGTCGCGATGGCCGCCGCGACGATGTAGGAGGTCAGCACCCAGGTGATGGTGTCCTGCGCCGCCCCCAGGCTGCCCTGCATGCTGGGCAGGGCGACGTTGGCGATGGTGGTGTCCAGCACCTGCATGATGGTGGCCAGCATGATCGACACGGTGATCATGCCGCGATGCTTCACCTCATGCGGGGCGGCGGCGGATTGGAGGACGGCCATGGGGTGCCTGCGCGTGATATGATGCGTGATTGCCTTACCGGATCGCCGCGACCGCGTTGCCGATGGCGCCCGGCAGCGGCCGGCTGTAATGGGTGTCGACCTCCACCTCGGCGCTCAGGCCGGTGCGCAGCGGCACGGAGTCGCCGTCGGTCCGGTCGATGCGGAGACGGACCGGCACCCGCTGCACCACCTTCACCCAGTTGCCGGTGGCGTTCTGGGCGGGCAGGACCGAGAATTCCGATCCTGTGCCGGCACCGATGCTCTCGACATGGGCGGTCAGGGTGCGGCCGGAATAGGCGTCCAGCACCACCGTCGCGGTCTGGCCGACCGCCATGTGGGTCAGGTCGGTTTCCTTGAAGTTGGCCTCGACCCAGCTCGACCCGCTCATCACCAGGCTGACCGCCGACAGACCGACCGAGGCGTATTGCCCGACCAGAAGCCGGTCGGTCTGGCTGACCACGCCGTCGGCCGGCGCGGTAATCACCGTGTGGTCCAGATCGCGCTGCGCGGAGGCCTTCTTCGCCAGCGCCTCCAGCACCGTCGGGTGACGGTCGGTCGGGATGTCGGGATCGCCGCCCAGCGCGGCGCGGGCGCTGATCACCGCCTGTTTCTCGGTGTTCAGATCCTGCTGAGCCGCCATCAGGTCGTGGCGGACGGAATCGTAGGTCGCGCGCGCGGCGACGCCGGTCTTCAGCAGATCCTGCTGGCGCTGGAACTCGCGCTGTTCGAAGGAGACCTTCTCTTCCGCCGCGGCCTGCTTGGCCTGGGCCTCGCCCAGGTCGGCACGCAGCTGCTCCACCTTCAGCCGGGCCGAGGCGAGCGCCGCATCGGCCTGCTGCAAAGCCAGCCGATAAGGCTCGTCGTCGATGCGGAACAGCAGGTCGCCGCGATGGACCGGCTGGTTCTCATGCACCGCCACCTCGACGATGCGGCCGGAGATGTCCGGGCTGATCGTCACCTTGTCCTGCTGGACATAGGCGTTGTCGGTCGAGACATAGCGCCCACCCACGACATATTCATAGCCACCGCCGACCGCCGCCAGCAGCGGCAGGGCGGCCATCAGCAGCCAGCGGCGCCAGCGTGTCCGGCGGACGGGCTTGGCAGCCGGACTCTGAGCATCTGGGCGGGTATCGGTATCGCGGTCGGTCACGGCGGTCATGGCGGTCGGGTCCCAAAGGGAAAACGGAGTGGGTCAGGCTTTGGCTGCCATCTTCTTGGCACCGATCCTCGCGGTGGTGATTTTCTCGGGCGAATCGGTCCGACGGTCGGACAGGTTGGCGCGCATGTGGGCCAGCATCTCGACCAGTCGGGCTTCGGCGTCGGGTGGCAGGCCGACCAACGCCTCCGCATAGATCCCGGCCGCGAGCACCCGGCCTTGCTCCAGCACCGCATGCGCTTTCGGCGTCAGGTGCGGCAGCCGGGCGCGGCGGTCGGTCGGATCGGCATGACGCTCGATCCAGCCCCCCTCCTCCATCCGGTCGATCTGCCGGCAGAGCGTGATCGGCTCGATCTCCAGCAGGTCGGCCAGCGCCGCCTGCTTGATCCCCTCGTTCCTTGCCAGCGTGGCGATCACCGACCATTGCGCGCGCGTCAGGCCGAGATGACGGGCACGCTGGTCGAAACGGACGCGTATCATGCGCGCCGTGTCGGCCAGGACGACGCCCAAGCTCATGGAATGGGGAGGCGCGGAGCGGGTATCGGCTGTGGAGGGCATCGGCATATCATAAGCTTGCTTATCAGTTCTTCAAAACTAATGAGCCTGCTTATCATCGGCAATCCTCGCGGCGTGCATGGCAGGGAAACGCTCCTGTCGCGTCTCCGACATCCTCGTCAGGATCGCGCCTCTGGCGCGCGCGACAGGAGATTGCTAAGGTGCCCACCCGTTTCGTTCCATTCCTTTCGCCAACTCGCCCAAATCGACCAGCTGAGGACCGATCCATGCCGCACTACCGTTCCCGCACCTCCACCCACGGCCGCAACATGGCGGGCGCGCGCGGCCTGTGGCGGGCGACCGGTATGAAGGACGGCGATTTCGGCAAGCCGATCATCGCCATCGCCAACTCCTTCACCCAGTTCGTTCCCGGCCACGTCCATCTGAAGGATTTGGGCCAGCTGGTGGCGCGCGAGATCGAGAAGGCCGGCGGCGTGGCGAAGGAGTTCAACACCATCGCCGTGGACGACGGCATCGCCATGGGCCATGGCGGCATGCTGTACAGCCTGCCTTCGCGCGAGCTGATCGCCGACGCGGTGGAGTACATGGCGAACGCACATTGCGCCGACGCGCTGGTCTGCATCTCCAACTGCGACAAGATCACACCCGGCATGCTGATGGCCGCGATGCGCCTGAACATTCCGGCGGTCTTCGTCTCCGGCGGCCCGATGGAGGCCGGCAAGGTCAAGTGGCGCGGCAAGATCAAGTCGGTCGACCTGATCGACGCGATGGTCGCCGCGGCCGACCCGACCGTCACCGACGAGGAAGCGGCGGAGATGGAACGCGGGTCCTGCCCGACCTGCGGCTCCTGCTCCGGCATGTTCACCGCCAACTCGATGAACTGCCTGACCGAGGCACTCGGCCTGTCGCTGCCCGGCAACGGCACCATCCTGGCGACCCACGCCGACCGCAAGGAGCTCTTCCTCGCCGCCGGCCGGATGGCGGTCGATCTCTGCCGCCGCTGGTACCAGGAGGAGGACGCCACCGCCCTGCCGCGCGGCATCGCCACCAAGGAAGCATTCGAGAACGCGATGACGCTCGACATCGCCATGGGCGGTTCGACCAACACCGTCCTGCACATCCTGGCGGCGGCGCAGGAGGGCGGCATCGATTTCACCATGGAAGACATCGACCGGCTGTCGCGCCGCGTCCCCAACGTCTGCAAGGTCGCTCCCGCCGTGGCCGACGTCCACATCGAGGACGTCCACCGCGCCGGCGGCATCTTCGGCATCCTTGGCGAGCTGGACCGCGCCGGCCTGCTGAACCGCGAAACCCCCACCGTCCATGCTCCCACGCTGGGCGAGGCGCTGGACCGCTGGGACGTGATGCGCACCCAGGACCAGTCCGTCCACACCCTGTACCGCGCCGCACCCGGCGGCATCCCGACCGTCGTGCCCTTCAGCCAGGAGCGCCGCTGGCCGGAACTGGACCTCGACCGCGAGAAGGGTGTGATCCGCAAGGCCGAGAATGCCTTCAGCCAGGACGGCGGCCTCGCCGTGCTGTACGGCAACATCGCCGAGAACGGCTGCATCGTGAAGACGGCGGGCGTCGACGCCTCCAACCTCGTCTTCGCCGGCCCGGCCCGCGTCTTCGAAAGCCAGGACGATGCCGTCGCCGGCATCCTGGGTGACGTGGTCAAGGCGGGTGAAGTGGTGGTCATCCGCTACGAGGGCCCGCGCGGCGGCCCCGGCATGCAGGAAATGCTGTATCCGACCAGCTACCTGAAGTCGAAGGGACTGGGCAAGGCCTGCGCGCTGGTCACCGACGGCCGCTTCTCCGGCGGCACGTCGGGCCTGTCGATCGGACACGTGTCGCCGGAAGCGGCACAGGGCGGTGCCATCGGCCTCGTGCAGGACGGCGACCGCATCGAGATCGACATCCCCAACCGCATCATCCGCCTCGCCATCGACGATCAGGAGATGCAGCGTCGCCGCGACGCGATGAACGCCAAGGGCATGGACGCCTGGAAGCCGGGCAGCCGCGACCGTATCGTCTCCCCGGCGCTGCGCGCCTATGCCGCTTTGACCACCAGCGCCGACCGCGGCGCCGTGCGCGACGTGTCCCAGGTGGAGAACATCGCCATCCGCCGTTGAAGCCGTTCAGCGCCAATCACGGCCACGTCAGGCACAACAGACATTCATCACAAGTAACAATCAAGGCGCCGCGCAAGTCGCGGCGCTTTCTTTTTGCCTCCAGTTACATACGCAGATATGTTGGTTTTCGCCTGTGCGAAAATCTTTGGGTCTCGCATCGCTCAGATGTTCGCAAAATTCGAAATGCATGCTCTAATATGTCAACGCGAATTCCGCGAGGGGGGCGGACATGGCGGACACCATGTTGGACGCAGCGACGGACGAAGGCCGCCCCTGGCAGGACATATCACGCCTGCCGGGTGAAAAGCCGCGGGAACGCAAGGTGGTGACGGCGATGTTCGTCGACATCGTCCGGTCCTCCGCCATGGTGGCCGGCCGCGATCCTGAAGATGCGGACGATCTGCTCCTCTCCATTCTGAACCGTGTGACCGAGGCGGTGCCGCGCTTCGAAGGCACGGTGACCCAGATGCTGGGCGACGGCTTCCTAGCGACCTTCGGTGCCCCGGGCGCCAAGGAGGATCACGCGCTTCGCGCCTGCCTTGCCGCCCAGGACATCCTGAGCGCCACCCGCGACGAGCAGGGGCGGCCGATCTTCCACATCCGCATCGGCATCAGTTCGGGCGACGTCGTGGCCCATGTGGTGACCAATGGACTGTGGACCGATTACCGCGCCGTCGGCGAATGCGTGCATATGGCCGCCAAGCTGCAGCAGCGCGCGGCCTCCGACACCGCACAGCTGAGCCGGGACACGCTGGACCTGATCCCGGTCGGCGTGGCCGTTCGTCCGATGGGAAGCCTGCGCCTGTCGGAGGAAGTTGAACCGATGCCGGCCTTCCTGCTCGACGGGGCCCGCGCCGTCCGCCGCACCGCCACCGACCTGCTGTCCGCCACCGACGCCCCCTATGTCGGCCGGGAGCAGGAGGTGGCGACCCTGTTCGCCATCGCCGATTCCGTGGAAGCCGGATCGCCGGCCCAGCTACTGCTGCAGGGCGACGCCGGGATCGGCAAGTCGCGCCTCGTCGGCGAGTTCCTGCGCGACCCGCGCAGCCGGCGCTGGACCCTGCTGCAATGGCCGCAGATGCCGATCCGCCGGCTGGCCGATCCCGATGACCTCGAGGCGGTGGCGCTTAGCCTGGTCGAGCAGGTGGCTGGCTGCGCCAGCGAGGAAGGCATCGGCTGGGTCTGCGAGGCCGCGCGCCGGCGGTCCGGTTCGCTGGCTGGCGACGCCGTGCGCGCGCTGTTCGGCCGGCCGGGGCTGGACCCGCTGTGGAACGGCCTCGACGCAGCGCAGCGCCTTTCGCTGGGCATTGACGGATTGGTGGGAGCGACGCTGGAACTGGCGACACCGGCCGGAGCCGCCGGCAGACACGCCGCGGCGGATGAAACAACAATCGAAGCGGCAAATGGCGCCGTGGGCCGGCCGCTGCTGGTGCTGGTGGAGGATGCGCACTGGGCCCGACCGGTCATGGTGCGGCTGCTGGACCGGTTGGCGGAGGCGCTGCCTGGTTCCGAGGCCCGCCTGCTGCTGCTCGCCACCCGACGCCCGCCCCCGCTGGGTCCGGAATCGCAGGAGCAGGGATGGAGCGGCCGTCCGGGCGGACGGCGCATCGATCTGGGAATGCTGTCACCGGATCAGGTGCAGCGCTTCCTGGCCCACTGGCTTGGCCCGGACTGGTCGCTCGTGGAATTGAAGGACCAGGTCGCCAGCCGCTGCCAGGGAGTCCCACTCTATCTGGAGGAGGTGCTGCGCACGCTGGAGGCCTCGAACGCCATCGAAGGCACGCCGGGCGCCTACCGGCTGGTCGATCCACTGGTGGTCCACAAACTTCCGCGCACGCTCCATGCGCTGCTGGCCGAACGCATGGACCTGATGACCCTGGAACGGCGCCGGCTGCTGATGAACGCGGCGGTGATCGGCACCACCTTCGACGTCGGGCTGCTCCAGGCGCTGATCGGCCTCTCCACGCCGATCCTGTCCGATTGTCTGGCCTATCTGGAACGCGCCGGTTTCGTGCTGCGCACCCGTCTGCTGCCCAACCTGGAATATTCCTTCAAGCATGCGTTGATCCAGGAGGTCGCCTACGCCACCCTGACCAAGTCCGACCGCCGGGCGCTGCATGCCCGTGTTCTGGAGGCGTTGCGCCATCGCCGCGACCACGACCTGCCGAATCGCCTCGACCTGCTGGCGCATCATGCGTTCATGGCGGAGAACTGGCCAGTCGCCCACCTGTTCGGCCGCCGGGCGGGGGTGCGGGCGGAACTTCGCTCCCGGCTGGAGGATGCGAGCCGGCACTACCGGAACGCCTTGACCGCATTGGGCCGCTGCCCGGACACGCCACGCAACCGCCTGCGGCGGATCGACAGCTCCATCGCCGAGGCGCGTGCAAATCTGCCGCGCGGCCTTACCGACACCGCCCGTTCACTGGAACAGGCACGGCAGCTCTCACTGTCACTACCAGATGCACGCCGCTATGCACGCGCATCGTCGATGCTATCTGCTATTGAGTGGGCCCATGGCGATATTGATCGGGCCATTCAATATAGCGAGCAAGGACTGAAGGCTGACGATGGAAAATTTGACCTGAATACTCGCGTACAGCTTCTTGGTCGTCTTGGCGGCATACTCGCGGAGAAGGGACTATATACTGAAGGATGCGAAGTTCTTTCGGATGCATACAGGCTTGTTTCCGCTCGTCGTTCACATGAACGCTTTGGCCTGGCTGTGATTGGCGAGGTCGGCATATGCTCTAACCTCGCCCGCAGCTATGCGGAAACGGGGCATGACGCGGAAGCGATCACCGCCGCCACGACCGCAGTCGAAGCAGCGGAGGCAAGTGCGCACAATTTTTCACGCTTGTTTGCCTTTGAACATATCAGCCTGGCACATCTTCTACTCGGAAGACCCGAGATTGCCTCCAGATACCTCGAGTCAGCTTTAGAGCTTTGCAATGCGATAAATTCTCGACTTCATCGCGCGTTTCTGATTGGCGCGACCGCCTACTCACATGTACTGAGCGGACAATTCAAGAGAGGACTTGCTCTGTTTGAGCAATCCCTTGAAGTTTCTCGTAGTGAAAGCGCCAACGCTTACATCCACCAAGTCCATCTGTGGCTTGGAGAGACCTTCCTGCTCGCGGGAAGGCTGCAGGAGGCAAGAAAACAGGCAAAAATCGTTCAATCGTCGGCCCAAAACACCGGCAGGATCGGCTACTCCGCCAAAGCGGAGGCGCTCGACGCTGAAGCAGCTTTCATCATGAATGAAGGGGGCGAACAGTCAATCAGAGCGCTGGTGAATGCGGAAGAGAGAGCAAGGCGCCTGTCCCTTGGGCGCGTGGCCGATCGCTGTGCAAATCTGCGTATCAGCATGGGCAAAGCCCGGCACTTCAGCCTGAGCGACGTGAGGACAGCCGCCGAACGAACTTAGCGCGTCTCAGCTTGCCGGTAGTAGTCCAGAACGTAGTTGCGGATGGCGCTCGTCAGCGGCGTATTGGATGGCCGCAAGGCATCCACCTCACGGCACAACTCCTGAACAGGCCGACGTTCTTTTCTCGCGATATCGTCCAACCCGTTCCAGACCGCCTCCTCCAAGCGAAGACGTGCCCGCCGGTTCGGAAGCGGGATCGTGCGCGAAGCCATGGAGGGCCAAGTCATCAAAGTATCGAAATCAATAATACCGGCCATATAATCGACGGCCCTTCTCTGAATGAACATGGGTCCAATCCCCCGTGCGCTGTACGGCAGCAGTCCGCGCGGCATAACGCCATTTCCATGCCCTGTGTATCTCCTCTTGAGAAATCGGCACTGTGAAATTCTTCACAGCGAAACATCCCTTCGAACGTGAAGAGTTCATTCACCACCACACACCCGAAGGGTACACCGTAATGAACGTCTCGATTTCCCAGGCTTCGATGATTCGTGGCGCCGATGGCCGTCTGTATGCCGTGACCGCTCAGGGCGTTTCCGAGGTGGCCGACAGCGCCATCGCCACCGCCCGCACCCATGTCCGCTCGGGCGACCGTGCCGGTTTCCAGTCCGCCGACCATGAAGCCGCCCGCATCATGATCACCCCGGGCGCCTGATCGGGCTCCCTGTTCCGGTTCTTCGGACCGTGGCCACCAGCACCGATAAGATGCTGACCGGCCACGGACCCGGGAACGGAACGCCCTCTCGATTTCCCTCCGCCCCGGACAAGCTGCGATGCCCTTCGATCTGCTCGATGTCAAAGCCTCCGTTTCGGATGCGGTGAAGGCCCACACGGTCGGCACCCACCGGGTCATGGCGCCCGAACAGACCCTGGCGCGGGTCGCCCCGTTCCTGCCGATCATGGGGATCACCCGGGTCGCCAACGTCACCGGGCTGGATGCCGTCGGCATCCCGGTGGTGATGGTGACGCGGCCGAACTCGCGCTCCATCTCGGTGTCGCAGGGCAAAGGGGTGACGCTCGCCGCCGCCAAGGCGTCGGGGGTCATGGAATCGATCGAGAGCTATCACGCTGAACGCATCACCCTGCCGCTGAAGTTCGCCAGCTTCGAGGAGCTGCGCTGGACCCACCCGGTGGTGAACGTCGACCGCCTGCCCCGGCTGTCGACCGGCAGCTTCAATCCCAACAGCCCCCTCCTGTGGATCGAGGGACAGGATCTGCTGGACGGCGGCCCGAAATGGGTGCCGTTCGAAATGGTCCACCTGAATTTCACCGTGCCGATGGCTCCCGGCCACGGCGCTTTCCTGGCCGGCTCCAACGGCTTGGCGTCCGGCAACCACAAGGTGGAGGCGATCAGCCACGCCGTCACCGAACTGGTGGAGCGCGACGCGACCACCTTGTGGCGCCTGCAGGACCCAACGGCCCAGGCGGCGACCCGGATCGACCTGGACAGCATCGACGACCCTGTCTGCCGCTCGCTGATCGACCGGTTCGAAGCCGCTGGCGTCGCCGTCGGCGTTTGGGAGACCACCAGCGACGTCGGCCTGCCCGCCTTCCTTTGCCGTATCGTCGAGCGCGAGGAGCTGCCCCAGCATTCCATCCGCCCGGCCACCGGCATGGGCTGCCATGCGGCGCGCGAGATCGCCCTGTCCCGTGCCCTGACCGAGGCGGCGCAAAGCCGCCTGACCTTCATCGCCGGCGCCCGCGACGACATGCCCCGCGCCGAATATGAGCGCCATCTCGACCCCGCCCATCATGCCCGCTGGAAGACGATGATCGTGGAGGGCGCCGGCCGGCGATCCTTCCATCACTGCCCGACCAGCGCCGCCCCCACCATCGAGGCCGACCTTGCCCACCAGCTCGACCGGCTGCGCGCCGTCGGCATCGAGGAGGCGGTGGCGGTCGACCTGACCAAGCCGGAATTCGGCATCCCCGTCGTACGCGTCGTCGTGCCCGGACTGGAGGGAGCCGACGAGTCCCCTGATTACCTGCTGGGCGAACGCGGCCTGCGCGCGCTCGGCACCCAAGCCATGGAGAAGGCGGCATGAGCGGCGTCTTTGTCTTCCTCGGCCCCACCCTGCCGCGCGAGGACGCGGTTCTGGAGCTGGACGCCACTTATCTGCCGCCGGTCGCCCAGGGCGACGTTCTCCGGCTGTGTGCGGAAAAGCCCGCGGCCATCGGCATCATCGACGGCTTCTTCGAGAGCGTGCCGTCGGTCTGGCACAAGGAAATCCTCTACGCCATCCATGCCGGCATCCCGGTGTTCGGCGCCTCCAGCATGGGGGCACTGCGCGCGGCGGAGCTGTATCCCTTCGGCATGGTCGGCGTCGGCGCCATCTTCGAGGCGTTCCGCGACGGCCGGCTGGAAGATGACGACGAGGTGGCGGTGATCCACGGCCCGGCCGAACTGGGTTATACCGCCCTGTCGGAAGCGATGGTCAACATTCGCCGTACCCTGTCCGATGCGGTGGCCGACCGGGTGCTGACCGCCGGGACGAGCCTGCGCCTGGAGTCCATCGCCAAGGAACTTCCCTACCGCGAGCGTGGCTATGGCCGGATGCTCCGGCTGGGCGCCGACATCGGCCTGCCGGCCTCCGAGCTGGCGGCTTTCCGTGGCTGGCTGCCGCAGGGCCGTTTCGACCAGAAGCGCGAGGATGCCAAGGCGATGCTGCGCACCATGGCGCGGCATCTGGGCCGTCCGATGGACGACGACGCGACGATGGAAGCCCGCTTCCATTTCGAACGGACCATCCTGTGGGAGCGTGCCCTGCGCGACGCGGCACCGCTCGCGATGTAAGCGCGTTTTGACTAGACTGATCGCGCCGGGGTGGCGATGAGCGCTACCCCGGCGCGAAACTGCGTCTGGACGGACGGATGAACGCGCCCATGGATGTCGCGGCGGTGCTGAGGCGCAACCGGCTGCTTGGGGAACTCGATGCGACGCAGATGGCGGAAATGCTGGCGATGGGGCGAATCGTCCGCTTCGATGCCGACCAGATCATCTTCGACAAGGGCGACCCCGGCGACAGTCTGTTCGCCGTTCTGAAGGGCCAGATCGCCATCCGCACCTCCTCGGCGGATGGCAAGACCATGCTGCTGAACATCCTGGAAGCCGGCGATGTCCTGGGCGAGATCGGGCTGATCGACGGCCGGGAGCGCACGGCCGCCGCTGTGGCCCTGCGGCCAGTCGATCTCTACCGGATCGACCGCGCCGACTTCATCCCCTTCCTGGAACGCCACCCGCGCCTCTGCACCCGCATGATGATCGTCCTGTGCGACCGGCTGCGCTGGGTGTCGGAAAACATCGAGGACGCGGTGTTCCACGACGTTCCACGACGCCTCGCCCGGCGTCTGCTGTTGCTGTCCGACAGTTACGGGCAGCCGACCCCGGCCGGCCTGCGGCTGACCTTGCCGCTGTCGCAGGAGGCCCTCGCCAATATGCTGGGCGTCACCCGTGAGATGGTGAACAAATGTCTCGGCGCCCTGCGTCGGACCGGCATAGTGACATACGCCAAAGGTTTCATCGTCATCAATGATCTGGCTCTGCTCAAGGACATGGCCGGCGACCCCGAACGCGCTCCCTAGGGGGAATCCTTACCTGCCTAAAGTTTTGTTCCCAAAACCGGTTGTGATCGCGTTATAGTGTGCATGCGTTGGGGGCAATCGCACGGGTAGCACGAGGGTTTAAGAACATGTCGAGCGATGGGAACAGCAGGTCTCGCATCGATCAATCCATAGGCGTTGCCTCTCTGGCTTCCCGCACGTTGAGATTGTCCGGATGCGATGTTCCGATCCGGCTGGAACCGTCCTACTGGGAGGGGCTGGAAGAGATCTGCCGTCGGGAAGACCTGACGGTGGACGAGTTGTGCGACGATGTCCGCGACCGCATGGAACAGCAGGGTCGTCGCTCGTCCCGATCCGGCGTATCGCTGGCCAACGCCCTTCGCGTGTTCGTGGTCGGCTATTTCCGACAGGCGGCGACCGAACGCGGCCATGCCCGTGCCGGCCATGGCAAGGGCCGCCCCTTCATCGCGACGCCCTTCGACATTGTCCCGGCTACCAGCGACAACTGAGGCCGAGAGGAAGCAACCCTCGGGGATGGGCCTTTCGGCCCACCCCCGAAACATTGAGGCGTCCGCCTTATTGAGCGGTCCAGCCGCCATCCATGGTCAGCGCCGCACCGCGCATGTTGCCGGCGGCTTCGGAGCACAGGAACACCGCTAGTTCGCCCAGCTGTTCCGGCGTGACGAAGGACTTGGAAGGCTGCTTTTCGCTCAGCAGCTCGCGCCCGGCCTCCTCCACGGACAGGTTACGCGTGCCGGCCAGCGCGTCGATCTGCTTCTGAACCAGCGGCGTCAGCACCCAGCCCGGGCAGATGGCGTTGCAGGTGATGTTGGTCTCCGCCAGTTCCAGCGCGGTCACCTTGGTCAGGCCGATCACGCCGTGCTTGGCGGCGACGTAGGCCGACTTGTTGACCGACGCCACCAGCCCATGAACCGACGCGATGTTGATGACACGGCCCCAGCCTCGCGCCTTCATGCCAGGCAGAGCGGCGCGGGTGCCGTGGAAGACGGCCGACAGGTTGATGGCGATCACCGCGTCCCAGCGTTCCACCGGGAAGGCATCGACCGGCGCCACATGCTGGATGCCGGCATTGTTGACCAGCACGTCCAGCCTGCCATAGGCCGCCTCGGTGGCGGCGACCATCGCCTCGATCTCACCGGGCTTCGACATGTCGGCGCCATTGTGGCCGACGCGCACGCCGAACTCCTTGGAAAGCGACTGGCACAGATCGGCGATGTAGCCGGCATCGCCGAAGCCGTTCAGCATCAGGTCGGCGCCCTGGGCTGCCAGTTGCCGCGCGATCCCGAGGCCGATGCCGCTGGTGGATCCAGTGACGAGCGCAGCCTTCCCCTTCAGATTGGTCATTCTTCTTTATCCTTCGATCGGCATGGAACGGAGGTCCGGGGCGATGATCAGTTCGCACCCGGTGTTGGCGATCACCTGCTCCACCGTGACACCGGGGGCGGTTTCCTTCAAGACGAGGCCGGCGTCGGTCGGCTCGATGACGGCAAGGTCGGTCACCACCAGATCGACGCGGCGGACCGAGGTCAGCGGCAGGGCGCAGCGCTCGACGATCTTCGCTTCGCCCTTGGCGCTATGCTGCATGGCGACGATCACCCGGCGGGCGCCGGTGACCAGATCCATCGCCCCGCCCATGCCCGGCACCATCTTGCCCGGCACCATCCAGTTGGCGAGCCGTCCCTCGCGGTCCACCTGCAGGCCGCCCAGCACGGTGACGTCCAGGTGGCCACCACGGATCAGCCCGAAGGAGAAGGCGCTGTCGAAGGACGCCGCCCCCGGCAGGGCCGAGATGGGCGAGCCGCCGGCATCGGTCAGGTCGTGGTTCTCCGCCCCGGTGATCGGGCCGGACATGCCGACGATGCCGTTCTCCGACTGGAAGAACACATGGCGTCCGGCGGGGACGTAACGGGCGACTAGGGTCGGCAGGCCGATGCCCAGGTTGACGAGGTCGCCGTCCATCAGTTCCAGCGCGACGCGCTTGGCGATCAGGGTCTTTTCATCCATGGCTCTCTACTCCCCGGTCAGCGCGGCGTTGCGGCGACGATGTAATCGACCAGCACCGACGGCGTCATCACCGCGTCGGGCGGGATGCAGCCGACCGGCAGGATGTCCTCGGCCTCGGCGATGACGGTGGTGCCGGCCATCGCCATCAATGGGTTGAAGTTGCGGGCGGTCAGCGCATAGGTCAGGTTGCCGTACAGGTCGGCCTGCTTGGCGGCGACCAGGGCGAAATCGGCCTTGATCGGCATTTCCAGCAGATAGGTGGCACCGTCGATCTCGACCGTGCGCTTGCCTTCCTCCACCGTTGTGCCGACGCCGGTAGGGGTCAGCACGCCGCCCAGCCCGACGCCGCCTGCGCGGATGCGCTCGGCCAGCGTGCCCTGCGGCACCAGTTCCACCTCGATGGCGCCGGCGATCATCTGCTTCTGCGTCTCGGGGTTCAGGCCGATGTGGCTGGTGACGACACGGCGCACCAGCTTCTCCACCACCAGCTTGCCCAGGCCATTGTTGGGCCGGGCGGTGTCGTTGGCGATGATGGTCAGGTCGCGCTTGCCCTGGCGGATCAACTCGTCCACCAGCCGGTTGGGGCCGCCGACGGCCATGAAGCCGCCGATCAGCAGGGACGCCCCGTCGGGAATGCGCGCGACGGCCTCTTCCAGGGAAATGAGCTTGTTCTTCATGATCAGACGATCCCAGTCAGGTAATAGACGGCGATCACGAAGAAGACCGCCAGCGTCTTGATACAGGTGACGGCAAAGATGTCGCCGTAGGACTGCCGGTGCGTCAAGCCGGTGACGCCTAGCAGGGTGATGACGGCGCCGTTGTGCGGCAAGGTGTCCATGCCGCCACTGGCCATCGAGGCGACACGGTGCAGAACCTCCATCGGGATGCCGGCGGCATTGGCGGCGGCGATGAACTGGTCGGCCATGGCCGCCAGCGCGATGCTCATGCCGCCCGACGCCGAGCCGGTGATGCCGGCCAACGCGGTGACGGTCACCGCCTCGTTCACCAGCGGGTTGGGGATGGCGGCCAGCGCGTCACGGATCACCAGGAAGCCCGGCAGCGCAGCGATCACCGCACCGAAGCCGTATTCCGACGCCGTGTTCATCGAGGCCAGCAACGACCCGCCGATGGCGGCCTTGGTGCCTTCGGCGAAACGCTGGGACACCGGCTTCCAGGCGAAGGCCAGCACCATCAGGATGCCGCAGAGCAGCGCCCCTTCCACCGCCCAGATGCCGGCGACGGAGGAAACCTGAGTCACCAGCGGCTTGGCGCCTGGGGTCAGCGCCACCTCGTTCGTGGCGCCGTACACGCTGGGGATCGCGATGGTGAACAGCTTGTTCAGCACGCCGACGGCGACCAGCGGGGACAGGGCCAGGATCGGGTTGGGCAGCGACTCCGCCGCCACCGGCTCCGGCTCGTTGGTGTGGCCGCTGCCATACCCCTCGCCGCGCGCGATGGCCGAGCGCACCCGCCATTCCAGATAGACCAGCCCCAGCGCCAGGATGAAGACCGAACCGATCAGACCCAGCCAAGGAGCGGCATAGGCGTCGGTCTTGAAGAAGGTGGTGGGGATGATGTTCTGGATCTGCGGCGTGCCAGGCAGCGCGTCCAT
This sequence comes from Azospirillum sp. 412522, assembly GCF_019805165.1. Lineage (GTDB taxonomy): Bacteria > Pseudomonadota > Alphaproteobacteria > Azospirillales > Azospirillaceae > Azospirillum. Next base: position 36,113 of record NZ_RWIJ01000035.1, read on the forward strand.
GGTGACGGTGAAGGCGCCGAGCGCGATCACGCCGGGGATCAGGCGCTTGGGGATGTCGCCCTGCCGGAACATCTCCGCAGCGAAGGGGTAGACGGCGAAGACCACGACGAACAGCGACACCCCGCCATAGGTCAGCAGCAGGCAGACCAGGACGATGGAGGTCACCGCGCGCTCGCGCCCGACCAGCTTGATGACAGCCGAGACGATCGACTTGGAGAAGCCGGACAGCTCGATCACCTTGCCGAACACCGCGCCCAGCAGGAAGACCGGGAAGTACAGCTTCACGAAGCCGACCATCTTGTCCATGAACAGGCCGGTGAAGATCGGCGGCACGGCGGACGGGTCGGTCAGCAGAACGGCTCCAAGCGCCGCCACCGGCGCGAAGAGGATGACGCTGAAGCCCCGATAGGCGACCAGCATGAGGAACGCGAGCGCTCCCAGGCAGATCAGGAAACTCATTTGGACGATGCTCCCTCGGTTATTCTTTTCGGACGCTTTGCGTCGCGGATGTCGTTTCCGGGATTTACGGATGAAGCAGCGCGCGCAGGCGGGCCATGCCGGCGTCGTAGAGGTCGCGGACGAACCGCTCGCCCTCCATCTCCGTACCGTTCGGGCGGGAGGAGAGCGGATGGAAGGTGGCGGTCCAATGAAGCACGGCCTGCCCCTCCCCACCCGCTCCCAGACGGATTTGCGCAAGCAGATCGGCGACCGGATAAGGCCCCTCGATGACCGCATAAGTGTAGGCGTCGCCCACCCGGCTGACATGTTCCAGCCGGTGGATGACCGGGGATCCGTCATAGAGCCACAGGCGCCTGAGCGCACCCTTCCCCGTCCCGTCCACGGTCACGGAGACGGCGCCGGGATACCAGTCGGCCACAGCACCATCCCATCGCACCAGCGGCCACACGCGGCGTGCCGGGACGGGCAGAAGGGTTGTTGCGGTGACAAGCGGCATCGCGGCGCTCTTTCCTGGCGAACCCGGGGATGGGCTGCATGCCCTCCTATGAGCAAGGGCCATGCCAGCGCGGCATAGCCATATTGTCACAGGCGAAATCTTTGGAATAACGGACTTTTTGCAGTGCACACAGAATCCGCCGCTATCCATGATGTCTCTTTTTCAAGACATTCGGCAAATTGATTATCTCGTTTATGAGAAAGTTTCTCATAAACGAGACGTTGCTGCGAAACATGACGATCAGCTCAGCGGGTGTTGAGAAAGCCTTGGGAAAGCCGCTTGACCTTCCAATTACTGGAAGGAGCATCCTTCGCAATCGCCTGCACCACAGTTAGGGAGAAAACCATGCTGACGTTGAAGGTTTCCGGAATGACCTGCGGCCATTGTGCCCAGACCGTGACCAAGGCCGTGGAAGCCCTGCCCTCCGTGGATCGCGCACTGGTCGACCTGAAGACCGGCGAGGTCGCCGTCGAAGGCGGTGCCGACGAATCCGCCATCCGCCAGGCCATCACGGATGCCGGCTATGAGGTGCATGGCCGGGCCTGAGACAGCATCCGCTGGAAAACGAAATGGGCGCCGGACCATGCGGCCGGCGCCCATTCTCGGTGACGTCTTCCCGGAAGGTTCTTTGAAAGGCTTTTATTTGGTGAGGATGAGCTTGTTGGCGCGGGTCACGCGCAGGCGGTAGCTCTGCCCGGCGTGCTGAATCACGATCTCGCGGCTGCCCGACATCAGGCGGCCGGATTCAACCACCGGCAGGGATGCCGCGAAGGAGACGGGAGCGGAGACGGCGCTGTCGTGCATGGCGTGTCTTTCTTGCTGAACGGACGTTGCGGTCGGCGATGTCCGGGCGTGAACCCTGGACAGGACCTTAACCTCACACGCGATCAATTGCAAGTCATTCTCATTCGCTTTTGTCCGTAGCTTCCGAGATGCACCGTTCCGCTGCCAGGATCACTCCCGGACCACGCGGCGAACCGTCCAACGCAGCCCCACCACCAGCAGCTTGTTGTATTCGTTGACCAGCAGATTGGCTGTGCCGGGCCACATCCACCAGTCGTCGAGATGAACGGTGGGGGCGACGACGGGATGGGGAACCAGCTCCACATCGGGCATGGCCATCGACAGCTCCAGCAGGCTGCGGCGCATGTGGTAATTGGCGGTCACCAGCCGCAACGACCGGAATCCCTGGTCGCGCATCCAGTCCGCCGTCTCATAGGCGTTGCCGATGGTGCTGTCGGCGGAATAGCCCAGCGCGATGCAGCATTCCATCTCGGTCGGAGAGCGGCGGGAGAGCTTCAGCAACTCCTGCACATCCACCCCATCATAGACGCCGGAGACGAACAGCTTCTTCGCGCGCCCGGCGGCCAGCAGTTCCAGCCCGGTGCCAAGCCTGTGGCTGCCGCCGGTCAGGACGACGATGGCGTCTGTCGGCCGTTCGGCATCGGTGCCGCTGGGAGACGAACGTGGCACGTCGGCCGCGTACCAGAACAGCCCGGCCAGCCAGGCGACCGCCAGCACCAGCACGCCGGCCATCAGATGCGCAGCCGCTCGAGCCATCATGCTTCCGCCGCGCCGACGATGGATCGCGCTCATCTGGTAGCCCACAAGGCCATATCCCGGTTCGAGTCCCTCCTCACGGCATGGACTCCAGCGTACGCAGCACGGTCCAGCGCGCGGTGACCAAAGCCAGGAGAGCCAGAGCCCCGGGAACCAGCAGCAGAACCGCCCATTGCCAGGGCACCAGCGTCAGGTCGGGCAGCAGGCTGGCCCGCAGCCCCTGCGACGCCCGGTGCAGTCCGTACAGCATGCCGCCGGCCAGCAGCAGGCCGATCCCGCCGCCGCGCAGGCTCAAGGCCACGACATGCCGTTCGAACTGGCGCGAAACATAGCGGTCGGTGGCGCCCATCAGATGCAGCAACTCAACCACCGGCCGGTGAATGGCGAGACCGGTGCGCACCGCGAAGACCACGGTCATCACCGCCGCCGCCCCGATCAGCACCACGACGCCCAGCGCCGCCAGCCGGATCGCCCCGGCGAAGGAACGCAGATCGGCCAGCCACACCGCATGATCGTCCAGGGTCGCTCCCGGTGCGGCGGAGCCCAGGCGCAGGCGCAGGGCGCCGGCATCGACCGGCCCGTCGGTGACGACGTCGATCAGCCGCGGCATCGGCAGCAGCGGGTCCGCGGCTCCCGCCCCCAGCCAGGGTTCCAGCAGGCGGGCGATCTCCCCCCCGCTCAGCAGGGTCGCCGAGCGGATTCCCGGGAAGGAGCGCAGAACGGTCAGCGCCGCTTCCGCCCGGTCATCGAGCGGAGCGACCGGTGCGCCCGGCATCGGCGCGATCTGCACGGTCAGCCCGCCGGCCAGCCCACTGTCCCAGCGTTGCGCCATGTCCGACACCAGCATGGCGCCGGCCAGCGCCAGCGCCGCCAGGAAGGCCATCAGCGCGGTGATCCAGCCGAGAAAACGCGAGGAAGGATCGACAGCCAGCGGCAGATCGGAGCGGGGCCGCCTGGGACGAAGGGCCATGCCGCTACTCCCACCGCGAATCAGTGGGCCGCGAATCGTTGGGCCGTGAATCATTGGCCCGTGAAACGTTGGCGCGGGTTTCCTGCGCCCGGCCTTCATGGCCTCGGCCACGCGCGGGCAACACCATCAGCCGGCCGCTGTCGAGGTTCAGGCGCGGGTGGTCGAAGCGGCGGATCAGCGCCTCGTTGTGGGTGGCGATCACCACGGTGGTCCCCAGCTTGTACAGTTCCTCGAACAGATAGAGCAGCCGCATGCCGATGCCGTCATCGACATTGCCGGTCGGTTCGTCGGCCAGCAGCAGCCGCGGCCGGTTGATGACCGACCGCGCGATGGCGACCCGCTGCTTCTGCCCGCCCGACAGGGTCGAGGGCTTGGCATGCAGATGGTTGCCTAGGCCCACCCAGCGCAGGATCTCGCTGCAATGGGCGACCACGTCGGTCTCCGGGGTTCCCGCCATGCGCAGCGGCAACGCCACATTGTCCAGCGCCGACAGATGGTCGAGCAGCGCGAAGTCCTGGAAAACCACGCCGATCTGCCGGCGAAGCTCCGGCAGGTCGCGGCGGGTCACCAGCGCCATGTCGCGGCCGAACAGGGTGACCAGCCCGCGCGACGGCCGGTGGGCCAGATACATCAGCTTGAGCAGCGACGATTTGCCGGCGCCGCTGGCGCCGGTCAGGAAATGGAAGGATCCCGGCTGCAGGGTAAAGCTGATGTCGCGCAGCACCTCCGCCTCGCTGCCGTACCGCAAGCCGACATTCTCGAAACGAATCACGGTCCCACCACAGCTCGCCAAACCTCCGCGCCGGGGACAATGCACCCGGCGGGGAGCGGAGTCCACCCCGCCCCGTCTAAGCCGTAACGCATCGCCATCCACCGGACCGCGCGGAATACTTGAGAAGTCGGCCGAGACCTGACAAGTTGCCGGCCATGATCTGGATCCGGTCCCTCGCCTTCAACATCGCGTTCCATCTCTGGACCGCGCTGATGTGCTTCGCCCTGCTGTGGATGCTGCTGCTGCCGCGTCCGCAGATGGTCGCGGTGGTGAAATGGTATCTCGGCACAGTCGGCTGGCTGGAGCGCACGCTCGTCGGCATCCGCTACGAGGTGCGCGGGCGGGAGAACCTGCCCGACGGCCCCTTCCTGCTGGCGGCCAAGCACCAGTCGGCGTGGGAGACGATGAAGCTCCACCTGCTGGTGAAGGACCCCGCGATCATCCTGAAGCGCGAGCTGATGTGGATCCCGATCTGGGGCTGGTACGCCGCCAAGGCGAAGATGATCCCGGTCGACCGCGGCGCCGGCGGGGCGGCGATCAAGTCGCTGATCCGCAACTCCCGCCCGGTGCGGGACGAGGGCCGGCCCATCGTGATCTTCCCCCAGGGCACCCGCGTGGCGCCGGGCACCTACCGGCCCTACCGGATCGGCGTCGGCGTGCTCTATGAAAGCCTGAAGATTCCCATCGTCCCGATGGCGCTGAACGCCGGCCTCTATTGGCCGCGCCACAGCTTCCTGAAGCGGCCCGGCACGGTGGTGGTGGAGTTCCTGCCGCCGATCCTGCCCGGACAGCCGCGCGCCGAGGCGATGCGCGACCTGGAGGAACGGCTGGAGACCGCCAGCGACCGCCTCGTCACCGCCGCCGGCGGACCGCCCACCCTGCGCCCGTCGCAACCGCAGCCTGAGCCGGGCAAGCAGACGGCGACCGCCGTCTCCTGACCCCCGTCTCCCGATCGGGACCATAAGCAAGGGTCCCCACGGTTAATCGCTTGAGCGCCGTCGCGTATCTGCCTACCCTCGCGCAACGAATCGCCGGGAGGGCCGGTTGAACCGGCTCCGGATGACGCGCGAGAGGACGATGACGCAGACCGCGAAGCCCCGAAGGCCCACCCGGTATCAGGACCGTTGGACAGAGCGCTGGCGCGCCGCCGCCATCGCCCTTGTGATGACGGTGCAGCCGCTGACGGCGCCCGTCGGCGTCCTCCTCACCGCCCCCGCGGCGCCCGCTCCGGTCACCATCGCCGCCACCGTGACGGCCACAGCGGCGGCCGTCGTCCTGGCGCCGGGGGAAGCCGAGGCCCGCGCCGGCTCCAGCAGCCGCTCGTCGTCGGGCGGCTATTCCCGCCCTTCGCGCACCCCCTCGGTCAGCAGCGGCGGCAGCGGCGGCTACTCCCGCCCCTCCACCTCGCGCACCCCCTCGACGGGAAGCGGCGGCGGCTGGTTCTCCGGCGGGTCGTCCAGTTCCAGCGGCGGATATGCCCGGCCGGGCAACAGCGCCCCATCGGTCGCCGCTCCACCGACTTCGGCCGGCGACCGGACCTTCAGCCAGCAGGGCTCGGCCGACGCGCTGAACCGCTACCGCACCAAGCAGGAGGCCGACCGCACCCCGCCGGCCCAGCCCGGCGCGCCGCCGCCCGCCGCCTCCACCCAGGGCCGTACCGGCAGCTCCAGCAGCTCCGGATGGGGTTGGGGCTGGGGGTCGGGCGGCTCCTCCTACCGCACCCCGTCCACGCGGCCGGCTCCGGCCAACCCCTATGGCGGCTATGGCTGGAGCCCGCCGCCCTACAGCATCGGCGCTCCGCGCCGCTTCGGCGTCTGGGACGGGCTGTTCCTGTGGTTCATGCTCGACACGCTGACCCGGCCCGGCCATGCCGCCTTCTTCCACAACAACGCCGACGACCCCGGTTATCGCGAGTGGCGGCAGGAGGCCGACCGGCTGGCCCGCGACAATGCGGAGCTGCGCGGCAAGCTGGACCAGCTCGACCAGTCGATGACCGCGCAGGCCGGCGCCCCGCGCCAGGCCGGCCAGCTGCCGCCCGACATCCCGGCGGAGCTGGCCCGCGCCGACTCGGCCAGCTCGGTGGACGGCGCCAACGCCGTGCAGACGTCCGGGCGCTCCGGACACGGCTTCTGGTGGTGGGGCCTGCTGCTGCTGGGAGCGGCGGTGCTGTTCCTGCTGTGGCGGGCGCGGCGCCGGATGGATTCGCCAGCCAAACCAGGCGCTGTCGCCAACAGCCCTGTTTCCAAGGGAGGATCGGACGTGCCCCTGTTCGGAACGCTCGGCAATTACGTGAACCAGAAGCTCAGCGGCAAGGCCTACAGCCCGTCGCTGTTCCGGCTGGGCATGACGGTCACCGTCGACCCCACCCCCTTCCTGCTGGCGGAAGGCGCCACCAAGGTCAAGGCGCCGGACACCGGCACCGACCGGCTGGTGTCGATCGAGGCGGTGGGGACCGTCACCTCCGGCCCGGCCTCCGTCTACCGCCTGCATCTGCCGGGAGGGAGTTTCTTCCAGATCCACCTCGGCCCCGACGGGCAGCCGGACGAGTGCCGTTATTTCACCCCCATCGACAGCGTCACCCCGTCCGACGAGGGCGAGTGGGGCTTCTGGCTGGACGACGCCGAGGGGATGATCGGCTGGCCGGAGTTCCAGACCAAGGACGGCAAGCTCTATCCCCGCGTCTGGCAGCCGGGCGCCAGCCGCATCCAGCCCTTCACCCTCAGCGAGGCGCGCCAGACCCTGCGCGGCACCGAGACGGTGACCAGCCAGGCGATGCTGTACGGCGCCCCCACCAATGCCGCCGCCCCGGCGCCCGCCACCGAATACATCCTGGTGGAGGCGGTGGAGCGCTCCGGCCGCGCCTCGGTCGAGATCGCCGCCGGCATCGACGTGAACCCCGCCTCCCTCTCCCTGTCCTAACCCACACGACAAGAGTGCCGGCCCCATGGAAAGCACCTTCGGTTCCATCCTGACCGCGCTCGGCACCGGCCTTCCGGTGCTGCTGGTCCAGCTCGCCGTCACGCTGGCGCTGCTGGCGGTCGGCGTCGCCGTCTACACCCGCATCACCCCCTTCGACGAACGCCGGCTGGTGGCGGAGGGGAACGCCGCCGGCGGCCTGACGCTGGGCGGCTCCATCGTGGCGCTCGCCATTCCGCTGGCGGCGACGCTGGCGACCAGCAGCGTCGTGCTGGACATCGTGCTGTGGGGCGTGGTGGCGGTGATCCTGCAACTGGTCGCCTTCGCCGTGGCGACCCTGCTGATCCGCGACCTGCGCGGCCAGATCGAATCCGGCAACGTCGCCTCGGCGGCGACGCTGGTCGGCGTCCAGCTCGGGGTGGCGGTGATCAACGCCGCCGCCATGGCGGGATGAAGGGGCCGGATAAGGGGGCGGGACAAATCTCCCCCGAGAGGTAAGGATGGGGGTCTGGTCCCTGGATCGCCCCCACCCCATCTGTGCAGGCGAAGCGTCCGCGGCCTCCGGCCCGGGCGCCTCCAACAACCCTCCTTCGACAGGATTCAGCCATGCTTGCCTTCATCCGCAACCTTATGGGTGTCAAGACCGACCAGGCCGTCCAGGGCGCCATGGAAGCCCTGGTCCGCTGGGATCCGAAGTCCGCGACCGAGGCGGAGCTGCGGACCATGGAGCAGCATCTCGACCAGCTCGGCCGGCAGGTGGCGGAAGCCCGCGCCATCCATGACCGCGAGCAGCGCGAGGCCGACGAGATCAAGGCCCTGTCGGCCCAGCGCATGGCCGCGGCCGAGCATCTCCAGCGCCAGATCGACGCCGAGACCGACCCGTCGCGCAAGGCCGGCCTGGAGAAGAGCCTGGAGACCGTCGTCGGCATGCTGGAGGAGATGTCCCCCGACATCGACCGCGAGGTCCGCGACGCCGTCGAGGCGCGCGAGTTCCTGGAGATGCTGGAGAAGAGCTATGCCGACGCCGGCGCCAAGCTGAAGGCGGCACGCTCCGACCTGACCCGCGCCCAGCGCGACATGGGCCGCGCCGACCAGCAGCGCGCCATGGCCGAGCGTCAGGCGGAAGCCGCCCGGCAGGCCGCCGGCCTCGCCGGCGCCACCAGCGGCCTGACGGTCGCGCTGAAGGCGATGCAGGACACCGCCGCCAAGGATCTGGCCGCGGCGGAGGCCGCCAACGCCAAGGCCAAGTTGCTGCGCCCGTCGGCCCCGGAGAAGGAAGACCCCAACATCGCCGCCGCGCTCGCCGCCGCCTCGGGCAAGACGGTGCCGACCAACCTGTCCGACCGTCTGGCGGCGCTGAAGGCCAAGCAGGGCTGAGTGTTTGGGGGATCGGCGGGGGGAGGACTCCGCCGATCCTTACCTCCTGGGGGCTGGAACGGCGTGGAACGTTTTCCGGCGGCTGTTCCATCCCGACCCCCGATGCGCCCGGCCTACTGGCGGCGGAAGGCGACCTTCGCGCCCCGCCGTTCCTGCGCCGAACCGAGGCTGGGATAGGGATCGTCGGGGTTGGCGGTCCAGGGGAAGACGCCCTTCGGCCCCGCCGCCTCCGGCCGGGCGACGATGGCGGCGATCACGGCCGGATCGGGCGGCGTGCGCTCGCGGAGCGCGCCGGGGATGTCGTCGTCGAGTTCGGGGACGGTGACGGCGGGCGGGTCTTCGGGTTTCGGAGATCGAGAGCCGGGCGGTTGCAAGTCGGCGTCCGGCAGATCCCGTAGAACGCTCCGCGCGGTTTCCCGCGCGCCCTCAAGGCCGGCGAAGAGGCCGAGCCGTTCGGCCAGCCAGCGGACGGTGGAGGGATCGCCGGCCGAGACCAGCCGCTCGATCTGCTCGGCCACCAGGATGCGCAGCGAGGACAGGCGCAGTTCGGCTTCCCGGTTCAGCGCCTGCCGCTCCCACCACACCCTGTGACGAAAATCCTTGGAGCCGTAGTAGGCCCGCCAGAGAGTCGTCCGGCTGCATCCCATGGAGCGGGAGACATGGAGGAAGCTGGTTCCGCGCGCCAGCATGCCGGCGGCCATGATCCATTGCTCCTCATGGAACTGGGATCCAGGAACCAGCGAGCCTTCGGACGGCTTCGGCGGCTCTTCGGCCCAGAGGGGGAAATGGTCGTTCTGGAGGGTACGGCTGTCGAGGGGCATGGCGTCGCTCCGCAGGATGAGGGGGGGTCCGCGGAGAGGGTATAGGAAATTTATCCTGTATCGGGGAGCTTTGTGCAAGATCCTGTGGGATCAAGGGGTTGAGGCCGTTGCCCTGCCTGGATCATGGGGTGACGGTACGGAGACGCATGTCGGTTTCTGGGGGCGTTACCCGTACTACGAGGACCGTGTGATCTATGCGATCGACCATTTCGAGAAGAGCGCCAGCGCGTTGCTGACGACGGTGCGCCGGGCGTTGCGCGGCGGCTACGACAGCGCCTTACTTTGAGTCACGGGCTTCCGCTCGGTGTCATCCCCGCCTTTGCGCATAGGCACCAACTTGCAGGTTTGATTGCTGTGGAAGCCAAGCACGCTCCTTATCGACCGTCATCCCCGCGAAAGCGGGGATCCAGCGTTTCCCGAGCAGAACCAATGGGTAAGCCTGGATCCCCGCCTTCGCGGGGATGACGCCGAAAGCGGTGCCGGCTCATTGAGGAGTGGGCAGAATCCCGTAAGCTAGCGCTCATGCGCGAAGGCGGGGATGACACCGAAAGAGGTCCCGGCCACTTGGGGAATGGGCAAGGTCCTGCGCGTTAGCGCCTATTGCCCCACTACCCCGATAACCGCGTATCGATGCTCAGCGAACCTTCCCAACGACGCAGCAAGGTGACAGGTTGCTCCCGCCCCCATCGGGCAGGCAGGCCGGAAGCAGGGTTGCCGGACCGATCTTCGTCCAACACCTGGAGGCCGCGAAACTCAGGAGCCGAGCGGCGGCGCTGCTTTTTTCCGGACGAGCGCTCTCAGCCGTCCGTCCCGCGCTGCTGGGCCAGCGCCATCGCGAACACGCCATTCCCGACGCTCCAGTCCGAATAGTCATTTTCGTGCATGAAAATGAACACGTCCTTGGGCGACACCGCCGCCGCGGCTTCCAGGTTTCGGGCAATGGCGGCATAGAGCGCGCGCTTCATGGCGTCGCTCCTGCCCCTGCGCATCGTGATTTCCACGACGATCAGGTTTTCCGACCGCGCGATGCCGTTGAAGCTCCGGTCATAGAAGAACTCGCCGTCCCCATATTCGGAGACCAGATTGAACAGCTCATCCTCCGGCATTCCGATGGCTTCGACCAGGGCGTCGTGAATTCCCTGCACGATCCGCAGCTTTCGTGATTGTTCCGTCCCTTTGGGAAGCGCTGTCCTGACAAACGGCATGATTGACCTCATCGTTTCGATGACGCTTGATCTAACATCCCCGGCCTGCCTTACATATTGACGGATCAGCCGCTTTTATGTGAGCCAGAGTCACGATGAGAAGCCGCAGGACCTTGCCGATCGCCGCCCTGAGGGCCTTCGAGGCCGCCGCACGGCACGGCCAGCTGTCGTCAGCCGCCGAAGAACTCGGGGTGACCCACGGAGCGGTCAGCCGCCATGTCAGCCATCTCGAGGCCTTCATCGGCACGGAGCTGTTCGAAGGAGCGCGAAACCGTCCGAAGCTCACCGCGGAGGGCCAGCTGTTCGGCTTCGCCCTGACCGCGGCGTTCGATCAGATCGAGGACGCACTGCGCATCATCGGGCGCGGCGACCATGCCGTTCTGGACGTGGCCTGCCTCAGCACCTTCGCCATGCGCTGGCTGATTCCACGCCTCCACGGCTTTACCGCCAAGCATCCCCGCTATGACGTGCGCCTCGCGACCGACGACCGGCACCCGCGCAGCCACATCGACGTGCAGATCATGGTTCTGCCCCGGGAAGCCGGTCTTCCGGAAAACGGTTCGCTGCTCTTCCGCGAGAAGCTGGGGTTGGTCGTGGCGCCGCCCCTTGCAGCCGAAGACCCTCCCGATATTCTCGCGCTGCCCCGGCTGGAGACACGGACACGGCCCGATGCCTGGCGCGAATGGGCACGCCTGACAGGGACCGGGGGACATGGTGACAGTGGGACGACGCGGATTTTCGACCATTATCACATGACCATCGAGGCCGCGCTGAACAGTCTCGGCATCGCCATCGCTCCCTGGCATCTGGTCGCCGAGGACGTTGCCTGCGGCCGGCTGCGCGCGCCCTTCGGGTTTGTCGACAGCGACTATGTCTATGCCGTTCAGGTGTTTCGGCCAGGAAGGCCGAAGACGGACCATTTCGTGAAATGGCTCAAGGAGGCGGCCGATCGGGACAGCCGCATGCCCTAGGAGTGCGGTTCGACCGCGTGCACGGCCCCCATCCTTACGTCTCGGGGGAGGCCGCCTTCGCCGCTTTCGGCTTGCGGGCCGGCACCTCGAAGGCGACGTCCTCGATCATCCCGGCGGTGAGCGAGGACAGGGCCGACTTCAGGCTCGGCCAGTGGTTCATGCGGGCGGTGTCGGCGACGGCGGCGTTCCTGGCCTTCAGCACGAGGCGGCGGCCGCCCTGGGGGGCCTCCTCCACCCGGTCCGGCTCCAGTTCGGCCAGCAGCGGGGCGGGGACCTTGCCCTTCAGGGCGTGCAGGACGGCGGCCCACAGGGCGGTCACGTCGTCGGCGTCGGGCAGCGGGCCGAGGTCGGCGAGGCCGGCCTCCACCGGATCGGCGGGGGCGACGGTGTCGACCTTGCCGATCCGCCGCGCCCGGCGGCCGGCGCTGTGGCGTTCGCGCTCCAGATAGGTCTCGGCCGCCTCCTCCTCGTCCTTGGCGAGGAAATCGAGGGTCACCGCCTCGATCTTGCGGCCTTTCCGCTTCATCTTGTCTTCCGGCATGCTGACCCGGAAGGGGGCGAGCTGGTTCACCTCGGCCATGGCGCGGTCGATGGTGCGGGTGCGCAGGATGCCGAAATCCTTGTAGGCGCCCTCCGGCACGTTCATCAGCTTGCGCAGCGTGTCGATGTCCAGCTCCAGCGACGGATAGTCCATCTGGTAGCGCTGCATGCCGATCTCGTAGAGCTTCAGCGCGTAGGTGCTGGTGACCTTGACCATCGCCGGGCCGGACAGCTTGGCCCAGAGCTGGGACGAGCGCTGGATTTCCAGGAAGGCGTCGGTGAACTGGAAATGGATGTCGGCGGCGTCGCTGTCCTCCTCCTCCTCCGGCCGGACATAGCTGGAGAGGATGCGCAGTTCGGCGCGCGACCGGCGGCCGCGGAACGGGCCGATGACCACGAGGCTGGAATCGAAAATTTCCTTCAGCGCGTCGAAGATGCGCTCGTTGCCCTTGTGGTTGCCGCGCACCACGCGCTTGGGCATCCGGTAGAGCTTGTTGGCGAAATTCTGGCTGCCGGCCAGATGGATCATGAAGTTCAGCATCTTCTGCGCCGGCAGCGACAGGCGGGTGCCGTTGGCCGGATAGCTGTAGACCGCCTCCGCCGCCTTGATCAGATGCTTGTAGCCGTCGCGCTCGAAGGTGGCGCTGGCGACGCGGGCGGTCAGGCCGGCGACCGGGGCCGCGGAGTCCGCGCCGACGACCGGCAGGGGGGCCGTGGCGCCGTCGCCGTCGATCACCGCGCCGCCGGCCAGATCCTGCGGCTCCAGAACGACCAGACCGGATCCGGCCTTGGCGGCGACCGCCGTGGGCGCAGCCGCGTCCGACGGGACGGACTCCTCCGCCACCGCGCCGCGCGCCTTCCTGCGCCCCGTCCCCGCCATCACCGTCCTCCGCCAGAATCGGGGGAGGCTAAATCAATCCTTACCAGAAAAACAAGTAAGGAAAGGGTCACGCCGCAGAATCCTTTTCATCCTTACCTCCGGGGGGCGGAACCCTTACGCCCCGGGGCGTGTGCGACTCGCCCCCACCCGGTAAGGCTGTCTCCCCCAGGCTGTAAGGAAGATTCGCTGCGACTCGCGGACTCCCCTGGGGTTTCGCGCCGACGAATCCTCTTAAAAGGGAAAGGGAGTCGCAAACGACCGCTAAGTGCCGGATCTGCCAGGGCTTCCAAAGTGCGAGTCTCGACCGGAGAGGCTGCCCGGCGTCCTTGCGGATCCGGATTCGGACCGAATCGGCTCGACTCGATTCTCGAAAGCCTCATCCCGGGATGCTCTCCATCCTTACTCCGTGGGGGCGCGCTGCCATTTTTGCTGTCCGGGGCTCCATGGGCAAGCGCCATCCTTACGGCTTGGGGGCGCTTGCACGCGGATCCAGGCCCCCAGGAGGTAAGGATCGGCCCATTCAACGGAGCGCCGAAGTCGATTCTCGGCTCATGTCAGGAGTCACAAGGGCTTCCAGGCCCCCAGGAGGTAAGGAAGCCCGCCCCCGAGCCGTAAGGATCGCAGGAGCGGGCCTGTCATTCTTGGAGGGCCGGGATCCAGCCCCCAGGACGTAAGGATGGAGAAAAGGGAATAGGCTAAAGCGCTGTTTTAAAATGATTTATTTTCAATGCGCCGCCAGCAGGAACAACCCCTGCCCCAGATAGACGCTGGCCGTGCCCATCACCAGATAGCGGCTCCACAGGCGGAACTGGGCGTCGCTCATGCGGTCGAGGACGCGGCGGGAGAGATTCGTGCCGAACAGGGCCATGACGATCGACATCACGATCACCGTCGCCTCCACCGTCTCGTCGGCGCTGCCGGCCACCAGCGGGGCGAAGTAGGCGATCTTCACCAGATGGCCGACCGACTGGATGGCGGCCTTGGTGGCGACCACGCTCTGCCGGGTCATGGCGCTGCGGATGAAGAAGACGTCGAGCAAGGGGCCGGAGATGCCGGCGACGAGCTGGACGCCCATGCACAGGAAGCCGCCCAGCACGCCATGCAGCGGCTTCTGCGCGTTCAGCGCCCAGCGGGCGGGCACGGCCAGGGCGAGGAAAGGGGTCAGCCCCAGAATCAGCAGCGACACCGCCCGGTCCGGCACGGCGCCGACCAGGGCGAACAGCAGGCCGGCCGCGGATCCGCCCAGCGCGAATCGCAGGATGATCGGCCAGACGACATGGCGCCGCCACAGCCACGCCCGCCAGCCGTTGGAGGCGAACTGTGTCACGCCATGCAGCAGCATGGCCGACGGCACCGGCAGCAGGATCAGCAGCAGGCCCATCAACACCATGCCGCCGGCCATGCCGAACAGGCCCGACAGGAACGAGGTCACCAGCACGGTGAGGCCCAGCCCCACCATCAATGGAAGCGTCAGCATTTATCAGCCCGGAACGACGGAGATCAGGCCGAAGAATTCCCATGCCCGCGGTTGCGCCGCAAACGGCATTGTTCGATGCTCAGCCCCAGGAAAAGTTGGGGTCAAGTAAGGATGAGCATGCGCCGCCTGCCCTCGCTGAACGGTCTGCGCGCCTTCGAGGCGGCGGCACGCCACGGCAGCTTCACCGCGGCGGCGGCGGAGCTGCACGTCTCCCAGGCCGCGGTCAGCCGGATGGTGAAGCTGCTGGAGGAGCGGCTGGGCTTCGCCCTGTTCGACCGGCGGGCGAATGCGCTGGTGCTGACCGAGCGCGGCCGGGCGCTGCGGCCGGCGCTGACCGAGGCGTTCGACGGCATCGCCCGGCGGGTGGAGCAGGTGTCGGCGATGCGGGCCGGGCCGGTGCTGACGGTGGGGATGGGGGCGACGGTGGCGGTGCGCTGGCTGATCCCGCGCCTGTCCGGCTTCCACATCGATCATCCGGAGATCGAGGTGCGGATCGCCACCGGCGGGGCGGGGGCGCCGATGAACGACGACTGGACCTGCGCCGTCCTGCTCGGCGACGGCCAGTGGCCGGGCTACGAGGCGGAGCGGCTGTTCTCCTCCAGCCTGCAGCCGGTCTGCGCGCCGCGACTGGCGGCGGAACTGCGCCGGCCGGCGGATCTGGCCGGCGCCACCCTGCTGCACGTCTCCCACTGGGGGGAGGACTGGCCGCGCTGGCTGGCCGCCGCCGGGGTGGCGGATCCGGCGGCGGCTTCGGGGGCCGTTTCGGGAGCGCGGGGGCTGTCCTTCGGCAGCTACGCCATGGCGCTCCAGGCCGCCATCGACGGGGTCGGGGTGGCGCTGGCGCCGCGCTTCTACAGCCTGGACGACCTCGCCGCCGGGCGCCTCGTCCCGCCCTTCGGACCGGCGGTGCCGATGGTCCATTCCTGGTATCTGGTCTATCGCGCCTCCCGCCGGGAGGATGCCGGGCTGACGCCCTTCCGCGACTGGCTCCACGCGCTGAGCGCCGGGATGGAATGAGGATGCAGTGACCGGCCCGCCAGCGCGGGACCCGTCCACGGCTCCCCTCCACGCATGGCCGGGCGGCGCAATTCACCGATGTGCCGGCCGCGGGTGCCGACTTAGGCTGCGCGCTGTTCCCTCTCCGTTTCGAACAGTCACGACCGCACAGGACCGCGCGATGCCGCCCACCGCAGCTTCCCATCCCACTCCTCTGCCGGCTGAAGACGCCCCCCACCCGGCCCTGTCCCGCTCGCTCGTCCTGCTGATGGCGCTGGCCTGCGGCGTGGTGGTCGCCAACATCTACTACGCCCAGCCGCTGGTCGGGCTGATCGGCCCGGCGGTCGGGCTGTCGCCGGAGACCGCCAGCCTCGTCGTCACCCTGACCCAGGTCGGCTATGGCGCCGGGCTGGTGCTGCTGGTGCCGCTGGGCGACCTGCTGGAGAACCGCCGGCTGGTGGTGGTCACCCTGTCCAGCACGGTGGCGGCCCTGCTGGTGGCGGCCGTCGCCCCGACCGCCTCGCTGTTCCTGGCGGCGGCCTTCCTGATCGGCGTCACCTCGGTCGCCGTGCAGATGCTGGTGCCGCTGGCCGCCCACATGGCGCCGGAGGCCTCGCGCGGGCAGGTGGTGGGCAATGTTATGAGCGGCCTGCTGCTCGGCATCCTGCTGGCCCGCCCGGTGTCGAGCCTGATCGCCGACAGCCTGGGCTGGCGGGCGGTGTTCGCCCTGTCGGCGGTGGCGATGGTCGGCTTCGCCGTCCTGCTGTGGCGGGTGCTGCCGCAGCGGCGACCCAAGAGCCGATCCAGCTACGGGGCGCTGCTCGGCTCGCTCGGGCGGCTGCTGGTGCGCACGCCGGTGCTGCAGCGGCGCACCGTCTACCAGACCATGATGTTCGCCGCCTTCAGCCTCTATTGGACCGCCGTGCCGCTGCTGCTGGCGGGGGCGCCCTTCCATCTCAGCCAGCGCGGCATCGCGCTGTTCGCCCTGTCGGGGGCGGCGGGCGCGCTGGTGGCGCCGATCGCCGGGCGGATCGCCGACCGCGGCTGGACCCGGCCGGCCACCGGCTTCGCGCTGGCGATGGCGGCGCTGTCCTTCTTCGTGGCGCGCGCCGGCGAGGGGTCGATCGCGCTGCTGGTGCTGGCCGGGCTGCTGCTCGACATGGGGGTGCAGATGAACATGGTGCTGGGGCAGCGCGCCATCTATTCGCTGGGGGCGGAGACTCGCAGCCGGATGAACGCCATCTATATGGCGATCTTCTTCCTGGGCGGGGCGGCCGGCTCGGCGCTGGCCGGCTATGCCTTCGCCGTCGGCGGCTGGGAACCGGTGACCTGGATCGGCTTCGCCTTTCCCGCCATCGGCCTGCTGTTCTACCTGACCGAGTTCCGAGGGGCGGCCCGCCGCCTGAGCTGAAATCCGCCTGACCTGAAATCCAAGGAGACGATGGAATGGATCAACGCCCGCCCGATCAACGTCCATTGGGCCGCAGCGGCCTGACGGTGTCCCCGCTCTGCTTCGGCGGCAACGTGTTCGGCTGGACCGCCGACGAGGCCACCTCCTTCCGGCTGCTCGACGCCTTCGTCGAGGCCGGCTTCAACTTCATCGACACCGCCGACGCCTATTCGACCTGGGCGCCCGGCAACAAGGGCGGCGAGTCCGAGACGATCATCGGCAACTGGATGAAGAGCCGCGGCAACCGCGACCGCATCGTGCTCGCGACCAAGGTCGGGTCGGAGATGGGGCCGGGGAGGAAGGGGCTGTCCCCCGCCTGGATCCGGACCGCGGTGGAGGACTCGCTGAAGCGGCTCCAGACCGACCGCATCGACCTCTACCAGTCGCACTGGGACGATCCCGAAACCCCGTTCGAGGACACGCTCGGCACCTACAAGGAACTGATCGACCAGGGCAAGGTCCGCGCCATCGGCGCCTCCAACCTGACGGCTGCCCGACTGCGCGAGGCGCTGGAGGTCAGCGCCCGCACCGGCCTGCCCCGTTACGAGACCCTGCAGCCGGAATACAACCTCTACAGCCGCGAGGGCTACGAGGCGGAGCTGGAGGGGCTGTGCCGGGAGAACGGGCTGGGCGTCATCAACTACTATTCGCTGGCCGCCGGCTTCCTGACCGGCAAGTACCGCTCGGCCGGGGATGTGGGCAAGAGCGCCCGCGGCAACGGGGTGGTGTCGAAATACCTGAACGAGCGCGGCCGGGCGATCCTGGCGGCGCTGGACGAGGTCGCCGGCCGGCATGGAGCGACGCCGGGCCAGGTGGCCATCGCCTGGTTGATCGCGCGGCCCGGCCTGACGGCCCCCATCGCCAGCGCGTCGAAACCGGAGCAGATGGGCGACCTGATCGCCGCGGCCCGGCTGCGGCTGGATGCCGACGATATCGCGCGGCTGGACCGGGCAAGCGCTTATTGAGGGGCGCCTATTGAGGTTTCCGGTCAGGGAGACGGGATCGCCGCCGCCTTGGACGGGGCCGGCTTGCCGGCCTCGTCGGTCCGCAGCACCGCCAGGAAGGCGTCGGCCATGGCGTGGTAGACCGAGTGGGGGCAGACCAGACGGGAAAGCGTCGTGGCGAGGGCGGCGCTCAGCATCAGCGGCAGCAGCATGTCGGGCGACGCGCTCATCTCCGTCACGATGACGACGGCGGTCAGCGGCGCCTGCACCACGCCGGCGAAATAGGAGACCATCGACAGCAGCACCACCGCCTCCAGCGAGCTGTCCGGCAGCAGCCCGCCGACGATCGAGCCGATGCCCGCCCCAACCGACAGCGAGGGGGAGAAGATGCCGCCGGGAATGCCGCAGATGCCCGACAGGGCGGTCGCCAGCAGCTTGGCCGGGGCGTAGTACCAGGGCAGCGTCTCCACCCCGTCCAGCACGGCGCGGGCCTGTTCGTAGCCGGTGCCGAAGGTCAGGCCGCCGGTGGCGGCGCCGATCACCGCCAGGGCGAGGCCGCAGCCGAGCGCGACCAGCACTGGATGGCGGCCCAGCCGTCCGCCCACCCCGCAGCGGATCCAGCGCGACAGCCACAGCAGCAGGCTGCTGAACCCGCCGCCGGCCAGACCGCCGACGAGGCCGGTCGCCAGCACCGCCTTCCAGTCCTGCCAGCTGGCCGAGGCGGCGGTGTGGCCGAAATAGGCGTAGTTGCCGAGCAGGGCCACGGCGACCAGACCGGCCGCCACCACCGCCACCAGCACGAGGCCGCTGGTCCGCCGCTCGAAGCTGCGGGCCATCTCCTCGATGGCGAAGACGATGCCGGCCAGCGGTGTGTTGAAGGCGGCGGCGACGCCGGCCGCCCCGCCGGCCAGGATCAGCCCGGGCTCCCGCCCCAGACCGGCGAGGGAGCCGGCCATCAGCATGATCGAGGCGCCGACCTGAACCGTCGGCCCCTCGCGCCCGATGGAGGCGCCGCAGGCCAGCCCGACCAGGGTCAGCAGGATCTTGCCCACGGCGATGCGCGGCGACAGCAGCCGGCGCTTGGCCGCCGGATCCTGGACATGGCGGGCGGCGATGGCCTGGGGGATGCCGCTGCCCTGCGATCCCGGCACCACCCGCAGCGCCACCCAGGCCGAGACGGCCAGACCCAGCGGGGTCAGCAGGAAGGGCAGCCAGGGCGATGCCGCCTCCGCCAGCCGGAACAGCTGCTGGGCGTAATCGGCGGCGCGGGCGAACAGCACGGCGACCAGACCGACCACGCCGGCACCGGACCAGAACAGCAGGCGCCGGCGCCAGTTCCTGGGCGACATCCAGACATGGCGGGGGCGGCGCAGCCGATGAGGCAGCGGGTGGTGCAGACGGTTTGCAGAGGGCATTGGACGGGCCGGAAGCGGGGGAAACAGACGGGTGAAACGGCGGAACGCCGAATTTAGGTCCGTTCTTCTCCGCAGAACCAGCGGCAGTCATGCAGATCTGGGGTCACGCGGGTCCGGGGTAGGCCCTCTCACGCGTGAAAATCGGGCATCAGCGGCGGACGACGGTGACCGGCTGGGACCTCGAAGCGGAACGGCTGCCGCGCGAGGCGATGGCGGCGCCCTGCAGGGTCTGCTGGCTGCGGCGCTTCTGCGCCTGCTCGACCTCGCGGCGGAAATTGGGGCCGAGAGCCTCGTAGGCGGCCTTCAGCTCCGGGTCGTTCATCCAGATTTCGCGGCGATCCATGGTTTCCTCTTATATTGGCTGGCCGCCGGCCGAATGCCGGACAGACCTGCGGCGTGCCGCCCCTGCAGAGATCTGCGTCGCGGGCGGGTCATCCGGCGTTTTTATCAGGATGACGCCCGCGTTCCTTTTGGAAGGTGGGAGCGGCATGACGACTGACAGGTTGGGGCGGTGAGTCTTCACTTCAAGATACGCCCGGTGTCGGATCGGACGACTTTTCGAAAGCCATAACGCCCTGTCCGACCCAAGGTTCCAGCCGGTGTCTTATCGGCCGCAGGTGATAGGTCTGGGGGATCCCCCTCTCCCCCCGGGGAGAGGGAAGGGGCCCGCCGCGAAGCGGTGGGAAGGGTGAGGGGGATGCAGGGGAAGGATTTGGTGGGGAATGGGGACCGCGCGACGCTTGAAAATCCACGCAGCGCGTCCCCCTCACCCTAGGTCCTGTCTGACGGCCTGCTGACGCGCAGGGATTGCTGGATCATGGCGAGCTTGATGAAGGTCATATAGTTGACGGCGAGCTTGTCATGTCGCGTGGCAACGGATCGGCATCCTTTGAGCCATCCGATGCCACGTTCGACGGCGTTTCT
>NZ_RWIJ01000036.1 GCF_019805165.1 Azospirillum sp. 412522
CGGGCGGTGCCGGCGGGCGGTGCCGCAGGGACGCCAGGTCGCCCAGCGCCACCAGATCCGGCCCCAGGTGGTAGCGCTTGCTGCGGCCGTCCTGCTCCACCAGCCCGTCGCGCGCCAGCGCCATCAGCAGCCGGTGGGCGGTCGCCTTCGACAGCCCGACCCCGGTCATCAGGTCGGCCAGCCGCGCGCCGTCGGTTTCGGCATCGGCGACCGCGCGCAGCAGGGCGATGGCGCGTTCCAGGCTCTGGGTGCCGCCGGCCGCGTTCGGAGCGGCCGGAGGAGGGACGATGTCGGCAGGACTGCTCATAGGGTCCATCATATGGACCGTCTGGCGGCTTACCGCAACAAAAACATGCAATGGCGGAATGTCAGTGTTGAAAACAGAACGAAGCCCGGTATATAGTGAGGAAGTTGCTCATGAAACGGTCCACAATATGGACCTCGCCGGCCGACAAAGAGCCGGGTCGTGATCCCGAGACGCGGTAAAAACAGCAACGGAGGAGGAAATGTCAGGCGCGCCCGTCGCACCGCACCCCGGCCCTGCCCAGAATTCGCCCGCCACCCAGGCGGAGACCATCTTCGAGGCTCGGGGCGTCAATCTGCGCTTCGGGGGCGTCCATGCGCTGACCGACGTCAGTTTCGGTATCCGCAAGGGGGAGCTGTTCTCGATCATCGGCCCGAACGGGGCCGGCAAGACCTCGATGGTCAACTGCATCTCCGGCCGCTACCGGCCGACCGACGGCCGGGTCTATTTCAAGGGCCGCGACGTCACGGGGATGACCCCGAACCACCGCGCCGCGCTCGGCATCGGCCGCACCTTCCAGAACCTGGCGCTGTTCGGGCACATGACCGTGCTCGACAACATCATGGTCGGCCGCCACCACCTGCTGAAGAACAACTTCCTGACCGGCCCGCTCTATTGGCTGACCGGCGCCCGCAAGGAGGAGCTGGCCCACCGCCGGGAGGTGGAGGAGATCATCGACTTCCTCGAAATCCAGCATGTGCGCAAGGCCACCGCCGGCACCCTGTCCTACGGCCTGCGCAAGCGGGTCGAGCTTGCCCGCGCCATCGCGCTGAAGCCGGACCTGATCCTGCTGGACGAGCCGATGGCCGGCATGAACCTGGAAGAGAAGGAGGACATGGCCCGCTACATCGTCGACCTGAACGAGGAGTTCGGCATGACCGTGGTCATGATCGAGCACGACATGGGCGTGGTCATGGACATCTCGCACCGGGTGATGGTGCTGGAGTTCGGCAAGAAGATCGCCGAGGGCCGACCGGAGGAGGTGCTGGCCGATCCCCGCGTCCGCCGCGCCTATCTCGGCGAGGACGACGACGAGGAGGCGCCTGCGGCTCCTGCCGCGGTCGTGCCGCCGCGCAAGGAGGTGGCGTGATGTCGACCCTCAACCTGCCCGATCTGGCCGTCCACGACACCCTGCCGAAGCTGGTCGCCCTGCATGCCCGCGACCATGGCGGCGACATCGCCATGCGCGAGAAGGATTTCGGCATCTGGCGCACCTTCACCTGGAGCCAGGTCCATGCCCGCGTCCGCGCCTTCGCGCTCGGCCTGACCAAGCTCGGCGTCGTGCCGGGCGAGGTGGTCGGGCTGCTCGGCGACAACCGCCCCGACTGGGTGATGGGCGAGGTCGCGACCCATGCGGTGCGCGGCTACAGCCTGGGCATCTACCGCGACGCGCTGGACGAGGAGGTCGCCTACCTCATCACCTATGCCGACGTGAAGGTGGTGTTCGCCGAGGACGAGGAGCAGGTCGACAAGCTGCTGAACCTCGCCGACCGGCTGCCGACGCTGCAGCACATCATCTATTCCGACCCGCGCGGCATGCGCAAATACCATGACCCCCGCCTGATGCCGGTCACCGAGCTGGTGGCGATGGGCGAGGCGCTGCTGGCCGCGCAGCCGGATCTCTACGACCGCATGGTCGCCGCGACGAAGGGCGAGGAGGTGGCGATCCTCTGCACCACGTCGGGCACCACGTCGAACCCGAAGATGGCGATGCTGCCGGCCGGACGCCTGATCCGCCATGTCGCCAGCTACCTGTCGGCCGATCCCAAGGGGCCGGAGGACGAGTATGTCTCGGTCCTGCCGCTGTCCTGGATCATGGAGCAGGTCTATGCCGTCGGCATGGGCATCGTTTCGCGGATGCGCGTGAACTTCGTCGAGGAAGCCGAGACGATGATGCACGACTTCCGCGAGATCGGGCCGAGCTTCGTCCTGTTCGCCCCGCGCCTGTGGGAGGCGATCGCCGCCGACGTGCGCGCCCGCATGATGGACGCCTCGCCCTTCAAGCAGAAGATGTTCGAACTGGGCATGAGGCTGGGGCTGGAGGCGCTGGCCAAGGGCCAGCGCTCGGCGATGGCCGACCGGATCCTGTTCAAGGCCCTGCGCGACCGGCTGGGCTTCACCAACCTGAAATCGGCGGCGACCGGCGGTGCCGCGCTCGGCCCCGACACCTTCAAGTTCTTCCAGGCGCTGGGCGTGCCGCTGCGCCAGATCTACGGCCAGACCGAGACGATGGGGGCCTACACCGTCCATCGCGGCACCGACGTCGATTTCGACACGGTCGGCGTGCCGTTCGACGGCGGCATCGAGGTGAAGGTGGTCGATCCCGACCACAACGGCGTCGGCGAGATCGTCACCCGCCATCCCAACATGTTCGCCGGCTATTACCGGAACGAGAAGGCGACCGTCGCCGACATGCGCGACGGCTGGATGCACACGGGCGACGCCGGCTTCTTCGACAAGAAGGGCCATCTGGTCATCATCGACCGCATCAAGGACATCGCCACCACCGCTGGGGGCGACCGCTTCAGCCCGCAATACATCGAGAACAAGCTGAAGTTCAGCCCCTACGTGGCCGAGGCGGTGATCCTGGGCGACAAGCGCGACTATCTGTCGGCGATCGTCTGCATCCGCTTCTCCATCGTCTCGAAATGGGCGGAGAAGAACCGCATCGCCTTCACCACATATTCCGACCTGTCCTCGAAGCCGGAAGTCTACGAGCTGCTGCGCAGCGAGGTGGAGCGGGTGAACCAGACCCTGCCGGAGTACCAGCGCATCTCCAAGTTCCTGCTGCTCTACAAGGAGCTGGACGCCGACGACGGCGAGCTGACCCGTACCCGCAAGGTGCGCCGCGGCGTCGTCGCCGAGAAGTACGGCACCATCATCGACAGCATCTATGCCGGCCAGCCGAAAATCGACGTCGACACGACGATCGCCTTCCAGGACGGCACCAAGCAGCGCATCCGCACGACGCTGACCGTCATCGACCTCGTGCCCGGCAGCGCCAAGGCGCCGCTGCAGCCGGTCGCGGCGTGAGGAGGCTGCGATGCGAACCGCCGATCACACCCTCTCCCGTCCCGGGAGAGGGAAGGGGCCCATGCACAGCATGGGAAGGGTGAGGGGGCCGGCAAGAAGCAGGCGCCCTGATCCTTGGACGACCCCTCACCCGACCGCTTCGCGGTCCCCCTCTCCCAGGGCGGGAGAGGGAAAGAACGAGGCCACGCCATGACCCTTCTCTTCCAGCTTCTCGTCAACGGCCTGATCGTCGGCGCGCTGTACGGCGTGGTCGCCATGTCCTTCGTGCTGATCTACAAGGCCAGCCGCATCGTCAATTTCGCCCAGGGCGAATTCCTGCTGATCGGCGCCTGGACCTGCTGGTGGCTGCTCACCAGCTGGCAGCTGCCCTTCTGGATCGGCTTCCCGATCACGCTGGTCTTCATGCTGGCCTTCGGCGTCATATTGCAGATCGTCGTGCTGCGGCCGATGATCGGCGAGCCGATCATCTCGGTCATCATGGTGACGATCGGCCTGTCGATCGTCTTCCAGGCGGCGATGAAGTGGATGTTCGGCGTCTTCGCCAAGCCCTTCCCGCAGATCTTCGCCCACGCCACCATGAACGTCTTCGGCTTGCAGGTGCAGACGGTCTACGTCGTCTCGCTCGGCATCTCGCTGCTGATCATGGCGGGCTTCGGCTGGTTCTTCAAATACTCGCGCCTTGGCCTCGCCATGCGGGCCACCGCCTTCGACCAGCAGGTGGCGCAGTCGCTCGGCATCTCGGTCCGCCAGATGTTCGCGATGAGCTGGGCGATCTCCGCCATGGTGTCGGCGGTGGCCGGCGTCACCGTCGGCGTCGTCAACGGCGTGTCGTCGGCGCTGTCCTTCTTCGGCATCAAGGTCTTCCCGGCGGTGATCCTCGGCGGGCTGGACAGCGTCATCGGCGCCGTGGTCGGCGGCCTGATCGTCGGCGTGCTGGAGAATGTGGCGCACTACCTCGACAGCCAGTGGCTGAACTGGGGCAACATGTACGAGATCGCGCCCTTCTACGTCCTGATCGTCATCCTGATGATCAAGCCATACGGCCTGTTCGGCACCAAAGACATCGAGCGCGTGTGAGGCCAAAATGGCGAACGTCAGCATCATCCCGAGCGGCGACTTCAAGACGTCGTACGCGTCCGACACCACCATCTTCCCGACGAAGACCAGCCGCAACTTCGCGATCCTCGGCGTCCTGCTGCTGCTGGCCTGTCCGGCCTTCCTGGACCGCTACTGGCTCAGCCTGCTGATCCAGATCGGCTATCTCGGCATCGCGGCGCTCGGCCTCAACATCCTGGTCGGCTTCACCGGCCAGATCTCCATCGGCCATTCGGCCTTCTTCGGCTTCGGCGCCTTCGCCTCGGCCTGGCTGGTCAACAGCTGGAGCGTCCCGGTGGCGCTGGCGATCCCGCTGGCCGGCGTGCTGACCACCGGCGTCGGCCTGATCTTCGGCGTGCCGGCGGCCCGGCTGAAGGGCCTCTATCTCGCCATCGCGACGCTGGCGGCGCAGTACATCCTGCAGGACTTCTTCGCCCGGGCCGACTGGTTCACCGGCGGCACCGCCGGCACCATCGCCGAGCCGCTGACCCTGTTCGGCTTCGCCTTCGACACCGACGAGCGCTATTTCTACGTCGTGCTGGTGGCGATGGTGGTGATGTACATCCTCGGCACCAACCTGATGCGGACCCGCGACGGCCGGGCGCTGGTGGCGGTGCGCGACCATTATCTCTCCGCCGAGATCATGGGCATCAACCTCACCAAGTACCGCACGATGTCCTTCGGCATCTCGGCCTTCTACGCCGGCATCGGCGGCGCGCTCTACGCCCACTACCTTCAATTCGTCTCGGTCGAGAACTTCACCATCCTGTTCTCGATCCAGTTCCTCGGCATGATCATCATCGGGGGCTTGGGCTCGATCATGGGCACGCTGATGGGCACCGCCTTCATGGTGCTGCTGCCCGAACTGATGCAGGCGGCGACCAAGCTGGTCAGCGGCACCGCCATCGACACCGCGCTGAACCTCAGGGAGAACATCGCCTTCCTGCGCGAGATGTCGATCGGCCTCGTCATCATCCTGTTCCTGGTGTTCGAGCCCGACGGGCTGGCCCACCGCTGGAAGCAGATCAAGGCCTACTGGAAGCTCTATCCCTTCTCGCATTGATCCCGTCCGCCCTGTCTTCCCCGGACCGTCATTCCCGCGAAAGCGGGGATCCAGACCTCGGCAAAGCCTGGATCCCCGCCTTCGCGGGGATGACGAAAGCGGGGAGCAAGTCGGTTCACCCGGCATCATCAACGAACAGAATCGAATAGGGAGTAAACGCAAGATGCACACCGGCTCGCTGAAGACCGCGCTGTTCGCCACCTCCGCCCTGCTGCTGGGCGCCGCCGCCCCGGCCCTGGCCGACATCCCGATCGGCCATCTCGCCGACCAGTCCGGCGGCACCTCCGACGTCGGCGTGCCCTACGCCCAGGGCGTGTCGGACGCGCTGGCCTACATCAACGCGCATGGCGGCATCAACGGCACCAAGATGGCCGTGGATTCGGTCGACTACGGCTATCAGGCACCGCGCGCCATCAGCCAGTACAAGAAATGGTCGTCGGGCAGCGACAAGATCGTCGCGCTCCAGGGCTGGGGCACCGCCGACACCGAGGCGCTGACCGCCTTCGTCGGCAAGGACGAGATCCCGGCCTATTCCGGCTCCTATTCCGGCCACCTGACCGACCCGACCGGCAAGGGTCCGCACGGCTCCAAGCCGGCCCCCTACAACTTCTTCTACGGCCCCTCATATTCCGACGCGCTGCGCGGCATGCTGATCTGGGCGGCCGACGACTGGAAGAAGAAGGGCGGGCAGGGCAAGCCGAAATACGTCCACATGGGCGCCAACCACCCCTTCCCGAACGCGCCGAAGGAAGCCGGCGAGCAGATCGCCAAGGAGCTCGGCTTCGAGGTGCTGCCGCCGGTCCAGTTCGCGCTGACCCCCGGCGACTACAGCGCCCAGTGCCTGACCCTGAAGGAGGCCGGCGCCAACTACGCCTATCTCGGCAACACCGCCGGCTCCGGCATCTCGGTGCTGAAGGCCTGCCAGACGGTCGGCGCCAAGGTGCAGTTCATGGGCAATGTCTGGGGCATGGACGAGAACGCGGCCAAGGCCGCCGGAGCCGCCGCCGACGGCGTCGTCTTCCCGATGCGCACCGCCGTCACCTGGACCGGCGACGCGCCCGGCATGAAGCTGATGAAGGACATCTCCAAGATGTCCGACGCGGCCGGCACCGCCTACCGCCCGGTGCACTACATGGCCGGGGTCTGCACCGCCTACTACATGAAGGAGGCGCTGGAGTGGGCCGGCAAGAACGGCGGCCTGACCGGTCCGAACATCCGCAAGGCGATGTACCAGAAGAAGGACTGGGTTCCGGCCGGGCTGGAGGGCGTCTGCATCCCCTCGACCTGGACCGAGACGGACCACCGCGGCATGACGCAGGTCAACATCTACCGCGCCTCGGTCAAGGCCGACACCGGCGCCAGCGTCGACGAGCTGGTGAAGAACGGCTCGATCAAGCTGGAGAAGGTCGCCACCGAGGACGTGCCGCGCAAGCCGGAATGGCTCGGCTGGTAAGCCTCCCGACCCCGCGTGACGCCCCCTCGCCCGTCCGGGCGGAGGGGGCGGCCCCCGCCTTCTCCCCGTCAGGTGCCGCATGCTGAACACCGCCCCCGCCTCCGCAGCCGCCTCCGCAGCCAAGGGCGCTCCGGTCGCGCCGCCCGTCACGACCGCGAAAAAGCTGATGCTGTCGGTCAACAACATCGAGGTCGTCTACAACGACGTCATCCTCGTGCTCCGCGGCCTCAGCCTGGAGGTGCCGGAAGGCGAGATCGTGGCCCTGCTGGGCGCCAACGGCGCCGGCAAGTCGACGACGCTGAAGGCGATCTCCGGCCTCTTGAAGACCGAGGACGGCGAGGTCACCCGCGGCGACATCACCTTCGCCGGCGAGCGCATCAACGGCATCGACCCTGACAAGATCGTCCGCAAGGGCATCTTCCAGGTGATGGAGGGCCGCCGCATCATCGCCGACATGACCTGCCTGGAAAACCTGCGGCTCGGCGCCTACACCCGCCGGGACAACGGGGTGAAGGACGACCTGGACATGGTGTTCCAGTATTTCCCCCGGTTGAAGGAGCGCACTGGCCTCGCCGGCTACCTGTCGGGCGGCGAGCAGCAGATGCTGGCGATCGGCCGCGCGATGATGGCCCGGCCGAAGCTGATCCTGATGGACGAGCCGAGCATGGGGCTGTCGCCGCTGATGGTGAAGGAGGTGTTCAGCATCGTCCAGCAGATCAACAAGGATCTGGGCGTCACCATCCTGCTGGTGGAGCAGAACGCCCGCATGGCCCTCCAGGCCGCCTCCCGCGGCTACATCATGGAGAACGGCAAGGTCGTGCTGGACGGCACAGCCGAGGAGCTGCGCAACAACGAGGACGTGAAGGAATTCTACCTCGGCGGCGGCAACGAGGAGCGCAAGAGCTTCAAGAACCTGAAGAGCTTCAAGCGGCGCAAGCGCTGGATCTGAGGGGGCCGCTCCCCGCGTCACCTCGGCCGACCCCTGAACGGACGAACGACCATGACCGATTTCTACGACGACCTCGAAACCCGTTCCTCCGACCGGCGCGAGGCCGAGCAGTTCGCGGCGCTGCCCGCCCACCTGCACCACGCCAAGGACGCGTCCCCCTATTTCCGCCGCCTGCTGGCCGGCATCGACCCGGCGGCGATCCATGACCGCGCGTCGCTCGCCACCCTGCCGGTGACGCGCAAGGCCGACCTGATCGCGCTCCAGCAGGAAAACCCGCCCTTCGGCGGTCTGGCGGCGGTGGAGATCGGCCGGCTGGCCCGCGTCTTCGCCTCGCCCGGCCCGATCCACGATCCGGAGCCGCACGGCGTCGATCCGTGGCGCAGCGCCCGCGCGCTGTTCGCCGCCGGCTTCCGCGCCGGCGACCTCGCCCACAACTGCTTCGCCTACCACCTGACCCCGGCCGGCTCGATGTTCGAGACGGGGGCGCACGCCATCGGCTGCGCCGTCATCCCGGCCGGCACCGGCAACACCGAGATGCAGGCCCAGGTCGTCGCCGGCCTGAAGCCGCGCGGCTACATCGGCACGCCGGACTTCCTGAAGATCATCCTGGAGAAGGGCGACGCGCTGGGGCTGGACGTCTCCTCGATCCGCATCGCCTGTGTGTCGGGCGGCCCCTACCTGCCCGACGCCCGTGCCTTCTACGAGGCGCGCGGGCTGGCGGTCACCCAATGCTACGGCACCGCCGACCTCGGCATCGTCGCCTACGAGACGGCGGCGCGGTCGGGGCTGGTGGTGAACGAGGGCTGCATCGTCGAGATCGTCCGTCCCGGCACCGGCGACCCGGTTCCCGACGGCGAGGTCGGCGAGGTGGTGGTGACCATCTTCAACCCGGCCTATCCGCTGATCCGCTTCGCCACCGGCGACCTGTCGGCGGTTCTGCCGGGCGTCAGCCCCTGCGGCCGGACCAACATGCGGCTGAAGGGCTGGATGGGCCGCGCCGACCAGACCACCAAGGTCAAGGGCATGTTCGTCCACCCGTCGCAGGTGGCCGAGGTGCTGCGCCGCCATCCCCAGGTCGGCCGCGCCCGCCTGGTGGTCGGCCGCCAGGACGCCAGCGACACCATGACCCTGCGCTGCGAGGCGGAGGAGACCGGCGAGGCTCTCGCCGCCGTCCTCCGCGAGACCCTGGCGGCGGTGACGAAGCTGAAGGGGGGGGTGGAGTTCGTGGCGCCGGGAAGCCTGCCCAACGACGGCAAGGTCATCGACGATACGCGGGGGTAGGGGGTTGCGGCGGGATGTCCGCCGCGACCGTTTCGCCTTGCCTCAGCACTCCGCGTCCGCCTGCGGCACCAGCTCGTACTGCGGCAGGTAGCCCGGCTGCGCGCGGACGCGGTCGGCCCAGGCCTTGACGTTGGGATAGTCCTTCTCCTCGATCCCGGACTCGTTCAGCAGGTCGATCCAGGGGAAGGCGAAGAGGTCGGCGATGGTCAGCCTTTCGCTCTGGACGAAGCTGTGCCCGGCCAGATGCTGGTCGAACAGCTTCAGCCCGCTGGCCGCCGCGCCGTCGAGCCAGGGCAGGGCGTTGGCGTCGCCGTTGAACTTGCGCACGGCCCGCACCCGCTGGACCGGCAGCAGCACGTCGGCCAGCCAGCTCAGCCATTCGGCGAGGCGCAGCCTCTCGGCTTCGTCGCGCCCGCCGAATTGGCCGGTCTGTTCGGCCAGATAGGTCAGGATCACGCTGGATTCGGAGATCGAATGGTCGCCGTGGACCAGCGTCGGCACCCGGCCGAACCGGTTGATCGCCTGATACTCCGGCGACTTCTGCTGGCCGGCGCGCAGGTCGATGTGGCGGTACTGGAAGGGGATGCCGGCCAGCCGGAAGAACAGCGCGACGCGGGTCGCCGGCTGGGAATTCACGTTGCCGTAGAGGATGAAGGGCGCGGTCACGATCTCTGTCTCCCTGATTTTGCGGACCCGGAGCGGCCGGGACCGGTGTTGCCGGGAAGATGGCCTCAACCGCCCCGGCCGCGCCAGCGGAAAGCGCGGGCGGATTCAGCCGATCCGCCGGATCGCCAGTCCCGACGCGGCGATGCGGAACCCGCCGTCCGGGGTCGGCTCCACCGCTTCGCCGCCGTCCACGCGGTAGCTCTTGCCCTCCGGCACCCAGCCGGCGGGACCGCGGAAGGTCACCATCTGGATGAAGCTGGTCGTCTCGACCACCGCATGGACGCTGCCGTCCTCGGCCCGCGCCTCGAAGCGGTCCGTCTCCATCTCCTGACGCATCGGCATCGGCCCGTTCCCTTCCCTCATCCACGGCGACCCTCAGCCTGCCACGGCGAGGCCATGGCGAGGCATAAGTAAAATTATGGTCTTCCGCGAGGAAAGCTCGTTTGCCGGCCCCTGCCGGGCTTTCTATCGTCCGGCCGTCGCAACGATGAAGAGGGAGGTCGGAATGATCGGAAGACGGGGGTTCCTGGCGGCGACGGGCGGGGTCCTGCTGCTGTCGGCAGCGGGGGCGCAGGCGGCGGAAAACAGGAATGCCAAGGCGGGAAAAGCGTCCGGTGGCGGTGCGCTGGCCGAAAGCATGGCGGCTCTGGAGGCCCGCAGCGGCGGGCGGCTCGGCGTTGCGGTGCTTGACAGCGGGAACGGCCGGCTGCAGGGCTGGCGCGGGGACGAGCGCTTCCCGATGTGCAGCACCTTCAAATTTCTATTGGCTGCCGCCGTCCTGAAGACGGTGGACCAGGGCAAGGACCGGCTCGACCGGCGGATTCCGGTGACCAAGGCCGATCTGGTGCCCTACGCGCCCTTTTCGGAGACCCGGCTGAACGGCACGCCGCCGACGGTGGCGGAGCTGTGCGAGGCGGCGGTCACGCTCAGCGACAATGTCGCGGCCAACCTGCTGCTGACCGGCGTCGGCAACCCGGCCGGCCTCACAGCCTTCCTGCGCGGCATCGGCGACAAGGTTACCCGGCTGGACCGCAACGAGCCGACGCTGAACACCGCCATCCCCGGCGATCCGCGCGACACCACCACGCCCGCCGCCATGGTGCGCAGCATGGAGCGGCTCCTGGTCGGCGACGTTCTGCGGCCGGACTCGCGCCGGCAGCTGACCGACTGGATGGTCGCCAACAAGACCGGCGACAAGCGCCTGCGCGCCGGACTGCCGGCCGGCTGGCGGGTGGGAGACAAGACGGGGACCGGCACCAACGGAACCGCCAACGACATCGCCATCGTCTGGCCGGAAGGCCGCGCGCCGCTGCTGGTCGCCAGCTACCTGACCCACACCGCGAAAGACTTCAAGCAGCAGGATTCGATCCACGCCGAGGTGGCGCGGA
This sequence comes from Azospirillum sp. 412522, assembly GCF_019805165.1. Lineage (GTDB taxonomy): Bacteria > Pseudomonadota > Alphaproteobacteria > Azospirillales > Azospirillaceae > Azospirillum. Next base: position 11,233 of record NZ_RWIJ01000036.1, read on the forward strand.
CGGTGGCCGGCCTGATCGGCTGAAGCGGCTCAGGCGGGAGTTGCGGGAAGGGGGCGCTGCGGTTCGGCCCATCGCACGATGGACCGGACGGCGTTCAGGGCGTGCACATTGTCCTGTATGTGGAAATGCCGCCGCAACTCCACCACGGCCGCCCACTCGCCGCTTTCGTGAAACGCCCTCTGGATCGCGACGGCTTCATCCTGGCTGACGCTGAACATCCGAACCTCATGGCCGACCCCGCGGCCTTCGTCGCCGATCATGCACCGGCGACGGGACCGCTGGCAAGATGGCCGAAGGCCGATCCTTGCGGACGTGTCGGGAAAGGATGGTCGGAGGCATAGGCGGCGATCCGGCCGGCCAGATGGTCGGCCAGCGCATCGACCCGCAAGGGACGGCGGCGGCCGGACGCGAACAGAAGCTGGAGCGGAGACTCCTCGTCGCTCCAGTCCGCCAGCAGCGGACGCAGGCGTCCGGCGGTGACGTCGGCGGCGACGTCCAGCCAGGATTTATAGGCGATGCCGCAGCCGGCCACCGCCCAGTCGCGCAGGACGGCGCCGTCGTCGGTGGCGCGGTCGGCCTCGACGACGATGCTGCGTTCACCCGCCGGCCCGGCGAAGCGCCAGCGGTTCAGCGGCTCCCGGCCGCGCAGCAGGACGAGGCAGCGATGGCCGCGCAGGTCCTCCGGCACGGCGGGGGTGCCGTGGGCCTCCAGATAGGCGGGCGAGGCCACCGGCACCCGGCGCGACGGCGCCATCTGCCGCCGGACGAAGGCGGAGTCCGGCAGGGCGCCATAGCGCAGCGCGCAGTCGAGGTCGTCGCGCAGCAGGTCGGCCAGACGGTCGCCCAGCAGCAGGGTGATGCGGATGGCCGGATGGCGGTCGTGGAACTCGTCGAGCCACGGGCGCAGGACCGTCCGGCCGAAATCGGAGGGCGCCGCCAGCCGCACCGGTCCGGCGAAGCGGGCGCGGTCGCCGGCCAGCCGTTCGGCCGCCGCGTCGAGCTGGTCCAGCGCCTGCCGGCAGGCGACGAGATAGGCTGTGCCGGCATCGGTCGGGCGGACGCTGCGCGTCGACCGTTCGAACAGGCGGGCGCCCAGCGCCTGCTCGATCCGTTTCAGCGCCGCGCTCGCCGTCGCCGGCAGCAGGCCGAGCTGCCGTGCCGCCGCCGACAGGTTGCCATGCTCCGCGATGGCGAGCAGCAGGCGAAGGTCGTCGAGCGCGATCATTGTCAAATCCGGTTTGGCAATATCTCAAAAACTTCCGGGATTATCCGCCAAGGCGCGGAAGGACACAATGAGCTCCAACGCAACGGCACGGCGCTGCCAAGCAGCGAGGAGCGGAATCATGGACAGGATTGAGAAAGCGGGCGGCGCATCGCTGGCCGACCGCAGGGTGGTCGTCATCGGCGGGGCGTCCGGCATCGGCCGGGCGGTGGCCGAAGCGGCGCGCGGGCAGGGCGCGCGGGTGGTCATCGCCGGTCACGACGCCGGGCGGACCCGGATCGCCGCCGAGGCCCTGGGGGTCGAGGGGCTGGTCGCCGATCTGGGTGACCGCGGCAGCCTGGACGCCCTGTTCCGCGCCGTCGGCAGCCTCGACCATCTGGTCGTCACCGCCGGGCCGCAATTCGGCTCCCCGGCCTTCGCGCAGCTCGACCTCGCCGCCGCCCGGCGGGCGTTCGAGGTGAAGCTGTGGGGCGCGGCGGAGGCGGTCCAGGCGGCGCTGCCGCATCTGGCGCCGGACGGGTCGGTGACGCTGACCTCCGGCCTGCTGTCGCGCAGGGCGGGCAAGGGGTCGCTGGCGAAGACGGTGATGAACGCCGCCGTCGAGGCGCTGGGCAAGGCCCTGGCGAAGGAGCTGGCGCCGCTGCGGGTCAACGTGGTGTCGCCCGGCGTGACGGCGACCGAGAACTGGCGGGCGGTTCCCGCCGCCGAGCGCGACGCCTTCTTTGCGAAGGTCGGGGCCGGGCTGCCGGCCGGCCGCGTCGGTCGCGCCGACGAGGTGGCCGCGGCCTTTCTGTTCGCGATGACCACGGGTTTCGTCACCGGCTCGGTGATCGACGTCGATGGTGGAGGCCTGCTGTGAGCGGATCCCTGTTCTCCCCCTACCGGCTGGGCGGTCTGGAGCTGCCCAACCGCATCGTGATGGCGCCGATGACCCGTGCCCGGTCCGGCGAGGACGAGGTGCCCTCGGACCTTGCCCCGGCCTATTATGCGCAGCGTGCCGGCGCCGGGCTGATCGTCACGGAGGCGATCCAGATCGGTCCCGGCGCCAAGGGCTACTCGCGGACGCCGGGGATCCACACGCCGGCGCAGACCGCCGCCTGGAGCGCGGTCACCGATGCCGTCCACCGGCGGGGCGGGCGCATCGTCGCCCAGCTCTGGCACACCGGCCGGGTGTCGCATCCGATGTTCCATGGCGGCGACCGCCCGCCCGCCCCCTCGGCCATCCTGCCGGCGGACACCGCGATCTGGGCGGTCGGGCCGGACGGAGCCGGCGGCATGGTGCCCTGCGTCGAGCCGCGGGAAATGGACCGGGCGGAGATCGCCGCGACCGTCGCCCGGTTCGCCGCCGCCGCCGCGAACGCCGTCGCCGCCGGGTTCGACGGGGTGGAGCTGCACGCCGCCAACGGCTACCTGATCGAGCAGTTCCTGCGCGACGGCAGCAACCGGCGGACCGACGCCTATGGCGGCTCGGTGGACAACCGCCTGCGCTTCCTGACCGAGGTGGTGGAGGCGGTGACGGCCGCCATCGGGGCGGAACGGACCGGCGTGCGCCTGTCGCCGCTGATCACGCTGAAGGGGATGAGCGACAGCGACCCCTACGGCCTGTTCACCCGGGTGGTCGAACGGCTGCAGGCGCTGGGCGTCGCCCGCCTGCACTTCGCGGAGGATGACTGGGACAACGGCACGCCCCTGCCGGCGGAGTGGCGCAAGGCTTGGCGGGAGCGGTTCAGCGGCACCATCATCGTCGCCGGCCGCTATACGGTGGACCGGGCAACGGCGTTGCTGGAGGCGGGGCTGGTCGATCTGGTCGCGTTCGGCCGGCCCTTCATCGCCAACCCGGACCTGCCGGAGCGCCTGCGCCACGGCCTGCCGCTGGCGGAGTTCCGTGCCGACAGCCTGTTCGGCGGCGGCGCGGCCGGCTACACCGACTATCCGGCCGCCGGTTCCGCCGCATGAGGCTCAGGCGCCCTGCATCTCGGCATCCGGCTCCATCCCGCCGGATTCGTCGAAGTAATCTCCGGCGACGTCCGGTCCCCATTCCTGGACCAGCGCCACCTTCTTCTGCTTGAGCACCTCCACCCGCTTCTCGGCGCGGGTGATCTCCATCCCGGCGACCATCGGCGGGATGCCGTAATAGAGGCCCCAGCCGACGGCGGCGGCGCTGTACATCACCAGCCAGGCCAGCGGGTCGGCGAAGATCTTGGCGGCGGCGCCGATGGTGTGCTGGTGCTTCCACAGGTCGATGGCGAAGGGCATGCAGCCGCAGAAGTTCAGCCCGCCGACGGTGATCGGCGCCGACTTGTCGGGATCGCGGTCGATGACATAGGCGACGATGGTCGGGATCATGCCGATGCCGAACAGGATGGTGGTCGGCAGCACGATCAGCGCCGCCGGGACGATCAGCAGGATCAGCGTGAGGGCGCCGCCCTTTTTCTTCTTCTTGCGTGCCATGGCGATCCCCCCGTTATCCGATCTGTAGCGCCGTGCGTTTACTATGAAACGCACGGCGCTACAGCTTTATGTTTGGCGATCGGATTCACGCTTCAAATCGATGCCGATTTTACGCGATCCGATCTAGAAGGCGAAGAACAGGATGATGCCGGCGACCAGCACGGTCGACAGCAGGCTGGACACGATGGCGGCGACCTGCCGGCCGGACGTCTCGATGATGGAGTTGCGGTCGGCGATGGTGTGGCGGATCTTGTCCATCTCCGCGTCGGCCTCGCGGTAGGCGATCTGCGCCGCCTCGAACTCCAGCCGGTCGCGGCGCAGCGATTCGGGATCGTCCACCACCTTCAGCAGCTCGGTCAGCCGGCCGTTGTGCGCGGCGGCGTCCGCCATCTTGCGCACCTCCTGCTGCTGCGGCCGGTTGTGGAAGCGGCGGAAAGCGGGGTCGAGCAGCGCCACCACCCAGGAAGCCAGATGGGTCAGCCCGTCCACGCCGGTGCGGGCCTGGATGTCGGACAGGATGGTCAGCATGGCGATGATGCGCCGCATCGGCTCCACCCCGCTGCCGAGCTGGGTGAACAGCAGCTCGTCGCCGCGCTTGTGGCGGGCGCCGAGAAAGGAGGCGATGTGGCGGTCGATCGGGTCCTTGTGCCGCTCGCCGCCCGCAGCGACCCAGTCCAGTGCCCGCAGCAGCTCGGCCGGCGAGGTGGGCAGCTGCTTGGCGACCAGCCCGCTCATGCAGGGCATGGTCGGGTTCATCTCGTAGAGCAGGCGCTCCACCCCCAGCCCGTGGCTGGAGCGGTCGAGGTAGCCGCGAAGCTGGTCGAAACTCTGCACCAGCGGCACGAATTCCGGCTTGAAGTCGTTCTGGACGTTGACCCAGAACATGGGCAGCTGGTTGGCGATCACCTCCGCCACCGCCTGGGGGGATTCGCCGCGCATGAAGGCGTCGGCCAGCATGGTGGCGATGCCGTCCGGCATCATCGCCCGGCCGCGGTAGCGGATGGGGGCGGCGGGGTCGAGCGCGATGCAGACGCGCGCCACCAGCCGGTCGCCCTGGGTGCCGCCCTTGCCGCTCGAGGCGGTCTGGATGGCGTTGCTCACCGCCTCCGCCCGCACCTCGTCGCCCATCGACCGGCGCAGCCACTTGTCCAGCTCCCCGCTTTCGATGACGGAGGCCGCGGCGGGGGCGTGGCGGGCGAAGGCGCGGGCCAGGGTGCGGCAATGCCAGTATTCCGACCCCTGGAATTCCAGCGGCCGGGCGGCGCGGCGGGAAATCTGCGGCTGCTTGGGGCTGAGCCGGCGGCCGGCCACCCACAGGTCGAGGTCGTTCAGCGTCCAGCGCTGCTTGGGGTCGTCGACCAGCAGGCCGCGCACCACCTCGTTGATCGCCAGCGGCAGCCGGTGCTGCTGGACCAGCGCCGGGTAGGACCCGCGCTCCATCTTCGCCTGCAGGACCGCCTCGTCGTCCAGCCCGGACAGCGGGTTGCGGCCGAGCGCCAGGATCAGCAGGGTGACGCCCAGCGAATAGAGGTCGTCGGCCATGGTGCCGGTGCCGCGCCCGGCCGGGTTGGCCATGCCGCGCTCGATGGTCTCCAGCAGGACGGGCTGGCCGTAGCCGGGCTGGGCCGACACGCAGTCGCCCAGCATCAGCCCGCCCGACGCGAGGTCGCGGTAGAACAGGTTGGTCGGGCGGATCGCGCCATGGACGACGCCGCGGCTCGACAGCTCCTTCAGCGCCGACACCAGCGGGTGGACGATCTGCCGCGTCAGCTGGTCTTCCGGCATCGGGTCCAGCGTGTCGGTCAGCGATCCCATCAGCCGCTTGCCGCCCGGACGCTCGAACACCAGGCAGAAGCGCCGGCCGCGGTCCTGCGGCCAGTCCACCAGCCCCCAGTCGAGCAGCCGCATATGGGTGGCGTTGTCGAGGCTGCCGACGGTGGAGCAGATGTCCATCCGCGGCAGGATCGAGGCGTGGCAGATGATGGCGAAGGGCTCGATCCGCTTTTCGCGCAGAGCCTTGGCGGTGAAGGCGTTGCCGCCGACGGCGTTCAGCAGCGGGATCGGCGCGCCGGGGTGGATCTCGTAGCGTTCGGCGAGCTTGACCGGTTCGGCGTTCGCCATCGCCGCCGTGGCGGCTCCCATCGTACCTGTCTGGGCGTCGGATGGCATGAACGGCGGATCCCCGGGGCATACGAATGGGCGCGGGCCTTAGCTGGCGTGAAAAGGGAAAACAAACCCTTAACATGCGCGTGCGCAACACTATCGGATTGGACCGGAAAGGAAAACCCCCGCTGCGGGGATCGGGATGCCGGCGCGGCGAGCCCACCGGCGGCTTGCAATAACCGATAGCAAACAACCAATCGGGGTATGGCAATTCTCCGGCTTGTGTCGTCGCGTATGGGCCATACACTTGGCGCACATACGAATTTTGGTCGACCAGGGTGGTGCGGCGAGTGGATCCCAATGTGAACGCACAAGATGACGGTGTAACCGGGAGCGGCCTTGCCGACGCGCCGGTGATCGATGCCGTGGCCGGCTCCAATCCCGGGTTCCTCGCCGGCGGAGGGGAGCTGGGCGCATTGATGCGCGTCCATGGCTGGGACGCGACCCCGCTCGGTCCGCCCGACGCGTGGCCGCAGAGCCTGAAGACCGCCGTGCGCATCATGCTGACCTCCCGGCAGCCGATCTGGATCGGCTGGGGACGGGAACTGACCTACCTCTACAACGATCCCTACAAGTCGATCATCGGCGGCAAGCATCCCTGGGCGCTCGGCCTGCCGACCTCGACCGTCTGGCGCGAGATCTGGGCGGATATCCATCCGCTGCTGAAGACGGCCCTGACGGGGGTGGAGGGAACCTACGTCGAGGACCAGCTCCTGATCATGGAGCGCAACGGCTATCCCGAGGAGACCTACTACACCTTCTCCTACAGCCCGATCCCGGACGACGACGGCAGCCCGGGCGGGATCATCTGCGCCAACACCGACGTGACGGACCGGGTGATCGGGGAACGCCAGCTCGCCCTGCTGCGCGAGCTGGCGACGCGCACCTCGCAGGCCCAGACCTGGCAGCAGGTCTGCGGCCGGAGCGTCGAGGCCCTGGCGAGCGACCCGCGCGACGTGGCGTTCGCCCTGATCTACCTGAAGGAGCCGGAGGGGACGGACTTTACCCTGGCCGCGGCCACCGGCATCGCGCCCGGGCACCCCGCCGCCCCGGACACTCTGACGGCGGACGCCCCGGTCTGGCCGCTCGCCGAGCCGGGCCTGGAGCCCGTGCATATTTCCGACCTGGGCGCCATCGTCGCCGGCAGCCTGCCGGACAGCGTCTGGAAACGCCCGCCGACCCAGGCGGTCGTGCTGCCGCTGCCGGCCAGCGGCGAGACCGGCCGGTCGGGCCTGCTGATCGTCGGCCTCAACCCGTACCGCTTGTTCGACGACGGCTACCGGCGGTTCCTGGGGCTGGTCGCCGGACAGGTCGCCGCGGCGATCGCCAATGCCGAGAGCTACGAGGCCGAGCGCCGCCGGGCCGAGGCGCTGGCCGAGATCGACCGTGCCAAGACGGCCTTCTTCTCCAACGCCAGCCACGAGTTCCGCACGCCCCTGACTCTGATGCTGGGGCCGCTGGAGGAAATGCTGGACGCGTCGGCGCCGCAGACCGGTTCCTCCGTCACGGTTCCGCGGAACGAGCTGGAGATGGTGCAACGCAACGGCCAGCGGCTGCTGCGGCTGGTCAACGCGCTGCTCGACTTCTCCAGGATCGAGGCGGGACGGATGCGCGCCAGCTTCGCGCCCGTCGACCTCGCCGCCTACACCGCCGATCTGGCGAGCAGTTTCCGCTCCGCCATGGAGAAGGCCGGCCTCGTCTACCGGATCGACTGTCCGACCCTGCCCGAACCGGTCTGGATCGACCGCGACCTTTGGGAGAAGATCGTCCTCAACCTGATCTCCAACGCCTTCAAGTACACGCTCCGCGGCGAAGTCGCGGTGACGCTGGAGGCCGTTCGCGGGGCCGCCGTCCTGAAGGTCCGCGACACCGGCATCGGCATCCCCGAAGCCGAGCTGACCCGCGTGTTCGACCGTTTCCACCGGATCGAAGGGCAGGTCGGGCGCACGCATGAGGGAACCGGGATCGGGCTGGCGCTGGTCAAGGATCTGACCGGGGTCCATGGCGGCAGCGTCGGGGTCGAGAGCCGCATCGGCGAGGGGTCCGTCTTCATCGTCTCCCTGCCGTTCGGCAGGACGCACCTGCCGCTGGCCGACACCGGCGGCGGGACGGCGCAGGCGCCGACCGCCACCCGCGCCGACATCTTCCTTTCCGAGGCGATGCGCTGGCTGCCCGGCCCGGACGCGGCGGCCCCCGGCCTTCCGGCGGAAGCGGCCCCGGTGAGCGCGTCCGACCGGGCGCAGGGGGAAACCATCGTCCTCGCCGACGACAACGCCGACATGCGCGGCTATGTCGAGCGGCTGCTGGCCGCGGCCGGCTACCGGGTGGTGGCGGTCGGGGACGGGCGTGCCGCCGTGGCCGCCGTCCGCGCCGCCCGGCCCGACCTCGTGCTGTCCGACGTGATGATGCCCCACCTCGACGGGTTCGGCGTGATCGACGCGTTGCGCCGCGACCCGGACACCCGGGAGCTGCCGATCATCCTGCTGTCGGCCCGCGCCGGCGAGGATTCCGCCATCGACGGCTTCCAGGCCGGGGCGGACGATTACGTCGCCAAGCCCTTCAGCGCCCGCGAGCTGATCGCGCGGGTGGAAGGGACGCTGCGTCTGGCCAAGCTCCGCCGGGAGACCAGCGCCATGCTGCGCGCGGCGAACGAGGAGCTGGAGAAGCGGGTCGCCGAGCGGACGCGCGAACTGAACCAGATCTGGCGCAATTCCCGCGACCTGCTGGCCGTGCTGGGAACCGACGGCGTCTTCCGGGCGGCCAATCCCGCCTGGACGGAGGTTCTCGGCCATCGGCCGGACGAGGTGGTCGGGTGCAGCTTCCGGCAGCTCGTCTGGCCGGAGGATCTGGAATGGACCCAGGGCGGGCACGAGGAGGCGGTCAAGCGCAGCCTGACCAACTTCGAGAACCGCTACCGGCACAAGGACGGCACGCCGCGCTGGATTTCCTGGCACACCTCGGTCGAAGGCGACGCGGTCTATGCCTACGGCCGCCACATCACGGCGGAGAAGGAACAGGCGGCGGCGTTGCGCCAGGCCGAGGAACAGCTCCGCCGGGCCCAGAAGATGGAGGCGGTCGGGCAGCTCACCGGCGGCATCGCCCACGACTTCAACAATCTCCTCCAGGTGATCGGCGGCAATCTCCAGCTGCTTCTCAACGACGTGGGCGGCAACGGGCGCGCGGCGGACCGGGTGCGCAACGCGTTGAGCGGCGTGACGCGCGGGGCCAAGCTCGCCTCCTCCCTGCTGGCCTTTGCCCGGCGCCAGCCGCTGGAACCGAGGGTGGTCAATCTCGGCCGGCTGATCCGCGGGCTGGACGACATGCTGCGGCGGGCGCTGGGCGAGGAGATCAACATCGAGGTGATCAGCGCCGGCGGCCTGTGGAACACCGTGGTCGATCCGGCCCAGGTGGAGAACGCCCTGCTCAATCTGGCCATCAACGCCCGCGACGCGATGAAGGGCCACGGCGTGCTGACGATCGAGGCCGGCAACGCCGAACTGGACGATGCCTATGTCGCCCGGCACGGCGACATCCAGCCGGGCCAGTATGTGATGCTCGCGGTGACCGACACCGGCAGCGGCATGCCGCCCGAGGTGCAGGAGCGGGCGTTCGACCCCTTCTTCACCACCAAGCCGGAGGGGCACGGCACCGGGCTGGGCCTCAGCATGGTCTACGGCTTCGTCAAGCAGTCCGGCGGGCACGTCAAGATCTACAGCGAGATGGGGCACGGGACGACGATCCGCCTCTATCTGCCGCGCAGCCAGGAGGCGGAGGACCTGCCGGTGGCGGTGGATGCCACGAGTGTCGGCGGTGGCAGCGAAACCGTGCTGGTGGTGGAGGACGACGAGGAGGTCCGCCACACCGTGGTGGCCATGCTGACCGACCTCGAATACCGCGTGTTGCAGGCGCGCGACGCACAGAGCGCGCTGGCGATCCTGGAGAGCGGGGTTCCGATCGACCTGCTGTTCACCGACGTGGTGATGCCCGGACCGCTGCGCAGCCCGGAACTGGCGCGCAAGGCGAAGGAGCGCTTCCCCCACCTCGCCGTCCTGTTCACCTCCGGCTACACGCAGAACGCCATCGTGCATGGCGGTCGCCTCGACCCCGGCGTGGAGCTGCTGAGCAAGCCCTATTCCCGTGAAGTCCTCGCGCGCAAGATCCGGCAGGTGCTGAACGGCCGGAAGCCGGAGCGGCCGGAGCCCGCCGCGACGCCCGCCCGCCCGGTGTCGGAGACGGGTTCCACTGCGCCGTCAGTCGCGGCATCGGGCGAAGCGCCGGCCGGAAGCCTGACGATCCTCCTGGTCGAGGACGATGTCCTGATCCGCATGGCGGTCTCGGAGATGGTGGCCGACCTCGGCCACCGGGTGCTGGAGGCGGGGAGCGTGGGGGAGGCGTTGGAGATTGCCGGGTCGGGGGAGGCGCTCGACCTCCTGTTCACCGACCTGACCCTGCCCGACGGGCGCGGCGAGGATCTGGCGGCGGAGCTGACGCGGCGCCTGCCCGGACTTCCGGTGGTGTTCGCGTCCGGCCGGACCGGGCCTGACGGATCGGAGACGGCGGTGTCCGGCGGAAAGGCCGTCCACCTGCAGAAACCCTACGACCTGCCGGCCCTGGCGCGTGCGATCGGCCAGGCAGTCGGATGAGCCGAAAAGAAGGGGCCGCCTTTCGGCGGCCCCTGAACAGCCCTGTCCGCAAGGAACGGTCAGGGCATCGGACTGGAACGGTTACTCGTTCTTGACCTTGACGTAGGAGCCGGGCGCGTCTTCCAGGGCGGGCAGGGCGCCGTCGCCGGGCTGGCGGGCGGGCACCTTGCCGTTGGCGTACTGGCCGACCCATTTGTTCCATTCCGGCCACCAGGAGCCGGCGGTCTGGGTCGCCTTCTCCAGCCACTCGTCGGAGGTCTTGGCCAGCTTGTCGCTGGTCCAGTAGCAGTATTTGTTGGCCGCCGGCGGGTTGACGACGCCGGCGATGTGGCCGGACGCGCCCAGCACGAACTTGACCGGGCCGCTGAACAGCTGGGCGCCGCTGTAGGTGCTCTTCCACGGGGCGATGTGGTCCTCGCGCGCCGACAGGAACAGCGTCGGCACCTTGACCTTGGTCAGGTCGATCGGAACGCCCTTCAGCGTCACGGCCCCCGCCTGCGCCAGCATGTTCTTCTGGTACATGTTGCGCAGATAGAAGCTGTGCATCGCCGCCGGCATGCGGGTGCTGTCGCTGTTCCAGTACAGCAGGTCGAAGGGGAAGGGGTCCTTGCCCAGCAGGTAGTTGTTGACGACGAACGACCAGATCAGGTCGTTGGCGCGCAGCATGTTGAAGGTGGTCGCCATCTTGGAGCCGTCGAGATAGCCCTGTTCGGCCATCTGCCCCTCGATGAAGGTCAGCTGCTCCTCGTCGATGAAGATCGACAGCTCGCCGGCTTCGGTGAAGTCCAGCATGGTGGTGAAGAAGGTGGCCGACTTGATGCGGTCGTCCTTCTTCGACGCCATGTAGGCCAGCGTCGAGGCCAGCAGCGTGCCGCCCAGGCAATAGCCGATGGCGTTGACGTCTTTCTCGCCGGTCGCCTTCTCGATGGCGTCGAGCGCCGCCAGCGGGCCTTCGACCATGTAGTCCTCGAAGCCCTTGGCCGCCAGCGTCTCGTCCGGGTTGACCCAGGACAGGACGAAGACGGTGTGGCCCTGGTCGACCGCCCACTTGATGAAGCTGTTCTTCTCGCGCAGGTCGAGGATGTAGAACTTGTTGATCCAGGGCGGCACGATCATCAGCGGACGCTTGTTCACGTCCGGCGTGGTCGGCGTGTATTGGATCAGCTGCATCAGGCTGGTCTGGAAGACGACCTTGCCCGGCGTGACCGCGATGTTCTTGCCGAGCTGGAAGGCGTCGTAGTCGGTCATGGAGATGCGCAGCTCGCCCTTGCCGCGCTCCAGGTCCTTCAGCAGGTGCTCCAGCCCCTTGACCAGATTCTCGCCGCCGCTCTCGATGGTCGCGCGCAGCACCTCCGGGTTCGTCATGACGAAGTTGGAGGGCGCCATCGCGTCGACGAACTGGCGGGTGTAGAAATCGACCTTCTTGGCGGTGTGGTCGTCCAGCCCGTCGACCTGGTTGACGGTCGACTGCATCCACCGCGCGCTCAGCAGGTAGGACTGCTTGATGAAGTCGAACAGCGTGTTCTCGTCCCAGGCGGCGTCCTTGAAGCGGCGGTCGTCCTTGGCCGGGGCGATGACCGGCTGCGTCTCCTGCCCGAAGAAGCGCTGGGTGGTGCGCTGCCACAGGGTCAGGTAGTCCTGCCACAGCGACATCTGCGCCTGCATCAGCTTGGCCGGGTCGGCCATCATGCGGGTGGTCATCTCGAGGAAGGCGTGGCCGACGCCCATCGGATCCGGGCTCTTCGGCCCACCGCCATCGGCGGCCTGCCGCGCGAGGAATTCGGAGACCAGCCGCTGGCTCTGCTCGGCGATGCGGGTCATCGCCCGCGACATCTCGACCGGATCGGGCAGCTTGACGTCGGGCACCTGGGGGGAAGCCGGGTTGGAAGCCTGATGGGGGGCCTTGGTCTCGGCCATGGGCACGGTCCTTCTTCTTTGGGCGGGTGTCGCGTCGTCTCGGTCAGGTCGTCCGCCGCCATCGTCGGCATGGCCCGGCTTGCGCCAGATTGGGCTTTGGGCCTTGCGGACAGGCGGCTATACAGGCTTGCAGGCTATCGGGACGGTCTGGGGGGCGTTCTGCACCATGTCGCTGTGGGTGGCGTGTGGCAATCCGGCCTTCTGGTGCGGTGCGGGAGAAATCCGGGACCTCTCATACACCGCTGGTGTGAACATTTCATTTCGCCGATCGTCGCACAAGTGCGGCGTGGCGGCCAGACACGGGGAAGGATGATGGTGACGGGCAGTCAGGGGGGAGGTCGGGACATCGCGGCGGCCCGGCGTGCATGCGGCGCGTTGATCGTTGCTCTACCAATGGTTTTCGGGCTGTCGGCCTGCAGCGACCGCATGCTCGACACCGGCCCGCTGGGCGCCATCACCGGCGAGCCCTCGCCGGTCAGCGACAATTCGTCGCCCATCCGCAGCATGACCGGCGAGCGCGACGACTACCCCAACCTGGGCACCGTCCCGCCGCGTCCGACCGACCTGACCACCGAGGCGCAGCGCCAGCAGGCGATGGACCGGCTGGCCCAGGACCGTGCGGCATCCCGCCGCACGCGGGAGCAGACGGAGGCGATCCAGGTGCCGGAGCCGCTGCCGACCCCGATGGCGGTCCCGCCGAAGCCGGATCTGCGGCCGGGGCGGAGCTGAGGACATGGAAAAGCCCCCGGCCGGATGGTCGGGGGCTTTTCCAAAGCCGGGAACGGGCGGGAAGGGGGCCGTCCGACCCCCCAACCCGTCACTCCTGGATGAAGGCCTTCACGTAGGACTGGCGCAGCGGCTGGATCAGGTAGTCCAGCGGGGTGCGGGCGGAGAGCACGATGCGGGCCTCCACCGGCATGCCGGCCTTGATCTTCATGTGGCGGACCTCGTGGCTGTCGGCGTCCTTCAGGCGGATGCGGGCCAGGTAATATTCCTGGCGGGTCGCGTTGTCGGTCAGGCGGTCGGCCGACACGTAGGACACGGTGCCGTCGATGGTGCCGACGACGCGGCTGTCATAGGCGGTCAGTTGCACCTTCACCGGCAGGTCGACGGCCATCGACTTGATGTCCTTCGGCTGGATGCGGACCTCGGCCAGCAGGGCCTTGTCGTCGGGGACGATGTCCAGCACCGGCTCGTTGGCGGTGATGGTGCCGCCGACGGCCGGATGGCCGTACATCACGACGTTGCCGGCGTCCGGCGCCTTGACGGTGCGGTTGTCCAGGCGGTTCCTGGCGTCGCGGATCTGCTCGGCCAGCTTCTGGCCGTCGCCGCGGGCCTTGTCCAGCTCGACCAGCACCTTCTCGCGGAAGTCGCTGCGGCGGCGGACCAGATCGCCCTGGGCATCGACCGCCTGCTGGCGCGACTGCGACATGCGGGCTTCCAGCTCATGGTCCTGGGCGTGGAGCTGGGCGTTCTCCTTCTGCGCCGCCACCAGCTTGGTGCGGGTGGAGTTGCCGCGGTCCAGCAGGCCCTGGGTGATCTGGATGTCCTCGTCCGACAGCTTGATCTCGCGGGCCAGGAAGGCGCGCTGCTTCTCCAGGCTCTGCACCTCGTCGCCCAGCGTGGCGATGCGGTCCTTGGTCAGCTTGGCTTCGGTGTCGAGCTGGTTGCGGCGGACCTGGAACAGCTTCTCCTGGTTCAGCATGGCGTTCTCGACCGCCGGCTCCTTGGCGCGGCGGGCGGCCAGAGCGTCGGGCCATTCGATGGCGGGCTTCTCGAACAGCTCGGCCGACAGGCGCGCTTCGGAGGCCAGCGTGTCGAACAGCGCGGCGTTCAGCATCTCCAGCCGGGTCTGCGCCTCGGTGCTGTCCAGCCGCATCAGGATCTGGCCGGCCTCGACCCGGTCGCCCTCATTGACCATGATGGCGCTGATGACGCCGCCCTCGGTGTTCTTCACCACCTTGCGGCCGGTCTCCGGCGCCAGCGAGCCGGACGCGCTGATCGCGCTGTGCAGGGGGGCCACCGCCGCCCAGCCGGTCATGCCGCCGAAGCCGACCGCCAGGACCAGGAAGCCGCCGAGCAGCAGGCCGCGGGCATTGGTTTCCGGCATCGCCGCCCGCAGCGCATGGATCGAGGTGATGGTGGCCGTCTTGCGCGACGGCTTGCCGGCGGGGGTCTCGGGGCCGTTGTCGGAAGACAGCGGGGTGGGGAAGGTCGTGGTCATCGTGGTCATGGGGCTTCCTTGGCTCTGTCGGGTCGTGCCGGGTGCTCAGGTCTTGGGGGCGGTCCGGCGGTCAGCCGGCGGCCCCCGCCGTGGCGGCGGACGGACCCTGAGGGCCGAGATTGCGGAGGCGGGCGAGGTTGACGGCGCCGGGCTGGGCCTGCTGCTGTTCCGGACGCGGCAGCTCCATCGCCATGCCGTTCTTAAGGACGTAGGTGTGGTCGGCCATATCGACGAAGACCGGGGCGTGGGTCATGACGATGGTGGTCGCCCCGCGTTCCTTGCAGGCCGCGACGAAGGCGCGGACGGCCTTGATGCCCAGCTCGTCCAGGCCGGCGGTCGGCTCGTCCAGCACCAGCAGCGGCGGCTGGGCGAAGGCGGCGCGGGCGAGGCCGATCAGGCGGGCGCTGGCGCCGGTGATCGGGGACAGCGGGTCGTTGACCTCGGTCTCGTAGCCCATGGGGAGGCTTTCGATCCACTCGTGGATGCCGACGGCCTTGGCGGCTTCCTCGACCTTTTCGCGGGTGGCGCTGGTGAAGCGGGCGATGTTGTCGGCGATGCTGCCGGGCAGCAGGTCGACCTGCTGCGGCAGGTAGCCGATGCCCTGTTCCGGGCTGTCGGGGGTCAGGGTGGCGACGGACAGGCCGCCCAGGCGGACCGTGCCGGCCGAGGGAAGGGCGACGCCGGCCAGCAGGCGGGCAAGCACCGACTTGCCAGAGCGGTTGGGGCCGGCGATGCAGACGGTCTCGCCCGGCTCGATCGACAGGGTGACGCTGCGCAGGATCGGCTTCTGGTCGCGGGGGGAGACGAACAGCAGGTTCTCGACGGTCAGGCGCTCGCTCTCGACAGGCACGGAGGGACGCTCCGGCTCACGCGACAGGCGCTTCAGCAGCGGCAGCAGGCGGCGGACGGCCTGGGCGGAGCGGACCAGCCCGCCCCAGGCGCCGGCGGTCTGCTCGATCGGGGCGAGGCCGCGGCCGACCAGCATCGAGGTGGCGATCATGCCGCCGAAGGACAGGTGCTGCTCGATCACCAGCCAGGCGCCGATGCCCGTCACGGCGATCTGCAGGACCATGCGGACCCACTTGGTGGCGGCGCCGATGGCGGCGCTGCGCTCATAGCCCTGGCCCTGCATGGCGCTGGCGGTCAGGAAGTCGCGGTTGACGGCGTCCAGCGAGTCGTTGCCCATGCGCAGGCCGCGCACGGTGTCGGAACGGGAGGCCAGCGCCTCGAACAGCTTCTGGGCGCGGCTGGCCGGCAGCTTGCTCTCGTCGTTGATGTCCTTGACGGCGACATAGCCGATCCAGCCCATCACCGCCATGATCAGCATCGACACCACCAGAACCAGCGCCAGCATCGGGTGGATGACGTAGATGCCGATGACGTAGAGCGGCGCCCAGGGCAGGTCCATCAGCGCCGGAAGCGAGGGGCGCGAGAAGGCGCCCTTCAGCTCGATCAGGTCGGCGAGGGGGCCGGTGTCCGGACGGCCGCGGCCGGCGGCGTCCAGCGCGTCGGCGGTCAGCCGGCGGCGCCACCGCACCTCCAGCGCGTTGCCGGCGCGGGCCAGGAGGCGGGACCGCACCATCTCCAGCAGGCCGCTCAGCGTCAGCGCGATGACGACGATCAGGGTCAGCATGATCAGGGTGTCGTAGTTGCCGGACGGGATGGCGCGGCTGAACACTTGAAGCGAATAAAGCGGCATGGCCAGCATCAGGGCATTGATGGTGGCGCTGAAGATAAATGTGCTAACAAGTATCCTTGAGAAATAACCGCGATTGAATGAGGCTTCCGGCTTATTGTTGCCGGCCTGTCGCATAGAGTTGGACTTGGTCGAAATAGGCATAAACAGCCCTCCAATTGTCACCGTTCGGCGCAGTGCCCACTGGATGCAGGCGAGATCAGAGAACGATATCCTGGTAAATGGGACCTTAACATTCGGGGACGTCACAGGATTGCCACCGGATGCCACCACTTTTGCGCAGAATTACCTCAGTATTGTTTGCTCTTTATGGGTGACTCCGCGCTTGCCGCGGCAATGGAGAGCATGACCTATGGCCGGTTGGAGGGGGCTGGCATTACCGCTATCGTTCGCCGGCGGCGATTCCGCCGGTCCATTCCCAACGAAAGCCGGAGATGACGATGGAAGGGCGCAAGGTCCCCTCGGTGGTGTTCAGAACCCGCGTGCGCGACGAGAGCGTCGGCGGGCCCAACCCGTTCCGTTGGCAGGACGTGCGGAGCGACGAGCTGTTCCAGGGCAAACGGGTGGTGGTGTTCTCCCTGCCCGGCGCCTTCACGCCGACCTGCTCCAACGAGCAGTGCCCGGCCTTCGAGCGGCTCTATGACGACTTCAAGGAGCTGGGCATCGACGAGGTCTATTGCCTCAGCGTCAACGACGCCTTCGTCATGTACCAGTGGGGCAAGAGCCTGAACCTGAAGAAGGTGAAGCTGATCCCCGACGGCTCGGGCCACTTCACCCGCCGCATGGGCATGCTGATCGACAAGGACCATGTCGGCTTCGGCCACCGGTCCTGGCGCTACGCCATGGTGGTCAAGGACGGTGTCGTCGAGAAGTTCTTCGAGGAGCCGGGGATCAACGACGCGGGCGAGAACGGCGATCCCTACGGCGAATCCTCGCCGGAGAATGTTCTGGCCTTCCTGCGGAGCTGATCGGCCCGATTCGGTGCCTGTCGGGCGCCGGATGCGGGGGGCCGGGCTGCGGAACGACGGCGAAAGGCCGGCGGGGCGATGCTCCGCCGGCCTTTTCCATGGGCGCCTCTCGTCCCGATCACGGCGCCCGCCGGAGCCGGGTTGCAATATTTCGTGCATGCGCGTGCATCAGGAAAATCTGAAGGATTTTTAATAGACATTCCACTATCCATTGCTACCTTGCGAAATCGTCGGGCTGAGCGGGGTTTAGCAAGTGGGAATGGGCTGGGTAGTTCGGTGTTTCCTGGTTGCGCTCATCGCCTTCGTGTCGGTGCTGGCGTCGCCGTCCGGTGGCGGCCGGGCCGCCACAGATGCGCCGGCCGATTTGCCCGCCGTTCCGCAGCTCACGCCCCGCAACATGGTGCCGGCGAAGACCTCGGCATCGGGGCTGGCGGCCGGCGCCTTCATGGCCATCCAGTTCCACATCGCCCATTCCGCCGAGATGGCCGGGGTCGGTCTGATCTCCGGCGGACCCTATCTCTGCGCCGCGGAGAATCCGCTGCTGGCGGCGGCCTGCATGCAGGGGAACGCGCTCTGGCCGCGCGGGCAATCCCTGTACGAAGCGGCCCAGCCGCTGGCGGCGGCCGGGGCGATCGATCCGCTCGCCCGGCTGGCGGAGGCGCAGGTCTATCTGTTCAGCGGCCGTGCCGACATGGTGGTGAACCGCAAGGCGGTGGAGGAGGCGGAGGCCTTCTACCGCGCCGCCCATGTCCCGGCGAACCGCATCCGGATGGAGACCGGGCTGGATGCCGGCAACGGCTTCATCGCGCCGGGAGGCGTCAACGACTGCAACGCCAACCGCAGCCCCTACGTCAACGCCTGCGGCGACTATGATCAGGCCGGGCGGATCCTGTCGCACATCTATGGCGGCCTGAACCCGCCGGCTCCGGACCTGCCCGCGGCCAGCGCCTTCGACCAGACGCCGTTCGGCGATCCGGCCCGCACGGGGCTGGCGCCCACCGGCTATGTCTATGTGCCGCCGGCCTGTGCGCGCGGGGCGGCCTGTGCCGTGCACATCGTCTTTCACGGATGCCGCCAGTCCGCGTCGGAGGTCGGCGACGCCGTGACCACCGGTGCCGGGTTCAACCGCTGGGCGGCCAACAACAATCTGATCGTGCTCTACCCGCAGCTGTCGCTCCGCCGGTCGGCGGACCCGATCGCCTGCTGGGACTGGGTCGGCAATACGGGGACGGACTACGCGACGAAGGGCGGGGCGCAGATCGCCGCTGTCCACACGATGTTGACAACCCTTGCAGGGCAAAGGTGACCCTCCCATGACGATTTCGCACAAAGTCATTCTGAAGACCGTGCTGGCGGCGCTCGTCGTCCTGGCGCCGCTTCCCGCGGCTGCGCAAATCAAGCTGTCCGATTTAAAGCTGAAGATCGACCCGGCGCAGACGACGGTGTCGGGCATTTCGTCGGGCGCCTATATGGCCGGACAGTTCCAGGTCGCCTATTCGGGTCTGGTCAAGGCGGCCGGCCTCGTCGCCGGCGGCCCCTACGACTGTGCCGAGGTGTCGGAAGGCGGCATCGCCCCGGCAGTGGTGGCGCTGAAGCGCTGCATGGATGTGGCGATGGGACCGCCCGACGTCGCGGCCCTGGTCGCCAACGCCAGGGCGCGCGAGAAGGCGAAGGAGATCGACCCGCTGTCCAACATGGCGAAGTCGAAGATCTATTTGTTCAACGGCGACCACGACCTGACGGTCAAGCGTCCGGTCGCCGACGCCACCGAGCAGTTCTACCGGGCGCTGGGGGTGACGGAGGCCAACCTCTCCTATGTGAAGCTGCCGAAGGCGGCGCACGCCTACATCACCGACGGCTATGGCGCCGCCTGCGACTTCATCCCGACAGAGGGTGAGAAGAGCGAATACATCAACAACTGCCAATACGATCAGGCGGGCGCCATCGTCCGCTTCTTCTATGCCGACGCCCGCATCCCGAACGCCCCCGCCGCGGCCCGTCAGCCGAAGCTGTTCAATCAGGCCCCCTTCGTCGGCGACCCCAGCCGCAGCGGCATGGCCAAGACCGGCTACGTCTACGTCCCCGAGGCGTGCGAAGGCGGCCAGCAGACCTGCCGCATCCATGTCGCCTTCCACGGCTGCCAGATGGCGTCCAACCTGATCGGCGACCATTTCGCCGTAAACGCCGGCTACAACCGCTGGGCCGACGTCAACAACATCGTCGTGCTGTACCCGCAGATCGACGGCAATGCCCGGCCGACCTCGAACCCCAAGGCCTGCTGGGACTGGTTCGCCTACACCGGCTACGACTTTGCCCGCAAGAGCGGCTTCCAGATGACCGCCGTCCGCAAGATGATCGGCGCGCTGGCCGGGGAGTAATTGCGGCGCTTTACAAAGGAAAAGCCCCTCTCCGGCGGACCGGAGAGGGGCTTTTCCTTACCCTGGAACGATCAGGCCTTGAGGATGCCGCGGCCGGCGAAGCGGGCGGCGACGCCGAGCTGCTCCTCGATGCGGATCAGCTGGTTGTACTTGGCGAGGCGGTCCGAACGGCTCAGCGAGCCGGTCTTGATCTGGCCGCAGTTGGTGGCGACCGCCAGGTCGGCGATGGTGCTGTCCTCGGTCTCGCCCGAGCGGTGCGACAGGACGGCGGTGTAGCCGGCCTTGTGCGCCATGTCGACCGCCTCCAGCGTCTCCGACAGCGTGCCGATCTGGTTCACCTTCACCAGGATCGAGTTGGCGACACCCTGTTTGATGCCCTGGGCCAGACGCTTGGGGTTGGTCACGAACAGGTCGTCGCCGACCAGCTGCACCTTGGAGCCGATGGCGTCGGTCAGCGCCTTCCAGCCTTCCCAGTCGTCCTCGGCCATGCCGTCCTCGATCGAGATGATCGGGTAACGGCCGGCAAGGTCGGCCCAGTAGGCGACCATCTGCTCCGGCGACAGCGACTTGCCTTCGCCGGCCAGCTCGTACTTGCCGTTCTTGAAGAACTCGGTCGAGGCGGCGTCGAGCGCCAGCATGACGTCGTCGCCCGGCTTGTAGCCGGCGGCCTCGATCGCCTTCATGACGAAGCCGAGCGCCTCGTCGGTGGAGCCGATGTTGGGGGCGAAGCCGCCCTCGTCGCCGACATTGGTGTTGTGGCCGGCGTCCTTCAGCTTCTTCTTGAGCGACTGGAAGATCTCGGAGCCCATGCGGATGGCGTCGGCGCCGGTCTCGGCGCCCACCGGCATGATCATGAACTCCTGGATGTCGATCGGATTGTCGGCATGGGCGCCGCCGTTGATGATGTTCATCATCGGCACCGGCAGCAGCGAGGCGAAGGCGCCGCCGACATAGCGGTAGAGCGGCAGGCCGGCATCCTCGGCGGCGGCGCGGGCGACCGCCAGCGACACGCCCAGGATGGCGTTGGCGCCGAGGCGGCCCTTGTTCTCGGTGCCGTCCAGATCGATCATGGCGAGGTCGATGGCGCGCTGGTCGTCGGCCTCCAGGCCGGCGAGGGCGTCATAGATCTCGCCGTTGACGGACTCGACCGCCTTCAGCACGCCCTTGCCGCCGAAGCGGGACTTGTCGCCGTCGCGCAGCTCGACCGCCTCGTGGGCGCCGGTGGAGGCGCCCGACGGCACCGCGGCGCGGCCGAAGGCGCCGCTGTCCAGCGCGACGTCGACTTCCACGGTGGGGTTGCCGCGGCTGTCCAGGATTTCGCGGGCGTGAATCTCGGTGATGACGCTCATGATCGGTCGATCCTTCGAGGAATGGCAGCCGCGTTGTCTCGCAGGCCGCGTTTTAAGGCGCGCAGGCTTGATAGCCCCGACGTCCGGGCGATGCAATATCTGCTTCGGCTTACAACCCGGTGCGAATGCCCGGTTTTGGTCCGGGAATCACGGAAGAATCAGAGGAATCCCTCCACCATCGCGGCGAATTCGGCCGGGCGCTCGGCATGCAGCCAGTGTCCGACCCCGTCGATCATGCGGATTTCCGCCTTGGGGAAGTGGCGGCGGATGGCATCGTGATGCTCCGGCCGGATGTAGTCCGAGGCGCCGCCGCCGATGAACAGGGCAGGCCCCTCGTAACGCGCACCGCCGAAATCGGGGAAGCCGATCAGCCCCGCCATGTTCGAACCGATGGAGTCGAGGTTGATCCGCCAGGAGAAGGCGCCGTTCTCCAGCACCAGATTCTGCATCAGGAAGGAGCGCAGCGGCGCCTCCGGAATGGCGTCGACCAACTGGGCCTCCACCTCCGGCCGGCGGGTGGCGCCCTCCAGCTTCGCGGCCTTCATGGCGGCGACGTAGGGGGCGTGGGTGTGGGTGTAGGCGACGGGGGCGATGTCGGCGACCACCAGCCGCTCGACCCGGTCGGGATGGGCCAGCGCCAGCGCCATGGCGGTCTTGCCGCCCATCGAATGGCCGACGATGGTGGTGCGGGCGAAGCCGCGGTCGTCGAGGAAGCGCAGCACGTCGGCCGCCATCTCCGGATAGCCCATGTCCTCGGCCCAGGGCGCGCCGCCGTGATTGCGCAGGTCCAGCGCATAGACCCGGCGCGATTCGCCGAAGCGGCGGGCCAGCGTCTGCCAGTTGCGCGCCGACCCGAAAAGGCCGTGCAGGACCAGCATCGGCGTTCCGCCATTGGCTTCGCCGGCTTCCAGATAGGTCAGGGGGAGGGCTTGCTGCTGCGGCATGTCGGGGCTTTCGACCGTGGGAATTTGAGATGCGTTCTGGACGAATGCGGGCGGCGATCCTATGACGAACGCGGCTGCATCGCTAGGATGCCGCCGGGCTATTTCTGCACCACAAGAGCGACCCAGCCATCGTGTTCCGTCATATCCTGTCCGTCGGCGGCCTGACCCTGGCCAGCCGGGTGCTCGGTTTCCTGCGCGACGTGCTGACCGCGGCGCTGCTCGGTGCCGGGCCGGTGGCCGACGCCTTCTTCGTCGCCTTCCGGCTGCCGAACCACTTCCGCGCCCTGTTCGCCGAGGGCGCCTTCAACTCCGCCTTCGTGCCGCTGTTCTCCGGCAAGCTGGTGCAGGACGGCGCCGCGGCCGCCCGCCGCTTCGCCGACGAGGTGATGACCCTGCTGGTCATCGTGCAGATGGTGCTGCTGCTGGGTGTGCTGGCCTTCATGCCGCAGTTCATGACGGTCTTCGCCCCCGGCTTCGCCGACGAGCCGGAGAAGTTCCGGCTGGCGGTGCTGTTCACCAGCATCACCTTTCCCTACCTGCTGCTGATCTCGCTAGTGTCGCTCTATGGCGGCGTGCTGAACAGCATGAGCCGCTTCGGGTCGGCCGCCGCGGCGCCGATCCTGATGAACCTCTGCCTGATCGCCGCGCTGGTGGTCGGCACGCCGCTGATGCCGACGGCCGGACACGCGCTGTCCTGGGGCGTTCTGGCGTCCGGCGTCGCGCAGTTCCTCTATCTGGCCTGGGACGCCCGGCGGGCGGACATGTCGCTGCGGCCGGTGATGCCGCGCCTGTCCCCCGACGTGAAGCGCTTCCTCACGGTGCTGGGACCGGCGGCGCTGGGATCGGGCCTGACCCAGATCAGCCTGTTCGCCGACACGCTCATCGCCTCTGCCCTGCCGACCGGCGCGGTGTCCTACCTCTATTACGCCGACCGGCTGAACCAGCTGCCGCTGGGGGTGATCGGCATCGCCGTCGGCACCGTTCTGCTTCCGGAAATGTCCAAGCGGATCAAGAGCGGCGACGAGGCCGGCGCGGTCGACAGCCAGAACCGCGCCATCGAGCTGTCGCTGGTGCTGACCCTGCCGGCCGCCATCGCCTTCCTGGTGGCCGGCACGCCGATCCTGTCGGTGCTGTTCCAGCGCGGCGCCTTCGGCCCGTCGGACGCCGCGGCTTCCGCCGTCACCCTCCAGGCCTATGCGCTGGGCCTGCCCGCCTTCGTGGTCATCCGCAGCCTCGTCAACGGCTTCTACGCCCGCCACGACACGGCGACGCCGGTGCGGGTGGCGCTGGCGGCGGTCGGCATCAACGTGGCGCTGAAGCTGGCATTGATGGGGCCGCTGGCCCAGGTCGGGCTGGCGGTCGCCACCTCCGTCGGCGCCTGGGTGAATGCCGGGCTGCTGGCCCTGCTGCTGCACCGGCGCGGCCTGTTCCGCGCCGACGCGCGGCTGACCCGCAACCTGCCGCGCATGGCCATTGCGGCCGCTGCCATGGCCGGCGCCCTGTGGCTGGCGACCGGGCGGCTCGCCCCCTGGCTGGGTGCCTTGGGCGTGGTCGAGCGGCTGGGCGGGCTGCTGGTGCTGGCGGCGGTCGGGCTGGCGGTCTACGCCATGGCTGCCGTTCTGCTCGGGCTGGTGCGGCGCAGCGACCTCGGCCGTCTGCGCCGCCGCCGGGCGAAAGCGTGACTCAGCCTTCGGTCTGCAACGGCCGTTCCGGATCGGCGCTCCATTCCGACATCGAGCCGTCATAGAGCCGCACCCCCGGCACGCCGGCGATCTCGCTCAGCGCGAACCAGGACACCGAGGCGAGGTGGCCGGTGTTGCAGAAGGTGATGGGCTGGTCGCGCAGGGGCAGTCCGGCCCGGTCGGCCATCGCCTTCACAGCGTCGGGCGAGGCGAAACGGTGCTCCGCCGCCGAGAAGAGCGGGGCGATGTCCAGGTTCACCGCGCCGGGGATGGTGCCGGGCGCGCGGGCCTGCGGGCTCTTGGCCTTGCCGGCGAACTGCTCGGCGGAGCGGGCGTCGTGCAGCGGTACGGCCCCGTCCTTCACCGCCGCCTCGACCTGTTCCAGGGTGGCGCGCAGGTCGGTGCGGGGGCGGGCGGTGAAAGTCGTCGGCTTGCGCCCGGCCGGCAGCGGACCAACCGCTTCGCCGGCGGCGACCCAGGCGGCGAAGCCGCCGTCCAGCACCGACACCGCGTCATGGCCCAGCATCTTGAAGGTCCAGTAGACGCGGGTGGCGTTGCCCATGTCCGAGGCGTTGGCGCCGGCCGCCACCAGCACGACATGATCGCCGTCGCCGATCCCCAGGCTGCCGATCAGCCCCGCCAGCACCCCCGGCTGCGGCAGCATTCCGGCGCCGCCACCGACCACGGTCCGCCAGCCGGCCGTTGCGTAGTCGGAATGAACCGCTCCCGGAACGAAGCCGCCGGCAGGCGGGGTCCGCACGTCCAGGACGACGATGCCGGGGTTGTCGAGCCGGCTTTTCAGCCAGGAAACGTCCACAAGCGGGGAAATGCTGCTGTCGGTCATCAAAATGAACCCGGTTCCGGTTGGTCGGTGCCTGTACCCGGCGGATCGTTGCGTGATGGCAATGAATTGTCCCGTGGGCAGGCCGAGGCCCGCAATGGCGGGCGGGCCGACAGTGTGGGGGAAGCGCCGGTGCGGGAAAAGCCCAATCTTGTCGCAAAACCCGGTGGTCGGTGCCGTTGCCCCCCTGACCGTCCGGGGTGTAGGATGCCCCGTTCGTTTAAGAAGGCGCCCGTTCCGGCGCGGGAGCTTGGACATCCATGGCCAACATCGACGACCTGCTCGGCGCCGCCGATCCCAATGACGGCGACGCCTCGTCCTTCGCCATCGGCGACGCGCCGGTGGAGATCAAGGTCGTCATCGGCACCGCCATGCTCCGCGTCCGCGACCTGCTGAAGCTGGGCCGCGGCGCCGTCGTGGAACTCGACCGCCATCTGAAGGACCCGACCGACGTCTATGTCGAAGGCGTGCTGGTCGCCCGTGGCGAGGTCGCGATCATCGACGACAAGATCGGCGTCACCCTGACCGACTTCATCAAGTCCAGCCGCGAATGGAAGCGCTGAGCGTCGCGTCTTCCCTTCACCGATGCTTCATTCGGTAGCAGCCGCGCCTGCGCTGATGCCTTGACGGCGGCCGGTGGCTTTTGGTCTCGTGGTGCGAGGTCGCGGGATGGGCCGTCGCCGATGGCGTCCCCGGCCCGGAGCGCGAAGCCATGTCCCACAGCGCCGTCTCCCCATCCTCCTGCCTGCCGCGCCACGTTTCCAATCCGCAAGCCGACCATGAGCGGGTCTACGGCCCGTCGGAGCGCGCGATCCTCAGCCGTGCCGCGTTCGAGGAGGCGATGGCGGAAATCGGCGCCTGGCCCGGCTATGCGCCGACACCGCTGCGCTCCCTGCCCGGACTGGCGCGGGAGGCGGGGATCGACCGTCTCTGGTACAAGGACGAGAGCGCCCGCTTCGCGCTCGGCAGCTTCAAGGCGCTGGGCGGGGCGTACGCCGTGCTGCGGCTGCTGGCGCGGGAGGTGACGGCGCGGGTGCCCGGCGTGCCGGTGACGGCGCTCGACCTCGTCGTCGGCCGCTATGCCAAGGTGACGCGGACGCTGACCGTCACCACCGCCACCGACGGCAACCATGGCCGGTCGGTCGCCTGGGGGGCGCAGGTGTTCGGCTGCGGTTGCGTGGTGTATGTGCCTGCCGCCTGTACGCCCGGCCGCCGCGCCGCCATCGAGGCGTACGGGGCGCGGGTGGTGGTGGTGGACGGGCGGTACGACGACGCGGTGCGCCGCGCCGCCGCCGATGCGGCGGAGCGGGGCTGGTTCGTCGTCTCCGACACCTCCTACACCGGCTACATGGACGTGCCGCGCGACGTGATGCAGGGCTACACCGTGATGGTGGAGGAGGCGGTTTCCCAGCTTCCCGCCAGCGAACGGCCGACCCATGTCTTCGTGCAGGGCGGCGTCGGCGCGCTGCCCGCCGCCGTCTGCGGCCACCTGTGGGAAAGCTGGGGTCGCCAGCGCCCGCGCTTCGTGGTGGTGGAGCCGCACAACGCCGACTGCCTGTACCAGAGTGCCGTCGCCGGCCGGCCGGTGCGGTCGCAGGGCGACCTGGACACGGTGATGGCGGGACTGGCCTGCGGCGAAGTGTCCCCGCTCGCCTGGGCGATCCTGGAGCGCGGCGCAGACGATTTCCTGACCATTCCCGACGAGGGGGCGGTCATCGCCATGCGCAGGCTTGCCGACGGCGGGAATGGCGGCCGGCCGGTGGTGGGCGGCGAATCCGGCGTCGCCGGGCTGGCCGGGCTGCTCTGCGCCGCGGCGCATGAGGAGATCCGGCTGGCGCTGGGCCTCGTGCCCGACGCCCGCGTGCTGGTGTTCGGGACCGAGGGGGCGACCGATCCGGAGGTTTATGAGCGGATCGTCGGCCGCGCGCCGGAGACGGTCGCCGAAGGGCGGTTCAGCGCAGCAGGTCGGTGACGATGTTGGCGCCGTCGGCGCTCAGGCGGTCGGCGGTCTCGCGGTAGTCGCGGGCGCCGGAAAAGCCGCCTTCCGCCGTCACGCGCCGGATCCAGGCCGGCGAGGCGCCGAGCGACACCAGACGTTCCACCATCATCTGGGTGGACCGCATGGTCATCCGGCCGTTCTCCGCCATGCGCGGGGCATGCACCATGAATTCCGCCCGCGGAGCGGCGTAGCGCGGATAGCCGGCCAGATAGAGGCCGACGCACATGCTTTCACAGGAGTCGCCGTCGCGCACCCGGGTGGCGACCGGCCGCCCGCCCTGGCGTTCGGCCAGCACGGCGTCGATCATCCGGTAGCCGGCCGCGGTGAAGCCGCCGGGGCTGGACAGTTCGATCACCAGCGGGCGGCGGGCCGGCAGGGCGTGCAGGGCGTCGACGAAGCTGCGCTCCGCTCCCGGCGTGATGATGCCGTCCAGGCGCAGGACGGTGACGTCGCCCTGGTCGTTGCGGGACATCGCCGCGTCGGGGAACTCGGAGGAGGAGGGCGCCGCGGGGGCCGGGTTGACGGTGACCGGGGTGGGGCTGACCGGGTTGAGCGACAGTCCGTCCGGCTGGGTCGCGGCATGGCCGAGGGCGGCACCCGCGATCAGCAGAGCGCCCAGGCCGACGCCGAACCCGACCTTCCGCACCAGTCCCTGCACCGACATCAGACCCTCCCGTGCTCGATCCCTCCAGCGTGGCGGGCAAAGCTTGCGCGAGTGTTAACGGCCTGTCTGTGGCCGGCCGCACAATGGAGGTACGGGGGGTATGATGGGGGAGGGGAAGCCGCGGCGCGATAAAGCGTGCGCGCGGACGCAAAGGGCGTTAGAAGAAACGGGATTCCAAGGGTATGGCCGGGCCGTCCTTTTCCAGGGCGGCGCCCGTCCCGTCCCGTGCCGTGAACGTCGAAGAGCGGAACGATGTCGTACATCCAGGGTGAAACGGGCGATTGGGAAGTCGTGATCGGGCTTGAGGTCCATGCCCAGGTGATTTCGAACGCGAAGCTGTTCTCCGGCTCCGCCACCGAATTCGGGGCCGAGCCGAACAGCCAGGTCAGCTTCGTCGACGCCGCGTTCCCCGGCATGCTGCCCGTCATCAACGCATATTGCGTCGAGCAGGCGGTGCGCACCGGCCTGGGGCTGAAGGCGCAGATCAACCTGCATTCGGTCTTCGACCGCAAGAACTACTTCTACGCCGACCTGCCGCAGGGCTATCAGATCAGCCAGTTCCTGCAGCCGATCGTCGGCGCGGGCGAGATCGTGCTGGACCTGCCGGACGGCACCAGCCGCACCGTCGGCGTCACGCGCCTGCACCTGGAGCAGGACGCCGGCAAGTCGCTGCACGACCAGCACCCGTCCAAGACCTACATCGACCTGAACCGGTCGGGCGTGGCGCTGATGGAGATCGTGTCGGAGCCGGACATGCGGACCTCGGAGGAGGCCGGCGCCTACGTGCGCAAGCTGCGCTCCATCCTGCGCTATCTCGGCACCTGCGACGGCAACATGGAGGAAGGCTCCATGCGCTGCGACGTCAACGTGTCGGTGCGCAAGCCGGGCGACCCCTTCGGCACCCGCTGCGAGATCAAGAACGTCAACTCGATCCGCTTCGTCATGCAGGCCATCGAGTACGAGGCGCGCCGCCAGATCGAGATCATCGAGGACGGCGGCAAGATCGACCAGGAGACCCGGCTGTGGGACACGACCAAGTTCGTGACCCGCTCCATGCGGTCGAAGGAGGAGGCGCACGACTACCGCTATTTCCCCGACCCCGACCTGCTGCCGCTGGAGCTCGACCCGGAGTGGGTCGAGGACATCAGGAAGACCCTGCCCGAGCTGCCGGACGACAAGAAGACCCGCTTCATCGAGGACTACAAGCTGTCGGTCTATGATGCCGGCGTGCTGGTCTCGGAGAAGTCGAAGGCCGACTATTTCGAGGCGGTGGCCAAGGGCCGCGATCCGAAGCTCGCCTCCAACTGGGTCACCGGCGAGCTGTTCGGCTATCTGAACAAGGCCGGCAAGGAGATCGAGGAGAGCCCGGTGTCCGCCGCCGACCTCGGCGGGCTGATCGACCTGATCGCCGACAACACCATCTCCGGCCGCATCGCCAAGGAAGTCTTCGAGACGATGTTCGAGACCGGCGAGAAGGCCGCCGACATCGTCGAGAAGAAGGGCCTGCGCCAGGTCACCGACACCAGCGCCATCGAAGGTTCCATCGACGCCGTGCTGGCCGCCAACCCCGACAAGGTGGCGGAGTTCCGCAGCGGCAAGGACAAGCTGTTCGGCTTCTTCGTCGGCCAGGTGATGAAGGCGACCCAGGGCAAGGCCAACCCGGCCATGGTCAACGAAATCCTGACCAGCAAACTGAAAGGCTGAGCGGCCTTTCCCTGTTGGCGGAGCGGAATCTCCGCCCTGTCCGAAAGAAAGCCTCTCCGTTCGGCGGAGAGGCTTTTTTATTGGGTGCCACCGGCCTGTAAGGCAAAGCCGCAGTTGAATTTTCCCTGTTTCCGCCGTCACAGTGCTGGAAACGGTGGAGGAACCATGGCGGCGGAGCCGGTGATGGTGGCGCTCGCGGCTGGTGCCGTCGGCGGTCTGCTCGGGATGCTGCTGGGCCGGTATTCCGGGCGCCGGGCGGCGCGCCGTCCGTCGCCGCCTTCTCCCGCCTCCGCCACTCCCGGCGTCGCCGCGCCGGGGCATCCCATCCACGACCCGGAGATCGGCGAGCGGCTGGAGATGGCTTTGGAGGCGACCGGCGCTGCGGTGTGGGACGCCGATCTGGTGGCCGGCACCTGCTGGTGGTCCGACACCTTCCCGCGCATGCTGGGCCATCGCACGCGGCCGGCGATGCCGCCCGATTTCTGGGAGCGCCGGCTGCACCCGGAAGACCGTGACCGGGTGCTGGCCCATATCGCCTCGCATCTGGCGGGGGAGACGTCGGCCTATGCCTACAGCTACCGGCTTCGCCATGAGGCCGGCGGCTGGGTTTGGATCGCCGCCAAGGGCCGTGCCTTTCGCGACGAGACCGGCCGCGCGGTGCGCTATGCCGGCATCATGACCGACATCACCGAGGCCCGGCGGCAGGAGGAGCGGCTGCGCGCCAGCGAGGAGCGCCTGCTGAAGATCATGGAGGCGGCGCCCATCGCGGTGAACGTCACCACGCGCGACGGCCGCTGGCTGTTCTGCAACGCCCAGTCCGTCCGGCTGATGGGCCGTGACCGGGCCGAACTGATGCGCACGCCGGTGGCCGACCTCTATGCCGCCCCGGCCGACCGCGACGCGCTGATCGCCCGCTTCGACCGTGAAGGCGCCTTCCGCAACGCCGAGATCCGGTTCCGCCGACCGGACGGCAGCATCGTCTGGGTGCTGTCCTCGTGGAACAGCATCGAACTGGACGGCGAATCGGCGCTGTTGACCTGGCTCTACGACATCACCGACCGCAAGGCCGCCGAATCGGCGATGATCCAGGCCAGGGAAGAGGCCGAGCAGGCCCTGGCCGACCTGCGGGAGGCGCAGGAAAGCCTGATCCAGGCCGAGACCATGGCCTCGCTCGGCCAGCTGGTGGCGGGGGTGGCGCACGAGATCAACACGCCCATCGGCATCGGCCTGACCGCCGCCAGCCATATCGGCGAGCAGGCACAGGTCCTGCGCGACCGCTTCACCGGCAATGCGCTGCGGCGGTCCGAATTCCTGGAGTTCCTGGACGGGTTGAGCGAAAGCAGCCGCCTGCTGATGGCCAACATCGACCGGGCGGCGTCCCTGGTGCAGAGTTTCAAGCAGGTGGCGGTCGACCAGTCCTCCGGCGACCGGCGTGTGTTCGAACTGGGCAGCTACGTCCACGAACTGCTGTTCTCGCTGCGCCCGCGGCTGAAACGCACCAATCTGAGGGTGACGGTCGAATGTGACGACGAACTGACGATGGACAGCTTTCCCGGTGCGCTGGGACAGGTGCTGACCAATCTGGTCATCAACGCCGTCGTCCATGCCTATGGCGATGGCGACCGCATGAGCGACCGGACCGGCGACCGGCCGGCCGAGCCGTCAACTGAGAGGGCAGTTGAGAGATCGGTCGGCACGATCAGGATCACCGCGCAGCCGGACGGGTCGGACCGGGTCCGGATCGATTTCATCGACGATGGCGTCGGCATTGCGCCGGAGCATCTTTCGAAGGTCTTCGACCCGTTCTTCACCACCAAGCGCGGGCAGGGCGGCTCCGGCCTCGGTCTGCACATCGTCTTCAACACCGTCACCGGCCCGCTGGGCGGCACCGTGTCCGTACAGTCCTGGCCGGGACAGGGCACCCGCTTCACCATCCTGCTGCCCCGCGAGGCCCCGGCCATGCAGGCGGCCGCGGCGGCGGAGCCCGCCCTGGGCTGACGCCGCCCCGTGATCCCGCAGGTGGGTCAGGCGACGTGGAGTTCGTGGAATTGCAGATGCTTGGGCCGCCGGCCGCGGCGTTTCGGCGCCGCGAAGTCCGACAGCGCGCCGTTCTCTCCGCGCAGTTCGGCATTCAACTCCTGCACGCAACGCTGGAGCAGCTCCTTTTCGCGCTGGTCCTCGCGGTCCGTGATCTCCAGGCAGCTCAGCTTGATTTCGACGAGGTCGATCAGTGTTTCGGCGCAACGGCGTGACAGGGTCATGGCATCCTCCACGGCGACGGGGTGCGGCGTCACTGACCGGCGGGGTTCTGTCGGAACCAATCCCCACGCGACCGAGTCGTGCGTCACCCGGGCTTTTTATTGCTCATGGTGGCATCATAATCTCCTTCCATTAAAAAGTACCTAAAATTTTATACAGATTTGTCTCTTCGCGATGATTTTCGGGAAAAGCGGATTTGTGTCTCCGTAAGCGTTGACAAGGGTACGGCCGGCCGTTAGAACCCTCCCCACGCCAGCGGCGCCCCACGGGGAGCCGCACTGGCTGGAGGGGTGGCCGAGTGGCTGAAGGCAACGGTTTGCTAAACCGTCATAGGGTTTAAAGCCCTATCGTGGGTTCGAATCCCATCCCCTCCGCCACCGCGTAATCAAATCAATGACATAGCAGATCAAATAGAGCGGTTCGAAGGTTGCAACCTTCGTGGAACCGTTACAGCTATGCCGACTTCTATGCCGACCCGCCTCCAAACCGCATCGCCCGTTGGCGTGTCGTTGGGTCGACGTAATCCAGGTACATCTCCGTGACCTTGAGCGATGAATGGCCCAGCACGAGCTGCAGGTCGTAGATGCTTCCACCGTCGCGCAGATAGTTCACCGCGAACAGGTGGCGCAGATCATGAAGCCGGAATTTCAAGGGGTTGCGCTTCCTTCCGGCCCTCTCGTCCGCCGCGTTCAGCCGCTCCCGGATTTGAATGTGGCGGCTCGACACGTTGCGGTACGGCAGCCCGTCGCCATGCCAGAAAACCACGCCGGATTTGATGTGCCGAGGTATGCCGACCACTATGCCGACCCCCGTCGGGCTGAGTGGAACCACGCGGGCGCGCCGCGCCTTCGTGGTGGTCAGCGTGATGCTTCTGCCATCGGCGGAAATCTGGCTGCGCTGGAGACCGAACACCTCCGACTCGCGCATGCCCGTCGCCGCCAGGAACCGCACCGCCGCCGCCCACATCGGCTTGACGTCGGCGCAATAGCGCTCGATCTCCTCCGCCGTCGGCAGGACGATGGGCTCGCGCCGCTCCTTGATGTGCGAGCGGTCCCAGGTTCTGGCCGGGTTGTCGTCCCGCCATCCCCAGCCGATGGACGCGTGCAGCACGCTGGACAAGGCGGTCAGGTCGCGCCGCAGCGTCGCGTTGGTGGCGTCGCGCTGCTGCTTCGACCAGGATACGATCTCGCCGACGGTCTTCTGCGTGATCCGCTCCAACGGCAGTTCGGAGAGCGGCACCCGCCGGCCGGTCGTCGTGTCGGTCACCATGGCCGGGTCGATCTGCCCGATCGAGACGGCATAGCGTTCGGCGGTGGAAGGATCGACATTCTCCGGCAGGAACTCCTCCAGCCAGCGGCCAATCGCCTCCGGCCAGGAATGGAGGTTGCCCCGAAGCTCGGCTATGCGCCGGTCGCGGCGGAGGCGGGCTTCCGCTTGATCCGTCGTTCGTAGGCTTTCACGTACTTGCTGGCCGCCGATCTGGACCTTGAGATACCAAGTGTCTCCGACTTGGTAGAGATTCTGGTCACCGGGCGCCGATGGGCGTTTTGACATGCTTCTTCCTCTTGGTTCTTGATCCAGCGCCGGAGCTGTTCGGGGTCGAACGTCCAGCGCCCGCCGAGCATGGCGGCGCCGGGGATCTTCCCGCCACAGGCCAAGTGCTGGATGGTCCGGATCGACAGCCCGGTGATCTCGGCCGCCCTGGGTGTCTGGATGCGTTCGGGTTCGCCCACCCGCTTTCCCTGTGCCTTGGTCACGCCGGCTCCTGTTCGCTGAGGGTCATCATCCGGAGGAAGGCGGCCATGTCGCGGTCTACCAGGGCCGGCGCGCCGCCATGCCGGGCCTCGGCCAGCCGGCGGTGCGCCGCGATCAGCCTCGTCCGGTTCTCCGGGCTCGGGTCCTGGTCGAAGGCGAGGGCGGCCTCGCACTTCGCCTTGGCCGCCTCCACCCGCTCCGCGTCGCTGACCCGCCGGCGGGGGAAGGCGATGATCGTGGCAGTCATCGCACCTCCTTCAGCCAGGACGGAACGTCTCGGTGGACCATCCCGGTCAGCCGGGCGAGGCGGCGGTAGGCCGGCCGTTCCCCGATCCAGTCCCGCACCCATGTCCCGCGGTGGGGCAGCAGCCAGGCCCGGCCGGCGGCGCGCCAATCGTCGTGCATGGTCAGGGCGTAGAAGGCCGCCGGCTCCAGCCGGTCGAGCTCCGCCTCGCCCATGTTCTCCAGCATCGCCGTGACGATGCTGCTCATGGTGACGCCGACCATCGGGCGCGGGGCGGAGGCCAATCCCGCGATCTGCCGCTCGATCAGGATCAGGAAATCGCCGGCCCGGTCGAACCAGCATCCGGAGTCGGTCAGCAGCGACACCCATTCGTCGGTGATGTCGCGCAGGCTGACGGTCTCGGCTCCGTGGTCGATGGTACGGTCGGAGGGGATGGTGGGATAGACCGGATCGCGCGGGGGCGGGATCGGGATGGAGGACGGCTTCCGGCCGCCGAAGTTGGCGACGACGGGAGCCATGTCGCCGCCGGTCTCCATCAGCGCCCGGAGCGCGTCGGCGAAGCCGCGGCGCTGGACGGGGTCGTGGATGCCGAACAGCGTCGCCGTGCCTTCGGCGTCGATCATCGGTTCGGGCTTGCCGTCGATCTCCATCATCGTGGCGGTGACGAGCACGCCGTAGGGGGTGGCCCATTGCCGGGTCGGTTCGGTCATGGCGCCACCCCGGCCTGCCGACGGCCGATCAGGCGATCCAGCTCCTCCCGCAGGATGATTTGGGTCCCCGCCTCGAAGCGGTCCTTCAGCGTCGCGATGTCGAAGCGGCGGAGTTCCTCCAGTTCGTGCGTCTGAAGGTTGACCGCGTGCTTGTCGACGATGCTGTGGATGGTGCTCATCATGTCCGCGTTGATGAGGATGCTGGAGGTCGCCTCGCGTGCCTCCTCCGAGAAGGAGGGCAGCAGCGGTATCAGCCGCTCGGCCGTCGGGGGCCCATGCTTCGCGCGGTCGGCGGCGGCCTGCTTCGCCTTCTTCTCCGCTTCGGTCTGCTTTTCCCGCTCCCTGGCCTCTTCCCGCCGGGTGCTGCTGGCGGTGTCCAGACGCTCGACCGCCGCTGCCGACAGCCGGCCCAACTCCCCGAGTTCGCGACGCTCCTCCCCGGTCAGGATCCGGCCGGGAACATAATCGGGGGCGACCATCTCGAAGCCTCCATGCCATGCGGCATAGAGGCCGTACGCCTCGAAGGATTCGATGAGGTCGGGGAGCGAGGCCGAGCCCGTCTCCTTGGCGGCGCGGTAGCCGGCGGCCAGGGCGAATATCTCGGCACCTTCCTCCGGGGTGAAGAGGCGCAGCAGATCGGATGGAGCCTGTTCGATGATGGCGGCCGGCTTGGCGGTCAGGGTGTCCCGCAATTCCGCATCGCTGCCGGGATGCTCCAGCACCGCCGGTTCTGGGATCGCCACCGTCTGCCCCAGCGCGATCAGGTCCGGCAGAAGGCCATGGTCGAAGCCCTGAAGGGCATCCTCGTCGCTTTCCAGCAGGCAGCGCATCTTCAGCATGCGGTCGGCGTCCGTCACCGCCGTGAAGCCGATCACCCGGTCGCGCAGCACCCCTTCCAACTGGTCGGCCGCGCTGGCGAAACTGGACGTGGCGTCCTCCTCGTCCCCACAGGGAAGATCGGCAGCGATTTTCCAGAACAGCGCCGACACCGTGTGTGCCCGGCGCCAGTCCAGATAGGCCGCGCGCAGGGCCGGGGAAATCGTCGACCCGACGAAGGAAGCGGGCGCGTCTTCGGCGACGGGCTTGGAAATCGGCAGCAGGCTCATGCGTTGGTCCTCCGGGTGAGAATGGCGGCCACGGCGTCGGCGTCGATGCGGCGACCGAAGGGGCCGTTGATGTGCTGGAGCATGGGAACGGTGGCGTCGCCGTTCTGCCGGTGGTGGGCCGGATTGATCGGCGTGGCGAGCAGGGCGTCGGCGGCTTCGGCCTGGACCGGAATGGGCGAGATGTAGCTCATGCGATCCCCTCCTCCCGCCTGCGGCCGGCCGCGTGGCTGACCGACACCGAGCCGGCCGGGTTGCCGTCCAGATCGATGCGGACGGCGCCGGGGATCAGGGCGGCGTCGTACTTGGTGCCCAGGCAGTAGTCGCGCACCGCCCGCTCGATCCGCTTGTGGGACAGTGGCTGGCCGTCCTCGCCGGTGATGCCGCGGGCGATGAGGTCGGCGGTGATGCCGACCTTCAGCGGGCGTTTGGGCGCCCTGGACTTCGGCTGGTTGAAGCAGGCCGGGAAGGCGGCGGCCAGGGCGCGGCGGTCGGCGCGAAGACCGGTGCGGTTGCCGGGCGCCGCCGGCGGGGACCGGTCGGCCGGGACCGGGGACGGGTTCCGAGGGCTGATCAGCCGCTCAAGGATCGGAAGAACCTTGTGCTTCTGGTCGATGGAAAGGCGCGACCACGCGGCGGTCAGCCGGTCTTCAGCCGTGGCGGCAGCGCCGGGTCGGATCGGACTCCCGGTGGACGTCGTGGGGGCATCGTCCGCCTGGGGCGGAACGGTCAACATCTTCATGGAAATCGGCCTCCTGGGATGAGGGCGGCAGGGCCGGCGCTATGCGGCCGATGCCGTTTCGACGGTGGGGGCGACGCTGGTCGGCAGCGGGTCGGCGTAACCGGTCTCGATCAGGGTCTGGCGGATGCTGTCCACCGTCTCCAGCAGGGCGTCCTTCAGGGCGCGCGGGGCGCGGAAGTTGGTCCGGTCCTGGAGCAGGCCGCTGAACTTGACGGCAACCGCGGTGAGCAGGTCGGCCAGCCGGGCGGTTCCCGGCGCGGACGCCGGAAGCGACGCCCGGTCGCCGTTACCGGGCAAAGGGCAGGAGGCGATCCCGGCTTCGGCAAGGGCGGTTTCCAACTCCGACAGGTCCGGCGCCGCGGTGCCGCTGCGCAGCGTGGCGGCGACCGACACCAGCGCCTTCAGCACCAGCGGCAGGGCCGACACCATGCCGGCGAGTTCGCTGCGGCGCGGGCCGGAGATCTCGGCGGTGCCGTAGCCGTCGAACGCGATGGAGCAGCGGTCGCTCTTGTGGATGGTGATCGGGCGGGGCGGGATGCTGCCCGGCGGCAGGCTGGGGGAGGAAGCATTGGCGATCATGGTCCGATCCTTTCGGGCAAGGGGAGGGCGTCACCGCGAAACGGGTCGCGGCGGAACGGTGTCGGTCGTCGTGGAAAGCGGTGGAGCGCCGGACGGGCGATCAGTGCGCCGTCTTGCCGTCCGGTGCGAACAGGGCGTCGTAATCCACGCCCAGCTTGGCAGCGATCTCCCGCACCACCTTGTCGTCCCAGTACTTCGCGAGGTCGCGGACGATGCAGCGCGGAATGTTGTCGGCCGGGGTGAAGCCGAGGGAATAGGCGCCGGGGAGGTTCATCGCCCTGACCAGCCGGCCCGCCTCGGCCATCGTGCGGGCGTCTACCAGAACGCCTTGAATGGGCCGGCCGAGCATGTCGTTGGCGCTGACATGCCATTGCCGGAACGGAAGGCCGGCCAGTTCCGCTTCCGTGGGGACCGTGTCGGGCGGCATCGGGTTGACGGGGTCGTCCTCCTGCATCTGGGCGCATGCCTCGTCGAACACGGCGTTCCAGATGCGGACGAACTCAGGGTCGTCGAGAGGCTTGCCCAGTTTCTGCGACAGGCGCAGTTCGGCGATCTCCGTGTATTCTTCGGCCAGCCAGCAACCGGGATCGAGCCGGTCGAGCTTGGTGGCAAGCATCTGGGCGAAGAGGCGGAGTTCCGGCGAGAGGGTGATGGTGTCGGTGGTCGCCATCTCTCAAACCCTCCGTTCCGCGCTGTCGGGCAGGTTCATTTCCTGCTGGACCTGGGCGGTGGAGAGGTCGATGCGCAGGCCGACCTTGCCGTAGACTTCCTGGATGTTCGACAGCATGGCGCGGGAGCCGCCGACCTTGCCGACCCGGTCGAGCGCCTTGGTGGCGGCGTTCAGTTCATGCACCCGCACGCGGCGCTCTGCGAGGCTTGGGGCGGGAGCCGGTGGGATGATCAGCCCCTTCTCGAAGGCGTCCAGGCGCTTGATGACACCGATCACCAGTTCGGTGGCCTTCGGAGTCTCTGACTTCGCCGCGATGAAGATCGCTTGGTTGCGGTTCAGCAGGTATTCGGTCACGGGGTTGCCGCGCACCACCCGCGCCACCGTGGCGCACGTCCCGAACTGCTGTAGCGGTTCGAGGTGGCGTTCGATCAGCTTGCGAATGTCGCGTGGCCGGTCGAATTCCAGATCGCGGCCGAGGGTGATATCCCGAATGCGGGCCTCGCCGTCGATGGCGACGATCTCGTCCGTGGTGCCGGCTTCGTCGTCGAAGGAAAGCAGCGTGACGTTGCCGGTGTCGGAGCCGTTCAGGGCCGGCTCATGCCCATCTTGGAAACCCATGTCCACACTCCCGATGATGGGGCGGCGACTCGAAGGTTGGTGAGCGCCTGCCGTGTGAGGATGCAAAGGATATTGCAGGACGCAGCGTAATGCGTCAAGGCGCAAATCGCGAAGTGAATTCAAAAATTGCGTTTATCGCAATTCGGCCTTGGATTGCCTGGAGTCGACGCCGGGCGGGCGTGGGAATGCGCCCGCCCGGTCATGTCAGGCTGCGATGCCGGACAGGCGTTCCGCGTCCCGGATCAGCTCCCACAGCAGACGGGTCCGGTCGTCGCTGTAGGGCTGGGGGCCGAAACGGTGCTCGGTGCCGTCCAATTCGGCGGACAGGTTCCAGGCAAGCCGGAGCCGTACCGCCAGACCGGCCGGCGTGCGAGGCACCAGCACCGCGACTTGGTCCTGCACAGCCGCATAGCGGGCACACAGCGCGTCGCGGGCCTCGTCGCTGTCGGCGTTGTAGAGGGCGGCGACCAGATCGTCCATCTCTCGGCCAAGGGCCAGTAGGGCGGCATCGGGGTGGGGATCGGGAGCGACGGACAGGGGAGGGAGGAGGGCGGCCGGCACCACGCAAGCCGCCACCGTTCCCGCCAGGATGCCCCGGCGGGTCGAGATACGGTGATGCATGGGCGGTTACTCCATCGCGGGAGCGTGATGGACGCTGGAGCCGCCCAGGCCGTTGGGGCGGAGAAGGGGTAGGGTGGCCGGTGCGCCGCCGGAACCGCCCAGCAGCTTCGCCAGCTTGGTGAGGCCCTTCGGGGTGACGAAGACCTGATAGACGGCTTTGTCGGACCCGTCCGGCCGCTCGACCGTGTCGGTCTTCATGTACAGGTAGCCGGCGTTGACCTTGTCCTGATAGGCCATGCGCTGGTTGCCGCGCTTGTAGGTCCAGCCGTTGGTGTCGCACCACTTCATGAACCAGTGCGGGGACACCTGGAGAGCCTTGGCCGCCAGCGTCATGTTGACGTTGCCGTCTGCGTTGGCGATCCGGTCGAAGGCTTCAACCACCGGCTTGGCCGCTTCGATTTGTGCTTTCTGCTGCTCGATGGTGTCCGCCTGATCGGCCGCCAACCGCAGCGCCTCGGAAAGGGTCTGCGGGATAGTGAACTGCTGCACCGTCACGCCCCGCTCGTAGGCGTCGAACCGCTCGATGATCTCGATGGTGATCTCCGTCGCCTCCGCCGTCTCCGACTTGGCCGTGATGAAGATCGCCTGTTTGCGGTTCAGGTAGTGTGCCTTACCGGGGCGGCCTCCCTTCGGCGAGGTTTCCGCCACGGTGGCGGAAACCCCCAGAGCGACTAGGGCGTCGGCGTGCCGCTCAATCAGGTTACGGATCTTATGAGCGTCCGAAAAGCCTAACCGTATCGCAAGGTCGAGATCGCGGATGCGCGGCTCGCCATTAACATCTTTCAGCGCCAAACCATTGCTATTGCCCCTGTCGGACGGCATATCTATGCAGCTCATGACGTTGACCTCATGAAGTTAATCGACCCCTGCCAGGGTCGGTTGAAACAGCAAGCGGCACTCTTGGTCCTGCCAGACCTCGGGTGCCGTTTGCATTTCTGGAGGAATATGTTGGAAGCCTTCTCTCATCCCGATCTCAACCAATCGTCGCACAGCCTCGCTGCGCGAGGGTATGGCTCGCTGTGCTCGTCTCCATTCATCCAGCAGTTCAATGAATGAAGGAGTGGTTCTCAGTTCGATTCGCTCAGTCCGTCTCTCCATGTCCGCGTCTCCGTACATACCGCGTGTCCGTACATTCGGTTATATCAAGGAATGCGTCAAGCCTTTTGACGGAAGGTCCGCGTGTACGTACACTCCGGCCGATTTGCTGAGGAACATGCTATGACGATAAAGACTGAGCGGTTTGAAATGCGAACGTCTGTTGAGTTCGCTCGCGTCATTGATCAATGGCGTCGGAGGCAGGATTCCATACCAAGCAGATCTGACGCAGTACGCTCTCTCGTCGCTCAAGGTTTGATGTATGAAACCTTAGATAAGGCAATCGTTAATATACTAAGCATCGTCGGTAGTGCTGTGGAGCGCGGTGATATACCTGATCACATTGGCGCATCTATAGTAGAGGCAGCAGAACCTTACCTTAATGATCTTAAAGAATATACTGAAGCACGGAAAAAAGAAGTAGAAGATATGCGCAAGGCCATCGCTGCACTTCTAAAGTTCAAAGAGGAGAGGCCGGAAGAATTTGAAAAATCTCCCTTTGCAGCCAAGAAGCCTCGCAAGGACTGACGCCTAGAAGAACTGCCCAAGGCATCCCCTTGCACGCCCGGATCATGCCACCGATCCAGCATGAGCAGAAGCGTGGTGATGGCCGGGAAAAGCGGCCCTCGTATCTATTGACGACTGTGTCGCAGCCGATCTCAGGCGGCTACCGGAAGAAACAGACGCCGGAAAAGGCGCGCGGCTCGTCGCCACCGCCCCTCCGCCTGCGTGGATTCCAATTCTCGACGCAAGGTCTCGATGGGGATGTTGTAGCCATAAGGTAGATAAGGACCAGATGGCTCGTGTTCGTCTCTTTCCAGGGCGAGCTTATCCTCCTGTACCTCTTTGCCTTCTGCTCTCAGCGCTTCTAAGCGCTCTTCCGCCTGCCTTCTGGCGATGACTGCCATCTCACGATCAGTAATGAGCGTGGCAATATACCGATCCTGCCGTTCCCAGGCTTCCACGAATACAGCTCGCAGGAAAGCCTCGCCCCAGAGATCCACCATCTCTTCGATTTGTTTGGAAGTAGGAGCGTATCCAGACAAGATGCTCTTCGCCCGCGACCTTCCACACCGGAGATCTCGCATCACTCCCTTGATGACCTGTCCCTCTGGATATCGCGTACGCAGAAACGCCGCACAGCGGGGGCCGAGGCCGTAAGGGACGGACGAGCGATCACTCACGAAGCAGCAAACCCCAGATACGAAAAAGCCCGGCACAGCTCTCGCCGTCCGGACCCAAATGTCATCACCATCACAACCCTATCTGGGGGTACCCCCGACTGTCAAGTCTCCGCTTTGGGAATTTGTCAGGACCACTTCCTGGGGTGAATGGGCCAAGGCGGAAAATGCTCAGCGGACCCGGGAGACTCAGCAGCGCCTCAAGAGTGAAACCGCTGCTCGTGGGGGACGGCGTTGATCCGGCCATGAGAAAGAGCCGCTCCGTTGGAGTGGCCCTTTACGCATCAGGAACAAGAAAGCCCGCCGGCCGGGTGGCGGGCGGGCAAGGCTACTAGCAGATTTATGTCAGGTTCGTTCAGGCCACGCCCTCTCCAGAACCATCGTCTCCGCTCGCTCCCTCTGAGGACTCCGGCGGGTCTCTGTCAGCGGGGTGCTCTTGCGATCCATCTGGCTCACCGTCTTCTGAGCGGCGTTCGCTTGCCTCTCCATCAGGTGCTCCATCGAGCGTGATATTCCCACTCCTCGAGTCATCGTCAACATTTTCACTGGGGGTGGGGAGGAACGCTTCGACATCAATCTGTATCCCTTCGCTATGAGGGTCATCTATCCATGCACTCAACAGCCCGTCAATGGCAAGCGACACTTCGATATCCGTAGGCGCTCGAACTCGCTGAAATAGGGATTCTGCCTCCTTCAAATTAATCACAAATCCATGAGCTGGATAATCTCCTACCAACCGCGTGATCGCGCCCGGCTTCAGGTTACCCACAAGGCGTTCACCATAGGTTTCAGCGATATTGACCGCTCTCTGCATTTCACCAAGGCGGACAGGATCGATCTGAGCAGATATTGGAGAGAAAATTCCAACCGTCAGTTCAATTGCAATTTCTGATGCTGTTTTGGTAGATATGCTGCCTTGCCCAGCAGCGATGATCCTTAGAAAAGTCTGGTCGAATGCCTGTTGTGCATGTGCAGTAATAATCGAGATGGCTTGGAAAATATCTAGACCAGAGCTTCTTCCTAGGAGATCATCTGCTTTGATTGTTTGCACATCTAGCGGGCCTAGTTCTCCAAACTCTGACATGATTATTTCTGATGCACCGACGGCTACAAGCGTTCCAGCACTTTTACAATGGCCAAACGCATAAAGTCGGTAGCCATTTGGATAGTGCTGCTTTAATGTAGATGCGAGTCTGTATGCGCTATGAGGATCGCCCCCATAGGTTGTGAGAATAAGGTTGGCTCGCTCTCTCTTGTTTTTCTTCCCTACAATTATTCGCCTCAGCCTATCTATTGACTGACGTTCAATGGAACCAGAAAATAAATATGTGTCACCACCGGTATCATTCAAAAACTCTGAGACGTGCCTTTTCAGAATATCAAAAGCATCGGAAGTCATTAATCCTCCTGTCTTTATT
Organism: Azospirillum sp. 412522; assembly: GCF_019805165.1. Lineage (GTDB taxonomy): Bacteria > Pseudomonadota > Alphaproteobacteria > Azospirillales > Azospirillaceae > Azospirillum. The sequence continues at coordinate 53,073 of NZ_RWIJ01000036.1, forward strand.
TATTGAGACGGTGTCTCGAATTGGGGAGCTTCTGTCAGAAGGTTTTTATTTTTGCACAAATTGCACTCGCCGTTGCGCCGCCCCTCGGCACGTGACTAGGACGCCGGTTCATCGGCGCGGCACGTCTAGAGCGCGCTGCAAGTGAGTGGCGTTCACTGTCTCCTCTGCATCCCGGCCGTCAAAAAGCACCGAGGCCCTGACGCCATCCGTACTGACGATCTTCCCATCGCCGAGCATCGGATGATGGACTCGCATGCCAGTGGCCAATGTTGTGGCTCCCTCGGCGGCCAACTCAGCGGCGGCCTGCTGCTTTGTCATAGCCTGGATTGCCGTGTAGATGACTTCCAGGTTCCCAGCCGTTGCTCTAGCGGCGTCGAGCATGGCCGCCATCCACCAAAAGATGACGCACGACACGATGCTGCTGGCCAAGGAGGGGATAAGAAGGAAGGGTGACGTGAAGCCGAATAGAAGCCCGCCAATGAGTGAAAGGATGCCAAGAAAGCGTAGAAAGGTGCTCATTGCCGCCGCATCCCCGATAAGACCGTATAGTCGATCTGGTTGTTCGTTGCCTTGTTCACGGTAATGCGTGCTCCTCGGAATGAGATCTCTGTCGGGCCGATGGCATTCAGTGTGTAGTGAAGATCTTGCTGGAATGCCGGACGAGCCATGTTTTCCGTATATTCACGGTACGAAACGTTCAGCGTGCTGCCGGCGACGCCTTCGTAGAGCAGTTCGTATTTGAAGCTCTGACCCGATACGATCTCGGTCTTGGTATAGCGGGCTGGTGAAATCTGCTCTTCTCCCCACGAGTCACCGGTTGCAATCACCGACTCGAACACTCCGTCGTTGTTCGCATCGAAGAAGCAAGCGAGAGCCAAGGGGACGTTGAACGGGGAGAACACGCCCGGCCCAATGGTGCAGTATGAACGACGGTCACGGACGGTGCTTGAGACAAGGCGCGAGCCAGCCGGGACGCGGACGTTCTGACCCATCATGCCACCAGTGACGCTATCGCGGATCACGGCACCGTCCAGGTAGGCGTAATCGAACTCGCTGAAAATGACATCGCCGACCGAAGCAGATGCTGGGCGCCCCAATTCGACATTCTGTCCGACCTTCGACTGCGGCATTGGCACCACCGCGCTGACACAGCCAGTCAGAACCGTTGCCGTTGCAATAGTCAAAACGACTTGGCGAACAAGCCTCATTCACTCCCCCGTACTACCGCGAGAGCGCATACCGCTCATCGCAACCTGATTATGCGGAGGCACACATCCGGAGTCGAGGCCCGGCTTCAGCGTGGCGATGCGACAATCCGGCAGAACGAGAAAGGGCCGCCCGGTGAGGGGCGGCCCTTGCATGGTCAGATCAGAAGCGGTGGGGTAAGCCTGCCTGCTTCATGATCCCGTTGGCGGTGTGCCTGGACTTGATCTTGTGATCGACCGTGATCGGCCGGTTGGTGTGAGGAGAACACCAGATATCGTGATCGCCTTTCCCGTGGCGAAGAAACCGGCAACCGGCGGCCTCCAACTGTTCCCGCACGGCTTTACCGAAGTCGTTCACGCAGCCCTCAGGCGAACCTTGGTAACGTGCTGCGAGGCAACGTACATCGGGACCTCAGGCGGAAATTCGTGGATCAGGTCCTCGTTGGCTTCCAGCAATTCCGGGATCATAACGCGAAGCTTACGCTCAAGGGTCTCCATCGTTTCCGCTTCGGTGATGAGGCCCGGCACATCATCGCTGGTGGCGACCCAAACTGCCGCTTCTTCATCCCATTCAGCTCTGACGAGGATAGATGCCTTCATCGCGTGCCTCGGTCGGTACATTGCAACATGCCATAACATGTGGCTTCACCGGAGGGGGTGTAAAGTACTTTACTCACAATCCCAGCCATGCATGGACTTTTGATCAAGAGCGGCGTTGCGGCTCCGATAGATCAGCTACATCCGCCGAGCAAACCACACGACCCGCCCGATGATGTTCACCTCGTCGGCCGTGCGCTCGTAGCGGCCATGGCGCGGGTTGTCGGACGCGATGACGACCCGCGGCGGATCGCTGTTCGGCACGAACTCCAACCGCTTCACCACCACGCCGAAGCCGTCCCATAGGGCGAAGATGCCGGGCGGGGAGGGGAAGCGGTCCTCCAAGTGGACCATCACCCGGTCGCCGCTGACCAGCGTCGGCTCCATGCTGTCGCCCTGGACCGGGATGATCCGGGCGGCTCCGTTGCCGATGCGCAGCTCCTGCCGGAGATAGTCCGGGGGGAACTCCCACAGGCCGGTGATCTTCTCCGTCTCGCTGTAGCCGCCGCCGTCGCCGTTGGGCTGGTAGTCGAGCAGGGCCTCGCCACCGGCGCCCATGCCGGCCCGCACGTCGATCTCGGGGATCGGGACGGTGTCGTCGCTCTCGCCGGCCGGCCGGCGGTCGGCGGGCGGGGCGGGCGGCTCCGGTGGCGTCGAGGCGATGGCGGCCGGACCCTGGCCCTCGCCGGTCAGCAGCCAGGCGGCGGAGACGCCGAGAAGCGAGGCGTAGCGCCCGGCGACATCGGCGCGCAGGCCACGCTCGCCGCTTTCATGCAGGGCATAGGTCGGCTGCGGCACGCCGTGGCTGGCGGCGAACTCCTTGGCGGTCCGATAGCCGGCCGCGGTGCGCGCGAGGCGCAGGCGCTGTGCAATGTCACGCTTCATGGAAGTGAGCCTAAAGGTAAGCGGGGCTTACGCAAGCAGTGATAAATTGCGATACGCATTGCATGGGGTTGACGCACGAATTGCGTTCGGTTACTCTATGCTGCATGAAAACCTTCATCGACATCATTGCCGAGTGGCCCAGCGACCGGGCCTTTGCCGAGGACGCCGGTGTGACCGCGTCGCTGGTGGTGGTCTGGCGCCATCGAAACAGCGTTCCGGCCAAGTGCTGGCGCAAGCTCGTGCGCGGCGCGGTGCTGCGCGATCTGCCGGTGACGCTGGAGGCTTTGGCGATCGCTGCCGAAGACCGGCCGAACTGGACCCGCCGCGGCAAGGGCGCCCGACGCACAGGCCGCCGGCCGCCGGCCCGCCGGACTCGGAGAAAGACAACGGCGCCCCAGGGGGCTGAGGCCCAGGGCGCCGTGGTCTGATCAATCGTGCCGGCGGCGGGAGCGAACCGTCCCGGCACATGAGGAAGGAGGATCGGGTGGGTGCCTTCCCAGGACAGATTTGCCGCTTCGCCCGGTCCGGGGCAATGCGCGCGATGGTGGTGCGGCCGGTGCAAACGGCTCAGCCCCTCTCACGCACGCGCACGCGGTCAGTGGGCCGCCGGCCTGCGGGTCGCCCGCTCCGCCAGCACCTTCACGCGCCCCTTCAGCGCCAGCAGGTCGCGCCGCTCGCCCGCCGGCAACAGCTCGGCCATCAACGTCATGCGGGCCAGGACTTCCTCGGTGTGCTGGGTGAACTCGGTGCCCAGGCTGTCGGTCATCGTCGCTGTCTCCATCCCGGTTCGGCCGGTCCATCCGGCGGCTTCGAAAAAGGCGCCCGTCTGAAGACGGGCGAGGTTCCCAACGTCAACGATGAGGCGTCCGCCTCTCCGTGCCCGAACCATGGCATGGGGAGTTGTGCCGGATGCATCACAACCAGCAGGTCAATCCGCCAATGTCTGTGACGGATCAGGCACTGATCGACGAGGCGCGGGAGTGGTTGCGCGACGCCGGGGATGGCGCGCCGACCACCAAGGCGTCGCTGGGCCGCGCGGCGAAGGAGCTGGGCATCAGCTTCAACCGCGCCTGGGCCATCTACTACGGCCGGGTTGAGAGGCTGTGGGCAGTCGAGTACCTATCAATGAAGGCCCGCGCCGAAGCCGGCAAGGCCCGGAGGATCGCCCGCCTCAAAGCTGAAATCGCCCGACTGGAGACCGTGGATGCCGCTATCACCGCCCGCCTGGATGCTGAGGCTCTACCGAGCCTGGGTGCGGTGGCGGATCAGCCGGCTGCGTCGGAGGCTGGAGAAGGAGCAACAGCGCTGACCCCTCGCGGGGGTCGCAGCTGATGCACATCCATCCCGTCGCCGATTTGCCGGTCGAGGCCGCGCCCGGCTCCGCGGCGCTGAACGAGGCGCGCCTGCGCATCGTCGCCGACGCCTGCCGCCACGACACGCCGGAGCAGCGCAAGCGGCTGGTCACGGCCTTGTACGAGGACGGGATCCTGTCGATGGAGGAGACGGCGGCCATGTTCGACCGTCTCGGGCTGGCGGAGGCATGATGCGCGACCCCGCCGCCCTCGAGCGCGCCCGATCCGTCCCGCTGTCCGAGGTCGCGGCCAAGCGCCTGCGGCTGGTCAAGGCCGGGCGCGAGTTCAAGGCCTGCTGCCCCTTCCATGACGAGAAGTCGCCGAGCTTCTTCATCAACGACCGCAAGGGCTTCTTCAAATGCTTCGGTTGCGGCGCCTATGGCGACGTGATCGACCTGCTGCGCCGGCTGGACGGGCTGGACTTCGCCGCTGCGGTCGAGGCTCTGTCCGGCGAGCGCCCGGCGCTCCGCCGCAACACCGCCCTGGAATTCGAGCGCCGCATGATGGCGGCCACCGAGGAATACACCGCCGCCGCGGGCAGGGGGTGGGAACCGGATGAGGACGAGCGCGCCCGTATGGAGCATGCGCGCGCCATCTGGTTCAACGCCCGGCCCATCGCCGGCACCGTCGCCGAGACCTATCTGCGCTGGCGCGGCATCCGCCTGCCGCTGCCGCCGACCCTGCGCTTCGCCCCGGCCCTGTGGCACGCCACCGCCCGGCGCGAGTTCCCGGCGCTGGTGGCGGCGATGCAGGACGGCGCCGGCACCATCACCGCGGTCCAACGCATCTACCTGACGCCGGACGGGCGCGGGAAGCTGGACGTGAGTCCCCGCAAGAAGGGGAAGGGGCCGATGCGCGACGGCGCCGTGCGGCTGGCGCGGCCGGGCAGGGTGCTGGGGCTGGCCGAGGGCATCGAGACGGCGCTGTCGGCCCGTCAGATCTACAGCCTGCCGGTCTGGTCGGCCAACGGCGCCGGCCGGATGCACAGCGTCGCCCTGCCGGACGGCGTCGAGCATGTGGTGGTGTTTGCCGATGCCGGGGAAACCGGACTCGCTGCCGCCCAGCGTGCCGCCGACCTGTTCGCCGGCCGCGGGCTGCTGGTCGACATCGAGGCGCCGTTGGAAGGCGATTGGAACGACGCGCTGATGGCGCGCGGGGCGGTGGCGGCATGAACAACGTCACGCCTTTGCGGCCGCAGCGCCGCATCGAACCCTTCGAGATCGTCTATCCGTCGCAATGGGCCAGCCAGAAGGCGCCGCCGCGCGACTGGGTGATCGACGGTGCCGCCCTGCGCGGCACGGTGTGCCTGTTCTCCGGCGACAGCGGGCTGGGCAAGTCGCTGCTGATGCAGCAGCTGATCACCTGCGCGGCGCTGGGGCTGCCTTGGCTCGGCATGAAGGTCGATCCCTGCAAGACCTATGGCATGTTCTGCGAGGACGCGATCGACGAGCTGCAGCGGCGGCAGGAGGACATCAACCGCTATCTGGGCGTCGATGCCGGTGACCTGGAACTGCGGATGGCGATGACATCGCGGGTCGGCAAGGACAACGCGCTGATGCGCTTCAACCGGCGCACCGATCAGGCGCAGACCACGCCGCTGTACGACCAGCTCCGCACCCATGTGCTGGACCAGGGGGCGCAGATCGTCGTGGTCGACACCGCCGCCCAGGTCTTCGACGGCGTGGAGATCAACCGCGGGCAGGTGACGGCCTTCGTCAACGCGCTGGCCCGCATCGCCATGGAGATCAACGGCACCGTCATCCTGACCTCCCACCCCAGCACCCAGGGCATGCAGAGCGGTACCGGCACGTCCGGCTCCACCGCCTGGAAGGCCACCGTGCGCTGCCACATGTACCTGAAGCGGCCCAAGGGGTGGGACGAGGAGGACGAGGAGCAGGCGGACGACCGCGTGCTCAAGACGATGAAGTCGAACTACGGCAAGGCCGGCGCCGGGGTGAAGCTGCGCTGGGTGGAAGGCGTCTTCACGCCGATGGACACCCCGCAGCCGACCCGGAGCCTGATCGACCGGATCGACGCCGACAACCGGCTGGTGGATGCCCTGCGCTACCTCGTCAAGCAGGGCAACCGGGTCGCCATGGACCCGAACAGCCGCACTGGATTTGCGAACCTCGCGCGCGGACTGCCGTCCTGCAAGGACCTGAAATGGCAGTTCATTGCCGACGCGCAGGCTCGCCTCATCGACGCAGGGAAGATCGTCGCAGTGGAGATGGGACCTCCCTCCCGCCGCTTCGTCTTCCTTCGTACCCTGGATACCAAGTATCCGGGGGAAAAGGCGGGGGAAACCGGAGAATGAGCATCCCCGCTTCCGGCAGGACCGACCGATCTTCCATGATTCCCGCTGCCGGGTCATCCCACGCACATGCCGACCGCGACGTGTCCTTGGCCGTCCGGGCGTGTGCCTTTCGTGCCGACCACCATCATCGTTCACATCATGCTCAGGGAGGCCGCGATGGCCTATCGGGGACAGAAAAGCATGCCGTGGCCCAACTCTCTGGGAGGGTATGGCCTGGGCTGGAAAGCGTTGCGGCCGGAGGTCATCGACAAGGTGATCGAACTGAAGGCAGCCGGAAGATCTCAGGCGTCGATCGCACGGGAACTCGGGCTGGCGGAGTCCACGGTGTCGGTGGTCGTCCGGGGCCACAGGCCCAAGACCACGGTGTCGACGGCGATCTGAGCATCGAAGCCACCCCCCTTCGCACCCCTTCGTACGGGGTTCCTACGGGGTTCGCACGGGGGGGCGCAGGGGGTTCCCACTCCCCTTCGCACTCCCCTTCGCAGGGGTTCGCACTCCCCTGTTCGCACCCCCTATCTCCCTGCGGGAGATATACGGGCGTAGGGCGCTATCGGCGCGCCCTGCCCGTACCAGCCGACGAGAGGACCGACTGCCATGACGAATTCCCGTGAGCGTCCCGTGCTGGCATCCGCCGGCCATCACGCCGACGGCGTGGTCGAGCTGTTCCGGCTGCAGGACGAGCTGGAGGCCAAGGCCCGCGCCCTGCTGGCGAACCGGGAGCGGCTGGGGGCGGGCAGCGCCATGCCGGACGATCCGACCGAGGCCGGGCTGCGCGCGGACATCCGCCGCATCGGCGAGCGGATCGACGCGCTGGGTGGCACCGCGGCGATGGTGGACATCTGGGACGATCTCGACCGCACCGCCGGGCACCACGCCTCGACGGCGGTGGATCACGCTTGGCACGGCATCGGCGGGTGGGCTGCATGACCGCTGTGATCGTTCCCGCCGGCTCCGGGCAGCGGCCCGCCAACGATGCCGCGGCACCCGACACCCGCCAGACGGTGGACGTCGAGAGGCTGGCGATCTGGGCGATCCGCGACCAGAAGGCGGACCGCACCGGCGGCGCGCTGTTCGACCTGGAGGCCGCGCTCGACCATCCCGACCGGGAGCCGCAGGGCAGCAGCCGCGACGGCGTCGCCACGCTGATGCGCCGGCGGGAGACGGGCGGCTGCCGGGTCGACGGTGGCGGGCCGATGCGGGGTGTCCAGCCGCGGGTCCACCCGGACGCCGAGGCGGTGGTCGACGCGATCCGCGCCATTCCCGACTGGCGGCAACGCGGGCTGGTGTTCGAATACGCCCAGCTCGGTGATCGGCCGGACTGGTCCAACGGCGACCAGACGCTGATCCCCATCCCGGTGCCCGAAAGCCGGCGCGGAGCGGTGCGCCACGTCGTCCGGGCGGAGTGGGTGGACCTGCCGCTACAATCGGTGCTGCTGGCCGATCTGCGGCGCCGGGGCGTGCCGATCCTCGACCGCTACGGCCGGCTGCGCTTCCCGTCGCAGGAGCCGGGCTTCGCCTACCGCATCACCGACGACGGCGGACGTCAGGTGGTTACGCGCTGGTGCCCGGTGGAGCCGTACCCGTCGGATGCCTGGATCGTGAACACGAACGCCATCTACGCGGCTTGGCATGCCGGGATGATGGCGCTGGAGCGGGGGCTGCGGCGCGTGGTGCTGCGGGACCATCGGCTTGTGGGGTTCGGTGTGCCGGCGGAGCCGTGGGGGTGATGCGACACAGGGCGTCTTTGCATTTTTCGTAACTACGAATATTGACCGTGCTATTTTCTGGAGCTACGATAATTCTCATGAAGATCATCTACGACCCTCCGAAGCGTGCGGCCAACCTGCTCAAGCACGGGCTGGACTTTGCTGATTTGGAGGACGGGGAGTTCTTCGAAGATGCCGTGGTGATCCCGTCTTACGATGGCCGCTTCAAAGCCGTCGGATGGCTCGGGAACGCCCTGGTGATCGTTACGGTGTTCAAGCCGCTGGGCACGGAAGCGCTGTCCATCATCAGCATGCGGCCCGCCAACCGGAAGGAAAGGAGCCTTCTGCCATGACTGAAGACCGCAAGCTTCTGGAGAGCTTCGAGCCCGGCCACGGCTTCACCAAGGAAGACTGGGACGCCGTATCGGACAACCCGGAACTGACCGAAGAAGAGATGCGCCAAGCGCGCCCCTTCGCGGAGGTGTTCCCGCAGTTTGCCGAGAACATCAAGCGGGGCCGAGGTCGCCCGCCGGCCGAAAACCCAAAGCAACAGGTCACCTTGAGGCTGGATGCCGAGGTGATCGGGCGCTTCAAGTCCGATGGGCCGGGCTGGCAGTCCCGGATCAATGACGCCCTCCGGAAGGCGGTGGGACTCTGAAGTCCAATCGGCCCGTCATTGGGCCTTGTACCATCGTGATGCATCCGACTATGGGGAAGGGCCTCCCGATAGGGACGGCCCTTGCGGCTTCATTCGCTGTCGCGGTCGCGCACGTCCTGACGGCGCTCCTGCATGGTCACCTCCCCGAGCCACCGCCGCGGATTTCCGCACATCCAGCAGCTACAGGAGGCGAGGTTGTCGGCGAGCCACTGATGGCGCTGGCCGGGATAGCACCGCTTCGCTCGCGCGAGCATGCGCGCCCGATCCTGACGGCGCTGGGCGCGCTTTCTGTCTTTGAACATCATGCCTCTCAAGCACAACGCCCCGGTGCGCCCTGCCCAACGGCGGGCAGCGCTGCCGGGGCTATGTCGGCTTGATCGGCGGGTGGTGTGAGTGGAGGGGCATGGAGTTATCTTAATCCGTCGCGGCTCAGCGGCCCATCGCCTTTTCCAGGTCGTCGAGCGTCACCATCAGCGTGAGAGGGGCGACGGGCGACGGCGTGAAGCCGTACCTTTGGTAGAAGGCCTTGGCCGTGTCGTCCTTGGCGTGAACCAGCATGGCGCGTGTCCCAGCCAGTTCCGCTGCTTTCAGCGCCTTGCGCACCGCGTCCCGCAGCAGGGCCGAGCCGAGACCCTTGCCGGACCAGCGCCCGTCCACCGCCAGCCGCCCTAGGACCACGACCGGAACCGGGTCCGGCATGTTCCGCCTGACCTTTCCGGTGGCCTGCTCATGGAACACGGCGCCCATCGCGAGGCAGTAATAGGCAATGACGGCGCTCCCCTGGCAGACCACGAAAACACGCGACCCACCCGAGACGTGGCTTTTGAGTGCCCGCTTCCGAAGCCAGTCATTCAGGACCGGAACACCGGAATCGAACTGGCTCAGATCGTGGGCTTCGGTCAATGGGGCCGGGGCGGTGATGGCGGCTTCGTGCCCCGGCGGCGGAGTCACTTCTCCCACGGCGACTTCCCAGCCATGAGAGCGCGGAGCCGGTCGATATCGCCGACGGGTTCGTCCAGCATCTCCAGGAACCGCTTGTGGCTGGCGTCGTCCAGGTAGAACACCCGCTGGTCCAGCAGGGCGTCCTCAGCCGCGTGGAAGGCGGCCTCGATGACGAACTCGGTGCGGGTCTTGCCGGCCAGCTTGGCGGCGCGGTCGATCACATCGCGCTTGTTCGGCGGCACCCGCATGTTGATCGTGACGGATTGCGCGTCCGTATCTTGGTTTCTCAGCATTCGCCCGGCCTCCAGGCAAGGGAGCCGCTGGTGGTCGCGGCCCGATGTGTTGACGTTGTGTATATGGCTGCCGTGTGGACAGTGTCAACACGCTGTGAGTCCACTGCATCCGAAGTGCGACAGGAGCTTCGAACACATGACGACGTCCAAGCCGGCAAAATCGATTGGTTAAGGATTTAGAAAGGATTTCCCTGCAATAGTTGACGCCATGCACCGCCCAAGGTGCGACTAAACCAAGCCCCGCCGGAGAAATCCGCTGCGGGGTTTCGTCGTTTCTGGAGCTTCGCCACGATGGACACTTTGCCGCTGCCCGACGTCGGCGACACTCTCGCCCGCATCGCCATCCTGTCGCCGGCTGCCCAGATCACCGCGCTGCTGGTGATCGGCGGTGTGGTGGGGCTCTGGATTTGGTCCCGTCGCCCACAGCCCGGCCCCGATGCTCAGATCGTCGTCGAGGCACTGAAGAGCACGGCCCAAGCCCAGGTGGAGACTGCAGCCAGCATCGCCGCCATGGCCCAACAGAACGAGTTGATTGTTTCGGAGGTACGCGGCGCCGTTGCGGAGATGCGTGTCATGGTCAATGCGGCCCTGGCCACCATCAAGCAGGCAGCTTGATCCGATGGACCGCAAGCCCCTCTCCCAGAGCATCGGCGACTTGGCCGACGTCTTCGAGCGGCAGGCCGTTGCCGAAGGCTACGCCGATGCCTCCCGGTTCATCCGGCCCCTGATGCGGAACCTCCCCGACGGGCGCATTGCCGTGGGTGCCATGGATGGATGGACGGCATTGGTTCCTGCGTTGGTGGAAGGCTGATCCATGGCCCCGCGGCTCCGCTCCCTGCGCTCGCCCCTTTCCATCCTCGACACCCGCACCGGCAAGGCCCTGGTGCCCATTGTGTCGGAGACGGAGCGCAAGCGTCGCTTCGACGAGACCCGCGGTTCGGCCCGGCAGCGTGGCTACGACCGCGACTGGGAGAAGCTGCGGGACGCGGTGGTGATCGAGCGGGGATGCCGGTGTGAGGCGGAGGGCTGCGGCACCGTCGTGGTGCTGCGGAAGCGGGAGGCTACCGCCACCGCGCCCGTCGCCCATGTGGACCACATCGAGAGCATCGCCGACCGTCCCGACCTGCGGCTGGAACGATCGAACCTTCGGGTCCTGTGCGAGCCTTGCCACAACGCCCGCACGGCTCGGGATCAGGGGTTTGCGAGGGGGTAGGGGGGGGTGAAAAGTGCGCAGAGTGCGCATTCTTTGGACCGCTGATCCCCCCATTCAGAGTTTTTTCCCCGCTCAACGAATTGAGGTGCGCACTTTGCGGTGCGCATGACCGGCCATGGCGAAACGCGACGACATCGACTGGACGGCGATCGAGGCCGCTTTCCGGGCTGGAAAGCTGTCGAACCGCCAGATCGCCGAGCGGTTCGGCGTCTCGGAGGCCAACATCCGCAAGCGGGCGAAGGCTGGGGATTGGGTGCGCAGTGCCCAGCCGCGTGCGCACCTGCCGGTCGCCGAAATCCTGCCGCCGGTCGACCGTTCGGCCCGTCCGGTCCTTTCGGCCGAGCCGCGGGAGCCTGTCGCACACGCCCGCGAGATCGCCGGACGGATGCTGGATGAGCTGGACACGGTCACCTCGCATGTCGGCGAGCTGGAGCAACTGATCGAGGTCGAGACCGCCGACGACAGGGACGGCCGGCGCCGCGCCGCCATGCTGAAGGCCATCTCGCTGCCGGCCCGATCCATGACGCTGAAGACGATCATGCAGGCTTTGGCGGTGGCGAAGGAGGTTGCTGGCGTCGGCATCGGCGGCGGCAAGAAGGAAGAGGCCAAGGCCAAGGCGCAGGAAGCCGCCAAGCCCGGCAACAAGTTCGCTCCCCCGGCGCCGCCGCGCCTCGCCGTCGACAACACCAAGGGCTGACGCATGCAGTGGACGACCGCATGCCCGGACTGGGAACGGCGCATCGTCGCCGGGGAGTCGCTGATCCCGTGCCCGCCGCTGTTTTCGGTGGAGGCCGAGGCGGCGCTGAAGATCTTCCGTGCGTTGAAGCTCGTCGACGTTCCCGGCAGCCCGACGATGGAGGAGGCGTGCCGGCAATTCGTGTTCGACTTCGTCGGCGCGGTGTTCGGCGCCTATGACGCGGAGACCGGCCGGCGGCTGATCAACGAGTTCTTCCTGCTGATCAGCAAGAAGAACAGCAAGTCGACCACCGCGGCCGGCATCATGGTTACGGCGCTGCTGCGCAACTGGCGGCAGAATGCCGAGTTCATCATCATCGCGCCGACCATCAAGATCGCTCAGAACTCCGCCGATCCGGCGATGGCCATGATCGGTGCCGATCCGGAACTGTTCGAGATCCTCAAGCCGATCCCGCACCTCAAGACCATCGAGCACCGGACGACCGGGGCGACGCTGAAGATCCTGGCGGCCGACAGCGATGTCGTCACCGGCAACAAGGCCACCGGGGTGCTGATCGACGAGCTGCACGTCTTCGGAACGCGGGCGAACGCCGAGGCGATGCTGCGCGAGGCCCGGGGCGGGCTGACCAGCCGGCCGGAGGGTTTCGTCATCGCCCTGTCCACCCAGGGCGAGGAGCCACCGGCCGGCGTCTTCAAGCAGTGGCTGGCCCGCTTCCGCGACATCCGCGACGGCAAGCTGACCGCTCCGAAGTCACTGGGGGTGCTCTACGAGTTCCCCAAGGCGATGCTGGAGGCCAAGGCGCATCTCCGGTCGGAAAACTTCTACGTCACCAACCCCAACATGGGGGCGTCGGTCGACGAGGAGTTCCTGCTCGACGAGTATGCCAAGGCCCAGTTGGGCGGCGAGGGCTCCGTCCGCGGCTTCCTGTCGAAGCACCTGAACGTCGAAGTCGGCTTGAACATGGGGTCCGACCGCTGGGCCGGCGCCGACTTCTGGGAGGTCTGCGGCGAAGAGGGGCTGACGCTGGAGGCGATCCTCGCCCGCTGCGAGGTGGTGGTGGTCGGCATCGACGGCGGCGGACTGGACGACCTGCTGGGCTTGGCCGTGCTGGGTCGATGCCGGGAAACCCGGCGCTGGCTGATGTGGCACCGCGCCTGGGCGCACCGGATCGTGCTGGAGCGCCGGAAGGAGATCGCGCCGCGCCTGCTCGACTTCGAGAAGGACGGCGACCTGACCATCGTCGACGATCCCGCCCAGGCGGTGACGGAGTTGGCCGACGTCGTCATGCAGGTCGAGCAGGCCGAACTGCTGGCCGAACAGGGGATCGGGGTGGACGCCGCCGGCATTGGCGAGATCGTCGACGAGCTGACCGGACGTGGCATCGCGCTGGAGCGGATCATCGGCATCAGCCAGGGCTGGAAGCTGAACGGCGCCATCAAGACCGCCGAGCGCCGGCTGGCGTCGAAGACCGCGGCGCATGGCGGCCGGCCGATGATGGCCTGGTGCGTCGGCAACGCCCGCATCGTCCAGCAGGGCAACGCCATCTCGATCACCAAGCAGGTCAGCGGCACGGCGAAGATCGACCCGCTGATGGCCGGCTTCAACGCCGTGGCGCTGATGGCGACCAACCCGGCAGCGCGCGGACCGTCGGTCTACACGACCCGCGGCCTGCTGGTCATGTGAGGTGCCGATGGGCTTGTTCGACTTCTTCCGCAACGGCCGGGCATCGGCCAGTCGGTCACCTCAAGCCAGCATCGGGCAGATCTTCACTGGTCTCGACGACCCGGCTCTGCTGGACTTCCTGCGGACGGGAGCCTTGTCCGGCACCACGGTGTCGGTGGACGAAGCGCTGCGCAACTCGGCCGTCTTCCGCTGCGTCGATCTGGTGTCGAGCAGCATCGGCATGCTGCCGGTCTTCCTCATGCGCCGGGAAGCCGGCTCCGTCGTGAAGAACGAGGCGCATCCGCTGTTCGACCTGCTCGCCTACCAGCCGAACAGCTGGCAGACGGCGTTCGAGTTCAAGCAGCTCATGCAGACCTGGGTGTTGGTCCATGGCAACGCCTACGCCATCATCGTGCGCACCGGTCCCAAGATCACCCAGTTCATCCCGGTCGACCCCTGCCGGGTCCGGGTGCGGCAGATGCCCGACCTGTCCGTGCGCTACGAGATCACCCGTGCCGACGGGAGACAGGGCGTCTACGAGGCCCGCGACGTGCTCCACCTGCGCGGCCTGTCGCTGAACGGCCTGACCGGTCTGTCCCGCGTCCAGAAGGCAGCCGAGACCATCTCGCTCGCCCTCCAGTCCGGCCGCGCCGCCGAGCGCATCTTCCGCAACGGCATGATGGTCGGCGGCAACCTGAAGCACCCCGGCAAGCTCGGGCCCGAGGGCAAGCAGTTCCTGCGCGACTCGTTGAACGAGATCCACGCCGGTCCGGAGAACGCCGGAAAGTGGATCATCACCGAGGAGGGCATGGAGGCGAAGCCCTTCGCCAGCACCGCCAAGGACGGCCAGCTGATCGAGACCCGCGCCTCGCTGGTCGAGGAGATCGCCCGCGTCTTCGGCGTGCCGCGTCCGCTGATGGGGGTGGATGACACCTCCTGGGGCTCGGGCATCGAACAGTTGAGCATCCTCTTCGTCCGTTACGGCCTGGCGCCGTGGTTCCAGGCCTGGGAGCAGGCGATCACCCGGTCCTGCATCCCTCTGGCGGATCGCGGGACCCTCTTCCCCGACTTCGACGAGACCGAGCTGCTGCGCGGCACGCTGAAGGATCAGGCCGAGTTCTACTCCAGGGCGCTCGGTGCCGGCGGCCAGCGGCCATGGATGGAAGTCAACGAGGTCCGCGAGTCGGTCGGCCTGGGAGCGCACCCCGACGGCGGCGGCCTCATCAGCGCAGGAGAAACCCGCAATGTCGCTCCGTAACCTTCCCGCCGCCCAGGCGTTCGAACGCCCCGAGGGCCTGCATTGGGACCCGCCGTCCGACGCGCTGGAGCGCTGGGCCGCCACCGCCGCCATGGCGGAGGCGCCCGGCACCATCGGCATCATGGACGTCATCGGCACGGACAGCTGGAGCGGCGAGGGGGTGACGGCCAAGCGCATCTCCGGTGCACTGCGCTCCATCGGCACCAAGCCGGTGACGGTCAGCATCAACAGCCCCGGCGGTGACATGTTCGAGGGGCTGGCGATCTACAATCTCCTGCGCGAGCACCCGGCCGAGGTGACGGTCAAGGTGATGGGGCTGGCCGCGTCTGCGGCGTCCATCGTCGCCATGGCCGGCGACCGCATCGAGGTGGGGCTCGGCTCCTTCCTGATGATCCACAACGCCTGGGGGGCCGTGGTCGGCAACCGCCACGACTGGCGGGCCGCCGCCGACGTCTTCGAGCAGTACGATGCCGCCATGGCCGACATCTACGCCGCCCGCACCGGCCAGCCGGTGAAGGAGGTGGCGAAGATGATGGACGCCGAGACCTTCATGCGGGCGTCGGAGGCGGTCGACAAGGGCTTCGCCGACGCCACCTTCAACGATCCCGCCCCCTCTTCCGACGGCGCTTCCGCGCGGGCCGAAATGTCCGCCCGGCGCCGTCTCGACGCCCTTCTCGCCAAGGACGGCATGCCGCGTTCCGAGCGCCGCCGCCTGATGCGTGAAGCCCTCGGCACGCCCGGCGCTGCCGAGCCCCCCGCCACGCTCCGCGCTGGCTTCGATCCCGCCGCAGCCCTGCGGCTTCTCGAAACCATTCGTTCCTGAAAGGACGACCATGAAGATGCAGACCGCCCGCAAGTTCCGCGGGATCGCATCGGTGCGCGCGGACGCGGCCGATGCCAACACCATCCTGGCCAACCTCCAGCAGGCCTTCGCCGCGTTCAAGGCCGAGCACGGCGAGCAGATCAAGGAGGTGAAGAAGGGCTTCGACGATGTGGTGAAGGCCGAGAAGGTCGAGCGCATCAACACCGCCGTCACCGAGCTGCAGTCGGCGCTGGACCAGACCAACGCCCAGCTCGCCGCCCTGAAGCTGAACGGCACCGGCGGCAACGACCACGACCCGGCGCGCGCCGAGCACGCCCAGGCCTTCAACCAGTTCTTCCGCAAGGGCGCCGAGGCCAACCTGCGCGACCTGGAGGTGAAGGCGAAGCTGACCACCCAGTCCGACCCGGACGGCGGCTATGTCGTGCCGACGCAGATGGAGAGCGCCATTGACCGGGTGCTGGGCACCATGTCGACGATGCGCTCCCTCGCCACCGTCCGCCCCATCGGCGCCGCCACCTACAAGAAGCTGGTGAATGTCGGCGGCGCCACCAGCGGCTGGGTGGGCGAGAACAGCGGCCGGCCCGAGACCGCCACGCCCCGCCTGATCGGTCTGGAATTCGGCATGAAGGAGCTGTACGCCCAGCCGGGCGCCACCCAGACCATGCTCGACGACGCCGGCATGAACATCGAGCAGTGGCTGGCCGACGAGGTGTCGATCGAGTTCGCCGAGCAGGAGGGCGCCGCCCACATCAGCGGCAACGGCGTCGACGAGCCGCGCGGGCTGCTGTCCTACGACATGGTGGCGAACGCCAGCTACGCCTGGGGCAAGCTGGGCTTCGTCGTCTCGGGCGGGGCCTCGTCCTTCGCTGCGTCCAACCCGTCGGATGCCTTCCTGGACCTGATCTACGCGCTGAAGCGCGGCTATCGCCAGAACGCGTCCTGGCTGATGAACGACGCCACGGTCGGCAAGATCCGCAAGTTCAAGGACGGCCAGGGCAACTACCTGTGGCAGCCGTCGGCGCTGGCCGGCGAACCGGCCTCCTTCATGGGCTACCCGGTGGCGGACGATGACAACATGCCGGACGTCGCCGCGAATGCCGTGCCCATCGCCTTCGGCGACTTCAAGCGCGGCTACCTGATCCTGGACCGCATCGGCGTGCGGGTGCTGCGCGATCCCTTCACCAGCAAGCCGAACATCCTGTTCTACACCACCAAGCGCACCGGCGGCGGGGTGCAGAACTTCGAAGCCGTGAAGCTGATGAAGATCTCCACCTGATCCCCGGCCGAAGGAGGGCCATTCCATGCGCGACCTGATGAACGGCATCGCCCCGAAGCGGGCGATCTCCCCGGCGGCTGCCGTCACCGACAACACCGCCATCGTCTCCCAGATCATCGACGTGCTGGGCTACGGCAGCCTGACGTTCCTGATCCTCACCGGCGCCCTGGCCGACACCGACGCCACCTTCACCGTGCTGGTGGAGCATGGCAACGCCGCCAACCTGTCCGACGCCGCCGCGGTGCCGGACGTCGACCTGCTCGGCACCGAGGCGCTGGCCAGCTTCACCTTCGCCGACGACGACAAGGTGTTCAAGATCGGCTACGTCGGCATCAAGCGCTATGTGCGCTTGACGGTGACGCCGGCCGGCAACAGCGGCAACGCCTTCGTCTCGGCGGTGGCGCTGCTGGGCCACCCGGCGATGTTCCCCACCGCCAACCCGCCGGCCTGACCATGACCCGTCCGGTTCTTATCCTCGGTGCCGCCGCCACCTTGCCGGCGGACCTCGCCGCGCTGGGCAACTGGTCCGGTCCGGTGATGGCGGTGAACCGGGCGGGGGATTTCTACCCAGGGCGGCTCGACCATTGGGTGTCGCTGCACCCCGAACAGCTCGGCGGCTTCATGGCGGAACGGGGTGGCGACCTCTCGATGACGACGTGGTGCCAGCGGGAGGACCCGGCGACCCGGGTTGATGTCGTGCCACAGGCGGTTCCGTGCAGCGGTTCGTCCGGTCTCTTCGCGGTCCGGATCGCACTCGGCATCCTGAAGGCCCGGCGCGTCGTGCTGGCCGGTATGCCGATGGACGGTAGCCCGCACTTCTATGATGCCGGCCGGCGCAGCGGTCCGTCCTTCGTGCCGTACCGGCCGGAGTGGCGCCGCGCCGCCCGCGACGAGTTCGACGGCCGGGTGCGCTCGCTGTCCGGCTGGACCGCCGACCTGCTGGGTCGCCCCGATCCCGCTTGGCTGGAGGGGTGATCATGACCGTCGTGACCCTGGACGAGGCCAAGGCGCACCTCCGCATCGACGGCGCCGACGACGATGCCGACGTCGGCCTGAAGCTGTCGGCGGCGGAGGGCGCCGTCGCGCAGCACCTCGACCGGCCGCTGCCCTGGCAGAACGGCGACGGTGCCGAGGTGTCGGTGCCCGACCCGGTCAAGGTGGCGATCCTGCTGGTGCTCGGCGACCTCTACGCCAACCGCGAGAGCTCCATCGTCGGCGCCACCCACGTTAAGAACCCCACCGCCGAGTGGTTGCTCGGCCCGTACCGTCGGATCACCTTCGTATGAAGACCACCGGTGCCGGCGATCTGGACCAGCGGATCCGGATCGAGGCGAAGACCCGAGTCCCGGATGAAGGCGGCGGATCGGCCGAGGCCTGGACTCTGGTCGCCAGCGTGTGGGCGAAGGTCTGGCCGGTCTCCGGTCGCGAGCGCGCCGAGGCCCGGCAGGTCCAGGCCGCCACCCTGATGCGCTTCAAGGTCCGGTACCGGACCGGCCTCGACGCCGGAATGCGGATCGTCTGGCAGGGCAAGGCCCACAACATCCGCTTCATTGCCGATGCCGGGCCGCGCGAACCCTTCCTCACCATCGACGCCGAAGCGGGAGTCGCCCTCTGATGCCCAGCAAGGTCACTGGCGGCAAGTCGCTACAGGCGGCACTGCGAAAGCTGCCGATCGACATCAAGGCGGGGGTGGCCCAGGCCGTCGCGCAAGCCGGCGCGGTGATCTATGCCGACGCCCTGGCAGCCGCGCCCGGCCCTGAACACCCCTATGCGACGGGCGAGCTGAAACGGAAGCTGCGGCTCCAGATCAGCCGCAACGGCCTGCGCGCCCGCGTCGGCTCGTGGGGCAAGCGCCGCGCCCGGCACATCCACCTCGTCGAGTTCGGCGCGGCCGCGCACGACATCCCGATGCCCGACGGCGGCGTGATCCACCACCCCGGCGCCCCGGCGCAACCCTTCCTCTTCCCAGCCTACTGCCGTCACCGCGACTCCAGCGTCAAGCTGATCCGCGCCGCGGTGCGCGACGCCCTGGCCCGGGCCGCCCGCCGGCGGGGTGGAGCATGAGTGCCGCCTCCTGGCCGCTCAGGTCGCCATCCTTGCCGCGCTTCGGCCGGCGCTCGACCCGGTGCTGGTGCTGGACGACGTGCCGCAGGGACAGGCCTTCCCCTATGTCGTCATCGGCGAGGACGTGGTCACCGATTGGCCGATGCTCGGCGACGACGAGGCGGAGGAGATCGACCTCACCCTGCATGTCTGGAGCCGCTATGCCGGGCGCAAGGAGGCCAAGACGCTGATGGCCGCCATCAGGACGGCGCTGCACCAGCAGCCGCTCCAGGTCGACGGCCAACAGCTGGTGACCCTGCGCTTCGCCTTCGAGACCCTTTTCATCGAGCCGGACGGCCTGACCCGTCACGGCGTGATCCGCTTCCGCGCGCTCTGTCTGAGCGCCTGATCCCGCTTCGGCTCCCTGCCGGAGTTCAGCCGCCCCATGGGGCGGCTTTTTTCATGCCTGAAAGGAGCGTCCCATGGCCAAGGCCATTTCCACCGCCAAGATGCAAGGTGTTCGTCGACACCAGCGGCACCGAATGCGACACCATCACCGAGTATGACGCGCTGACCTGGGTGAAGGTCGGCAACCTGCTGGACGTCGGCGAGTTCGGCGCCCAGTACCAGGAAGTCACCTACACCACCATCGACGAGGCCATCGTCCACCGCCTGAAGGGCGCGCTGGACAACGGCACCTTCTCCCTGACCGTCGCCCGCAACCCCGACGACGCCGGCCAGGGTGACGTGCTCGAAGGGCTGGACAGCTACGAAAACGTCAACGTCAAGGTCGAGCTGAACGACAAGCCGGCCGGCATCGGCGCCAAGCCCACCCGCTTCTGCTATCCGGCGAAGATCTTCTCCTACAAGAACCAGTTCGGTGACGCCAATCAGGTGGTGAAGGCGGTCATCAACGTCGGCATCGACGGCTTCATCATCGAGGGTGCCCGCGGCACCTGACCCGGTCTCTCGCGCGAGAGCGGGCGGGCGCTGCTGTCGGGGCTGCGCCCGCCCTTCTTCCCGACACCCCGGCATTCCCTTCCTTGAAAGGTCCCGACCATGTCCAAGCTGACCGCCAGCAACGTCACCATCACGCTCGACGGCGAAAAGGTGATCCTGAAGCCGACCCCGCGCGCCGCCCTGGCGATCTCCAACCAGTTCGAAGGCCTGCAGGGCGCCGTGCCCCGCCTCGCCAGCCAGGACATCGCCGCCGCCTCCTTTGTCGTCGCCGCCGGTGCCGGCATCCGCGGCGAGGCGGCCAAGGGGCTGAACGACAGGATCTTCGCCGCCGGCATCAGCGATCTGGCCCCGAGCCTGATCGAGTTCGTCGTCATCCTGATGAACGGCGGCAAGCGGCCGGACAGCATGCCGGCCAACGAGGACGACGCCGGGGACGACGAGGGAAACGGCGAGGACTGAGCCTCGACGCGTACCTGGAGCAGCTGTTCCGCTACGCCACCGGCTGGCTCGGCTGGGTGCCGGATGTCTTCTACGACACCCCGATCCCGGAGATCGAGCTGGCCCTGGACGGCAAGGTCGACTTCCTGAAGAAGACCAATCCCTGGGGGGCGGCGACGGAGGAGGAAAGCCCTCCCGCCGCCTCCGAGGAAGAAGCCGCCGACCGGCTCCTCGCCATCCTCCGGAGCAGTCCCCGCTACCGGAAGCCGACGAGCTGAGATCGACCCGATGGGCGCCCGGTCCTGCCGTGGCGCCTTTCCTCTGTCCGGACCCTGCCCATGGCTGACCTCGAAGGCCTTTCCGTCTCGCTGACCGCGGACACCGGCGGACTCGACCGCGGCATGCGGTCGGCCGAACAGTCGGTGTCCCGCGCCGAACGCTCGGTCACCGGCTCGTTGAACCGGATGGACCGGGCGATGGAGCAGGTCAACCGCTCCACGGCGGCCATCGTCCAGCGTTTCGGCCAGTTCGCCGCCATCCTCGGCGTCGGCACGCTGGGTGCCATGACGGCCAAGGCGCTCGACTATGCCGAGGCCTGGACGCAGGTCGGCAACCGCCTGCGGCTGGTGGCGAACGATGCCGGACAGTTGAAGGAAACCCAGGACCGGCTGTTCGCCGCCGCCCAGAAGGCCGGTGTCGGCCTGTCGTCGGTGGTCGACGTCTATGCCCGCGCGTCCCAGGCGGCCGGCGAACTCGGGGCCTCCCAGAAACAGCTGACCCGGTTTTCCGGCGGCGTCGCCCAGGCGCTTGCCGTCTCCGGCACCAGTGCGGAAGCCGCCTCCGGAGCGATGCAGCAGCTCGGGCAATTGCTCGGCTCCACCCGTGTCCAGGCGGAGGAATTCAACTCCATTCTCGACGGTGCTCCGCGGGTGGCGAAGGCGGTCGCCGATGGGCTGACCGAAGCGGGCGGCTCCGTCTCGCGCCTGAAGCAGCTGATCAACGATGGCAAGGTCTCCAACAAGCAGTTCTTCGACGCCTTCCTGGGGCAAATTCCGAAAATCCAGGCGGAGTTCGACACCGCCATTCCGACCATCGGCCGGGCGCTTGCCACCCTCAACAACGCCATGGTCAAGCTGATCGGCGAGGCCAACGAGGCGGCGGGCGTCACCACCACGATGGCCCGTGGCCTAACGGTACTGGCCGGCAACCTCGACACCGTCGCCGCCTACGCTGGCAAGGCGGGCCTCGCCTTGGCCGCCATCGCCACCACGCGGATGGTGCCCGCCGGCATGGCCGCTCTGACCCGCGCCATCGACGATCAGCGGGTCGCGCTCTACGCCAAGTCCGTCGCGACGCTCGAAGCGGCCAAAGCGGAACAGCTCGCTGCTGTCCAAGCGCTGATCACGACTCAGCGGACACAGGCCGCCGCCGCTGCGACCGTGGCATCGGCGGAGGCGGAGTTCGCATCCCGCTCCGCCCTGTCCGGCACGGCTGCCGCCAACCTCGCTGCCGCTGAAGCCTCGCTGTTGCAGGCCAAGGCCAAGACCTCGCTGACCACCAACGTCTATGTGCTCAACCGTGCCCTGGCCGCCGAACGCGATGCCGAAGCGGCGGTGGTCATGGCCCGCGAGGCGTCGATCGCCGCCGATTCGGCGAAGGAAGCGTCGCTGGTCCGGCTGCGCAATGCGCAGATCGCCGCTGCGGCGTCGGGGGAGGCGGTCGCCGCTGCGGGGGCGCATCTGACCGCCGCAGCGGCCGGCGAGCAAGCAGCCGTTGCCGCTGTGGCGCAACGGGCCTCGCTGCTGTCGGCGGCCTGGGGCGGGATCAAGACTGCCGGCGCGGGGCTGCTGGCGATGGTCGGCGGCCCCTGGGGTGCGGCGTTCCTGGCCGCCGGGGCAGCCGTCTATTACCTCTCCACCCGGACGTCTGACGCCGACAAGGCGCAGGAAGCCTACAACCGCACCCTGGCCGAGGGCCGCCGGCGCATCGACGAGCTGACCGGCGCATCGCGCGAGCGGGCCAACCAGCTGCGGGAGGAGCAGCGCAACGAGCTGAGCGCCGCCCAGGCTGCCGCCGATGCCGCCGCAAAGAGGGTTGCGACCCTTCAGGCGCTCATCGCGGAACAGCGGGCTTCCGCCGATCCGTCCGAGGCGGGCGGCACCGCCGGCATGTTCTCCACCCTTTTCGGCAATGGCGATGCCGGGCTGAGGAAGCTGGAGGCCCAACTTGCCGCCGCCCGCAAGGAAGTGGCCGCCACCGCCGCAGCGCTGGACGCCATGAACTCCATCGGCCAGAAGACCGGCGACGCGGTCGGGCTGGAGATGGCGAGCAAGCTGGCGCGCGGCACCAGCGCCTTCATGCAGTTGAGCAGCGCCCTGGGCGACGCGCTGAAGCAGGCGGGCCTGACCGTCCAGTCCGGCAAGCTCATGACCAACGAGCGGGCCGAAACCGAAAAGGCGGTCACGGCGCTGGGGCAGGCGCTGAAGGCGGGGTCCGGGTTTCTGCGGGGCTATGGCACCGATGCCCAGCAGGTCGCCGGCATCATGGCCGCGCTGAAGCTGAAGATCGATCCTGTTGCATCGGCCATCGCTGACATGAACCGCGAACTGGCTCAGGCCGGGGCTGCGGAAGGGGCGGCCCGCACAGCGCTGACGGTGCTTCAGGGCATCAACCAGCAGCGGGAGAAGGAGGGCAAGGCGCCGCTGACCACGGTCAGCCCCGAGTATCTGCAACTGCTGGGCAAGGCACAGGAGGTGGAAACCAAGCGGGTGGAATCCGCCACCGCCGCCCGCGAGAAGGTGCTGGACCTCGAAAAGCAGATCGCGCGGGCGCAGGTCGCCGGCAATGCGGCCGGGGTCGCGGAGCTGCAACGCCAGAAAGCGGTGGAACAGATGGTTGCCCGCGGCACCGATAGGAAGGTTGCCGAAGCCACCGCCGCCCAGGATTACGCCGTCGCCATCACCGAAGCCGGTGCCGCTGCCGGGCAGGCCGGCAAGGAAATCCTGCTGGCCGCCGATGCCCAGATGGTCATGGCCCAGGCGGCAGGCCTGGGCGAGGCGGCGACCCGGCAGGCCACCTATGCCACCAAGCTGGCGCAGGAAGCGGCCAAGGGGAACGGCAACGTCCTGGCCGTCCAGGCCGCCAACCGCCGGGAAGAGGCGGCGGCCATCGTGCAGATCCGCAACGAGACGGTGCGCGGCCTTCAGCTGGAGACAGCCAACACCAACGCCCTGACCACGGCCATGGCAGCCGGCGGGGCTGCCGTCCGGGTGGCGCAGGAGCAGGAATACAAGCTCGCCCTGATCCGCAAGCTGGGCACCGATGCCACCGTCGCCGGCACCGAGGCCCAGCAGGCGTTGAACAAGGCGATGGAGGCCTATCGGAACAACCGGGCGGCCAACGACAACAACCGGCTCCAGCAGGAACGCCAGAGCGCCAACGACAATCTCGCCCTTGAACCGCGCCAGGTTTCCCGGAGGCCGGTTTGGTTGAGTCACGCCGCCATGGCGACGTTCTCAGCTTGGGCATAGTAGCGTGCTTCGGCCTCGGCGGGAGGAATGCTGCCGATGGGTTCGAGCAAGCGCCGGTGATTGAACCAGTCCACCCATTCGAGGGTGGCGAACTCGACGGCTTCCAGGGTGCGCCAGGGTCCGCGGCGCCGGATCACCTCGGTCTTGTAGAGACCGTTGATGGTTTCGGCCAAAGCGTTGTCATGGGAATCGCCGACGCTGCCCACGGAGGGTTCGACACCGGCGTCGGTCAGACGCTCGGTGTACTTGATGGCAACATATTGCGACCCACGGTCCGAGTGGTGGATGAGGCCGCTGCCCTTGGCTGGGCGGCGATCATGGAGCGCCTGCTCCAGGGCGTCGAGGACGAAGCCGGTGTGGGCGGTGCGCGACACCCGCCAGCCCACGATGCGGCGGGCGAAGGTGTCGATGACGAAGGCCACGTAGACGAAGCCCTGCCACGTGGCCACGTACGTGAAATCGGCCACCCACAAGGCATTCGGGCGGGGCGCCTGGAACTGGCGGTTCACCCGGTCGAGCGGACAGGGAGCCGCCTGGTCGCTGCTCGTCGTCCGCACTGCCTTGCCCCGCGTGACGCCCCACAGCCCCATGCGCCGCATCAGGCGAGCCACTGTGCAGCGTGCCACGTCGAGGCCCTCCCGCCGCAACTGCCGCCAGACCTTCCGTACCCCGTAGACCTGGAAGTTTTCCTCCCAGACCCGTCGGATAACCACACTCAGCTCGGCGTCGCTTCGCGAGCGGGCCGGTGCCTTGGCCGGATCGGCCGTCCGGGCGGCATGGGCGTAGTAGGTCGACGGGGCGATCGGCAGCACTCGGCAGATCGGCTCGACCCCGTGGACGGCGCGGTGCGCGTCGATGAAGGCGATCATTTCCGAAACGGGCGGTCGAGCTCCGCCTGGGCGAAATACGCCGACGCCTTGCGTAGGATCTCGTTCGCTTGGCGCAGTTCCCGGACCTCACGCTCCAGCGCCTTGATCCGCTCCTGCTCGTTCGTCGTTGGTCCCGGCCGCTTGCCCTGGTCACGTTCCGCCTGCCGGACCCAGCCCCGCAACGTCTCCGCCGTGCAGCCGATCTTCGCCGCGATCGAGTTGATCGCCGCCCACTGCGAGGCGTGCTCGTCGGCGTGATCGAACACCATCCGCACCGCGCGATCGCGGACTTCAGGGGCGTATTTGGGTGATGCCTGTTTCGTCATGATGACCCCATCCTCTCAAGAAACGGGGCCTCCGGGAAACCTGGCGCGGTTCACTCCTGCTGCTCGCCCTTCTGCTGACCAGCGCCCGTCGCGCCGCCTGCGGCGGGTTCCTCCGGCTCGGCCAGCCGGCCGCCTTCAAGGCCTGAAAAGGAAAAGGGCGCCAACCGGCGCCCCGAGTAGAGGGAGGATGTCCGAGACAACATCGGATGTCCTCAGCATCCGGCAATCGCCTTTCCATTTCCTCTCCAACCCAATGGGAGAAACCCCCATGTCCGCCACGCCCACCGGCGCGGCGATCCCGCGCGACCCCACCGAAGCCATCATCGACACCATCCTCCGCCGGGAGGGCTGGCCCCGCTACACCGACCGGCCGTCAGACCGCGGCGGCCCGACGAAGGGCGGCATCACGCTGGCGACGCTGACGAACTGGAGGAAGCGTCCGGTCATGCGCAACATCGCGGAAAGTCGAGATTACTGGTCGTTACAGGCGCCGTCCGGCCGGTGCCTGTGACGGGACGCTGTCCTGGCCGATGTGCAGCACGCGACCATTGGCAGGTACTGTCCTGGATTCGGGTGGCTCGGCATCCGATCGGCGGCTCCGGTGTGGGCGGCATTTTGGTGGCAGGGCGGACGCTGGTGGGAGAGCATTCAGCGTCTTAAGCGGCACGAAACCGTACCCAACTGGCTCTTCAGCGTGTCGATGATGCAGTTGCGCGTCGCCGCACCCTGCTCACGCTCTGTCAGATGCGCCGGCAGCGGTCCTGCCAGCACCTGGAGCGCGGCCTCGTCGCTGGGAAGTGGAAAGCCGGCGGAATGCGAGAGCGTTGTGTCAGTGTACTGACCGGCGGCGCATCGGTCGTGGCCATGAATATGGCTACTATCGAGGTGGCTCTCTATCTGTCAGAATGCTCTAAAGGTTGCATAATGGCGCAGAAGCCTTTGCAAAAATTTACTGATTTTTGCCAAATTCGCAGATTATGATGTAACGGATGACAATGTGGCGGCATTCGGTTGAATAGGGGGCGCATAAATGGATTTGTCTGGGGCGTCATGGCGCCTGATCAGCTCATGCTGAAGCGTGCCGGACTCGACCTCGGCCTGGGAGCTCCGCTGTCCGACGGGACGCCCTTCGATGTCCCCGTGGCGCTCGGCACCGTCCACAAGAGCTGGCTGGCCATGCAGGCTCGCCGGTTCCAGCGCCTCGTCTTGGAGGCGCAGGCGCTGTTGGTATCGTCCGAGGATCGGATGCTCAGGAAACGCTGCCTGCGGAGCGAGGATCCCGGGGACTCTTTGTGCGACGCAATGGAGGCCGCGGCCTGGGTCCCACGGAAGTCCTCCTGGTGTAATGCCCTTGATGCCGCCCTCCGGATGCTCGACGGGGACGGAGTCAGTCTGGATGCCACCTTGTGCGAGGTCTGGGAATGACTTTGCCGTGGCTTGCACGAAAAGGGCGGTGGCGGGATCATCGCCGCGGCACTGGCAACGTTCGAGTGCGGCCATGCCATCGCCGAAGGCTTTTGGAGGGCGCGCAGGCGCGGGACGCCGCGAGACTCTCCCGACCATACCCCGCCCTCCATCCTCGCGGCCTGCGCCATGGGCGGGATGGATCAGCTGTCGCTGCCGGCTTTTCGCGGATAGCGGATGTGGTGCCGTCCTCCAAACCGAAGAGGGCGGGTGCATGGTCCCGTGACCGGGGCGCGCGTAAGGCGGGTCCATTTCAAGGATGGCAGGGGCAACGCCAATGGATGCTGAGAAAGTGAAGCCGGGCAGGAATATCGTCATCTGCTGCGACGGAACCGGCAACGAGATCGGCACGACGATCTCCAACGTCCTCAAGCTGTATCGCATTCTGGAGAAAAGCGAACGGCAGCGCGTTTACTACAATCCCGGCGTGGGGACGATCGGCCAGAAGAACGCTTGGCAGCGCTTCCGTCAGAGGGTGCGCGGCGTATTCGGGCTGGCGACGGGGTACGGGCTGGACGACGATGTCCTGGGAGCCTATCGGTTCCTGTGCGAAACCTATCGGGATGGCGACCGGATCTGGCTGTTCGGGTTCAGCCGCGGCGCCTACACCGTCCGGGTGCTGGCCGCCTTCCTGCACGTCATCGGTCTGCTCCGGCCCGATCAGCTCAATCTCTCCGGCTACGCCCTGACCGCCTACATGGAGACGAACCGCGACCGCCGGCCGCTGGAGCCAGGCGACGGCGAGCCGGGGGAGGGCGCCGACAGGAGCGCCGGCTGGGGCGGCAACGAGGCGCTGCACGCGGCCTGGGATTTCAGCCGGGTGGTCGGAGCGAAACCGGTGCAGATCGAATTCGTCGGCGTGTGGGACACGGTTGCCTCGGTCATCGTGCCGCGCCGTGGCCGCCTGCTTCCCGAACTGCAGATGCTGCGCTTCACGCGGACCAACCCCAGTGTCAAACGTTTCCGCCAAGCCATCGCGATCGACGAGCGTCGCCGGATGTTCAGGCTCAACCGCTGGACGGGCAGGCAGGAGTACCGGCCCGACCCCTTCAGGCCGGACGCCGCGGTGCCGCAGGATGTCCGGGAGGTCTGGTTCGCGGGCGTGCACGCCGACATCGGCGGCGGTTATCCGGAGTCCGAGAGCGGCCTGTCCAAGTTCCCCTTAGCCTGGATGATCGAGGAGGCCCACCGGCACGGCCTTCACGTCAACGACGCCATGGTCGATCATCTCGTGCATGGCAGGCCAAGGCCGGGCAGCCGCCACAGCTATGTCGCTCCGGATGCCACGGCCGACATGCACCAGTCCATGACGGCCGGCTGGCGGCCGCTCGAATGGTTGCCCAAACGGGCCAGATGGAGGGAATGGACGGACCGCGAGGTGCGCTTCGGCTGGTATCTGCCCCGGTCGGAGCCGCGCGTCCTGCCGCCGGGCGCCCTGGTCCACCGTTCGGTGAGGGAGCGGATGAAGCGCGTTCCGGACTACAGGCCCATCAATCTTCAAGAGCCGTGGATCTGGGACGATGAGTTGGATGGCTCCGGCGCGTGATGCCGGCCGGCCAAGGGATGCGCTCATAAAGCAGGGGAAAGGAGTCATGCAGAAGGTCGAACGGGCGAACCAGCCGCCGCCACAGGGATTGCTGCGGCCGGAGGTCGAGAAGTCACGCGAGGCGATGCGCGATTTCATGCTGATGGACTCTGAAAAACGCGCCCAGACACGGGCGCCGGTCGGCTCCGGGGTGTTGGACGACAAAAGCGTCAACGATGCGTTGCGGACACTGTTCGGAGGGCGGTGCGCCTTCTGCGAGGCGCAGGCCGACACGCGCCCCTACCGTTTCCGGCCCCCGGCCGAGGCGCTGCCCTTCCAGCGATCCGACCATGGGCATCTGTATTATGTCTGGCTGGCCGACGCCTGGGAGAACCTCTATCCGATCTGCGCGTGCTGCCAGCCCGGCCAACCCGAGTATTTCCCAATTGTCGGCGCGCGGGCTCCTCTGCCGGACCAACGGGCGATCAATCGTTATGTCGACGAGAAGGTCGGGTTGTGGCGCGCTTATCCGATCCCCGAACGCTCGCTGCTGCTCGACCCTTGCCAATCCACCGACTTCCACCGCAGCCTGCGGCCGCGATGGGACGGACGGATCGTCGGCATTTCGGATCGTGGGGCAGCAACCGTCGAGACCTTCAATCTCAACCATGAGGTCCGGGTAAGGCAGCGGGAAAAGCGCCACGCCGCCTATTTCGAGAATCTGGTGACCGAAATGGCCGGAAACGGGGCGCGGCAGGCGGGTGCCAGTCCGGAGGCGCGACGCACGGTCGCCGATCTGTTCCGTTTCGCTGAGCTTGAGTTCGGGGGCACCTGGTACCTGCTGCTGCGCCGGCTGGCCGCCGTCGTCGGCGGCAGCCTGGGGCCGAAGCCGGTTCTGTCGCCGTCCCGCATCCTGCGGTTCTACATGAGCGTCTATGGCCAGCCGGACATCGGGCAGCGGCTGCGCGACGCCCGGAAACGCCTGGAGGACGAGGACGCGGAATCGGACAGCCCCGCACAGGCATCGGCCGCCGCGTCCATTGCCAGCAGGCGCCGCACCATGGGCGACGCGCGTCTGGCGGAGGTCAGGCTGACCAACTTCAAGGCCATCGAGGATCTGCCCCTTCGTCTGCCCAAGCCTCGTCCGGGCGCGCCGGGCGCCGGCGAGGACGCGCCTGTGCCGTCGGTGCTGATCCTGGGGGAGAACGCGGCGGGCAAGAGCTCGATCCTGGAAGGGATCGCCCTGGCCCTTTCCAGCGAATCGGCGCGCGACGATCTGAAGCTGTCGGCCCAGAGCTTTGTGCTGGATCCGTCGCTGATGGGAGGATCGAACGCGCCCATGCCGCGCGCGGCCAAGGTGGAGGTGATTCTGGACGATGGTACCCGGAGCCGGCTGACGATCACGTCCGACAGCATGGGCGGGAACAGCGATCCTGATTTCAGGGCGCCACCGGTATTCGCCTACGGCGCCTTCCGGCACTATCAGCATAGCGGGCGCCGGTACTCGCCCGGCCAGCCGGTCCACAACCTGTTCGACAGCCGTCCACTGAGCAATCCGCAGCCCTGGCTGCTGACGCTGGACGAAACACGCTTCGCGATGGTCATCCGGGCCTTGCGCGAGATCCTGTCAATCGAAGGCGAGTTCGAGGTGATCCAGCGGGATCCGGAAAAGCGCCTCTGCTGGATCGTGACCGCCGTGCAGGGACGCAACGGCGAAAGCACTTTGAGCCGCACGCCGCTGAGCGCCGTCTCCTCCGGCTTCCGGTCGGTGCTGGCCATGGCCTGCGAGATCATGCAGGGACTGATGGACCGTCGCGTCCTCGACAGGTTCGAGACCCTGGTGAACGCGCGCGGCGTGGTCCTGATCGACGAGGTGGAGGCGCATCTCCACCCGCGTTGGAAGATGCAGATCATGCGGGGCCTTCGCCGGGCGCTGCCCAACATGACGATCATCGCTACCACCCACGACCCGCTGTGCCTGCGGGGCATGGAGGACGGCGAGGTGGTGGTCCTCCAGCGGGTGGCCAGCGAGGGGAGCGGCGCGGAGACCAGCCTGCCGGTCTTCGTGGAGCAGCTCGTTGATCTGCCGAACCTTGCCCAGTTGCGGATCGATCAACTGCTGACCTCCGATCTCTTCCAGCTCCATTCGACGGACGCGGCGGAGATCGACGACCGGCTCGCGTCGGTCGGCGAGCTGCTGGCGAAGCGCCTTGCCGGCGACCCTCTGTCGGAGGCCGAACGGGCGACCCTCGACAGTTTCCAAAGGGATATCGCCGAGGCGCTGCCGGTCGGATCGTCTCAGGCGCACCGGCTCGTGCAGGAGGCGGTCGCGGATTTCCTAAGGGAACGGCGCGCGGCCTCGAAGAAGAGGATGGAGGAACTGAGCCGGACGGCCAAGGACAACATCCTCCAGGCGCTGCGGGGGATCTGAGATGCGGCGCGTGGCAAGGGGAACGGAACCACCGCCGGCGGCGCTCGGGGCCAGGGACAAAGACGGCAAAAACGAGCTGGAGCGCGCGCGGGCGCACATCAGCGACCCGACGATGACCAAGAGCTTCGAGTTCAAGGCCTACAAGGACGAGGAGGTGAAGCGCAGGCTCCACGAGCTTTTCCACGGCAAGTGCGCCTATTGCGAAACCTATTATTCGGCCTCCGCGCCGGTCGACGTCGAGCATTACCGGCCGAAGAACGCGGTCTATGAGGATAAGGAGCATTCCGGATACTGGTGGATCGCGATGGCGTGGGACAACCTCCTGCCGAGCTGCATCGATTGCAACCGGAAGCGCAAGCAGGAGGTGAGGGTGGTCTCGGCCAGCCTGACGGTGCTGCGGGACGGCGCCAAGGCGGTCAACTCGGCGCAATCCGGCAAGAAGGACAGCTTCCCGCTCCGCCTGGGCGCGACGCGGCTGCAGGCGGAGCTGGTGGACTACGCTGGCGAGCAGGCGCTTCTTCTCAACCCCTGCGAGGACGACCCGGCGGCGCATCTCGACTTCGTCGTCGCGGACACGCCGACCTGCAGCCTCGTCGTTCCGCGCGGTGACGACGGTCAGCGCGAGCGCGGGGCAACCTCGATCCAGGTCTACGGCCTGAACCGGCTCGGGCTGGTGCAGGACCGCACCCGGCTGCTGCGGCGGCTGGAGTTTCTGGGCGAGCTGACCGTCGAGTTGGGGGTGCTCATCGACGATCTCGGTACGCCGGCGGTGGCTGAGGCGCTCGACGGGGTGACTGCGGCCACGGCGCCCGCCATCCTCCGCCGCCTGCGTACCCTGCTGGACCGGACCGCTGCCGAAATGAAGGCGATGACAGAACCGGATCAGCCTTACTCTGCCATGGCCAAGGCTTGGCTCGATGCCTTCATGGTGCGGCTTGATGGGAGGCCATAGAGCAAGCGGAACACTTTGCAACAGAGCCGCAAGTGAAGACCCGTCCTGCCGTCCCAACACCCGGGTGATCCGCCCGGGCGAAGGCAGCGCATCAACCGGCGATGCCGAGTTTCCGCCGCATCCGTCCGGCGCGTCCGCCATTCTGCCTGGCGGCCCTGGCCCGGTTGGCCAAGGCCCGCAGGTAATGGGTCTTGGTGCGCAGAATATGCTCCTCCAGGATCTCCGGCAGCGGCCCCTCGTCCCGCCGTTCGAACAGCTGGGCGATGCGCGCGTGATCGACGAAGGACCGATCGGTTTCCGCCTCCCCGGTCACGGCAAGATGGGTGCGCAGCGCGGAAACACGGGCGAGGCTGGTCACATAGGCGTGGCGAAGATATCGGTTCCCGCAATGCTCGAAGAAGGCATTGTGGAAGGCCATGTCGGCCATGCTGTACATCCGCATGTCGTTCCCTTCCCGTGCCCGTCGCATCATCTCCAGCGCCTCGTTCAGGCTTGCCAGGGTTTCCGGTGCGGCACGCCGCATGGCGAGGATCGAGGCCTTCAGCTCAAGCGCGATGCGGAATTCGCAAAGCTCCAGAAGCTCCTCCTCGGTCGGGTTGAAGACGTATGTGCCGGATTTCGGCACCACCTCGACCAGCCCTTCCATCTGCAGGATGCGCATCGCCTCGCGGACCGGCGTGCGGCTGATGCCCATCGCCTCGGCCAAGCTGTCCTCCGGGATAGCCTCCCCCAAGTCGAATTCGGCCTGAACGATGGCGTCCCTGATCCGCTCCGCCACCTCCTGGGTCAGCGAAACCTGCTTTGCTTGGCTTTCCTTGGCCATGATGCGGCGCCCTGCATGTCCCCGGAAGAAGCGGGTCGTTACCGTCGCCCGATCTGGAACTGAAGGCTTCCGGCCCGAACGGAGCGTCGAACGTGGTGCGGGCAACCGCGTCTGTCAAGCAACCATCGATCCGGCAATCATGAGTCCGCGTTGGCCCTTGCATCTTGGATGCAAGAACATGTATGCTAGTTCAACGATCAATCAGGAAGGGTTCCCCCGATCGGCGCAGCGCCGAACGGGCGGCATGCTCCCGAACAAACCTCACGTCCCCGAAGACATTGGGATTTCATGATGGAAGCGCTGACAGACCCCGAGCATCAAGACGGCTCTCCTTCGATTCTATCGGCCAAGCGGAGCAGCCTGCCCGATGCGCTGGCCACCGCCCTGCAGGATCTCCTGGGAAATCGCTTTTCAACCTCGCTGGCCGACCGCGAACATCACGGGCGCGGTGAATCCTATCATTCCACCGAAGCGCCGGAGGCTGTGTGCCGGGCCCTCTCCACCGAAGAGGTGGCCGATATCGTCAGGCTCTGCGCCCTGCACCGGATCCCGGTTGTCGCCTTCGGCGCCGGCACCTCGCTCGAAGGTCATGT
Organism: Azospirillum sp. 412522; assembly: GCF_019805165.1. Taxonomy (GTDB): domain Bacteria; phylum Pseudomonadota; class Alphaproteobacteria; order Azospirillales; family Azospirillaceae; genus Azospirillum. The sequence goes on from NZ_RWIJ01000036.1 coordinate 85,908, forward strand.
GGCGGCCCGGCGGGGCGGGGTGTGCCTCGACCTCGGCGGCATGACCCGCATCGTTGCGGTCCGTCCCGGCGACCTCGACTGTACGGTGGAGGCCGGGGTCACCCGCCAGCAGCTCAACGCCTATCTGCGCGACACCGGCCTGTTCTTTCCGGTCGATCCCGGCGCCGAATGCACAATCGGCGGAATGGCGGCAACGCGGGCATCGGGCACCAACGCGGTGCGTTACGGGACGATGCGCGAGAACGTCCTGTCCCTGACCGTCGTCCTCAGCGACGGCAGCATCGTCAGGACCTCGGGGCGCGCCCGCAAATCGGCGGCCGGCTACGACCTGACCCGTCTGTTCGTCGGGTCGGAAGGAACGCTGGGCATCATCACCGAGGTGACGATCCGGCTTTACGGCGTGCCCGAGACGATCGCGTCGGCGGTGTGCGCCTTCGACGACATGGACTCTGCGGTCGCCGCCGTGACCGCGATCATCCAGTGCGGCATCCCGCTGGCGCGGATCGAATTCATGGATGCCCGGGCAATCCTGGCGACCAATCGGTACTCCGGGCTGAGCTATCGTGAAACGCCGACCCTGTTCTTTGAATTCCACGGCAGCGCCGCGTCGGTGGCGGAACAGGCCGAACTCACCAGGGAGATGGCGGAGGAGTTCGGCGGGTCCGAGTTTCAGTGGGCGTCCGATCCCGACGATCGCGCCCGTCTGTGGCGGGCCCGGCACAACATCCATTACGCCATCGCCGCGATGCGACCCAACTCCCGCGTCTGGAGCACCGACGTCTGCGTGCCGATCTCCGCCCTGTCGCGCTGCATGAGCGAGACGTGGCCGGATATCGAGGCCGCCCCCTTCTTCATTGCGACCGTCGGCCATGTCGGCGACGGCAATTTCCACCTCGGTCTCGCCATCGATCCGACCGATCCGGCGGAACTGGAAATCGCGGAACATCTCAACGAGCGCCTCGTCCGGCGCGCGATCGCCATGGACGGAACCTGCACCGGCGAGCACGGCATCGGCTATGGCAAGGCGAAGTTCATGGAACTGGAGCATGGCGGCGGCGTGAGCGTCATGCGGGCGATCAAACGGGCGCTCGATCCCGAAGACATTCTGAATCCGGGAAAAATCCTGCCGGACAGTCGGCCGTAACATACAGCCTTCACGGAGTTTGGCGGGTGGGATTGACACGCGGGATTTGGATCCGCGTGCCGAACCCATCGCCATGATCCGCCAGTAGCGTAATCCTGGAACAGAATTGCCGGGGCCGAACGCCACCGGTCCGGTTTCGCGATCCGGGATCGCGGAGCGCCCCCATGGCCGCCCGGTGAACGCGGCATTCCCAAGCACGAAGATAACGCACCACGGGCGGCCTGCCGCCGGGGAGAATACATGAAACGCGTGTCCGATCTGCTGGAGCGGATCACGGAATCGATCATGGCCGCGATGCTGGCCGTGATGGTCGGTCTCGTCTTCAGCAACGTCGTCCTGCGCTACCTCTTCAGCAGCGGCATCGTCGCGGCGGAGGAGATCGCGCGGCTGATGTTCGTCTGGCTGGTTTTCCTGGGCGCCACCGTGGCGCTGCGCCACCAGCGCCATCTCGGGCTGGAGATCCTGCAGAGCCGCCTGCCGTTCAAGGTCCGCCGGGCCTGCGCGGTGGTCTCGCACCTGATGATCCTCTACGCCCTGTTCCTCTTCGTGCAGGGCAGCTGGATGCAGCTGCTGATCGGCATGGGGACCTTCTCCACCGTCCTGCGCTTCCCCATGGCGATCTACGCCGCGGCCGGCTTCTTCCCGGCCCTCGCCATGGCGCTGATCGTGCTGGCGAACTTGTGGCGCATCGTCACCAGCCATCCCGGCGCCCGCATTCCCGGCAACCCCGACACGATGATGGACCATCCGGAGTCGCACGGTCCCGCCGTGGCGCCGCCGATGGGGCCGACGGCCCAGGCCGCGCCTCGCGCCGCTGCCGCCAAGCACTGAGCCTCGAACATTGAGTCAGGCCCGGAAGACCCTTTTGCGGACGGAGACGCCGCCATGACGCTCACCATTTTCCTGGGCTCGCTGTTCGGCTTCATGCTGCTCGGCATGCCCATCGCCTTCGCGCTGATGCTGACCGGCGTCGCGCTGATGGTCCATCTCGACTTCTTCGACGCCCAGCTCGTCGCCCAGAACATGCTGAACGGCGCCGACAACTATCCGCTGATGGCGGTGCCCTTCTTCATCCTGGCCGGCGAGCTGATGAACGCCGGCGGCATCTCCCAGCGCATCATCAACCTGGCGGTCAGCCTGGTCGGCCACATCAAGGGCGGGCTGGGGTACGTCACCATCGGCGCCTCGGTGATGCTGGCCAGCCTGTCCGGGTCGGCCATCGCCGACACCGCGGCGCTCGCCACGCTGCTGATCCCGATGATGCGCGACCACGGCTATCCGGTGCCGCGCGCGGCCGGCCTGATCGCGTCGGGCGGCATCATCGCCCCGATCATCCCGCCCAGCATGCCCTTCATCATCTTCGGCGTGACCACCAACACCTCGATCAGCGCGCTGTTCATGGGCGGCATCGTGCCGGGCCTGCTGATGGGGCTGGGCCTGATCGCCGCCTGGATCTTCGTCGTCCGCGACATGACGGTGAAGCTGCAGCCCAAGGCGAGCGGGCGGGAGCGGGTGAAGGCGCTGACCGACGGCGTCTGGGCGCTGGCACTGCCGGTCATCATCATCGGCGGCCTGCGCGGCGGCATCTTCACGCCGACCGAGGCCGCGGTGGTCGCCGCCGTCTATTCGCTGCTGGTGGCGCTGTTCGTCTACCGCCAGGTGACCTTGCCGCAGCTGGTGCCGCTGCTGGTCCAGGCGGCGCGCACCACCAGCACCGTGATGTTCCTGTGCGCCGCCGCGCTGGTGTCGTCCTACATGGTGACGCTGGCCGACCTGCCGCAGCAGATGACCGAGCTGCTGGCGCCGCTGATGAGCCACCCGAAGATGCTGATGCTGGCCATCGCCGTCCTGCTGCTGGCCGTCGGCACGGTGATGGACCTGACGCCGACCATCCTGGTGCTGGGTCCGGTGCTGACCCCGCTGGCGATCAAGGCCGGCATCGACCCGACCTATTTCGGCGTGATGTTCGTGCTGATCGGCACGCTGGGCCTGATCCACCCGCCGGTCTGCACGGTGCTGAACGTGGTGTGCGGCGTCGCCCGCATCTCGCTGGAAAGCGCCACCAAGGGCATCTGGCCCTTCCTTCTGACCTACATCGTGCTGGTCGGGCTGCTGATCGCCGTGCCGGAGATCGTCACCGTGCCGCTGCACCTCTTCCACTGACGCCTGACCAAGACCAAACACAACGAAACACCAGACGGTTAAGGGAGACCGACACCATGTTCCGCAAACTGCTCCTCGCCACCGGCATCGCCGCCGCCCTGCTGGCCCCGGTCGCCGCCGCCACGACCGCCTCTGCCCAGGACGTGAAGTCCCGCATCATCCGCTTCGGCTACGGCCTGTCGGAGAACAGCAACCAGGGCCGCGCCGTCAAGTTCTTCGTCGAGGAGGTTTCCAAGCGCAGCGGCGGCAAGCTGAAGGTGAAGGGCTTCGGCGACAGCAGCCTGGGCAGCGACATGCAGATGCAGAACACGCTGATCGGCGGCGCGCAGGAGATGATGGTGGGGTCCACCGCCACCCTGGTCGGCGTGGTCAAGGATTTCGGCGTCTACGACCTGCCCTTCCTGTTCAACAACGAGAAGGAGGCCGATGCCGTCCTCGACGGCCCGTTCGGCGAGAAGCTGATGAAGTCGCTGGACGACAAGGGTCTGGTCGGGCTGGTCTATTGGGAGAACGGCTTCCGCAACCTGACCAACAGCAAGCGGCCGATCACCAAGGTCGAGGACATGGGCGGCATCAAGCTGCGCGTGATGCAGAACCCGGTCTACATCGACATGTTCAACCGCTTCGGCG
>NZ_RWIJ01000037.1 GCF_019805165.1 Azospirillum sp. 412522
CGTGCCGGGAGCCTCCGCGGCGGCACAGGCGGCGTCGGGCGCGGCGCGGCCGGTCAGGATGGCGGCGGCGCGGATCAGGGCGGCGCGGTGGACCGGCTGGACCAGCCCCGCCACCGGCCCTGTCCCTGTCCCCGGCCCCGCACCGGTGTGGGGGGAGGCGACCACTCCTCCACCTGCCCCGCCATTTGCCCCGCCATTTGCCCCGATGCCGGTTGCCCGGCCGTCGCTCACCAGAAGCCGCGGCAGGCCGGGATGGCAGATGCCGGCCACCGGGTCCAGCCGCCCGGCCAGCACCGCGGTGGTCGCCAGCAGCCCGAAGCCGCCGCGCCCCAGCATCGATGCGGCATCGTCCGCCGTGGCGGCGGTCGTCACCACCGCTCCGCCCTGCTCCAGATAGCAGGCCAGCACCGCGCGCTGCACCTCGTCCTCGTCGGCGACCAGCACGGACAGGCCGGCCAGCGGCGCCGGACCGGCGGGGGCAGGGGAGGAGACAGGGAAGGGGGCGGAATCGGTCGCGCGGGGCAGCTCCGCCGTGAACCAGAAGGTCGACCCCCGGCCGGGCGCGGAGTCGACGCCGATCCGCCCGCCCATCCGCTCGATCAGCCGGGTGCAGATCGCCAGCCCCAGCCCCGTTCCGCCGAACCGGCGGGTGGTGGAGCTGTCGGCCTGGCTGAAGGGCTGGAACAGCCGGGCCTGCCCTTCCGGCCCGATGCCGATGCCGCTGTCCTCCACCGCCACATGCAGGCGGACATGGTCCGGTCCGGCCGGGCCGGGTCCGGCGGGCTCGGCGGTGCCGACGCGCAGCACCACCCGGCCATGGTCGGTGAACTTGATGGCATTGCCGGTCAGGTTGAACAGGATCTGGCGCAGCCGGCCGGAATCGCCGCGCAGCCGTTCCGGCACCGACGGGTCGATGGCGCAGATCAGCGCCAGCCCCTTCTGGTGGGCCTGGGGCGCCAGCAGGTCGGCCACTCCCTCCACCAGCTCGGCCGGGCGGAGGTCGAGGTCCTCCAGCTCCAGCTTTCCCGCCTCGATCTTCGACAGATCCAGGATGTCGTCGATGATCCGCAGCAGCGCCGCCCCGCTGTCGCGCATGGTGGAGACCAGCGTCCGCTGCTCCTCGTCCAGCGGGGTCAGCGCCATCAGTTCCAGCATGCCCAGCACGCCGTTCATCGGCGTCCGGATCTCGTGGCTCATCGTCGCCAGGAACTCCGCCTTGGACCGGGCGGCGATCTCCGCCTGCTCCTTGGCGGCGCGTAGCGCCTCCTCCGCCCGCTTGCGCGCGGAGATGTCGTAGCTCCAGGCCAGCACCGCCGGCTCGCCCTCGAAGCTGGTGCGCTGGAGGGTCTGCAAGGCCCAGACCCGGCTGCCGTCGGGCCGGTCGACCGCCACCTCGGCGTCGCGCACCAGAACGCCGCCGCTCTCCGCCTCCCACTGCTGGCTCGTCCCGCCCCGGCTGACGCTGGCGCCGGGCAGGGCCAGCGCATGGCGGCTGCCGACGAAGTCCTCCGGCGGCCGGCCGGCCAGCTCGGCGGCGCGGGCGTTGGCGAAGGCGACGGTGCCGTCGGCGCGGCCGATGGAGACGCCGACCGGGCTCTGCTCCAGGATGGTGCGCAGCCGGCGCTCGCCCTCGGCCAGCGCGCATTCGCGGGCGCGGATGGTGGTGACGAAATAGGCCAGCGCGCGGGCCATCTCGCCGATCTCGTCGCGGTTGCCGGCCGGGGTGGCGGCGGGAAGGTCCAGGTCGGCGATCGGGTCGGGCATCGCCGCCGGTTGCGCCGTCTCCACCGCCTGCATGGCGCTGCGCAGCCGGCGCAGCCGCGCCACGACGTTGCGGTGGATGTAGGCGAAGATGGCGGCGGCGCCCAGGATCGACAGCACGGCCATGGCGATCACCGCCCGCTCGCCGTCGCGGATCACCCGCTCGAACTCGGTCGACCGGTGGGCGACGTCCTGCTCCACCGCCAGGAAGTAATCGGACACGATGCCGACCAGCTGGTCGGAAACCGCCTGGTTGCGCGCCGCCGACCGCTTGATCGCCCGTTGCAGCGACAGCTCCGCCTCGCGCAGCGAGAACAGGGGGGAGCGGCCGACCGCCTGCTCCGCCAGCTCGCGCTGCAACGGCTCCAGCCGGGCGGCCTGATCGGCCGGCAGCAGGGCCAGCGCCTCGGCGGCATTGTCCAGCGCGGTGCGGGTGTCGGCCTGGAAGCGGTCGAGCTGGCCGTCGCGGTCGGCCCGCAGCGCCGCCAGCAGCGTGGTCGCCGCCCCGGTCAGCTCGCGGCGCCAGCGGTCCAGCGCCTCGCGGCTGCGCTCCGACGCCTCGGCATCGGGCAAACCGGCCCGCAGTTCCATGGGCCAGGGGCCTTCGGCCTCCAGCGACTCGGCGGCGCCCAGCCGTCCGGTCAGGGTGGCCAGCGCCTGGGCGCGGGCGCTGGTCTCGGCGGTCAGGTCCAGCTGTTGCCTGACCTGGGCGTTCAGGGTCAGCAGCGTGCCGACCAGTTCGTTCTTGCGGCGGTCCAGTTCGCCCAGATCGGCCCGGCTGGTTTCGGCCCGGCCGGTCGCTGCCCTGCCGCTCCCCGTTCCGCCGCCGGCCGCCTGGCTGGCGTGGCCCACGGCGCCGCCATGGGCGATCAGGCGGGCCATCAGCTGTTCCAGACGGACGATCTGGTCGCCCATCCGCGCCATCACCGCCTCGCGCGCGGCCTGGTCCTGGGCGGCGACCAGCGCCGGGGCGATGGCGGCGACGGCGCCGCTCTGCTGCACAAGCTGGGCGGCGGCGACCAGCCCCGGCACCTTGGCGGTGGCGATCTGCTCGTAGCCATCGTGGAAACGCGAGAACAGCGACACGGCGACGACGCTGGTCGCCGCGGCCAGCCCGCCGATGACCGTCAAGCCCGCCAGGATGCGGAACGCCACGCTCCGCCCCAAGCTCCGCCGGGGACTCCGCATGCCCACCCCCTCGCCCATTGCCGACCCTACCCCCATCGGCTTACCGATCATGCCACAGAAAGTTGGGCAGGGGGTGGGATCTCGGGAGGAGGAACCTGGGGAGTGGGATCCCAGGGGTTGCGAGGTCGTGGGGGCGTCAGGCCACGCCGGTGGACCCGAAGCCGCCCGTCCCGCGGGCGGTGCCGTCCAGCGCCGCCACCTCGACCAGCGCCGCCTGGGGCGCCTCGGCGATCACCGCCTGGGCGATGCGGTCGCCGCGGGCGATGGTGAAGGGCTCCTCGCCCAGGTTGATCAGGCAGACGCCGACCGGTCCGCGGTAATCGCAATCGACGGTGCCCGGCGTGTTCAGCACCGTGACGCCGTTCTTCACCGCCAGCCCGGAGCGCGGCCGGATCTGCATCTCCCACCCCGCCGGCAGCCCGACGGCGAAGCCGGTCGGCACCAGAACCCGCCTGCCGGGATCCAGAACGACCGGTTCGCCCGCCGGCACCGCGGCGCGCAGGTCGAAGCCCGCCGCCCCTTCGGTGGCGTAGGACGGCAGCGGCAGGTCGTCGTTGCCGGGCAGGCGGAGGAAGGCGACGGTGGGTGAATTGGCGGGGGGCATGGGTGGTTCCTGTGTCTGAAGGGCGGGGGAAGGGCGCCGGGTAGACGCTACTTCGCCCCGAAATGCTCCGCCACCGCCTCGGCCAGCCGGGCGGCGACGGCGTCCTTGGCCATGGTCGGCCAGGACTCGACGCCGTCGGCGCGGATCAGGTGGACGGTGTTGTCGCTGCCGCCGAAGGTGCCGGTGCCGGGGGAGACGTCGTTGGCGACGATCCAGTCGCAGCCCTTGCGGGCGCGCTTGGCGGTGGCGTAGGCCAGCACGTCGCCGGTCTCCGCCGCGAAGCCGACCACCAGCGCCGGGCGGCGTCCGCCGGGCCGCGACAGGGTGGCGAGGATGTCGGGGTTCTCGGTCAGGGCCAGCGCCGGCGGGCCGCCGCCGTCCTTCTTCAGCTTGCGGTCGGACGCGCCGTCGACGCGCCAGTCCGCCACCGCCGCCGCGCACACCGCGATGTCGGCCGGCAGCGCCGCCTCGCAGGCCGCCAGCATCTCGCGCGCCGTCTCGATAGGAACGACCGTGCAGCCGGCCGGGTCGGGCAGCCGGGTCGGGCCGCTGACCAGAGTCACGTCGGCCCCCAGCTTGGCCAGCGCCGCCGCGATGGCGTGCCCCTGCTTGCCCGACGAGCGGTTGGCGATGTAGCGCACCGGGTCGATCGGCTCGTGCGTCGGGCCGCTGGTCACGATGGCGCGCCGCCCGGCCAGCGGCCGATGGGAGTCCTCGGCGAAGAAGCCGGCGATGGCGTCGACGATCTCCATCGGCTCGGCCATGCGGCCGGGGCCGTATTCGTTGCAGGCCATCACCCCGTCGTTGGGGCCGACCCGCCGCACGCCGCGGCTTTCCAGCAGCGCCATGTTGGCCTGGGTCGCGGCGTTCCGCCACATGCGCACATTCATCGCCGGGGCGACCAGCACCGGCTTGTCGGTGGCCAGCAGCACGGTGGCGGCCAGATCGTCGGCCATGCCGGCGGCCATGCGCGCCAGCAGGTTGGCGGTGGCCGGCGCCACCACCAGCAGGTCGGCCTCGCGCGACAGGCGGATGTGGCCCATCTCCGACTCGTCGGTCAGCGACCACAGGTCGCGGTAGACGGTATCCTCGGTCAGCGCCTGTACCGACAACGGCGTGACGAAGCGGGCGCCGGCCTCGGTCAGCACCGCGCGCACCGTCGCGCCGCGTTCGCGCAGGCGGCGGATCAGGTCCAGGCTCTTGTAGGCGGCGATGCCGCCGGCGATGACCAGCAGCACGCGCTTGCCGGCCAGAATGGCGTGATCGGCCATGGCGATCCCCTCTTTCCGGCGCCCTGTCCGACGCCCAGATGCCCGCTGCTGATAATTCATCGCACCGCCTCCGGCAAGCGGCGGCGGTGCGGCGGATTCGGCCCGGCGACGATTTCGATGCGGTCGGGGCCTCCCTCCTGCGCGTAAGGGTGGGATTTTCAGAATTATCTGTTAGAGAATAGGCGCTGTCCCGCCCCTGCCTCTCGCGTGTCGTCAACAGCATGCCGCCTGGTTCCATCCCTGTCCTGCTGATCGAAGACACGCCCTCGCTGGCGCGCGTCTATGCGGAATACCTGAAGAAGGAATCCCACACCGTCATCTCGGTGGAGACCGGGGCCGACGCGCTGGCGCAGCTGAACGGCGGCGCGCCGATGGTGGTGCTGCTGGACCTTCAGCTGCCGGACATGAACGGGATGGAGGTGCTGAAACGCATCGACGCCCAGGCGCTGCCCTGCGCCGTCATCGTCATCACCGCCCACGGCTCGGTGAAGGCGGCGGTGGAGGCGATGCGCTACGGCGCCTACGATTTCCTGGTGAAGCCCTTCTCGGCCGACCGGCTGGTGGTGACGGTCCGCAACGCGATGGAGCGGCTGCGGCTGGCCCAGCTGGTCGACACCTTCGAGAAGGACCTGAACCGCGCCCGCTATCACGGCTTCATCGGCTCGTCGCTGGCGATGCAGGCGGTCTACCGCATCGTCGACAGCGCTGCCTCGTCCCGTGCCACCGTCTTCATCACCGGCGAGTCCGGCACCGGCAAGGAGGTCTGCGCCGAGGCGATCCACCGCCAGAGCCAGCGGGCGGCGAAGCCCTTCATCGCCATCAACTGCGGCGCCATTCCGAAGGATCTCATGGAAAGCGAGATCTTCGGCCACATGAAGGGCAGCTTCACCGGGGCGGTGTCCGACCGCGAAGGCGCGGCGGCGCGCGCCGACGGCGGCACCCTGTTCCTGGATGAAATCTGCGAGCTGGCGCCCGACCTCCAGACCAAGCTGCTGCGCTTCATCCAGACCGGCACCTTCACCCCCGTCGGCGGGTCGAAGCTGGAGAAGGTCGACCTGCGCATCGTCTGCGCCACCAACCGCGATCCCCTGCGCGAGGTGGAGGAGGGGCGGTTCCGCGAGGATCTCTATTACCGCCTGCACGTCATCCCCATCCACCTGCCGCCGCTGCGCGAGCGCGAGGACGACGTGCTGGAGATCGCCCGCCACTACATGGTGGAATTCGCCAGGGAGGAGAAGAAGGGCTTCACCCGCTTCTCCCCCGAAACCGAACAGGCGCTGCGCCATTACCACTGGCCGGGCAACGTCCGCCAGTTGCAGAACGTCGTGCGCATCGTCACCGTCCTGCATGACGGCGACACGGTGACGCCGGAGATGCTGCCGCCGCCGCTCGGCACGCCGCAGCCGCTGCCGGTCCCCGCCGTGACCGCGGCCACGCCGGCCGTCCTCCCGGCCGCGCGCCCGCATGTTCCGCTCACGCCGGACTCGATCAAGCCATTGTGGGAGGTCGAGAAGGACGCCATCGAGGACGCCATCACCGCCTGCGACGGCAACATCCCGCGCGCCGCCGCCCTGCTGCAGATCAGCGCCTCGACGATCTACCGCAAGCGCCTCGCCTGGCAGGCCGAGGGTAAGCTGTAGCCTTGTGCGGCGATCCGGCCTAAGCCTTTATTTCGGCAAGGAACTTGCCCCGGTTCCTGAATTCGGCAAGAAACGGGCTAATACCCTTCGACAAAGTGCCGTCGCCTTGGTCGTAATTCCACTCCCGGCTTGGCCGTCGTTAGTCCTATGCCGTGAGATGGAATTGCCCGCAACCACAGCATGCGGCTAGCCTCCCCGCACATTGTCTTGGTTCCGCTTGCCCGGCAGGCTTCACGGCGCGGCCGATGCCGGCGATCCCGGACCAATCTTGTTGCAAAGACCAGTCTTGCAGTGACTAAGGGGGAGGCCCATGACCAACGGCACAGTGAAATGGTTCAACACCACCAAGGGTTACGGCTTCATCGCGCCGGAAGCCGGTTCGAAGGACGTCTTCGTGCACATCACCGCGGTCCAGCGCTCCGGCCTGCATGCGCTGTCGGAAGGCCAGCGTGTCCAGTTCGAGGTCGCCCGCGGCGACAACGGCAAGGATTCGGCCGTGAACATCAGCGTCGTCGAGTGACGGGTCCGCGCTGACTCAAGGACAGGACGCTCACACCGGATACCCGGCGGCGCGGTAGGCCGCGATGGCGTCGCCGGCCAGCCGGGGAATATCGTCGCGCAGCCTCCCCACCGCGTCCGCCGCCCCGTCCCCTTCCCTTTCCTCCCCATCCGCCGGGGAGGCGCGGCATGCCATCTCCAGCGCGCGGGCGGCGGCGCACAGGGCGCGGGCGCCGAAGGTCCCGGCGGTGCTCTTCAGCGTATGCGCCTCGCGCGTCAGGATGGCGCGGTCGGTCTCCGCCGCGATGCGCGCCACCCGTTCCCGCGTCTCCTCCACGAACTGCCGCAGCACGTCGGCCAGCAGCTCGGCATCCAGATCCTGGGCCAGCTGGGCCAGCACCTCGCAGTCCAGGACCTCGCCCGCCGCGGCCGGTGCCGCCGGGTCGCAGGGGCCGACCCCGTCCGGGAGGTCCGCCGGTGCTTCCGATGAGGCTTCCGGCGAGTTTACCGCGAGCGGCGGGGCGCGCAGCCACTTCTCCACCGTTTCCAGCAGCAGCAGCCGGTCGATCGGCTTGGCGAGATGATCGTTCATGCCGGCGTGCCGGCAGCGGACGCGGTCGGTCTCGTCGGTGTCGGCGGTCATGGCGATCACCGGCACCTGGCCGGCCGGCCCCGGCAGGTCGCGCAGCAGGCGGGTGGCGGTCAGCCCGTCCATCTCCGGCATCGACAGGTCCATCAGGATCAGGTCGTAGCCGCCGGCCTGCGCCGCCATCAGCGCTTCCAGCCCGTTGGCGGCGGTGTCGGCGCGGTGGCCGGCCTGGGTCAGGATGGCGGTGACCAGCATCTGGTTCAGCGGGCTGTCCTCCACCACCAGGATCCGGCCGGGCGCCAGCCGGGTATCCGTGGGCCGTGGGGCCGTGGGGAGAAGCGACGGCGGCGTCCGCTGCGTCATCGGAAGGAGGCTCCGCAATGAAGAAGGCGCCAGTGTAAAGGCGCGGCCTTGCCGCTGCAAAGCCCCGCTCCATACTTTGCGAAAGCGGTGCGGACAGGTGGTATTCGCGGATTTCCGCGGCCCAACGCTTCAAATCGGAGCATTCCGCCGGTATGGTGTCGCGCTTGGCCGGTGTCCGGACCCGATGCCGCCCATTTGACTCACAGCATCCCTTCGACTTCAGGCAGTGCCGCAGACGATGACCAAACTGAACACCTACCGCTCCGGTCCCGACGAGCGCGGGCATTTCGGAATCTTTGGCGGCCGCTTCGTCGCCGAGACGCTGATGCCCCTGATCCTGGAGGTCGAGAAGGCCTATCGCGAGGCGCGCGCCGATCCCGCCTTCGAAGGCGAGATGCGCCAGCAGCTGAAGCAGTATGTCGGCCGGCCCAACCCGCTCTATTACGCGGAACGCCTGACCGAACAGCTGGGCGGCGCCAAGATCTACTTCAAGCGCGAGGAGCTGAACCACACCGGCGCGCACAAGATCAACAACTGCATCGGCCAGATCCTGCTGGCCCGGCGCATGGGCAAGACCCGCATCATCGCCGAGACGGGCGCCGGCCAGCATGGCGTGGCGACCGCGACGGTCTGCGCGCTCTACGACATGCCCTGCGTCATCTACATGGGCGAGACCGACATCGCCCGCCAGCAGCCCAACGTCTTCCGCATGAAGCTGCTGGGCGCCGAGGTCCGCGCCGTGACCTCGGGCAGCGGCACGCTGAAGGACGCGATGAACGAGGCGCTGCGCGACTGGGTCACCAACGTCGCCGACACCTTCTACATCATCGGCACCGCCGCCGGCCCGCACCCGTACCCCGCCATGGTCCGCGACTTCCAGTCGGTGATCGGCGACGAGGTGCGCAGCCAGATGCAGGAGCTGGAAGGCCGGCTGCCCGACAGTCTGGTCGCCTGCGTCGGTGGCGGGTCGAACGCCATCGGCCTGTTCCACCCCTTCCTCGACGACCCGTCGGTGCAGATGGTCGGCGTCGAGGCCGCCGGCCGCGGCATCGAGAAGGGTCCGCTCGACCATGCCGCCTCGATCAACGGCGGGCGCCCCGGCGTGCTGCACGGCAACCGCACCTACCTGCTGCAGGACGAGGACGGCCAGATCCTCGAAGGCCACTCGATCTCCGCCGGCCTCGACTATCCCGGCATCGGGCCGGAGCACAGCTGGCTGCACGATGTCGGCCGCGTCGAATACGCCTACGCCACTGACCAGGAGGCGCTCGACGCCTTCCAGCTCTGCGCCCGCGCCGAGGGCATCATCCCGGCGCTGGAATCCGCCCACGGCCTGGCCGAGGTGATCAAGCGCGCACCGAAACTGCCCAAGGACCACCTGATGGTGCTGTGCCTGTCGGGCCGCGGCGACAAGGACATCTTCTCCGTCGCCAAGCATCTGGGAGTGGAACTGTGAGTGCCGTCATGAAGAGCGTGGACGTCCTGGCCGACGGCCGCATCGCCCGCCGTTTCGAAGCGCTGAAGGCGGAGGGACGCGCCGGTCTGGTCACCTTCATCACCGCCGGCGATCCCGATCCGGCCGTGTCGCAGGCGGTGCTGAACGGCCTGCCGGCCGCCGGCGCCGACCTGATCGAGCTGGGCATGCCCTTCACCGACCCGATGGCCGACGGCCCGGCGATCCAGGCCTCCTCGCTGCGGGCGCTGAAGGCCGGGATGACGGTGCGCAGGACGCTGGAGATGGTGCGCGGCTTCCGCGAGCTGGACGCCGACACCCCGATCATCCTGATGGGCTATTTCAACCCGATCCATGCCTATGGGGCGGAGTCCTTCCTGACCGACGCGCGCGAGGCCGGCGTCGACGGGCTGATCGTCGTCGACCTGCCGCCGGAAGAGGACGAGGAGCTGTGCATCCCGGCGCTGAAGGCCGGCGTCAGCTTCGTCCGCCTGACGACGCCGACCACCGACGAGGCGCGCATGCCGGCCGTGATGCGCAACACCTCGGGCTTCGTCTATTACGTGTCGATCGCCGGCATCACCGGCACCGCCAGCGCGTCGAACACCGCCATCGACCAGGCGGTCGCCCGGCTGAAGCGCCACACCGACCTGCCGGTCGCCGTCGGCTTCGGCATCAAGACGCCGGACCAGGCCGCCGAGGTCGCCCGCGTCGCCGACGCCGCCGTGGTCGGCTCCGCCATCGTCACCCGTCTGGCCGGCGGGCTGGACGCCTCCGGTACGCTCAAGCCGGGCACGGTCGAGGACGTGCTGGGCTTCGTCGGCGAACTGGCCGCCGGGGTGCGCACGGCGCGGGGCTGAGGGACGGACGGTTTACAACGACGGCAAACCGCTTTACGACACCTGCAACACGATCGCTCATGGCGACGAACGGCTGAAGAGCCCGGTGCGGCACGGACCCGATGTCCGGCCGCCGCCGGGCTTCGGCATACCGCCATGTCGTTGAAAGGCGTTCCATGAACTGGCTTACCAACTACGTCCGTCCGAAGATCCGCGCGCTCTACGCCCGCAAGGAAGTGCCCGACAACCTGTGGCACAAATGCCCGAGCTGCGAGTCGATGCTGTTCCACCGCGAGCTGGAAGAGAACCTGCACGTCTGCCAGCATTGCGGCTTCCACATGCGGCTCGACCCGGTCAAGCGGCTGGAGTCGATGTTCGACGACGGCGCCTATGAGGGCGTCGAGCTGCCGAAGTCGGTCGCCGACCCGCTGAAGTTCCGCGACCAGAAGCGCTACACCGACCGCCTGAAGGAAGCCCAGACCAAGACCGGCCGCACCGACGCCATCGTCGTCGGCGAGGGCCGCATCGGCGGCCATGCCGCCGTGGTCGCCGCCTTCGACTTCGGCTTCATGGGCGGCTCGATGGGCATCGCCGTCGGCGAAGGGCTGCTGACCGCCGCCCGTCTGGCGGTGGCGAAGAACGCGCCGCTGATCGTCGTCCCGGCCTCGGGCGGGGCGCGCATGCAGGAAGGCATCCTGTCGCTGATGCAGATGCCGCGCACCACCATCGCGGTGGAGATGGTCAAGGAAGCCGGCCTGCCCTACATCGTCGTGTTGACCGACCCGACCACCGGCGGCGTGACCGCCAGCTTCGCCATGCTGGGCGACATCCACATCGCCGAGAAGGGCGCGCAGATCGGCTTCGCCGGCGCCCGCGTGATCGAGAGCACGATCCGCGAGACCCTGCCGGAAGGCTTCCAGCGCTCCGAATACCTGCTGGAACACGGCATGGTCGACATGGTCGTCCACCGCCGCGACCTGCGCCCGACCCTGACCCGCACCATCGGCCTGCTGATGACGCCGCGGATCGACGCGGTGGAGCCGGAGGACCTCGACCTGACCGCCATGCAGGCGGCCGACGGCGAGCCGGCCCAGATGCCCAAGCCGGCGCCGCAGCCGGGTTCGGCGCCCGCCACGCAGGCGACGGCGGCCCAGCCGGTGTCGATGCAGCAGGCGTCCCCCCAGCCGGTGGAACCGGTCCAGGCCGGCGACTGACCGACAGCACCCTGCGACGATGCGACCAGAGACGATCATGATCGACGCCCCCATCCCGCCTGCCGGCCCGTCCGCCCGGCCGGCCACGAACCGCTCCGACCCGGTGCTGGATCGGTTGAAGGGGCTTCACCCCAAGGTCATCGACCTGTCGCTGGACCGGATGCACCGCCTGCTGGCGGCGCTCGACCATCCGGAACGCAAGCTGCCGCCGGTGGTCCATGTCGCCGGCACCAACGGCAAGGGATCGACGGTCGCCTTCCTGCGCGCGATGCTGGAGGCCGCCGGTTACCGAGTCCATGTCTACACCTCGCCGCATCTCGTCCGCTTCAACGAGCGCATCCGGCTGGCCGGCCGGCTGATCGACGACGGGCATCTGGCCGCCCTGCTGGAGGAGTGCGAGGCCGCCAACGCCGGCAACCCGATCACCTTCTTCGAAGTGACGACGGTCGCCGCCTTCCTCGCCTTCTCCCGCGAGCCGGCCGACGTGGTCCTGCTGGAGACCGGGCTGGGCGGACGGCTGGACGCCACCAACGTGGTGGACCGGCCGGCGGTGACGGCGATCACCCGCATCTCCTACGACCATCGCCAGTTCCTGGGCGAGTCGCTGCTGGAGATCGCCAGCGAGAAGGCCGGCATCTTCAAGCCGGGCGTCCCGGTGGTCATCGCTCCGCAGCCGGAGGCCGACGCGCTGAAGGCGCTGAAGCTGCGCGCCAACGCCATCGCTGCCCCGATCCAGGGCTGGTCGGTGGAGGAGCGCCACACGTCCGACGGGGGCGGCTTCCGTTTCGAGAGTGCCAAGCGGAAACTCGACCTGCCGATGCCCGGACTGGCCGGCGCCCACCAGGTCACCAACGCCGGCGTCGCCATCGCCTGCCTCGACCATCTGCCGCTCGCGGTGGACGACGAGGCGGTGCGCCGCGGCCTCGCCGCCGTCGAGTGGCCGGCCCGCCTGCAACGGCTGACCCGCGGCCCGCTGGCCGAGAGCCTGCCGCCGGGCTGGGAGCTGTGGCTGGACGGCGGCCACAACGATTCGGCGGGCGAGGTCCTGGCCCGGCAGGCGGTCGACTGGTCGCGCGGCCAGCCGGACGGCGGCTCTTCCCTGCCGCTGCTGCTGATCTACGGCATGCTGTCCAGCAAGGATCCGTTCGAGTTCCTCGGCCCGCTGGCCCCCTTCACCCACTCCCTGCGCGCGGTGGCGATCCCCGGCGAGGAGGCCAGCTTCACCGCCGAGGAATCCTGCGAGACCGCCAAGCTCTGCGGCATCCGCGACCACGCCGCCGCCGACGGGGTGGACGCCGCCCTGGCCGATCTGGTGGCGGGCCGACGCACCCCGGCGCGCGTGCTGATCTGCGGCTCGCTCTATCTGGCCGGCACGGTGCTGGCGGAGAACGGCTGAAGCTCTCGAACGGTCTGACCGGAATGGACGGCGGGCGGCAGGGCCCGCTGGACCTTCCTTCTGCCGATGGCCCGGAAACGAAAAAGCGGGCCAGATGCCGTTCCCGGCAACGCCCGCTGACCGTCTACTGAATTGTCTCACCCTTCCAGAGGAAGGGGGAAATGGTGGAGCCGAGGAGGATCGAACTCCCGACCTACGCATTGCGAACGCGTCGCTCTCCCAGCTGAGCTACGGCCCCACACTCACACCGTTGCGTCTTCGTCGCCCCGGCGTGGCGCGGATATTGTCCATGACGGGGGGTGGTGTCAAGCGCTTGATTCAGAAAAAATGAAGTGCGCATGCAAGGGCGTAGGCCGGAACGCAGGACGGCCGATCCGCCGCAGGCCGCCCGGCCGATCGGCGGGCCGCCGTACTGGACAGGTCTCCATGCTTATGCTTAGGGTGCCCGGAAAAGGCTGGCGCCCGCCGTGCAGTGCGCTGCGCGCGCCCGCCGCAGAAAACCGCCGCAAAAACCGCCATGGAGCTGGCCCGGCATGATCGCGCTGTATTTGCTCATCAACACCATCCTCGACCTGTTCTTCTGGGTCCTGATCCTGTCGGCGATCCTCAGCTGGCTGGTCGCCTTCAACGTGGTGAACACGCGCAACCGCGCGATCTACCTGATCGGCGACTTCCTGTACCGCGTCACCGAACCGGTGCTGCGTCCGATCCGCCGCGTCCTGCCCAACCTGGGCGGGCTGGACCTGTCGCCGATCGTCGTGCTGCTGGCGATTTCCTTCATCCAGAACCTGATGGCCCAGTACTGGCCGCGCTTCTGACCGTGGCGTCCTCCTCCCCCCTTGAGCCGGTGGCCGACGGCCTGCGCGTCGCATTGCGCGTGACGCCCAAGGCGTCGCGCAACGCGGTCACCGGCACGGCCGAGATGGCGGGGGCCAATGGGGATGGTCGACGGGTCCTGAAGCTGGCGGTCACGGCGGTGCCGGAAAACGGCAAGGCCAACGAGGCCGTCATAAAACTGTTGTCGAAGGCATGGAAACTGCCCAAGACCAGCCTGACCGTGGTGGCGGGCGCCACCGACCGGAACAAGATACTGCATGTGGCGGGCGACCCGGCGGCACTGCTGGCACGGCTGTCGCCCCTGATCGACGATGTGGGCAGCGAGGGTGGAGAGTAGCATGGCGGACGCGAAGATCATCGACGGCAAGGCCTTCGCGGCCGGCCTGCGTGCGCGGGTGGCGGACGGTGTGGCGGCGCTGAAGGCCAGCCATGGCGTCACTCCCGGTCTGGCCGTCGTGCTGGTGGGCGAGGATGCGGCCAGCCAGGTCTATGTCCGCTCCAAGGAGCGGGCGCTGGTCGAGCTGGGCATGAACAGCTTCGACCATCACGAGCCGGCCGACATGGCCGAATCCGACCTGCTGGCCCTGATCGACCGGCTGAACGCCGACCCGGCGGTGCATGGCATCCTGGTCCAGCTGCCGCTGCCCAGGCACATCGACAGCCAGAAGGTGCTGGCCCGCATCGTTCCGGAGAAGGACGCCGACGGCTTCCACGTCGTCAATGCCGGGCTGCTCGCCACCGGCCAGCCGGGCGCCATCGTGCCCTGCACCCCGCTGGGCAGCCTGCTGCTGATCCGCGACACGCTGGGCCGCGACCTGAAGGGCAAGCGCGCCCTGGTGCTCGGCCGCTCCAACATCGTCGGCAAGCCGATGGCCCAGCTTCTGCTGCAGGCCGACTGCACGGTGACGATGGCCCATTCCCGCACCGCCGACCTGCCCGAGGAATGCCGCCGCGCCGACATCCTGGTCGCGGCGGTCGGCCGGCCGGAGATGGTGCGCGGCGACTGGATCAAGCCGGGCGCCACGGTGATCGATGTCGGCATCAACCGCGTCGCCGCGGCGGAAGCCGGCAAGACCCGGCTGGTGGGCGACGTCGCCTTCGACGAGGCGGTGAAGGTCGCCGGCGCCATCACGCCGGTTCCCGGCGGCGTCGGCCCGATGACCATCGCCTGCCTGATGCTGAACACGCTGGCCGCCGCCTGCCGCGCCGCCGGCGCGCCGGTGCCGGAAGAGGCCGCCCTTTGATCACCGTCCACGCCCGCGCCGAGGACGGGCGGGTGGTGCGCCAGCCGCTGGAGCTCGGCGAGGAGTTGCCGGGCGGCGCGGTCTGGATCGACCTTCTGCGTCCGACGGAAGCCGAGCGCGCCCATGTCGGCGCGCTGACCGGCTGCGACCTGCCGACGCGCGAGGAGATGAAGGAGATCGAGGCCTCCAGCCAGCTCTATGTCGAGGGGGAGGGGATCTACATGACCTCCTCCATCATCTCGCGCGCCACCTCGCCGCATCCGGAGCAGGGCGAGCTGACCTTCGTCCTGACATCGCGCCATCTGATCACACTGCGCTACACCGAACCGCTACCGGTCATCACCTTCGCCGCCCGCAGCGTCCGCCAGCCGGAACTGCTGGCGACCGGGGAAAGCGCGCTGTTCGGCCTGCTCGACGCGGTGATCGACCGGGTCGCCGACGTGCTGGAGCTGGTCGGCGGCCGCATCGACGAGCTGTCGGCCCGCGTCTTCGACGATTCGCTCGACGGCGGCGGCTTCGGCAAGGCGGCCAAGAAGCCGGACGAGCTGCAGGACGTGCTGCGCGGCATCGGCCGGGCCGGCGACCTGACCCACAAGGTTCGCGACAGCCTGGCCGGCCTCGACCGGCTGGTGGTGTTCATGACCTCGGTCAGCGGCGGCCGGCTGAACAAGGACCAGAAGACCGCGCTGAAGACGATGACGCGCGACCTGCGCTCGCTGACCGAACATGCCGGCTTCCTGGCGCACGAGGCGAACTTCCTGCTCGACGCCACGCTGGGCCTGATCAACATCGAACAGAACGCCATCATCAAGATCTTCTCGGTCGTCTCGGTGGCGCTGATGCCGCCGACGCTGATCGCGTCGGCCTACGGCATGAACTTCAAGCACATGCCGGAACTCGACTGGGAGTTCGGCTACCCCATGGCCATTCTGCTGATGGTGCTGTCGGCGGTGGTCCCGCTCTGGTACTTCCGCCGGCGCGGCTGGCTTTAACGGAAGGAACTTTCGCCGATGACGACCATCCTGCCCGACGCCGCCCTCGACGCGCTTCTGGCGCAGGATGTTCCCTACGGCGACCTGACCACCGACGCGCTTGGCATCGCCGCGCGTCCGGCGCGCATGAGCTTCGCCGCCCGCGGCAGCATGGTGCTGGCGGGGACGGAGGAGGCGGCGCGGCTAGTGGAGAGGGCCGGCGGCCGCATCCTGCGCGTCCAGCCCAGCGGCACCGCCGTCGAGGCCGAAACGCTCTTCCTGGAGGCGGACGGCCCGGCCGGGGCTTTGCACCATGCCTGGAAGGTGGCGCAAACACTGGTCGAATACGCCTCCGGCATCGCCACCCGCGCCCGCCGCATCGTCGAGGCGGCCCCCGGCGTGACCGTCGCCTGCACCCGCAAGAGCTTCCCCGGTGCCAAGGACCTCAGCGTCAAGGCGGTGCGGGCCGGCGGGGCGGTGATGCACCGGCTGGGCCTGTCGGAAACGCTGCTGGTCTTTCCCGAACACCGCGCCTTCCTGACCGAACCGCGCGATTCGTGGATCGCGGCCCTCCGCCGCAAGGCGCCGGAGAAGAAGATCGTGGTCGAGGTCGGATCGGTGGAGGAGGCGGTGGCCTTCGCCCAGGCCGGCGCCGACGTCATCCAACTGGAAAAGCTGCCGCCCGCCGCCGCGCGCGCGGTGATCGAGGCGACAAGGCACCTGACCCCGCCGCCGGTGGTGGCCCCGGCCGGCGGCGTGACCGAAGCGAACGCCGCCGCCTATGCCGCGGCCGGCTGCCGCCTGCTGATCACCTCCGCCCCCTTCTTCGGCCCGCCTGCCGACGTGAAGGTGGTGCTGGAGCCGGCGTAGCGGCAAAGTCTGCGACGGCGCGCCGCAGTCCCTGGAATTCCCGATTTTGCGAGCGAAAACGCTTCCGCAACACCTATGCGTGCGCCAAAGTGGCGGCGCGGACGGGATGGCGGGCTGGCCGCCATCCCCGCTGCGCACAAGGAGAACAGAGGATGAAGGAAATCCTCCAACTCCTGATCCTGGCGTTGGAGATCGTCAAGCGGCTGCTTGACCTCTACCGGTAAGGATCGGGCTGGCGGGCAGGGGGGCGGAATCCCCCTGCCCGCCAAGCCTGATATTGCCCCATCCGTGCCTGTAGTCAACTGCCGCCATCAACCATCGGTATAGAACAAAGCCTACGCCGCCAGCCCGCCGCCCAGTTCGATGCGGACCTCCACCACGCCGGGTTCGTCCAGGTTCTCCTTGCGGACGAAACCGAGCGCACGGCACATGTTCAGCATGTTGGTGTTCTCGCGCAGGACCTCGCCATAGACCTCCTTGATGCCGCGCGAGCGGGCATAATCGAGGATCTTGTTCATCAGGATGTAGCCCAGCCCCTGGCCCTTCATGTCGGACCGCACCATCACCGCATATTCGGCGCGGCGGTTGTCGGGATCGGCGGTGATGCGCACCACGCCGTACATGATGGTGTCGCCGGTCTGCGGGTCGGGGCCGACGGCGATCAGCCCCATCTCGCGGTCATAGTCGATCTGGGTCAGCCGCGCCGCCGCCTGGTGCGACAGCCGCTTCAGCGGCGCGAAGAAGCGCAGGCGCAGATCCTCGGCCGTCTGGTTCTCCACCAGATGGTGCACCAGCGGCTCGTCCTCCGGCAGGATGGGGCGGACCTGGAACTGGCGGCCGTCCTTGATGGTGATGCGGTCCTCCAGCGCCTTGGGATAGGGGCGGATCGCCAGCCGTGCCGCCCCCGGCAGCGCTGCCACCCCGACCTTGATGCGGGCGTCCAGCGCCGTCACGCCGTCGGCGTCGGCCAGCAGCGGGTTGATGTCCAGCTCCGCGATCTCGGGGAAATCGACGACCAGCTGGCTGACCTTGTTCAGCGTCAGCGCCACCGCGTCCAGGTCGACCGCCGCGCGCGAGCGGTAGCCCTGAAGCTGGCGGTGGATGCGGGTGCGGCTCATCTGCTCGGCCGCCAGCTTCATGTTCAGCGGCGGCAGGGCCAGCGCGTAATCCTCCACCACCTCGACGCCGATGCCGCCCTCGCCGAACAGCAGGACCGGGCCGAACATCTCGTTCTCGGTCATGCCGACGATCAACTCGTAGGCGTCGGGGCGGACGGCCATCTCCTGCACGGTGAAGCCCTCGATCCGCGCCTCGGGCGCCAGTTCGGCGACGCGGGCCAGCATCGCCTCGGCCTCCTCCCTCACCTGCTCCGGGCTGGTCAGGCCGAGCACCACGCCGCCGACGTCGGACTTGTGGGTGATGTCGTGCGACAGGATCTTCAGCGCGATCGGCCCGCCGATGACGCGGGCGGCGGTCGCCGCCTCCGCAGGCGTCTGGGCGACGCGGGTGTCGACCACCGGGATGCCGTAGGCGGCCAGCACGCGCTTGGCCTCATATTCGCTCAGCCACTCGCGCTTCTCGGCGATGGCGCGGGAGACCACCTTCTTCACGGTGATCTCGTCGGGCTGGAAATCCTCCGCCACCGACGGCGGAGTTTCCATCAGAAGCTGCTGGCTGCGGCGGTAGCGCACCAGATGCATGAAGGCGCGCACGGCGTCCGACGGGCCGCTGTAGGTCGGGATGCGGCCGTCGGCGAACAGCTTGCGCGCCCCCACCGCCGACTGGTCGCCGATCCAGCTGGTCAGCACCGGATGGCGGCGCGCCTTGTTGGCCTGCACCGTCTCCGCCACCGCCTGGGCGATGGCCTCGCTGTCGGTCAGGGCGGACGGGCAGTGCAGGACCAGCACCGCGTCGTTGCCGGTGTCCTGCATCAGCGCGTTCAGCGCCTCGGCATAGCGCTTGGGCGTGGCGTCGGCGCCGATGCGCAGCGGGTTGCGGAAGGGCGCGCCCCCCGGCTGCCCTCCGCCCGGCTGGGGGCCGAGCGGCCCGGCCAGCGCCTCCTGCGTCTCCGGCGCCAGGGCGGCGAGCCGGCCGCCGGCCTGGATCAGCTTGTCGGTGGCCATCACCCCCATGCCGCCGCCGTTGGTCAGGATCGCCAGCCGGTCGCCGGTGATCGGCACCCCGGTGCCCAGCGTGCCGGCGGCGTCGAACAGCTCGGCCAGATCGTTCACCCGCAGCACGCCGGCGCGGCGGAACACCGCGTCATAGACGGCGTCCGACACCGCCAGCGCCCCGGTGTGGGACGCCGCGGCCTCCTGCGCCTCGTCGGAGCGGCCGGCCTTGATGACGATCACCGGCTTCTGGCGCGAGGCGGAGCGGGCTGCCGACATGAATTTGCGGGCATGCGTGATGCTCTCGATATAGAGCAGGATGGCGCGCACGGTCACGTCGGAGGCGAGATAGTCCAGCAGGTCGCCGAAATCGACGTCGCCGCGTTCGCCCAGCGACACCAGATGCGAGAAGCCGATGCCCCGCGAGGTCGCCCAGTCGGCGACCGAGGTCAGCACCATCGAGCTCTGCGCCACCAGCGCCACGTCGCCCTTGCGCGGAGCCACCGGCGCGAAGCTGGCGTTCATGCCGCGGCCCGGCACCATGGCGCCCAGGCTGTTCGGCCCCAGCACCCGCATCAGATAGGGCTTGGCCGTCTCCAGCATCGTCTGGATCTGCTCGGCCGACATGCCCTTGGTCATGACGATGGCGGCCTTGGTGCCGCGCTTGCCCAGCGCGTCGATGGTCGCCGCCACCGTGTCGGGCGGGGTGCAGATGACGCCCAGGTCCGGCGTGATCGGCAGGCTGTCCACCGTCTTGTAGGTCAGCACCCCTTCCACCGCGCGCTCGGTCGGGTTGACCGGCATCACCGGCCCGTCGAAGCCGGCCTGGAACAGGTTGCGCGCCACCACGGCCCCCACCGTTCCCGGCTTGCGGCTGGCGCCGATCAGGGCGATGGAGGCGGGCTTGAACAGCTTGTCGAGGTTGCGAACGGTCATGACCGGATCCGGTGCTGGAATAGGCGCCGGTCCCAGTCTGCCACGGGACGCCGACGGTTTTGATGACGAACAGCGCAGGCCCGGACTTTCATCCCCGCCATTTGCTGCGACGCAACATTAAGGGCTGGTATGACCATTCGGCAAGGGGGCGTTTCGTCGCGCCGGTTCCGGTCGGGCGGTGCCCGTTCCGCTTAGCGGGAGGACCGGCGCCAGGCGTCGGCCGACACCGCCAGGGACAGCAGCCCCCACAGAACCAGATATTCCACCCCGCCCTTGGCCCAGTACCAGTTCACGCCCTTGGTTGTGAACATGGCGTAGGCGGCTACGACCATGCAGCCGGCCGACAGCAGGGCCGTCCAGCGGGTGAAGAAGCCGCCGACCAGCGTGACGAAGGCCACGGACTCGCAGAGGATGGCGAGGCCGAGGAACAGCGGTGCCGGCTCCAGCCCGGCCTTGGCGAAGAAGGCCAGGGAGGCGTCAATGCCGCTCAGCTTCTGGTAGACGTGCGGGGCGTAGAACAGGCCCAGCAGGATGCGCACCATGTTCATCGCCAGCGCGGGCGAGAAGCGGTCGGGCAGGATCGCCGGGCCGACCAGGGCGGCGAGCGGCGAGGTGTCGTGACCGGCATGGGAAACGCCGTTGTTTGCCAATCCAGTGGACATGATGATCGATCCTTACAATTTTAAAGAATCTTGCCCGTTTGGCTGGAAAGTCTCGGATGAGAGTGCTGGCTGACAGGCAGGGGGCGGAGAAAGTCCGCGACATCCCGACCATTATTTGAGTTCTTTTGTTTCCATCATTGATCCAGCACAATTCGCCGGGACCATGTTTGGGCCTGGATCCTGTTTGGGAGGACGTCATGAAGGTCGGAATCGTCGGGGCGGGGTTCGTCGGCAGCACCGCCGCCTTCGCCATGGTGACCACCGGCGCGGCCAGCGAGGTCGTGCTGGTCGACAGGGACGAGGCGCTGGCCCAGGCCCAGGCGCAGGACATCGCCCATGCCGTGCCCTTCACCCATGCCGTCACCGTCCGTGCCGGCTCCTATGCCGCGCTGGAGGGGGCGGGGGTGGTCGTGCTGTCGGCCGGCGTCGCCCAGAAGCCGGGCGAGACCCGGCTGGAACTGCTGGAGCGCAACGCCAAGGTGTTCGCCGCCATCATCCCCGAAGTGCTGAAGGCCGCGCCCGACGCCGTGCTGCTGGTCGCCAGCAACCCGGTGGACGTGATGACGCAGATCGCCACCCGCATCAGCGGCCTGTCCCGCAGCCGTGTCATCGGCTCCGGCACCGTGCTCGACACCGCGCGGTTCCGTGCCCTGCTGGCCGAAAGGCTGGCGGTGACGCCGCGCTCCGTCCATGCCCATGTCGTCGGCGAGCACGGCGACTCGGAGGTCCTGCTGTGGTCGAGCGCCACCGTCGCCGGCCTGCCGGTCGAGCAGGCGGCCGGGCAACTGCGCCGCGGCCTGACGGCGGAGGACCGCGCCGCCATCGACGAGGGGGTGCGCCGCGCCGCCTACCGCATCATCAACGGCAAGGGCCATACCGCCTTCGGCATCGGCGGCGGGCTGGCCCGGCTGGTGTCGGCCATCGGCGCCGACGAACGGCTGGTGGCGACCTGCGCCATGCTGACCGACGAGGTCTGCGGCGTGCCGCAGGTGGTGTTGTCGCTACCCCGCGTCATCGGCGCCGGCGGCGTGCACGAAACCATCCTGCCCAACCTGTCGGCGGCGGAGGAGACGGCCCTGCGCCGCAGCGCCGAAATCCTGAAGGAGGCCGCCGACGGCGTCGAGCGACGCATGGGCTGGAGCGGCTGACGCCGCGTGGGCTGGAGCGGTTGACTCTACCCCTCCTGCTCCGCTGACACATGCGCCCCGAGACCCGCCGCCAGCCCGTCGAAGACGGCGCGGCAGCGCGGGGTGGAGCGCAGGTCCTCGTGCATGGCGACCCACATGCCCATCGGCATGTCGAAGGCGTCGGCCAGCACCCGCCGGAGGTCCGGGTTCCGCCGGGCCAGCGGCACCTGGCAGATGCCGATGCCGAACCCGGCCTCGATGGCCGAAAGCTGGGCCAGATGGCTGTCGGAGCGCAGGGCGAAGCGGGGCAGGGGGACGGCCGGCGCCCGCCGCAGCATGGCGCGGATGTCCGGCGTCTCGCGGTCGAAGCCGATCAGGCTGTGGCGGGCGAGATCGTCGGGGTGTTGCGGAACGCCATGGCGGTCGAGGTAGTCGCGGTGGGCGTGCATCCCGAGCATGACGACCCCGATTCGCCGCACCAGCAGCGCCTGCTGTTCCGGCTCCACCATGCGGACGGCGACGTCGGCGCCGCGCTGCAGCAGGTCGTCGACGGCATTGGACAGCACCAGCTCGATCTCCAGCGCCGGATGGCGGGCGCGCAGGCCAGCCAGGATCGCCGGCAGGATGCGGGCGCCCATCACCTCGCTGGCGGTGACCCGCACGGTGCCGCGCACCTCGGCGCCCCAGCCCGACGCGGTGCGCCACAGGCTGGCCGCCGCCGCGTCCAGCGCCTCCGCCTGCGGCCTCAGAGCCAGCGCCGCGTCGGTCGGGTCCAGTCCGCGCGGCGAGCGCAGGAACAGGGAGCTGCCGACGGCCGCCTCCAGCGCCGCGACATGGCGGGCCAGCGTCGGTTGCGTCAACCCCAGGGCGCGCGCCGCCGCCGACAGCGACCCTTCACGGATCACCGCCAGGAAACTGCGGTAGAGATCCCAACTGGGCGGAAGTGAGTTCATCGATTTCAGTATAGTCACTCGCCGGAGTTCGACAATTCCGTTCAGCCGGAACCCGGCCCATCCTTGCGCCATCACCAAGCGGAAAGCGATGGAGGCAGCGATGGCACGGCAGGCGACCGGTACGGGCAGGACCGCCCTGGTCCTGGGGGCGACCGGCGGGGTCGGCGGCGAGATGGCGCGGGCGCTGGCGGCACGCGGCTGGACGGTGCGGGGCCTGCGGCGCAAGCAGGCGGCGGAGCCGCGGTCGGCCGAGGGGGCGGACGGCATCGACTGGCTCGTCGGCGACGCGATGAACGCCGCCGACGTGGCGGCGGCAGCCGAGGGCGCCGCGCTGATCGTCCATGCGGTCAACCCGCCGGCCTACCGGCATTGGGACCGGTTGGTTCTACCCATGCTCGACAACAGCATCGCCGCGGCCTGCGCCAACCACGCCCGCATCCTGCTGCCCGGCACCGTCTACAACTACGGCCCCGACGCGTTCCCGCTGATCCCGGAGACGGCGGCGCAGAACCCGACGACCCGCAAGGGCGCCATCCGGGTAGAGATGGAACGTCGCCTGCATCGCGCGGCGGGGCAGGGGGCGAAGCTTTTGATCCTGCGCTGCGGCGACTTCTTCGGTCCGCGGGCCGGCAACAACTGGTTCAGCCAGGGCCTGCTGACCCCCGGCAGGCCGCCGGTCCGGATCAACCAGCCGGGCCGTCCGGGAATCGGCCATCAATGGGCCTATCTGCCCGACGTGGCGGAGACGGCGATGCGGCTGCTCGACCGCGAGGCGGAGCTGGGCGACGACGCGATGTTCCACATGGACGGCCATTGGGACGCCGACGGCGGCGGGATGGTCGCGGCCATCGCCCGCGCGCTGGGGAACCCCGGCCTGCCGGTGCGGCGGATGCCGTGGTGGGCGGTGCGGCTGGGCGGGCTGGTGGTGCCGCTGCTCCGCGAGATCGGCGAGATGCGCTATCTGTGGCAAACGCCGGTGCGGCTCGACAACCGCCGCCTGCTCGCCTTCCTTGGCGAGGAACCGCACACGCCGCTGGACATCGCCGTGCGCCGGACACTTGCCGGACTGGGGCATCTCCCCGCGCAGCCGGCGGATATGCCGGAGGCGGGGAGATGCATACCAGACCGCGTGGCCTCATGCCTGCAAGTCTCAGCGGAACCATCTTCGGCCGTCATCCCCGCGAAAGCGGGGATCCAGGAAACTTAGCAATCAAGTGCTTGAGAGGTCTGGATTCCCGCCTTCGCGGGAATGACGGCCGAGAGAGGCCGTGGAAACTCACAAACTCTGAGGTCACACGCTACCCTCAGACCACCGGACCCGGGGTGCCCTTGTTGGCTTCCAGGGCGCGGGCCAAGCCTTCCTCGATCTTCTTGGCGGCCTCTTCGGCGTTGCCCCAACCGCGGACCTTCACCCACTTGTTCTTCTCGAGGTCCTTGTAGTGCTCGAAGAAGTGGGCGATCTGCTCGGTCACGATGGCCGGCAGGTCGGTGTAGTTCTTCACGTCGGTGTAGAACGGGTGCAGCTTGTCGACCGGAACGGCCAGCAGCTTCTCGTCCTCGCCGGCCTCGTCCTCCATGTAGAGGACGCCGATCGGGCGCGAGCGCAGGACGGCGCCCGGGACGACGCCATGCTGGCCGACGACGCAGACGTCCACGGGGTCGCCGTCACCCGACAGGGTGTGCGGGATGAAGCCGTAGTTGCAGGGATAGAACATCGCGGTGTGCAGGAAACGGTCGACGAACACCGCGCCGGAGTCCTTGTCGACCTCGTACTTCACCGGCTGGCCGCCGATCGGGATCTCGATGACGACGTTCACGTCCCAGGGTACGTTCTTGCCCGCGGCGAGCTTGCTCAGATCCATGTATCGCGTTCCTTCGACTGGCGTATTCAGGGCACATTCTTGTTTTGGCGCCGATGCCCGGTCCGGCGCCACGCGGGGCCGGAGTTTAGGCGGAACGCCGGGCGAGTCCAAGGAACTTGCGCGGGCTCTTGCGCAGGTGCGGCAAAGCGGCAACCCTGCCGGTCATGGCCCGCCCGATCCTGCTTCTCCTCACCCTCCTGGCCCTGCTGACGCCCCAGCCGGCATCGGCCGAATCACCCCATCACGGCATAGCCATGCATGGCGATCTGGCCCTGCCGCCGGATTTCAAGGCCTTTCCCTACGTCAACCCGGCGGCGCCGAAGGGCGGGACCATCCGGCAGGCGGTGACCGGCAGCTTCGACAGCCTGCATCCGCACATCGTCAAGGGCGTGCCGGCGCTGGGGCTGGGCTACGTCTTCGAGACCCTGCTGACGCGCTCGTGGGACGAACCCTTCTCGCTCTACGGCCTGCTGGCCGACCGGGTGGAGGTGGCCGACGACCGCTCGTCCGTCAGCTTCCACATCAACCCGAAGGCGCGCTGGCAGGACGGGACGCCGGTGACCGCCGCCGACGTGCTGTTCTCGCTGGAGGCGCAGCGGACGCACGGCACCCCCAACCGCCGCCTGTTCTACGCCAAGGTCGCGGCGGCCGAGGCGCCCGACGCGCAGACCGTCCGCTTCGCCTTCTCTCCGGACGCCGACGGGACCATCGACCGCGAGATGCCGCTGCTGATGGGGCTGATGCCGATCCATTCCAAGGCATTCTGGTCCGGCCGCGACTTCAGCCGCACGACGCTGGAGCCGATCCTGGGCAGCGGCCCCTACCGTGTCGCCGCGGTCGATCCCGGCCGCCGCATCGTCTATGAGCGGGTGCGCGACTATTGGGGCCGCGACCTGCCGGTCCGCGTCGGCCAGTTCAACGCCGACCGGCTGGAATTCGACTATTACCGCGACGATTCGGTGGCGCTGGAAGCCTTCAAGGCCGGGCAGGGGGATGTTCGTTACGAAAGCGATCCGGCCAAATGGGCGACCGGCTACGACGGTCCCGCCCTGCGGGACGGCCGCATCGTCCGGGAGGAGGTGCCGAACCGCCGTCCCGAGCCGGCGCGCGGCCTGATCTTCAACACCCGCCGGCCGCTGTTCGCCGATGTCCGGGTGCGCCGGGCGCTGGGGATGGCGCCGGATTTCGACTGGATCGGCCGCAACCTGTACCACGGCCTGCTGACCCGCACCGCCAGCTACTACCCCAACTCCGAGCTTGCCGCCCGCGGCCTGCCGGAGGGGGAGGAGTTGCAGGCGCTCGAGCCCTTCCGCGACCGCCTGCCGCCCGACCTGTTCACCAAGCCCTTCGCCCTGCCCGGCAGTGGGATCAATAGCGGGACCGGTGGCGGCAATGCCGGCCTGCGCGCCAACCGCCGCGAGGCGCTGAGGCTGCTGGACCAGGCCGGCTGGCGGGTGCGCGACGGCCGGCTGGCCGATGCCGCGGGAAACCGTTTCGCCTTCGAAATCCTGCTGTCCGATCCGTCGGAGGAGCGGGTGGCGCTGGAGTTCGCCCGCTCGCTGGAGCCGCTGGGGATCGAGGCCCGCGTCCGCACGGTGGACAGCGCCCAGTTCCAGGCCCGGCTTGAACGGTTCGATTTCGATATGACTATGCGCTGGTGGGCGTCCACCCTGTCGCCGGGCAACGAGCAGCTCTATTATTACGGATCCGATGCGGCCGGGCAGGAGGGTAGCCGCAACCTTGCCGGCATCCGCGACCCGGTGGTCGACGCGCTCGCCCGCTCCATCGCCGCCGCGACCACGCGCGGCGCCCTGGTCGGCCGGGTGCGGGCGCTCGACCGCGTCCTGTTGTGGGGACACTATATGGTCCCGCTGTACCACAGCCCGGTCGACCGCATCGCCCGCTGGGCGACCCTGCACCGTCCCGCCGTCACCCCGCTCTACGGCCCTATGCTGGAAAGCTGGTGGGTGGAATAGGCGCAGGGCTTCGCTTGCGCTCTTCTCCGCCGCACCGCATCATCGCGGCAAAGAGATCGTCGATAAAGACGAGACGGGGGAGTTTGCCAACCATGCCGACCGCCAAGCCGCGCTTCACCCTGGCTGCCGCCACAATCCTGGCGCTGGCCGTCCAAGGGGCCGCCGCCCAGAGTGCCATGGCCCAGCCGCGCACCGACCTCGTCGTCGGCATGGCGCTGGAGCCGCCGCATCTCGATCCCACCGCCGGCGCGGCCGGCGCCATCAAGGAAGTCACCTACGCCAACCTGTTCGAACCGCTGCTGCGCGTCGATGGCGACGGCAAGCTGGTCCCCGGCCTGGCGGAGCGCTGGACGGTGTCGGAGGACGGGCTGATCTACCGTTTCAGCCTGCGCCCCAACGCGAAGTTCCACGACGGCACGGCCGCCGATTCCGCCGACGTGAAGTTCACGCTCGACCGCGCCCGCGCCGCCGACTCGGTCAATGCCCAGAAGGCCTATTTCGCCCCCATCGCCAAGGTGGAGACGCCGGATCCGCACACGGCGGTCGTCACCCTGTCGCGTCCCGACGGCCTGTTCCTGTTCCACATGGCGAGCGGCGACGCCGCCATCGTCGCCCCGGAATCGGCGGCGACCAACAAGCAGAAGCCCGTCGGCACCGGTCCCTTCCGCTTCGACCGCTGGGTCGCCGGCGACCGCGTCGTGCTGGTCCGCAACCCCGACTATGACGGCGTCCAGCCGAAGCTCGACCGCGTGACCTTCCGCTTCGTCAGCGACCCCGCCGCCCAGGTGGCGGCGCTGAAGGCCGGCGACATCGATGCCTTCACCCTGTTCAGCACCTACGAGGCGCTGCCGGAGTTCCGCAGCGACCCGAAATTCACGGTGACGGTCGGCTCGACCGAAGGCGAGACGCTGCTGTCGACCAACAACGCGCGCAAGCCCTTCGACGACGTCCGCGTCCGCCGCGCCATGGCCCACGCCATCGACCGCCAGACGCTGATCGAGGGGGTGCTCTACGGCAACGGCGTCGCCATCGGCAGCCATTTCCCGCCCCACCGCGAGGGCTATGTCGACCTGACCGGCCTGTACCCCTACGACCCGGCCAAGGCGAAGGCGCTGCTGGCCGAAGCGGGATATCCCAATGGTTTCGACACGACCCTGCGCCTGCCGCCGCCGCCCTACGCGCGCCGCGGCGGCGAACTGGTCGCCGCCATGCTGGCCGAGGTCGGCATCCGCGCCAAGATCGAGCCGGTGGAATGGGCGGCCTGGCTGGAGAAGACGTTCAAGGGCAAGG
The DNA here is from genome assembly GCF_019805165.1 of Azospirillum sp. 412522. Taxonomy (GTDB): domain Bacteria; phylum Pseudomonadota; class Alphaproteobacteria; order Azospirillales; family Azospirillaceae; genus Azospirillum. Next base: position 27,656 of record NZ_RWIJ01000037.1, read on the forward strand.
ACTACGACCTGACCATGATCGCCCACACCGAGCCGCTGGACATCGACATCTACGCCCGCCCCGACTACTACTTCAACTACAAGAGCGAGCGCTTCAACGCCCTGAACGACGAGTTGAACCGCACCCAGGACCCGGCCAAACGCGACGCCCTTTACGGCGAGGAGCAGAAGGTGCTGGCCGAGGATGCGGTCAACGGTTTCCTGTTCATGCTGCCGTCGGTGACGGTGCAGAAGGCGAACCTCACCGGCATGTGGGTGAACCGCCCGGTCCAGGCCAACGACGTCACCGGGGTCTCCTGGAAGTAAGGATAGGACCGGCGTGCTTGCGTTCCTGCTGCGACGGCTGGCCAGCCTGATCGTCACCGTCTGGCTGGCCAGCATCGTGGTCTTCGCGGTGCTGCAGCTGGTTCCCGGCGACCCGGCGCTGCTGATGCTGGGCGTCAACGCCCAGCCAGACACGCTGGCGGCATTGCGCAGCCAGATGGGGCTCGACCAGCCCGTCCTGACCCGCTACCTGCACTGGGCCGGCGCTCTGGCCCGTGGCGACCTCGGCGTCAGCCTGACCTATGCCCGCCCGGTGGCCGAGCTGGTGGCGGAACGGCTGGCGGTGACCCTGCCGCTGTCCCTGCTGTCGCTGGTCCTCAGCACTGCCGTCGCCCTGCCGCTCGGCCTGCTGGCGGCGGCGCGGCGGGGGCGGGGCGGCGACTGGGCGGTGCTGGGCTTCGCGCAGCTCGGCGTGTCGATGCCCAGCTTCTGGATCGCCATCCTGCTGATCCTGCTGTTCTCGCTGACCCTGCACTGGTTCCCGGCCGGCGGTTTTCCGGGGTGGGGCGGCGGCATCGGCCCGGCGCTGCATGCGCTGCTGCTGCCAGCATTGGCGCTGGCGGTGCCGGAGGCGGCTATCCTCGCCCGCGTGACCCGCACCGCCGTCCTCGACACGCTGGGGGAGGACCATGTCCGCACCGCCCGCGCCAAGGGCGTCGGCCGCGCGGCGGTCCTGCTGCGCCACGCCCTGCCCAACGCCTTGATCCCGGTGGCGACGGTGCTGGGGCTGCAAATCTCCTTCCTCGTCGCCGGGGCGGTGGTGGTGGAGAATGTCTTCACCCTGCCGGGGCTGGGCAGGCTGCTCTATCAGGCCATCGGCCAGCGGGACCTGATCGTGGTGCAGGGGGTGGTCGTTCTGCTGGCTCTGTTCGTCGTCGTTGTGAACGCCCTGGTCGACATCGCCTGCGCGCTGGCCGACCCGCGGCCGAAAGGGGGGGAGTCGTGAGGCGGAAACTGCCCCTCTCCCTCCGTCTCGGCGCCGCGCTGACCCTGCTGCTGGTCGCCGTGGCGCTCTTGTCGCTGCTGTGGACGCCCTACCCGGCGGAGCAGGTGCGGGTGGTCGCCCGGCTGCGGCCGCCCAGCGCCGACCATTGGCTCGGCACCGACCATTTCGGGCGCGACGTGCTGTCGATGATCATGGTCGGCGCCCGCAACTCGCTGGCCGTCGGGGCGGCGGCGGTCGGGCTGGGCCTGCTGGGCGGCGTGCCGCTCGGGCTGCTAGCCGCCGCGCTGGGGCGCTGGGGGGACGAGGTGGTGGCGCGGCTGGGCGATCTGGTCTTCGCCTTCCCGGCCGTGCTGACGGCGATCCTGCTGACCGCGGCGCTGGGCGCCGGAGCCATCAACGTCGTCGTGGCGCTGGCGCTGTTCAACGCCGCGGTGCTGGCCCGCGTCACCCGCGGCGCGGCGCTGGCGGTGTGGCGGCGGCCCTTCGTCGGGGCGGCGCTGGCGCTGGGGCGGGGACCGCTGTCGGCGACGCTGGTGCATGTGCTGCCCAACATCGCCGGCATCGTCGTGGTCCAGGCCACCGTGCTGTTCGCCGTCGCCATCGTCAACGAGGCGGCGCTGAGCTATCTCGGCCTCGGCATCCAGCCGCCCAGCCCGAGCTGGGGCAAGATGCTGGGCGACGCCCAGACCCACCTGTTCAACGCGCCCTTGCAGGCGGTCTTCCCAGGCGTGGCGATCGCGCTCAGCGTCATGGGGCTGACGATGCTGGGCGACGGCCTGCGCGACTGGCTCGACCCGCGGCACCGGTCGTCCGGGATGATGTGAGCGCTACCCCACCTGCCGCGTCCGCTCCGACAGCTCGATCAGGTCCATCAGCTCGTTGCTCTTCCAGTAGCGCGACTTGCCGACCTCCGTGCGCGCCGTGGCGACGAGGTCGTCGATGATCGCCTGCTCCTCGGCGCCCAGCGCGCCGCCGCGCTCCAGCCGGTGCGACAGCAGGCGGGTCATGTTGTGGCTGAAGGTCGGGATCCAGGCGCTGACCCGCTGGCCGAACACGCCGGCGATGGCGTCGATGCGCAGGAGATGCTCCATCCGCTCGTCCAGCGGGTCGGTCTCCTCGAACTTCATCGCCCTCTCGACGTTTGCGCGCAGCTCCTCCAGCAGGGTCTCGCGCCACTTCACCAGATCGTAGGTCTCGAAGCCGAAGTCGCGCGACATCGCCTGCCAGCGCCACAGCAGCCGGTCGAGCCAGACGACGTCGGCATGGTCGATCACCGGCTGGCGCCGGGCGGCGGCGGCCTGGGCCGAGCGTTCCATCGCCACCGCGGCGACGCGGCTGCCGATGATCTTGGCCGCCTGGGTCCAGGCGTTGCGGAAGGCCGGCTCGCTGCGCCGGTCCTCCATCAGCCCGGCCGAGGTGGCGGCATGGACCAGCTGGTCGAGCCGCTGCACCAGAGCCTCCAGCCGCGCCTTCTCCTTGGCGCTGGGGCGGATGGCGGAGCCGGGGACCCGGTCGTTCAGCTTGAGGATGACGGTCAGCGCCGCGGTCAGGGCGCGGGTGACGCCGATGAAATGGCCGGTCAGCGCCGCGGTCATGGCGTCGCCGCGGCCTGGATCGACGCCGCTCTGCCGGATATAGAGCGCGGCCACCGGATAGTTGCGCTTCACCGTCAGGACCGACAGCGGCAGCAGGTTCGCCAGATCGTCGCCGCAGCGCTCGCGCAGCGATTCGGTGGCGTCGAGCAGCCGGTCGGCAAGCCGGTTGGCCTCCGTCTCGGCGCTGGCGCCCGCCGGGAACTCCTCCAGCCGCTCGGCGACCGGCTTCACCGCCCCTTCGGCGTTGGCCAGAACCAGATGCATCAGCCGCAGCGTGCCGACGTCGATGTGCGGCGTCTTTTCCAGGAAGCCCGACATCAGGCGGGTGCGGCGCGGCCGGTTGCGCGACATGCCGGCCAGCAGCTCGTCCACCGCCTTCTTGTTGGTCAGCACGGCGTCCAGATGCTTCACCGAGGCGACGCGCATCCGTTCCCTCATCACCATGGCGACGGGGGAGCGCAGGATGCGGTCGATCACGTCGCCGCGCGCCATCTCGTCCAGCGTCTCCTGCGCCTCCACCGCCAGCAGCGGGAAGGCGTCGCGGCTCAGCGCCTCCCACAGGGCGCCGATATCGACCCGTTGCAGCATGCCGGGGACGGCGACGCCGCCGTGGAACAGCACGTCGTCGTCGATCAGGAAGGCTTCGAACAGGTTGGTGAACAGGCGCCGGGCGCGGTTGGTGCGCTGGCGGTTCAGATACTCGATGACATACTGGCGGACGAGCTGGACCCGGTCGGTCGGCTCGTTGTCCATCCCCTCGATCTCGCTCAGCAGGCTGTAGACGAGGCTGGCGGGCAGCCGCGTCACCAGGGCGTCGATCTTGTGCCGCAGCTCGTCCTGGGGCAGCTCTTCCGGACGAAGCTCGCCGGTCGTGTCGTCGGTCATGCGCGGGCCGCCACGCGATGTGTTGCAAGATGCCGGCGGGCGCGGACGCACCACCCGCGCGTATTTAGGACGCAAACGGTAAATTTTTGCGTAAGGAACCGGGGGCGGCCGCCCCCATCGGGTGGGGGCAGGCCGCGCCGTTCTTGTCCGTCAGCCGTTCCGCTGCTTGGCGATCGGCTGCGAGAATTGCAGCTCGATGTCCCAGGGGAAATGGATCCAGGTGTCCTGGCTGACTTCGGTGATGAAGGTGTCGACCAGCGGGCGGCCGGCGGGCTTGGCGTAGACGGTGGCAAAATGGGCCTTGGGCAGCATCTTGCGCACGATCTCGGCCGTCTTGCCGGTGTCCACCAGATCGTCGATGATCAGCCAGCCCTCGCCGTCGCCGGCATTGGCGCCCTCGACGCCCTTCAGGATCGTCGCGTTGCGCTGCTGCTGGTGGTCGTAGCTGGAGACACAGACGGTGTCGATCATGCGGATTTCCAGCTCGCGCGCGATGATCGCCGCCGGAACCATGCCGCCGCGCGTGATCGCGATGATGCCCTTCCACGGGCCGCGGTCGATCAGGCGCCAGGCCAGCGCCTTGGCATTGCGGTGGAGCTCTTCCCAGGACACCGGGAAATGCTTGTTGAAGGGGGCTTCGGCCACGGGACTGACTCCAAAAACGGCAAGGGGACTGTATACCCCAGCCGCCGCCGCCCGGCAATCGGGGGCGATTCCCGTGCTCAAGACCCGTCGTCGCAGAGCCCATGCCGGCACCGCCGAAAATTCGTCAAAAAAGCGCTTGCGGGTCCGGGGGCTTCTGAGTATGTTGCGCGCCTCGACGCCGACGGCCCGCCGCCGACGCCGGGGATGAAGATACACAGCGCGCCCGTAGCTCAGCTGGATAGAGCATCAGACTACGAATCTGAGGGTCAGGAGTTCGAATCTCTTCGGGCGCGCCATCTTCCGGAAAATCAGGTGTTTACGATCGGGCGGCCTTCTGGCCGCCTTTCGTGTTTTCGGGCCAAGCCGCAGCTCTGCGGAACGGGACGGAACCCTGCGGCTCCGCCCGTCCTCCCGCCCAAGACGCCCGCCGCTATGCCCGGCGGATTTCCGCCAGGAAGCCGCCGACGTCGTCCTTCAGCGCTTCCGCCTGCCGGTTCATCAGTTCCGCCGCCTCCAGCACGTCGGCGGCGACGGCGCGTGACTGCTCCACCGTCCGGGCGAGGTCGGAGATGCTGGCGGAGATGCGGTTGGCGGCAGTCGATACCTCCTGCACGTTGCGGGCGATCTCGTTGGTCGCCGCCCCCTGCTCCTCCACCGCGGCGACGATGCCGGTGGTGACGCCGTTCATCTGCCGGATCACCGTCGATACCGACCGCACGCCCTCGACCGCGTCCTGGGTCATGTTCTGGATGCGGGCGATCCGGTCGGTGATGTCCTGGGTGGCGCGGCCGGTCTGGGTGGCCAGCCCCTTGACCTCGCTGGCGACCACGGCGAAGCCCTTGCCGGCCTCTCCCGCCCGCGCCGCCTCGATGGTGGCGTTCAGCGCCAGCAGGTTGGTCTGGCCGGCGATGTCGCCGATCAGGGTGACGATGGCGCCGATGGCCTCGCTGGCCTCGGCCAGCTCGACGATGATGGCGTCCGTCCGCTCCGTCCGCGCGATGGCGTCCTGCGAGATGGTGGCGGATTCCGCCATGCGCCGGCTGATCTCGCCGATCGAGGCCGACAGCTCCTGGGCGGCCGCGGCCACGGTCTCGACGCCGGCCGAGGCCTCGTGCGCCGCGGCGGCGACGGCGCCGCTGTCGCCGGCCGATTGTTCCGAGATCCGGGTCACCGCCGCCGAGGTGCCCATCATATGGGCCGCCGCGGTCTCGACCGACTCCAGGCTGCTGCCGACCCGGCCGCTGAAATCGCCGCACAGCCGGTCGACCGCCGTGGTGCGCGCCGCCGCCGCCGCCTGGGCCGCGACCTGCGCCTGCACCATTTCGGCATGCTGGCGCCCGTTGTCGCGCAGCACCAGCAGCGCCTGCTGCATCCGGCCGATCTCGTCGCCGCGCCCGTCGTTCGGCAGGTCGACGTCGTAATCACGATGGGCCAGCCGGTCGATCGCCACGGTCAGGATGTGGATCGGCCGGGTCACCCGGCGCCACACCACCAGCAGCCCGGCGACCGACAGGCCGATCGCCAGCGCCAGGATGGCGGACTGGATCATCAGCTGGCGCTGGGCCCGGTCGGCCTTCCAGTCGGCATGGGCGACCATCTCCTCCAGCGCTGCGTTGACCAGCGCGTTGAGCGGCGCTTGGTCGCCGGCCTCGCGCTTCACCCAGGCCTCCGCGGTGATGTCAGGCTTGCCGCCGGTCGACAGCGCGTCGAGGACGATCTTGCGCCGGGCGCCGCCGGTCTCGAAGAACTGGCTCCTGGCGGCCTCGACGGCCTCGACGATGCGCTTGGGCGCGTCGGGGCGCTTGGCCGCATCGGTGATGAGGGTCCAGGCCGTGTCGATCCGCCCGCGCTCTTCGGCCGCCGTCAGGATTTCCGCCTGGGTCCAGGGCCGTCCCTCGCCGATGGCGGCGCTGGCCGACAGGATTTCCGTGGAGGTGCGCAGCCGGACGACCCAGGCGGCGCGTTTCAGGGCGAGAAGCTGGTCGGTGGTCGGATCGACCAGGGCGATGCCGGCGTCGACGGCGTCGGTCGCCGCCTGCACCGCGGCCAGATAGGCGTCGGTGGTCTTCGGCCAGGACTCGACGGTGGTCCGGTCGCGCGTGGCCTTCGGCGTGCGCAGCGCGCTGTCCACCCGTCCCCGCAGCGCGTTCAGCGCATCGTGGCTCGACCGGATCCCCGTCGCGTAGGTCCCGAATCTGGCCGGGTCGAGCCGGTCGAGCGCCGCCATGCCGGGGGCGAAGGCGGCCTCGGCCTTCGCCCGCAGGTCGGTCACCGCTTTCACCGCGGCCTCGTCGGCGATGCCCTCCGCCCTCAGCGGGACCATGGTCGTGGCACGTTCCAGCCGCACCGAGCGCAGAGCCTCGTACAGCTGCTTGCTGGTCGCGGCTAGCGTGGCGACGCGGCTCGCGTCACGCTCGTTGCGTGCCGCGTCGACGAGGCCCGAGACGCTGGTGAAGACCGCAAGCATCCCGATCGTACCGATCACCACACTGAGAACCGCTCTGAGCGAGGTCTTTCGAAGCTGAATCATGGACGGGTCACACTTCATCCGTGTTTGCGGAGATACCGCTTCGTTGCTGGTGGGCGTCCCGCTCCCCAAAGGGTGACCGTTCTTCTTCAAGTCGGAACATCCGTTCCAATGAACAGCCATGCCTACTGTTCATTGTTTTCCTGTTCGACGGGACGGCTCTTTAATTGTTCGGCCAACATTCATAAATCTACGCCTGTCAAGGCCGCATCATAGACCGGGAAATCTCTTATGAAACCTTAATGTTGCGACGATATGTCACGGAAAAAGCCACTTCCATTGACATATCCGCAAGTTGTCGTTGCCGATCCGGCAGCACAGAGGATGGGCATCGCGATCCGACCGGCGGCGGAGCGGAGGGTGATTTTTTTCGATAAAAAGCGCTTGCGCCCCGGGGGGCTTTTGAGTAGGTTGCGCGCCTCGACGCCGACGGCCTGCCGCCGACGCCGGGGTGTTAAGGATACACAGCGCGCCCGTAGCTCAGCTGGATAGAGCATCAGACTACGAATCTGAGGGTCAGGAGTTCGAATCTCTTCGGGCGCGCCATTCTTACAAATCATCGCCAAATCATCGGTCGAAAGACCATGACCGACACGCAAGGCCGCCTCCGGGCGGCCTTTGTCGTTTGACGACTTCGTCGCTCTGGCGCAAGCCCCGGCGCGTCCTCTACACTCGTGGCCCGCACCACTGGATGCATGGCCATGCCCCGCAGCGACTTCTATCCGCCCATCGACCCGTTCCAGACCGGCACCATCGCCGTCGACGGGCTCCACACGGTCTATTGGGAGCAGGCGGGCAACCCGCGCGGCGTGCCGGTGATGTTCCTGCATGGCGGGCCGGGAGCCGGCGCCTCGCCCACCCACCGCCGCTTCTTCGATCCCGCCCATTACCGCATCATCGTGATGGACCAGCGCGGCGCCGGCCGCTCGACGCCGCTGGGCGAGACGCGCGAGAACACCACCGAAAAGCTGGTCGGGGACATCGAGACCCTGCGCCGCCATCTCGGCATCGAGCGCTGGCACCTGTTCGGCGGCTCCTGGGGCTCGACGCTGGCGCTCGCCTATGCCGAAACCCATCCGGAGCGCTGCCTGGGCCTGATCCTGCGCGGCATCTTCCTGATGCGGAAGAGCGAGATCGACTGGTTCCTTTATTCCATGCGCATCCTCTTTCCCGAGGCCTGGGCCGCCTTCGCCGGCCATATCCCGGAGGGCGAGCGCGGCGACCTGCTGGAAGCCTACTGGAAGCGGCTCGACTCCTCCGACCCGGCGGTGCGCATGGCCGCCGCCCGGGTGTGGAGCATCTACGAGGGCAGCTGCTCCTCGCTGCTGCCCTCGCCCGATCTGATCGCGGCGAGCGGCGAGGACCGCCACGCCCTGGGGCTGGCGCGGATCGAGGCGCATTACTTCCGTTCCAACCGCTTCGCGCCGGAGGACAAGCTGCTGCGCGACGTCCACCGCATCCGCCATCTGCCGGCGGTGATCGTCCAGGGCCGCTACGACATCGTCTGCCCGGTGATCTCCGCCGACGCGCTGCACCGTGCCTGGCCGGAAGCCGACTACCGCATCGTTCCCGACGCCGGCCACTCGGCCATGGAACCCGGCATCCGCGCCGCCCTGATCCAGGCGACGGAGCGCTTCAAGGAGTATCGGTGAGATCCTCCCTCTCCCGGGGCTCTCAGCGGATCTTCGATCCGCCTGACGCCGTCAGCACAAACGAAGTTTGTGCGAGAGGCGGGAGAGGGCTTTAACTTCCGCCCCTCCCACCCCACACTCTGCCGATGCCTGAACTTCCCGAAGTCGAAACGGTGTGCCGGGGCCTCGCCCCGCATCTCGAAGGCCGGCGGCTGGTCCGTGTGGAGCAGCGGCGGCCGAACCTGCGCACCCCCTTTCCGCCGCGCTTCTGCGAACGGCTGACCGGGCGCGTGGTCCGATCGGTGCGGCGGCGCGCCAAATACATCCTGATGCATCTGGACGACGGCGGCGTGCTGATCGCCCATCTCGGCATGTCCGGCCGCATGATCATCGCGCCGGAGCGCCCCGACGCCTTCGACAAGCACGACCATGTCGTGTTCGAGACCGACGCCGGCACCGTCGTCACCTTCAACGACGCCCGCCGCTTCGGCCTGATGGACCTGACGGTGGCCGACGCGCTGGGCGACCACCCGATGCTGCGCAACCTGGGGCCGGAGCCGCTGGGCAACGAATTCTCCGGCCCCGACCTCGCCCGCCGTCTGGCCGGCAAGCTCACCCCGATCAAGGCCGCGCTGCTCGACCAGAGCGTCGTCGCGGGCCTGGGCAACATCTATGTGTCGGAGGCGCTGTTCCAGTCCGGCATCCTGCCGACCCGCAGCGCCGCCAGCCTGACCGCCGACGAGGTCGACCGCCTCGCCGCGGCGGTGCGCGCGGTGCTGGAGCGCGCCATCGCCGCCGGCGGCTCCTCGCTGCGCGACTACCGGCAGGCGTCGGGGGAGCTGGGCTATTTCCAGCACCAGTTCGCCGTCTACGACCGGGAGGGCGAGGGCTGCCCCGGCTGCGACTGCGACCGCGCCCGGACGGGGGGCGTTCAGCGGATTGTCCAGTCGGGTCGCTCGACTTTCTTTTGTGCGGCGCGCCAACGGTGATATAGCTGGGAGCATGACGGCTCTACCGGCCATGCTCCGGGCGGCGTCCGCCGCTTTCCTCCTTGCCGGCCCCGCGGTCGCGGGCCTGGGGAGCTTCCTCATTCCCATTCCTCAGGCTGTCGCAGCCGATACCGGGCCTTTCGTTCCCGGCACCACCGACGTTCCGGTGATGCCGGGGCTGGCGTCCGCCGAATCGGAACCGCTGGTCTTCGACAAGCCGGGCGGGCGGATCGTCCAGGCCGTGCTGTCGGGCGCCGTGCCGCGACAGGCGGTGCTGGCCTTCTACGACCAGACCCTGCCGCAGCTGGGCTGGCGGCGCACCGCCGACCGCGTCTTCGTCCGCGACGGCGAGGAGTTGCGGCTGGAGTTCCAGCAGGCTGCCCAGAAGAAGGCCGCCGGAACCGCCGTCCGCTTCACTTTGACGCCGCGCTGATTGCGGGAACGCCCGCCATATTCGCGGGACCCTGAGGCCGAACACCCCAACAACCACGAGTCCCGGAGGCAACCGGGCTCGCCCCATCGGGAGAGTGCTGCAGCCATGTCCTATGAAACCATCCTCGTCGAGACGCGCGGCCCGGTCGGGCTGATCACGCTGAACCGTCCGAAGGCGCTGAACGCGCTGTGCGACCAGCTGGTGACCGAGCTGGGCCAGGCGCTGGACGCCTTCGAGGCCGACGGCGCCATCGGCGCCATCGTCGTCACCGGGTCGGAGCGCGCCTTCGCCGCCGGCGCCGACATCAAGGAGATGGCCGGCTTCTCCTATATGGACGTCTACAACTCCAACTTCATCACCGCGAAGTGGGAGCGGCTGGCCAAGTGCCGCAAGCCGACCATCGCCGCGGTCGCCGGCTTCGCGCTGGGCGGCGGCTGCGAGCTGGCGATGATGGCCGATTTCATCCTGGCGGCAGACACCGCCAAGTTCGGCCAGCCCGAGGTCACCATCGGCACCATCCCCGGCGCCGGCGGCACCCAGCGCCTGACCCGCTTCGTCGGCAAGTCCAAGGCGATGGAGATGGTCCTGACCGGCCGCATGATCGACGCCGCCGAGGCCGAGCGCTGCGGCCTCGTCTCCCGCATCGTCCCGGCCGCCGAGCTGGTCGAGGAGGCGGTGAAGGTCGCCACCAAGATCGCCTCGCTGTCGCAGCCGGTCATCGCCATGGCCAAGGAGTCGGTCAACGCCGCCTACGAGACGACGCTGGCCGAGGGGGTCCGCTTCGAACGCCGCCTGTTCCATTCGACCTTCGCCACCGAAGACCAGAAGGAAGGCATGGCCGCCTTCGCCGAAAAGCGCCAGCCCGGCTGGAAGAACCGCTGAGTCGTCGATTCATCCTCGACTCTGCCGCCTGGGCCGTCCCCTGCATCTTGCGGGGGATGGTCCAGATCCCATCAAGATGTCGTTTAAGTACGATTAGTCAAAATCATCGGGCGACCACGCCTTGACTCGCAGTGCGCTGCCGCGTATAAGGCGCGCTCGCATCACGACAGCCGTGTCGTTCGGAGTAGGGTTTCCATGGCCAATCATAAGTCCGCTGAAAAGCGCATTCGTCAGACCGAGCGTCGCACGGAAGTCAACCGTGCCCGCATCAGCCGCATCCGTTCCTTCGTGAAGAAGGTCGAGGGCGCGATCCAGAGCGGCGACAAGTCCGCCGCCGCCGACGCGTTCAAGTCCGCTCAGCCGGAGCTGATGCGCGGCGTGTCTAAGGGCGTGCTGCACAAGAACACCGTGTCGCGCAAGCTGTCGCGTCTGTCGGCTGCGATCAAGGCTCTCTGATAGAGCTTTCATACGCTGCTTTCAAAAAGCCGCGCCCGTGACTCGGGGCGCGGCTTTTTGCGTTTAAAGTAAATATGCTGATGCTCGACAATTGTCTTAGATTGTTCTGAGTATCGCGTATGAGATTCAGGATCGGTCTAGCGGTCAATGCGAACGTTTTTATCTTTTTGGGCCGTTCGCCATCTGTCCCATTGCCAGATTTCCGCGGCATCGTTAGACTTTTGGTCCATTCGGTCGGGCTAATAGGGGTGATGCAACACTCTGTGGCCGGCTGAACACAGCAGTGAAATACTGAAGGTCTTACGCCGGATCAGGGCTTGTTGAGTCCCGGTCGTTCGCACGATCTTCTTTTACTTACAAGCTGTCGCGCTTGGGGCGGGATTTACGATCCCGTCGATTCCGGCGTGTGCTTTTTGGGTATTGTGTTCCGTTCGGAGTTGTCCTTGTCCGGAGTCTTCCGGACCGGGGCAGGGCGGGCGGCTATTCCGGTTGCGGGGGTCCGGTTGCCGGGCGGTCCCGCACCGCCGCGGCGGTGGGGCTGGCCGGCGGAAGGAGCGGGAGTAAGGGAGCATGTCGGTCGGCGTGTCGTTGGATCAGCAGTGGGCGCGCATTCGCGGACGCCTGAAGGAAGAGGTGGGCGAGATCGCCTACCGGAGCTGGCTTCAGCCGCTGTCCGTCGCCAGCCTGGTTGGCGGCGAGGTGTGCATCGTGGTGCCCACGCGCTTCATGCGCGACTGGGTGCTGACCCACTATGCCGACCGCATCCGTGCCCTGTGGTCCGGCGAGAATCCGGAAGTCCAGTCGATCGACGTCATCGTCGCCTCCACCAGCCCGCCGGCGGCGCTCGTCGCCGACAACGACGACATCGACGATGGCAGCGCTCCGTCTTCCCGTGCCCTCGATGGCCGCGCCTTCGATGCCCGGGCCTTTGATGGCCGTGCCGCCGAAGCGCGTCCGGCTCCCCGCCCGGCACCGCCGCCGTCCGCGTCCGGGCGCCCGTCCGATGGCGGCTTCTCCGGCGATCCGGCGCCGTCGACCGTCTACACCTCCGCCTCCTATGGCGGGGCGTCGGACGAATCGCCGAACGCCGTGCCGGCGATCCTGGAGGACCGCTCCGACCTGTCGGCGGCGCTCGACCCGCGCTTCACCTTCGAGAATTTCGTCGTCGGCAAGCCGAACGAGCTGGCCCATGCCGCCGCGCGCCGCGTCGCCGACGCCACCACCGTGACCTTCAACCCGCTGTTCCTTTATGGCGGGGTGGGGCTGGGCAAGACCCACCTGATGCACGCGCTGGCCTGGCAGATCCGCAAGAACGACCCGAACCGCAAGGTGCTCTACCTGTCGGCCGAGAAGTTCATGTACCAGTTCATCCGGGCGTTGCGCTTCAAGGACACGATGGCCTTCAAGCAGCAGTTCCGCTCGGTCGACGTGCTGATGATCGACGACGTCCAGTTCATCAGCGGCAAGGACTCGACGCAGGAGGAGTTCTTCCACACCTTCAACGCGCTGGTCGACCAGAACCGGCAGGTCATCATCTCCGCCGACAAGAGCCCGTCAGACCTGGAAGGGATGGAGGAGCGTCTGCGCTCCCGCCTCGGCTGGGGGCTGGTCGCCGACATCCACCCGACCACCTACGAGCTGCGCCTCGGCATCCTCCAGGCCAAGGCCGACGCGCTCCAGGCCAGCATCCCGCTGAAGGTGCTGGAGTTCCTCGCCCACAAGATCACGTCCAACGTGCGCGAGCTGGAAGGGGCGCTGAACCGCATCGTCGCCCATGCCGAGCTGGTCGGACGCTCCATCTCGCTGGAGACGACGCAGGAGGTGCTGCACGACCTGCTGCGCGCCAACGACCGCCGCGTCACCATCGACGAGATCCAGAAGCGGGTGGCGGAGCATTACAACATCCGCGTCGCCGACATGCATTCCGCCCGCCGCGCCCGCGCGGTGGCCCGTCCGCGCCAGATCGCCATGTATCTGGCCAAGCAGCTGACCGCCCGTTCCCTGCCGGAGATCGGCCGCAAGTTCGGCGGCCGTGACCACACCACCGTGATGCATGCGGTCAAGAAGGTGGACGAACTGCGCGCCACCGACCCGTCCTTCGCCGAAGACGTCGAGCTGCTGCGCCGCATGCTGGAAAGCTGAAGACCATTCGAGTTGCCGGTCCTGGTGCGTTGCCACGCCACTATGCCATAGCGCCGAGGAGTCTGTTAAGGTCCCTGCACACCGACTCTTTGCCGACGACACGGGTGTGCTGGTGGAAACGACTGTTCTTGTCGCCGACGATTCCAATTTCTTTCGTGAACTGATCCGGGAAGAGCTGGAAAGCAGCGGTTACCGCGTTCTGCTTGCCAAGGACGGCGGGCAGGCGCTCGCCCTCTACCGCAGCCACGACATCCACATCGTCGTCACCGACCTGGAGATGCCGGTGATGACCGGCATGGAGCTGTGCTGGCACATCCGGGCGGCGGACGACCAGCACCGCACCTTCACCATCCTGATGACCGGCGACAGCGAGACCGCCCGGCGGGTCGAGGCCTTCGAGGCCGGCGCCGACGAGTTCCTCGCCAAGCCCATCGACCTGCCGATGCTGCGCGCCCGCGTGCGGGCCGGCGAGCGCATCACCCGCATGCACCGGGTGATGGTGGAGATGCTGAACACCGATTACCTGACCGGGGTGTCGAACCGCCGCCATTTCATGGACCGGCTGGAGCAGGCCTACCGCGCCGCCAGGGAGACCGGCTCGCCGCTGGCGGTCGCCATGTTCGACATCGACCATTTCAAGGCGATCAACGACACCCATGGCCACGGCAACGGCGACCTCGCGTTGAAACGCTTCGCCGACAACTGCGCCGCCCAGGTGCCCGACGGAGGCTTCCTCGGCCGGCTGGGCGGGGAGGAGTTCTGCCTGTGCCTTCCCGCCGGCGACCTCGAATCGGCTCTGGCGCGGGTGGAGGCGATCCGCCGCTCCACCGCCGGCCTGTCGGTGGAGACGGAAGCCGGCGCCGGCTTTTCCTTCACCGTCAGCATCGGCCTGTGCCTGGACCGGGACACCGTCTCGGTCAACGATCTGCTGGCCCGGGCCGACGAGGCGCTCTATTTCGCCAAGCGCAGCGGCCGCAACCGCACTGTCCTGCGCGGCGCCGAGGGCGTGGTGGTGAAGGCGAGCTTCTACGTGATGTGACGATCTTCCCCCCGGCCTCCCTCCGGGATCCCCTCTTTCCCATGTGACGGCTCTATGAAGTTTGGCGGAGCTTCATCTTCCCCCATGGACGGACCGCTTTTGTCTCAGGCACACTTTGCGCCTTGAGCGGGGCTTGCGCCAACGCGCCGAAACGCCGCCCGTCCAAACGCTATCCAAGAGCCACCCAAGAGCCAGGGAGACCGGACGTCATGTCCAAGATCGAGAACGCCCAGACCGAATCCCAGCGGTCCAGCGCCGAGACCCAGCGCGCCGCCAAGAGCTTCACCCGCCGCCTGCTGCTGCAAAGCGCGGCGGCGGCGGCCGGCGTCGCCTCGGTCGGTCCCTTCGTCCTGCGCGAAGGCCGTGCGGCGTCGGGGTCGGTGAAGATCTTCTCCTGGGCCGGCTACATCAGCCCGGACATGCTGGCCGACTTCGAGAAGAAGACCGGCGTCAAGGCGACCCTGACCGAATACGGCACCAACGACGAGCTGCTGAACCAGCTGAAGGCCACCGGCGGCGCCGGCTTCGACATCATCCACCCCACCGTCGACCGCGTGCCGAACTATGTCGAGTTCGAGCTGGTGCAGCCGATCGACGAGTCGAAGGTGAAGTGGGACGGCTGCCTGAAGTCGTCGGTCGAGGGCTCCGCCGGGATGGGCGGCGTCGTCGGCGGCAAGCGCTATTTCGCCCCGGCCGACTGGGGCACCGAGGCGCTGGCCTACGACATGAAGAAGGCGCCGCTCGCCTACGGCACCGCCAGCTACGGCGATCTGTGGGCGCCGGCCAACGCCGGCAAGGTGACGGTGCGCGGCCATTCCTCGCTGATCGGCATCGCGCTGTGGCTGGAAAGCCAGGGCAAGCTGCCGCATCCGGTCCGCGACCAGTTCAAGGACGAGGCGAAGGCGCGCGCCAACTTCGACGCCATCCTGAAGGTGGCGGCCGCCAACAAGAAGTCGGTCGCCCAGTTCTGGACCAACGAGAACGAGGCCCAGGGCGCCTTCCGCACCAACGGCTGCGTCATCGGCCAGACCTGGGACAGCAGCGCCGTCGCGCTCCGCAAGGAAGGGCTGCCGGTCCGCTTCGTCGCGCCGAAGGAGGGGGCGCTCGCCTGGATGGAAGGCTTCGCCATCCCGAAGAAGGCGGAGAACCTGGAGAACGCCTATGCCTGGATCAACTGGTTCTACACGCCCCAGGCCGGCGCGCTCTACACCAACCATTCCGGCATCTCCAGCACCGCGGTCGGCGCCGAGGCGCACCTGACCGACCTCAACAAGCAGTTCTTCGCCGACGCCTATCCGGGCGACGCGCTGCAGAAGCTGTGGTGGTGGCCGATCCAGGAGGCGTGGTACGTCTCGATCCGCAACGAGTATCAGGACCGCTTCCTGGCGGCGTGATCCGCATCCGGCAGGGACCATGAGCCAAGACGTCCAACTCGACCATGTCACCATGCGGTTCGGCGACACCGTCGCCGTCCGCGACGTGTCGCTGACCATCGGGGCCGGGGAGTTCTTCAGCTTCCTCGGCCCCTCGGGCTGCGGCAAGACCACCATCCTGCGCATGATCTCCGGCTTCATGGAGCCGACGGAGGGCGCCGTCCGCATCGGCGGCCGGGACATGCGCGGGATCGGCCCGAACAAGCGGCCGACCGCGCTGATCTTCCAGAACCTCGCTTTGTTCCCGCTGATGACGGTGGCGGACAACATCGGCTTCGGGCTGGAGGTGCGCGGCGTGCCGGCCGACGACCGCCGCCGCCGGGTGCGCGAGCTGCTGGAGCTGGTGGCGCTGCCCGACACGGCGGAGAAACGGGTGACCGACCTGTCCGGCGGCCAGCGCCAGCGCATCGCCATCGCCCGCGCGCTGGCGGTGGAACCGGCGGTGCTGCTGCTCGACGAGCCGCTGTCGGCCCTCGACCTCAAGCTGCGCCAGCACATGCGCGCCGAATTGCGCGAGTTGCAGAAGCGCACCGGCGTCACCTTCATCTACATCACCCACGACCAGGGCGAGGCGCTGACCATGTCCGACCGCATCGGCGTGATGTCGCGCGGCGTGCTGGAACAGGTGGGCGACGGCCAGACCATCTACGACCACCCGGAAACCGCCTTCGTCGCGTCCTTCGTCGGCGAGGCCAACCGCTTCGCCGGTCCGGTGACGCAGGCGGCGGAGGGCTGGGCGGTGCTCGACACCGCTTACGGGCCTTTGCGCGGGCGCAACCCGCGCGGGCTGACGGTCGGCGACCGCGCCACCCTGTTCGTCCGGCCGGAACGTCTGATGCCGGGTGAGGGCGACAACAGCCTGACCGCCCGCGTCAGCCACAGCGACTTCGAGGGCGCCTTCGTCAACGCCTTCCTCGACGGCGGCCTGACCGTTCAGATGCCGCATCTCGGCCAGGAGCCGGCCTTCGTCGCCGGCCAGACCGCCCGCCTCGGCTTCCGCGCCGCCGACGCGGTGGTACTGCCGACGGGGTAAGTTCCCTCTCCCATATCCCCCTCGGGGAGAGGGTCGGGGTGAGGGGGATGCATTGCGTGGATTCTTACCGGAGAGCTGGGGTGCGCGATTCTTGAAGATCCTCGCTACGTCTCCCCCTCACCCTAACCCTCTCCCCGCTTTCGGCGGACCTTTGGTCCGCCTGTCGCGTCAGCGCAAACTCCGTTTGCGCGTGAGCGGGGGGGAGAGGGGATCTCCCGAGGCGGGAGAGGGCACCCTCCAAACGAAAACGCCCCGGCCGACCGGCCGGGGCGTTTCGCATTCCTATCTCCGCAAGCCTCAGCTGGCCTGCTGGATCGCCGACAGCTGCCACTGGCCGCCGCGCTGGCGGACGAAGGTCCACAGCTCGGTCGCCTCGGTCGGCTGCGAGGCGTTGCCCTCGACCACCCGGCCGCTGGCGCGGTCCTCCGTGACGTCGATCAGCGAGAAGCGCATGGCGACGGTGGCGTATTCCTGCGCCCCTTCGCGCCAGCCCTCGGCCAGATCGCCCTGGAGCAGGCGGACGTCGCTGACCTTGTTGACGACGCCGCGGCTGCGGTTCTCGGTCAGATCGTCGCTGAAGTAGGAGAACATCTCCGGCGTCGTCGCGGCGCGCAGGGCGTCGGCATCCTCACGCCCGTAGGCGGTCTGGACAGTGACGAGCAGCCGCTCGAACGACTCGAAGTCGGCCGGCTGGATGCCGATCTCGTCCGAAGCCTGACGGCGCTGGGCCGGGCCGGCGTTGCCGCCGCCCATCCCCCCGCCCAGGCCGCGGTTGCCCATCGGGTTGTAGCCGACGTCGGCCGCGTCGCGGTTCATCTGCCCACCCTGCGGACCGCCGGCATAGGCCGGCCGGTTCCCGCCCATCTGGCTACCGAGGGGGCCGCCACCGGCCGCGGTGTTCGCCGTCTGCGAGCGGTTGCGGAAGAAGCGCATGGCCAGCCGGACCAGGAAGACGACCAGCAGGATCTGCAGCAGGAAGCCCAGGATGCCGGCGAAGCTGCCCAAGCCCTCGAAGAAGCCGCCGCCGAACAGCATCGCGCCGATGCCGGCGCCGATCAGGCCGCCCATCAGGCCCGACATGAAGCCGCCGCCGAAGAAGCCGCGCGAGGGGGCAGCCGCCGGAGCGGTGGCCGCGGCGCCGGGGCGCTGCATGCCGGGCGACGCCGCCGGGGCGGTGGAGCGCTCCATCGGCGACACGGCGTTGGGGGCGGTGCTGGTGGCGGCCGGCGCCTCGGTGGTGCGGCTGCCGCGGCTGCCGGAGGAGCTGCTCTTGCCGGCGCGGGCGTCGGCGGTGCCGGCGGCCAGCGCCATCACCAGCGCAACCGCCACGGCGGTCGCGGCGCGGGCGCCGCGCTTGGTGTGGGAGGTGGCGGAAAGGCTCGAAGGTCGGGTCTTCTCGCTCATGATCGTGCTCGCTTGTCGCATCTGGTCTGTTGTCCAGCCTTGCCAGATGGGGGTGGTCCCGCCTCCGTTTAAGAGGCGGTCTCACTTTTTTCGAGCAACAATCAGCATCGCTGCCTAATCGGTCTCATTTTGCCAGGCATCGCCCATCGGCCCGTCCCCTTGCAGGGCGTCGATGGCCCGCCGGTCGCGCTTGGTCGGCCGCCCGGCGCCCGGCTGCTGGACCGGGGCGCGGTAGGGGTCCTGAAGCCGCTCCTCCGGCACCGGCGGGGCCAGATCCTCGTACAACGCCTGGGCCTCCGGCGCCGGCCCGCGGCGGCTGCCCAAGGCCACCACCTTGATGACGCGGATGTGCCGCCCCTGGGCGAAGGTCAGCACGTCGCCCGGCTTCACCGCCGCATGCGCCTTGGTCACGACCGCCCCCGACAGCCGGACGCCCCCGTCGTTGCACAGCTTGGCGGCGAGGCTGCGCGTCTTGAAGAAGCGCGCATACCAGAGCCACTTGTCGATCCGCAGCCGGCCGGGGTTGGAGTCTTCGGTGTCGGTCATCGCGCGACCTCCGCCCAGGATCCCCTCTCCCCCCCGCTCACGCGCAAACGGAGTTTGCCCTGACGCGACAGGCGGACCAAAGGTCCGCCGAAAGCGGGGAGAGGGTTAGGGTGAGGGGGACGCGTGGCGAGGATTCTCGGGAAGGTACGCCGTGCATCCCCCTCACCCCGACCCTCTCCCCGGGGGGGAGAGGGGGAAAAGTCCCTGATCGGCTGTGCGTTCATTCCACTCCCCACACTTATTCACATCCCCGACAGCTGCCGCAGCTTGGCGAACGGATGGTCCTGGTTCGTCGGCTTCTCGCGCCGCTGCCGGTTCATCTGCGGGCGCCTGCGCTTCCAGGTCACCGCGCCATCCTCGGCCACCATCCGCAGATAGCCGAGCCCGGCCAGCACCGCCCCCAGCTCCTCGGCCGACAGCCCGACGCGCTGGCCGAGCGCCACCTCGCGGATCGGCGCATTCGCCTTGGACGCGGTCAGCAGCTCCGTCTCCAGCCGGTCGAGCATGTCGACACGCAACGCCCGTCCGCCCGCCAGCGGATAGCCGATGGCTTCCCAGAAGGCCGGCGGCGCGCCGCCCTCCTTCACCGGCGGCGCCTCGACCGACACCCGGCCGGGCGGCGGGATCGGCACCGGCAAGGAATGGCCCTTCGCCACCGCCCACAGCAGCCCGCGCAGGGTCACCGCCGCCGGCTTGGCCAGTGCCGTCAGATAGAGGTGCGACACCCCCAGCCGGACGCCCAGCTTCGTCAGCGCCTTGCGGTCCTCGCGCTCCAGCCGCTCGACCATGTCGGCGACGGGCTGCCGCGGCAGCACCCCCAGCCCCTCGACCAGCTGGAAGGCCAGACCGCGCCCGGCGCCGGACAGGCCCTCGGCGGCGGACAGCGCGAACAGCGGCTTCAGCCGGGCGGCGATGTGGTCCTTCAGCCAGCGTTCCAGCCGCGCCCGCACCCGCTCGCGCTGGGCCTGGTCCAGCATGCCCTCGTCGAACGGCACCACCAGCGGCGCCAGCACCGACGGCCCGGCCGCCAGCCGCGCCACCGGCAAGCTGTCCGCGCTCAGCACCCCGTCCGGCCCCAGCGCGAAAACGTCGTCCGGCTCCGCCTCGAAGGCGCGCAGCCGCTTGGCCAGCTCGTCGCGCAGGGCCCGCCGGGCGGCGGTCAGCAGCGACTTCGCCTCGTCGGAGCGGTCGGGCGCGTCCGGCACGAAGCGGAAGCCCTCCAGCCGGCCGACGACATGCCCCTCCACCACCACCTCGCCGTCGGCGCGCACGCCGCCCAGCAGCGAGCGCCCGTCCTTCAGCGTCCGCGCCAGCGTGGCGGAGCGGCGGTCGATGAATCGCTGGGTCAGCCGCTCGTGCAGGGCGTCGGACAGCCGGTCCTCGATGGTCCGGGTGCGCTCCTGCCAGTGCAGCGGGTCCTTCAGCCAGTTCGGCCGGTTGGAGATGTAGGTCCAGGTGCGGATATGGGCGATGCGGGCGACCAGCGCGTCGATGTCGCCCTCGGTGCGGTCGAGGCGGGCGATCTGCTTCGCCACCCAGTCGTCGTCCAGCCGGCGCAGGGGGCCGCGCAGGCTGCGGAAGACCTGTCCCAGCAGTTTGGTATGGGCGTCCGACAGCACCTTGCGGAAGTCGGGGACCTGACAGACCTCCCACAGAAGCTTGACGGCGTCGCGGCCGCGGGCGAGGTCCATGATCTCGGGATCGCGAACCAGCGCCTGCAGGGCCAGATGGTCGTCGGCCTCGCGCACGCGGGACAGTTCCTGGATCGGCGCCCGTTCCTCCAGCGACTTCAGCAGGAAGCCCGGCGTGTCGAAGCGCAGGTCGCTGTTGCGCCAGGACAGTCCCTTGACCGTCTCGAACTCGTGGTTCTCGACGCGGCTGACGAGGTCGGCGTCCAGTTCCCCCACCTCGTCGGTGGTGCCAAAGGTGCCGTCGCGCATGTGGCGGCCGGCGCGCCCGGCGATCTGCGCCACCTCGGCGGGGCGCAGCCGGCGCGGGGCGAAGCCGTCGAACTTGACGATGCGGGCGAAGGCGACATGGTCGACGTCCATGTTCAGCCCCATGCCGATGGCGTCGGTCGCCACCAGGTAATCGACCTCGCCCGCCTGATAGAGCCCGACCTGGGCGTTGCGGGTGCGCGGGCTGAGCGCCCCCAGCACCACCGCGGTGCCGCCGCGCTGGCGCCGGATCATCTCGGCGATGGAATAGACGTCGGTGGCGGAGAAGGCGACGACGGCCGAACGCGGCGGCAGCCGCGTCAGCTTCCTGTAGCCGGCATAGGTCAGCTGCGAGAAGCGCGGTCGGCTGACGAACTCCGCCTTCGGTACCAGCCGGCGGATCATCGGCTGCATCGAATCGGATCCCAGCACCATCGTCTCGACCATGCCGCGGGCGTTCAGCAGCCGGTCGGTGAAGATGTGGCCGCGCTCGGGATCGGCGCAGAGCTGGATTTCGTCCACCGCCAGGAAATCGACCGCGCGGTCCAGCGGCATCGATTCGACGGTGCAGACCCAGTAGGACGGGTTGGGGGGCAGGATCTTCTCCTCCCCCGTCACCAGCGCGACCGCGTTCCGGCCCTTGATCGAGACGATGCGGTCGTAATTCTCCCGCGCCAGCAGGCGCAGGGGAAAGCCGATCATTCCGGACCGGTGACCGAGCATCCGCTCGATCGCCAGATAGGTCTTGCCGGTGTTGGTCGGCCCCAGCACGGCGACCACACGGCCCCCCCGCCCGAGACCGCCGCCCGCCGAAGCGTGAGAGGACGTCATAAGGGTAAGCTTTGGGGTGCGGGAGGCCGCAATGCAAGCGGCGGCTTGTCTTTATGGCCATCTGTCCCTCTCCCGCCTCTCGCACAGACTTCGTTTGTGCTGCCGGCGTCAGGCGGATCGAAGATCCGCTGATAGCCCCGGGAGAGGGCGTTTTTCCCAGAAACGACAAGGGCCGCCGAATGGGGGATTCGGCGGCCCTTAGTCTCACGGCGGCTGCGTTGGGGGGCTTGGGAGCGCCGCCGGGAGCCTGTTTCCTTCTGTTACGTTAGCCCTTCGGCGGCTCCTGCGGTGCCGGACCCGGGCCGGGGCCCTTGCCCGGGCCCATCCCGTGATGGCGCGGACCGTCATGGTCCCAGCCGCCCGGACCGCCATGGTGCGGACCCATCCGGCCACCCATGCCGCCCGGACCCGGGTTCAGCATGCGGTCGGCCTGCTTCTGCTGGTCGGGCGTCAGCTGGGCGTAGAGGTCGGTCAGGGCCGGGCGGATGGTCTGGACCTGCTGCAGGTGGGCCTGCATCATCTGTTCGGCGCGTTCCAGGCGCTGCGGCAGGGCCGGCGGCGGCGGGGTGTCCTTGAACTTCACGCACAGGTCCTGCGTCGGCTTCAGGCTGGAGCGGGCCGCGTCGGCGAACTTGGTCCAGGCGGCGCGCTGCTGCTCGGTGATGTTCAGCTTCTTCTCCGCATAGGCCAGCTTGCCGGCAAGACGGGCCTCCTGGTCCTCGCACATGCGGGCGAAGTGGCGGTCGGGGCCGCCCGGCGGCGGGCCACCGGCAGGGCCACCCGCCGGGCCACCCTGGGCGAAGACCGGAACGGCCACGCCGAGACCGGCGACCAGCAGGGCGGACGTCAGAAGGGCGCGTTTCATGGTATCGACTCCTCGGTGTGTTGGTGCTGTCTAAACCCCGGATGGAAGGGGCTTATTCCGTTGGGACGCTGCCGGCGGGGGCGCCGCCGCTGTCCCGATGACCAGACGATGGGCCCCGAACGTTGCGGTCGAATGTCCGCAAACCGGTCATTTGGTAACAGAGTGTAACCGCCCGGCCCCCCGTAACCCGGCGTTACACATTTCCCCTTCACGCCCGGCGCGCCCCGCCCGATCATGGGGCCATGGACCGCACGCCCCACCTCCTCGTCGTCGACGACGACCGCGAAATCCGCTCCCTCGTCGCCCAGTTCCTGACCAAGCACGGCTTCCGGGTCACCGGGGTCAAGGACGGGGCGGAGATGATGCGCACGCTCGACGGCGCCCGCGTCGACCTGATCGTCCTCGACCTGATGCTGCCGGGGGAGGACGGGCTGTCGCTCTGCCGCCGCCTGCGCGCGGCGCCGCAGACGGCGCAGACCCCCGTCATCATGCTGACCGCCATGGGCGAGGAGACCGACCGCATCGTCGGGCTGGAGATGGGCGCCGACGATTACCTGGCGAAGCCCTTCAGCCCGCGCGAGCTGCTGGCCCGCATCAAGGCGGTGCTGCGCCGCGTCGCCGCCCCGCCGGTGGCGGGCGCCCCGGCGGCGGCCGGCACGGTGCTGCGCTTCGAGGGCTGGTCGCTCGACCTCACCCGGCGCGAGCTGCGCTCGGCCGACGGCGTGCTGGTCCAGCTCTCGGCCGGCGAATACGACCTGCTGGTCGCCTTCGCCGAGCACCCGCAGCGGGTGCTGACCCGTGACCAGCTTCTCGACCTGGCGCGCGGCCGTTCGGCGGTTCCCTTCGACCGCTCCATCGACGTGCAGGTCAGCCGGCTGCGCCGCAAGATCGAACCCGACCCGGCCGACCCGACGCTGATCAAGACGGTGCGTGGCGGCGGCTATCTCTTCACCGCGTCGGTCGTCACCGGCGGGCCGGCATCATGACTGCCGGGCCGGAAGGGACGGCGGGCACCGTGGAGGAGACGGCGTCCGATCCGGCCCGGCGGAAGGAGGCGCGCCGCCGCCGCGCGCTGCGCCGCCTGCGCCTGCGCTTTCCCGACAGCCTCGCCTCCCGCATCGCGCTGACGGTGGTGCTGGCCCTGCTGCTGACCCAGGCGATCAGCGCGCTGGTCTATCTGACCGACCGCAGCGAGGGGCCGCCGATCCATGGCCCCAACGTGCTGATCCAGCGCATCACCGCCATCGTCCAGCTGGTGGAAAGCACGCCGCCGCCGGGCCGCGAGCGGCTGGTGCGCGCCATCGACGACCCGGTCCTGCGCGTCGAGTGGGCCCCCGACCGGCCGCCGCCGCTGGCCCCCAACGCCATCACCAGCGGTCGGTTCGAAGGGCTGAAGCGCCGGCTGGGCGAGCAGCTCGACACCGCCGAGCGCAACATCCTGGTCGAGGTCCAGCGTCCGCCGCATGACGACGACCGCCCGCGCCCTCCCTTCATGGCCGGCGACGAGCCGCGGCGCTGGGGCCCGCATGTCCGGCTGTCGGTTCGGCTCGGCGACGGATCCTGGCTCAGCTTCACCGGCGGCGACCCGCTGCCTGGCCCCTTCGGCGTCGTCCGCTTCATCCTGTGGATGGCCGCCATCGTCGCGGTGATCCTGCTGGTCTCGCTGCTGGCCGCCCGCCGGGTGACGGCGCCGCTCGCCGGCTTCGCCGCTGCCGCCGAGCGGCTCAGCGTCGACGGGCAGGCCGAGCCCCTGACGGAGGAAGGCCCGCTGGAACTGCGCGCCGCCACCCGCGCCTTCAACCGGATGCAGGCGCGCCTCGCCCGCTTCGTCGCCGACCGTACCCAGATGCTGGCGGCGATCGGCCACGACCTGCGCACGCCGATCACCCGCCTGCGCCTGCGCGCCGAACTGGTCGACGATCCGGAGATGCAGCGCCGGATGCTGGCCGACCTCGACGAGATGGAGACGATGATCTCCGCCACGCTGGCCTTCGCCCGCGACGACGCCCAGCGCGAGCCGCGGGGCCGCTTCGACCTCGCCGACCTGCTGCAGAGCCTGTGCGACGACCGCGTCGATTCCGGCCACCGCGCCCTCTACGACGGCCCCGCCCACGCGGTGGCGGAGGGCCGCCCGGTGGCGCTGCGCCGGGCGCTGGCCAACCTGATGGACAACGCCATCAAGTATGGCGGCGGCTTCACCGTCCGGCTGGAGACCGGCGCCGAGGGGTCGGGCACCGGCGCCGGCCAGCACCGCCACGCCCTGATCCACATCGACGACGACGGCCCCGGCATCCCGGAGGCGGAGTTCGAGAAGGTCTTCGCCCCCTTCTACCGGCTGGAGCGCTCGCGCTCCCGCGACACCGGCGGCGTCGGCCTCGGGCTGTCCACCGCCCGCAGCATCATCCGCGGCCATGGCGGCGACGTGACGCTGGCGAACCGCGGCGAAGGCGGCCTGCGCGCCACGGTGACGCTGCCGCTGTAACGCGCAGATTCATTCCTCGTCGGCGCCATCCCCCAGATCGATCCGCCCGATCAGGAAGTCCAGGAAGGACCGCAGCTTCGGCGGCTGGATCCGTCCGCCGGGAAAGACCGCGTGCAGGTCGACGTCCGCTCCCCTCCACCCATCGAGCACCCGCTCCACCTGTCCGGCCGACCGGTAGGGCCGCATGGCGAAGTCGGTGGCCAGCACCAGCCCGCCGCCGGCCAGCAGCGTCGGGATCAGCATCTCCGGGTCGTCGGCCGCGATCACCGGGTCGATGGCGACGTCCATCTCCTCTTCAGGGAGTCCCCCGCAGGTCCGGAACAGGCGCCAGCCATAGCCGGAGGGTCGGCGGGCGCTCATGTTCGCCAGCGTCAGGTGCCGGATCAGCTCGTCGGGGTGGCCCGGCATGCCATGGGCGGCACAATAGGCCGGGGCGGCGTAGACATGGCGGCGCAGCACGCCCAGCTTGCGGGCCGCCATGCTGGAGTCCTGCAGACTCCCCATCCGGATCGCCAGATCGATGTCCCGCGCCACCAGATCCAGATTCTCGTGGCTGAGCACCAGATCGATGCGGACGTCGGGATAGCGGGCCCGGAACTCGGGCAGGAGCGGCGCGACGACCGTCATCCCGAAGGAGGGCGGGGTGGTGATCCGCAACCAGCCGCGCGGCGCGTCGCGCAGTTGGGCCACGGCGCTTTCGGCCTGTTCCAGCTCCCCGGCGATGCGGCGGCAGCGCTCGAAATAGACGGTCCCCGCCTCGGTCAGGCCGAGGCGGCGGGTGGTCCGGTGCAGAAGCTGGATGCCGAGCCGGCGTTCGAGATCGCGAACCTTGCGGCTCAGCGTCGTCTTGGGCAGCCGCAGCCGCCGGGCGGCCTTCGTGAAGCTGCCTTCCTCCACCACCTTCACGAAGGCGATGGTGTCGTTCAGGTCCTGCATCCGCCGCCCCTGCCGATTGGATCGGATATCGGCACAATGTTGCCCAAGCCCAACGGGTAATCAAGGCCGGCCCCGGGTGGTAGTTGGTGGTCCTGCGCGGCGGCCGGACCATGGGGCGCCGCGGAAGCCGAGACCCCAACGCCCCCAAGGACAGGCAAAATGAAACCGCATATGCTCGTGCTGGCCGCCGGCCTGCTGTTCGCGGCCATCCCGGCCGGCCACGCCGCCGAGAAAGCCGCCGCCAAGGTTGCCGACCACCCGGCCACCCAGTCGGCAGCCCAACCCTCCGCCGCCGGAGTCTACCGCTTCGCCGTCGGCGACCTCCGCGTCACGGCGCTCAGCGACGGCACCCTGCCGCTCGGCATCAAGCCGCTGGTCCAGGGGCTGCCGCCGGAGCGCATCGACGCGCTGCTGGCCGAGCGGTTCGAACGCGACCCGCTGGAAACCTCGATCAACGCCTTCCTGATCGACGCCGGCCCGCGCCTGCTGCTGGTCGATACCGGCGCCGGCCAGCTGTTCGGACCCTATGGCGGCAAGCTTCCGGCCAGTCTGGCCGCGGCCGGATACCGCCCCGACCAAGTGACCGACATCCTCCTCACCCACATCCACACCGACCATTCCGGCGGGCTGGCGCTGGACGGGCGGATGGCGTTTCCGAACGCCACGGTCCATGTCGGGCAGGCCGATATCGACTTCTTCCTCGACCGCGCCAACCTGGCCAGGGGATTGGAGCCCCGCCTCCATGACGAGGCGGTGGCCACCGTCGGCCCCTACCTCAAGGCCGGCAAGGTGAAGCCCTTCGCCGAACAGTCCGAAATCCTGCCGGGCGTCACCGCGATCCCCACCCCCGGCCATACCCCCGGCCATGCCTTCTACCGGGTGGCGAGCCGCGGCGAGACCATCGAGTTCTGGGGCGACATCATCCATGTCGGCCCGGTGCAGTTCCCGCATCCGGACGCCACCGTCGCCTTCGACATCGACCAGGACGCCGCGCGCGCCCAGCGCCTGAAGCGCTTCGCCCAGGAGGCCGACAGCGGCCAGCTGACCGCCGCCGCCCATCTCGGCTTCCCCGGCCTCGGCCGTCTGCGGCGCGACGGCGAGGCCTATCGCTGGGTGCCGGTGGAATACCGCAACCGCGAGTGAGGCCGTCCGGGAAGGGGGCGGGGCGTCGCAGGCCCCCTGCCTCCGGGCAGGCCGGAGCGGCGCACCCTCCCGCCCTCCCAATTTCGGATAGAGTCATCCTTTCGCCACGGTCGGGAGACAAATAATCGTCGGTCCGCCGTCGGCCTTCCGGCCAGACGGCTGTGAGCGTATGAGGATCGAAGCGGGAACGTTTCCCGCACTCCCCACACCGACCTGACGGGCTAGCGAGAGCGCCTTGACCGCCGACCGACCGGACCACCAGACGGACCGCCAGATGGACCAGCGGGCGGGCCAGCTCTATGCCGGCCCCCGCCCGCTCCGCACCCGCGAAGCCCCGTCGCCGCTCGACCGGCTGACGGCGGGCGACGTGGTCCGCAAGCTGGCCGCCAAGGCGTTCGGCCTCGCCCGCGACCGGCTGGCGACGCCGGGCACGGGCAAGCCG
>NZ_RWIJ01000038.1 GCF_019805165.1 Azospirillum sp. 412522
CTGACCGGCCGGCGCGGACGGGCGGGCGACACCCATTGCGACGTGGTGTGGATCGAGGACGTGACCGTCGCCCGCGACGCCGCCAACGACGCCACGCAGCGCCAGGAGCAGGCGGCGGGGGCCGCCCGCGCCCGCCTTGCCGACCTGCAGGCGGTGGCCGACGCGCTGCCGGTGCCGGTGTGGATGCGCGACCGTTCGTTACGGCTGTCCTGGTGCAACCGCGCCTATGCCCGCGCCGTCGACGGCGACCCCGACACGGTGGTGGCGGAGGGGCGGGAACTGACCGCCACCGGCCGGGCGCTGGCCGAGCGGGCGCGCAGCGGCGGCTTCGCCCAGTCCGACCGCGCCCCCGTCGTGATCGGCACCGAACGCCGCCTGCTGGAGGTGACCGAGGCGCCGCTGCCGCTGACCGACGGCGGCGGCACGCTGGTGGTCGGCTACGCCCTGGACCTGACCCCGCTGGAGGAGCTGCGCGGCGAGCTGGACCGCCACCTGACCGCCCATGCGGAGGTCCTGGAGCGGCTGGGCACCGCCATCGCCATCTTCGGCCCCGACACCCGCCTGACCTTCTTCAACCAGGCCTATGCCCGGCTGTGGGACCTGGACGAGGCGTGGCTGCGCGGCGAGCCGACCAACGCCGAACTGCTGGAGGAGCTGCGCGCCCGCCGCCGCCTGCCGGAATATGCCGACTACCAGACCTTCAAGCGCGAGCGGCTGACCCGCTACACCCATCTGGTGGAGCCGCTGGAGGAGTTGCTGCACCTGCCGGACGGCACCACGCTGCGCCATCTGGCGGCCCCGCATCCCCAGGGCGGGCTGATCACCATCCTGGAGGACGTCACCAACACGCTGGCGCTGGAATCCTCCTACAACACGCTGATGGCGGTGCAGCAGGAAACGCTGGACAATCTGGCGGAGGGCATCGCGGTGTTCGGCGGCGACGGCCGGCTGAAGCTGTCCAACCCGGCCTTCTCCCGCATCTGGGATCTGGCCGACGGCGACCTGCACGGCGAACCGCACATCGCCGACGTCTTCGAACGCATGCGTCCGCTGCTGGAGATGCCGCCGGCGGACCGGCAGGCCGGCCGGGAAGGCGACAGGGAGACCGAAAGGGCGGCGGACGGGCCGGGAGAGGCCGCCACCTGGGAGGCGCTGAAGGAGGAGCTGATCGGCGCCACGCTGGAGCGCAGCGTCCGCTCCGGCCGGGTGGAGCGCAGCGACGGGTCGGTGGTGGAGTTCTCCACCCTGCCGCTGCCCGACGGGGCGGTGCTGAACAGCTACCTGGACGTCACCGACGGCGCCCGGCTGGAGACGGCGCTGCGCGCCTCCAACGCCGCGCTGGAGGCCGCCGACCAGTTGAAGAGCGAGTTCATAGCCAACGTCTCCCACCATCTGCGCACGCCGCTGAACGGCATCATCGGCTTCGCCGAGGTGCTGGCGAACCAGTATTTCGGCGAGCTGAACCCCCGGCAGATGGAGTATGTGCGCAGCATGCTGGCGGCCGGCCAGCGCCTGCTGGAGCTGATCGACGACGTGGTCGACCTGACCAGCCTGGGGGCCGGCGTCACCACGCTGGAGCGCGGCGCGGTCAGCCTGCCCGACCTGCTCGACTCGGTGGCCGGCCTGACCCGCGAATGGGCGCGGCGCGAGGGGCTGCGGATGGAGGTGGTGGCGCCGGAGGCGCTGGGCGAGATGGAGGGCGACGGCAAAAGGCTGAAGCAGGCGCTGTTCACCCTGGTGGTGGGCGCCATCCGCAACCCGCCCCCCGACCGCCGCATCCGGCTTGCCGGCGAACGGCTGAACGGCAGCATCACCCTGTCGGTCAGCGGCGCCGCGGCCCCCGATGCCGACCCGCAGGGCGCGGCGGCGCTGGGCGTCTCGCTGGCCCGCAACGTGGTGGAGCTGCATGGCGGCCGGCTGGAGCTGGACGAGATCGGCGGCGCCGGCTACCGCAGCGCCCATGTCCGCTGCATCATGCCGGTCCGGGCGCCGACGAACGGGGTGAGGGCGGAGTAGCTCCCTCCCCCGCCGCAATCCTCACGCCGCGCCGGGCACGCCCTTCGACGTCGAATATTCGAAATGCAGCGCCTCGCCGGGATAGACCAGCGGGCGGATGGCGTGGGCGGCCTGCGCCGCCTCGGCGAAGCCGCAGAGGATCAGCTTCAGCTTGCCGGGATACGTCGCGATGTCGCCGATGGCGAAGACGCCCGGCACGCTGGTGGCGCAGCCGGGCTGGGCGACGGCGATGTGGCTGCGCTCCAGATCCAGGCCCCAGTCGGCGATGGGCCCGAGATTCATCGACAGGCCGAAGAAGGCCAGCAACGCGTCGGCCGGCAGCGCCTTCTCCTCGCCGTCCAGCGTGGCGACGCGCACGGCGGTCAGCCGGCCGTCCGCTCCGTCCAGGCCGGAGAGCTGGTAGGGCACCACCATCTCGATCCGCCCCTCGCGCACCAGCGCCTCCATGCGGGCGACGCTCTCGGGGGCGGCGCGGAACTTCGGACGGCGATGGACGACATAGACGCGCTCCGCCACGTCGGCCAGGGAGATGGCCCAGTCGACCGCGCTGTCGCCGCCCCCGGCGATCACCACCTTCTTGCCGGCGAAGTCCTGGCGGCGGCGCACCATGTAGAAGACCGACTTACCCTCATAGGCCTCCAGCCCGTCGAGCGGCGGGCGGTTGGGGCCGAAGGCGCCGCTGCCGGCGGCGATCACCACCGCCTGGGCGTCGATCCTCGTGCCGATGCTGGTCTCCACCAGCCAGCGCCCGTTGTCCTGGCGGGTCAGCTTCTCCACCTGCTGGCCCAGATGGTAGGTGGGCGCGAAGGGGGCCGCCTGCTCCGCCAGCCGGTCGATCAGGTCGGCGGCCTCGATCGAGGGGTGGGCGGGGATGTCGTAGATCGGCTTTTCCGGGTAGAGCGCCGTGCACTGGCCGCCGACCATGTCCAGCGCGTCCACCACATGGCAGCGCATCTTCAGCATGCCGCATTCGAACACGGCGAACAGCCCGACGGGGCCGGCGCCGACGATGACGACATTGGTGGTGAGGACATCGCTGCTGGAGGCGGTCTGCGACACTGAGGCGGTCTGCGACACTGAGGCGGTCTGCGACATGGAGGCCATTTCCTTGAGACGGGGTGCCGGGTGGAGGATGATGGGGGAAAGCGGCGGACGGGTCCTTCCATTGTCCGCATTTCCCGGCCGGGTCAACCCCCAGCAAGGGGAAGGCGGTCTTGTGCCGCGCGCAGGCGCGTTGCGATGATGAGGATATGGAAACGATTTCGCATAAATTCGCTTAAATTTGTCGATTGTACGCGGCGGTGGCGAAGCGGAGAGTACAGGCTTGCGGCGGAAGGCCGGGCGTCCCGGCTCGACCATCGACAGGCGGGCGTCAACACGCGGGCGTCGGCAGGCAGGCCAGAGTGGATGGAGGCCCGGAATGAAGGAACTTCGGTGTCTGGTCTTCTCCGACCAGGAGGTCGTGCGGGCCGTGCTGGACCGCCGGCGCCGGGTGAAGGACACGCTGCCGGTCGGCACCGTGTCCAAGGTCGCCTATCACCGCAAGGACGGATCGGAACAGGAGGGCATCGAAACCCGCCTGACCATCACCGACGACAACGGCGCGGTGACCGAGCTGCCCCTGCCCGAGACCGAGGTGACGGCGGCGCTGGTCGGCTATTGCATGGGCCGGCGCATCCCCCTGCCGGTGGCGTCGGACAAGATGCTGCACCTGATCAACGGCGCGCTGACGCTGATGATCACCATGAACTTCAACAAGGCGCCGCGGCTGGTGGTGGCCGGCGGCGCGGCGGACGGGGCCGGATCTGGAGCCGGATCTGGGGCCGGATCTGGGGCCGGATCTGGGGCCGGGGCTGGCGACCGGCTGTCGCCCAAGCGCCGGGTCGGCCGCTGACCCACCCTTCTTTCCGGCTTGCGGGCGGACGGCGGCTTCGCTCAGTATCCGCGCCATGTCGGACACTCCCCTCCATACCGTCGCCGTCCCGCTGCCGGACGAGGCCGCCACCGCGGCGCTGGGCCGCCGGCTGGGCGCCATCCTGCGGCCGGGCGACCTCGTGGCTCTGCGCGGCGACCTCGGCGCCGGCAAGTCGGCGCTGTCGCGCGCCCTGATCCGCAGCGTCACCCATGACGACGCCGAGGTGCCGTCCCCCACCTTCACCCTGCTGCAAACCTACGACACCGCCATCGGCCCGGTCTGGCATTTCGACCTCTACCGCCTGTCCGGCCCCGACGAGGTCTATGAGCTGGGCTGGGACGATGCGCGGGCCGATGCCGTGGCGCTGGTGGAATGGCCGGACCGGCTGGGCCCGCTGCTGCCGCCCGACCGGGTCGAGGTTAGGATGGAGCATGACGGCCCCGATGCCCGCCGCGCGACGCTGACCGGCCATGGCGCGCTGGCGGCGCGGGTCGCCGCCGCCGACTGGGCGCTGTGATGGCTGTCGTCTCCTCTGCGCGGGAAGCCGAGATCACCGCTTTCCTGGCCGCCAGCGGGCTTGCCGGCGCGGCACGGGAGCCGCTGGCCGGCGATGCGTCCGCCCGCCGCTACGAGCGCCTCCGCAAGGCGGATGGAAGCACGCTGATCCTGGTCGACACGCCGGCCCCGGCCGACGACCTCGTCCCCTTCATCGCCATCGGTGCCGAACTGGCCGCCATCGGGCTGTCGGTTCCCGCCGTGCTGGCCTCGGATGTGGAGCGGGGCTTGGCGATCCAGGATGATTTCGGTAGCGAAACATTCTCCCGCCTGCTGGCCGGTGGCGCCGATCCCTGGCCACTCTACGGGATGGCGACCGATGCGCTGATCGTCCTCCACCGCGGCTGGCCCGAGGGGGCGGCGCAGCGGCTGGCCCTGCCCGTCTACGACCCGGCGCTGTTCCTGGAGCAGACCCGGCTGTTCCTCGACGCCTATGTGCCGGCGGCGCTGGGACGACCCTTGAGCGAACAGGATCGTTCCGCTTTCGATACGGCCTGGCGGACGGTGCTGGAACCGGCCTGCGCCGGGCCGCCATCGCTTCTGCTGCGCGACTACCATGTCGACAATCTGATGCGGCTGCCGCGGCCGGGGGTGAAGGCCGCCGGGCTGATCGACTTCCAGAGCGCCGGCTGGGGACCGCGGGCCTACGACCTCGTGTCCCTGCTGGAGGATGCGCGACGCGACGTGGCGCCCGATCTGGCCGAGGCGATGGTCGCCCGTTATCTCGCCGCCTTCCCCGAGACCGATGCCGCCGCCTTCCGCCGGGCCATGGCGGTGCTGGGGGCGGTGCGCCACGCGCGGATCGTCGCCATCTTCGTCCGTCTGGCGCTGGGCCAGGGGCGGCGGTCCTACCTTGTCCATCTGCCGAGGGTCTGGCGCCTGCTGGAAGCCCAACTGGCGAAGCCGGAGCTGGCGCCGGTCGCCGGCTGGTTCGACCGCCACCTGCCGTCCGACGCCCGCGCCGCCTTCGTCGTTCCGGAGACCCTCTGAGATGACCGTGACCATTCCCCAGACTGCCCCCCAAACGGCAATGGTGCTTTCCGCCGGCAAGGGCCTGCGCATGCGCCCGCTGACCAACGACCGGCCGAAGCCGCTGATCCCGGTGCTGGGCAAGCCGATGCTGGACCATGCGCTCGACCGGCTGGCCGAGGCCGGCGTCGGCCGGGCGGTGGTCAACAGCCATTATCTCGGCGCGATGATCGGCGATCATCTGAAGGACCGGACGGCGCCGGCCATCACCCTGTCGCCGGAGGACACGCTGCTGGAGACCGGCGGCGGGGTGAAGAAGGCCCTGCCCCATCTCGGCACGGCGCCGGTCTACACGGTGAACGCCGACATCTTCTGGCTCGACGGGCCGGTGCCGGCCCTGCGCCGCCTGGCATCGCACTGGAACCCGGCGGAGATGGATGCGCTGCTCCTGCTGATGGCGACGACCAAATCGGTCGGCTATGACGGGCTCGGCGACTATCACATGGATCCGCTGGGCGGCCTGACCCGCCGCGGCGAGCGCGAACTGGCGCCCTTCGTCTATGCCGGGGTGCAGATCGTCAAGCCGGAGCTGTTCGCGGCGGACACCCCCGACGGCGCCTTCTCCACCAACCTGATCTGGGACCGCGCCCAAGCGGCGGGGCGACTGTTCGGCCTTGCCCATGACGGGCTGTGGTTCCACATCGGCACGCCGGCCGGACTGAAAGAGGCGGAGGATCTGCTGTCCATCGGCGGCATGCGGGCGGTGGCGCATTGAGGGGCAGCACCGGCTATACTCGACGGGAAGCAGCCAGCCCTTGGAATTGATCGCAGGCCCATGCCCCCCAAAGTGACCCACCCCAAAGTCTACAGCATCCCCGCGGGCGCGCCCTTCGTCGACATGCTGGCGGCGGGGATCATGGAGCGGGTCGGCGGCGATCCGATGGCGCTGGCCGGGGTCACCGTGCTGCTGCCGACGCGGCGCGCCTGCCGGTCCCTTCAGGCGGCCTTCCTGCGCCGCTCCGGCGGGCAGCCGACGCTGCTGCCCCGCATGGCGCCGCTGGGCGAGCTGGATGCCGGCGACCTCAGCCTGACCGAGGAGGAACTGCCCGACGTCCCGCTCGACCTGCCGGAGGCCATCTCGCCCTTGAACCGGCAGATGACGCTGGCGCGGCTGATCCTGGGGGCCGACGGGCTGTCGGCGACCACGGCGCAGGCGGTGCGGCTGGGCGCCGACCTGGGCCGGCTGATCGACGCGGTG
Organism: Azospirillum sp. 412522; assembly: GCF_019805165.1. GTDB lineage: Bacteria > Pseudomonadota > Alphaproteobacteria > Azospirillales > Azospirillaceae > Azospirillum. The sequence goes on from NZ_RWIJ01000038.1 coordinate 6,714, forward strand.
TGGACCGAGCGCGCCAGCTTCGGGAAGCTGGAGTCGCTGGTGCCGGAGGATTATGCCGAGCACTGGCAGGTCACGCTGAAATTCTTGCGCATCGTCACCGAGGTCTGGCCCGCCATCCTCGAGTCGGGCGGCGAGACCGACCCGGCCAAGCGCCGCAACCTGGCGCTGGAGACGCAGGCGGCATTGTGGCAGGCCGCCCCGCCGCCGGGCATGGTGATCGCCGCCGGCTCCACCGGCTCCATCGTCGCGACGACGGAGCTGCTGTCGGTCATCGCCCGGCTGCCAGAGGGGGCGGTGGTGCTGCCCGGCCTCGACACCGGCGCCGACCACGTGATCTGGGACGCCATCGCCGGGGATGAGTCCCATCCGCAGCATGGCTTGTCGCAGCTGATCGACCGGCTGGGCGTCACCCGCGCCGAGGTCCAGCCCTGGACCGACGCGCCGGAGCCGCGCGGCGCCCGCGCCCGGTTGGTCGCCGAGGCGATGCGCCCGGCGGCGACCACCGAGGGCTGGCGCGAACTGCCGGGGGTGGAGGCGTCGGCGCTGGACGGCCTCACCCGCATCGACGCCGCCACGTCCGAGGAAGAGGCGCAGGTCATCGCCTTGCTGATGCGCCATGCGCTGGAGACGCCGAACAAGACCGCGGCGCTGATCACCCCCGACCGCAACCTGGGCCGCCGGGTCGCCATGGCGCTGGCGCGCTGGGGAATTGCGGTCAACGACTCCGGCGGCCAGCCGCTCGCCCACACCGCGGTCGGCACCTATCTGCGGCTGACGGCGGAGCTGGTGGCGAGCCGGGTCCACCCGCTGGCCCTGCTGGCGCTGGCCAAGCATCCGATGGCGGCGGGCGGGCGCGACTCGGCGGATTTCCGCGCCGCCGCCCGCGCGCTGGAGCGCGTCGTGCTGCGCGGCCCCCGCCCGGCGGAGGGCTTCGACGGCGTGCTGGCGGCGCTGGAGCAGGCCGACCGCTTCGACCATGAGGAGCAGCAGGCGTTCCTGCGCGACTGGCTGGTCGACATCGGACGGCGCGCCGCCCCCTTCCTTGAGGCGCTGGCCGGCGAGACTCCGCTGGCCGACCTCGTGCGCGCCCATGTCGCCTTCTGCGAATCGCTGGCCGCCGACGACGCACTGACCGGGGCGGAGCGGCTGTGGCGCCAGGACGACGGCGAGGAGGCGGCGCGCTTCGTCCACGACCTGCTCGACGCGGCCGAGGGCTTCCCGGCCATCCCGGCCAAGGACTACCCGGCGCTGCTCGACGCGCTGATGAGCGCGCGGGCGGTGCGCCCCCGCTACGGCCTGCACCCGCGCCTGTTCATCCTGGGTCCGATGGAGGCCCGCCTCCAGCATCTCGACCTGACCATCCTCGGCGGGCTGAACGAGGGGACATGGCCGCCGGCCGCCTCCGCCGATCCGTGGATGTCGCGGCCGATGCGGCGCGATTTCGGCCTGCCCAGCCCGGAACGGCTGGTCGGCATGTCGGCCCACGACTTCGCCCACGCCTGCGGCGCGCCGGAGGTGGTGTTGACCCGCGCCGCCCGGGTGGAGGGCACGCCGACCGTGCCGTCGCGCTGGCTCCTGCGGCTGGAGACCGTGCTGAAGGCGCTGGATCTGGACGGCGTGATCGAGGAGCGCGGGGCCTGCTGGCTCGGCTGGGCGCGCGGGCTGGACGAGCCGGACCGGGTGCAGCCGGTGGCGGCGCCGGAACCACGGCCGCCGCTGGCCGCCCGGCCGCGCAAGCTGTCGGTGACGGAGATCGAGACCTGGATGCGCGACCCCTACGCCATCTATGCCCGCCACGCCCTGCGGCTGCGGGCGCTCGACCCCATCGCCGCCGATCCGGGGGCGTCCGACCGCGGCCAGATCATCCACGACACGCTCGACGCCTTCGTCCGCGAGCATCCGGGGCCGCTGCCGCATGACGCGCTCGACCGGCTGACCGCGCTGGGGCGGGAGCGCTTCGGTCCGCTGCTGCGCAGCCATCCCGACGTCTGGGCCTTCTGGTGGCCGCGCTTCGAGCGGGTCGCCGGCTGGTTCGTCGATCTGGAGCGCGAGCGCCGCCCCCGCATCCGCCCGCTGGCGACCGAGGTGCCGGGCCGGCTGGAGCTGTCCGGTCCCGGCGGCCCCTTCGCCCTGACCGCCAAGGCCGACCGCATCGACCGTGGCCCAGACGGGCTGGTGGTGATCGACTACAAGACCGGCACCCCGCCGAGCGCGCGGGAGATCGAGCTTGGCTTCGCCCCGCAGCTGCCATTGGAGGCCGCCATCGCCGCGGCCGGCGGGTTCAGCGGGGTGGACAAGGGCGACGTGGCGGAGCTGACCTTCTGGCGCCTGTCCGGCGGCGACCCGGCCGGCGAGGAGAAGCCGGTGAAGGGCGACCCGGCGGCGTTGGGCGAGGAGGCCAAGGCCGGGCTGGAGGCGCTGATCGCGCGGTTCGATGATCCGAACACCCCCTACCGCTCCCGCCCGCGCCCGGCGATGGCGCCGCGCTACACCGACTATGCGCATCTCGCCCGCGTCCAGGAATGGTCGTCGGGCGGTGGGGAGGGGGAGTGATGGGAAGCACTCGGCTTCGGGGAATTCCCCCTCTCCCCCCCGCCGTAAGCTCGGCTTACGGCGCCGACAGGCGAAGCGCAGCTTCGCCGAAAGGCGGGGAGAGGGTCGGGGTGAGGGGGAAGCGTGGCGTGATCTTTGGGGAAATCCTGCAATGTATCCCCCTCACCCTAACCCTCTCCCCGGGGGGGAGAGGGGATAAGCCCCGGCGTCGGAATCTCCCCGCATGACCATGACCGACCTGCCCATCCGCGCCCTGCCGCTCGATCCCAACGTGGCGCAGCGGCGGGCGTCCGATCCGATGGCGTCGGTGTGGGTCGGGGCCTCGGCCGGGTCGGGCAAGACCAAGGTGCTGACCGACCGCGTGCTTCGGCTGATGCTGTCGGGCACGCCGCCGGCCCGCATCCTCTGCCTGACCTTCACCAAGGCCGCCGCGGCGGAGATGGCGATCCGCATCAACCGGACGCTCGGCCTGTGGGCCACCCTGCCCGACGACGCGCTGGAGGACCGGCTGGCCGATCTCTGCGGAGAGCGGCCATCCATCGAGGCGCGGCTGAACGCCCGGCGGCTGTTCGCCCAGGTGGTGGACTGCCCCGGCGGCATGAAGATCCAGACCATCCACGCCTTCTGCCAGTCGCTGCTGCGCCGCTTCCCGCTGGAAGCCGAGCTGGCGCCGCATTTCGACGTGATGGACGACCGCACCGCCGACGGGCTGCTGACCGAGGCGCGCGACGCCGTGCTGCATGCCGGCCGGACCGGGCCGGACAGCCCGCTCGGCCGCGCCATGGGCCGCTTGACCGGCGAGCTGAATGCCGAGGATTTCGCCGGGCTACTGGCGGAGCTGGCAAGCCAGCGCGGGCAGGTGGAGAAGCTGTTCGAGCGCTTCCACGGGCTGGACGGGCTGATCGACGCCATCCATGACACGCTGAAGGTGCCGCCGGGCGTGACCGAGGAGTCGATCCTCGCCCATGCTTGCCACGACGACCAGTGCGAGCCGCCGGCCCTGCGCGAGGCCTGCCGGGCGCTGTCGGGCGGCAGCGTCGGCGACCAGGAGCGCGGCATCGCCATCCAGCACTGGCTGGACGCCGCCGACCGCCGGGTCCGCGCCTTCGAGGCCTACAAGCGCCTGTTCCTGACCGCCGAGGGCAGCCCGCGCAAGACGCTGATGACCAAGAAGCCGGCCACCGCCTACCCGCAGGCGCTGCTGTCCTTGCAAAAGGAGGCGGAGCGGCTGGTGGAGATATCGGAGCGGGTGAAGGCCGCCGGGGTCGCCGCCTCGACCACCGCCCTGCTGACCCTGGCGCAGGCGATGCTGGAGGCCTACCGCGAGCGCAAGGCGGCGCGCGCCCTGCTGGACTACGACGACCTGATCCTGGCGGCCAACCGGCTCTTGAGCGGCGGCGACGGCAAGGCGCCGCGGGTGCCCTGGGTGCTCTACAAGCTGGACGGCGGCCTCGACCATATCCTGATCGACGAGGCGCAGGACACCAACCCCGACCAGTGGGCCATCGTCGCCTCGCTGGCCGGCGAGTTCTTCGCCGAGCTGGAGGCCGCCGCCCCGGACGGCAAGATCCGCACCGTCTTCGCGGTGGGCGACGAGAAGCAGTCGATCTTCAGCTTCCAGCGCGCCGATCCGGCCGAATTCGCCCGCATGCGCCGCCATTTCCAGGAGAAGGCGGAGTCGGCGGAGCGGCTGTGGGCGGGGGTGGACCTCGACATCTCCTTCCGCTCGACCTCGGCGGTGCTGGAGACGGTGGACGCCGTCTTCGCGCTGGACCGCGCCCGCGACGGCGTGGCGTCGGAGGCCAGCCCGGTCATCCGCCACCGCGCCTTCCGCCGCGGACAGGCCGGTCTGGTCGAGCTGTGGCCGCCGGTGAAGCCGGCCGAAACGGTCGAGACGCCGGCCTGGGCGCCGCCGGTGGCGCGCGAGACCGCCGACTCGCCGTCGGCCCGCCTCGCCTCGGTCATCGCCGCGACGGTGCACCGCTGGATCGACGGCGGCGAGACGCTGGAGGCCAAGGGCCGGCCGGTGCGGCCGGGCGACGTGATGGTGCTGGTCCGCCGCCGCACCGGCTTCGTCACCGAACTGGTGCGGGCGCTGAAGGACCGCGGCGTGCCGGTGGCCGGCGTCGACCGCATGGTGCTGACCGAACAGCTCGCCGTCATGGATCTGGTGGCGCTGTCCGACTTCCTGCTGCTGCCCGACGACGATCTGACGCTCGCCACCGTGCTGAAGGGACCGCTGGTGGGCTTGAGCGAGGAGGCGCTGTTCCGCGTCGCCCATGGCCGGCGCGGCACGCTGTGGCGCTCGCTGGTGGCGCTGGCGGAGACCGAGCCGGAGTTCCGCCCGGCCCGGCGCTATCTGGGCGACCTGCTCGCGCGCACCGACTTCTCCGCCCCCTACGAGCTGTTCGCCGGGCTGCTGAACCGGCCCTGTCCGGCCGACGAGCGGTCGGGGCGGCGCGCGATCCTCAAGCGGCTCGGACCCGACGCCCAGGACCCGCTGGAGGAGTTCCTCGCCGTCTGCCTGGCCTTCGAGAAGACGGAGCCGCCCTCCCTGCAGAATTTCCTCGCCTGGCTGGCGGCCAGCGACGCCGAGATCAAGCGCGAGCTGGAACAGGGCGGCGGCACCGTGCGGATCATGACGGTCCACGGCTCCAAGGGGTTGCAGGCGCCCATCGTCTTCCTGCCCGACACGCTGGGCAGCCCGACCCAGAGCCCGCCGATCCTGTGGCCGGACGACGATTGCCCGGTTCCGCTGTTCGCCGCCCGGCGCAGCCAGGAGGACGGGCTGTGCGCCGAGGCGCGGGCGCGGGCCAACCGGCGGCGCGACCAGGAATACCGCCGGCTGCTCTATGTCGCGCTGACGCGGGCGGAGGACCGGCTCTACATCTGCGGCCACCAGGGCAAGCGCGAGCCGTCCGACGAGTGCTGGTACCGGCTGGTCGAGGAAGCGATGCGTGACAACGGCGTGCCGCACCCCTTCGACTTCACCGGCCTCTGCCCCGACGGCTGGGCGGGCGAGGGCTGGCGGCTGGTCGGCGCCCAGACTGCCATAGTGCCGCGCCATGTCGAGACGGAGGAGAGCGCCGCCGCCGAGCCGCCGCCGCCCTGGGTCGGCGAGCCGGCGCCGGGCGAACCGGAGCCGTCGCGGCCGCTGACCCCGTCGCGGCCGGATGGCGAGGAACCGGCGGTACGCTCGCCGCTGGGCAACGACGACGGCCAGCGTTTCCGCCGCGGCCTGCTGGTCCACCGGCTGTTGCAGACGCTGCCCAACCTTGCCGACGGGGCGCGGGACGCCGCCTGCCGCCGCTTCCTGGCCCGCCCGGCGCACAAGCTGACGCCGGAGCAGCAGGACGCCATCGCGCGGGAGACGCTGGCGGTGCTGAGCCATGCGGAGTTCGCGCATCTGTTCGGCCCCGGCTCGCGGGCGGAGGTGCCGCTGGTCGGGGTGGTGGCGCTCGGCGACGGCAGCCGGGCGCTGGCCGGGCGCATCGACCGGCTGGCGCTGACCGGGGATACGGTGTGGATCGTCGACTACAAGACCAACCGGCCGCCGCCGCGGGATCTGGAAGACGTGCCAATGGTTTACCGGCGGCAGATGGCGGCTTACCGAGAGGCGTTGCGGGCGGTCTATCCGGGGCGGCGGGTGCGCTGCGTGCTGCTGTGGACCGACGGCCCCTACACCATGGAGCTGCCGCCGTCGGTAATGGACGCGGCGGCGGCCGGGCTGGCGCCCAGGGTGGGGTAAGGGTCGGCTGGCGGGTCCCCCGAAAGATGGGGTGACTTGACCGGCCGGGCGCCTCCGCCCTACATTTTGCTCAATTCCACTGACGGGGCGATGGCCGCCGGCCTTTCACAACCGGTCCGCGGCGCTTCCGAATCCAGCACGAGGTCACATGAGCACCACCATCAAGGTTACCGACGACAGCTTCGAGCAGGACGTCCTGAAGGCCGACGGCCCGGTCCTGGTCGATTTCTGGGCGGAATGGTGCGGCCCCTGCAAGATGATCGCCCCGGCCCTCGACGAGCTGGCCGGCGATTACGAGGGCAAGGTCACCGTCGCCAAGCTGAACATCGACGAGAACCCGAACACCCCCACCAAGTATGGCGTGCGCGGCATCCCGACCCTGATGCTGTTCAAGGGCGGCAGCGTCGCCGCCACCAAGATCGGCGCCCTGCCCAAGGGTGCGCTGTTCCAGTGGGTCGATTCGGCGCTGTAAGCGGTCCGAAAGGTCCTGGTTAAGGAAAAGCCCCGCCCGCGGTCACCGCGGCGGGGCTTTTCATTGGAGCTTTCGTTTGAGGGTCGGGCAGGGTGAGGGCTGGCGCCCCTCACTGCGCCTTCTTCGGCTTCTCCTTCGCCGCATCCTTGCCCGCGGCTCCCGCAACCTCGGCGGTGCGGGCGAGGTTGTCGGCGGCGGCGCGGCCCCATTCGCCGTCGGGGGCGACGCGGCGGACCAGCGACCAGTCGTCGCGCGCCGCCCCCAGATTGCCGCCCAGGGCCTTGACGTTGCCGCGCAGCAGGATCGCCTCGGGATCGCCGGGCTTCAGTTCGAGCGCGGAGTCGATGTCGGCCAGTGCCTGCCGGTAGTTGGACAGCGCCTTGTGGGCGCTCGCCCGGTAAAGATAGGCGTCGGCCCGCTTCGGGTCTCGGGCCAGCGCCGCGTCCAGGTCGGCGATGGCGTCCCAGAAGCGCTCGCCCTCGGCGCGGGCGAAGGCGCGGTCGATCAGCAGATCGACGTCGCCCGGCGTCTTGTCGAGCGCCGCGCCGTAGAGCCGCTCCGCCCGACCCTGGTCGCCGGCGCGCAGCCACGCCCAGCCGGCGCGGCCGAGCAGCGAGGCGGCGGCCTTGGGGTCGTCCTTGCCCAACGTCGGCACCAGCGCCTCCATCTGGGTTCCGGCCGCCTTGAACTCGCCGGCATGGAACTGCGCCAGCGCGAAGCAGAGCTTGGCGAAATCCCCGCCGCCCTGCTCCTGCCAGCGGGCGGCGTCGGCCCTGGCGCCGTCGGGGTTGGCCTCCGCCTTGGCGGCGCAGGCCTGGAGCTCCCGGTTGCGGTCGAGGGCGGAGGAGGCGGCGGCGGCGGGTGCGGCGGCACGGGCCGCCGGCAGGGGAGCCGCAAAGGCCGCGAACAGTCCCAGCGCCAGCGCGGTGGAACGGGAAGCGGCGGAAAGGTAGGGATTGCGTCGGGTCATGGTGCCTTTACACTCCGCCATCGCCGGGCGGGGCGCAAGCCCATCCCCGCTGTCGCACAGCCCATCGTTCCTCCCGCCTCCCCAACCGGAACCGCCCCGTGATGACCGATCCCCGCCTGTTCGTCTTCGGCCTCGGCTACAGCGCCCGCGTCTTCGCCGACCGGCTGCGCGCCGAGGGATGGCGCGTCGCCGCCACCTGCCGCAGCGAGGAGAAGAAGGCGGAGCTGGAGGCCCGGGGCATCGAGGCCTTCCTGTTCGACCGCGGCCGGCCGCTGGCCGATGCCAAGGCGGCGCTGACCGGCACCACCCATCTGCTGGTCAGCATCCCGCCCGACGGCAAGGGCGACCCGGCGCTGGACCAGCATGCCCGCGATCTGGCCGACCTGCGCACGCTGGACTGGGCCGGCTACCTGTCCACCACCGGCGTCTACGGCGACACCGGCGGCGAATGGGTGAGCGAGGCCTCCTGGCTGAAGCCGACCGGCGAGCGGCAGAAGCGGCGGGTGGAGGCGGAGCGCGGCTGGCTGAACCTCTACCGCCAGTACGGCGTGCCGATGCATCTGTTCCGGCTGGCCGGAATCTACGGCCCCGGCCGCAGCGCCATCGATTCCGTGCGCGACGGCATCGCCAAGCGGGTCGACAAGCCGGGGCAGGTCTTCTGCCGCATCCATGTCGACGACATCGCCAACACGCTGCGCGCGTCGATGGCGCGGCCGACGCTGGGCGCCATCTACAACGTCGCCGACGACCTGCCCAGCCCGTCGCACGAGGTGGTGGAGCATGCCTGCCGCCTGCTGGGGGTGGAGCCGCCGCCGCTGGTGCCCTTCGACCAGGCGGAGATGTCGCCGATGGCCGCCAGCTTCTACGCCGATTGCCGGCGGGTGAAGAACGACCGCATCAAGCGCCAGCTCGGCGTGACCCTGGCCTATCCCGACTATCGCGCCGGGCTGGAGGCCCAACTGGCCGCCGGACTGTAGCCGAAGACTCGGAGCAGATTTAAAGCTAAGGTTACAAAGCAATTTGTCAGCATATACCGGTAATCATAAGACTTTATCGAAGACACGCGTGGAATTAGCAAAAGATCTTTAATAATCTCTCGGGATCATGAGCGTCCAGGCGACGACGATCCCGCGAGGTGTTGGGCGCATGAACAGCACGCCGACGGCTACGGTCTCCATCCCCTCCCTTGCCGCCACCCCCTGCCCGTCCCCGGCTGGGGGTGGCGGGGAGTCGACCGCCTTCCGCCGCCAGATGGACGAGGTTGTCGCCCGCATCCCGATGCACGCCATCCGGTCGGTGCTGGACGCGGTCGAAGGGGCGTCCAGCCCGAACGGCGAACGGGCGCGTCACCTGCGCGATGCGCTGGTCGACCATTTCAACCGCCTGCGGCCGATGAAGGCGCGGCGCCTGTTCACCAGCCTGTTCGAACCCTTCCTGGTCGACGACCCCATCCTCTACCGCTCGGGCGACTCGGTGCCGGCGCTGATCCAGCGGGTGGACATGGGCGGCATCTGGACGGCGCTCACCCGTTATGCCTTTCCGGGCCTTGCGGCCGAGGTGCAGAGCCGGCTGGACGCCCTGGCGCGCGACGCGATGCTGGACGCCGTCCTGGCCAGCCCCGACGCGATGGTGATGCGCGAGCTGATGCGGAAGGAGGCGCTCGACTTCCTCTACGCCCTGGCCGGCGACCGCAAGCTGACCGACCGTTTCCTGGCGCTGGCGAACGACGAGGCGCACCACGACGCCGTGCTGCGCACCCAGTATCTCGTCCGCAAGGCGCCGATCGACGGCGACCTGCTGGGCTTCGTCCGCGCCCTGCTGGAGCACAACGAGGCGCTGGTGCCGCTGACCGAGCGGATGCGCCGCGACATCGAGGAGCTGCGGATGGGGGAGATGCCGGGCGCCTCCGACCCGCGGTCCGCCGCTCCATATTCCGCCGCCCCATACTCAGCCGAGGTGGACTGCCAGTCGGCGCTGATGGTCGGCTTCGTCCGCCGGGTGCGCGATCTCGGCCTGCCCTTCCGCGACCAGTCGCAGGTGCTGGCCTGGTTCGCCCCGCTCTACGGGCTGAACGTCAAGCGGCGCTACGACGTGTTCCTGCGCCATGTGCGCGAGCATGGCGGCTCGGGCGGCCCGGCGGTACGCGAGTCGCACCCGCTGCTGCGCGCCCTGCTCTGCCATTTCCACGCCACCTGCACCACCATCCGCGAGGTGGTGGACGGCATGTTCGGCGACATGGAGATCCAAGGCAGGGAGATCGGGGACGGCGGGGTCCTCTCGGCGCCCGCCCCGACCCGCGCCCTGCTGGGCGAGGCGGTGGAGCGGTTCGACCGCGTGCTGACGGCGTTGTCGGGCACCGGCTCCCTCGCCAGCCGCTCGACCGGGCCGGCCCTGCGGGCGGAGCTGGCGGCGGTCAGTCGTGCGCTGACCGGCACGGTGATGCCGGCGCTGGCCGCAAGGCTGCAGACGGCGATGAACGCCCGCCACGCCCCGGTGCCCGACCATGACGACATCGTCTGGCTGCTGGACCTGGTCTGGCGCTGGGGCCGCACCCTCGGCAATGCCGGCTACGCCAACCCGGAGCTGAAGTCGCTGCGCCTCTATGCGGTGGAGACCGGCCGCCTCGCCTTTCTCCAGGCGATGAAGGCCGAGCCGCAGGAGAGGCCGGCCCAGCGCATGGCGCACCTGCTGCGCATCCGCCGGCTGATGGCGGCGATGGGCGAGACGGTGGACGGCTGGATCAGCCCGGTCAGCCAGGGCCTGCACCGGGTGGTTTACAGCTATCTGGAGGCCGACGGCGGGATCGCGGCGGACGAATGGTCGGTGATCGACGCCTTCGTCGCCAGCGTGCGCAGCGAGCTGAGCCGGTCGCGCAACTGGCAGAGCGCCGATTTCGTCGACATCCTGCGGCTGTACGGGACAAGACGGCAAGCGGAGGGGTGAAATCCCGCTCGGCCGAAGGCCTGAGCCGCAACAATTTGGTTCGGTGCAACCATCGATGTGGTATGATGCGCGCCCGCTCGGGGCGGGACGGCCGGACAACGGCCGGCCTCCCGGCGGGCTTCGCAAACTCAGCCCCGCCGAGACGACGCCAGCATGAACATCACCATCGAACGCGCCGCCCTTCTCCGTTCCCTGGGTCACGTGCAGAGTGTGGTCGAGCGGCGGAACACCATTCCGATCCTGTCCAACGTCCTGCTGCGCGCCGGCGACGGCGAACTGTCGCTGGCCGCCACCGACATGGATCTGGAGATCGTGGAGACGGTGCCGGCGACGGTCGGGCGTCCCGGCGGCACCACGGCGCCGGCCCACACCCTGTTCGACATCGTCCGCAAGCTGCCCGACGGCAGCCAGGTGGAGCTGGACATCGCCGGCGACGGCACCATCCTGACGCTGCGCGCCGGCCGGTCGCAGTTCAAGCTGTCCTGCCTGCCGGTGGAGGATTTCCCGCAGCTCTCCAGCGGCGACCTGAAGCACAATTTCTCGGTCGCCGCCGCCGACCTGCGCGGGCTGATCGACCGCACCCGCTTCGCCATCTCCACCGAGGAGACGCGCTACTACCTGAACGGCATCTACCTGCACGCCGCCAAGAGCAAGACGGGCAGCCTGGAGACGCCGGTGCTGCGCGCCGTCGCCACCGACGGCCACCGGCTGGCGCGGGTCGAGATGCCGCTGCCGGACGGCGCCGAGGCCATCCCCGGCGTCATCATCCCGCGCAAGACCGTCACCGAGATCCGCAAGCTGGTCGACGAGGCGGCCGACCGCATCGAGCTGTCGATGTCCGACAACAAGATCCGCTTCGGCTTCGACAGCGTCGTCGTCACCTCCAAGCTGATCGACGGCACCTTCCCCGACTATGAGCGGGTGATCCCGGTCGGCAACGACAAGGTGATGGAGGTCGACGCCAAGCTGTTCGCCGCCGCCGTCGACCGCGTCGCCACCATCTCCACCGAGAAGAGCCGGGCGGTGAAGCTGTCGCTGGTCCGCGGCGCGCTGACCCTGTCGGCGACCAGCCCGGAATCGGGCAGCGCCACCGAGGAGCTGGAGGTCAATTACCAGGAATCCCCCCTGGAAATCGGCTTCAACTCTCGCTATCTGCTGGACATCACGCAGCAGATCGAGGGCGAGGGCGCCCAGTTCACGCTGGCCGACGCAGCGTCGCCGACCATCATCCGCGACGTCGCCGACAGCACCGCGCTCTATGTCCTGATGCCGATGCGCGTGTGATGGGGCTGCGGGGATCCTCCCCGCCCCGGGCGGAACGGACCAGTTGCAGCACACGGCAGTTTCGATGAGCGGCGGCGCCCCGGTGTCCGCCGCAACTCCGGCTTCGGCACCGGCACCGGCGTTGTCGGTGCGGCGGATGACGCTGACGCGCTTCCGCGGCTACGACTCCGCACGGCTGGAACCCGACCACCGTCCCGTCGCCCTGATCGGCCCGAACGGGGCCGGCAAGACCAACCTGCTGGAGGCCGTCAGCTTCCTCGCCCCCGGCCGCGGCATCCGCGGCGCCCGGCTGGCCGAGGTGGAGCGGCTGGGCTCCCCCCCCGGTGCCGGCTGGGCGGTGGCGGCGACGCTCGACACCCCGCTGGGTCCGGTGGAGATCGGCACCGGCCGCGAGCCCCATGACGGGAACCGCGCGTCGGACCGCGACCGCCGGCTGGTGCGCATCGACGGCCATCCGGCCAAGGGCCAGACCGCGCTGGCCGACCATGTCGCCATGGTCTGGCTGACCCCGCAGATGGACCGGCTGTTCCTCGAAGGCTCGAGCGGACGGCGCCGCTTCCTCGACCGGCTGGTCTTCGGCTTCGACCCCGCCCATGCCGGGCGGCTGTCGCGCTATGAGCATGCCCTGCGCGAACGCGCCCGGCTGCTGCGCGACGGCCGCTTCGACGAGGGCTGGCTCGGCGCGCTGGAGGACCAGATGGCGACCACCGGCATCGCCGTCGCCGCCGCGCGGCGCGAGGTGGTGCAGCGGCTGCGCGCCGCCTGCGCCCGCTCGGTCGGCCCCTTCCCCGGCGCCGACCTCGCCGTCGCCGGCACGGTGGAACGCTGGCTGGACGAGGGGCCGGCGCTGGCGGCGGAGGATTCGCTGCGCGACAGCTTGCGCATGGGCCGTCGGGCCGACGCCGATGGCGGCGGCGCCACGGTGGGGCCGCACAAGAGCGATCTCGCCGTCCGCCATGCGCCCAAGGACATGCCGGCGGCCTTCTGTTCGACCGGCGAGCAGAAGGCGCTGCTGATCGCCATCGTGCTGGCCAACGCCCGGCTGCTGGCGGCCGAACGCGGCGCCGCCCCGATCCTTCTGCTGGACGAGGTGGCGGCCCACCTCGACCCCGAGCGGCGCGCCGCGCTGTTCGGCGAAATCCTGGCCTTGGGCGCCCAGGCCTGGATGACCGGCACCGACGAGGGGGTTTTCGACCCGCTCGGCGACGATGCGCGGCGCTTCCGCATCGAAGACGCCCACATCCGCCCCGGATAGGGGTGGAAACTCGGGAAAAGTCCCGGAAAAAAAGCATGCTGACGCACGCTAAACCGCCGAATCCGCAACCGAATCTGTTATAGTCGACGCATGGCACAGGAAGCACTGAAGAACGACCTCCCGCAGTCGGAGCCCCAGCAGGCGGACTATGGGGCGGAGTCGATCACCGTTCTGCGCGGGCTCGATGCCGTGCGCAAACGCCCCGGCATGTACATCGGCGATACCGACGACGGGTCCGGCCTGCACCACATGGTGTACGAGGTGGTCGACAACGCCATCGACGAGGCGCTGGCCGGCTATTGCGACAAGGTCGAGGTCGTGCTGAACGCCGACGGATCGGTCACGGTGCGCGACAACGGCCGCGGCATCCCGACCGACATCCATCCGGAGGAAGGCGTCTCGGCGGCCGAGGTCGTGATGACCCAGCTGCATGCCGGCGGCAAGTTCAACCAGAACAGCTACAAGGTCTCCGGCGGCCTGCACGGCGTCGGCGTCTCGGTGGTCAACGCCCTGTCTGAGACGCTGGATCTCCGCATCTGGCGCGCCGGCCGCACCTGGAGCATGCGCTTCCGCCACGGCAATGCCGAGGCGCCGCTGGCCGATGTCGGCGAGGCGCCGATGGTGCCGGAGAAGGGCAAGCAGCTGTCGGGCACCGAAGTCACCTTCATGCCCTCGGCCGAGACCTTCACCAACATCGAGTTCGATTTCGCCACGCTGGAACACCGGCTGCGCGAGCTGGCCTTCCTCAACTCCGGTGTCCGTCTGCTGCTGACCGACGCGCGCGGGGTGGAGCCGAAGGTGCAGGACCTGCATTACGAAGGCGGTCTGGAAGCCTTCGTCAGCTGGCTCGACCGCTCCAAGACGGCGCTGCACAAGCCGGCAATCACGCTGAAGAGCGAGCGCCCGACCGAGCATGGCGGCGTGGTGACGGTGGAATGCGCGTTGCAGTGGAACGACAGCTACCACGAGACGACGCTCTGCTTCACCAACAACATTCCGCAGAAGGACGGCGGCACCCATCTCGCCGGCTTCCGCGCCGCGCTGACCCGCGCCATCAACAACTACGCGGCCGAATCCGGCATCGCCAAGAAGGAGAAGGTCAGCCTGTCGGGCGACGACGCCCGTGAAGGCCTGACCTGCGTCCTGTCGGTGAAGGTGCCGGATCCGAAATTCTCCAGCCAGACCAAGGACAAGCTGGTCTCGTCGGAGGTCCGTCCCGTCGTCGAGGCGGTGGTGGGCGAGGCGCTGGCCCAGTATTTCGAGGAGCATCCGGCCGACGCCCGCCGCGTCGTCCAGAAGGTGGTGGAAGCCGCCGCCGCCCGCGAGGCCGCCCGCAAGGCGCGCGAGATGACGCGCAAGAGCTCGCTCAGCATGTCGTCGCTTCCGGGCAAGCTGGCTGACTGCCAGGAGCGCGACCCGGCTCTGTCGGAACTGTTCATCGTCGAGGGTGATTCGGCCGGCGGCTCGGCCAAGCAGGGCCGCTCGCGCCAGTCCCAGGCCATCCTGCCGCTGCGCGGCAAGATCCTGAACGTGGAGCGGGCGCGGCTGGACAAGATGCTGGGCTCGGCGGAGATCGGCACGCTGATCGCCGCGCTGGGCACCGGCATCAGCGACGAGTTCAACGCCGACAAGGCGCGCTACCACAAGATCATCATCATGACCGACGCGGACGTGGACGGCAGCCACATCCGCACCCTGCTGCTGACCTTCTTCTTCCGGCAGATGCCCGACCTGATCGAGCGCGGCTATCTCTACATCGCCCAGCCGCCGCTCTACCGCATCAAGCGCGGCAACGCCAAGGAGCGGTACCTGAAGGACGACCGGGCGCTGGAGGAATATCTGGTCGAGGCGGCGCTGGGCGACCTGTCGGTCCGTCTGGCGGACGGCTCCCTGCTGATCGGCGAGCAGCTGGCCGGTCTGGTCGAGCAGGCCCGCACCGCGCGGCCGGCGATCGACACGCTGTCGCGCAAGGTCGGCAACGCCATGGTGGTGGAGCAGGCGGCGGTCGCCGGCACCCTGTCCGCCACGCTGGCCGATGACAAGGCGGCGGCCGAGGCTGCGGCCAAGGCGGTGGCCGAACGGATGAACGCGCTGGACGCCGACGGCGGCTGGCGCGGCGAGGCCCTGCCCCAGGGCGGCTATGCGGTGATCCGCGCCCGGCGCGGCGTCACCCACCGCCACCTGTTCGACACCGACCTGCTGAAGAGCGGCGAGGCCCGCCGTCTCGACGCGCTGGCCGCCGACCTGAAGCGGGTATTCGGCACCCCCGGCAAGGCCTTCGAGAAGCAGAAGGAAAGCCGCGCCCTGACCGGTCCCGTCGCCCTGTTCGACACGGTGATGGAGCTGGGCCGCCGCGGCGTCACCATCCAGCGCTACAAGGGCCTGGGCGAGATGAACCCGGACCAGCTGTGGGAAACCACGCTGGACCCGGCCAAGCGCTCGCTGCTGCAGGTCCGCGTCAGCCACGCCGACCAGGCGGAGGAGGTCTTCTCCACCCTGATGGGCGACGTCGTCGAGCCGCGCCGCGAGTTCATCCAGGACAACGCGCTGAAGGTGGCGAACCTGGACGTGTGACGCTGGTGGTGGTGGTCAGTTAAGCAAAGAATGAAAAAGCGGAGCCGTGAAGGCTCTGCTTTTTTAACACCCGCACGGCGAGCCGCAGGTCTTTCCCAATCCTACTGCTGCGCCTCGCGCGCTTTCCGGGCCATTTCGTTGAGCGTCGTCACCGCCTCGTCGAAGCGATGCTCCGCCTCGGCCTGGCGCTGGAAGGCGACGCGCTGCACCAGGATCTCGCTCGGTGTCGGCTGCTGCTGGAACAGCGCCATCACTTCGTCGATGAAGTCGGCCAGCGGCAGATAGCCCGGACGGGTGGCTTGCCCCGGGGTGAGGTCGGTCTGCACCGCCGGCGGCACCAGTTCGATGACCTCGACCCTGCCCTTCAGCGCCTCGCGCAGGGCGACGGTGTAGCTGTGCATGGCCGCCTTGGTCGCCGAATAGGTCGGGGCGGCCACGAGCGGCACGAAAGCCAGGCCGGAGGTGACGTTGACCAGGGCCGCATCGGGCTGGCGGCCCAGATGCTCGACCAGGGCATCGGTCAGCCGGATGGGGCCGAGCAGGTTGGTGGCGACCGTCGCTTCGGCGTCGGCAAGGTCGCGCTGCCGGTCCAGCGCCTCGAAGCGCATGATCCCGGCATTGTTGATCAGCACGTTGAGAGCCGGATGCTGCGCCGTCACCCGCCGTGCGAAGTCGGCGACGCCCGCGGCGCTGTCGGCATCGAAGGTCATGGCGTGCATGTTGGGACGGCCGGAGACCGCCTCCAGCAGCACCTCTTCCCGGCGGCCGGCGACGATCACACTATTGCCGAGATCATGAAAACGGTGGGCCAGAGCCTTGCCGATCCCTGAACCGCCACCGGTGATCAGGATGGTGTTCCCTTGGGTCTTCATGAGCGTGACTTTCCTTGTTGTCCGCCTGAAAGCTATCTCCCATACTTTCCAGGTAAAAGTAGGCACCGAAAAGATTTATACGCACCGAATGGAGAGTGTAGGATGCGCAAGGCTTTGCCCGACCCGCAGATCGAGGCACGGCGCAGGCAGCCGCCTCCCGAGACGGTCGATCCGGTCATCGAAGCCTTGGTTCACGACATCATCGGCAAGGTGGCCGACAAGTGGACCATGCTGATCCTCGAAGCCCTGCACGAGCAGGGCACATTGCGGTTTACGCAACTCGGCAAGGCGGTGGGGCGGATCAGCCAGAAGATGCTGACCCAGACCGTGCGCCAGATGGAGAGGGACGGTCTGGTCCGGCGGACGGTGCATCCGGTCATCCCGCCCCATGTGGATTACACGCTTACGCCGCTCGGCGAGAGTTTGGGAGCGGCGTTCTGCGGCGTGTGGATCTGGGCGGAGACGCACCACGCCGAGATCCAGCAGGCACGGGCATCCTTCGCCGAACGTGAGGCGGCGACATCCCGCCTCATGGCAAGTGATTGATTCCCCAGCTTCCGCCTGTGCCCCTCAGATGATCACGCCGTGGTCCCTGCCGAAGGTCTTCAGCTTGTCGCGCAGGCTGTGGTCGGCGCCGGTGTAGAGCCCGCTCATGTATTGCCGCAGGGCCGCGACGTCGAGCGAGCGCAGCATGGTCTTCACCGGGCCGACCGACGGCGGCGACATCGACAGGGTACGGAAACCGACGCCGATCAGCGCCATGGCATCCAGCGGCCGGCCGGCCATCTCGCCGCAGATGCTGAGCGACACCTTGTGCCGGGCGCATTCGTCGACCAGCCGGCGCAGCACGCACAGCATCGCCGGCGCCAGCGGGTCGTAACGGGTCGAGGTGCGCGGATTGCCGCGGTCGGCGGCGAACAGATACTGGGTCAGGTCGTTGGATCCGACCGACAGGAAGTCCAGCTTGGGCAGCAGCGCCGGGAGTTGCCACAACAGCGACGGCACCTCCAGCATCGTGCCGACGCGCAGGCTGCCGGGCGGCTCCAGCCCCTGGGCCTCCAGACGCTTCAGCTCCAGCTCCAGCAGGCGGCGGGCGGCGTCGAACTCGGCGACCTCGGCGATCATCGGGAACATCACCGACAGCGGCCGGCCGGCGGCGGCCAGCAGCAAGGCCCGCAACTGCTGGCGCAGCAGCGACGGGTGGTCCAGCCCGATGCGCACGGCACGCCAGCCCAAGGCCGGGTTCTCCTCCTCGCCGCCGGTCATGTAGGGCAGCATCTTGTCGCCGCCGACATCCAGCGTGCGGAAGACGATCGGCTTGTGCCCGACCTCGTCCATGATGCGGGAATAGAGGGTGGTCTGCGCCGTCACGTCGGGATAGGAGGCCCGCACCATGAAGGGGATTTCGGTACGGTAGAGACCGACGCCCTCCGCCCCGCTGGCGGTCAGGTGCGGCAGGTCGATCAGCAGGCCGCAGTTCAGCTGGATCGAGATCGGCACGCCGTCGCGCGTCACCGAGGGCAGGTTGCGGATCTCCGCATACATCTGCTCCTTGCGGTGCTGCAACGCCACCGCCTCGGAGAAGGCCATCTGGATGTCTTCGGCCGGTCGGATGAAGACCGACCCATGGTCGCCGTCGACGATCAGCTGGTCGAGCGGCTCGATCCGGTTCAGCGCGTCGGCCGCCTGCACCACCGGAATGTTCAGCGCGCGGGCGACGATGCAGACATGGCTGGCCGGCGACCCTTCCTCCAGCAGCAGGCCGCGCAGGCGGGTGCGGTCGTAGTCCAGCAGCTCCGCCGGCCCCATCGAGCGGGCGACCAGGATCATGTCGTCCGGCAGGGTCGCGCCGTCGGTGCCACTGGTCTTGCCGGCCAGATGTTGCAGCAACCTGTTGGTCAGATCCTCGAAATCCATCAACCGTTCCCGGATATAGGGATCGGTCAGATGGCTCATGCGGGCGCGGGTGTCGTTCTGCACCTGCTGCACCGCCGCCTCCGCGGTCAGGCCGACGCGGATCGCCTCGCGGATGCGCGACAGCCAGCCGCGGTCCTCGGCGAACATCCGGTAGGTCTCCAGGATGTCGCGCGGTTCGCTGAGGCCCGCCAGCGACGCCGCCTCCAGCAGGTCGTCGATGGCACTGTGCATGGTCTGGAGCGCGGTGTTGAAACGCTCCAGCTCGGCGTCGGCATCCTCCGCCACCATCTGGCGGACTGTCAGCTGCGGCCGGTGGATGACGGCGAGGCCCATGGCCAGCCCGGCGCTCATCGCCGTGCCCGACAGACGGGCCGGAAGCAGCACGGGGTCGCCGGTGGTGGTGACCTCAACCGGGTTGACCAGTTCGCTCTGGGCGACCAGCTCGGCGACGACCATGGCGATGGTCTGGAGGGTTTCCACCTCCTCCTCGACATAGCGGCGGCGGTCCTTGTGCTGGATCACCAGCACGCCGCGCACCTTGCTGCCACGCAGGATCGGCACGCCGGCCAGCGACTGGAACGGGTCCTCGCCGGTCTCCGGGCGGTAGGCGAAGCTGGGGTGGGAGGGCGCGTTGTCCAGCGCCACCGGGCGGGCGTGGCCGGCGATGTAGCCGACGATGCCCTCGCCCACGCGCAGGCGGGTGTTGTGGACGGCGGTCTTGTTCAGGCCCTCGGTGGAGAACAGCTCCAGCACCTCGCCGGCGCGCATGACGTAGCAGGAGCAGACGTCCGCCTTCATCTCCGCCGCGATCAGCGTGACGATCTTGTCCAGCCGGTCCTGACCCGACCCCGACCCGGCCATGATGTCGCGCAGCCGGGCGAGCAGCCGGCGCGACGAGGTGCCGTCGAAGCGGGGCTGCATCCCCCCGCCCATACCGCCGTCACCGGTTGCCGTGTCGAGGGTGTCCGTCATCGGCTACAGCGCTCCCACCGTCGGCTCCGCCATCAGGTCTAACGATGCCGCATCCATCGCCCGCCGTGCCAGCGCCGATTCGGCCTGGGCGATCAATTCGGCCAGGATGTCGGCCACCGGCTGTTCGCGGGTGACCAGCCCGACGCTCTGCCCGGCCATCAGCGAGCCGGTCTCCACGTCGCCCTCGACCACCGCGCGGCGGAGCGCGCCGGCCCAGAAATGCTCGATCTCAAGCATGCCCTCGTCGCGGCTCATGGCGCCGGCATCGACCTTGGCGATGACCTCACGCTGGAATTCCATGAAGCGCTTGGAGGCGTCGTTCGCCAGCGCCCGCACCGGGATGACGGGAAAGCGCGGGTCGATCTGCACCGACGGCTGGGCGTCGCGGGCCGACGCCCGGATGAAGGCCTGCTTGAAATTGGCGTGGGCCACGCATTCGGTGGCGCAGACGAAGCGGGTGCCGACCTGCACGCCGGCCGCCCCCAGCTCCAGGTAGGAGAGGATCGTCTCGCCCCGGCCGATGCCGCCGGCGACGAACACCGGCACCTCGCGCAGGTCGGGCAGGATCTCCTGGGCCAGAACGGTGGTGGAGACCGGGCCGATATGGCCGCCGGCCTCGGTTCCCTCGATCACCAGCGCGTCGGCGCCCTGCTTCACCAGCCGCCGCCCGGCCCCCAGCGTGGGGGCGAAGGCCATCGCCCTGGCGCCGCCGTCCTTGATGCGGCGCAGGGTGGCGCCGGTTGGCAGGCCGCCGGCGACGACCACATGGCCGACGCCCTGCTCGCGGCAGACGTCGATCAGCTGGTCCAGCGCCGGGTGCATGTTGATGACGTTGACGCCGAACGGCCTGTCGGTCAGCGCCCGGGTGCCGGCGATCTCCACCGCCAGCTGGTCCGGGGCCATCGAGCCGCAGGCAAGCACGCCGAAGCCGCCGGCGTTGGAGATGGCGGAGACCAGATGCCGTTCCGACACCCAGCTCATGGCGCCGCCCATCACGGCGGTGCGGGTGCCGAGGAAGTCGCGGCCCCGCTGCCAGAGCCGGTCGAGCCGGGCCGATGCTGCCGCCGCGTACGATGTGGCGTCGGTCATGGCCGGCCCTCTCCTGCTGTTGCGGTCCCCGGCACCCGGGTCCCCACCTGCGCTCAGGCGGCGTCCAGGCCGTAGGCGGTGTGCAGGGCGCGCAGCGCCAGCTCCGCATACTCCTCGGCGATCAGGACCGAGATCTTGATCTCCGAGGTCGAGATGACCTGGATGTTGATGCCCTTGTCGGCCAGCGCCTTGAACATGCGCTGGGCGACGCCGGCATGGCTGCGCATGCCGACGCCGATCACCGACACCTTGACCACGTTGGCATCCGACGCGATGCGCTTGTAGTTCAGGGTGGACTGCGCGTCCTCCAGCACCTTCACGGCGCGGGCGATGTCCGCCTTGCCGACGGTGAAGGTCATGTCGGTGGACTTGCCGTCTTCCGACACGTTCTGGACGATCATGTCGACGTTGACGGCATTGTCGGTCAGCGGACCGAAGATGGCGGCGGCGACGCCCGGCTGGTCGGCGACGCCCACCAGGGTGATCTTCGCCTCGTCGCGGCTGTAGGCGATGCCGCTAACAACTTCCTTTTCCACGATCTCGTCCTCGTCAACAACCAGGGTTCCGGGAAGCGAACTGCCCGCAGCGGCTTCGAAGCTCGACAGCACCTGCACGCGCACGCGGTGATTCATCGCCATCTCGACCGAGCGGGTCTGAAGCACCTTGGCCCCCTGCGAGGCCATCTCCAGCATCTCCTCGTAGGTGATCTTGTCGAGCTTGCGCGCCTTGGCGACGATGCGCGGGTCGGTGGTGTAGACGCCGTCGACGTCGGTGTAGATGTCGCAGCGGTCGGCCTTCACCGCCGCCGCCAGCGCCACCGCCGAGGTGTCGGAACCGCCGCGGCCCAGCGTGGCGATGCGGCCCTGCTCCGACACGCCCTGGAAGCCCGCGACCACGGCGACTTCGCCGGTCTGCAGGGACTTTTCCATCTCGGTGGTGTCGATGGAGACGATGCGCGCCTTGCCGTGGGTGTCGTCGGTGCGGATCGGCACCTGCCAGCCGGCCCAGGAGCGGGCGGGGATGCCGAGCGACTGCAGGGCGATGGCGAGGAGACCGGAGGTCACCTGCTCGCCGCTGGCGACGACCGCGTCATATTCGCGCGCGTCGTGCAGCTTGTCGATGTCGTTGCAGTATTTGACGAGCTGGTTGGTCACGCCGGACATCGCCGACACGACGACGGCGACCTGATGCCCCGCCTTCACCTCTTGCTCGACCTTCCGGGCCACGTTCTTGATCCGGTCGATGTCGCCGACCGACGTGCCTCCGAACTTCAGGACGATCCGCGCCATACCCCACACCATGTCTGGCCGCCCGGTCATGATATCTCTAGTCATGCGGGTCGGCTGAGCGCACCCCCGCTCCACCGTTGCCGGCGCGGGGCGGCGTATCCATACTCCGTCGCTGGAAGCGAGGCAAGTTGCCCGCATCCGTCCCGCCTCACAGTTTACGGATTTTCACCATGACCGCGTCCTCCTCCGCCTTCCCGCACGCGTCCGCAACCGCCCCCGCCGGTGGAACAGTGGACCCGGAGGATGTCGCCCGCTTCTCCGCCATCGCCGCCGAATGGTGGGACCCGATGGGCAAGTTCAAGCCGCTGCACCGGCTGAACCCGCTGCGCCTGACCTACATCCGCGACAGCGTCTGCAAGCGGCTGGGCCGCGATCCCCTGGCGCCCAATCCGCTGGCGGGGCTGCGCGTCGTCGACATCGGCTGCGGCGGCGGCCTGCTGGCCGAACCGATGGCGCGGATGGGGGCCACGGTCGTCGGCGTCGACGCGTCGGAGAAGAACATCAGGACGGCCGCGACCCATGCGGCGGAGACCGGCACCACCGTCGACTATCGCGCCACCACCGCCGAGGCCCTGGCCGCCAGCGGCGAAAAGTTCGACGTGGTGCTGGCGATGGAGGTGATCGAGCATGTCGCCGACGTGCCGCTGTTCGTGAAGTCGCTGTCGGACCTGATGGCGCCGGGCGGGGTGCTGTTCCTGGCGACGCTGAACCGCACGCCGAAGTCCTTCGCGCTCGCCATCGTCGGGGCGGAATACATCCTGCGCTGGCTGCCGCGCGGCACCCACAACTGGCGCCAGTTCCTGCGCCCGTCCGAACTGAACGCCATCGTACGCCCGCATGGGCTGGGCATCCGCGACCTGACCGGAATCACCTACAACCCGCTGAGCGACGAGTTCCGGCTGAACGCGCGCGATCTGGACGTGAACTACATGGGCTGGGCGGAGCGGGGGTGAGGGCGGAGGTTGGCCCGAAGCCGACGCCCTTTCAACTTGACCGTCATTCCCGCGAAGGCGGGACTCCAACGCATTGCAAGCGCTTGGGTCATAAGCCTGGATCCCCGCCTTCGCGGGGATGACGGCCGACGGAGGGCCGGCTTCAATCTCCACCAGACGCTCGCTCTGGGAGACCAGCATGATCTCGCGCAGGGACGGGATCTTCTGGTAGTTGGTCCGCTTTTCCCGGCGGTCGATGGCCTCGGTGCCATCGGACAGCACTTCCACGACCAGGACCGGGTCCTTGACCACATAGGGGTCATCGTCGCCACCGGCGCAGGTCGCGACGAGGTCGGGATAGTAGAAGGCGTTCGCCGCCTCGACCCGGACCTTCACATCATTGGCGTAGGCCTGACATCCACAGGCGCGGGCCGCCTGCCGGAGAGCGACGAACAGGTTGCCGACGATGGTCGCGTGCCGACGGCTCGCCCCGACCATGGCGAAGATCTCGCCGTCGACATACTCGTGGCGCACCTCCGCGACCCGCTCGGCAGCGAGATAGTCCTGCGGCAAAATCCAGGGCTTGCGCGATACGCCTGCCATGGCCATTGCCCCCGTCGGTCGTGTCAGCTTGCCGGAATCTTAGCAGCCCCCCGGCCCCACACCAATTGGTGCATCCGCCGCCAAAGAAAAAGGGCCGCGCACAGTCCCGTGCGGCGGCCCTTCAGCATGCCTTGCCCCTCACCGCAGCCCGTCAGTTGGACGGGGTCGGCTCGTGCTGGGTCGTCAGGAGCGCGTACATCGCGTCGCCGGACTGGGCTCCGCGCAGCTTCTCGCACATGGACTGGTCGCGCAGAAGACGCGAGACGCGGGCCAGAGCCTTCAGATGGTCGGCTCCCGCCTGTTCCGGGGCGAGGAGGAGGAAGATCAGATCGACCGGCTGCTCATCGATCGCGTCGAAATCGATGGGCCGCTCCACGCGGGCGAAAACGCCATGGACACGGTCCAGGCTGGACAGCTTGCCGTGCGGGATGGCGATGCCATGGCCCACGCCGGTCGTGCCCAGCCTTTCGCGCTCCAGAAGCACGTCGAAGATCGCCCGTTCGTGCTGACCGGTCAGCTCGGACGCTTTGCGCGCCATCTCCTGCAGGGCCTGCTTCTTGTTGCCGGCCTTCAGGTTCGGGAGGATGGCGTGCGGAGAAATGAGATCGAGCATGGACGCTTCTTGACCAGCCGGACGAGGTCGGCGCCGTCAGGCGCCGGCCTTCTCCGCCGGGTCGACCCAGCCGATGTTCCCGTCGGCGCGGCGGTAGACCATGTTCAGGCGGCCATGCGCACCGTTGTGGAACATCAGGGCGGGGGCCTGCGCCAGTTCCAGGCGCATCACCGCCTCGCTGACCGACAGGGTGGCGATGCTCGTCTCCATCTCGGCGACGACCATCGGCTGATGGGCGCCGTCGGTGGCCGTCTCCACCTCGTCATGCGGCTCGTCGGCCTCGGCTTCCAGGATCTGGTAGCGGGCCGGCATGGCGGCGCCGTTCTCGGCGGCATGGTGGTCGCGCAGGCGGCGCTTGTAGCGGCGCAGGCGCTTGGCCAGCTTCTCGCAGGCGATGTCGAAGGCCGGGTAGGGCTCGGTGGCGTCACCGGCGCTCTGCAGGACGATGCCGCGGCCGACATGGGCCTGGATGTCGGCCTTGTAGAGGTGCGCGTCCTTGGTCAGGATCACGTTCGCTTCGATCGGCTTATCGAAGTACTTGCCGACCACGGCGTTCAGGCTGTCGGCCACATGGGTGCGCAGAGCGTCGCCCACGTCGAGCTGCTTGCCTTTGACGGTGAGTTGCATGGTGGAACGTTTCCAAAAATTGGTCCGCTGGGGACGGTGTAGAGACGACGTTCTAGGATGCCGGGTTCTAAGATGCTGGTCCGCCGCTTGCGGGCCGGGACGATAGGCAAGGGGCGCCGGACTGTCAATCAAGCCCTCCCCCGCCCGTCCTGCCTACATGCGTGACATCTTGGCACGCCGCCGCTGCACCGATGACGGTATTTTCATCGCTTCACGATACTTCGCGACCGTCCTTCGTGCAATGTCGATCCCTTCCGCACGGAGAATCTCCACCAGTTTGTCGTCCGACAGCACGTCGTCCGGCTTCTCGGCATCGATCATGGTCTTGATGCGGTGCCGAACCGCCTCCGCGGAATGGGAAGCCTGTCCGTCGGCGCCCTGGATGGCGGAGGTGAAGAAATACTTCAACTCGAAGACACCGCGTTGGGTCGCCATGAACTTGTTGGTGGTGACCCGGCTGACCGTGCTCTCGTGCATGCCGATAGCCTCGGCGATGTCGCGCAGGATCAGCGGCCGCAGGTGCGAGACGCCATGGATGAAGAAGGCGTCCTGCTGGCGGATGATCTCGCTCGCCACCTTCAGGATGGTGGTGGCGCGCTGGTGCAGAGACTTGACCAGCCAGTTCGCCGACTGGAAGCGTTCGGAGATGTATTCCTTGTCGGCCTTGTTGCGGGCGCTGTCGGAGATGCGGGCGAAATAGCGGTGGTTGACCAGCACCCGCGGCAGCGTGTCCGGGTTCAGGTCGATCAGCCAGCCGCCGCCGGGGTTGGCGCGCATCAGGATGTCGGGGGTGACCAGCTGGGCCGGGGTGTGGTCGAAGGCCAGCGCCGGCTTGGGGTTCAGCTTGCGGATGTCGACGACCATGTCGGCGACGTCCTCGGCGTCGACGCCGCAGACCTTCATGATGGCCGGCAGGTTGCGCGCGGCCAGAAGCTCCAGGTTGTCGAGCAGCGCCGCCATCGCCGGATCGAGCCGGTTCTTCTCGCGCAGCTGGATGGCGAGGCATTCCTTCAGCGAGCGGGCGAAGATGCCGGGCGGATCGAAACGCTGGCAGGCGGCCAGCACCCGCTCCACCCGCTCCGCCCCGCAGCCGAGCTGCTCGGCCAGCGCCTGGGCGTCGAAGCCGACCAGCCAGCCAGCCTCGTCCAGCATGTCGATCAGCGCCAGCCCGATCAGCTGGTCGCCATGGTCGGGCAGGTCGATCTTCAGCTGTTCGGTCAGGTGGTCGCGCAGGTTCTTTTCGCTGGTCAGCGTCGCTTCGAGATTGCTGTCGTCGTCCTCGAAGCCGCTGCGGCCGCCGCGCTCGCCATAGGAGCCGTAGACCTCGCTGCCGCCGTCCGAGCCGTCGGAAAAACGGTCGTCGCTGTAGACATTCTCGAAATCGGTGTCGAGCGGCGCCTCCGACGAGGCGGCCAGCGTGTCCGACGAGGTCATCTCCACCGTGTCGCGGGTGCGCCCGTCGCCCGTCGGCAGGGCCGGTCCGTCGTCGCGGCCGTTCAGCCCGTCGATGCTGAGGCCGTTGGCCTCCATGCCGCCGGGGCCGTCCAGCCCGCCCGGCGCCTCGCCGCCGCCATCGCCCACCGGATCGCTGCCGCCATCGGCCGGACCGCCGTCACGCTCCAGCAGCGGGTTCTGCTCGATCTCGCGGTCGACGAAGTCCGACAATTCGATGTTCGACAGCTGCAGCAGCTTGATCGCCTGCTGCAGCTGCGGCGTCATCACCAGGGTCTGGGCTTGTCGAAGGTCGAGACGTTGAGCAAGCGCCATGGCTGTGGAACCGGGACCAGTGGGAACGGAGGGCTACAGACTGAACCGGTCGCCGAGATAGACCCGACGCACGCCCTCGTGCGCCACGATCTCGTCCGGCCGTCCCTCCATTAGTACCACACCATCGTGCAAAATGTATGCCCGATCGACGAGGTCCAATGTTTCACGCACGTTGTGGTCGGTGATCAGCACGCCGATGCCGCGGTCGCGCAGATGGCCGACCAGCTCGCGGATGTCGTTCACCGCGATGGGGTCGATGCCGGCCAGCGGCTCGTCCAGCAGGATGAAGTGCGGCTGTCCGGCCAGCGCGCGGGCGATCTCCACGCGCCGCCGCTCGCCGCCCGACAGCGCCAATGCCGGCGAGCGGCGCAGATGCGTGACCGAGAATTCGGCCAGCAGTTCGTCCAGCATCGCCTCGCGCGCGTCGCGGTCGCTCTCCACCACCTCCAGCACGGAGCGGATGTTGTTCTCCACCGTCATGCCGCGGAAGATCGAGGCCTCCTGCGGCAGATAGCCGATGCCGAGCCGGGCGCGGCGGTACATCGGCAGCGCGGTGATGTCCTGGCCGTCCAGCGTGATCGTGCCGGAGTCGGCGGCGATCAGCCCGGTGATCATGTAGAAGCAGGTGGTCTTGCCGGCGCCGTTGGGGCCGAGCAGCCCGACCGCCTCGCCGCGCTGGACGCTGATCGAGACGTCGCGCACCACCGGCCGCTTCTTGAACGACTTGCCGAGATGCTGCGCCACCAGCCCTTCGGTCGGGACGGATGCGGCGGCGATGCTGCCGGCGGGAGCGGCACCGGGGCCGTTCGCGGTCAGCACGGTCACGGCTTCTTGCCCGCGGGGGCGCCGGGTCCGTTCTTGTCACCCCCATTTTTTTCGCCGGGGATCAGCAGGCCGCTGACCCGGCCGCCGGCGTCGCGGCCGGCGATGACGCGGTTGATCTTGGTGTTCATGT
This sequence comes from Azospirillum sp. 412522, assembly GCF_019805165.1. GTDB lineage: Bacteria > Pseudomonadota > Alphaproteobacteria > Azospirillales > Azospirillaceae > Azospirillum. Next base: position 34,149 of record NZ_RWIJ01000038.1, read on the forward strand.
TCATCTCGGCGGCTTCGCCGTTCAGCTGGTTGTCGCCACGGGTGATCTTCACGTTGCCGATCAGCACCGCGACATTGTCGGCCACCGAATAGACCAGCTTGTCGGACAGCGCCACGTCGGTCGGGGTGGTGACGACGATGTTGCCGGACCCGTCGATCCGCTCCATCTGGGTGGTGCCGTCCGGCATCTTCTTCAGCCGGCCGATCAGCACGTCGGCGCGCAGCCGGTCGTTGCCGCGCACCGCCACCGCGTCGCCGCGCGCCACCGTCAGATCCTGCGCCTCGTAATATTCCAGGCTGTCGCGGGCGGTGACGACGTCCTTGGTGGTGATCAGCTTCAGATCCCTGCCGGTGACGACGGCGACCTGCTTGTCGACGTCATAGACGCCGTGGTCGCCGTATACCTGCTGGGTCGGGCTGACGATGCGGACATTGCCGTCGGCCACCAGCTGGAACACCTCGTTCCCCTTGCCGGGGGTCTCGCGGTAATAGGCGGTCAGCACATCGGCGAAGACCGTCGAGTCGTTGCGCTTGGCCGACGCGTTGCCGCGCGCCACATAGGCGCGGACGTCCTGGTGCCATTCGATCGCCTGGTCGGCGTTGATCTCCACCGGCTGCTTGCCGCCCATGCCGGGCAGGCCCTGGGCGAAAGCGGGGGTGCCGAAGAGAAGCCCTCCGGCCACCAGGGCCGACAAGGAAAGAACGGTTCTGACTGGCGACCGTTTGGACGTCACGGCTTCTTGCTCCCGGGGCGCTCGGCGGCCTGGACCTCGGCCTTCGACTGGTTGAGGAAGACGACGTTCTTGCCGCGGTCCGTCATGCGGAAGCCGATGGCGTTGATCTCGCCCTGCGGACCCTGGCCGGTCACCGCCTGCTCGCCCCAGGCGTTGCCCTTGCGGATGTCGGCCTCGGCCTCGCTGGTGGTGAACTCGTTGCCGTCGTCGCGCAGGACATGGACGTTGCCGCGCATCAGCAGGATGCCGGTGCTCTGGTTGTACCAGCCCTTGTCGGAACGCATGGTCACCCAGGTGCCGGTGGTCTCGGTCATCTCCGCCTGCGGGTCGTCCAGCAGGACGATGTCGGGCTGGTCGGCCGACTTGTCGGCCTTGGCCGCCACCAGCGAGAAGGGCTGGTTGTGCTCGTCCAGGCTGAAATAGCGCGGCTTCAGCATCTCGCTCTGCCCGGCGTCGGCGGTGACGCGGGCGCTCTGCGGGCTGTTCAGCGACGGCCAGGCGGCCAGCAGCGCCACCATCGCCAGAGCCGCCGCCGGAAGGGTGAACTTCAGGGCCGAGACGAAGCGGCTGTGGAACCGGCTGACCGGACGGGTGTCGCGCCGCCGGTGCGCCCGCAGCGCCGCCGGCGGTTCCGGCGGCACCGGGGCGGCGGCCAGGGTGGGGGCGGTGCGGCCCGCTGCTGTGCGGTCGGGGCTGCGCAGGTCGTCCAGGCTCAACTCTTCGTCCCTCCGTCTCGGCGCTCGGCTTCCATCATGGACCGGAACGAGGTCAGGCGGCACCGGCGCGCAGGACATCGTGGATGTGCACGATGCCCAGCGGCCGGTCGGCCTCGATCACGAACAGGGTGGTGATCTTCTTGTCGTTCATCTCGCGCAGCGCCTCGACGATCAACGCCTTCGGGCGGATGGTCTTGGGCCGCGGCGACATGATGCTGTCCGCGCGTTCCGCCAGAAGCTCCGGCGTCAGATGACGGCGCAGGTCGCCGTCGGTGATGATCCCGACCAGCGCCCCGGCATCGTCGGTCACCCCGACGCAGCCGAGCCGCTTGGCCGTCATCTCGAAGATGACGTCGGACAGCGGCGAGTCAAGACGGCACAGGGGCAAATCCTTGCCCTTGTGCATGATGTCGGTGACCTTCAGCAAGGCGCGGCCGAGCTGGCCGCCGGGATGGAACTCGCGGAAATCGGCGGCGGAGAAGCCGCGCCGCTCCAGCAGCGCCACCGCCAGCGCATCGCCCAGCGCCAGCATCATGGTGGTCGAGGTGGTGGGCGCCAGTCCCAGCGGGCAGGCTTCCGGCTCCGGCGGGATGACCAGCGCCACGTCCGACTGTTCGGCCAGGGCGGAGGCGGCGCGCCGCGTCATCCCGATCAGCGGGATGCCGAAGCGGCGGGTGTAGGCGATGATGTCGGCCAGCTCGTGCGTTTCGCCGGAGTTGGACAGCGCCACCACCGCGTCGATCTTCGCGATCATCCCGAGGTCGCCGTGGCTCGCCTCGCCCGGATGGACGAAGAAGGCCGGCGTGCCGGTGGAGGCCATGGTGGCGGCGATCTTGCGGGCGACATGGCCCGACTTGCCCATGCCGGTGACGACGACGCGGCCTTCGATGCCCTGCAGGAGGTCGAGCGCCCGCAGGAAGGCCCCGTCGAGGCTGGCGGCCAGCGCGACCAGCGCATCGGCCTCGGTCCGCAGCACGCGGGTGGCGCAGGCGAGATCGCGGTTCTCCACCGGGCTGGACCCGGTCGAGGCGGCAGAGCTGTCGGTCAGGCCGGACCTGATAACGCTGGTCAAGGCTGTCATGCCTTCCATTCCCAAGGCCCGGGACGGGCCGTTCACAAACACGCGCCTGCCGGGATGTCTCCCGACAGGCGCGTCGTGCAGTATGCCCACCGGCGGGGGCCGGGTCAAATCCACGCCCGGTCAAGGGCGGTTGGTCGCATCCGGTTCCCTCTCCCGCCTCTCGCACAAACGAAGTTTGTGCCGACGGCGTCAGGCGGATCGAAGATCCGCTGAGAGCCCCGGGAGAGGGCGTTTACCGCGCCGTCAATGCGCCAGAATGTCCGGGGTTTCCCAGCCGCCGAGGTCCAGCTCGCCGCGGGCGGGCAGGAAGTCGAAGCAGGCCCGGGCCAGATGGGTGCGGCCCTCGCGCGCCAGCATGACGTCCAGCTTCGCCTTCAGGTCGTGCAGGTGCAGCACGTCCGACGCGGCGTACTTCATCTGGTCGGTGGTCAGCTCGGGCGCGCCCCAGTCGGAGGACTGCTGCTGCTTGGAGATCTCGACGCCCAGCAGATCCTTGCACAGATCCTTCAGGCCATGGCGGTCGGTGAAGGTGCGGACCAGCTTGGAGGCCACCTTGGTGCAGTAGACCGGCTGGCAGCCGACGCCCAGATAGGCCTTCATCACCGCCACGTCGAAACGGGCGAAGTGGAACAGCTTGGTCACGGTGGGGTCGGTGAGCAGGCGCTTCAGGTTCGGCGCCTCGTACTGGCCGGGGCGGAACTGCACCAGATGCACGGCACCGTCGCCGGCCGACAGCTGCACCAGGCAGAGGCGGTCGCGGTGGGGGTTCAGCCCCATGGTCTCGGTGTCGATGGCGACGCAGTTGTCGCGGGCGCCGGCGGCGAGGTCGAGGCCGTCGGGGAGGTCGCCGTCATGAAGGTCGATGGGCATGGTCGCGTCCCGGGGTGGTCAGGCCCCCGGCCATGGACCCTAGAAACGACGAACGCCGCTCTGCACTTCCTCCCTCTCGATCGAGGGAGCTGTGCATGCGGCGCAGCCGGGTAGAAAGAAATGGTGCCCAGGAGAAGACTCGAACTTCCACGACATTTCTGCCACAGGTACCTGAAACCTGCGCGTCTACCAATTCCGCCACCTGGGCTCGGTGCTCGGTGTGTGGGCGGTTGTTTAATGATCCGGCCGGAGGGCGTCAACAGCTTTTTTCCGGCCCCTTCATTTTTTTGCCGCATCCCGGATTTTCCCCGGATTTTCCAGGCGCGCCGCCGGCCGCGGCGATGCAGTCCCTAGCTTGGCGGCGGACCATTCGCTATAAGCATGCCCGCAGTTCAGCAGTCCTCTATGGCGACACACAGTCGGACGACGCGCGGGGGCGCGCGCAGCAACGGAAATCCGCTGCGCGAAGACCCCGGTTCCCCCCGGGTTCCCCCTGGATCCCGCGCGCAACGACACGGGAGACGGTCGATGTCCTATCGCACTCAGGTTATCACGGTGTTCGGCGGTTCGGGCTTCATCGGCCGCCACCTGATCCGGCGCCTCGCCAGGTCGGGCGCCCTCATCCGCATCGCCACCCGCAACCCGGGCAAGGCCGGCTTCCTGAAGACGGCCGGCGCCGTCGGCCAGATCGTGCCCTTCGCCACCGACTGCACCAACGATCTGTCGGTCGGCCGCGCCCTGCAGGGGGCGGACATCGCCATCAACCTGCTGGGCGTGCTGTACGAGCGCGGAAGCCAGAGCTTCCAGGGCGTGCATGTCGACGCGGCATCGCGCATCGCCCGTCTGGCCGCCGCCAACGGCGTCAACCGGCTGATCCATGTCTCCGCCCTCGGCGCCGACGCCGCCTCGCAGTCCGCCTACGCCCGCTCCAAGGCGGCCGGCGAGCAGGCGGTGCTGTCCGCCTTCCCGGCGGCGACGATCCTGCGCCCGAGCATCGTCTTCGGGCCGGAGGACAACTTCTTCAACAAGTTCGCCGCGATGGCGCAGAAGGCCCCCGCCCTGCCGCTGATCGGCGGCGGCAAGACCCTCTTCCAGCCGGTCTATGTCGGCGATCTGGCCGACGCCGTCGTGGCGGCGCTGGACAGCGACGCCAGCCGCGGCAAGACCTACGAGCTGGGCGGCCCGCGCGTCTATACCTTCCGGGAACTGCTGGACCTGACCCAGAGGAACATCCAGCGCCACCGCCCGCTGGCGACCATCCCGTGGAACGCCGCCGAGTCGCTGGCCGGCATCCTGGAGAAGATCCCGGTCCTGGCCCCGGCGCTGACCCGCGACCAGGTCGCCCTGCTGCGGCAGGACAACGTCGTCTCCCCGACCGCGCTGGGCTTCAAGGATCTCGGCATCGGCGAGCTGGCGACCTGCGAGGTGATCCTGCCGACCTACCTGTCGCGCTTCATCGTCGGCGGCAAGTACAGCGGCCTGACCAACAACGCCCACTGATCGGGCAACGCCCTCTGATCGGGCGGGCCCGGTCCCAGCGCCTTCCGAAAGCCCCGGCCCCCGCGCCGGGGCTTTCGCGTTGAGGGGACCCGGGTTCCTCCTCCGCCGGACATGGCACGCCTGCCCCCTCGCCGCTTGAATTCCGCCGCTCCTGCCGTCATGTGGGCGGTTCAACCAAGGCGGGCAGGGCGGAACGGTGATGATGGGAGCAGAGGATATCCGGGGAGCGGCGGACCGGGGGACGGAGCAGGCGTCGGCCGCGCGCTGGGCGACCGTTGCCGCCTTCTTCCTGAACGGCACCGTCTTCGGCGTGTGGGCGACGCAGATCCCGCTGCTGAAGAACCGGCTGGACCTCAGCCCGGCCGTGCTGGGGGCGGCGCTGCTCTGCCTCGCCGCCGGCGCCCTGACGGCGATGATCGCCAGCGGGCCGCTGCTGGGACGGCTGGGCAGCGCGCCGGTGACGCGGGTGACCGCCCTGCTGTTCGCCGGGCTGCTGCCGCTGCCGGCCCTGGTGCCGGACGTGGCGACCCTGTGCATCGTGCTGGCGCTGTTCGGGGCGTCGGGCGGCACCATGGACGTCGCCATGAACGCGCAGGGCGCGCTGGTCGAGCGGCGGCTCGGCCGGCCGGTCATGTCGTCGCTGCATGGGATGTGGAGCCTCGGCGGGCTGGCCGGGGCGGGCTTGGGCGGTCTTCTGCTGCCGCTGATGCCGGCGGCGGCCCAGGCCGGGCTGGTGTCGGCCGGGCTGCTCGCGCTGTTCCTCGCCTTGCAGGGCCGCTTGCTGCCCGACCGCAACGCCGGCGGCGGCGGGCTGGTCCTGCCCGACCGCAAGACCCTGCTGCTCGGCCTGCTGGCCGCCCTCTCCTTCATGGGCGAGGGCGCCATCCTGGACTGGAGCGCCATCCACCTGCGGGACGATCTGGGGGCGCCCGCCTCGACCGCCGGCATGGGGTTCGGCGTGTTCTGCGCCGCCATGGCGGCCGGGCGGTTCAGCGGCGACCGGCTGCGCCACCGCTTCGGCGGGGCGACGCTGATGCGCTGCGGCGGGCTGCTGGCCGCGGGCGGGCTGGGCCTTGTGCTCGCCGGCGGGTTCATGGCGGGCGGATCGCCTCTGCTGGCGATGGCCGGCTTCGGGCTGACCGGGATCGGCCTGTCGAACATCGTCCCGGTGCTGTTCAGCACGGCGGGGGCGGCGGACAGCCGCCATGCCGACCATGCGGTCGCCGCGGTGTCCACCATGGGCTATGCCGGCGTGCTGTGCGGCCCGCCGCTGGTCGGCTTCATCGCCGAGGCCACCAGCCTCGCCACCGCCTTCGCGCTGATCGCGCTGCTGGCGCTGGGGACGGCCGCCGCCGCGACCCGTGCGGTGCCGCGGCAGGCGGTTTGAGTTGCCGGACTGTCCGGCCGTTAAAGATACAGGAAGGCCAGCATGCCGGTGCCGATGGCGATGCGGTACCAGCCGAAGGGGGCGAAGCCGTAGCGGCCGACGAACTCGACCAGTGTCTTCACCACCAGGGCGGCGGCGATGAAGGCGGTGACGAAGCCGACCAGGATCAGGAAGCCGCTGTCCAGGCTCATCAGCGACCAGTTCTTGTAGAGGTCGTAGACGGTGGCGCCGGCCATGGTCGGCACCGCCAGGAAGAAGGAGAACTCGGCCGCCACCTTGCGGTCGACGCCCATCAGCAGGGCGCCCAGGATGCTGGCGCCCGAGCGCGACACCCCCGGCACCAGGGCGAGGCACTGGCAGAAGCCGATCTTCAGAGCCAGCGGCGCGGAGAAGTTCTCGATCTGGTGATAGCGGGCGACCGGGATCAGCCGCTCCACCAGCAGGATGGCGATGCCGCCGACGATCAGCGCGATGCTGACCACGGTCGGATTGAACAGCAGCGTCTTGATGACGCCATGCAGCCCGGCGCCCAGCACCATCGCCGGCAGGAAGGCGATCAGTACCGCCCGCACGAAGCGGCGCGCGCCGGGATCGTCCTTCAGCCCTGTGGCAACGCGCCACAGCCGCTGGAAATAGACCACGCAGATCGCCAGAATGGCGCCGAGCTGGATCACCACCTCGAACACCTTGCCCGGCGGTCCCTGGAAGCCCAGCAGTTCGTCGAGCATGATGAGGTGGCCGGTCGATGAGACGGGCAGGAACTCGGTCAGCCCCTCCACCAGCCCCATCAGGGTGGCGTCCAGATATTGATCGATCATCATCGTGGCACGCAGCCTTCGGCACGGTTGGATGTTGCAGCGCTTATAGCAGCCTGATGCCAAGCTGGCGATGGCGTGGGGTCGGTACCCCTATTCGGGCTATAGTCCCGTTTCGGGACTAATATTCTGTCGCGCTTTTGTGACACCCTGCGGCCACGCCCACGCATTCCAGCCTTGCGGAAGAAAAGGTCAACAAACCGGACCTATCGGTGCTTTTGTGCTTCCGCGAGATGATCGCATGCGTTATATGACGAGCGTCCGCCACTTTGCGGACGTTCGATTTCAACCCAGCCGGTCGGTGTAGGCCAATGCCGCAGCCGCCGGTCAGGCGACGTCCCCCGGGCAGACGGCGGGGCCGCGAAGCGAAGGAGCAGAGGTCATGGCGAACCAGAAAATGTTGGGCTTCGTGCACACCGCGCAGAAGATGCCCGACAAGCGGTCTGCCGCCGACCGCCGCCAGGACTTCGCCGAGATCTACGCCCGCTTCAGCGACGAGCGCGCCGGCGAGCAGGCCAACCGCTGCTCGCAGTGCGGCGTTCCCTTCTGCCAGGTGCATTGCCCGGTCTCCAACAACATCCCGGACTGGCTGAAGCTGACCGCCGAGGGGCGTCTGGAGGAGGCCTACGAGGTCTCCCAGGCCACCAACAACTTCCCGGAAATCTGCGGCCGCATCTGCCCGCAGGACCGGCTGTGCGAGGGCAACTGCGTCATCGAGCAGTCGACCCACGGCGCCGTCACCATCGGCTCGGTCGAGAAGTACATCAACGACACCGCCTGGGAGAACGGCTGGGTCAAGCCGCGCAAGCCGGCCCGCGAGCTGGGCCTGTCGGCCGGGGTGATCGGTGCCGGCCCGGCTGGCCTCGCCGCCGCCGAGGAGCTGCGCGCCAAGGGCTACGAGGTCCATGTCTACGACCGCTACGACCGCATGGGCGGCCTGCTGGTCTACGGCATCCCCGGCTTCAAGCTGGAGAAGGACGTCGTCGCCCGCCGCGTCCAGCGCCTCGCCGATGCCGGCGTCATCTTCCATTCCAACTTCGAGGTCGGCCGCGACGCCACCCTGGCCGAGCTGCGCGAGCGCCACGTCACCATCCTGATCGCCACCGGCGTCTACAAGGCCCGCGACATCCAGGCCCCCGGCTCGGGGCTGAAGAACATCGTCCCGGCGCTGGAATACCTGACCACCTCCAACAAGGTCGGGCTCGGCGACCGGATGGAGGCCTATGAGGACGGCTCGCTGAACGCCGCCGGCAAGAAGGTGGTGGTGCTCGGCGGCGGCGACACCGCGATGGACTGCGTGCGCACGGCGATCCGGCAGGGCGCCACCTCGGTCAAGTGCCTCTACCGCCGCGACCGCAAGAACATGCCGGGCTCGCAGCGCGAAGTGGCGCATGCCGAGGAGGAGGGCGTCGAGTTCGTCTGGCAGGCCGCCCCGGAAGCCTTCACCGGCGACGACGTGGTGACCGGCGTCCGCGCCGTCCGCATCCACCTGGGCGTCGCCGACGCCACCGGCCGCCAGACCCCGCAGGTGATCGAGGGGTCCGACTTCACCGAGCCGGCCGACCTCGTCATCAAGGCGCTGGGCTTCGAGCCGGAGGATCTGCCGGGCCTGTTCGGCTCGCCGGACCTGACCGTCACCCGCTGGGGCACGCTGCTGGTCGACCACCGCACCAAGATGACCAGCCTGGACGGCGTCTTCGCCGCCGGCGACATCGTCCGCGGCGCCTCGCTGGTGGTGTGGGCCATCCGCGACGGCCGCGACGCCGCCGAGGCGATGGACGCCTACGCCCAGACCGTCGGCGCGCCCAAGCTGGCCGTCGCCGCCGAGTAAGGCGCTTCCTCTTTCCGACATCAGTAACACCGTCTACCCCAGGGGGCCTTCCCTTCGGCCCCCCAGGTCAACGTCCAGACTGTGAAAGGGTCGTTCCATGACCACCGAATTGAACCAGGGTGAGCAGTTCGTCGCCGATTTCCGCGCCAACGCCGCGGCGCTGACCACTGCCCACGCCTACAATCCGGCCGACGAGCACGACGCCTGCGGCGTCGGCTTCATCGCCGCGATCGACGGCAAGCCCCGCCGTTCGGTGGTCGAGAAAGGCATCGAAGCCCTGAAGGCGGTCTGGCACCGCGGCGCGGTGGACGCCGACGGCAAGACCGGCGACGGTGCCGGCATCCATGTCCAGGTGCCGCAGAAGTTCTTCAAGGACCACGTCAAGATCATCGGCCACCTGCCGCCGGAGAACAATCTGGCGGTCGGCCAGGTCTTCCTGCCGCGCATCAGCCTGGACGCCCAGGAGGCCTGCCGCTGCATCGTCGAGACCGAGATCCTGGCCTTCGGCTACTACATCTACGGCTGGCGCCAGGTGCCGATCAACGTCGACATCATCGGCGAGAAGGCCAACGCCACCCGGCCCGAGATCGAGCAGATCATCATCGGCAATTCGAAGGGCGTGTCGGACGAGCAGTTCGAGCTCGACCTCTACATCATCCGTCGCCGGATCGAGAAGGCGGTGCATGGCGAACAGATCAACGACTTCTACATCTGCTCGCTGTCGGCGCGCTCGATCATCTACAAGGGCATGTTCCTCGCCGAACAGCTCTCGACCTTCTATCCGGACCTGACCGACGACCGCTTCGAGTCGTCCTTCGCCATCTACCACCAGCGCTATTCGACCAACACCTTCCCGACCTGGCCGCTGGCCCAGCCCTTCCGCATGCTCGCCCACAACGGCGAGATCAACACGCTGAAGGGCAACGTCAACTGGATGAAGGCGCACGAGACCCGGATGGAGCATCCGGTGTTCGGCGCCAACATGGGCGACCTGAAGCCGGTCATCGGCGTCGGCCTGTCCGACTCGGGCGCGCTCGACAGCGTGTTCGAGGTGATGGTCCGCGCCGGCCGCACCGCCCCCATGGTCAAGATGATGCTGGTGCCGCAGGCGCTGACCAGCTCGCAGACCACGCCGGACAACCACAAGGCGCTGATCGCCTACTGCAACTCCGTCATGGAGCCGTGGGACGGCCCGGCCGCGCTCGCCATGACCGACGGCCGCTGGGTCGTCGGCGGCATGGACCGCAACGGCCTGCGCCCGATGCGCTACACCATCACCACCGACGGGCTGATCATCGGCGGCTCCGAGACCGGCATGGTCAAGATCGAGGAGAACCAGGTGGTCGAGAAGGGCCGCCTCGGCCCGGGCGAGATGATCGCCGTCGATCTCCAGGCCGGCAAGCTGTTCAACGACCGTGAGCTGAAGGACCATCTGGCCGCCCAGAAGCCCTGGGGCCAGTGGGTCAGGAACACCACGCATCTGGACGAGCTGGTGAAGACCGCCGCGCTGAAGGGCGAGCGGTCGGAGATGGAGAAGGAGGAGCTGCGCCGCCGCCAGATGGCCTTCGGCCTCGCCATGGAAGACATGGAGCTGATCCTCCACCCGATGGCGGAGGACGGCAAGGAAGCCGTCGGCTCGATGGGCGACGACAGCCCCATCGCCGTGCTGTCCGACAAGTACCGCGGCCTGCACCACTTCTTCCGCCAGAACTTCTCCCAGGTCACCAATCCGCCCATCGACTCGCTTCGCGAGCGCCGGGTGATGAGCCTGAAGACGCGTCTGGGCAATCTCGGCAACATCCTGGACGAGGATGAGAGCCAGACCCGGTTGCTGCAACTCGACAGCCCGGTGCTGACCACCGCCGAATTCCACGCCATGCGCGAGTATATGGGCGACACCGCGGCGGTGATCGACGCCACCTTCCCGGTGGACGGCGGCCCCGACGCGCTGCGCGACGCGCTGCGCCGCATCCGCCAGGAGGCGGAGGACGCCGTGCGCGGCGGCGCCAACCACGTCACCCTGACCGACGAGGCGATGGGCCCGGCCCGCGCCGCCATCCCGGCGATCCTGGCGACCGGTGCCGTCCACACCCACCTGATCCGCTCCAACCTGCGCACCTTCACCTCGCTGAACCTGCGCACGGCGGAATGCCTGGACACCCATTACTTCGCGGTGCTGATCGGCGTCGGCGCCACCACCGTCAACGCCTATCTGGCGCAGGAGGCGGTGGCCGAGCGCCAGCGCCGCGGCCTGCTCGGCTCGCTGTCGCTGGAAAAGGCGATGACGAACTACAAGAAGGCCATCGACGACGGCCTGCTGAAGATCATGTCCAAGATGGGCATCTCGGTCATCAGCAGCTACCGCGGCGGCGGCAACTTCGAGGCCATCGGCCTGAGCCGCGCCCTGGTCGCCGAGCATTTCCCGGCGATGGTCAGCCGCATCTCCGGCATCGGCCTGAACGGCATCCAGAAGAAGGTCCTGGAGCAGCACGCGCTGGCCTATGCCGGCGAGGCGCTGCCCCTGCCGGTCGGTGGCTTCTACCGCTTCCGCAAGTCGGGCGACCGCCATGGCTGGGAGGGTGGGATCATCCACACCCTGCAGCAGGCCGTCACCAACGACAGCTACACCACCTTCAAGAAGTATTCCGAGCAGGTGAACAAGCGGCCGCCGATGCAGCTGCGCGACCTCTTGGAGTTCCGCACCACCAAGGCCGCCGTCCCGGTGGACGAGGTCGAGAGCATCACCTCGATCCGCAAGCGCTTCATCACGCCGGGCATGTCGATGGGCGCGCTGTCGCCCGAGGCGCACGGCACGCTGAACGTCGCGATGAACCGCATCGGCGCCAAGTCCGACTCGGGCGAGGGCGGCGAGGATCCGGCGCGCTTCCGCCCGGACAAGAACGGCGACAACTGGAACTCCGCCATTAAGCAGGTGGCGTCGGGCCGCTTCGGCGTCACCGCCGAGTACCTCAACCAGTGCCGCGAGCTGGAGATCAAGGTCGCCCAGGGCGCCAAGCCCGGCGAGGGCGGCCAGCTCCCCGGCTTCAAGGTGACGGAGATGATCGCGCGGCTGCGCCACGCCACGCCGGGCGTGACCCTGATCAGCCCGCCGCCGCACCACGACATCTACTCGATCGAGGATCTGGCCCAGCTCATCTATGACCTGAAGCAGATCAACCCGGACGCCAAGGTCACGGTGAAGCTGGTCAGCCGGTCGGGCATCGGCACCATCGCCGCCGGCGTGGCGAAGGCGAATGCCGACATCATCCTGATCTCCGGCAACTCCGGCGGCACCGGCGCCAGCCCTCAGACCTCGATCAAGTTCGCCGGCCTGCCCTGGGAGATGGGGCTGTCGGAGGTCCATCAGGTCCTGACGCTGAACAAGCTGCGCCACCGCGTGCGGCTGCGCACCGACGGCGGCCTGAAGACCGGCCGCGACATCGTCATCGCCGCCATGCTGGGCGCCGAGGAGTACGGCATCGGCACCGCCAGCCTGATCGCCATGGGCTGCATCATGGTCCGGCAGTGCCATTCCAACACCTGCCCGGTCGGCGTCTGCGTCCAGGACGAGAAGCTGCGCGAGAAGTTCGTCGGCTCGCCGGAGAAGGTCGTCAACCTCTTCACCTTCCTGGCCGAGGAGGTCCGCGAGATCCTCGCCAAGCTGGGCTTCCGCTCGCTGAACGAGGTGATCGGCCGCACCGACCTGCTGCATCAGGTCAGCCGCGGCGGCGCCCATCTCGACGACCTCGACCTCAACCCGCTGCTGGCCCAGGTCGATCCGGGCGAGAACGCGCGCTACTGCACGCTGCAGGGCCGCAACGAGGTGCCGGATACGCTGGACGCCCGCATCGTCGCCGACGCCCGCCCGCTGTTCGAGGAGGGCGAGAAGATGCAGCTCGCCTACAACGCCCGCAACACGCAGCGCGCCATCGGCACGCGGCTGTCCTCAATGGTGACGCGGAAGTTCGGCATGTTCGGGCTGCAGCCCGGCCACATCACCGTCCGCCTGCGCGGCACCGCCGGCCAGTCGCTCGGCGCCTTCGCGGTCCAGGGCATCAAGCTGGAGGTGATGGGCGACGCCAACGACTATGTCGGCAAGGGCCTGTCGGGCGGCACCATCGTCGTCCGTCCGGCGACCAGCAGCCCGCTGGAGTCGAACAAGAACACCATCATCGGCAACACGGTGCTGTACGGCGCCACCGCCGGCAAGCTGTTCGCCGCCGGCCAGGCCGGCGAGCGGTTCGCGGTGCGCAACTCCGGCGCCACCGTGGTGGTGGAGGGCTGCGGCTCCAACGGCTGCGAGTACATGACCGGCGGCACGGCGGTCATCCTGGGCAAGGTCGGCGACAATTTCGGCGCCGGCATGACCGGGGGCATGGCCTACATCTACGACCCGGAGGACTCGCTGCCTCTCTTCATCAACGAGGAGAACGTCATCTTCCAGCGGGTCGAGGTCGCCCACTACGAGGCCCAGCTCCGCGCCCTGATCGAGGAGCATGTCGCCGAGACGCAAAGCCGTTTCGCCGCCGAGATCCTCAACGACTGGCAGCGCGAGCTCGGCCACTTCTGGCAGGTGGTCCCGAAGGAGATGCTGCACCGTCTGGCCGTGCCGGTGACCCTGCCGCGCGCCATCCCGGCGGAGTGATAAAAGCCCTCTCCCGCCCCGGGAGAGGGAGGGGACCCGCCAAAGGCGGGGAGGGTGAGGGGGTATCCGAACATGGATTATGATCCTTGGATCACCCCTCACCCTCATGCTCCGCATGGGCCCCTTCCCTCTCCCGGGACGGGAGAGGGAGTAAGGAGCGGATATGGAAACGGCGCGCCATCCGGCAGGACGGCGCGCCGTTTCCCGTTTCAACGGGCCGGAACGATGATGCGTGACCGGCTCAGCCGGCCGTGACGCTCTGAACCGCCTCCAGGATGACGGCCGCCACCGCGTCGGGCTGCGACAGCAGGGAGAGGTGGCTCGCCTTCAGCTCGGTGGTCCTGGCCTTCATCCGCCGGGCGAACTCCCGTTCGAGCTCGACGCTGACGACCCGGTCGTCGGTCGAGACGATGTACCAGGCGGGCCGGCTCTCCCAGGCGGCCTGGGTGACCTTCTCGCCAAAGGTGCCGGCGGGCAGCGGCGGCTGGAGCGCCGCCAGCACGCGCGCCTCGGCCTCGGGAAGGTCCGAAGCCACGTCCTCGATCCAGCCTTCGACGCTGAGCTTGAGGTTGCCGGCACCGTCGTCCTGAATCCTGCCCAGGCCCGGAGGCGGCGGATAGGCCCCCACCAGCTCGCCGAGCGTCTCGCCGGCCTTGGGCGCGAAGGCCGCCACATAGACCAGCGCCTTGACCTTGGGATCGTTGCCGGCTTCGGTGATCACCGCACCGCCCCAGCTGTGTCCCACCAGCACGACGGGTCCCTGGATGGACGCCAGCGCCTGCCTGGTGGCCTTCACGTCGTCGGCGAGCGAACTCGTCGGGTTCTGCACCGCGACGACGGGAATGTTCTTCTCAAGCAGGAGCGGGATGACCCGCTGCCAGCTTGAACCATCGGCCCAGGCGCCGTGAACGAGGACGATCGTGGGCGTCGAAGTCGGCGGGTTGCTCATGCACAGGCTCCTTCTTGGGGTCCATGCATCAGCTTAGGGGCGACTTCCTTGGCGGTGCTTGTCGGATTCAGGCATCCCTGTTCGGTTCTGCCGCAAACCGTCCGGCGGTCTCCCCGTCAGGGCCGCTTTGACCGCTCACGGCTCGAATTCCCACGGCTCCGCCTTGGCCGCGGCGACCCAGTCCCGCATCGCCGGCAGGGCCAGCACGGCATCCATATAGGCGCGCGATCCAGGCGACACCGCGACGCCGTAGGTCTCCAGCCGCGTCACCACCGGGGCGAACATGGCGTCGGCGATGGTGAAGGCGCCGAACAGGAAGGGGCCGCCCGCCGGGCTGCCGAAACGGGCGCGGGCGTCGGCCCACAGCGCCTCGATGCGGGCGATGTCGGCGGCGGTCGCCGCGGTCATCCCCTGGCCCTTGCGGTCCTGCTTGAGGTTCATCGGCATGCTGGTGCGCAGCGGGACGAAGCCGGAATGCATCTCCGCCGACACCGACCGTGCCACCGCCCGCGCCACCCGGTCCGACGGCCACAGGCCGGCAGCGGGCGCCAGCTCCGCCACATATTCGCAGATCGCCAGCGAATCCCAGAGGACGAGGCCGTCATGGAGCAGTGTGGGCACGCGGCCCGACGGCGACTGTTCGGCGATGCGGGCGGCGGTGTCCGGCTGGCGCAGGGGGATGACGGTCTCGGCGAAGGCCAGCCCGGCCTGCCGGAGCGCCAGCCACGGGCGCAGCGACCAGGACGAATAGGCCTTGTTCCCGATCACCAGGGTCAAATCGGACATCGGACGGCACCTTTCGCGCGGAAGATGGTGAGGCAGGGGAGGATGGATCGCGCCTTCGCGCGACCGTTGCTCCCTTTCTTACGCCGGCACGAGGCCCTGCGAAACCCGCGGCGCGTGCGCGACGCGGTTGCGTCCGCCGCGCTTGGCGTCGTACAGCGCCATGTCGGCGGCATGGACGAGGTCCGGCCAGATCTCCCCCATCCGGAAGACCTGGGCGACGCCGATGCTGGTCGTCACCCCCAGGGCGGTCCCCTGGATCTGGAACGGGATCGCCTGGATGGCCTCGCGAATCCGCTCGGCGATGGGCAGGATCTCGGCCGTCCGCAGTTCCGGCAGGAACAGCAGGAACTCCTCCCCGCCCATCCGCGCCAGCACGTCGTCGGGGCGCTTCAGGTTCCTCAGCGTCGCCGCCACCGCGACCAGCACGGTGTCGCCGGCGGCATGGCCGAACCGGTCGTTGATCCGCTTGAAATGGTCGAGGTCGATGCAGAAGACGGTGTCGCCGGGCCGCAGGTGGCTCGGCACCATCCGTTCCAGCCAGCGGCGGTTGCCGATGCCGGTCAGGCTGTCCAGCTCGGCCATCAGGCTGAGCTTGCGCTCCGCCCGGTCGGTCGCGACGCTGTAGATCAGGATCGCGACGGCAAAATTGACGAGGATCTGGACGAAGAACTCCAGGGCTAGCCAGGGCACGAAGTCCGCGATGAACAGGACGGCCCCGGCACCCAGCAGGAACGCCGCCCCGCTGAGCGTCAGCACCGCTTCCAGCGGCCGGCAGGACGGCAACTGCTCCACCCGCCGGAGCCGGGTCACGATCCGCGCCGCCAGGATCAGGCAAAGCGCGGCGTTCAGATGGAAGAGGGTGGCGCGGATCTGGTTGTCCAGATGGAAGCCGGTGACCAAGGCGGCGATCCAGAACGGGACGGGATAGACCGCCAGCAGGCGCCACCCACGCGGCAGGCGCCCGGACCGGAGACGCTCCATCCCCAGCACCAGCAACCCGTATCCGACCAGACCGAGCGTCAGGCTGCCCAGGGTCCAGACCGGCTTGGGCAGCAGGGCCTGTTCGCCGAAGCTGGCCAGGACACCGCCGAATCCGACCAGGGAGAATGCCGCCGCCAGCGTTCCGAAGCCCGAGGATGGGGACCTCCGCCGCCGCGCGAGCAGGAACACGGCCGCCCCCACCAGAAGTGACGACTGGTATAGAAACAGCACGGTGGCGATGTCGAGCACAATCATGGAATGCAACGACGGTTGAAGGCGGCAGATCCTTATAGCTTGAACGTCGCCATCGGTGAACAGGCCGATGAGTGAATAATCGCCATTCCGAAATACCGGACACGGTATCGATGGTCATCGGCAATGATTCGGCATTACCGTTTTTCTGATGGTTTTCCTTATAAGGCAAAGACATAAGCCACTCCATGCGCAGTATGGACTTCGCCTTGCCCCGCTCTGGGAGGCTCGCCCGCTCCCCTGCCCCGGCGGCCACGGGAGCGGGGGCGGGCGTCCCGCATGTGCCCGCCGGGGGAACACCCGTCCGGAAAGCGTTTCGCTCCGTTCCACGCCACCCCTTTCCAGCCGGCACTTCGCGCGCCATCCTTGGTGGATCGGCATCCGCACCGGATGCGTGACGTGATCTCGTGAGAAGGATCCCCAGTCTTGCTCGCCACCCTGCTTGCCGTCGACGGTCCGGACACCGTCGCCCTCACCCCCGTGACCAAGGCCGGGCTGGCCGACTGGCTGACGGCGCAGTCGCCCGCCGTGGCCTCCTGGGTCAAGGCGGTGGGCTTCACCGGCGAGGCCGGATCGACCGTCTTCCTGCCGGGGCCGGACGGCGCCGTCGCCCATGTGCTGGCCGGGGTGTCGGCCATCGACGACCTGTGGGCCTTCGCCGGCCTGCCCGCCACGCTGCCCGCTGGCTCCTACCGGATCGACGCGGCGCTGGACGCGCGGGCGGCGACGCGGGCGGCGCTGGGCTGGGCGCTCGGCAGCTACCGCTTCACCCGGTACAGGAAGGCGCCGGAGAAGGGCTTCGCCAATCTGGTCTGGCCGGCGGAGGCCGACCGCGGCGAGGTGGAGCGGGCGGCGACCGCCACCTGGCTGGTGCGCGACCTGGTCAACACTCCGGCCTGCGACATGGGACCGGCCGAACTGGCCCAGGCGGCGCAGGATCTGGCGGCGGAGTTCGACGCGGCGGTCGAGGTGATCGTCGGGCAGGACCTGCTCGACCGCGATTACCCCGCCGTCCATGCCGTCGGCCGCGCCAGCCCGCGCGAACCGCGGCTGGTCGACCTGCGCTGGGGCAACCCGGAACACCCGAAGGTGACCGTCGTCGGCAAGGGCGTCTGCTTCGACACCGGCGGTCTGGACCTGAAGCCGTCGTCGGGCATGCTGATGATGAAGAAGGACATGGGCGGAGCGGCGCATGCGCTGGCGCTCGGCCGGATGATCATGATGGCCGGGCTGCCGGTGCGGCTGCGCGTGCTGGTGCCGGCGGTGGAGAATGTCGTGTCGGGCGACAGCTTCAAGCCGCTGGACGTGCTGAGGACCCGCAAGGGCCTGACGGTGGAGGTCGGCAACACCGACGCCGAGGGACGCCTGATCCTGTGCGACGCGCTGGCCGAGGCGGATTCGGAGAAGCCGGAACTGCTGATCGACTTCGCCACCCTGACCGGCGCCGCCCGCGTCGCGCTCGGCCCCGACCTGCCGGCGCTGATGTCGAACGACGACACGCTCGCCAACGACCTGACGGAGGCCGGCACCGCGGTCGACGACCCGATGTGGCGGCTGCCGCTGTGGGCGCCCTACCGCAAGGGGCTGGACAGCAAGGTGGCGGACATCAACAACGTCACCACCAACGGCTTCGCCGGCGCCATCACCGCCGGGCTGTTCCTGCAGGAATTCGTGTCGAAGGGCACGCCCTGGGCGCATCTCGACACCTACGCCTGGAACGGGTCGGCCCGTCCCGGCCGGCCGGAGGGCGGCGAGGCGCTGGGCCTGCGCGCAGCCTACGCGGTCATCGCCAAGCGGTTCGGCTGACGCCGGCGGTCCGCGGCAGGAAGACCGGAAGAGGGGCGGTGGGATCGGCCGAATTTGTCCCCGCCCTTCCCCCGCGAAGGGATGGAACGGCCCGGAAGATCGTATTACAACGGAAGAATCGGAAACCGGACGTGCAAGAATGAACCGCCCGCCCCTCATGCGGAAGGGGCGGTGGTGGCGGAGGCGAACAGATGGCGTTGAAGGTTCGCGAGGACTACCGGACCCTCACCGGCCCGGAAAAGGCCGCCATCATGATGCTCGCACTCGGCGAGGAACACTCGTCCAAGCTGTT
>NZ_RWIJ01000039.1 GCF_019805165.1 Azospirillum sp. 412522
AGAAACGCCGTCGAACGTGGCATCGGATGGCTCAAAGGATGCCGATCCGTTGCCACGCGACATGACAAGCTCGCCGTCAACTATATGACCTTCATCAAGCTCGCCATGATCCAGCAATCCCTGCGCGTCAGCAGGCCGTCAGACAGGACCTAGCATCGGCGCTTCACGAGCTTCAGAGATCCAGTTCGATCCGGGAACAGGTGAAGGTCGTTCTGAAACGGAGCCTCGCCAGCGGCAGGCCGGATTTGGCCGATGTGGCATGCGACCTGGGTATGAGCGAGCGCACGTTGCAACGCCGCATCACCGATGAAGGTGCAAGCTTTCGCGAACTTCTGGCAGAGGCGCGGCAGGAACTCGGCCGGCTGCTGCTGTCCGATCCGTCCACCGACATCGACGAGGTTGCCTGTCTACTGGGCTACCAGGACACAAGCTCCTTCTATCGGGCGTTCCGGGAATGGGAAGGCATGACCCCAAGCCAATGGCGGCAATTCAATGGACGTGAGCCGGACAGCCGCTCATGGTCCGCACCACCCCTGCATTGACAGCGGGGAGCTGACGGAAGGCTTCAATTCCCGGCGCGCCGCGCGGATTCGGTCGCGTCTGGACCAAGCCGCCCTCAGGCGCGGAGACAAGGTCGTGGCGACCGCCCACCGCCTCCAAACAAAAAAGGGCCGCGCCCCCTGCCGGAAGCGCGGCCCTTCGTTGCCGAAGAGTCCCTTACGCACAACCACGAGCGCGGGCCACCTTCGATGCGGTGGGGCGGCCGATGGCGTCGCTGATGAACGCCCCGGCCGCGATCAGCCTGTCCAGATCGACCCCGGTCTCGATGCCGAGGCCGTCCAGCATGTAAAGCACATCCTCGCTCGCCACGTTGCCGCTGGCCCCCTTGGCATAGGGACAGCCGCCGAGGCCCGCGACGGAGCTGTCGACCACCGCCACGCCCATCTGCAGCGCCGCCAGGATGTTGGCCAGCGCCTGCCCGTAGGTGTCGTGGAAATGGACGGCGATCTTCTCCACCGGCACCCGCTCAGCCACCGCGGCGATCATCAGTTGCGCCTTGGTCGGGGTACCGGTGCCGATGGTGTCGCCGAGCGAGATCTCGTAGCAGCCCATGGCGAACAGCCGCTCCGCCACCTCGGCCACCGCCCGCGGCGCGATCTCCCCCTCATAGGGGCAGCCGAGCACGCAGCTGACATAGCCGCGCACCGGCACGCCCGCCGCCTTGGCCTGCTCCATGACGGGGGCGAAGCGGTCCAGGCTCTCGGCGATGGAGCAGTTGATGTTCTTCTGGCTGAAGCTTTCCGAGGCGGCGCCGAACACCGCCACCTCGTCGGCCTTGGCCGCCAGCGCCCCCTCCAGCCCTTTCAGGTTGGGGGTGAGGGCGGCATAGCGGACGCCGGGCTTGCGGGCGATGCCGGCCAGCACCTCGGCGCTGTCGCCCATCTGCGGCACCCATTTCGGCGAGACGAAGCTGGCCGCCTCCACCACGCTCAACCCGGCGTCGGAGAGACGGTTGACCAGTTCCACCTTCACCGTGGTCGGCACCATCGACTTTTCGTTCTGGAGGCCGTCGCGCGGGCCGACCTCCACCATGCGGACGAATTTCGGCAGCAGCATCGGTCAGCCCTCCGCGATGTCGAGAACCAGCAGGTCGACGCCCTCCGACACCTGATCGCCCGCCGCGAAGTTCACCGCGCTGACGGTGCCCGCCGCCGGGGCCTTGATGGTGTGCTCCATCTTCATCGCCTCCAGCAGCATCAGCGGCGCGCCGGCCTCGACGCTCTGGCCGGCTTCGACCAGCACGCGGACCACGGTGCCGGGCATCGGCGCGGTCAGGCGGCCGGAACCGCCCTCCTGCTCCGCCGCACGGGCGCTGGGGTCGTCCAGCGTCAGGCGCGACACCGCGCCGTCGATCAGCATGGTGATGTCCAGCCCCTGCCCCACCACCGTGGCGCGGGTGCGCATGCCGTCCAGCGTGGCGGTCAGAACGCCGTCCTCAAGGCTGACGCCGGTCACCGGCATCGGCTTGCCGCCATCCACCGCGACCTCGTAACCATCAGCGCGGAAGTGCAGCGTCACTTCGCGCGCCGTCTCGCCGTCCATCAGGCGCAGGTCGTAATGGTTCTCCTCGTTCAGCCGCCAGCCGTTGGCGAGCAGCCAGGGCGAATAGCGGTCGGACCGGGCACGCAGGGCAGCCTGGGCCTCCTCCCGCCGCGTCAGCAGCACCGACAGGGCAGCGGCGGCCAGCGCCTTGTCGGCCACCGGGGCCGGCGGCGGCAGCAGGTCGGCGCGGTGGCGCTCGATGAAGCCGGTATCGATCTCCACCGCCTTGAAGGCCGGATGGCCGGCGATGGCGCCGAGGAAGGCGACGTTGGTGGTGACGCCGACCACCTCATACTCGGCCAGCGCCACGCGCAGGCGGCGCAGGGCGCTGTCGCGGTCCTCGTCCCAGACGATCAGCTTGGCGATCATCGGGTCATAATACATCGTCACCGAATCGCCCTCGCGGACGCCGGTGTCGACGCGGACATGGTCGGTCTCGGCCGGCGGACGCAGGCGGACCAGCTTGCCGATGGCCGGCAGGAAGTCGCGCTGCGGATCCTCGGCATAGAGCCGCGCCTCGAAGGCATGCCCCTTGCGGGTCAGCTGGTCCTGACGCAGCGGCAGTTCGGCGCCAGCGGCGACGCGCAGCTGCCACTCGACCAGATCGAGCCCGGTGATCTTCTCCGTCACCGGATGCTCCACCTGCAAACGGGTGTTCATCTCGATGAAGTAGAAGCCGCCATCCTCATAGAGGAACTCGACGGTGCCGGCGCCGACATAGTTCACCGCCTTGGCGGCGGCGACCGCGGCTTCGCCCATGCGGCGGCGCAGGTCGTCGGGCAAGTTGGGGGCCGGCGCCTCCTCGATCACCTTCTGGTGGCGGCGCTGCACCGAGCAGTCGCGCTCGAACAGATAGACGCCGTTGCCGTGGGTGTCGCAGAAGACCTGGATTTCGACATGGCGCGGCCGGCCGAGATATTTCTCCAGCAGCAGGCTGTCGTCGCCGAAGGCGGCCTTGGCCTCGCGCTGGGCGCCGGCCACCGCGTCGGCCAGTTCGGACGCGGCGCGCACCACGCGCATGCCCTTGCCGCCGCCGCCGGCCGAGGCCTTGACCAGCACCGGGTAGCCGATGCGCTCGGCCTCCGCCGACAGGGTGGCGAAGTCCTGGTCGGTGCCGTGATAGCCCGGCACCAGCGGCACGTCGGCGTTCGCCATCAGCCGCTTGGATTCCGCCTTGGAGCCCATGACGCGGATCGCCTCGATCGGCGGGCCGATGAAGACGACGCCAGCCTCGGCGCAGGCGGCGGCAAAGCCGGCATTCTCCGACAGGAAGCCGTAGCCGGGATGGATGGCCTCAGCCCCCGTGCGTTTCGCCACGTCGAGGATGATTTCGCCGCGCAGGTAGCTTTCGCCGACCGGGGCCGGGCCGATGCAGACGGCCTCGTCGGCCATCTGGACATGCATCGCATGCGCATCGGCCTCCGAATGGACGGCGACGGTCTTGATGCCCAGGCGGCGGGCGGTGCGGATGACCCGGCAGGCGATTTCGCCGCGGTTGGCGATCAGGATCTTGTCGAACATGTGGATCAGCTCCGCCAGGACGGGGTGCGTTTGTCGAGGAAGGCGCCGACGCCCTCCTTGCCTTCGGCGCTGGCGCGCTGGCGGGCGATGCGCTCCGCCGTGTCGCGCACCACGTCGTCGGTCAGCGGCCGGCGGGCGACGGCGCGGATCAGCTCCTTCGCGGCAGCGACCGCAGTGGGCGCGCTGTCCATCAGGTTCCTCACCGTCTTCGCCACCGTCTCCTCCAGCCCGTCGGCGCTGGTCAGCTCATGCAGCAGGCCGATGCGGTGGGCCTCCGCCGCGCCGAAGCGCTCGCCGGTCAGGAAATAGCGGCGGCAGGCGCGCTCGCCGATCGCGGCGATGACATAGGGGCTGATGGCGGCGGGGATGATGCCCAGCCGCACCTCCGACAGGGCGAAGGTGGCGGTCTCGACGCCGATGGCGATGTCGCAGGCCGACACGAGGCCCACGCCGCCGCCGAAGGCCGGACCCTGCACCACGGCGACCGTCGGCTTCGGGCATTCGTCCAGCGTGCGCAGCATGGTGGCGAGGCCCATGGCGTCGGCCAGATTCTCCTCGCGGGAGTAGCCGGCCATCTTCTTCATCCAGGACAGATCCGCCCCGGCCGAGAAGCTCCTGCCCACCCCGCGCAGCAGGACGACGCGCACCGCCGGCTCCTCGCCCACTTGGCGGAAGGCGGCGGTCAGGTCGGCGATGACCTGCTCGTTGAAGGCATTGTGGACGTCGCCGCGGTTCATGGTGACGGTGGCGACGCCGGTGTCCGCGATGTCGATGAGAATGTCGCTCATGGCAATCTCCGTCACATCCGGAAGACGCCGAAGGGCGTCTTCGGCACCGGGGCGTTCAGCGAGGCCGACAGGCCGAGGCCCAGCACCATGCGGGTGTCGGCCGGGTCGATGATGCCGTCGTCCCACAGCCGGGCGCTGGCGTAATAGGCGTGGCTCTCGCGCTCGAACTGGGCGCGGATCGGCGCCTTCAGCGCCTCGTCGTCCTCGGCCGACCACGGCTTGCCCTGGGCTTCCATGGCGTCGCGCTTGACCTGGGCCAGCACGCCGGCCGCCTGCTCGCCGCCCATCACCGAGATGCGGGCGTTCGGCCACATCCAGAGGAAGCGCGGGCTGTAGGCGCGGCCGCACATGCCGTAATTCCCGGCGCCATAGCTGCCGCCGATGATGACGGTGAATTTCGGCACCTTGGCGCAGGCGACCGCCGTCACCAGCTTGGCGCCGTCCTTGGCGATGCCGCCGGCCTCGTATTTCCGCCCGACCATGAAGCCGGTGATGTTCTGCAGGAAGACCAGCGGGATGCGGCGCTGGCAGCACAGCTCGACGAAATGGGCGCCCTTCAGGGCGGATTCGCTGAACAGGATGCCGTTGTTGGCGATGATGCCGACGGGATAGCCGAAGATGTGGGCGAAGCCCGTCACCAGCGTCGTGCCATAGAGCGGCTTGAACTCGTCGAAGCGGGACCCGTCGACCACCCGCGCGATCACCTCGCGCACGTCGAAGGGCTTGCGGGCGTCGCTGGGGATGACGCCGTAAAGCTCGCGCGGGTCGAAGGCCGGCTCCTCCGGCTCGCGAAGATCCAGGTCGATGTGCTTGGCGCGGTTCAGGTTCGACACCACGCGGCGCGCCATCGCCAGGGCATGGGCGTCGTTCATCGCGTAATGGTCGGTGACGCCGGAGGTGCGGGAATGCACGTCGGCGCCGCCGAGATCCTCGGCCGACACCACCTCGCCGGTCGCGGCCTTCACCAGCGGCGGGCCGCCGAGGAAGATGGTGCCCTGGTTGCGGACGATGATCGCCTCGTCCGACATCGCCGGGACATAGGCGCCGCCGGCGGTGCAGCTTCCCATCACCACGGCGATCTGCGGGATGCCCTCGGCCGACATGTTGGCCTGGTTGTAGAAGATGCGGCCGAAATGATCGCGGTCGGGGAAGACCTCGTCCTGGTTCGGCAGGTTGGCGCCGCCCGAATCCACCAGATAGATGCAGGGCAGGTTGTTCTGCTGGGCGATCTCCTGCGCGCGCAGGTGCTTCTTGACCGTCAGCGGATAATAGGTGCCGCCCTTCACCGTCGCGTCGTTGGCGACGATCATGCATTCCTGCCCGGCGACGCTGCCGATGCCGGCGATGATGCCGGCGGACGGAATGTCCTCGGCATAGACGCCGTCGGCAGCCAGCTGCGACAGCTCAAGGAAGGGCGAGCCGACGTCGAGAAGCTGTCGGATGCGCTCGCGCGGCAGCAGCTTGCCGCGGGCGAGGTGCTTGTCGCGGGCCTTGGCCCCGCCGCCCTGCTGGATGGCGGCGACCTTCCGGCGCAGATCGTCGACCAGGGCCTGCATGGCGTCGGCATTGGCCTGGAACTCGGCGGAGCGCGCGTTCAGGGCGCTCTTCAGGACGGTCATGCCGTCTTCCTCCCAGTTTGGCGATTTTGGTTTTGGCGGTCTTGATTACTGGATAAGGGCGCGGCTGATGACGAGCCGTTGGATGTCGCTGGTGCCCTCGTAGATCTGGCAGACCCGGACGTCGCGATAGATGCGCTCGACCGGGAAATCGTTGAGGTAGCCGTAGCCGCCATGGATCTGGATGGCGTCGGAGCAGACCTTCTCCGCCATCTCCGAGGCGAACAGCTTGGCCATCGCCGCCTCCTTCATGCAGGGCACCCCGGCATCGCGCAGGCTCGCCGCATGCAGCACCATCTGGCGCGCCGCCTCAACGCGCGTCGCCATGTCGGCGAGGCGGAAGGCGACGGCTTGATGCTGGATGATCGGCACACCCATGCTCTGGCGTTCCTGGGCGTAGCGGATGGCGTGGTCGAGTGCCGCGCGCGCCATGCCGACCGACTGCGACGCGATGCCGATGCGCCCGCCTTCCAGGTTCGCCAGCGCCACCCGGTAGCCGGCGCCTTCGGCCCCGAGCATCAGGTCGGCGGGAACCCGGCACTCCTCGAAGACGATCTGGCAGGTGTCGGAGCAGTGCTGGCCCAGCTTCTCCTCGGTCCGCGCCACCTGATAGCCGGGGGTGTCCGTCGGCACGATGAAGGCGCTGAGGCCCTTCTTGCCGGCGGCGGGGTCGGTCACCGCGAAGACGATGGCGACGTCGGCCTGCGAGCCCGAGGTGATGAACTGCTTGGTGCCGTTCAGCACCCAGTGGTCGCCGTCGCGCCGGGCGCGGGTCTTGATCGCCGAGGCGTCGGACCCCGCCTGCGGTTCAGTCAGGCAGAAGGCGCCCAGCATCTCGCCGCGCGCCATCGGCTTCAGGAAACGGTCCTTCTGGGCCTCATTGCCGAACTTCAGGATCGGCATGCAGCCGACCGAGTTGTGGACGCTCATGATGGTGGAGACGGCGCCGTCGCCGGCGGCGACCTCCTCGATGGCGAGCGCGTAGGCGACATGGTCGGTGGCGGCGCCGCCGAACTCCTCCGGCACCAGCATGCCCATCAGGCCGAGTTCGCCCATCTCGGCGAGTTCGGCCTTGGGGAAGGCGCCGCTGCGGTCGCGCTCGGCGGCGGTCGGCGCGAGCCGGTCCTGCGCGAAGGCGCGGGCCATGTCGCGGACCATGGTCTGTTCTTCGGTCAGGTGCATGCTGCTCCTCCCAGGTCGTTATTGCCCTCTCCCGCCCCGGGAGAGGGAGGGGACCCACGAAGTGGGGAGGGTGAGGGGTGATCCAAGGAACCGGAAGCGCATGGCTTCGTGCCTGACCCCTCACCCTTCCCATGCTCCGCATGGGCCCCTTCCCTCTCCCGGGGCGGGAGAGGGAATGCCTTACACCCGCTCCACCGCGATGGCCGTCGCCTCGCCACCACCGATACACAGCGACGCCACGCCGCGCTTCAGGTCGTACTTCTCCAGCGCGGCCAGCAGCGTGACGAGGATCCGCGCCCCCGACGCGCCGATCGGATGTCCCAGCGCGCAGGCGCCGCCATGGACGTTCACCTTGTCGTGCGGCAGATCGAGGTCGCGCATCGCCGCCATGGTGACCACGGCGAACGCCTCGTTGATCTCGAACAGGTCGACGTCGCGGGCCGACCAGCCCACCTTCTCGAACAGCTTCTGCATGGCGCCGACCGGAGCGGTGGTGAACAGCGCCGGCTGCTGGGCGTGGTTGGAATGGCCCTTGATCTCGGCGATCACGCGCAGGCCGAGGCGGTCGGCCTCGCTGCGGGTGGTGACGACCAGCGCCGCACCGCCGTCGGAGATCGACGAGGCATTGGCCGCCGTCACCGTGCCGTCCTTGGCGAAGGCGGGCTTCAGCGTCGGGATCTTTTTGGGATCGCCCTTGCCCGGCTGCTCGTCGGTGTCGACCAGCGTGTCGCCCTTGCGGCCCTTGACCAGGACCGGCGCGATCTCCGCCTTGAAGGAGCCGTCCTCCACCGCCCTGCGGGCGCGGTTCAGGCTTTCGATGGCGTAGTCGTCCTGCGCCTCGCGGGTGAAGTTGTAGCTGCTGGCGCATTCCTCGGCGAAGGTGCCCATCAGCCGGCCCTTCTCGTAGGCGTCCTCCAGCCCGTCGAAGAACATGTGGTCCAGCACCTTGCCGTGACCCATGCGGTAGCCGGCACGGGCGCGGTCCAGCAGGTAGGGGGCGTTCGACATGCTCTCCATGCCGCCGGCCACCACCACCTTGGCCGAGCCGGCCTTGATCACGTCATGGGCGAACATCACCGCCCGCATGCCCGAGCCGCAGACCTTGGAGATGGTGGTGCAGCCCACCCCCTTCGGCAGCCCGGCGCCCAGCGCCGCCTGGCGCGCCGGGGCCTGGCCCAGACCGGCCGACAGCACGTTGCCCATGAACACCTCGTCCACCGCGTCCGCGGCGAGGCCCGAGCGCTCCAGCGCCGCCTGGATGGCGACGGCGCCCAGCTGCGGGCCGGTCAGGCCCATGAGGTCGCCCTGGAAGCCGCCCATCGGCGTGCGGACGGCGGCGGCGATGACGATGCTGTCGGTCATGGTGGTCGGTTCCCTTTCCCTCAATGCCCTATTCTTTGCTCTATTCTTTGCCGAAACGCCTTACGCCGTTTCCTTGAACAACTCGCGCCCGATCAACATGCGGCGGATCTCGCTGGTGCCGGCACCGATCTCATAGAGCTTGGCGTCGCGCAGCAGGCGGCCGGTCGGGTACTCATTGATGTAGCCGTTGCCCCCCAGCGTTTGAATGGCCTCCAGCGCCATCCAGGTCGCCTTTTCGGCGGAGAACAGGATGGCGGCGGCGGCGTCCTTGCGGGTGGTCTCGCCACGGTCGCAGGCCTTGCAGACGGCGTATACGTAAGCCTTGGCGGCGTTCATGATCGTGTACATGTCGGCCAGCTTGCCCTGCATCAGCTGGAACTCGCCGATCGACTGGCCGAACTGCTTGCGGTCGTGGACATAGGGGATCACCACGTCCATGCAGGCCTGCATGATGCCGAGCGGACCGCCGGACAGCACCGCGCGCTCGTAGTCCAGCCCCGACATCAGCACGTTCACGCCGCGCCCGACGCCGCCCAGGATGTTCTCCTCCGGCACCTCGCAGTCCTCGAACACCAGCTCGCCGGTGTTCGAGCCGCGCATGCCGAGCTTGTCCAGCTTCTGCGCCACCGAGAAGCCCTTGAAGCCCTTCTCGACCAGGAAGGCGGTGATGCCGCGCGGGCCGGCAGCGAGGTCGGTCTTGGCGTAGATCACCAGCGTGTCGGCGTCGGGGCCGTTGGTGATCCACATCTTGGTGCCGTTCAGGACGTAGCGGTCGCCCTTCTTCTCCGCCCGCAGCTTCATCGACACCACGTCGGACCCGGCGTTCGGCTCCGACATCGCCAGGGCGCCGATATGCTCGCCGGAGATCAGCTTGGGCAGGTAGCGGCGCTTCTGCTCCTCGGTGCCGTTCTTGCGGATCTGGTTGACGCAGAGGTTGGAGTGGGCGCCGTAGCTGAGGCCCACCGAGGCCGAGGCGCGGGAGACCTCCTCCATCGCCACGACATGCTCCAGATAGCCCATGCCGGCGCCGCCATACTCCTCCTCCACCGTCACGCCGAGGATGCCGAGGTCGCCCATCTTGCGCCACAGCTCGTTGGGGAACTCGTTGGTCTGGTCGATCTCGGCGGCGCGGGGGGCGATCTCGTTGGCGGCGAAGCTCCGCACCGAATCGCGCAGCATGTCGGCCGCCTCGCCGAGGTCGAAATTCAGGCTCGGGTACTGGTTGGACAGCATGGGCGTATCGCTCCCCTGGGAAATCATCCGTTCTTTGACCATACGTTACCGTATGGCTGGACGCGTGGCAAGAGGCAACCGGAGCGGGGCGAAAACCCATTCAACCTCAAGGGATTGGCTGCCCATCGCCAGCGCAGCGCGTTTCCGCATCGTGGAAGAATCGCGGGGCATGCCAGATTTCCCCAATCTTTTCAAAGCTGCCATGCATGCTGGATACTGTATTCCAGAGCAGCGACAGCGGTTAAATCGGGCGGCGCCGCGTTATATCCGGCCCTTACTATCGATTTGGGGGACCAACCAATGATCCGCGTGCCGCGACCGAACATGGACGGTTTCACCATGGCCCTGGTGGCGACCGTCGGGCTGGCGACCGTGCTGCCGGTGCAGGGACGGCTCGCCGAAGGCGTCCATTGGCTGGCCGAGGCGGCCATCGCGCTGCTGTTCTTCCTGCACGGCGCCCGCCTGCCGCGGGAGGAGGTGGTGGCGGGCATGGCGCACTGGCGCCTGCACCTGCTGATCTTCTGCCTGACCTTCGTCGCCTTCCCGCTGATCGGCTGGGCGGTGGTGGAAACGCTGCCGTCCAGCCTGCTGCCGCCGGCGGTGGCGATCGGGGTGCAGTTCCTCTGCCTGCTGCCCTCCACCGTGCAGTCCTCCATCGCCTTCACCTCGATGGCGCGGGGCAACGTGGCGGCGGCGGTGTGCAGTTCCACCCTGTCCAACATCTCCGGCATCCTGATGACGCCGCTGCTGGTGGCGCTGTTCCTGAAGGTCCAGGGCTCGGCCCTGTCGCTCGACACGCTGCAGACCATCGCGGCGCAGCTCCTGCTGCCCTTCGTCGCCGGACAGCTCCTGCGGCGCTGGGTCGGAGACTGGGCGGCGCGGCACAAGACGATGCTGAAATTCACCGACCGCGGCTCGATCCTGCTGGTCGTCTACATCGCCTTCAGCGAGGCGGTGGCGAACGGCCTGTGGCATCAGGTGCCGCCGGCGGCGCTCGGCATGGTGGTGGTGATCGACTGCGCCATCCTGGCGGTCTTCCTGGTCGGCACGACGCTGCTCAGCCGCCGCCTCGGCTTCTCCCGCGCCGACGAGGCGGTGATCGTCTTCTGCGGGTCGAAGAAGTCGCTGGTCAGCGGCGTGCCGATGGCCGGCGTGCTGTTCGCTCCCGCCACCGCCGGGCTGGTGCTGCTGCCGGTGATGGTGTTCCACCAGATCCAGCTGATGGTCGGCGCCGTGCTGGCCCGCCGCTACGCCGACCGGAGCGCGGCGAAGGACGCGGCAAGGGACGCGTTGCCGGCGACGTCCTGAGCGCCTCTACGCCCCATCCTCCGTGAACTCTCCCGTCGCGGCCATGATGGCGGCGCGGAGCCGGTCGGCCCTGGCGGGGCCGGCGACCAGTTCCAGCAGGCGCAGGGCGTAGAACAGGGCGACCTCCGCCGTCTCCGCGTCGCCGGGATCGGCGGCGGCCTTGGGATACTGGGCCAGCAGGGCCTGCGCCCGCGCCAGCAGCCCCTTCTCCATCGACGCCATCGCATCCTTCAGCGGCTCGTGCAGGCCCAGCGCATCGGCCAACCCTTCGCAGCGGCGCAGGGCGCGGGCATGGTCCTCGGCCGCCATCTGGGCGTCCTCGTCCACCGCAGCGGGGCGGCCGTTCGCCGCCGGGGCCGGGACGGCGGTCAGGATGCCCTTGGGCGCCGTGTCGAGAACGGTTCCGGCCACCATGGTCCGCACCGCCGTCTTCACCGCGTCCAGCCGTTGGCGATAGGCCGGATCGGCCAGGACATCCAGGACGGCGGAAGTGGTGCCGACGCTGGCGACCAGCCGTTCGGCGATGGCGACGGCGTCCTCCGGGGCAGTGGGGAGGGCGGCACCGCCCGGCCCGGCGCCGTGGCCGTGGCCGTCCAGGAGGGCCGACCGCTCCTCCAGACTGGTGACGACCAGTCCGCCCAGCCGGGCGAAGATCGCCGGCTGCTCGCGCCGCGCCTTGCCGAAATCCAGATCGTTCACCACCGTCAGCAGATCGGCCGGGTTCGCCATGCGCGAGGCGGCGACCAGCAGCAGGGGATGGACCAGCCCCGGGGACTGCCGCGCCACCGCTTGGGCCGCCTGTTCGATGGCGCCGAGATGCCGGTCGTCCAGCGCCGGCAGCGGCTTCGGCGCCAGCGCGTCCTTCAGCGCTTCGACCGTCAGCCCGATCTCCAGGAAGGCGGCGATGTCCATCGCCTGCCGCCTCATCTCCTCGTCGCCGTGCAGGACGCGCCACAGGCCGTGACGGCTGGCATCCTGCGCCGCCCCGCCGATGGCCCCCCGGATCGCCTGCGCCGCCATCGGCCACAGCCGGCGCCCGACGTTGCGGAGCACGTTGAGATTGCCGGGCGCGGTCTCCTGCACCTGCCGGTCGAGCTGGTCGATCAGCGCGCTGTCGCCGCACTCCGCCACCAGCCGCCAGACCGGGTCGATCACCCGCCGTTCGATGCGGCCCACCGGCACGTCGACACCGCCGACCCTTTCCAGCACGTCCTCGAACGGCATGCACAGGACGCGCTTCAGCGTCGGGCGGCGGTCGGGACGGACCTGGGCCAGCCGCGGCCGGATGGCGGCGAAGGTCTGGCGCACGTCGGGATGGTCGCGCACCCGCTCCAGCAGGCGGACCACCTCGACGAACTTGTCCTCGGGGATGTCGAACAGCCGGCTCTCCAGCCCCGGCAGGCGGTCGGCCTTCCCGGTCCCGATCCTTCCCGTCATGGGATGCGTGCCTTCACCGCCTCGATCCGGCGGATGGCGTCGATGTCCATCTGGCCGGTGCGCCAGTCCTCCAGCAGGCGGACCGACCGGCGATGCGCCGGCTTGACCTGCTTGGCGTCCTCGACGAAGTCGCGGCTGGACTCCTTGCGGGGCAGCAGCGGCAGGATGCGGAAAAGGTCGTTGACGGTGGCGGCCTGCTGCTGCCGGTCCTCGGCCTGCGCCACCTCCCAGGCCCCGGTGATGTGGCTCCAGCCGTCGAGCAGCCAGGCCATGCGGGCGGCCTGGCTGCGCACGCGGATAAAGGCGTCGTCCCAGTCGCGCATCAGCGGCCCGATGGCCTCGAACCGGCGGTGGAAATCGCCCAGCACCGTGTCGCCGATGGCGATGGTGTGCTGCGCCACCGCGGCACAGAACTCCGCGACCGGGGCGGCGTCGCCCGGCACGTCGCGCGCCCAGCCGATCATGCCGTCGCGGAAGCCCTTCAGGTCGTTCAGCCCGCGCGTCAGCCGGCCGGGACTGGGCGATTGCGCCAGCCCCACCGGGGCGGCGACCGCGGCGATGTCGGCCAGCCGGGCATAGAGCAGCGTGGCGTCCATGCGCAGGCTTTCCGCCGCGCGGGTCATCAGCTGCCGGGTCAGGCGCTGGCCCTCGTCGGTGTCGATGCCGGCCTTCAGCATCTCCGGCGATTCAAGCCCGACCGCCTTCAGGATCGACAGGATCAGCAAATAATGAGTGAGGGTGCCCTGCTCCTCATCCTCGTCCAGGGCGCGGCGGGCGGCCTGCGCCGCCTTCGGCCCCGCCAGCCCGCGCCGCGCCGCCCGCAGCGTCGCCCGGCGGATCTCGTGCGGGGAACAGGCATCCTCCTTGACGATCAGGTCGTGCAGGTAGCGGTCGTGCATGGTCATCGACACCATGTCCGGCACCGCCCTCCAGGCGACGACATAGATGCCGGTGCCCTGGGACAGGCTGGGGATCAGCACCTCCAGCTTCGAGCGCTCGCCCCGGCGCACCCGGGTCTGCGACAGCAGCGGCGTGGTGAAGGCCACCGCGGCCCCCCGCTCCTCGAAGGTCGACGGCGCGTATTCGATCGCACCTTTCAACATGATTGCCGTTCCGGAGTCGCCTGATCGTTTCCCTGCCGAAGCGACGGCCCCGTCCGCCGGGTCCCCCACCTCCGCCATGCCGGCATTATTACATGGCCGTAAGAAACGCGGCGGCGACCAATTTGTTCTGAATTGTAGCGTAGTGCGACGGCCTGTCACGGTTGGCAACAGATCACACGACAAGCGTGGGCCTGTCCATAAGGGTTTGTCCTTCCCCTGCTTTCATGAAAGCTTGGACATCAACGCAGGGTGGCGGGATTTACCCGGGAAACATTATGAAGCCCGAAGGAAATCTTCGTGCCGGCATTGCGGCCCGGCCGGCTCTGCAGGGCAATCGCATTTGAAAGTTAGCTGCCTGTGAAGGAGCTTCCGTCATCCCCGCGAAGGCGGGGATCCAGGAAACTCTCAT
Organism: Azospirillum sp. 412522; assembly: GCF_019805165.1. Lineage (GTDB taxonomy): Bacteria > Pseudomonadota > Alphaproteobacteria > Azospirillales > Azospirillaceae > Azospirillum. The sequence goes on from NZ_RWIJ01000039.1 coordinate 14,063, forward strand.
GCAAAGCGGCTGAAGCGGCTGGATTCCCGCCTTCGAGTTTGTGAAGAAATCGGGGGCTCGCTGAGAGAAGCCTCAAGTTTGGACGCCGCCGTGTCGGATCGTGTCTCGAGCCTCTCTCGGCCGTCATCCCCGCGGAGACGGGGATCCAGGCCCTCCGCTCCAAGTACTTGAAGGGTCTGGATTCCTGCCTCCGCGGGAATGACGAGTGGTAGACGTGTCCGCCTGCCAAATCAGAGCTTTCTCAGATGAGTTTGATTTCTTCACAGGCTCCTTCGCGGGAATGACGGGCTGCCTTGGATAGGATCATTACTCCCTTATGCGATTGCCCTGGCCGGCCCTGCGACGCCCCTTGCGCTTTGCGCCGCGACACGACAGTTTGGTCGGAGATCACACCGCCAGACAGGGGAGAAGCAGAGGGTGAGCAACATCGGCATCGTGCTCGGACGGTTCCACCGCAAAGAGGTGGAGGAGATGCTGGACGAGGCGCGCACCGTCGCCGCCCGCCGCGGCCTCGGCATCGTCGCCGAGGTCTGGGTCCCCGGTTCCATGGAAAAGCCGCTGGCGATCAAGCGCCTGCTGATGCGCGACGACGTCGCCGGCGCGGTGGCGCTCGGCATCATCGAGCGGGGCGAGACCGAGCATGGCAACGTCATGGGCCATGCGGTGATCGGCAGCCTGATCGACCTGCAGCTCCAGTTCATGAAGCCGGTCGGCGTCGGCATCCTCGGGCCGGGCATCAACCCGTCGCAGATCCCGCCGCGCATCCGCCCCTACGCCGCCGCCGCGGTGGAGGCCTGCGCCGACCTGATCGAGCAGGGCTGATCCGGACAGGAGCGGCCCTCATGCCCCGGCGGGGCGCCGACGGTGCAGCAGATGCATCGCCCCGCCGAACAGCAGGCCCCAGAAGGCCGAGCCGATCCCGAGGAAGGACAGTCCCGACGCGGTCACCAGCAGCGTGACCAGGGCCGGGACGCGCTCCTCCTCGACCTGGACGGCGGCCAGGAGCGAGCCGCCGAAGGCGCCGATCAGCGCCAGCCCCGCCACGGCCTCGATCAGGATCGGCGGGGACCGGGAGACCAGCGCCGCGGTGATCGCCGCCAGCGCAGCCAGCAGGATATGGCCGGCGCCGGCGGCGGCAGCGGCTTGCCAGCGCCGCTCCGGCAGCGGATCGGCATCGGGTCCAGCGCACATGGCCGCGGTGATCGCCGCCAGATTGACCGTCGGCCCTCCGAACGGTGCGCCGAGGGCGGAGGCGAGGCCGGTCGCCAGGAAGACCGGCGGCACCCGCGGCGTGTAGCCGAAGGTCGCCAGCACCGCCAGGCCGGGAATGTTCTGCGACGCCATGGTGACGACGAACAGCGGCAGGGTCAGCCCGACCAACGCCTCCCAGGTGAAGACCGGCATCACCGGCGACAGCGACGGCCACGGATCGGAAGGAAACGCTCCCATGGGCGGCGGATCCAGCGCCAGCGCCGCCAGCGCCACGGCCACCGCCGCCGGTACGGCATAGAGCCGGGCGGCGCGTCCCACCACCGCCCAGGTCGCCAGGACCAGCAAGCCCAGCCCGGGCGCCTGCCCCATTGCCAGGAAGGGGGCAAGGCACAGCTTCAGCAGCAGGCCGGCCAGCATGGCGTTGGCCATCGGCTTCGGGATCGCCGCGATCCAGCGGCCGAGCGGCGACCACAGTCCCGCCGCCATGATCAGCGCCGCCACCGTCAGGAACGCGCCGACCACCGCAGGGAAGCCGCCCGCCACCGGACCGGTCGCCGCCAGCAGCGCCATGCCCGGCGTGGTCCAGGCGATGCTGATCGGCCGGCGCTGCCGCCACGCCAGCCAGACCGCCGACACCCCCATTGACAGCCCGACCGCGACGAGGCCGGAGGCGATCTGCGCGGTGTCCGCTCCGGCCGCCGAAAGCCCCTGCACCACGACCGCGACCGAACCGGCATAGCCGACCAGCGCCACCAGCAGCCCGGTGGCGAGCGCCGGCACCGACAGGCGCGATCGGAAGGAATGCGGCGGGACAACGGTGCGGACCGGCGACCCGGGGGGAGACGGGGTGGAGGATGAGCCGGACATGTCCGGTCCTTTCCGATGCGTGACAGGGGGTCGGAAAATCGTTAGATTGGATCCAATATCCGCGCAAGCGGTTTCTTGCCCGGTCCTCCCCTCCTCCCGCTTCGGGTCGATCCATGCCCCACGTTCCGGATGCCCCTTCCCCCGACCTGACGGCGGTGATCGCCCGCAACCGGCCGCGCTTCCGCACGGCGACCGAGTTCGTCGAAGCGGCGATGCGCGAGGCGATCCTCGGCGGCGTGCTGCCTGCCGGCGCCCCACTGCGTCAGGAGGAGCTGGCCGCCGCCTTCGGCGTCAGCCGCATGCCGGTGCGCGAGGCCCTGCGCCAACTGGAGGCGCGTGCCCTGGTGGAATTCCATCCCCATCGCGGGGCGGTGGTCGCGGCGATCTCAGCGGAGGATTCGGCCGACATCGGCACGATCCGCACCGCCCTGGAGCCGGCGGCATTGCGCCTGTCGCTGCCCGGACTGACGGCGGAAGACCTGGGCCTGGCCGCCGATCTTCTGGCGGAGATGGACGGAGAGGCCGATCCGGGCCGGATGGGAGAGCTGAACCGCCGCTTCCACATGACGCTCTATGCCCGTGCCGGCCGGCCGCGCCTGCTGGCGCTGGTGGAACAGCATCTGGCCGCCGCCGACCGCTATCTGCGCTTCCAGTTCGTGGCGCTCGGCTATCAGTCACGTTCGCAGGACGACCATTACGCCCTGCTCGCCGCGTGCCGGGCCGGCGATGCGGACGCGGCCTGCGCCATCGTGGTCGACCATGTGACGGCCGCCGGAAAGGAGCTGACCGCCTTCCTGAAAAAGCCGGCCTGAAAAAGCCGGCCTGAAAAAGCCTGCCCGAGAAAGCCTGCCGGAAAAGGAACCCGGTGAACGCCATGACGGGACGGCCACGCAAGCGGACGGTGCGGCTTGGCTGTTCCTGCCGAGGCCGGCAAAGGGCAGGGTTCAGAGGATCACGGCGCCCCCAGCAACTCGCCGAGCGCATGGCCGAGCTGGCGGGGCGTCACCGGCTTGTGGATGATGCCCAGCCCATGGGCGGCGGCATCGCGTTCGCAATCCTGGCCGGTCTCGCCGGTCAGGATCAGGCCGGGGATCGGGGCGCTGCCGGGATCGTCGTAGAGGGCGCGGATGCGGGCGACCGCCTCCGTCCCGTACTGCCCTTCGCGCAGGCGGTAATCGGCGACGATCAGGTCGGGACGCCGGCCGGCACGGCTCAACCCCTCCACCGCCTTCTGGGCGGAGCCGGCGACCAGCACCTGATAGCCCCATTCGCGGAAGATCGTCTCCAGCCCCAGCAGGACGATGGCGTCGTCGTCGACCACCACGGCGAAGCGGCCGCGGCCGGTGGTCGCCGCCTCCGCCGCGGTCACCGGGATCTCGACGGCGCGGCCCAGCGGCAGGGCGATGACGAAGCTGGTCCCCAGCCCCGGCTTCGACTGGACGTCCACCGGATGGTTCAGCAGCTGCGACAGCCGCCGGACGATGGCCAGCCCCAGCCCCAGCCCGCGGTTGCGGTCGCGCTCCGGGTTGCCGACCTGGTGGAACTCCTCCCAGATGCGTTCCAGATGGTCGGGCGGGATGCCGATGCCGGTGTCGCGCACCTCGATCAGCAGACGCCCGCCGGCCCGCCGGCATTCGATGTCGATCCGCCCGCTCTCGGTGTAGCGCAGGGCGTTCTCCACCAGATTGCGCACCATGCGGGTCAGCAGGGTGCGGTCGGTGCGGGCGGCGGCGTTGCAGGAGGAGACATGCAGCTCCAGCCCCTTGGCCGCCGCCACCGGCCGGTAGGAGGCGGCGATGTGGTCGAACAGCGGGGCGACCGACACGTTCTCGATGTTCGGCTGGACCACGCCGGCATCCAGCCGCGACATGTCGAGCAGGCTGTCCAGCAGCTCCTTCAGCGCGTCCAGCCCGCGGCCGAGATGCATCAGCGCGTTGGCGCCCTGGCTCCCCTGCACATGCGGCTTCAGCACGTCGACGAACAGCAGCAGCGCCTGCAGCGGCTGGCGCAGGTCGTGGCTGGCGGCGGCCAGGAACTTGCCCTTGGCGAGGTCGGCCGCCTCCGCCGTCTCCTTGGCCTGCAACAGTGCCTGCTGCGCCTGCCGGCGGGCGGTGATGTCGCGGAAATAGACCGAAAGCCCGTCGCTGCTGGGATAGATGCTGGCCTCTATCCAGTTGCCTATGGTGGGGGACATCACCTCGATGGTCATTTCCCGGCCTTCGCGGAGCGCCTGCTTCTGCGCCTCGAAGGCTTCGCTGCCCAGTATCTTGGGGAAGGCCTCCCAGGTACGGCGGCCCAGAAGGGTGTCGCGCGACCGGCCCCAGACCTGTTCCGCCTTGCGGTTGATGTAGGTGAAGCGCCAGTCGTGGTCGACCGCATAGAAGGCGTCGCTGATGCTTTCCAGGATCTTCACCGCCCGCTCGTGCGACGCGCGGGCCTCGTCCTCCGCCCGCTTGCGCATGGTGATGTCGCGGAAGAAGCATCCCACCCCCTCCCGCGTCGGCAGGAAACGGATTTCCAGCCACAGGGTGGTGCCCTCGCCGTCGAAGCGCTTCTCGATGCTGGTCGGCACCCGCTCCGTCATCGTCCTGCGGCACAGCGCCTCAAGGTCCGACCCGGCGAACTGCGGCCACACGTCCCACAGGCGGTGGCCGCGCATCGCCGACAGCGACTGGCCGTCGAGCTGTTCGGCCCGGCGGTTCTGGCAGATCACCCGGTAATCGCAGTCCAGCGCCACCAGCGCCTCGTCGATGCTGTCCAGGATGTCGGTCGCGTGCAGGCGCGCCGCGATGACGGCCTCCTCCATCCGCCGCTCTTCGGTGCGGTCGTGCAGGATCCACAGGAAGCCTTCCTCGTCACCCTGCAGCGGCTGGATCGTCAGCACCCCCCAGACGGCGGAGCCGTCGCGGTGGCGGAAAGCGCGCTCCTCCTGGATACGGCCCTCGGCCAGCGCCCGCAGCCTGAGCGCGTCGGGCACGCCGGCGGCGACGTCCTCCGGCGGAAAGAGGATATCGACCGGCCGGCCCTGCGCCTCCTCCCCGCTCCAGCCCAGGATGCGGACGGCACCGGGATTCCAGCTGGTCACCCGGCCGTCCGGCGCCAGGGTCAGGATGGCGTGGCCGACGGCGCTGTCCAGGATCGCCCGCAACCGCCTTTCGCTGTCGGCATGGGCGGCGCGGCTGCGTTCCAGGGCGTCGCAGGCGGTGCGGAGATCCTCGTTCAGCGCGGTGACCGTCAGCAGGTCGTCGCGCCCGCTGCCGGCGATGGACAGCGCCGCCTGGAGCCGGGCGTTCTCCCGCTCCAGCTCCTCCAGCCGCGCCAGAAGCCCCGCCTGCGATCCGGCATCCGGACCCTCATCCGGTTGGACGAGCTGACCCCGTCCGCCTCCCTTCCGGTTGCCGGCGGACTCCTTCGAGGCGGACTGGTGCTCTGTCATAGGCGCCCAAGAAAAACGAAAGTCTCATTGACCAAGAGTGCGCAATGACCAAAGCCGCTGTAAACCATCCAAAAGCAATATCTCCGATATCCTGAAGATGTCCGATTTTATCGATCCTGTTACCGCATATCGGTGATTGCCTTCACCATTGCCCGCACACCGCCATCAAGCACTTTGTCACGCCGCAATGCCAACCCAAGCGTGCGGAGCAATGGTGGCGTCAAAGGTTGGACTGCGAAACGGTCGCAATCCTGCGGGCCTTCCACGGTGACCGACGGCAGGATCGACCGGCCGAGCCCGGCGGCGACGAGGTTCTTGATCGCCTCCACATTGCCCAGTTCCATCGCCGGGCGCGGCTGGGTGCCGCCGGCCATGAACCAGCCGTCGATCACCGCGCGCATGGTCCCGCCGCGCTCGTAGAGGATCAGCGTCTCGTCCGCCAGCGCCGCGGGGGCGACCTCCTTCGGAGGCCGGGTGTCGTGGGGACCGACGCAGACCAGCTCCTCGGCGCAGACCGGTTCGATGGACAGGCCGGAACGGCCGGCCGGCAGCGTCACCAGCGCCAGATCCAGCGACCCGGCCTCCACCGCGTCCAGGATGTCCGGCGTGTTGCCGGTGACGACGATGATCTCCAGCCCCGGATGGGTGCCGCGCAGCGCCGTCAGGATCGGCGGCAGGCGGTAGATGCAGGCGGTGGCGCCGGTGCCGATGCGCACGCGCCCGACCTGCCCGGCGCGGTGGCGCCCCATGGCGGCGGTCGCCGCCTCCATCTCCTCGCGCAGGCGGCGGATGAAGGGCAGCAGGTCGCGGCCGGCCGCGGTCGGCAGCGCCGTCCTGCCCACCCGTTCCACCAGCCGCACGCCGAAACGCTCCTCCAGATTGCGGATCTGCATGCTGACCGCCGGCTGGGTCAGGCCGAGGCGGCCGGCCGCCTCGGTGAAGCCGCCATGCTCCACGACGGTGGCGAAGGTGATGAGCTGGTCGAGGTTCAGGCCGCGCATACCCGCAGTCTTCCTTATGGTTTCGATCAAATCAATAAATTTGCCTTTTTCCCACCGGTCCGCGACGGTGTGCCCATGACGACCGCCGCCATCACCGCTCCCGCTCCCCGCCCCCTGTGGCTCGTGCTGCTCTGCGCCAGCCGCTTTGCCACCTCGCTGTCCTTCATGGTCTATGCCGGCGCGCTCGGGCCGGCGATGCAGGCCTGGGGCATGTCGGCGGGAGAGGCGGGATCGATCCAGACCGCCTTCAACGTCGGCTACGCCCTGTCGCTGGTGGGGTCCTCCTGGTTCGCCGACAGCCTGGGCGCCAAGCGCGTCTTCCTGTGGGCGAGCTGGGCGACGGCGCTGACCGGGGTCGCCTTCGCCGCCTTCGCCCGGTCGGCGGAAAGCGGGCTGCTGCTGTTCGCGCTGATGGGGCTGACCCAGGGCGGCACCTACGCCCCCTCCATCATGCTGGTGGCGCAGGGGGTGCCGGCGGCGCGGCGCGGGGCCGCGGTGGGCTGGCTGCTGGCGGCCGGATCGCTCGGCTATTTCGCCTCCATCGCGCTCGCCGCCGGGCTGGCGGAGCGGTTCGGCTACGAGGCCGCCTTCATCGCCTGCGGGCTGGGGCCGCTGCTGGCGGCGCTGCTCGCCACGCCGGGCCTGCAGGGGCGGGCCAATCTGGTGGCCGGCGGACCGGCGCGGCGGCTGCGCGGCGCCTTCCGCTTCCTGGCCGGCCGCAGATCCTTCCTGCTGACCGCCGGCTACACGGCCCATTGCTGGGAGCTGCTGGGCATGTGGGCCTGGCTTCCGGCCTTCCTGACCGCCGGCCTGGCGGGATCCGGGGGAGCGGGAATGCGCGGCCTGTGGATCGCAGGGGCCATCCATGTCTCCGGCTTCCTGTCGTCGCTGCTGATGGGACGTGCGTCCGACCGGCTGGGCCGGCGGGCGGTTCTGGTGGCGATGGGCATGCTGGGTACGGCCTGCTCCTTCACCATCGGCTGGATGGACGGGATGCCGCTGGCGCTGGTCCTGGCGGTGGCGGCGCTCTACGGCTTTTCCGCATTGGGCGATTCGCCCGTGCTGTCCACGGCGATGACGGAGTCCGTCGAGCCGGGCAGCCTGGGGGCGGCGCTCGCCGTGCGCTCCATCCTCGGCTTCGGCGCCGGCGGCGCGGCGCCCCTGGCGCTCGGACTGGTGCTGGACCGGGCCGGCGGGGCCGGCGGTTCCGGATGGGGATGGGGGTTCGCGCTTCTCGGCGTCGGCGGCGGGTTGGCGACCGTCTGCGCCCTTCTTCTTCCCGCCGACCGTCCTGACCGGAGTTGATCCCCATGCCTGCCTTTACTGGGCCTGCAATCACCGTGCGGGCGTCCGCCGACGCCGACATTCCCGCCATCGCCGCGCTCTATGCCCATCATGTCCTGCACGGCACCGCCTCGTTCGAGGAGGTTCCGCCGGACGCGGCGGAGATGGCCCGCCGCCGGGCCGACCTGCTGGCCCGCGGCCTGCCCTATCTGGTGGCGGAGTGCGAGGGGCGGCTGGCCGGCTACGCCTATGCCGGGCCGTACCGCACGCGCAGCGCCTACCGCTTCACCCTGGAGAACTCGGTCTATGTCGCCGAAGGGATGGGGCGGCGCGGCATCGGACGGGCGCTGATGATCCCGCTGATCGAGATGTGCGAGGCGGCGGGGTACCGCCGGATGATCGCGGCGATCGGCGACAGCGCCAACCACGGCTCGATCGGCCTGCACAGCGCCTGCGGCTTCCGTCCTGTCGGCATCCTGCCGGCGGTCGGCTTCAAGTTCGGCCGCTGGCTCGACGGCGTGCTGATGGAACGCCCGCTCGGCGACGGAAGCGACAGCCTGCCGGCGGAGCGGCGGACGCAGCCCTGATCGGGCCTATCCTCACGGCGCTTGCAGGACGCTTCGGCGGTACTGTCCCGGCGTGACGCCGAAGGCGCGCCGGAAGCAGCGGCCGAGATGGCTCTGGTCGGAAAAGCCGGCTTCGGCCGCCACGTCCGCGAGCGGCTGCCCGACGCGCAGCAGGCGGCGGGCCTCGTTCAGCCTTCCCGACAGCCTGAACTCCTGCGGCGGCATGCCGTGCAGCCGGCGGAACCGGCGCGAGAAGCCCTCCCGGCTCATCCCGGCGAGGCGGGCGGCCTCGCCCACCCTTTCCCAGCCGCCGCCGGCCGCCACGGGAAGCCGCAAGGGGGGCGGGCCGCACCGGTAAGCCTCGACGACCGCCGCCAGCTCGCGCCAGTCGATGCCCCCCTGCCGCCGCCACAGCCGTGCCATTTCCGAAAACAGCCCGGCCGCCATGACGGATCCCGGCGACGTGTAGATGTTGATGCCGACGACATCCGCCGGTTCGGCGAGCGACCGGTGCGGCGTCCCGGCCGGGATGCTCGCCCCTTCCCCCGGTCCGATGGCGAACAGCGTGTCTTCCATCACGAAGCGGCGCCGTCCGGACAGCACGAAGGTCAGCTGGTCCTCGTCATGGAAGTGCGGCGGCAGCGACACCTCCTGCCCATGGACGATGCCGAGTTCGACGATCTCGCTGCCGGACGGGCGCCAGTAATGCCAGGCGCCGTCAAGCCTCACACCCTCGGGGAACCGAAGCGACGCCGCCATGACACCCTCCCATCCGCAAATGCCTGCACAGCATCGCCGACCGCGCCGCCCTCCGCCAGCGAAGCATGCGCGCCGCCGGCCGGTCACATCCGTTCCAGACCGCAGCCGCTCCCGTCTGCTATCCCTCGGCTGGAGCACGCCGCATGGACGTCCAGCCTGCGGCCGCGCAATCCTGCCAGGGAGTCCGGCATGACCGCCGCCTTGTCCGTGTTTTCCTATCTTCTGGTGATCGGCGCCGGCGTCAGCGTCGCCTTGCAGCAGGTGCTGAACGCCAATCTGCGGGCGGGACTGGGATCGCCCTGGTGGGCCGGCTTCATCAGCTATCTCGTCGGCATGCTGGCGATGCTGGCGGTGGCGCTGACCGCCCCCGGTCCCCGGCTGGCCGACGGCATCGGCGGGGTCGGCTCCTGGCTGTCCTGGACGGGCGGGCTGTTCGGCGCGCTGTTCATCGGGACGGCCATCCTGATGGTTCCCCGCCTGGGTGCGGCCACCGTCCTCGCCCTGATCGTCGTCGGCCAGATGCTCGGCTCGCTCGCCTTCGACCATTTCGGCCTGTTCGGGCTTTCGCAGCACCCGGTCAGCCCCACCCGTCTGGCCGGCGCCGCCGCGCTGATCCTGGGCGTCGTCCTGATCCGGCTCTGACCGGCCCGAGGCGCGATCAGTCGGCCCCCAGCAGTTCGTCCTGGCGCAGGCCGGACGCCCCCGTCATCGGCATCGCCATCGGCACCGTCCGCGGCAACTCGACCGCGGGCAGTTGCCAGTCCACCGGCGGCGCCGATCCCGGAGTCGGCCGGTACTGGTCCAGAACCGCCAGCAGGGTCAGCAGCGCCAGGGCCAGGGCAGCCACCACCAGCCGGCGGTCCACCCCGGCCATCGGGCCGTTGCCATTGCCGTTGCCGGGACCCGCGCCGTCGCGCTCCAGCAGGGCCATGTTCCGTCCTCCCGTCCTGTCGGCCTCGTCATCCGGGTCCAGCTTGACCGATGCAGTGCCGCATCACAATGTTGCTTTGGAGCAACCTGCCTTCGGCCCAGGCAGATCACCGGGGCTTCGGCCCGAACCGTCACCGCGGTCCCCGCCCCTCGCCGGCAAGCCAGTCGACGAAGCCGGCAACCAGGTTTCCGGCATCGGCCTGCCGCGGAACGAGCGCGACGTACCCCGTCCTCGGCACCCGGATCTCCGGCAGCGGCGTCATCAGCCTTCCGCCGGCGACGTCGATCTCCAGCATCGGCAACGGGCCGACGCCGATGCCGAGCCCGTCCTCCACCGCCTGGCGCGTCACGAAGAAATGATCGAATATCCGGCGGGGAAGCCCGGCAAGCTCCTGGAGCCCCGCCGCCTCGAGCCAGTCCGCCCAGTCGCCGGCACGGGTTTCGCTTGCGAGCAGCGTATGACCCTCGACGTCGGCGGGCTTCAGGATCGGCCGTTGCGCGAACAGCGCCGGACTCATGATCAGCGTGTCCACGTCATCCAGCACCGGGACGACGCGATGCTGAGGCCACGCATGCTCCCGGGCGGCGCCGCGCCGGATCGCCACGTCGACGCCGCCGCGCAGCTCCTCGAGCACGGTCGAAACCGTGGTGACCGCGACTTCGACATGCGGATGGACGGCATGGTACCGGCCGAGCCGCGGGATCAGCCAGCGCATCGCGAAGCTGGTCGGGGCGCTGACACGCAGGATTCGGCGCGCGCCGGGCCGGCCACAAGCTTCCGCCGCGACGGCCAGGCGGTCGAAGGAAAGGCCGACCTCGGCGGCGAAGATTCTGGCCATCGGCGTCGCCACCATGCGGCGCCCGTCCTTGGTGAAGAGCCTCTGCCCGAGCCAGCTTTCGAGCGCGGCGATCTGGCGGCTCACCGCGCCGTGGGTAAGGCCGAGTTCGGCTCCGGCTTCGGCGTAGCTGCCGGTCCGGGCCGCGACCTCGAAGATGCGCAGGGCATTCAGGGGGGGAAGGCGGCGCATGGGCAACCCGTGAGGAAAACGAACGCTATCCGTGATGAAAAGCATACTAGTCGATGAAATTTCACACGTATACCATGCCGTCGAAATAGGCCGACCCGAGCAATGCCTATGCATCTCCAGGAATTTCCGTCAAAGATGAAATCAAGCCATTGGTGGACCGGGAAAAGGAAAAGCCTGACGAGCGCCTGTCTTGCCCATGCGCTGCATGACGGTTACACCGACGCCCTCTATGTCTTCCTGCCGGTGTGGCAGGCGCAGTTCGGCCTTTCCTATGCGGCCCTTGCCGTCATCCGCGCGCTCTACTCCGGGACGATGGGAGGACTGCAGGTCCCGGCCGACCGGGCGCTGCGCGGCCTGTCGCCACGGGCGGCGCTGATCCTGTCGACCGTCCTCGCGGCGGCGGGCCTGCTGATCATGGCGTCGCCGTCCGGCTTCGCCGGTCTTTGCGTCGGCCTCGTCGTCGCCGGCATCGGATCGAGCATCCAGCACCCCTGCGGCTCGATGCTCGTCACCGCGAGCTACGGCTCGGCATCGCGGCATCCGCTCGGCATCTACAATTTTTCGGGCGATCTCGGCAAGGCCGCGCTGCCGGCGCTGGCCGCGCTGCTGTTGCCGGTGGCCGGCTGGCAGCCGGTGCTGGGGCTGATGGCGGTGCTCGGGATCGCCCTGTCGGTCGCCCTGGTGCCGCTGGCGCCGGCGGCTCCCATCGCCAGGACCGCCAGGACGCAAGCGTCTTCGGGCCGGGGCCGCGGCGGTTTCGGCATCCTGACGGCGATCGGCGCGCTCGATACCGCGACCCGCATGGGCTATCTGCTCTTCCTGCCCTTCCTCATCCATGGCCAGGGCGGGGACCCGGCGACGCTCGGACTGGCCCTCGCCCTGCTGTTCATCGGCGGCGCGCTGGGAAAGGCGACGTGCAGCTGGCTCGGGGAGCGGCTGGGGGTCGTCGGCAGCGTCATGGCGACCGAAGCGGCCACGGCCCTGCTGATCGCGGCGACGCTGTTCACCTCGCTGACGCCGACGCTCATCCTGCTGCCGCTGCTCGGCATCGTGCTCAACGGCACCTCTTCGGTGCTCTACGGCACCGTGCCGGAGCTTTCCGACGGCGACACGGGCCGGGCCTTCGCGATCTTCTACACGAGCGTGATCGGGTCCGGAGGCGTCGCGCCGATCCTCTACGGCGCAATTGCCGATCACAGCAGCCAGACGGCCGGCGTGCTGGCCTCGGCGGCGACCGCCGCCCTGATCGTTCCGCTCGTCCTGACGCTGAGGCCCCATCTGAGCGGCGCCGCCACGGGACCGCATGGAAAGCCCGGCCTCTCCCGCTCCGCATGACCGTCCCGCCACCACATGGAGTCTCTCCGATGACCACCGTCTCCGAAGCGCCGCTGATCCTGATAACGGGGGGAGGGCGCGGCATGGGCGCGGCGACCGCGAGGCTCGCCGCCGCACAGGGCTACGACGTCGCGATCAGCTTCGTCGCCGACGAGTCCGCCGCCCTTGCGGTGGCGGCGGATGTGGAAGCCCTGGGGCGCCGGGCCCTGCCCGTGCGCGCCGACAGCGCGGATCCGGCGCAGGTCGCCGGGCTGTTCGCCGCGATCGACCGGGAGTTCGGCCGGATCGACGTGCTGGTCAACAACGCCGCCGTGCTGGCGCGGCAGTGCCGGACCGAGGATCTCGGTTTCGAGCGGATGCAGCGCATCTTCGCGGTCAACGCGATCGGCCCGATCCTCTGCGCGCAGCAGGCGGCGAAGCGCATGTCGCATCGCCACGGCGGGCGGGGCGGCGTGGTGATCAACGTCTCGTCGGCGGCGGCCCGGCTCGGCAGCCCGAACGAGTATGTCGACTACGCCGCCTCCAAGGGCGCCCTGGAAACCTTCACGACCGGCTTCGCCAAGGAGGTTGCGCGGGAGGGCATCCGCGTCAACTGCATCCGTCCCGGGCACATCTACACGGACATGCATGCCAGCGGTGGAGAGCCGGGACGGGTGGATCGCGTCAAGGACTCGATCCCGATGGGAAGGGGCGGCCAGCCCGAGGAGGTCGCGCGGGCGATCCTGTGGCTGGCGAGCGCCGAGGCGTCCTTCATCACCGGCACGTTCCTCGATGTCACCGGCGGCAAGTGAGCGGCGGGGCGGGGCCTCCCGCGAACCGGGTGCGTGCGGGCAGGCGGGTCATCGGCCGGGAGGCGCGGGAACGCGGGCGACGAAGCGCCCCTTGACGCCGTCCGGCCAGTCCCGGTACGCGACGACCCCGTCGTCGGTCGCTCCATAGGCCAGCAGATAGCCGACGAGCGCCTCGACGGCCGTCCGTTCGGGCGGCAGGTCGCCGAGAACATACCCCATGCGGCCCGGCGAGCGGACATGGACGACGCAGGGACGGCGGCAGCTCATCAGGCACCGCATGGTGCCGACACGGACCTCGTCGGCGCCGGCGGATGCCAGGACACCCTCCAGCAGGGCCGCGAACATCGCGCCGGTCCACCCGGCCCCACGGTCCGCTCCCGGCTCCGCCGCCGGTCCGGTGCCGGGCTGGCGGCAGGTTTCGCAGACGATCACGTCGATGGGCATGGCTGGTCAGTCTCCGGATTGGATGATGTCGGGTATCGGGGTCGGGTATTGGGGAAGCACCACCGGGATGCCGGCGGCCCGCGTCACGGCGAAGGACACGCCATAGGCCTCGCGCAGCAGGGAGGATGTCAGGACCGTCGCGGCGTCCCCCGCGATCATGCGCCGGTCTGGCATCAGCAGGACGAGGTCGTCGCAGCAGCGGGCGGCCAGCGACAGGTCGTGGAGCACGACGACGACGGCGCACTGCCGCCCGGCCGCCTCGGCGCGCAGCAGCGCCATGATGCGGAGCTGGTGGCCGGGATCGAGCGCCGCCGTCGGCTCGTCGGCCAGCAGGACCGGGGCATCCGTCGCCAGGACCCGCGCCAGCATCACGCGCGCCCGCTCGCCGCCCGACAAGGTCGGCACCGCGCGTGCCGCGAGACCGGCGACCCCGGTCGCCGCCATGACCCGCTCGACCGCGTCCTCGTCCGCCCGTCCCGCCCGCCCGAGCGGACCGAGATGCGGCAGCCGTCCGAGCGCCACCGTGCGGCGGACCGTCAGCGGCCAATGGACATGATGGCCCTGCGGCAGATAACCGAGCAGGCGCGACCGCGACCGCGCATCCGATGGCAGGGGTTTCCCGGCGAAAGCGACCTCGCCCTCGTGAGGCAGCAGGCCGGCGACCGCCCGGAGCAGGGTGGATTTGCCGGCGCCGTTCGGCCCGATCAGGCCGGTGACGGCGCCGCGCCGGGCGGTGAAGCCGGCACCGTCCAGGATGGTCCGTCCGCCCAGGCGCACGGTGAGTCCGGAAGCCGTCAGCATCGTCACCATGCCTCCCGGCGGACGCGCAGGATGAGAAGCAGGAAGAAAGGCGCGCCGACCAGCGAGGTGAGGACGCCCAGCATCACCTCCTGCGCGGTGGGGATCAGGCGGGACGCCAGATCGGCCAGCGTCACCAGCACCGCCCCGCCGAGCGCGCTCGGCAGCAGCAGGCGGCCGGGCTCATGCCCGACCAGGGGGCGCAGCAGATGCGGCACCACCAGCCCGACGAAGCCGATCGAGCCCGAGACCGCCACCGACGCCCCGACCGCCGCGGCGCTGCCGCCGACCACGGCCAGCCGCAGCCGGGCCAGGTCGACGCCCAGGCTGCGGGCGGCATCCTCGCCCAGGGCCAGGGCATCCAGCCCGCGGCCGGTGGCGAGCAGCAGGCCGCAGCCGGCCAGGATGAAGGGACAGGCGGTCAGCGCATCGGCCGGCGTCCGGTCCTTCAGCGATCCCATCAGCCACAGCAGCATCTCGGTGACGGCATAGGGATTGGGCGCGAGGTTCATCGCCAGCGAGGTGAGGGCGACGGCGAGGCTGGACAGCGCGATCCCGGCCAGGATCAGGGTCAGGCCGCCATCGCCGCCACGGGCGGCGACCGCCAGCACGATGCCGGTCGCCACGAGGGCGCCGGCCATCGCAAGGCCGGGAAGCGCATAGGGCGACAGCGCAGCGAAGCCGAAATAGAAGGCGACGACCGCCCCCAGCCCGGCACTCGCCGAAACGCCGATCAGTCCGGGCTCGGCCAGCGGGTTGCGCAGCAATCCCTGGAGCGCCGCACCGGCGATGCCCAGCGCCGCGCCGACCTCGATCCCGAGCAGCAGCCGCGGCAGGCGGATTTCCCGGACCACGGCGACCGCCAGGGGGTCGCCGCCACCGAAGAGGCCGGCGATCACCCCGGCCAATGGAAGCGGAGCGTAGCCGATGGCGAGGCCGGCTGCGGAAACCGCCAGCAGGGCGACGGCCAGGCCGGAGAGAAGAGGAAGCGTGCGCATGGATCATGGCCTTCCGTTCGATGAAGCCGGCGGGGAAGCCGGCTGGGAAGCTGGCGGGGAAACCGGCGGCGGAAGCCGCCGCAGCCCGCGGGCCAGGGCTTCGGCCGCCTCGGCGAGGAACCAGCCGCTGCACACCCAGGTCTTGCCGGGCACCGCCACCGTCGGGGTGGTCGCGGCGCGGCGGACGAAGGCGGGGTGCTCTCCGAAGGCGCGCCGCAGCGAACGGTCGGGACTGTCGAAGAAGCTGGTCACCAGAAGTCCGGGCGGGTCGAGGACGAAGCGTTCCAGGTCGTAGCCGGTCCAGCCCGAGCGCCCGGCGGCGGTCGCCTGGTTGGTCAGGCCGGTTGCCGCCATCACCGCGTCGACGAAGGTCCCGGCGGCAGCGCTGCCACCGCCGGGACGCAGGTAAAGCGCCGGGCGGCCCGCGCCGGCATTCTCCTCCCGCAGCGCGGCCAGCCGCCGGCGGACCGCCTCGTTCAGGACTGCGCCGCGCCCGGGGTGGCCCAGGGCCTCCGCGACCGTCGCCGTCACCGTTTCGACGTCCTCGAACCGTTCGACCAGCGGGATGCGGACCACACGCACGCCGAACCGCTCCAGCAGCTCGACGGTCTTGTGGTCGCTCCAGGCGTTGGCGAGAACCACCTCGGCGCCGAGCGACAGGTAGGCCTCGGCGCTCGGCCGGACTTGCGGATGGCGGGCCGCCTCCCCGGCCAGGAGCGACAGCCAGGGATCGGCCGCCTGCGGCGACAGGGCGACGATCTGGCCGGGATCGGCGAGCGCCAGCAGATACTGGTCGCCGCAGACCGTGGCCGACGCCGCCCGCGGACCGGCGGCAACGGCCGCCCCCGCCGGGATGGCCGCCGTCAGAAGGCAGGCCGCACCCAGGCGGAGGATCAGCCGCCGCACCGGAACCCCCTCCCGGCACGGTCGAGCGGATCGCAGGCCAGCCCGAGATAGCGCTGGCGGAACCCGTCCCACATCGACAGCCGGTTCCAGTCCGGCTCCTTCAGGATGCGGTCGTTCCCGCCGAGGAAGGGGTTGGGGAAGAACAGCGTCATCTGCTGTTCCCCCCTGCCGTTGAACAGCCGCAGGCCCCAGCTGCGCGGTGCGCCGTCGGGTCCCAGGACGCGGTACATCTCGGCCCGCGCGGTCCGGCGGAGGCGGGCGAGCTCCGGCTCGACCGGGTTGCGCGGCGCCCCCCGGTGGGGTCCGATGCAGACGTGGAAGTGCCACGCCCCGAAATCGACGGTCAGGTAGCCGTCGGACAGCGACACCTTGCGCGGGGCGTTGGGGGCCCGGATCTCGAAGACGGCCCCCTGGACCAGCGTGCCGAACACGATGTCCCGCCACCAGACCTCGAAGGCATCCTTCAGCAGGGCCAGCAGCAGGTCCTGGTCGGTGGGCAGCGGAAAGATCTCGACCCGGCCCATGCCGGGTTCCTCGACGACGTGGGGGGCCACGGAAAAAGCGGTGCTCATGGAACGGAACCTCCTGGGAAGGGCGGGGTCAGAAGCGCGCCGACAGGCCGGCATAGGCCGAGCGGCCCGCTGCGGCGTGGCCATGGATTTCCTCGTAGCGGCGGTCGAACAGGTTCTCGACGCGGCCAAGCAGCGTCACCGCGTCGGTCAGCTCGTAGGACAGCCGGAGGTCGGCGGTGAGGAAGGCGCTGCCGGTGCCGTAATTCTCGATCATGTCGCGGTAGCGCAGGCCGAGATTGGCATAGGCGGCAGGCAGGAAGTGCCAGCCGACCGACGCGCTTCCCTGGTGGAGCGGCAGGTTGCGCAGCCGCTGCCCGGTGTTGACGTCGGCCACGCTCTGCCAGGAATACGCGGCGCGCAGGTCGGTGGTCGCGGTCGGGCGGGCGGCCAGCTCCAGTTCCACGCCCTGCGCCTTCGTGCGGTCGACGTTGACATAGCCGCCGCCCGAACAGGCCGGACCAGCCGCCGGACCGTACAGCCAGTTGATCTGGTCGCGGGTGCCGGCCTGGAAATAGGTCGCCCCGGCCGTCAGCCGTCCGCCCAGCAGCGACTGCTCGACGCCAGCGTCCCAGCCCCGGCTGCGTTCCGGCCGCAGGTCGGCCCGCCCATAGCAGGGATCGAACCGTTCGTAGAGCGACGGCGGCTGCCACGCCGTGCCGTAGCTGGAGCGCAGGGTGGTTCCGGTCTCCTCGATCCGGTAGGCGGCGCCGAGCCTCCAGGTCCCCTTCCCGCCATAGTCGCCGTGACGGTCGCCGCGGATCGTCGCCGACAGGTCGAGCGGCGCCACCGGAGTCACGCCGACGGTGGCGAAGCCGCCGCCGCGCCAGTTGTGCGACCGCATGTCCGGCGCGAGCGGCGCGAAGCCGGGCGTGTGCTGCTCCATGCTCTCGCGGGTGGCGTCGGCGCCGTAGCCCAGCGTCACCCGGTCGGACAGTTTGGCGTTCGCCGCATAGTCGAGCCGCGTCTTGTGGCCGTCATAGGTGTCGCCCCGGGTTCCCTCGCCCCAATACCGCCGGGTGCTGGTGGTGTTGGCGACGCCGAAGCTGTGGACCAGCCTGCCGCCCAGGCTGTCGAGCGACCCGCCCAGCCGCAGGAACCGCTCGGTCTCGTCGCGCGACCAGTCGTTGTCGCGGGTGGCGGGATCGTAGGTCAGGCTCTTGCGCTGGTACCGCGCGGACGCCTCCAGGCGCAGATCTTCGGTCGCCTGGACGCCGATCCGGCCGGCGGCCGCCCATTGCCGGAACGGGTCCTTCTCCTGCCCGCCGCGCCAACGGCTGAAGTCCGAATAGCCGCCGGACCGGGTTCCGGACAGCGAGGCGCGGTAATCCACCCCGTCCCGCGCCCCGGACAGCGAGGCGTTCGCCCGCCCGGTGCCGAAGCTGCCATATTCGGCGCCGACCTGCCCGCCGAGCGGACCGGCCGGCCGGCGGGTGACGATGTCGACCACGCCGCCGCCGGCATCCGGCCCGAAGCGGCCGGGCTGCGGACCGCGCAGGACCTCGATGCGCTCGACGTCGGCCATGTCCATCTCGCCGGCCGGATATTGCGACTGCGCCTGGCTGGTGTCGCTCATCTCGACGCCGTCGATGAAGACGCGGGTGTTGCGCGGCCCCAGCCCGCGCAGCCTCACGGTCTGGGCGCCGCCCGGCGCCTGCCGCCCCGACAGGCTGAGGCCGGGAACCAGCCGCAACGCGTCGTCGAGGCGGCGGATCTGCTGACGCGCGATCTCCTCGGCGCCGATCACGCTGGAGGCGGTGGTCGCCTGCTCCTGCGGAACCGCCACACCCTTCGGCGCCATGTCCTTCGGCGCCGTGACCTCCAGGGGGGCGAGCTGAAGGTCGCCCGCCGATGCGGCGGCCGATGCGACCGCCCCCGATAGACCGGCCAAAGCCGACCGAAAGAAAAAATTCCTGCAAGAAATCCTGATCGAACGGCGTGTCTGCATGTCCTGCCACGTCCTGCTGCAGGCATGGAGGCGCGTTCGGACAAGCGGTGCGGCCGCAAAGCCGCCCGTCCGGGGCCACGCATCCATGCCGGCTCCGGAGACCGGAGCCGTTGAACGGGCGCTGCCGAACGGACGCCACGACGCGAGGCCCCGCGCCTTGGCAACCATTCACCTGCGACGTGCTTCAGGGAGGATCAATCTTCCCGGAATCCGGCCGCGGCAACGCCAATGGACGCGTCACCACGACGGGTTTCCGCACCTTCGACACACCCCGATCGAAGGCAGAGTGACGCTGTCGGGGGCAGGTCTCCTGGCTCGCGGGTCGTCATCCGGCACCGCCTTCCCGACCGGGATCCCTGGATCTCCGGTCAGTGGCTCGTTGGCACCGACTCGCCGCTCACAGTTGCGGGGACAGCCACGGCTCGCATCAGGCGTGGACGCCTGTCGCTTCCGTCGTTCCCTTTTAATCTCCCGGCTTGCGCCAGGGAGAACCGCCGACAATGACTGCCGTGATAGAGGCAGGCCGCCCCCCTGTCAACCGCCTGGAATCGTCCGGCTCCCGTCCGGCCGCCGGAAGCGCGCTCCAGGTCGGGGCCGGTCCCGCGCGATCCGCTCCAGGGTCCGTCTGGTGCCTACTGAAGCACCAAACGGACTCCAAGCCTCTGGTTTTCCGTGCGATTCACCCTTCAAGCGATTCATCTTGAACCGATCACGCTCTAAGCGGAGCTCCGGCCGCCGATCTCCTCCTGGGTCAGGGTGATGAACAGATCGACCACCGGTGTCGTGGCCCGGTCGCTGTGGACCGCGATCTGGAAGGGGGCGTGATAGGACAGCACGCGCGGCAGCAGGGCGCGCAGCCGTCCGGCCTGGACGAAGGGCGCCGCGTAATGGTCGGGCAGATAGCCGAGATAGCGGCCGGACAGGATCAGCCGCGCGGCCCCCTCCATGTCGCTGACGATGGCATGCGGCGCGCTGATCGCGAAGATCTTGATGTCGCGCGCTCCCCAATAGCTGCGCGCCACCAGGCGGTGCCGCCGCACCTCGTCCAGATCCATCAGCCCGTCCGGACGCTCGAACAGCGGATGCCCGGCGCCGCAGTAGAACAGGTTGGTCTCGCTGTAGAGGTCGATGTAGGAGAGGCCGGGCACGATCCGCGGGAATCCGGCGATGGCGAGGTGGAGCTGGCCGCCGACCACGTCGCGCAGCAGCTCGTTGGGCGGCCGGGTGGCGATGGCGAGATTGACCTCGGGGGCGGCGTCGGCGAAGCGGGTGAACACGCGCTCCAGCGGGAAACTGGGGTCGGTCAGCGTGTTGTCGACCAGCCCGATGCTGAGGGTTCCGGTCAGCCGGTCGCGCAACCCCCGCACCCGGGCGCCGAACCGGTCCAGCGTGTCGAAAACCCGCCGCAACTCGTCATAGACCGCCTGCCCTTCCGCCGTCAGCTTGAAGCCGGAGCGGCCACGCCGGCACAGCCGCACCCCCAGCCGCCCCTCCAGCTCGGCGAAATGGGTGGAGATCGTGGAGAGCGACAGGTTCAGTTCGCCTTGCGCCGCAGTAAACCCGCCCGCCTCGACAACCGTCATGAACAGGCGGAACAGCCGCAGATCTGCGGTCTCGACGGTCATCCGGCTCATGCTGGCGGTGGTCCTGCGAACTGGCTTTGCGGGCTGGGCCGGTCTTACTTCGGCCGCTGTCGAAGTAAGATACAAAAGATTCGGGATGTTTGGAGAAGCAAACTGGCCGTCTAATTCCACCATCGAATTCCAGCGGAGCCGGTGCGTCGTCGGACCGCCGGCCCGCCGGGTGTGACGGCATGCCTGCTTCGCCCGCCCTCCATCGGGGCTGACCAACGACGAGACGGAGACACGCAATGAAGATCGGTGCAGGACTGGGCAGGGGATTGGGCACGGGATTGGGCAGGCGGGCGGTGTTGGCCGGGATGGGCGGGCTCGCCGCCGCCGGCGCGGCGGGGTTCCCCTCCATCGTGCGCGCCCAGTCGAAGTCGCTGAAGGTCGGCGTCTACGGCGGCTATTTCAAGAACAGCTTCGACAAGCACATCTTCCCCGACTTCACCAAGGCCACCGGCATCGCGGTGGAGGCGGTGGCCGAACCGACGGGCGAGGCGTGGCTGATCCAGCTCGAACAGGCGGCCCGCGCCAGGCAGGCTCCGGCCGACGTGTCGATGATGTCCCAGGTG
Source organism: Azospirillum sp. 412522 (assembly GCF_019805165.1). Lineage (GTDB taxonomy): Bacteria > Pseudomonadota > Alphaproteobacteria > Azospirillales > Azospirillaceae > Azospirillum. Next base: position 35,132 of record NZ_RWIJ01000039.1, read on the forward strand.
GCGATGCTGAAGGGCATGGCCGCCGAGCTTTGGCAGCCGCTCGATCTCGCGAAGATGCCCAACGCCGCCAAGGTCAAGCCGGCGCTGATCAACAAATACGCCGACGGCCGGGTGTCCGGCATCGGCGCGGTGTCCTGGTACATCACCCTGGTGACCAACACCAAGGCCTATCCCCAGGCCCCGGAAAGCTGGGCGGCGCTGTGGGATCCGGCCAACAAGGACAAGCTGGGCCTGCTGGCGCTGGTCGCCAACTCCTTCCTGCTGGACGTGACCGCCGCCACCTTCTTCGGCGGCCCCAAGCATCTCGACACCGAGCAGGGGCAGCTCGACTGCTTCAGGAAGCTGGCCGAGATGAAGGGCAACGTGAAGCTGTGGTACCGCGACGAGGCGCAGTTCGAGGCGGCGCTGAAGTCGGGCGAGATCCCGATGGGCCAGTACTACCACGACGTCACCGGCCTCGCCGCCGCCGACGGCCATCCGGTGCGCTCCACCTTCCCCAAGGAGGGCGGCATCCTCGATTCCGGCAGCTGGGCGGTGTCCAAGGCGTCCAAGGCCGGCGATCTGGCCCATGTCTTCATCGACTACATGAGCCAGCCGCAGGTCCAGGCGCTGCTGTCGCGCAAGGTCGGCACCGCGCCCACCATCGACCGCTCGGCCACCGACCTGACGGACAAGGAGTTCGCCGCGGTCTCCTCCGACCTCGCGCCGATCATCCCGCGCTACGACCTCTATCTGTCCAAGGCCGACTGGCTGAACCAGAAATGGACGGAAATGATCGTGGGCTGACCCGCGAACGCCCTTCCCCGGCTGCGGGGAAGGGCTCCGTCTTTGCTGACCGACTGTTGAAGGCCCGCCATGTCTGCCCTCGTTCTCGACGGATTAGCCAAGCGCTACGGCAGCTTCACCGCGGTGCATGGCGCGAGCCTGCGCATTCCGCACGGGCAGTTCGTCTGCCTGCTCGGGCCCTCCGGCTGCGGCAAGACCACGCTGATGCGGATGATCGCCGGTCTGGAGGAACCCTCCGGCGGCCGGCTGCTGATCGACGACCGCGACATCACCGCCGCCCCCGCCCACAAGCGGGATTTCGGCATGGTGTTCCAGTCGCTGGCCCTGTTCCCCCACCTGACGGCGGGGGAGAACGTCGCCTATCCCCTGCGCATCCGCGGCGTTCCCGCCGCCGAGCGCCGCGGCAGGGCGGAGAGCCTGCTGGAGCTGGTGCGCCTGCCCGGCATGGCCGACCGGCCGGTGTCGCGCCTGTCGGGCGGCCAGCGCCAGCGCGTCGCCATCGCCCGCGCCCTGGCGCTGGAGCCGAAGCTGTTCCTGCTGGACGAGCCGCTGTCGGCGCTCGACGCCAAGCTGCGCGAGGCGATGCAGATCGAGCTGAAGCAGCTGCAGCGGCGGCTGGGCATCACCACCATCGTCGTCACCCACGACCAGCGGGAGGCGATGACGATGGCCGACCTGGTGGTGGTGATGTCGGAGGGCAAGATCCGGCAGGCGGCCCCGCCGATGGAGGTCTACCGCCGCCCCGCCGACGCCTTCGTCGCCGACTTCATCGGCATGACCAACCTGCTGGAGGGCGAGGTGACGGCCCCCGGCCGGATCTCCGTCCCCGGCGGCGAGCTGGCCCTTGAAGGATTGCCGCGGCAGGGCCGCGCCCTGCTGTCGGTCCGGCCGGAGGAGGTTCTGCTGCATCCGGCGACCGCGCCCGGCGGGGCGAACCGGCTGTCCGGCACCCTGTCCTTCGTCCGCGACCTCGGCGCCAGCGTCGAGTTCCGCATCGAGGTGGCCGGGCGGGAGATCGTGGCGCTGACCCGTCCGCAGGACCGCCCGCCGGTCGAGCCGGGCGGCGCCGTCACCGTCGAGATTCCGGCCGGAGCCTGCGTCGTCCTGCCGCCGGAAAGCGGAGTTGGCGGGGGGCGGCCGTCATGATCCGCCGCGCCCCGCGCAGCCTGGGCGAACATGCGCCGATCCTGTTCCCGGCGCTGATGCTGATCGTCTTCTTCGTCATCCCCTTCGGGCTGATGATCGCGGTCAGCGTCGCCCGCCGGATTCCGGGCGGCTTCTACGAGCCCGACTTCGTCTTCGCCAATTACGAACGCTTCCTCACCGCCTTCTTCGGCGGGGTCCTGTCCTTCTCGCTGGAGCTGGCGGCGCTGGTCGCCGTGGTGGCGGTCGGCATCGGCTTTCCCTTCACCTACCGGCTGGCCCGGCTGCCGCGGGCGGCCCAGGTGCGCTGGCTGGTCTTCCTGCTGTCGATCCTGTCCCTGTCGGAGGTGATCATCGGCTTCGCCTGGTCGACCCTGCTGTCGCGCACCGCCGGCATCACCAACCTGCTGGTGGCGGTGGGGCTGATGGCGGAGCCGCAGTCGCTGTCGCCGAGCTTCGGCGCGCTGCTGGCGGGCATGGTCTATCAGGCCTTCCCCTACACCGTGCTGGTGCTCTACCCCGCGCTCGCCCGGCTCGACCCGGCCCTGGTGGAGGCGTCGCGGACGCTGGGCGCCTCGCCGGCGAAGGCCTTCTTCACCGTGGTGGTGCCGTCCCAGCGCAACACCATCGTGGCGACCCTGATCATGGCCTTCGTCTTCGCGCTCGGCTCCTACCTGCTGCCGCAGCTTCTCGGCCGGCCGCAGCACTGGACCCTGTCGGTGCTGATCACCGATCAGGCGATCTATCAATCCAACATGCCGTTCGCCGCGGCGATGGCGGTCTTCCTGGTGCTGGTCAGTCTGGCGCTGGTCGGGCTCGCCCTGCTCGCCGGGCGCAAGGAGGAGGCGTGATGCCGCGCTGGTTCCACAGCCTGCTGGCCGGGCTGGTCGGCCTCGTCCTGGCGGCGCCGATCCTGGTGGTGGCGGGGGTGTCGCTGAACGCCAGGCGCTCGCTCGACTTCCCGCCCAAGGGCCTGTCGCTGTCCTGGTATGCCGAGATCTTCACCGATCCCGGCTGGCGCGGCGCGCTGGTCACCAGCCTGGTGGTGGCCGTCCTCTCGGCGGCCCTGGCGGTCGCCATCGCCTTTCCGCTGGCCTGGTTCATCTGGCGCTGGCGGGCCCCCTGGGCGCGGGCGTTCGAGGTGCTGGGCATGACGCCCTTCATCCTGCCGCCGGTGATCACCGCGCTGGGGTTCCTCAGCTTCTGGGCCACCTTCGACCAGTATGGCGAACCGTGGACGGTGGTGGTCAGCCACGCCGTCTTCTTCGTCACGCTGCCGCTGGTCACCCTGTCGCTCGGCTTCGGCGCGGTGGACCGCAGCTATGTCGAGGCCGCCTCGACCATGGGGGCCGACGACCGCGCCGTTCTGCGGACGGTGGTGATGCCGCTGGTGCGGCCCTACATGATCTCGGGCTTCGCCTTCGCCTTCGTGCTGTCGCTCAACGAGTACATCGTCGCCTACATGGTCGCCGGCTTCACGCTGGAAACGCTGCCGATCAAGATCTTCAACGCCCTGCGCTACGGCTACACGCCGACCATGGCCTCCGTGACCGTGCTGTTCGTGCTGCTGACCGCGGCCGTCTTCGGGCTGATCGCCCGTTTCGGCGACCTGCCGCGCCTGCTCGGCGCCTGGGTCCGGCCCGACTGACGGCCCACCCGGCCGGTCCGGCACGACCGACCTTCCGACAGGAGAATTTTCAAATGATCGATCCGGACAAGCTCAACCGTCTGCGCGAGAAATACAGCGGCAGCGGCGGCGCCGACATCCATTCGCCGGAATTCAGGCAGGTCGCCGCCCTGCAATTCTCCGGCGGGCGGCGCAAGCAGCCCTTCTCCGGCATCCCCACCCTGCTGAACGCGCCGTACAATCCCGAGGCCGCCATCCTGCCGGATTTCGGCGGGCTGGAGGTGGCGCTGATCGGCGTGCCGATGGATCTGGGCGTGACCAACCGGTCCGGCGCCCGCTTCGGCCCGCGGGCGCTGCGGACCATCGAGCGGATCGGCCCCTACGAGCATGTGCTGCGGATGGTGCCGTCGGCGGCCTGCCGGCTGGCCGACGTCGGCGACGTGCCGCTGTCCAGCCGCTTCGACCTGGAGGCCTGCCACCACGACATCGAGAGCTTCTACGGCAAGGTGCTGGATGCCGGGGTGATCCCGCTGTCGGTCGGCGGCGACCATTCGATCAGCCAGTCGATCCTCAAGGCGCTGGGCCGCGAGCGGCCGGTCGGCATGATCCATTTCGACGCCCATTGCGACACCAGCGGCCCCTATGAGGGATCGAAGTTCCACCATGGCGGCCCGTTCCGCCAGGCGGTGCTCGACGGCGTGCTCGACCCGGAGCGCACGGTGCAGATCGGCATCCGCGGCAGCTCCGAGTATCTGTGGGAGTTCTCCTACGACTCCGGCATGACGGTGATCCATGCCGAGGAGGTGGCGCGGCGCGGCATTCCCGCGGTGATCGAGCAGGCCCGCCGGGTGGCCGGCGACGGGCCGGTCTATGTCTCGTTCGACGTGGACTGCCTCGACCCGGTCTTCGCTCCGGGCACCGGCACGCCGGAGGTCGGCGGGCTGACCACGCGGGAGGCGGTCGAGCTCCTGCGCGGGCTGGCCGGTCTCGACGTCATCGGCGGCGACGTGGTGGAGGTGGCGCCCCAGTATGACGCCAACACCACCACCGCCCTGGCCGGCGCGCAGATGCTGTTCGAGATCCTGTGCCTCGCCGTCAAGGCGCTGGAGCAGCGGCGGGGCTGAGACATGCCGGTGGCGAAAGGACGCAGAACGCCCGCCTTTCAGGCCGGCAGCAGGGCCGGCAGCAGGATGGTGAAGCGGGCGCCGGCCCCGGCGGTGCTGTCGATCGTCAGCGTGCCGCCCGCCCGGTCGACGAGGGTGTAGCTGATCGACAGGCCGAGCCCGGTGCCGTGCTGCGGCTTGGTGGTGAAGAAGGCGTCGAAGACGCGGTCCTTGTGTTCGGGCGGAATGCCGACGCCGGTGTCCTCCACCTCGATGGTCACCGCCGGGGTGCCGTCGATCTCGCGGTCGGCGCTGCGGACGGACAGGGTGCCGCCGTCGGGCATGGCGTGGATGGCGTTGACGAACAGGTTGATCAGCACCTGCTGCAGGTCGGTGCGGTTCATCCGCACCCGGCCGGTGGCATGGTCGCCGCGGACGACGGCGACGGAGGCGCGGTTGACCAGATGCCGGACCAGCAGCAGGCTGTCGGCGATGACCTCCGCCGGCACGGCCGGCTCCGCGGTTTCGGCGAACTCGGCGGGCTTGGCGAACTGCAGCAGCTTGTTCACCAGCAGCATGATGCGGTGGACCTGCTGGTCGATCAGCCGGAACTCGGTGGCGACGGCCTCGGCCGCCGGGCCGATCGTCTCGCGGGCGATGTCCAGGTTGCCCTGGATGACGGCGATGGGATTGTTGATCTCGTGGGCGATCCCGGCGGTGATCTCGCCGATGGCCGCCAGCTTCTCCGACATCACCAGGCGCTGCTGGGCCTGCTTCAGCCGGATGTTCGTCGCTTCCAGCTCCCGCGTCCGCTCGCTCACCCGGCGGTCCAGCTCCTCCGCCCACAGGCGCAGTTCGCGGTCGCGCTCCTCCAGCCGGTCCAGCAGGACGTCGAGATGGCGGGCGACCCGGCCGATCTCGTCGGAGCGCTCCACCGGCCCGGTGCGGGCGCCGAGGTCGCCGCCCTCCACCGCGGCGATGGTGCGGTCCATCTGCTCCAGCGGCCGGAAGATGCCGCGGACCCAGCGCAGGAAGATCGGAACCGTCACCAGCGCCGCGACGGCGAAGGCCGCCAGCACGGCGACCAGCGCCGCGTACTTGATCGCCTGGAAGGGGGCCTGGAGGAAGCCGACATAGAGCATGCCGACCCGCCGGTCGTGGCTGTCGACGATCGGCTCGTAGGCGGAAATGTACCAGTCGTTGACGACGAAGGCGCTGTCGCGCCAGACCTGGCCGTCATCCAGCACCGCGCGGCGGACCGCCGCCGACACCCGCGTGCCCAGCGCCCGCTTTCCGGCGAACAGGCGCACGTTGGTGCTGATCCGGACATCCTCCAGGAACAGCGTCGCGGTGCCCTGGCTGCCGTCGGGCAGGGTGGCCGGCTTGTAGACCAGATCGTTGATGGTATCGATGAAGTCGAGGTTCTGGTTCAGCAGCCGGCCGCCGACCAGCGCGCCGGTGCGGCCGTCCGGCAGCCGGACCGGGGTGGCCGACTGGATGATCATGCCGCGGGTCTCGACGGTCCGGTCGGTCGGCACCGCCGCCGGGGTCGGCACCAGCTCGATGCGGGCGCGCTCCGCCGCGTCGGGGGCCAGCCGCGCGAGCTGCTCCCCGCTCAGCACGTCGATGGCGGTGGCGGCGCGGCCGGCCAGGGCGGAGCGGATCACCGGCCATTCGGCATCTGCCGCACCCGGCTTCTGCGGCGTCACCAGCCGGAGGAAATCGAGCGAGAGGCCGTTGCGCCGCGATTCCAGGAAGGCCGCGATCTCGCCGTCGTTTCCGCCGGCGAGCATCCGTTCGAAGCCGGCGCTGTCGCCCAGCGCGTGCAGCGACTCCCCGCTGCTCTCCATCAGCCGGTCGAGATACTGGCGGGCGATGGTCAGGTCGCCGTTGACCTTGATCGTCAGCAGGCGGTCGAACTGGGTCGACCACCAGATGGCGACGAAAACCAGCAGCGCCGGCAGCACGATGGCCGTCGGCAGCAGCGCGATGGCGAGCAGGCGGAAGCGGACCGACGGCCCCTTCGCGGCCAGGGATGCGGGCACGGCGTCGGGCATGCCGGTCAGACGTTCCAGGCCGCGCATTTGCGGTCCAGCGTCTTGCGCGACACGCCGAGGCGGCGCGCCGCTTCCGCCCGGTTGCCGCCGGCGGCCTCGAGCACGGCCAGGATGTGGCTCTTCTCCACCGCTTCGAGCGAATCCGGCGCCGTCGGCGGGTCGGCCCGGCCGGTCACCACGTCGCTGGGGAAGGTGCCGAGGATCAGCGAGCGCTCGATGACGTTGCGCAGCTCACGGGCGTTGCCGGGCCAGTCGTAGGCCTGGAGGTCGGCCAGCACGCCCGGGGAGAGATCGAGCGGCGCGACGCCGAGCTGGGCCGAGATGTCGGCCATGAACATCCGGGCCAGCGGTTCGACATCCTCCGCCCGCTCGCGCAGCGGCGACAGGTGGATGCTCATCACGTTCAGCCGGTAATAGAGGTCCTGACGGAAGCGGCCGGCCGCGACGGCGGCGGCGAGGTCGGCGTTGGTGGCGGCGATCAGCCGGACGTCAACCGCCGCCTCGCGTTCCGATCCCACCGGGCGCACCCGCTTGTCCTCGATGACCCGCAGCAGCTTCGACTGCATGGCGGGCGGCAGCTCGCCGACCTCGTCGAGGAACAGGGTGCCGCCCTGGGCATAGAAGAACAGCCCCTCCCGCGATGAGGCGGCGCCGGTGAAGGCGCCCTTCAGGTGGCCGAACAGCTCGCTTTCGATGATCTCCGGCGGGATCGCGGCGCAGTTCACCGGGACGAAGGGCTTGTCGGCCCGCGGCGAGCGGGTGTGGAGCGCCCGCGCCGTCACCTCCTTGCCGGTGCCGGATTCCCCGGTGATCAGCACCGTCGTCGGCAGGGGCGCCACCCGGTCGATGATCGCCCGCGCCTGGCGGATGCCGGCGGAATTCCCGACCAGCGTCCCCGGCTCCTGCCGCAGGCTGGCATGCCCGGTGAGCTGGCGCTTGAGGATGAAGTTCTCGCGCTGGAGCCGGGCGCGGTCGAGCGCGCGGCCGACGGCGTTGAGGATCTGGTTGGACCGGAAGGGCTTCAGCACGAAATCGGAGGCGCCGGCCCGCAATGCCCGGATGGCGGTCTCCAGATCGGCGAAGGCGGTGATCAGGATGACCTCGCCGAAGAAGCCGGTGTTGCGGAGATGCTGGAGCCATTCGATGCCGGAGCGGCCGGCCATGATGTTGTCGAGGACGATCAGGTCGAAATGGCTGCCGTCCAGCATCCGGGACGCCGCCGCGGTGTCCTCCGCCTCGGCCACCCGCTTGCAGCGCGGCGCCAGCGCGCGGACCAGGAAATTGCGCATTCCCGGTTCGTCGTCGACGACCAGCACGGTCGCCTCCGCCATCCAGGGGCCGAAGGATTGCGGGCCGAAGGAGTGGCCCGGTTCCCGTTCGGGCTCCCGTCCGGGGCCGCCGTCCGCCGCGACCGTCTCGGACGGCGCGGACGCAGGATCCGGGGTGGAGCGGGACGGGGCGTTGGTCATGCTGGGGCTGTCTTTCGTTCCGGCCGGGAGCTGCGGCGATCCGGTCCTGGCCCGATATCCGCTGCCGCGCGCCGACGATCATGAGTTGATCGCCACCGCGCGGCAACAGTCGCGTCGCCGGGCCGGTCCGTGGGCATGCAGCCGTCAGTGGAACAGCGCCACCGCCTTCTGCAGGGTGATCCACACCCCCCAGGCCAGCGGGATGCCGACCGCGGCCCAGGCGAAGGCCACCAGGGCGGGCGGGGTCGTCCGCAGCGAAGCGACCTTTCCGGCCGGCCGCGCCGACGGCACGGCGGCCTCCTTGCCTTCTTCGACGAAGTCCTCGAAGTCGGCATGGACCTCGCTTTCGCGGCGGGCGACGGCGGCGGCGCTGGTGCCCTGCTTGCGGGCGACCTCCTCGTCGGACATGTAGTGGCGCTCGGCGACCGGGCGGACCAGCAGGTTGCACAGGAAGCCGGCGACCAGAAGGCCGGCCAGGATGTACATGGTCTGGTCGTAGGCGGCGGAGCGGGGAATGCCGGCGGCGATCTGGTATTCACGCAGGTAGTTGACCAGCACCGGCCCGAGCACGCCGGCGGTCGCCCAGGCGGTCAGCAGCCGGCCATGGATGGCGCCGACCATGTGGGTGCCGAACATGTCCGCCAGATAGGCGGGGACGGTGGAGAAGCCGCCGCCGTACATCGACAGGATGATGCAGAAGAACAGCACGAACAGCGCCACGCTGCCGGAATGCGCCGCCCAGGGGGCCGCGGCATAGAGGGCGAAGCCGAGGACGAAGAAGACCGCATAGGTCATCTTCCGGCCGATGCGGTCGGAGAAGGACGCCCAGACGAAGCGGCCGCCGATGTTGCACAGGCTGAGCAGTCCGGTGAAGCCGGCGGCGATGGCGGCGATCTGGCCCTTCTGCGCGGCGGTCAGCTCGGAAAAGCCGGCGGCGACGCCGATCAGCTGGCCGCCGAACATCTCCTGCAGCATGGGGGAGGCCATGCCGATGACGCCGATGCCGGCCGACACGTTCAGGCACAGGGCGCCCCAGATCAGCCAGAACTGCGGCGTCCTCCAGGCGACGTCGAGGTGGACGTGGCGGTGGGTGACCATGCTGTTGGCCGCGGCCGCCGGCGCGGTCCAGCCCGCCGGCTTCCAGCCCTCGCGCGGGACGCGGTAGCTCAGCGCGCCGGCCACCATGAAGACGAAATAGATGGCGGCCATCGCCAGGAAGGTCTCCCAGACGCCGACCGAGGTCGGCGAGGCGAACCGCTTCATCAGCAGGTCGGCCAGCGGCGCGCCGATCATGGCGCCGCCGCCGAAGCCCATGATCGCCATGCCGGTCGCCATGCCCCGGCGGTCGGGGAACCACTTGATCAGGGTCGACACCGGCGAGATGTAGCCGAGCCCGAGCCCGATGCCGCCGATCACGCCCGAGCCCAGCCACAGCATCCAGATCTGGTGGAGGTAGACGCCGGCGGCCGAGACCACCAGCCCGCCGCACCAGCAGGCGGCGGACACCAGCCCGGCCTTGCGCGGGCCGGCATGCTCCAGCCAGCCGCCCCAGATGGCGGCCGACGAGCCCAGCAGCACGAAGAACAGCGTGTACATCCAGCCGAGCATGCTGATCTGCCAGTCGCAGCCGGTGGCGAACAGGGACTGGACGAACCCCATGCCGGCCGGGCAGGCGACCGGCTCGGTGATGCCGACGGCGCGCGACAGCGGCAGCCAGAACACCGAGAAGCCATAGGCCATGCCGATGCAGAGATGGATCGCCAGCGCCGCCGGCGGCACCAGCCACCGGTTGAAGCCGACGCCGGCCACCGTGCGCTCACGGCTTAGGAAATGCGGGTGCGGATATGCGGGAACGGACATGCTTCCTCCGGCTTCGTTCTTATGCGTGGGTGTCGGGACCGTCGGGGCGGTCCCGCGCCGGGGGGCCTTTCAGCAAATGCGGTGCCAGGATCGGTTGGCCATACGGATCAACGGGTCGATCGAAGCCGCCTGGACAGAATGTCCATGTCGCCGCCGCGCCCGGAATGCGCGATGGACAAATTGTCCACTCCGCAAGACATCCGTGCATGAAGCGGCCTGCCCGTCGGCAGCCTCCGTGCCATGGATGCGGCCGACCTGACCGCCGCAGCGCCGTCGTCGCCGGGGAATTTTTCAAGCCCGCCACGTTTTATGCGGAAGAATCCGCGCCAGCTTTCGCCGGCCGTTCCGTGGATAGCCACAGAACGAACGGGGCGGCGCCGAGCCAGCCGCCCCTCCCGAAGAGCCTCCGGCCCGAACCGCCGCGCAATCCCCCCGGATTCCGCGAACGGGCCGCGATTGGGTGGAGAAGGCGATGCTGGTCGATTCTGTCAGCTCAACGACGTCAACGACCTCGACGAAGTCCACCTCGGGCAGTTCGTCGTCCACAACCGCGACCGACAGCTACCAGACATTCCTGACCCTGCTGATGAAGCAGCTGGAGGTCCAGGATCCGACCAGCCCGGTCGACACCACCACCTTCACCACCCAGATCGTCCAGCTCTCCTCGCTGGAACAGCAGATGTCGGCCAACGACAAGCTCGACGAGCTGAACAGCTCGGTGACGGACCTCGCCAGTTCGGTCGCATCGTCCCTCGGCACCACCGGCGGCGCCGTCAACTACTATGGCAGGACGGTGGAGGCCGAAGGCTCGACCACTCCCTTGCAGGACGGCGAGGCCGGCTGGGAATACGACCTCGACTCCGCCGCCGCCTCGGTGAGGCTGACCATCACCGATTCCGACGGCAACACGGTCTACAGCGACGTCAGCTCCTCCACCGCCGCCGGCACGCACGAGGTGACCTGGGACGGCGTCGGCACCAACGGCAAGAGCTACGGCAGCGGCACCTACACCCTGTCGGTGGCCGCGCTCGACGCCAGCGGCAACGCCATCGACACGGCCACCCGCTTCAAGGGCACCGTGACGTCGGTCGACAGCTCGTCCGGCACGGCGGTGCTGAACGTCGGCGGCGTCAGCCTGTCGGCCGACAAGGTGCTGACGGTCTCCTGATCCCCCTCCCCCGGCAATGTCGAAAACCGGCCATTCGAAAGACAGGTGCCGCCATGAGCCTCACCAGCGCAATGTACAGCGCCACGTCCGGGCTGACCGCCCAGAGCAAGGCGCTCGCCAGCATCTCCAGCAACATCGCCAATTCCAGCACCACCGGCTTCAAGGGCACGGTGACGGAGTTCACCTCCTACATCAACAAGACCACCACGGTGGACGAGCAGGTCGGCGGCGTCATCGCGTCCAACACCCGCAGCGTCAGCCGCCAGGGCGAAATCCAGTCCTCGGCCACCACCACCAACATGGCGGTCAACGGCGACGGCTTCTTCGTGGTGTCGGACAAAACGGCGAGCGGCGGCACCTACTTCACCCGCAACGGCTCCTTCTCCACCGATTCCAACGGCAATCTGGTGAATTCGGAGGGCTATTACCTCTATGGCTGGGCGGTCGGCGACGACGGCACCGTCAAGGCCGGCAACAAGACCTCCACCGACAGCCTGGAGGCGATCAACCTCACCAGCATCAAGGGCACGCCGAAGGCGACCTCGACCCTGGACATCGAGGCCAACCTGCCGTCCGACGCCGCGACCGGCGACAGCTTCACCACCGACGTCGAACTGTTCGACGCGCTCGGCAACAGCCATTCGGTGACGATGACCTGGAGCAAGACCGCCGACAACACATGGTCGCTCAGCGCGTCGGACCCGGCCAGCTCGGCCGACGGCACGACCACGACCGGCACGATCTCCGGCTTCCCGATCTCCATCGCCTTCAACAGCGACGGCTCGCTGGCAAGCGCGACCCGGACCGACAGCAGCGGCGCCACCACCAGCGTCGATCCGTCGGCCATCGGCTTTTCGGTCGGCGGCTGGACCACCGGCGCCAGCGACAGCACGGTGACGATGTCGCTCGGCAGCGCCGACAGCACGACCGGGCTGACGCAATACGCATCGGGCGAGAGCACCGCCGCCATCGGCGACTGGACCGCCACCGGCAACGGCTACGAGCCCGGCACGCTGACCGGCACCACCATCGACGGCAGCGGCGTGGTGCGCGCCACCTTCGACAATGGCGAGACGCGGGCGATCTACCAGATCCCGATCGCGACCTTCGCCAACGCCGACGGGCTGGAGAGCGAAAGCGGAACCACCTTCACCCAGACCTACGAGTCCGGCAATTACCAGCTGCGCACCGCCGGCGACGGCAAGGCCGGCGAGATCGAGGCCAGCTCGCTTGAAAGCTCCACCGTGGAGCTGACCGACGAGTTCAGCCGGATGATCGTCGCCCAGCAGGCCTATTCCGCCGCATCGAAGGTGATGACGACGGCGCAGGACATGCTGGACACGCTGATCTCGATGAAGCGGTGACGCCATGGGCGCCGCACCGGACGAACGCTTCGCCCGCGCCGAAGGCCTGCTGCTGGAACACCGCCGGCTGGCGGCGCGGGCGCGGGCGCTGCTGGCGAGGCCCGCCACGCGGGCGGAACGGCTGGCGCTGGCCGACGACCTGATCGCGCTGATCGACGGGCTGGAGCTGGAGAAACGCGCGCTGGGCGCGCGGATCCACCGCGGGCGGACCGCCAATGCCGCGGTCAGCGCCTACGGGCGGGCGATGGCGACGCGGCGGTGAGCGGCTGGGCAACCAATCCTCATCCACCCGAAAACTCCGCCAGCTTTCCTCCCGCCCGCCGTGGAACCAGACATCCAACCTCCGGAGCCACATCCATGGCGCTCAAGCAGACCCTGCGCAAGCCGGCCCCGCCGAAGCCCGTCCCGACCAGGGCCCAGGGCCCCGCGCAGGCCCCCGCACACGCCGCCGAACCGGCCTCCCCCACCCTGTTCCTGCGCGTCGATGCGGTGGAGGTGCTCGAAGCCTTCGTCGCCGAACTGGACCGCACGGCGGCCCGCGCCGAAGCGGCGGTGCGCGAAGGGCGGCCGCGCGATGCGCTGCTGGCGGCAGGCGACATGCAGACCCTGCTGCGGACCTGGAAGGACCGGCTGGCCGATGCGCTGGCGCAGACGCGCAGCAAGCGCGTCGCCCCCGCCGTGCGCGGTGCCGCCAGGGCCGCCG